>DASRRY010000017.1:0-25195 GCA_035656735.1 Usitatibacter sp. | reverse complement strand
TCCCCTTGGCGCCAGCGCTCCCACATAAGCGCTCTCTGGCTTTCGGAGTAGCAGATCCGCGGTCTTCTCTCCATGCAACACCCCCTTCGCTCAGACAGCGAGCGTGCAGTGTGTTGCATCTACCGGTTGAATCCGCAGTCGAAAACTGCCGTCCGACCCAGTGAGACGACCGGAACAACGATTACGCAAGCACTTTGCGGAACACCCGCGCAAGGACCTGCCCGGGGCGGCTCATTGCGGCTACCGCGAATCCGGTGACTTCGCGTCGTCGGTCTTCGGGTTGAGGCCATAGAGCTGCCTGCGGTGCTTCTCCTTCTTCGGCGTCACCGAGTTGCGGCCCTCGGCGGCGAGCGGGCGCATTACCGTTCCGGAATCGACCGCGAGGCCCGGCGTCGAGGGGGTGCCCGCGCCGGAGCCGATCGTGGTGCCACCCGTGGTTCCTCCGGACGAGCCGAGCGGTGCCGCGTCCGAGCCCTGCTGGACGCTTTCCTCGGCGGGCGTGCGCATGCGCGGGGGCGTGTCGGCCGCGGCGGCGAGCCCCGCGGAGGTGGCGAAAGCGAACAACGACGCGTGGACTAGACGCAGGTTCATGGCGGTCCTCCAGGGGTCCGGTTCCAGAGGGACCCCGCCGGAGCGTATCGGTTTCGTGAGATTCGGTGACATGGGCCGGAGGCAGGGGGCACTAGAATTCGCACCTCACTTCCGGAGCACTCCCCATGAGAAAAACCTTCCTGGCCCTGGGCCTCGCGACGGCTGTCTCCGCCGTCGCGGCACCCCAGGAACGCCCGCAGGACCGCTGGAACCTCGCCGACATGTATCCCGGCACGCAAGCGTGGGACGCCGAAGCGGCCCGCGCCGAATCGGCGCTCAAGGAGATCGAGGCTTGCCGCGGCCAACTCGGCTCCTCGGCGGCGCGCTTCAAGCAGTGCCTCGACGTGAACTACGACACGTTGAAGACGATGCTCAGGCTCTACACCTATGCGAGCGAGAGCGCCGCCCAGGACACGGGAGATGCGGCGAGCCAGGCGCTCGAGCAGCGCGCCCAGCTGCTGCTTTCGCACATGCAGGAGGCGTCCTCGTTCATGAGCCCGGAGATCCTCTCGATCGGGCGCGAGCGCATCGACGCCTTCTTCCGCGAGGTGCCGGGGCTCGCCATCTATCGCCATCCCGTCGACGACATCCTGCGCATGGCGCCGCACACGCTGGATGCGGAGGGCGAGGCGATCGTCGCCAACTTCTCGCTCACGCAAGGCAGCGCCGGCTCGATCTATCGCATCTTCTCGAATGCGGAGATCCCGTGGCCCACGGTCAAGCTCTCGGACGGCCAGGAAGTGCGGCTCGACCAGTCGGCATATACCCAGGCCCGCGAGAGCGAGAACCGTGACGACCGCAAGAAGGTCTTCGACGCGTTCTTCGGCGAGTGGAAGCAGTTCGAGGGCACGCTCGGGACGACCTTTTCCTCGATGCTCAAGGAGGACACCGTCTATTCGAAGGTGCGCAAGTACCCCGACACGATCACGCGCGCGCTCGACGCCAACAACCTGCCGCGCCCGGTGTACGACTCGCTCATCGCGTCCACCAACGCGAACCTGCCGACGCTGCACCGCTATTTCCGCCTGCGCGCGAAGATGCTGGGCGTGCAGGAGATGCGCTACTACGACATCTATCCGCCGCTCGTGAAGGGCGGGCGCGAATACCCGATCGACGAGGGCATCCACATGATGCTCGAGGCGGTGAAGCCGCTCGGGCCCGAGTACGTCGCCGCGATGAAGAAGGGCCTCGCCGAGCGCTGGATGGACGTGTACCCGCGCCCGCGCAAGCTCTCCGGCGCCCACATGGCGGGCAGCGCATACGACGTCCACCCGTTCCTGCTCATCAACTACACCAACAATTACGAGTCGGTCTCGACCATCGCGCACGAGTGGGGCCACGCGATGCATACGTACCTCTCGAGCCGCCACCAGCCCTTCGCGACCTCGGAATACGCGACCTTCGTGGCCGAGATCGCCTCCACCCTCAACGAGGCGCTGCTGCTCGACTACGCCCTCAAGACGGCGAAGACCGACGACGAGCGGCTGCTGTACCTCGGCAGCGCCCTCGAGGGCCTGCGCGGCACGTTCTTCCGCCAGGCGATGTTCGCGGAGTTCGAGCAGCGCGTGCACGACGCGGCCGACAAGGGCCAGCCGCTCACGGGCGCGCAGCTCACGAAGATCTACGGGGAGATCCTCGAGCGCTACCACGGGGACGCGCAGGGCGTGGTGAAGATCGACGACCTGTACACGATCGAATGGGCCTATATCCCGCACTTCTACAACTCGTTCTACGTCTTCCAGTATGCGACGTCGATCGCGGCGAGCTCGCTCTTCGCCGACGACATCCTCGCCGGCAAGCCGGGCGTGCGCGAGCGCTACCTCAAGCTGCTCTCCTCGGGCGGCTCCGACTACCCGTACGAGCTGGTGAAGGCGGCGGGAGTGGACCTTGCGACGCGCGCGCCGTACGACGCGGTGGCGCGGCGGATGAATCGCATCATGGACGAGATCGAGGCGATCCTCGCGCGCCGCAAGGCGGGCTAGGGCAAGCTCAGTGCGGGGCGGCCTGGCGCGTGGACGCCTTCGCCCCGCTCCCGGAACGCGCGGCGCCGCCCTTGAGGGCCTGCACGAGGCGCACGCCGTTCGGCGAGCCCCATCCGGTGCACGCGTCCCATCCCGACTTGGCCCGGTAGGCGCCGTTGTTGCCCGACGTGATGTCGCGGCAGACCTTCGATCCGCCTTTCGGGCCGTAGAGCATCGGGTTCAGGAATCCGACGGGATGGCCCAGCTCCTGGTTGAGCCGCGCGACGAGTCCCGCCCAAAGCGGCGCGACCGCGCTCGTGCCGCCGATCACGAACTCCTCGCCGTCGACGCGCACGCGATAGCCGGTTTGCGGGTCGGCCACTGCCGCCACGTCGGGTAGCCCACGGCCCCGGTGCTTGCCGGGATTGGCGGACGGCGGAATGCCGGTGCTCGCCTGGTAGGCCGGCAGCGCGAACACGTCGCTCACCCCGCCGCCCGTGGCGCTGCGCAGCGGGTCGTCGTCCCACACCGTCTCGGAAGCGATGGCGGTTCCCGTCACCGCGAGCCGCGTGCCGCCACAGGCGAGCACGTAGGGGCTCGACGCCGGGAAATCCGCGTGCGCGAGGCCATCGGCCTTCTCGCCCGCCTGCGCGAGGTCATCGGGGTTCTCATCGCCCGACCCGGCATCGCCCGCCGCGCAGCAGATCGTGACGCCGAGCGCGCTCGCGGTCTGGAACGCCTGGTCCATGGAATGCATCGCCTGCTTGGTCCAGCTTTTCTCGGGGCCGCCCCAGCTGATCGAGATCGCCGAGGGCCGGTTCGTCTCGTCGTGGATCGCGGTGGTGATCGCGTCGATGAACCCCTTGTCGCTGTTCGGCGCGAAGTAGACGACGATCGTCGCCTTTGGCGCGATACCCGCGACGACCTCGATGTCGAGCATCACCTCGCCATCGGCGCCGTCCGCGGTGGACGGGTCGTTGCGCGCCCCATCGACGCGCACCGCCTTCACGGCCGGCGCTGTCAGCTTGAGCTCCTGGAAGTACTTGTGCAGGTCCGCCGTGCGGAAACCGCCGCCCAGCTCGATGATGCCGACGCACTGGCCGGCGCCGTCGGCTTCGGGAAACTCGTAGACGCGGGCGAGCTGCGGAGGCGTGAAGCTCGCCTGCGCGGCGTGGGCCACGATGTGCCCGGTGCTCGCGGGGCGCTGGATGTGCGGAATGGCCGCGGGACGGTCGTCGATGCCGAAGACCCCTTCGACGATGGCGGCGACGTCCTCCGGCAGCGTGAGCGGCCCCGTCCGCCCGCGATAGACATGGCCCGCGCTTTCGTACTGGTCGATCTTCGTGCCGAAGGCTCGCTCGAACTGGCTCACGGTCCCCGAGAGGAAGACGCTGCGGCGGGGGGCGCTCGAATGCACCACCACGAGCCCCTGCTCGCGCGCGAAACGCTCGACGCGCTCGATGTCCGCCGGATCGACGGCATGGTCGCGCGCGTAAGCCTCGCGCGAGAGGTAGCGGCGCCCTTCCGGCGCGTCGCTCTCATGCGCCGCGTTCGGGGTGAGCTCGCGCACGGGCGTCTTGCGGCGGATGCGCACGGTCACCTCGAAGCGCTCGTCGCGCGCGACGGGGTAGGTGGCACGGGCGGCGGCGAGCGGAGCACGTTCACTGCCGGCAACGGGAATGCGGCGGGATTCAGGCATGGCAGGCCTCCTGGGTTAACGCGTGACGTGCACGCCATTCAACGTGAAATGGAAGCAGGCGCCCTCGCCCGGCACCGCCTCGGCCCAGATCTCCCCGCCGTGGCGCTGGACGATGCGCTTCACGCAGGCGAGGCCGATGCCGTGGCTGCCGACCCGGCCATCCTCGTGCATGCGCGAAAACGGGGTGAAGAGCCGGTCCGCCTTCGCCATGTCGAAGCCCACGCCGTTGTCGCGCACGTAGAGCACGGTCTGGCCGACGATGGTGCGCGCGCCGACCTCGACGTGCCCCTCGTCGCGGCCCGAGGTGTAGTTCCATGCGTTCGCGATGAGGTTGTCCAGCGCCAGCGCCACGAGATCGCGGTCGGCCCACGCTTCGAGCCCGGGCGCGATGTCGAAACGCACGCGGCGCTGCGGCTCGCGCGCGGCCCACTCGTCGGCCGCGGCGCGCGCGAGCTGCGCCACGTCGACGCGCTCGCGCTTCAGGGACGCCTGGCCCACCCGCACCAGGCGTTGCAGGTCCTCCACGACGGATTCCATCTGGCCCAGCTTCGCACCGATGCGGCCCAGCAGCCGTCGCACGCCATCGTCCAGGGCGGGGCCCTTCATCTGCTGGAACAGGCGGCAGAAACCGTCGATGGCCCGCATCGGCGAGCGCAAGTCGTCGGCCGTGGCGCGCGCGAAGGCCTCGAGCTCCTCGTTGGCGCTCTTGAGCCGCCGCAGCGCGTCATCGCGCTCGTCGGACGCACGCAGCAGCTCCATCTCCATCGCGTCCGCGCGATGGATCACGTAGCGCAGGTGCCCCTGGGCGTCGAGCACCGGCGAGTTGAGGGAATCGGCCTTGTGCGTCGCCAGCACGCGCTCCAGGGCCGCCTTGAGGCTGCCGGCGCCCGTGGCGCGCGGACCTTCCACCGTTTCCGGAAACACCTCGAAGAACGGCTTCCCCACGATGGCCTCGCGGGAGGACCGGCTGGCACGCAGGTAGGCGTCGCTTGCGCCCAGGATGCGGAATCCTGCTGTGGGCTCCAGCACGAGCAGCAGGGACGGCGCGCAGCGGAATAGCAGCTCGAAGTCAAGCGAGATCTGTCGCGCATCTTCGCGGCGGGTCGCGGACAGGGGCGGCGTTCCTTCTGTGATCATGGGCGGGCGGCACGAAAGCTTTTGCGGCGAAGGTATGGTGCGTTAATCCACTTGCGCTTGTCAATTAACGTGTGCAAGTATTCGGGCGCACGGAGGCCGTCCCGGCCTTCTTCCTCCAACCGGCACGAAAGGAATCAGGCGATGAACGAGATCAAGACGATGGCGGGTGTGTTCGCGGACGACGTGGCGCGCGACCTGGCGGAAGCGCGCGAGACGGCGCAGCAGGCGGAGATCCGCACGCTGCGCGATATCGAGCTGGGATGGATCGGCGGCGGCGACGACGTGCCCATCTGGCCGCACTGAGTGCCGCGCGAGCGGCGGCCGGATCAGCCGGCCGTCGCCTTCTCGCGATTCGCCGCCTTCGCGCCCGATCGGGTGGGATGCGGCAGGACGGCATCCCGCGCCAGGGGCCGGACCCCCATCGCTTCGAGCTGTTGACGCGTCTTTTCGGCTTCCGACCAGATCGCGTTGGCCGTGCCGTGCGCGCGCGGCGAGTCCTTGCGCGCGCGATACGCGTGGAAGAGGCAGACCATGGCGATCTGCCGCAGGATCGGCGCGTTGGCCGCTTCCGCCGCATGGTGCAGCGCCGCGAGCCCTGCATCCGCGTTCGCGCCCATGGCGCCCTCGACGGCCGCCAGCAGGTTCGATTCGCGCTGGCTGATGCCGATCGACGACCGGCGCCGGTGCTGCAGCTGCGCGGCGAGCTTCTGGGCAGCGGCGCTGAACCCGCCGATCATGAGCACGCATGCCACGAGCACGGCATCCGACGGCTGGTCGAGCAGCATGCGCTCGGCGATGCCCTCGTCGTTCAGCGTCTTGGCATAGCCGAAGTCGCCCTTCAGCAGCGCGCGCCAGAGCAGTCGCGTCTGCGCCCGGCGGGTGACCATCTTTTCGTCGATGGGCTGGCCCTTCAGCCGCAGGCCGGCTTCCCACACGTGACCGTAGGGGCCGAGGAAGGTGCTCATCACGCCGAGCGCGCAGTAGAGGTCCTCCGCGAGCGCCATGTCGCCGAACGTCTCGCGCGTGGCGGCCGGACCTGCACCGGCGGCCGGCTCGACCACGTCGGGCGGCGCGGCGGCCGCGTGCGTGCGGCTCAGCTGCCAGATGGCCGCCTCGGTCTTGTTGCGCACGCCGATGGCCTTGTAGAGATTGTGCAGGTACACGCGCGTGGTGCCCTCGCTGTACCCCATCTTCTTGGCCACCTCGCGCGCCGAGGCTCCTTCGGCGAGCAGCTCCAGCATCCGCTCGTGCTTCGCTTCCAGCGTCGTGCTCTTCATCAGACGAACCCCCTGTCTTCTTCCAGGGCATGCACCAGCTCCTGGAAATCATCCATGCCATGGCTGGCCTTGAGGTTCAGCCCCAGGTCTTCCGTTTCGGACCGGACCATCGCGTCGAACCGCGCGACCAGCTGCGGATCGAACTGCCGCCCGGCCTGGCGCCGCAGTTCGCCCAAGGCATCGTCCATCGTCTTGCGCCGTTGCGTCCCCAGGCCGCACACCATGGCGTCGTAGGCGTCGGCGACCGCGCAGATGCGCGCCGGCAACGGAATCAGCTTTCCGCCGACCCGCTCGGGATAGCCCTCGCCGTCCCAGCGCGCGTGGTGGTATTTGGCGATCTCGCGCGCCATCAGCATGCGCGGATGCCCGTCGTCGGCGAGGATTTCCGCGGCGGCGTCCACGTGCCGGTCCACGATCCTCTGCTCCGCCGGGGAAAGCGGCCCCTTGCGCGCGAGGAGCTCCTCGGGAATCGACAACATGCCGATGTCGTGAACCTCCGTGGCCATGCCGATCTCGACCGAATGCAGCGGGTCCAGGCCGGAGGCGAGCGCGAGCGCCTTCGACAGCGTGCCCACGCGCTTGCCGTGCCAACCCGTCTTGTCCATGCGCAGCACCGCGCTCACGGCGAGGCGCTCGAGAGCCTTCCAGCCATCGGGACGGCGCGGCTCCGCGACCTGCGAGCAGAGGCGCGCGCGGGCCTGCTCGTTGCGATGCTCCATCGACGAGCCCATGGCGCCGGCGAGCGAAAGGTCGAGGTTGTTGCGCGCGCGTTCGATGGCGGACGTGTAGATGTGCTCGGAGAGCTCGGTGAGGCGCAGGAGCGCGCGCTCGGCATTGCCCGCCTGCTCCTCCGCCGCCGCCACGCTCGCGAGCGTGTCCCGCAGCGCGCCCGGAAACTGGCGCGCCTGGGTGAGCGCCTTTTCCAGGCGCGTCAAGGCGAGGTCGCTGTGGCCCACGGCGAGCTCATAGACGGAACGCGTGAGGGCCGCGGCGATGGCGGCACGCGGCGTGCGAACGCGCTCGGAAAGCGTCACCGCCTTGATGACGTGCGACTGCGCCTCGGCGCTGCGGCCGAGTGCCACGAGGAGCCGCACGATATTGCGCTGCAGCAGCAGCGCTCCGTGCACATCCTGCTCGCGGAATTCCGCGCTCTGCTCTTCCAGCGCGCGGAAGCCGACCTCGAGACCCTCGGCGTAGCGGGCGGTCTGGAAGTGGCTGTTGGCGAGGTTCACGTAGGCCACATAACGGTTGTAATTCGGGGCGGGCGCTCCGGCGATGGCCGCGACGCCGCGCTGGTAGCAGCGGCCCGCCAGCTCGTAGTTGCCCGCGATGGCCATCGCGAGCCCGATGTTGTTCCACGTGCGGCTCACGGCGTCGGCGTCGCCATCCGCCACGCGCAGCGCGCGGGCGTGATACTCCACCGCCGCGACGATGTCCGCCTTGTCGCCGGCGAGGAGACCGCACACGGCCGCGGCCCTGCCCTCGAGATCGCGGTCGCCACGGGCATCGGCATTGTCGAGCAGCGAGCGCGCGAGCGGCAGGCCCTCGGCGGACCGGCCGTTGGCGTAGAGGCGCCGGCACAGGTCGAACGCCGTCTTCGCGACGGCCGCCACGTCGTCGGCGCTCGTCGCATCGCGCACCGCCCCGACCAGCGGCTCCAGGGCCTCGGCGAGCTCGGCGCGCCCGATGTGCGACAGGCGGCTCGCGAGGTCGGAAACCAGGCCGGACAGGTGGGACTCGAGGACCGCGCTCGCCATGGCGCCCATTCTTTAATGTGCGTTAAACGCGCGGATTGTACTCGATGCACGCGGGCTCGGCCAGTGACCTGCAGCACAGCGCCCGGCCGAAAGTCGTATCATCCGGCCGCCGTCTCCCGCCTTCGCGATCCCCGGAATGACCCACTGGCCCGAAAGCACTAGCCCCGCGAGCGACGCTGAACTCCCGCGATCGCCGCTCCGTCTGACCTCGACCGATTCGAGGAGAAAAGCATGGGCATGCTGGGCAAGCTGGTCACCGGGTCCCTTCTCGCGCGTGCGCTGCGCCGGCACGAAGAGCGGGAACGGCTGCGCGACCGCCACGCCGCCGAAGGCCAGTACATCCCGGCATCCGACCTCGCGGCCTCGCGCGGAGCGCTCGCGGGGCGCGGCAACGCGATCGTCGGACGCGCGGGCCGGTTCTACCGCGACAATCCCACCCTCGTGCACGCGCTGGCCGCCACGGCCGGCGCGATCCTGCTCACGCGCATGCGCAGGCGTTGATTTTCGCGGGGATTTCGCCCCGCACCGCAAAGGAGCGCCATGGCCGCGACCGGCGTGATCGATACGCGGGCGCGGCCGGACGAGCGCCAGCCCCGTGCGCTGCCGACCATCTTCTTCACGGAGATGTGGGAGCGCTTCAGCTACTACGGGATGCGGGCGCTGCTGGTGCTCTATCTCGTCAACGCACTGGGGTACGAGCGCTCCAACGCCCTCGAGATCTACGGGCTCTACACCGGCCTCGTGTACCTCTCGCCCCTGGCGGGCGGCTGGCTCGCCGATCGCTACCTCGGCACGCGCAAGGCGGTGCTGATCGGCGGCATCACGATGGCGCTGGGCCATTTCGCGATGGCCTTCGAGCCGCTGTTGTACCTGGCCCTGGGGCTGCTCATCGCGGGCAACGGCTTCTTCAAGCCCAACATGGCGACCCTGCTGGGCACGCTCTACCACGAGAACGACCCGCGCCGCGACGGCGGCTTCACGATCTACTACATGGGCGTCAACCTCGGCGCCTTCTTCTCGCCGCTGGTGGCCGGCACGCTCGGGGAAAGGGTCGGCTGGCACTATGGCTTCGCCTCCGCGGGCGTGGGCATGTGCTTCGGCATCGCGCAGTTTCTCTGGGGACAGGAGCGCCTGGGCAATGCCGGCATGCGCGGCGGCAAGACGCGCCTGGATGCGCGCGACTGGATGCACGTGGCGCTGGTGAGCCTCGCGATGATCCCGCTCGTGTACCTGGTGATCGGCGCGTGGAAATTCGTGGGTCCGCTGTGGGATCCCCTGCCCGGACTCGGGAAGACCGCCATCGTCGCCTTGATCGTCGCGACGCTCTGGGGCGTGGGGCACGTGCGCGCGAAGCGGCACGTCGAAGCGGGCCGTGAGCCGCTCACCCGCGAGGAGTGGGAGGAGATCATCGCGATCCTCGTGATGGGCTTCTTCGTGATCTTCTTCTGGATGGGCTTCGAGCAGGCCGGCGGAACGATGAACCTCTTCGCCGACAAGCTCACCGATCGCCACCTCCTGGGCTGGGAGATTCCCGCGTCGTACTTCCAGGCGATCAACCCGCTCGCGATCCTCGCCCTGGGCCCGGTGATGGCGGCGCTGTGGCTGAGGCTCGACACATCGCGATTCAAGCTGCCCACGCCCGCCAAGATGGCGTTCGGGCTCGTCTTCCTCGCGCTCGGCTTCGTCGTGCTCGCGATCGGCGATTCGCGTGCGCAGGCGATCGGCCAGGTGGGACCGCTCTGGCTCACCGTCGTCTACCTGCTGCACACGGTGGGCGAGCTGTGCCTCTCGCCCGTGGGCCTGTCGATGGTGACCAAGCTCGCACCCGCGCGCGTGGCCGCGCTGATGATGGGGATCTGGTATCTCGCCAACGCGGCGGCGAATTATCTCGCGGGCATCCTGGAGGACCTGCTCAAGGGCACGTCCATCCCGCCCTACTGGTTCCTGGTCGCGAGCTCGCTGGGCGCCGCGATCGTGCTCTTCGCCGTCACGCCGCTGCTCAAGCGGCTCATGCACGGCAAGGGCTAGTCCCTCCGGACGGCGAAACCCGTCCTGGACGACACCTGGGCGCGCCGCGCCCGACGCCGCCGACACGCCTGCGGCTCGACGGCCACGCCTTGCGCCGATCGGCCCGCGCGCCGCGCAGAACCGCGCCGCATCGCCCCAGTCGCACCCCTGTGCGGGCAATGGCACTCGCACTTCCTTGCCCATTTCCATCCAGGAGGCAGCACATGAAACGCAACATGACGCTTCTCGCCGCGGCGCTTGCCGCCGCGGCTTTCACGAGTCCGGCGTGGTCGCAGACGAGCGGCAGCTCCGGCACGAGCTTCGGTCCCACCCTGAACTCGTCGAGCAGCACGAGCGCGAACGGCACCGTCGGCGGCTCGACCGCCCTCGGCACCGGCAGCGCGTCCGCGCTCGGCAACGGCGCGGCGGGCTCGAGCCAGTTCGACTCGAGCAATACCCACCTCGACCCGTCCGATTGCCTGAATCCCAGCGTGGGCTCCGGGACGGCCACCGTGCCGGGCACCGCAACCGCGCCGGGCACGACGACCGCGAGATGCGCGACGCTTTCGGGTAGCGGCATCAACGGCGCGACGAATGGCACGGGCCTCGGCTCCACGGGCAGCAGCAGCGTGAACGGGTCGACGAGCGGCACCGGCACGAGCAGCCTGGGCGGCACCAGCGGCATCGGCGGCACCACCGGGACGAGCAGCCTGGGCGGCACCAGTGGCGTCGGCGGCACCACCGGGACGAGCAGCCTGGGCGGCACCAGCGGCATGAGCGGCACCGGCAGCAGCAGCCTCGGCGGCACGACGGGTACAGGCAGCAGCAGCCTCGGCGGCACGAGCGGCACTTCGTCCGGCATGGGCGGCGCGAGCAGCAGTGGATCCGCGGGCGCCGGTGCGGGCGGCGGGCACTAAGCGGCGAATGCGGTAACAGCAGCGCTCGAAGGCCCTCCCCGGAGGGCCTTCTTCCTGGCCTCGCGCGCCGTCAGCAGTGGTGCACGGCGGCGCTACCCCAGTGCGTGATGGCGAGCCGGGCGAGCCAGCCTGCGTAAGACAGCGCGAGCACGCCGAGCCCGAGAAACGCGAGCAGGTTGACCGCGGGCGCCGTCACGAAAGAAAGAGCCGCATAGATCAAGGCGAGCGGCACGCTGAGCGACGCGATCACGACGAACAAGGCCGGGTTGCTCTCCGCGAGGTCGAGAGCGCGCCGGATGAGCGGCATGGCCACTTTCATGTGGCCTCCTTTCCGCGCCGCGCTTCCTTTGTCGCTGCCTCCTGCGGACGTTGCGACCGTTCCAAGCGGAAGACGGCGCTGGTCGACGTTACGAATTGCGCGCATTCGCATTCACGAATGGCAAGGCCAACGTACCCCGCGTATTCACGAGTGTCAACGACTGTTACGGATCGCGCGCGGTGGTGCCGCGGCGCCATGAGTTCCCGCGCTGCAACTCTTTTTCGCGCGGCGCCGTCATACGGAGCCATGCGACGCCATCCGTCACCCCAGGACCCGGAATTTCGCGGATTCGTGCGGGTGCGCGGCGCGCGCGAGCACAACCTCAAGGACGTGAGCCTCGAGATCCCGCGCGATGCCCTCGTGGTGTTCACGGGCGTCTCCGGCTCCGGCAAGTCCTCGCTCGCCTTCGGCACTCTCTACGCGGAGGCGCAGCGCCGCTATCTCGAATCGGTCGCGCCCTATGCGCGCCGCCTCTTCCACCAGATGGGCGTGCCCGAGGTGGACGACATCGAGGGGCTGCCTCCCGCGGTTGCACTGCAGCAACAGCGCGGAACGCCCACCACGCGCTCCTCCGTGGGAAGCGTCACCACGCTCTCCAACCTCCTGCGCATGCTGTACTCCCGCGCCGGCGAGTACCCCCGTGGACAGCCCCTGCTCTACGCCGAGTCGTTCTCGCCCAATACGCCCGAGGGCGCCTGCCCGCGTTGCCACGGGTTGGGGCGCGTGTACGAGGTGACGGAGAAATCCATGGTGCCGGACGACTCGCTTTCCATCCGCGAGAAGGCGGTCGCGGCGTGGCCGGGCGCGTGGCAGGGACAGAACCTGCGCGACATCCTGACCGCGATGCACATCGACATCGACGTGCCGTGGCGCGAGCTGCCGAAGAAGACGCGCGACTGGATCCTCTTCACCGAGGAGCAGCCGGTGGTGCCGGTGTATGCGCACTTCGACCTCGACGAGGTGAAGCGCGCGCAGAAGCGGCGCGAGGAGCCGAGCTACATGGGCACCTTCATCGGCGCGCGCAAGCACGTGATGCAGACCTTCGCCACCACGCAGAGCGCGATGATGAAGCGGCGCGTGGCGCAGTTCATGGTCGGAACGCAATGCCCGGCCTGCGACGGCAAGCGGCTGCGGCCCGAATCGCTCCGCGTGAAGTTCGACGGCCTCGACATCGCCGACATGTCGCGCGTGCCCATCAAGCGGCTGGGGAAGATCTTCCATCCCTACGCGAAGGGCGACGCGCCGGCGTTGCGCAAGCTCGAGCGCGACCATCCCGAGAAGGCCGAGGTCATGCGCCGCATCTCGGAGGACATGTGCGCGCGCCTCGAGGTGCTCCTGGACCTGGGCCTGGGCTACCTCACGCTCGAGCGCAGCACGCCCACGCTCTCGCCGGGCGAGCTGCAGCGCCTGCGCCTCGCGACCCAGGTGCGCTCGAACCTCTTCGGCGTGGTCTATGTGCTGGACGAGCCTTCCGCGGGATTGCACCCGTCCGATACCGAGGCGCTGCTGCGCGCGCTCGACAAGTTGAAAGCCTCGGGCAACTCCATCTTCGTGGTCGAGCACGAGATCGACGTGATCCGCCACGCCGACTGGGTCGTGGATGTCGGCCCCGCGGCCGGCCAGCACGGCGGCGAGATCCTCTACAGCGGTCCGCTCGACGGACTGCGCGACGTGAAGGGGTCGCGCACGGCACAAGCCGTGTTCAACCGGTCGCCCTCCGCCACGGCGCGGGAAGGACGTGAAGCGCGCGGCTGGCTCAAGCTGCGCGGCGTCACGCGCAACAACCTGGAATCGCTCGACGTCGATTTCCCGCTCGGGGTCTTCACCAGCGTGACCGGCGTGTCGGGCTCGGGGAAGTCCACGCTCGTGAGCCAGGTGCTGGTGGAGCTGGTCGCGACGCTGCTCGGCCAGCCCGTGGCGGAGGAAGCGGACGACGCACCGTCGCTCGAGGACCGCGTGGAGACGCTGGGCGGCCACATCGCCGGCGGCATGCAGGCCGTGAAGCGGCTGATCCGCGTCGACCAGCGCCCGATCGGGCGCACGCCGCGCTCGAACCTCGCGACCTACACCGGCCTCTTCGACGACGTGCGGGCGCTGTTCGCGGCCACCAGGACGGCGCGTGCGCGCCGCTATGACGCCGGGCGCTTCTCGTTCAACGTGGCGAAGGGACGCTGCGAGCACTGCGAGGGCGAGGGCTTCGTCATGGTGGAGCTGCTCTTCCTGCCCAGCGTCTACACGCCCTGCCCCACGTGCCACGGCACGCGCTACAACGCGAAGACGCTCGAGGTCACCTACCGCGAGCGCAACATCGCCCAGGTGCTGGGCATGACCGTCGACGCCGCGTGGGAGTTCTTCGCCGGCGAGACCGCGATCCATCGATCGCTCGATGTGCTGCGCGAAGTGGGCCTCGGCTACCTGCGGCTCGGACAGCCGGCGACGGAGCTTTCCGGCGGCGAGGCGCAGCGCATCAAGCTCGCGACGGAGCTGCAGCGGGCAGGCCGCGGCAATTCGCTGTATGTTCTGGACGAACCGACAACCGGACTTCATCCCGCCGACGTGGAAAAACTCATGACGCAACTGCAGGGACTCGTCGATGCGGGCAACACCGTCATCGTGGTCGAACACGACATGCAGGTCATCGCCGCGAGCGACTGGGTGATCGACATGGGTCCCGGCGCCGGCGACGAGGGCGGGCGCGTGGTGGCGCGGGGAACGCCGGCCGAGGTCGCCCGCTCGAGCGAGAGCTGCACGGCCCGGTTCCTGCGCCCATGGCTGTGAAGCAGAAGGACGCCGCGCCCGCGGCCGACGCCTTCGCGGCACTGGGTCTCGATGCGCGCATCGTCGAGGCGCTCGCGGCGCTCGGCTACGAGGAGCCCACGCCGATCCAGGAGCAGACGATCCCGCCGCTCATCGAGGGACGCGACCTCCTCGGGCAGGCGGCGACGGGCACCGGAAAGACGGCCGCATTCGCATTGCCCATCCTGCAGCGGCTCGCCGCCGACGGCCGCGGCAGCGGCCCCCTCGCGCTCGTCCTCGTGCCCACGCGCGAGCTCGCCATGCAGGTGGCCGAAGCGGTGCACCGTTACGGGAAGTCGCTCGGCGCCCGCGTGCTGCCGGTGTACGGCGGGCAGCCCATCGGCCGCCAGATCTTCGCCCTGCGTGCCGGCGTCGACGTGGTGATCGCGACACCCGGACGCGCCCTCGACCACCTGCGCCGCCGCAGCCTCGACATGAGCTCGGTGCGTGTCGTCGTGCTCGACGAGGCCGACGAGATGCTCGACATGGGCTTCGCCGAGGATATCGAGTCGGTCCTGCGCGAGGCGCCCGCCGAGCGCCAGACCGTGCTCTTCTCCGCCACGATGCCGCCGCGGATCGAGGCCATCGCCAAGCGCAACCAACGCGATCCGGTGCGCATCCGCATCGCCAAGCCGGCCGCGAAAGCGGGCGAGGCGCCGAAGGTGAGGCAGCAGGCCTACCTCCTCTCGCGCAGCGCCAAGGTCGCGGCACTCGGCCGCATCCTCGACCTGGAGTCTCCCGCCGCGGCGATCGTCTTCTGCCGCACGCGCACGGAGGTGGACGAGCTCGCGGAGACGCTCGAGGCGCGCGGCTATCCGTCCGTGGCGCTCCACGGCGGCATGACCCAGGAGCAGCGCGACAAGGTGATGCGCCGCTTGCGCGCCCGGGAAGCCGAGCTGCTGGTGGCGACCGACGTCGCCGCGCGCGGGCTCGACGTCGAGCACCTGACGCACGTCGTGAATTACGACCTCCCGGTTTCCCCGGAGTCGTACGTGCATCGCATCGGCCGCGTGGGACGCGCCGGGCGCGAAGGAGTCGCCATCACTCTCGTCGAGCCGCGCGAGCACTACCAGCTGCGCAACATCGAGCGCATCACGCGCTCGAAGATCGAGATCGCGCAGGTGCCCACCGTCGAGGACCTGCGCGCGCGCCGGCTCGAGCTCACGCAAGGGGCGCTGCGCGAAGCGCTCGCCGCCGACGACTACGAGCATTTCCGCGTCGTGGTCGACGCGCTCTCGAGCGAGTACGACGCGGTCCAGATCGCCATGGCGGCGGTGAAGCTCTACCACGCCGCGGTGCTGGGCGAGGCCGCCGGGGAAGACGAGGAATCCGAGGCGAAGCCCTCTCCCGCACGCGCCGAAAGCCGCAAGGGCAAGCCCACGACAGCGCCCTACGGCCTCGGCGCTCCCGGCGGCATGGCGAAGCTCTTCATCAATGCCGGGCGCGAGGCGTCGATCCGCCCGCAGGACCTGGTCGGCGCGATCGCCAACGAGGCGGGCGTCGCGGGCGCCCTCATCGGCGCGATCCAGGTCGCGGACCGCTACTCCATCGTCGAGGTGCCCGAGGAGCTCGCCGACCAGGTGATCCGCGCCATCGGCAAGACCAAGCTGCGCGGCAAGAAGGTGCGCGTGCGCCGCGACGCCATGAAGTGATGCCTCGACGAAGAGGATGAAGGCGTAGCGCACCTGGAATCGCTTGGTGGCGCAGGGGCCGGCCGGTAGAATCGCGCGAACCTCGCCCTGGGACCGCCTCCTTGAAGCGCCGCCGCATCCTCGCCGCATTCGCCGCCCTCACGGGGGCCGCCGTCGCTCCGCGCATCCTCGCCCAGCCGCCGCGCCCGTACCGGGTGGGAATCCTCACCTACGGCTCGAAGGTCAATTTCCAGACCCGCGCGGACGCGTTCTTCTCCGCCATGCGCGCGCTCGGCTACGAGGACGGCCGCAACGTGCGCTACCAGTGGACCTCGGCGAACGGCCAGGACGATCTCCTGCAGGCCTTCGCGCGCGACATGGCACGCGACCCGCCCGACGTGGTGCTCTCCGGCTCCGCGCTCACGACGCGCGTCCTGCAGCGGGCGACGAAGACGATTCCCATCGTCATGGCGGCCGCGGAGGATCCCGTGCTCGAAGGATTCGTGAAGAGCCTTGCGCAGCCCGGCACCAACATCACCGGCATCTCCGCGAGCGTGCTCGACCACCTCCCGCGCCACCTCGATATCCTGATGGAAGTCTCGCCGCGGATTCGCCGCATCGTCGCCCTGCTCAACCCGGCCAACGCGACCTATGGAGCCTACCGGGCGCGCCTCGAGGCGGCGATCCGCCCGCCGCGGCGCCTCGCGGTGATCGATGCCCGCGACCGCGCGGAGATCGATCGCGTGTTCGACCGGCGCGCCCGGGCCGAGGAGGTCGAGGGCCTCGTGGTGATGAACGACCCGATGTTCTATACCGAGCGGCGCACCATCGCCGAGGGTGCGAGCCGCCTGCGCCAGGCCGCGATCTATCCGCTGCGGGGCTTCGTGGAAGCCGGCGGCCTCATGAGCTGGGGGCCGAATCCCGAGGCGAGCTTCATCCGCGCGGCGACCTTCGTCGACCGCATCCTCAAGGGCGGACGCCCGGCGGAGATTGCGGTCGAGCCCGCGCCGCGCATCGAGCTCGTGCTCAATCGCGACGCCGCACGCTCCATCGGCCTCACGCTGCCGCCGGACCTGCTGAAGCAGGCCGCCACCGTCATCGATTGACGACCCGCGCTGGGCGCCGGGCGCCGCCCTTTGACAAGCCGGAAGCGGCGCGGTAGCGAGGTGCACGGCAAGGACGGGTGGCAGACGTTCTTCCGGGTGAAGATGGGCCGCACGTCCCAGCCCCGCCTCACGCCCCGTGCACCCTCTTTCGCGCCCGTGCGCCGGTGTTTCGTCGGAACGCCGGCGCGCGCGGCCGGGGGGTTGCTATCCTTCGCCGCATGAAGTCCACGTCCTTCGTCCTCATCCGCCTCTTCGCGTGGTCGGTCCTGCTGTTCGCGGTGCTCGTGGTCTGGAGCGGCATGATCGGCGCCCCGGAATGGATCTGGGCGATCGTGGCCGCCATCGTCCTCACCCGCGTGCTTGTCCGCGTGGTCTCCCACGTGAGGCGGGTGCGCCTGGTGACCGACAGCGTCGACGCCGAATCCCTGGGCAATCGCCACCGCCGCCGCTTCGAGGTGCCGCTCGCCGCGGAGGATGCCTTCGCGCTGGTCGACAGCGCGATCCGCGAGCTGCCCCGCGTGGACGACGTCGAGAGCGCGCGGGACAGCCTGCAGGCGCGCGCGCGCGTGTTGCGCCAGGACCCTTACGTGCGTGATCCGAAAGCCGCGACCGCCGGCGGGGGCAAGCGCCGCGCACGCCGCAACCTGGTCGTGGCGACCGTCGCGGCGGGCGAACGCGTGTCGAGCATCACCGTGGTGTGCGAGCCCGAAGGCGCGGCATGGCGCGACTGGTTCCTGGTGGACGACGGCACCAACCTCGAGAACATCGAGGCGATCGGGCGCGCCATCACCCGCCGCGTGTCCGAGGCACGGCGCGCCGAGGAGCAGAAGGTCCGGGAGACGGCGACCGAAAAGGAGCTCACGCAGGCGAGGCTTTCGTTGCTGCAGGCCCAGGTCGAGCCGCACTTCCTCTACAACACGCTCGCGAGCGCGCAGCTCCTCACGCGCAGCGACGCTGCCAAGGCCGACGAGATGCTGGGCAACCTCATCACGTACCTGCGCCACTCGGTGCCCCGGGCCGAGCCGGCGCTCTCCACGCTCGGCGACGAGGTCGAGCGCACGCGCGCCTATCTCGAGATCCTCAAGATCCGCATGGGCGACCGGCTCACGCTCAACATCCAGGTGCCCGAGACGCTCAAGCCCGTGCCGATGCCCCCGATGATGCTGCAGACGCTCGCGGAGAACGCGATCAAGCACGGCCTCGAGATGCTGCCCGGCGGCGGCTCGGTGTGGCTCTTCGCGCGCGAACGCGACGGCAAGGTGGGCGTCACGGTGGCCGACGACGGCGCGGGCTTCAACGAGCACAGCGCGGGCACCGGCATCGGCCTGCGCAACGTGCGCGAGCGCCTGAAGCTCGCCTACGGCGACGCGGCGTCGTTCTCGATCGTGGCCAACTTCCCGCGCGGCGTGGCCGCCACCATCCTGGTGCCCGCCGGCGGGCCGCCCGGAGGGCTCCATGCCTGAGGCCATCGTCGCGGAAGACGAGGCCCTGCTGCGCCAGGAGCTGGTGAGCCAGCTGCGCGCGGCGTGGCCGGAGCTCACGCTCGCCGCCGAATGCGATGACGGCGCCTCCGCGCTCGAGGCGATCGAGGCGCACCAGCCGGACGTGGCCTTCCTCGACATCCGCATGCCGGGGCTCACCGGGCTCGAGGTCGCTGCCGCAGCCGGCGAGGTGAGCCCGCGCACGCAAGTGGTCTTCGTCACCGCATACAACCAGCACGCGATCGAGGCGTTCGAGCGCGGCGCGGTCGACTACCTGCTGAAGCCCATCGCGCCGGATCGCCTCGCCGCCACGATCAAGCGGGTGAAGGCGCGCATGGAGTCGGGCGACGCGGGGGCGGGGTCGAGGGTGGCCGACGAGCTGCGCGCGACGATGCCGGCGCAGGCGGCGAACCCGCCGCTGCAGTGGATCACCGCGAGCGCCGGGCGCGAGACGCGGCTCATCCTCGTGGAGGACGTGGTCTACTTCCAGGCCGACAACAAGTACACGGTGGTGATGACGGCCGAGGGCGAGTCGCTCATCCGCCGCCCGATCCGCGAGCTGCTCGACGTGCTCGACCCGAACCTCTTCAAGCAGATCCACCGCTCCACGGTCGTCAACATGCGCGCGATCGCGGGCATCACGCGCGACGAGGCCGGCCGCGGCACCATCCGCCTGCGCAATCGCCCCGAGACGCTCGGGGTGAGCCTCACGTTCATGCCGCTTTTCCGGAACATGTAGGGCCATGCTGGCTTGACAGCGACTGCCACTTGGTAGTACGTTGGTATTACCGTGGCCTCCCCCACCACCCTCAAGCTCCCGGAAGACCTCAAAGCCCGCCTGGCCGCGCAGGCGGAGGCGGAAGGCAAGTCGCCCCATGCCTACATGGTCGAGGCGCTCGCGGAAAAGGTGGAACGGGCCGAACGGCGGCGCGAATACCTTGCCGCCGGCGCCGCCGCGCTCGACGAATACGAGCGGACCGGGATCGCCTACGCGATGGAAGACGTCGAGGAATACTTCATCGGGATCGCCGCCGGCAGGAAGCTGCCCAGGCCCGCAAAGGTCGCGCGCAAGAAGACCTGACGTCGTGACTGCGATTCGCTATTCGCAGTCCGCGGTGCGCGACTTGCAGCGCCTGGCGGAATTCCTCCGGCAGCACGACGGCGAGGGCGCCGCGCGCACCGCCACCCTGATCGCGCGGGCCATCCGCATTCTTGCGGAGCATCCGCTCATCGGCCGGCCGGTCGCCGTGAACCGGCGCGAACTGTTCATCTTCCGCGGCCGCACCGGTTATCTTGTCCAATATGCGTATTCGCTCACGCGGGACGAGGTGATCATCCTCGCCGTCCGCCACCAACGTGAGGTCGAGCCGTAGCATGAAGACCCGCATCTGCCTCAACATGATCGTGCGCGACGAGGCCGCCGTGATCGAGCGCTGCCTCGCCTCCGTGCGGCCCTTCATCGACGCGTGGGTCATCGTGGACACCGGCTCGAAGGATGCGACGCCCCAGCTCGTGCGCCAGGCGCTCGACGGCGTGCCGGGCGAGCTGCACGAGCGGCCGTGGCGCGACTTCGGCCACAACCGCAGCGAGGCGCTGCAGCTCGCGCGGGGCGCCGGCGACTACCTTCTCTTCATCGACGCGGACGAGACGCTGGAGGCGCCCCAGGGCTTCTCATGGCCCGCGCTCGAGGCGCCGGCCTATCACCTGTACGCCGAGTACAAGGGCACACGCTACAGTCGCCCCGCGCTGCTCGACGCGCGCCTCGACTGGCGCTGGGAAGGCGTGCTGCACGAATTCCCCGTCGCGACGCCGGCCGTGGGCTTCGCGCAGCTCGAGTGGCCGCGCATCACGGTGAGGCAGGACGGCGCGCGCTCCCGCGATCCGCGCAAGCTGCACAACGACATCGAGGTGCTGCGGGAGGCGATCGCCCGCGAGCCGCAGAACGCGCGCTACGTGTTCTACCTCGCGCAGACCTATCGCGACGCGGGCGAGCTGGAACGCGCACGGGACACGTACTGGCAGCGCTCGCGCATGCAGGGCTGGGACGAGGAGGCGTGGTACGCCATCTACCAGGTGGCCCGCGTGACGGAGCGCCTCGGTGCCAGCACGCCCGAGGTGCAGGCGGCATACCTCTACGCGTACCACCAGCGCCCCACGCGAGCCGAGCCGCTCTTCCATCTCGGCCGCTTCCACAACGAGCGGCGCGAGCACGCGCTCGCCTTCCTGTTCGCGCGGCCCGCGGCGGAGATGGCGTTGCCGCCCGACGTGCTGTTCGTCGAGGAGGACGTCTATCGCTGGCGCGCGCTGGACGAGATGAGCGTCGCGGCGGCGGCGTGCGGCGCGCGGGCGGCGGCGCAGTGGGCGATGGAGCGGCTCGTGCGCGAGGGACAACTGCCGGCGCCGGAGCTTGCGCGCGTGCAGGCGAACCTGGCGAAGCTGCGCTGAAGCAGGGCGCCAAAGCCCCGGGCGGCGCGCACGGCGTGTTTCACCGCGGACTCCTCGAGAGGGAACGGCGCGTCCAGAACGGCATCGCGGCGATCGCGATGCAGATCATCGAGAAGACGAAGCTCGCGCGATAGCCTCCGGTCGCGTCGTAGAGCGCGCCGGAGATCCAAGACCCCAGGGCCGCACCAATCGACATGCCGGTGAAGATGGTGCCGTAGATGGTCGCGAAGGCGGGGCCCCGGAAGACCCGCGCCGCGATGCTCGCCACGATCGGCCCGCGCGCGCCCTGCGAGATGCCGAAGAGCAGCACGAACGGCACCACGAGCCAGCGCGACGGGAAGAACGACATGAGCACGAGCAGGGCGATGCCGGCGAGCGTCGAGGCGAAGCTCGCGGTCGCCGTCGCGCGATAGCCGAAGCGGTCGCACGACCACCCTGACGCCGTCATGCCGAAGACCGCGAGCAGTCCCTGCAGCCCGAACGCGGTCGCCGCCTCCAGGGGCGTGAGTCCCATCTGCACCAGGTACGCCACGATCTGGGAGAGCATCGCGTACATCGCGAGGGCGGTGAACGAGAAGACCTGGATGAGCTGCCAGTACTCGCGCTTGCGCATCGCGTCGCGCACCGGCGAGCCGCGCGGGACGTCCGGAGTCGCCCCGCCACGTCCGATCCGCCCGCCCTGCTCGGCGATGCGCCTCCACGGCACCAGCATCACGAGCGGAAGGAGCGCCAGCACGGCGAAGCCGATGAGCCGGTACGTCTCGCGCCAGCCGTGCGTCTCGATGAGGTACTGCGCGAGCGGCACGATGAGGAGCGTGCCGGTGCCGAAACCGGCATACGCGATCCCCATGGCGGTGCTCATGCGGTCGCGGAACCAGCGGCTGATGAGCATCGAGGCCGGCACCATGCCCAGCATGGACACGCCCACGCCGTTGAAGAAGCCGATGACCGCCTGGAATTGCCACAGGGCGTGCAGGTGGCCGGCGACGAGGCAGCCGGTGCCGAGGAGCGCCAGGCCCAGCGGATACACCACGCGCGGGCCCCAGCGATCGAGCACCATGCCGGTCAACGGCGCGGACACGCCCGTCACGATGAGGTAGATCGAATAGACGCTCGAGACCGCGCCGCGCTTCCAGCCGAACTCGTCCGAGAGCGGCAGGAGGAACACGATGAACGTGTCGCCCACGCCGCGTCCGAGCATGTTGAACGCGAAGCAGAGGAAGAGGACGAGCGCGGCCAGGGCCGCGGTGCCTGATGCGGGATGCCTTGAACTCAAGCGGCCATTGTAACGGCCCGCCTTGGTGCGCGAGGAATGGCGCTATGCGCCCGGGATGAGCAGGAAGGCGCGCAGGTCGCCCGTGGGCGTGGTCGCGGTGCCCACGATCCAGCCGCGATCGTTGATGCCCGTGGGCTCCAGATGCCGCCAGCCCTGGGCCGTGACCGCCGCAATCGTGTCGAGGCGCGTGAGCGTGCCGTTGTCCACGAGGTAACCGTAGATGCCCTCGCCGCTTCCCACCACCTGGCCCCGGTTGTTGATGGCGATCGCCGCGGAGTAGGTCGGCGCGGGAAGCGCCTGCATCACGCCCGCGTCGATGAAGGGCGTGGGCACACCGTTCGCATCGCCCGCCATGCCCACCACATCGCCGCGATCGTCGATGCCCTTCGCGATGCTCGAGGCGCCGCCCAGCGTGCCCAAGTCGCGCATCGCGCCGTTCTCATAGAGGAACGCGTGATTGTTCGAGTTGCCGGCGACCTGCCCGCGCGCATTGATCGCATTCGCCGAGCTCGAGGGATTCGCGTTCGTGCCGAGGTTGCCGAGATCGGTCACGACGCCATCGCGATACATGAAGGCGCGCGTCGCCGTGCCGTCGTTGATCGAGCCCACGACCACGCCCGCGCCATTGATTCCCGTGACGTTGCCCTTGATGCCCAGGTGCGTGACGGAGGCGCCATTCCATTCGACGAGCTCTCCGGTCGCGGCGCGTCCGGCGACGACGCCCTGGTCGTTCACGGCGAGCGCGCAGCTGTTGCCGTCGCCCGAATCGCTCCCCGTGCCGAGGTCGCGCATCGAGCCGGCCTGGTAGACGAACGCGTGCGTTCCCGAGCCCGCGACGTCCGCGCATCCGACGACCACGCCGGCATTGTTCACGGCGGCGCCGTAGCTGCCGGGTCCCCCCAGGGTCCCCACGTCCACGAGCGTCCATGCCGCGCGCTTGAGGGGCTTCGCATGCGGCTGCGCCGTGGAGCCGCTGCCCACCTGCGCCGCGGCCCAGCCCGATACCGCCATCGCTACCGCGCCGACCCAGACCACCGTGCTGCCTGTTGCCATGTCCCGCTCCAACGAAGGTGTCGGAACGAGTCTACGGAGCGCGATGTAAACGCTTCTCGTGAACGCCGATAGTGCTAACGGATCACGCCCGCGGGCATGCAGCTACAACGGCTACTCCACGTCGATGTCGGTCTCGACGCGCGCTCCGTTCGCCGCCTGCGCCGCGACCTGGCCCGCGCGCTGCGCCTGCGCGCTGTCGCGTGCGTGGCCGGTGACGCCTACGACACCGCCGTCCACCTCGACCTGGAGGTCCGCGCCGCGCAGTGCCGGGTCCGATGCGAGCGCCGAGACGACCGAGCCCAGCACCGCCGCGTCGCGCACCGGCGTGCGCAGGTCGCCGAAGCTCGTCGATCCGCGGTTGTCGGTGACGTCCCCGGTGCCGTTGCGCACGCCGGAAGGCGCGGGATTGACCGCATTCGTGCCGCTGTAGGGACTGCTGATCGCGCCGCTCGCGGCGGGCGAAACCACGGTGGCCTGGGCGAAGGCGCCGCCTGCGCCCGTGCAGAGCGACGCGAGTGTGATGGCGGCAAGGATCCAGGGCTGCTTCATGTCCGACCTCCTCGAGATGGCGAACGGGGGCTTGCCCCGCGTGTAAGTCGGACGGACGGCCCGGCGGCCGGTTCCCGCCGCAGCCTGATCCCGCCGGACGCTACTCGCCCGCGGCCACCCTCGCGGCGGAGCCGGTCTCGAGGCAATTCGCGGCGCACGCGTCGCAGCTCTCGGAACCGTCGTCCAGGCAGTCGGCCATGCACGACACTTCGTCGTTCATGGGCTGCACCCTGGCGGTACGGATGGGGGTGTCCACCGCCGCGCAGGCGGTGAGCAGGAACGCGGCGATGACCAGCACGGATATCTGCAAGAGCACCTCCGTCCACGACGTCTGTGCAAAGGCTACGCCCGCCTGCTCGACCGTTCTGCGACCCACGTCACATCCCCCGGGTTGCGTTTTCGGTCCCCATCCTGCGCGTCGGCGGGCGGACCGCCCATGGGACCAAGGTGCCATTCCGTCGCCGTCAGCCGCACGCAAGAATCCGTTCCGATGAAACGCGTTTTCGCCGCGGCGATGCTCGCGGCCTGCGCCGGTTGCGCGGGCCTGCCCTCGCTGGAAGGCCGGCTGGAAACCCATGCCCTGGCCGACACGGCCGCGACGCGGCTCGCCCGCGCCACGGCGCCGCTCGAGTCGGCGCATCCGGGCAAGACCGGCATCTTCGCCATGCCGCTCGCGACCGACGCATTTGCCGCCCGCATCCTGCTCGCCCGCGCGGCGCAGCGCTCCATCGACGCGCAGTACTACATCTGGCACGACGACCAGACCGGGCTGCTGCTGCTCGAAGCGTTGTGCGATGCGGCGCAAGGCGGCGTGCGCGTGCGGCTGCTGCTGGACGACCAGAACACGAAGGGCCTCGACGTCCTGCTCGCCTCCGTCGCCGCGACACCGAACCTGGAGCTTCGCCTCTACAATCCGTTCGCTTCCCGCGGCGCGCGCTTCCTCGACTACTTCGGCGGCTTCGAGCGCCTGAACCGGCGCATGCACAACAAGTCCTTCATCGTCGATGGCGTGGTCGCGATTGTCGGCGGGCGCAACATCGGCGACGCATACTTCGACGCCAGCGTCGAGACCAACTTTCGTGACCTCGATGTGGTTGCCATCGGCAGTGTGGTCGGCGAGGCGGAGCAGGCATTCGACAACTATTGGAACAGTGATGCCGCGTACCCGGTCAAGGCGTTCAAGGACCATCACG
>DASRRY010000016.1:0-4985 GCA_035656735.1 Usitatibacter sp. | reverse complement strand
CTCCCCGGCGTTCCCGTGGCCGAAGGCAACGACGCCAACTCGACGCGCCAGCGCTTCCGCAAGATGCTGCGCGAGGGAAAGCTCGACGACAAGGAAGTGGAGATCGACGTGGCGCAGGGCTCTGCCGGCATGGAGATCCTCGCCCCACCCGGGATGGAGGAGCTCACGAGCCAGATCCAGGGCATGTTCGCCAACCTCGGCAGCACGCGGCGCAGGCGCCGCAACCTGCCGATCCGCGAGGCGTTGCGCCTCATCACCGACGAGGAGGCGGCCAAGCTGGTGAACGAGGACGAGATCCGTTTCCGCGCGCTCGCCGCGGTGGAGGAGGACGGCATCGTCTTCATCGACGAGATCGACAAGATCGCGAGCCGCGGCGAGATGCAGGGCGCGGACGTCTCGCGCCAGGGCGTGCAGCGCGACCTGCTGCCCCTGGTCGAGGGCACGGCCGTCAGCACCAAGTACGGCATGGTGCGCACCGACCACATCCTCTTCATCGCGAGCGGCGCCTTCCACCTGTCGCGTCCGTCCGATCTCATCCCCGAGCTGCAAGGGCGGCTGCCGATCCGCGTCGAGCTCTCGAGCCTGTCGGTGGGCGACTTCGAGCGCATCCTCACGGCGACCGACGCCTGCCTCACGCACCAGTACCAGTCGCTGCTCGCGACCGAGGGCGTGGAGCTGGTGTACACGCCCGACGGCGTGCGCCGCGTGGCCGAGATCGCCTGCGCGGTGAACGAGCGCACCGAGAACATCGGCGCGCGCCGCCTGCATACCGTCATGGAGAAGCTGCTGGAGGAAGTGTCGTTCGATTCCGGGCGCAACACGCGCCGCGTGGTGATCGACGCGGCCTACGTCGACGCGCGCCTGGGCGCGCTCGCGCAGAGCGAGGACCTGGCGCGCTACGTGCTGTGAGGCACGGGCACCGTTCGTAACACCGGCGGGTATCGCGCGCGCATAGGATGCGCGCCATGAAGATCGCCCTTGTCGCGTGCGCCGCCGCGGTCGCCTGCACCATCCTGGTTGCCGCGCCCGAGCGGCTCGAGCCCGCGGATTGCCTCGCGGCCGCCGAACGCGAGTTCGCGGCGCATTCGGTCCGCGAGAACGGGCGCGCGGCATTCCTCGCGCATTTCTCGCCCGCCGGCGTGCTCGTGCGCGGTGGCTGGGTGGAGGCGCTGCCGGCGCTCGCGGCGCAGCCGGTGGCGCCGCTCGTGCTCGACTGGCATCCCGCCTGGGTCGAGGCCGCGCGCTCGGGCGAGCTCGGCCTGTCCACGGGACCCTGGAAGATCACGCCCCGCGATGCCTCGAAGCCGCTGTCCTGGGGGCATTTCGTGTCGGTCTGGCAACGCGAGGACGGGCGCTGGAAGGTGCTCGCCGACATCGGCATCGCCCACGGCTCCGCGGCCTCCTGGAGCGAGCCGCTGGAGCTGCGCGTGGCGGAGCACGATGGCCCTGCGGCCGGCAAGCTGGACGACGCCGAACGCGCGCTCGCGCAGCTCGCGGCGGGGCAGGGCCTGGGTGCGGCGCTCCGGGTGCAGGGCACCGACGATTTGCGTTATTACCGCGAAGGCCGGCGGCCGCTCCGGGGCCTCGCGGCCGTGCTGTCGGATGCAGGCGCCGATGCCGCTCCCATCGACTTCACGCTGCAGGCCTCGCGCGTCGCGCATTCGGCAGAGCTGGGCTATGCACGAGGCACTTATCGCTCGACCCGCACGGGCGCGCAGGGCGTGTGGCTGCGTGTCTGGCGCAACGAGGGCGGCACATGGCGGGTGGCGCTCGACGTGGCGAACGCCACGCCCTGAAGGGCTCTACTTGCCCTTGCCCGCGGGCGGCGCGTTCTTGCCGCCCACCTTCTCGCAGCTCCCGGCGGGCACGTATTTCCAGTCGGCGGGATCGTTGTCGCGCTTCGCCTGCCCCGCGCACGTGTGCTTCGCCGTGCCGCAATCGTTCTGTCCCGCCTTGGCAATGCCGTAGCACTTCTGCTTTTCGGCGCCCTTGTCCTGCCCCAGGGCCGGATGGGCGGCCGCGGCGGCGATGAGTCCCGCGACGGCGGAACGGATGAGCAGGCGTGAACGGTCCATGAGGATCCTCGTGCGGGAAATGCGGGGGCCAGCCCATGTTAGCACCGGCCCCCTTGCGCCCTTGAAAGGCGCCGGGGCGCGCCCATCTACGCCTCGAGGGAGGCGCGAACGAGGCCTCCGCAACCGATCGAAGGAGAGCACCATGATGACCCTCACCCGCTACCAGCCGCTCACGGGCAGCCTGGACCGCGTGCTGGACGAGCTCTTCCGCCCGGCGCTGTGGCAAGCGCCGGCCGCGGGCCTTTCCACCTTCCGCGTCGACGTCCGCCAGGACGAGAACGCCTATACCGTCTTCGCGGAGCTGCCCGGCGTGAAGAAGGACGCGATCCACGTCGAGATCCATGGCGACGAGGTCGCCATCACCGCCGAGACGAAGCGCGAGGCGGCGAAGGAAGGCAGCACCTGGCTCGCCGCGGAGCGCCGCCCCGGCAAGGTGCAGCGCCGCATCGTGCTGCCGCACGAGCTCGACGAGTCCGCCGCCGAGGCGCGGTTCGTCGACGGCGTGCTGGAGCTCACGCTGCCCCGGAAGGCTGCCCAGGCGGTCAAGCGCATCGAGGTGCGCTGAAGCCGGCGCCCGCACGGCGCAAGGCCCCCGAAAGGTCCCGTCCCGCGCGAGCGGGGCGGGATTTTTTCATGGGCATGGTCGTCTACAATAGCGGCCACCCCGCTTCCCCCCCGCCCCTCGCCCCCGCCCATGGCATCCAAGCTCTCGTCGGCCCAGAAGGCCGAGGTCCTCGTCGAGGCCCTGCCCTACATCCGCCAGTTCTACGATCGCACGATCGTCATCAAGTACGGCGGCAACGCGATGACCGACGTGGCGCTGCAGGAGGATTTCGCCGAGGACGTGGTGCTGTTGAAGCTGATCGGCATGAACCCGGTCGTCGTGCACGGGGCCGGGCCGCAGATCGGGGCGTTGCTGCAGAAGCTGGGCAAGCAAAGCGAGTTCATCCAGGGCATGCGGGTGACCGACGAGGAGACGCTCGACGTGGTCGAGATGGTCCTGGGCGGCCTCATCAACCAGGACATCGTGACGCTCATCAACAAGGCGGGCGGCAAGGCCGTGGGGCTCACGGGCAAGGACGGGCACTTCATCCACGCGCGCAAGCTGAAGCTCCCCAGCAAGGAAGACAAGAAGAAGAAGATCGACGTGGGCCTCGTGGGCGAGGTCGTGCGCATCGACCCGGAGATCATCCAGCTCCTCGACCAGCAGGACTTCATCCCGGTGATCGCGCCGATCGGCAGCGACGAGAACGGCACCGCCTACAACATCAACGCCGACATCGCCGCCGGCAAGCTCGCGGTGACCCTCCAGGCCGAGAAGCTCGTCCTCCTCACCAACACCACGGGCGTGCTCGACAAGCAAGGCAAGATCGTCACCGGGCTCAATGCGCAGAAGGTGAACGAGATGATCGAGGACGGCACCATCTCCGGCGGCATGCTGCCGAAGGTCGAGTGTGCGCTCGACGCGGTGAGGAACGGGGTCAAGAGCGCGCACATCATCGACGGGCGCGTGTCGCACGCGCTGCTGCTCGAGGTGCTGACGAGCGAGGGCGTGGGGACGCTGATTCGCGGAGCTAGCGCCAACCGCGGGCACCGCTAGCTGCGCGTGAGCTTCGCCGCGAGCGCCACGTGGTCCGACAGGCGCGACCACGGCGCGCCGACCTGGCGCTGCACGCCATCGACGTCGAGCCCCCTCACGTAGATGCGGTCGAGGGAGAACACCGGAAGCTTCGCGGGATAGGTGCGCGCGAGCCGGCCCTCGGTTTTCTCGAACACCTCGTAGAGCCCGAGCTGCCGGGCGAGATAATCGCTCGCGCGCTTCTGCCAGTCGTTGAAGTCGCCCGCGACCACGACGGGGCAGTCCCGTGGCACGGCGGCATTGATGCGCTCCACCAGCCACTCGAGCTGGAAGCGGCGGCTGCGCGCCCAGAGGCCCAGGTGCACGTTGATGCAGTGCAGGCGGTGCTTCCAGCCGGGCACGTCGATCTCGCAGTGCAGCAGCCCGCGGCTCTCGAGCGGATGGTGCGAGACGTCGATGTTCTCCCACGACGAGATGCGGTGGCGGCTCACGACGGCGTTGCCGTGGTGGCCGTCCTGGTAGACCGCGTTCATGCCATAGACCGAATGGGACCCCTCGTGCGCGAGGAACTCGTGCTGGCTCACCTCGGGCCAGGCGTCATGGCGCTGCGCCTGCTTGTCGTGCTTGCCCTGGACCTCCTGCAGCAACGCCACGTCCGCCCCGAGCTGCCGCAGGCCTTCGCGGATCTCGTGCACCACCAGGCGCCGGTTGAACTGCGACAGTCCCTTGTGGATGTTGTAGGTCACGACCGTGAGGCACCGCGTGTTGTTCATGAAGCCCGGCTCCGTTCCGGCAGCATCTGGATCGCCTTGCGATTGCTCCACGAGAAAACGCGCTCCGCGGCTTCGCCCCAGGGCAGCCACGCGGCCGCCAGGTGCTCGCGCGGCGAGAGCTTCACCTCGACGGGCGCCGGCACCTCCAGGCCGAAGACGTGCTCCGTATTATGGGTCACGCCCGGCCCGTACCGTGCCCGCCACACCGGATAGATTTCGTAGACGTTGCAGAGTTTCCAGTCGGTGAGGACATGCCGGCTCGCATCGATGCCGGTCTCCTCCATCACCTCCCGCGCGGCCGTCGCGGCGAGCGTCTCGCCGGGGTCCTGGCTGCCGGTCACCGACTGCCAGAAGCCCGGATGGTCGGCGCGCTCCAGCAGCAGCACGTGCAGGTCGCTCGTGTGGATCACGACGAGCGTGGAAACAGGGATCTTGAAGGGCTTCACCGCGCCCGGATGCGCGCGACGATCTCGCCCTCGCCGGTGAACCAGGCATGCGGCATCGCGGGCGTGAGGTGCTGCGCCACCGGCGTGCCGGCGGCATCCACGCCGATCATGC
>DASRRY010000015.1:0-17940 GCA_035656735.1 Usitatibacter sp. | reverse complement strand
TCCCCTTGGCGCCAGCGCTCCCACATAAGCGCTCTCTGGCTTTCGGAGTAGCAGATCCGCGGTCTTCTCTCCATGCAACACCCCCTTCGCTCAGACAGCGAGCGTGCAGTGTGTTGCATCTACCGGTTGAATCCGCAGTCGCAAGGCGACGGAGGGAAAGCGGCCCACGGTGCCTCCCTAACGCCTCCCCGCTTTCACGAAGTCTAGCGACGCCTGGAAGAGCTCCATGTCCTTCTCGTAGTCGGCAGCGTCTTCGCGATCGATCTGGATCCACTCGCGCGTACTCGCGATGCCGCCTGGCGAGAACGTCGTGACATTTCCACGCGAGAACTGCAGTTCGGTCGCGGTCGCCACCGGAAGCCGGATGCCGATGCCATTTCCGCTGATGCACGCGAACATCTTGTCAGCGACGAAGTAGGCGTCGAGCCCGTTGATCTTGCGCGCGCTGGCTCCCGGCAGCTTGAGAAGCAGCGCGTCGATTTGCTCTTTGCGGGTCATGGGGCATATCGTACGCCGTGTCGATCCCTGACTAGACGAGGTAAGCATGACGCTGATGTTCAGGAGAATCCTGCTCGTCTTCGGGTTCCTGATGGCGGCACCGCGCGCATCACTCGCCTCCTCGGACGTAGAAGGGATGTGGTTCGAACCCGACGAGAACGGCTGGGGACTTACGGTGATCGAGCATGGTGAGACCCTCTTCTGTGTGCTCGCCGTTTACGAATACACCGGACACACGACCTGGTACGTGCTTCCCGGCGCTCGCTGGGACGCTTCGCATTCCACTTTCGGAGGCGACGTGTATTACCCGCGCGGCAGCGAGTTCATGGTCTACGATGCGAGCCGGTTCGACCCGGGCGCTCCAGTGGGCAAGCTCACCTTCTCACGCGGCGAAGGCAGGACGGCGACGATCAGCTACCGCATCGAGGAGACGCCCGGCTCAAAGCACGTGCAGCGGTTCGACTTCGCGGCACCGCTAACCGGTGTCCGGGACCACACGGACATGTGGTGGGGCGGGCCGTCGCAGAACGGTTGGGGCATCGTGATGCTGCAACAGGGGAACACGATCCTCTCGCTGTGGTGCACCTATTTCAGCCTGCCCGTGCTCGGCGTGCCCGGCGTGCCCGCGTGGTTCATGCTTCAGCCGGGCGGCTGGACCAGTCCCGATACTTATTCCGGCAGAATCTATCGTCCCTTCGGGCCGCGATGGCTCGGCGTCGTGTACGACCCGAGTGTGCTGCGGGCGCCCGACAACGGACCGTACACGCTGACCTTCATCGATGCCGATCACGCGGTGCTCGACTATTCCGTGCTCGGCATGAGCGGGTCGCTGTCGCTCGTGCGGATGCCGTTCTAGTTGCGGGAGCGTTAGCTGTGCGGCACTCGAGTCCCTGCTGGTGAGCTCGCCCGGCGCGCTCGTGCGCGCGCGCCGGCTCGTGCCGCTCCTCTTCGGCGCGTGGTCCCTGTGGCTCGGCGTGGACGCGAACTGGGACCTCTACAACTACCATTTGTACAACCCGTTCGCCTTCCTCCACGGCAAGCTCGCGATCGACCTCGCGCCCGCGGGCCTGCAGAGCTACTTCAATCCCCTCCTCGACGTTCCCTACTACTTCGCGAGCCGCAGCCTGCCCGCACCCGTCGTGGCGTTCGCCATGGGGACGATCCATGGATTCAATTTCGTGCTGCTCCTCGAGATCGCCCGCCATGTGCTCGCGGCGCTTCCCGATCGCGAGCGGATCGGCATCGCGCTCGCGCTCTCGGTCGCGGGCGTGCTCACGGCCAACTTCCTCTCCGAGCTGGGCAACACGATGGGAGACGATGCGACGGCGCTCTTCGTGCTCGGCGCCCTGTGCATCGTCGTGGCGAGTTGGAATGTGCTCGCCGTGGGCGGAGTGCGAGGCCTGAGCCGAGCCCTGCTCGCCGGCATCGTGCTGGGCCTGGGCTTCGGGCTGAAGCTCACGAACGGCATCTACGCCGTGGCGCTTTGCGCCTCACTCCTGTTCGTCCCGGCGCGCGCCGCAACGAGGCTTTCGCTGGCTTTCGTCTTCGGATTGGGCGTCCTCGCCGGCTTTGCGGCGACGGGCGGCTTCTGGATGCACGAGATGTGGACGATGTTCGGCAACCCGCTGTTCCCGCAATTCAGCGCGTGGTTCCCGAACCCGCTTACGCGCGCGGTGGCGATCGCCGACGCCAAGTGGCCGCCGAAGGGTGTCCTGGAGAGGCTCGGCTGGCCGTTCATCTTCTCACTCGATTCCCGTCGTGTCGGCCAGGTCGTCATCCACCAGGCGATCTGGCCAGTCGTTTACGTGCTCTTCTTCGCGTGGGCTGCCGTTCGCGTCGCGGCGCTCCGGCGCGGGAGCGCCGCGGCGACCCTCGAAGGTCCGGCGCGCCTCGTCGTGGCGTTCGTCGCGATCTCGTACGTCGTCTGGATGTGGCTCTTCAGCATCGCGCGTTATCTCGTTCCCGCCGAGCTCCTCGCCCCGCTGGTCGCATTCGTGTTCCTTGCAGCGCTTGCCGGACACGAGCGGGCGCCCGCGGTGGCCGCATGGCTCATCGGCGCCTCCACTGCGCTCGTGCTCGCCGGCGGCGTGCAAACGTGGGGGCACGAGGGCCTCGCCTGGCGTGGCTTCCGCGTCGACGTCCCGGAGATCGCGCGGCCCAGCGAAGCTTCCGTGGTGCTCGTGGGTGAAGAGCCTCCGTGGGCATGGCTCGCGCCGTTTTTCCCCGACCCGGTGTCGTTCGCGCAAGTCGGCGGCAATTTCCTCGCAGGCCCGGCATACCGCGAGCGGCTCCATGCGATCCTGCGCAACCGGGCTGGGCCGCACCACGCGATCCTGCGCGGCGCGCGCGATTTCCGGCGCGAGAACGTCGCGCGCGCGAACGGCTACGCGCGTCGCTTGGGGCTCACCGGGAGCGAGGGCGGATGCGCGGGACTCCGCTGGGCGGTGAAGGGGCTGAATCTCCACGCGCGCGTGGTCGATCCGCCGCCCGGGGATCCGGCGTCTTGCGAGCTCGCGTTGCGTCCCGGCGATGGCAAGGACGTCGCGGCCGAGGATCGGCGCGAGCAGGCCAAGGCGCAGGCGACGCTGTCTGCCTACGGGCTCAGCCTGGACGCCGCCTCGTGCCGCTCCTATCGTGCCCGCGTGGGAACCGGCGTTTCCGTCTATCAGTGGTGCACGCTGAGCGAGTGAGTGAGGCGTGGTAGTGTCGCGGGCGCCAATACAGCTGTAACCGCTTTTGTGAGCGAATTCACAGCACGAAAGCGGACTTCCCTGCAAAGTCGCTCGCCTGACCACGGCGCACCTTATGAGCATCGACCTGAGCGATACCGGCGGTCTGAAGATCGGCGCGCAGATCCGCGATCGCCTGATCCGGGATCTCAAGGACGACAAGTTCGTCCTGTACTTCCAATCCATCGTGCCGGTAGCCGCCGCGGTGCCCGACAACGCCCTCTATCGCGAGATCCTCATCCGCTTCAAGGAAGAGGAGAGGGACCTGATGCCGCCGGGAACGTTCCTGCCGATTCTCGAGCAGCAGGGCTTGATGCCTTTGCTCGACCGATGGGTCGCCGGCCAGGTCGCGCGATGGGTGAAGGCCGTGCATTCCGCCGGCACGCCGCGACACGCGCCGCGCTGCAGCATCAACGTGTCGAGCGACACGATTCGCCGCGACACGGCCTTCGCCGATTTCGTCCAGCAAAGCGTGAGCCGGGCGGAAATCCCGGCCGGGTCGTTGTCGTTCGAGATTGCCATAAGCGACGTGATTTCCGCCCCCCAATCCGTCACGCGCCTGGTTTCCTCGTTGCGAGCGGCGGGCTGCGGCGTCGCGTTCAGCGGTTTCGCCGGCGAAGCCGACGTCCTGGAGCTCGCCCGGTCGCTGACCGTCGGATTCGTGAAGATCGACGGTTCGCTGATATATCCAGTCTCGCGCGACAGGGCTGCGGCGAGCCGGCTGCAGCAGCTCCAGCAGCGTTGCCGCTCTTTCGGCGTGCAGACGATCTGCACCCAGGTCGAGGATCCGCAGACGCTCGAGATCCTGCGGCGCATCCAGGTGAACTACGCACAGGGTTTCGGAATCGATCGGCCGCGGCCGCTGAAATAGGGCGCAACGGCGATCGCCTTGCCGCCAGCGGATGCTTTGATACGATCGCGCATGGCGACCTCGCTCCCGCCGCTCTGGCGCAACCGCGATTACATGCTGCTCTGGAGCGGGCAGCTCGCTTCGACACTCGGCACCACGGCGTCGCAAGTCGTCGTGCCGCTCCTCGTCCTCGCCATCACGAACTCGCCGGAAGCCGCGGGCATCGCGGGCGCCCTGAGGTCGGCTCCGTATCTCGTCTTCAGCCTGCCGGTGGGTGCCCTCATCGACCGCTGGGATCGCAAGAAGGTGATGATCCGATGCGACGCGGGCCGCGCGCTGGCCGTGGCGACGATCCCGGTCGCGATGGCCTTCGGCGCGCTCACCCTCTGGCAGATCTACATCGTGTCGCTCGTCGAGGGAAGCCTCTTCGTGTTCTTCAACATCGCCGAGGTCGCCGCGTTGCCACGCGTCGTGGCGCGTCCGCAGCTTCCGAAGGCCACGGCCCAGAACGAGGCCGGCTTCTTTTCCGCGAACATCGCCGGTCCGCCCATCGGCACGGTGCTTTTCCAGGCATTCGGGCATGGCGTGCCGTTCGTGGCGAACGCGGTGACCTACCTGGTTTCGCTGATTTCACTGTCGCGGATCGCGAAGCCGTTTCACGCGGAGCGCGACGAGAAGCGCCTCGACCTGCATGCCGAGGTGATGGAAGGGCTCAAATGGATGTGGGCCAATCCGCTGATCCGCTACATGGCGTTGCTCACCGGAGGGCTCAACTTCATCAACGCCGCCACGCCTCTTGCGCTCATCGTGCTCGCAAAAAGGCTTGGAGCCGAAGACGCGGCGATCGGCGCGGCGTTCAGCGCGATCGGCGTTGGAGGGGTGCTGGGCTCCCTCGTGGGCGGGCGCCTCGCGACGCGGTTCAGCTTCGGCCAGGTGATCATCGGCGTGATCTGGATCGAAGCGATCCTCTTCCCGCTCTACGTGGTGGTGCCGTCGTTCCCGCTGCTGGCACTGGCCGCAGGCGCGTACTATTTCCTCAGCCCCACCTATAACGTGGTGCAGTTCAGCTATCGCGTGGCGATCATCCCCGACCGCCTGCAGGGTCGCGTGAACAGCATCTTCCGCTTGCTCGCCTTCGGATTCATGCCGGCGGGTGCCGCGGTCTCCGGCATCCTGATCGAGCGCCTGGGTCCGGTGCCGGCGGTGCTCGTCCTTTCGCTCTGGCTCGTCGCCTTCGCGCTGGTGACCACCTTCAACCGCCACGTTCGCGAGGCGGCGCCACTCTAGGCGTTCGGCGTCCTCAGTTCGCGCGAGCAGGCGCACTCTTCCAAAAGAGCGCGTCCTCGTCGTTGCCGACGGTTGCGAGAGCCTCGAAGTTGAGCGTCCATTGCAGTCGGGTCAGCGCCTTCAGCGCCTCGAAATCCGGGTCGATCATCATCATGTGACGCTTTCCTGTACCCAAGCCGGATTGCCCGGGGAACCGGCCATCGTGGCCAGCCTTGCGATGCTGGGCGCGATCCCCGCGATCGCCTAAGGATATAAATAAATAAACCGGTTGACTTTGCGTCCCGACGCGCGCCGGCGCCCGGAAGCCTGCTAGTCCTTCCACTTCCCCAGGTATTTCGCGTAGCCGTCGCGCCACGACTCGGAGCCGAAGCCGCCCATGCTCTGGTGCGTGAGCGCGATCGGCCACGTGCCGACCTTGAGCCCGCGGCTGCGCGCGGTGCGGCAGAAGTCCAGGTCGTAGAAGTGGAACCTGAAGACCGGGTCGAAGAGCACCTTGTGCTCGAGCAGCGTGCTGCGCCGCGCCGCCATGAATACGCCATCGAGCAGCTCGCACTCCGCCGGCGTCTCGCCGAAGCGGTTCACGAAGCCCCACGCATCCTGGCCGTGCGCGATGCCGCCGCTCAGGTTGGCGGGGTCGTCCCACTCGAACTTGTCGGTGATGCGCGTGTGCGCCCAGGTAGGCTGCCGCGGCACGCGCCGCCGGTTGCCGGCGACGCCCACGACATGGAATTCATCCAGCGCCTCGATCACGTGGTCGACCAGGAAGAAATCGTCGAGCCAGATGTCGTCGTGCACGAAGGCGAGGATGTCGTGCTCGCTCTCGGCGTGGATGCGCTCATTGAAGACGTCGGGCAGGCCGCGCGCATTCTCGAACGCCACGCGCGGCACCCATCGGTCGTCGGATTCCATGCGCTTGAGCGACAGCGCCAGCGCCGCCTTCTCCCAGAACTCCTCGCGCGTGAGGCGCGTGGCGGAAACGAACTCGAGCATGCTCAGGCCACGCTCACGGCGTCGCCGATCGCGATGCTGCCCGCCTGCTGTGTCGCGAAATTCATGCCGAACATGAGGCCGAAGTCGCGGCCGTCGCGATACTCCGCCAGCGTGGCCAGGGGCTCGGGGCCGCGCCGCTCCCCCGTGGACTGGTCGGTCGTCGTGACCTCGCAGCGGCCGCAGGGCTTCGCCGAGCGCAGCACCGCGCTGCCCGTGCGCAGCTCACGCCACCCGTCCTCCGCGAACGCTTCGGCGCCGGCCACGACGATGTTCGGCCTGAAGCGATTCATGGGAACGCCGGGCGCGCCCTTCGACACGAGTCGGGCGTTCAGGTCGGCGAGGGAGCCCTCGTTCGTCACGAGATAAGCGTAGCCATCGGCGAACGACACCAGCTTCCCCGGCGCGTATTGCTCGTTCGAGAAGCGGTGCGTCGATTCCGGCATGTAGACGAGCCGGCACGGCAGGCGCAGGTAATCGGTGAGCCATGCATCCGCCGCGCTCGAGGCGGCGACCGCGTCGCACGTGCTGCGCCACACCTGGACGCGCAGGCTCGCGGCGCCGCGCGGCTCGAGCGGCACCTCGACCTCCGGCAGGTCGGGCGCCGAGAGCGCCAGCACGTCCTGGTGGATGTCGGTCCAGATCGTCGCCATGCGCGGATGCTCGCGCTGGCTGATGAAGCGGCCCTGGGCATCGACGACCATGAAGCGGCGGTCATGCTCGAAGCCGCGGTCCGTGCACTGCGCGCGCTGGACGGCGATCGCCTGGAGCCCCTTGACCGGGTAGATGTAGAGCTGCGAAACGGTGATGGACATGGCGCGCGACATTGTGCCTCAACGCCTGCATTTACCCTAGAATCGTCCGTATTCCCCCCATCGGAAGGAGCGAGGAATGGCCCTCTGGGACAAGCTGATCGGCGAATTCGTCGACATCGTCGAGTGGCTCGACGACAGCCACGACACGCTTGCCTACCGCTTCGAGCGCTACCAGAACGAGATCAAGTACGGTGCCAGGCTCGTGGTGCGCGAGGGGCAGATGGCGGCCTTCGTGAACGAGGGCAAGCTCGCGGACGTGTACAAGCCCGGCACGTACGAGCTCACCACGCAGAACATGCCGATCCTCGCCACGTTGCGCGGATGGAAGTACGGCTTCAACAGCCCGTTCAAGGCGGAGGTGTACTTCATCTCCACGCGCAAGTTCACCGACCTCAAGTGGGGCACGCCCGGGCCGGCGATGATGCGCGACAAGGATTTCGGCATGGTCCGGGTCACCTCGTTCGGGCTCTACTCGCTGCGCGCGAAGGACGCCGGCATCATCATTCGCGACCTCGTCGGCACCGAAGGGCGCTTCACCACCGAGGACATCGAGGAGAACCTGCGCGGGAAGATCGGCCTTCGCATCAAGGAGCTCCTCCCCGAGCTGGGCATCCCGGTGATCGAGATGGCCGGCAAGGTCTACGAGATGGGTACCCAGCTGCGCGACCGGCTCGTGGCGGATTTCGAGGCGCTGGGCCTCGAGCTCACCGAGGTGCAGGTGCAGAACATCGGGCTGCCCGAGGAGGTCGAGCGCGCGATCGACAAGCGTGGCGCGATGGCGGCCGTGGGCGACCTGAGGTCGTACACGCAGTACGAGACCGCTTCCGCGATCCGCGATGCCGCGAACAATCCGGGCGGCGGCGCCGCGGGCGCCGGTGTCGGCCTCGGAGCCGGGCTCGCGATGGGCGCGCAGATGATGAACTCGATGGGGCAGGCCGGCGGCGCTTCGGCTGCCGCATCGGCCGCGGCCGCACCGCCGCCGGTTCCCGGCGCCGCGCTCTATCACGTCGCCGTCGGCCAGGCCCAGGCCGGCCCGTTCGACATGGCGACGCTCAAGCGCCAGGCGTCCACGGGCGAGCTCACGCCGCTCACGCTCGTGTGGAAACCCGGCATGGCGCAGTGGGTCAAGGCGGGCGAGCTTCCGGAACTGGCCGCACTCTTCGCCAACACGCCGCCGCCGCTGCCTCAGTGAGCGTGACCTGGGGCAAGGCCGGCGGCGACGAGGGCTCGCCGCCGCCCGACGTCGCCCGGAAGGACGAAGCGTTCATCCGAACGTTTCCGTGCAGCGGATGCGGCGCGAAGCTCGTCTTCGCGCCGGGCACCACGACGCTCAAGTGCGAGCACTGCGGCACGGTCAACCAGTTCGCCGAGGACGACGCGCGCATCGAGGAACTGGACTTCGAGACGTACCTCCACGCGCTCGAGGGCAAGCAGGAGACCCACGATCCGCAGCTCGTGAAGTGCGAGAAGTGCGGCGCCGAGCAGAACCTGCCCGAGAACGTCTTCGCGGCCCAATGCGCCTTCTGCGGCGCGCCGATCGTCTCCCAGGGCTATGCGAGCCGCCTCATCAAGCCCAAGTCGATCGTTCCGTTCCAGTTCGACCGGCGCCACGCGCAGGATGCGTTTCGCGCCTGGGTGCGCGGCTTGTGGCTGGCGCCCGGCGAGCTCAAGCGCTACGCGGAGAGCGACGCGGCGATGCAGGGCACCTACCTGCCGTTCTGGACCTACGACTGCCGCACGTCGAGCGATTACGACGGACAGCGCGGCGAGCACTACTACACCAACGAGCGCGTGACGACGCGCAACGCGCAGGGCCAGGACGTGACCGAGGCGCGGCGCGTGCAGCATACGAACTGGACGCCGGCTTCAGGCCACGTCGAGCGCTTCCATGACGACATCCTGGTGCCGGGCTCGGACACGCTGGCGCCGTCGCTGCGGGGGGCCACGATGCAGTGGGACCTGAAGAAGCTCGTCCCGTACCAGCCCGAGTACGTGAGCGGCTACCGCGCCGAGGCGTACCGCGTCGGCCTGAAGGACGGGTATCCGGTCGCCAAGGAGGCGATCGACGCGAATGACTACGCGGCGGTGTGCAAGGACATCGGCGGCGACACGCAGCGGGTGACGACGATCTCGACGCGGTACAGCGACATCAAGTTCAAGCATGTGCTGCTGCCGGTGTGGATGTCGGCTTATCGCTTCCGCAACAAGACCTACCGCTTCCTCGTGAACGGCCAGACCGGCGAGGTCGCCGGCGAGAGCCCGCTCTCCTGGCAGCGCGTGACCTTCCTCGTGATCGCCATCCTGGTGGTGGTCGTCATCGCGCTGGTGATGGCGGGGCGGCATTGACACGGGAGTGATGCGGGCAGTAAACCTTTGGAACACGGATGAACACGGATGAACACGGATAAAAACAGATGAACACGGATAACCCCTTGAGGGAGTGTTTTCGTGCCTTCGACGCAAGCCACGGAAACCCTGCATTGGTTTATCTGTGTTCATCCGGCTTTATCCGTGTTCATCCGTGTTCCAAAGGTGTAATGAAAAAGGGCCCGTCGAGGGCCCTTTGTTCGCGGTAGCGGCAGCGGCTCAGAGCTGCTGCAGCATCGTCTCCGCGTTCGACACCTCGAACTTGCCCGGCGCCTCGACGTTGACCGACTTCACCACGCCGTCGTCGACGATCATCGAGAAACGCTGGCAGCGCATGCCCATGCCGCGCGCATTGAGATCGAGCTCGAGGCCGAGCTTCTTCGTGTACTCCGCGCTGCCATCGGCCATGAAGCGCACCTTGCCTCCCGCCTTCTGGTCGCGCGACCACGCGCCCATGACGAACGGATCGTTCACCGCGATGCACCAGACCTCGTCCACGCCCTTGCCCTTGAGCTTGTCGAAGTTCTGCACGTAGCCCGGCACGTGCTTCGCGGAGCACGTCGGCGTGAAGGCGCCGGGAAGGCCGAAGATCGCGATCTTCTTGCCGCGCGCGAGGTCCTGCACCTTGAACGTGTTGGGCCCGACGCTGCAGCCGTTGCCCTCGACCTCGATGTACTCCTGCAGGTTGCCTTCCGGCAGCTTGTCGCCGACCTTGATCGTCATTCGCTTCTCCTTGTGGTTCGCCGTGTGTCAGATCGCCGCGCCGGCCGCGCGGCGGAAAGTCGCCAATGCTACGCCCGCGGCGACGAACGCGCCGCCCAGGCTCCGGTTCACCCACCGCAGCCGCGCGGGGTCCTGCATCACGCGCAGCACCTTCGCGGCGAGCGCCGTGTAGCCCGCCATCACCACGAGGTCCACCGCGAGGGTGGTTCCGGCGAGGACCGCGTACTGCATCGCCTGCGGCTGGTGCACGTCGATGAACTGCGGCAGGATCGCCGCGAAGAAGATGATGCCCTTCGGGTTCGTGAGGTTCACGAAGAAGCCGCGCAGGAAGACGTCCCTCGCGCTGCGGTCGCTGTCCGTTTCCTCGTGGAAGGTCTTCGCCGGCGCACGCCACGTGGCGATGCCCAGGTAGACGAGGTAGCTCACGCCGATCCACTTCACCGCGGAGAAGAGGGTTTCCGATGCGAGCAGGATCGCACCGAGCCCCAGCGACACGATGCAGATGAGGATGAAGTTCGCGGCCTGCATGCCGACGCCGTTCCAGGCGCCCATGCGGAAGCCGTGGTTGATCCCGCTCGAAAGGCTCGAGAAGACGCCGGGTCCGGGCGAAAGCGACAGGATCACCGTCGCGATGAAGTAGGTGAGCCAGAGGGAAAGGTGCATCAGCGTCCCCGCTCGACGGCGCGCCGCGCGATCCGGTCGACCCACCCGGGCGCCACGAGCCGGAGCCAAAGGCCTATTTTACCGCGCGCCGTCATCACGACCTCGCGCTCGCGCCGCTCGATCGCACGCACGATGCGCGCGACGCACTCCTCGACGCCCATCACTTCGTCCTCTTTGACGGGACTCACGAGGACGGGCTGGCCGTCACGGCCCGTGGCGTTCTCCCGGATGCCCGTCGCGACGTAGCCGGGATAGATCATGGTCACGCCCACGCCGCCATCGGCGAGCTCGATGCGCAGCGAGTCGAAGAACCCCGCCATCGCGTGCTTGCTCGCGGCGTAGCCGGTCCGCGTCGGCACGCCCACGCGCCCGGCAAGGCTCGAGATGCCCACGATGAGTCCCTTCGACTCGCGCAGCAGCGGCAAGGCGTGCGACGTGCAGTACACGGCGCCCAGGTAATTCACCTGCATGATCCGCTCGAAGACCGAGAGGTCGACGATGTCCTCGAAGCGCGCCCACATCGTCGCCCCGGCGTTGTTCACCAGCACGTCGATGCGGCCGTAGGCGAGGGCCGCGCCGGACATGACCGCCTGGCAGTCGCGCTCCTGGGTCACGTCGGCACGCACCGTGATGGCCGATCCGCCGGCCTCGCGACATTCCGCGGCCACGCCCTCGAGTGCCGCCGTGTCTCGCGCGGCCAGCACGAGGCGCGCACCGCGGCGGCCCAGTTGGCGCGCAAGCTCGGCGCCGATGCCGCGCGACGCCCCGGTGATTACAACGACAGGGGACAGACCACTGTCAGCGCTCAAATGCGTGGCCCCGTGACTGACAGTGGTCTGTCCCCGATCATTTCTCGGTCTTCGGGTCGGGGATGTGATTGAAGGCGATGTGCAGGCCGCCGCGGTCGATCGCCTTGTGGGCGCTCGCGAAATACACCGCCTGGCGGCCGAAGCGCGCGTTGAGCTGGTCGACCGTCGTGTAAAGGCTCCTCGAGCGGTCCTCGAAGGCGAAGAGCAGGCCGCTTCGTTGCGCGTCGCCCACGAGGTCGGAGAACGCCATCGCCACCTGCAGGATCGTGCGCGAGTCGCGCGGGCGTTTCGCCCACAGCTTCTCGAGCGCGTGCAGGAAGGTGCGCGTGTCCTGCGTCTCCACGAGCTTCTGGTCGACGTCCCAGTGGCTGCCATCGAGGTACTTGAGCGAGACCGTGAGTCGCCCGGCGTGGAAGCCCGCCTTGCGAAGCCGCGCGGCGGCCTTTTGCACGAGGCGATTCATCACCGCGTAGGCGTCCTCGGGGTTGCGCAGCTGGGGCGCCAGCACGTTGGAGTGCGAGATGGAGTGCGTGTCGCCGCCGCGCTCGTGCTGGACCTCGCCGCGGATGCGGTCGTACATGATGTCGCCGCCGATCCCGCCCCAGACGGCGCGCAGCTCGTCGCGCGAGCGCCCGGCGAGGTCCCGGACCGTGCGGATGCCGTGCGCGTGCAGCCGCTTCTCCATCTGCTTGCCGATTCCGGAGAGCTCGCGCACGCCGAGGTCGAAGAGACGCTGCGGCAGCTCGTGCTTCTCGATGATCACGAGCCCGTCGGGCTTCTCGAGGTCCGATGCCGTCTTGGCGATGAACGTGTTGGGCCCGATGCCGATGGAGGTGCGCAGGTGCTCTCCGACGCGGGAGGCGATGGCCCGCTTCACCTCATGGGCGGTGGCGAGCGCCTTCTCGCGCACGCTCCAGTGGCCTGCCAGCTCGCAGTCCATCTCGTCGATCGAGAGCACCGCGCGCACCGGCACGACGGAATCCACCACCTCGACCGCGCGATGGTGGTACTCGATGTAGATCTCGTGGCGCGCGACGACGAACTCGATTCCGGGGCAGAGGCGCCGCGCCTCCGCCACCTTGGTTCCGGTCTTTACGCCGAACTTCTTGGCCTCGACGCTCGCCGCGATGCACACCGTCGTGTCGGCGAGCATCGGCACCACGCCCAGGGGGCGGCCGCGCAGGCGCGGCTCGACCTGCTGCTCCACCGAGGCGAAGTAGGAGTTGAAGTCGACGAGGAGCGAACGCAGCAAGGCCTCATCCCCGGTCCGTGGCGAGCGGCCGGTTCGTCGCCTCCATGAACTTGCGGCGATAGACGAGCGGGTCCGCGATGTTCGGGATCGGCTCGACCGAGCTGCCCGACCCCGTGATGCGAATGGTGCCGAAGTTGAGCAGCCGTCCCCAGAAGCTCTGGTCCACGCGCAGCGATTCGACCTTCTCCAGGTTGATCTCCACCGTGTTGCGCCGGATGAAGCCGAACTTGGCGATGACGCGCCGGTTGGTGATGGCGAGCTCCGTGGAGCGGACGCGCACCCACGCCCAGATGAGGAAGATCAGCCCCACGCCCACGACGAGCGTCAGGATGCCGAGGAGAACCAGCCCGAACTGCGACCACCACGACACGTGCGCGCGATGGATGAGCACCTCGCCGGGAACGAGCGATTCGTCGATGTACGACATCAGGCCTCCAGGTCGGTGGACTCGAGGAAGACGCGCACGACGCCCTCGAGCGCCCTGGCGTCGTCGTCATGGAAGCGGCCCTTCACGGGGCTATCGAGATCGAGCACGCCGAGCACGCGCTCGCCGGCCACGACCGGCACGACGAGCTCCGAGGCCGACGCCGAGTCGCACGCGATGTGCCCGGGAAAGGCGTTCACGTCGGCGACGACGATGGTGCGCCGGTCGCGCGCGGCCGTGCCGCATACGCCGCGGCCCAGCGCGATGCGCACGCACGCGGGCTTGCCCTGGAAGGGGCCCAGCACCAGCTCGCCCTGCTTCATCCAGTAGAACCCGGCCCAGTTGAGCCCGGGCAGCGTGTGGAAGATGAGCGATGCGAGATTCGCCGCGTTGGCGGTGAGATCGCGCTCGCCCGCCAGGAGCGCGCGCGCCTGCTCGAGGAGCTGCGCGTGGAGGTCGGCCGGGCTGCCGCCGCGCGCGGACTTGAGGGCGAACATAGGGGCTCCGTTGGGAGCCCCTACTCTATCACCGGGGCGGATCAGCCCTGGGTGGCGTCCTTCGCCGGCTTCTTCGGCTTTTTCGACTTGGCCGCGGTCTTCTGGGCCTTGTCCGCCTTCGAGGACTTCGCCTTCGCGGTCTTCTTCTTTTTCGCTGTCTTGGCGGAGTCCGCTGCCGGGTCGACCGGCTCCACCTTGGCGGCGGCCGGGGCCGGCGTGGCGGGCGTGGGCGTGCTGGCGGAGCCCGCGGTGGACTGCGCGGCAACGGGGAGGGCGACCGCGGCGATGAGCGCGGCGAGGAAGCTCTTGTTCATGCAGATTTCTCCTGTGAGTGGTGGTTCGTGCTTTCGCACATCCGGATAACGCCAGCGCCGGGCGCTCGTTGACGCCCCGGCATTCGCGTCGGCCGCCGCGGTGCTCAAAGACCCAGTCGCGCCTTGATCGCCGCGAGCTCGCGATCGCGCGCCGCGGATTCGGCCTTGAGCGCCTCGATCTCGCGGTGCAGCCGGTCGATGTACAGGTGGGCCTTCTCGAGCTCCTCGAGCATGCCGTTGCTCTGCTGGAAGACGTCGATCACCGCGCGTCCATCGTCCGTGGTGCGCGCCGCGGCGAGCGCGGGGAGGTGATGATGCTCGCGCATGTAGCGTGCCTGTTCGTCGATCGACGCGAGGTTGTACGAGCCGTCGAACACGTAGTCGGGGCCACAGCAGGCGCCCTGGACCTGGAGGTTGCCGGTGATGATCGCGTCGCCCTGCACATGCAGGCGCGCGGCCGGCGCGCTCGTGCCGATGCCGACGAACCCGGACGGCATGATGCGCATCTTCTCCGTCACCGCAAAGGCATTGCCCGTGTTGAAGCGCAGGCTTGCCATGTCGTCGGCGCCCTCGCGCGCCCCGGCGACCTGTGCCAACACGTGCCCCTTGTTGTAGAAGCGGACGACGCCGAACGCGATGTCGCTGCTCTGGCCGCCCGAGAGCTCGAGCGCCGCGAATTCGCTCGTGCCGTTTGCCGCGTTGGGCGTGGCCACGGTCAGCGCCCGCGCGACGCCACCCAGGTTCGGGCTCGCCGTGCCGATGCCGACGCTGCCCGAGGCGGCGATGTCGATGCTGCTCGTGGGCGCGCCGGGCCGGATGCGCAGCGGCAGCCTGGATCCCCCCGTCGTGTCGCGCACGAACCAGTTCGCCTCGTTGGCGCCGATGTCCCAGGTCTGGGGCGTGAAGCCACCGGTGGCGTCCTGCTCCATGCGCAGGGCGGGCGTGTCGCCGGCCTCGAGGTGGACGGTCAGCCCGGGCGCGTTGGTGCCGAATCCGACCTTGCCCGTGCTCGCCATGAAGAAGCTGTTGGTGGGGGCGCCCGCGGTGACGGTGAACGGCGTCCTCGCGTTCGTGACGTCGTCGATGGAGAACTTGTTCGCCCCGCCGGATGCCGCGTCGTTCGCGGTCAGCGTCCACACGTTGTTCGGGAACCCGGGGGACGTCGAGTCGTCGAGGAACGTGATGCGCGTGTTGTTCTCCTTGAGCCGCAGCGTGTCGAAGCCGAAGGATTCGGAAGCCGTGCAGTCGAGGCCGACGCAGAGCGAGCCCTGGACCGACTGGTCGCCCGCGAGCACGGCGGTCGCGTTGGTGGCGGCGACCGGAGCGCTGCCGTTGACCGCTTTCGCGGCGGCACGCGTGGCCGGTTCCGCGAGGTCCGGGCTCACGATGCGTCCGCCGCTCACGACGAACGTGCCGGAAACCGTCGCGCGCAACGCGTCGATGCGCGCGCGCACGCCGGGCGGCGCGCTGCCGTCATCCCCCCGCGCGCCGGAAGCCAGCGCCTGCGCGAGCTCGGCGTCCGGCACGCGCCCGAAGGAAACCTCGTACGTGTACGTGCCATCCGCCAGGCCGTCGACGGGAAAGGCAGGCCGCGCCGTGCCGAAATCGATGTCGCGCACGAAGCCGCCGGGGCCCGCCACGCGCAGCGTCGCGGAGCGGTATTCGATCCGGGGCATCCACACGAGCGCGCCGGGCGAATAGAGGGCCGCGGCCGGCTCCTGGCCCGCGGCGATCCCGGCACCGTGGGCGAACGGGCATATCGCCATGAGCGCAAGGACAAGCCGTGCGATGCGGCCCGCGGTCGGGTTCGGGAACTCCTCATTCTTCGTCATGGCTGCCCCCTTGTTGATGGTTCGCGCAGCCGAACGATAGCATCGCGACGCCGGGCCATTCCATGGCGTCGTTTATAATTCTCGGCTCTCCGGGCCTCTGCCCGCAGGCTCACCGCCCGATTCCATGCGCGCAACTTCCTCGCCGCCGCCCGTACCGCCCGTGGCGGCGCGCAAGCCGAAGGTCCTCACCAAGTTCGGCGACCGGCGCGTGGACCCGTATTACTGGCTGCGCGAGCGGGAGAATCCCGAGGTCATCGCGTATCTCGAGGCGGAGAACGCGTACACCCGCGCCGTCACGAAGCCGTTGGAGGCCTTCCGCGAGAAGCTCTACCGCGAGATGCTCTCGCGCATCCAGGAGACCGACGAGAGCGTGCCGTATCGCCGGCATGGCTACTGGTATTACCAGCGCGAGGTGAAGGGCCTGCAATACCCGATCTACGCGCGGCGCAAGGGCTCGATGGAGGCACCTGAGGAGATCCTCCTCGACGTGAACGAGCTCGCCCAGGGGCACGCCTTCACCTCGATCGGGCTCATGGACGTGAGTCCCGACGGCAAGCTGCTCATGTACTCCGTGGACTTCACGGGGTTCCGCCAGTACACGCTGCACGTGAAGGACCTCGCGCGCGGGGAGCTCCTCGCCCAGAGCGCGCCGCGCGTGACGTCGGCCGCATGGGCCGCGGACAACCGCACGCTCTTCTACGTGCAGGAGCACGAGACCACCAAGCGGAGCTACCGGCTGAGCCGGATGGTCCTGGGCGGCGGCGCCGACGCCGTGCTCTACGAGGAGGCCGACGAGCAGTTCGACATCGGCGTGGGCGACACCCGCAGCGAGGCGTTCGTCGTGCTCGGCATCATGAGCAAGGACACGACCGAGATGCGCATCCTGCGTGCGGACGAGCCGATGGGCGAGTTCCGGCCCGTCCTGCCGCGCCGGGACGGCCACGAGTACTACCTCGACCATCGCGGCGACGAGTTCTTCATCCGCACCAACGACGAGGGCCGCAACTTCCGCGTCGTGCGCGCGCCGGTGTCCGATCCGTCGCCGCGGCGCTGGAAGCAGGTGGTCGCGCACCGGCCGCTCGTGATGATCGAGGAGGTCGACCTCTTCCGCGACTTCTGGGTGATGGTCGAGCGCGACAAGGGCCTGCTCAGGCTGCGCATCACCGATTTCTCCACGGGGGCGAGCCACTACATCTCGTTCGACGAGCCGGTGTACACCGCCCATGCGGGTGCCAACTGGGAGTTCGACGCGACCGAGTTCCGCTTCATCTACGAGAGCCTGGTCACGCCCATGTCGTGGTACGACTACGACGTGCGCAAGCGCACCCGCAAGCTCCTCAAGCGCCAGCCGGTGCTGGGCGGCTACGATCCGGAGCGCTACGTTTCCGAGGCGCTCACGGCGGTCGCCTCCGACGGCACGCGCATCCCCGTCTCGATCGTCTATCGCAAGGACCTGCGCGGCAGGGGCCCGCAGCCGATGCTCCTGTACGGCTATGGCTCCTACGGCATCCCGATGGATCCGGGCTTCCGCTCGACGCGCATCTCGCTCCTCGACCGGGGGATGATCTTCGCGATCGCGCACGTGCGCGGCGGCGGCGACCGCGGACGCTACTGGTACGACGACGGCAAGCTGCTGCGCAAGAAGAACACGTTCACCGATTTCATCGCGGTCGCCGAGTCGCTCGTGCGCCGCCGCCTCACCGCGCCCGACCGCCTCGTGATCCAGGGCGGCAGCGCGGGCGGGCTGCTCATGGGCGCGGTGACCAACCTGCGTCCCGATCTCTTCAAGGCGGTGGTGGCGCAGGTGCCCTTCCTCGACGTCCTCACCACCATGCTCGACGAGACATTGCCGCTCACGATCGGCGAATATCTCGAATGGGGCGATCCCAACGA
>DASRRY010000014.1:0-6451 GCA_035656735.1 Usitatibacter sp. | reverse complement strand
CGCCGCTGGAGCTCGCCGGGATGCTGCTCATCGGCGTGGCGCTGGCACTGCTGGCGGCGCTGGGACGGCGGGCGACAGGGGACAGATCCCTGTCGTAGACCTTACTTTTTCGACTGGAAGAGCTTCACGCCCTCGGCGATCTCGCGGCGGGCCTCCTCGGCGCTGCCCCAGCCCTCGACCTTCACCCACTTGCCCGGCTCGAGGTCCTTGTAGTGGGCGAAGAAGTGCTCGATCTGCGAGAGCGTCATCTCGGGCAGGTCGCGCACCGTCTCGATCGTGCGGTATAGCGGCGTGAGCTTGTCGATCGGCACCGCGAGCACCTTGGTGTCGTTGCCCGCCTCGTCGGACATGTTGAGGAGTCCCAGCGGCCGGCAGCGCACGACCACGCCGGGCATGAGCGCGAAGGGCGTGATGACCAGCACGTCGACGGGGTCGCCGTCGCCCGAAATCGTGTTCGGCACGTATCCGTAGTTGCACGGATAGTGCATCGAGGTCGACACGAACCGGTCCACGAAGAGCGCCCCCGTCTCCTTGTCGATCTCGTACTTGATCGGGTCGGCGTTCATCGGGATCTCGATGATCACGTTGAAGTCGTTGGCCAGGTCGCGGCCGCTGTCCACGCGGTCCAGGCTCATCGGGTGATTCCGTCGAAACAGGCACTCACAGGGGAAATTTGGTAAATTGGCTGAGGTTCAGAAGGCTCATTATCCTTGGTTTCGAGAGGATCGCCGTCGAGTTGACCGAATGAACAGAAGCCTGCCCCTTATCCTCACGCTGGACCAGCACGGGGTGCCCCACCGCTGGGTCACGTGGCAGCAGGCGGTCTGGTACTACGCCAAGGAACGCGTGGCGTGGGAGCTGGGCCGCCAGGGGTTCACGATCTACGGCGGGCGCTGCCACCGCACCGGCGAGCGCAGCAAGATCACCGCGAACTCGATCATCGCGATCCGCGGCAAGGCGCTGGCGATCAAGGGCTTCAACCAGGTCCCGCCGCTCAACAACCGCGAGCTCTTCAACCGCGACCGCTTCATGTGCGCGTTCTGCGGCCAGAACTTCACGCCGTTCAAGCTCACCTGCGACCACATCCTGCCGATGTCCCGCGCCGGCCGCAACACGTGGATGAACGTGGTCACCGCCTGCCGCAGCTGCAACCAGCGCAAGGGCAACCGCACGCCGGAGGAGGCGAACATGCACCTCCTCTATGCGCCCTACGTGCCCAATCGCGCCGAGTTCCTGATCCTCGCCAACCGCCGCATCCTCGCCGACCAGATGGAGTTCCTGCGCCAGCACGTGTCGGCGAACTCGCGCATCAGCCGCACGCCGTCGCTCGCCGCCAACGGCGACTAGTCAGGGCATGCGGTCGATGTCGGCGACGGTCACCGGCCCGTCCGCCGTGAGACGCAGGCCGCAGCGCACCAGGCCGCATCTCCACACCACGAGGTAGAACGGCGCGTCCACCTGCACCTCGGAGACGTCGAGGGCGGCGGTCCATGGGCGCGAGGCCGAGCGGTCGAGGGACGAGCGGCCGAAGCGGATCCCCGCCTGCCACCCCGAGTACTCGCCGGCCGGGCTGCGCGGCTGGCTCGACACGTAGACCGCCGCGCTCGACTCGTTGAAGCGGTTGTCGCCCACGTTCGGCACCGGCTGGTCGATGCTCGCGTCGAGCCGATCCTTGAAGACGATGTCGAGCCCGCGCAGCTCGCCCGCGTTGCCGGGCGCCATGTTGACGACGGCCGACTCCGTGCCCACCACGCTGCCGATCGCGCTGGGAAAGTTGATCGCCTCGGTCACGACGCCCCACACCGTGTTGTCCGGCAACCCGCTCACGGAATACGCCCGGCCGACGGTGCCGACCGCGCGCGAGTGGGTGGCGCCCGGTTGCAGCAGCACGTAGCCGTGCAGCGCCGTGTCCTCCGATCCGTCCGGCCGCGACGAGCCGACCTCGAGCCGGAAATCGCCGGGACCCGCCACCGCCGCGCCCATCCACGCGGCGCCCACGAGCGCCGCGACCGCATTCCGTCTCATCGTCATCTCTCCCTTGCGCGCATTGCATCACCCGCCGCCGGTTGCGCAAAGCGACAAAGCAGGCGCCACGGAAGGAGGAAATTACGTGCCGCTCAAACGGACTTCGCAGCCTCCGCCTGGATCTCGTCATGCAGCCAGTCGACGAAGGCGCGCGCTTCGGCCCGGCCGTCGGCGCCACGCGCGAACACCGCGTGGTAGGCGCGCGCGAGCCGCTGGCGCTCGCCGAAAAGCGTGACCAGCTTCTTCTCGCGCAGCAGGTGGCTCGCGAGGGTCACCCGCCCGAGCGCCACGCCCTGCCCGTGCATCGCGGCCTGGATCACCTGGTCGTACTGGTCGTAGGCGAGCGTGCCGAGCGGCACGAAGTCCTCGATGCGCATCGCCTCGAGCCACGCGGCCCACGAGAGCCACGGCCAGCGTCCCTTCGCGTCATGCAGCGTGAGCAGCACGTGCTCACGGAGGTCCGCGGGCTTCGCGAGCGACCGCTTCTCGCGCCGCGCCTCGCGCAGGTATTGCGGGCTGCACATGGGCGCCAGGTGCTCGCCGGCCAGCAGCACCGCACCGTCAGGCACCCGGTTGAGCGGGCAGTCGCGGATCGCGAGGTCGATCGCCTCGCGCTCCAGGTCGATCACGTCGTGCGTCGCGGTGATGCGCACGTCCACGCCGGGATGCGCCTTGCGCCAGCGCCCGAGCCGCGGCACCAGCCACATCGAGGCGAAGGACGTCGTGGTCGTCACCGTGAGCACGTGTCCCGCCTGCGCCTCGCGCAGCCGGCGCGTGGCCTCGCGCAGCTCGTCCAGCACCGGTCCCACCGTGCGGTAGTACGCGCGCCCGGCCGCCGTCAGCGCGAGCGCCTTGTGGCGACGCTCGAACAGCGGCACGCCCACGAACTCCTCGAGCGCCTGGATCTGGCGGCTCACCGCGCTCTGCGTGAGGAAGAGCTCGCTCGCCGCCCGCGTGAAGCTCAGGTGGCGGGCCGCGGCCTCGAAGCCGCGCAGCAGGTCCAGCGGGGGCAGGGAACGGTGGGGGCTTGGCATTCCTCTGGCTCATGCAAGGGATGCGACGAACTCGTTTGAGCGCGAGCGAAGACCGGGGCATTCTGCATGCTCAGGATTCATCCAGCAAGGAGCACCATGGAAATCACATCGAAAGCCCCGGTGCTGGCGCTCGCCGCCGGCGACGTGGTGACCCTCGACGACGCCCGCGGCATTCGCCTGCAGGCGCGCGCCGGGACGGTCTGGGTCACCGAGGAAGCGAACCCGCGCGACCACATCGTGGGCCCGGGCGAGGCGCTCATCCTCTCCCGTTCCGGCCGCACGGTGATCCAGGCGTTGCAGCCGGCGTGGATCGCGCTGGGCGATGGTGCCGCCGCGAACGACGCTCTCGACCCGGTGCCGGCGTGAACGCCGCGCTCGCCCCATCGTCGCCCTGGTATTGCGTGACACTCCGGCGTGCTTCGGCATGGCTGGAGGCCGCCGCCCGCCGCCTCGAGGTGACGGCGCTGGACACGGCGGCGCCTGCGCCCGCGGACGGCGAGCGCGCGGTCGATGCGTGGCGGCGCGTCGAACGCGAGGAAGAGCGGTTGCGCGAAGTGCGCCTGCGCAGCCTGCGCTATTACTGAGCGCGCTCGAGGAGCATCGCGTCGCCGTAGCTGAAGAACCGGTAGCGCTGCGCGACGGCGTGCTCGTAGGCGCGCCGGATCGCCTCCCGCCCGGCGAAGGCCGAGACCAGCATGAGCAAGGTCGATCGCGGCAGGTGGAAATTGGTGACGAGGCGGTCCACCATGTTGAAGCGATAGCCCGGCACGATGAAGAGCCGCGTCTCGTCGGTGCCGGCCACGAGCGTGCCGCTCGCGCCCGCCGATTCCAGCGCGCGAAGCGTCGTGGTGCCCACGGCGACGACGCGCCCGCCTTCGCGCCGCGCATCGGCGATGGCCGCGACGGTCTCCGCCGGCACGCTGTACCACTCGGAATGCATGACGTGCTGCGACACGTCGTCCACGCGCACGGGCAGGAACGTGCCGGCTCCGACGTGCAGCGTGACCTGGGCGATGCGCACCCCGCGCGCGCGCACGGCCGCGAGCAGCGCGTCGTCGAAATGCAGGCCCGCGGTGGGGGCCGCGACCGCGCCCGGCACCGTCGCGTAGACCGTCTGGTAGCGGCTCTCGTCCTCGTCGATCGCCTCGTGCGTGATGTAGGGCGGCAGCGGGACCTCGCCGTGCCGCGCGAGCGCGTCGAGCACGGCCTCGCCCTCGAAGCGCAGCTCGAAGAACTCGCCATGGCGCCCGAGCACCTCGGCGTCGATGGCGCCCGCCAGCCGCAGGCGCCGCCCGATGCGCGGCGTCTTGCTCGCGCGCACCATCGCGAGCGCGCGATGCGCGTCGAGCACCCGTTCCACCAGCACCTCGACCTCGCCGCCCGTGTCCTTGGTGCCGTGCAACCGGGCCTTGATGACGCGCGTGTCGTTCACGACGAGCACGTCGCGGGGATCGAGCAGGGGCACGATGTCGGGAAAGCGCAGGTCCTCGAGGCGAGCGCCGGCGCGAACATGGAGCAGGCGACTCGCGGTGCGCTCGGCGGGCGGATGCTGCGCGATGAGCGCGGCCGGCAGCTCGTAGTCGAAGTCGGAAAGATGCACCGCGCGATTATAGGTGCGGGCCGCGCCGCTATAATGGACCGCGCATCACCTCTCCACGGGCGCGCGCTCGCGCCTCGAAAGCCGGGATGGCGGAATTGGTAGACGCACGGGACTCAAAATCCCGCGGTGGCGACACCATGTGGGTTCGATTCCCACTCCCGGCACCAAACTCTTCTCTGGAATTCCCGTACCCCGCGCGCTGATGGCGATTCGGGCATGACTGCGCTCTGGGGCGCTCGCGGCGAGCTGGAGCATCCCGACTATCCCGAGGCCGTGCGCATCGCCCTGGCGAACCCTGGCGCGGCCCTGGACTCACTCTGGGCCGATGGCGTAATCGAGGAGGCACCATGAACCTCGACGAGATGAAGCGGCGCACTCGGGAGCGATTGGACATATTGGACACATGAGCCACCTTTAGCGGCCACGAGCATATCGGTATCTTCGTGTCATTGCCGGACAGTAACGGCGCGATCCGAACGATACCGAACGATGCAAGCGACAGAACTGCGACCAATTCTCCGACTCCGCGACGTGACTGCATGTCGTGGCCTCTCGCGCACGACCTGTTACGAGCAAATCGCGCAGGGCTAATGACGCCCCCGGTGAAGCTCGGCGCTCGTGCGATCGGATGGCCTACCGAAGTAATCCTGGCTATCAACGCGGCGAGGATCGCGGGGAAGTCCGACGACGAGATCCGCCAGCTAGTGAGGCGGCTAGAGGCGCAACGCCTGGTGTGCGCATAGGGTTCGGATGGACAAAGCGGCCGACGAGGCGAGCGAACTAGAACGCCGTGCTGCAGCCGAGGTGGAACGCTGCGCAAGTGCGCCGTCGGAGGCTTCATGCAAGGCGCAGCCGATCCCGGCGTCGCACTTGTCCAAGCTGCGGCGAATATTCTCCCGAATGCAACGGGCGCTCCCAGTGCGGTTAATCAGCGCGTCGCCCAGGAGAATGCCCAGTATGAGAATGCCCGAGCGGATGCCGGTCGAGGAGGATTCGACGCGGCGCGGATGTTGGGCAACGTCGCCGTTACCGCGCCTGTCCCGATGGGCTCGACCGCCGCGACGTCGTTGCTTGGGACCGCAGGCAAGGGCGCGCTCCAGGGCGCCGCTGGGAATGCGCTGCAGCCGGTCGAAGACACGTCAGGCGGCTACTGGAAACAGAAGTTGAAAGACGCGGCCACAGGCGCGCTTGTGGGCGGGATCGCTGCTCCGGCCGTCAATGCCCTGGCCCGTGTCGTTTCCCCGAATGCCTCAGTCAATCCGAATTTGAAGCTGCTGACGGATGAAGGCGTACAACCGACCATCGGGCAGACGTTGGGAGGCGCATTCAACACGGCGAATATGATGACGCGCTGTCACAACTTCACCACGTTAATTTCGATACCCCCGAGTTCAACAATCAATTCGGCCAGCTAATGAGCATGGCGCAGCGGCTTCCGGCCGGTACTCGTCAGCAGTTCAATGACACGCTTAACGATGTCGTTCTGAATCGCATGAGCCCGAACGGCTCCATGCTCGGGGACTTCTACAAGTCGGCGGATAGCGAGCTAGGTGTGATTTCTACGACCGTTGTCTACCTGGCGGCGGTCATCGGCTGATGGGCGGTTTGTAGTTGAGGCTGGCATGAGGTCTTTCCTCATTGTAGAAGCGAGGCCATAGCGGCAAGACGCGGGCGCGCTCCACGCTGCAGCTGTACGTGCGTGCGTAGGCCCATTCGCGCAGCAGCGACTGGATGAAGCGCTCGGCCTTCCCGTTGGTACGCGGTGTGTAAGGTCGAGTCCGTTGATGCCTGA
>DASRRY010000013.1:0-77321 GCA_035656735.1 Usitatibacter sp. | reverse complement strand
CTCGCCAAGGCGGTGACCGACGGCGTGGGCGGATTGGGCGCCATGCTCACGTCGGCGGCCGTCGGGCGCTCGATGGAAGCGGACGGGGTGTTCTACTCGACCTACGGCTGGCATCCGCGCAGCACCGCGATCGCGCTGGCGACCCTTCGCTACATCGAGCGCCACGAGGACGCGCTGCTCGAAGCGGTGGCGGATACGAGCGATTACTTCCGCGCGCGCCTGGAGACGATGGAGCTCGGCAGCGACGCCGAGATCCGCATCCGCGGGCTCGCGATCGGCGTGGACCTCCACGACGGGAAGCGCGCGAGCGAGGTGGGCGAACGTTGCCGGCGCGCGGGCCTCCTCGTCTCGGCGGAGGACACCACCGTCCTCCTCATTCCCGCGCTCAACATCGCGCGGGCCACGGCCAGGAAGGGGCTCGATATCCTCGAGCGCTGCATGGCATGACGACAGGGGACAGACCACTGTCGGTTACTTGACGAGCTGGTAGAAGATTTCGTCGCTGCGGATCATGCCGAGCTCGAGGCGCGCGCGCTCCTCGATGGCGTCCTGGCCCTGCTTCAGGTCGTGCACCTCGGCGTCGAGCGCCTCGTTGCGGGCCTTGAGGTGCACATTGATGTCCCGTTGCGCCGCCACCTGCCGGTCGAGATCCCACACGCGCATCCAGCTGCCCTTGCCCACCCAGAGCGGGTACTGCAGGGCGACCACCATGACCGCCAGCGTGGCAGCGAGCGCTCTCATCTCAGCTGGTAGAAGGCTTCCTGGCCCGCGTAGCGCGCGTTCTCGCCCAGCTCCTCCTCGATGCGCAGGAGCTGGTTGTACTTCGCCGTGCGATCGGAGCGCGAGAGCGAGCCCGTCTTGATCTGCATCGCGTTGGTGCCGACCGCGATGTCGGCGATGGTGGAGTCCTCGGTCTCGCCGGAGCGATGGGAGATCACGCAGGTATAGCCCGCGCGCCGGGCCATCTCGATCGCCTCGAAGGTTTCCGAGAGCGTGCCGATCTGGTTGATCTTCACGAGGATCGAGTTCGCGATGCCGCGGTCGATGCCCTCGGCGAGGATCTTGGGATTGGTCACGAAGATGTCGTCGCCCACGAGCTGCACGCGTTCGCCGAGCCGGTCGGTGAGGAGCTCCCAGCCGTCCCAGTCCTGCTCCGACATGCCGTCCTCGATGGAGATGATCGGGTACTTGTCGCACCAGCTCGCGAGCAGGTCCACGAACTGCGCGCTGCTGTAGGTGAGGCGCTCGCTCTCGAAGCGGTACTTGCCCTCCGCGTGGAACTCGCTCGCGGCGCAGTCCAGGCCGATCAGCACGTCGCTGCCCGCGAGATAGCCCGCCTCCTCGATCGCGCGCAGGATCCACTGCAGCGCGGCCTCGTTGTTGGCGAGGCTGGGCGCGAAGCCGCCCTCGTCGCCGACGGTGGTCGAGAGGCCTTCCTTGTCGAGCATCTTCTTCAGCGTCTGGAACACCTCGACGCCGCAGCGCAGCGCGTCGCGGAAGGTGGGACGCCCCGCCGGGATGATCATGAATTCCTGGATGTCGAGCGAGTTGTTCGCGTGCGCGCCGCCGTTGATCACGTTCATCTGCGGCACCGGCATGCGCTTGGGGCCGCTGCCGCCGAGATAGCGGTAGAGCGGCAGCCCCGATTCCTCCGCGGCCGCCTTGGCGCACGCAAGGGACACGGCGAGGATCGCATTCGCCCCGAGGCGCGACTTGTTCTCGGTGCCGTCGAGGTCGATGAGCACGTCGTCGATGTGCGACTGCTCGGAGACGTCGAGGCCCAGGATCGCCTCGGTGATCTCGGTGTTCACGTTGTCCACGGCCTTCTGCACGCCCTTGCCGAAGAAGCGCTGGGCGTCGCCGTCGCGCAGCTCGATCGCCTCGCGCGAGCCGGTGGACGCGCCCGATGGCACGGCCGCGCGCCCCATGGCGCCGGATTCCACGAGCACATCGGCTTCGACGGTGGGATTGCCGCGCGAGTCCAGGATCTCCCGCGCGACGACTTCGACGATTGCGGTCATGCCCTACCTCTCTCATTTCGTTCCGCGCGATTCTACGCGAGGAAGCGAGAGGCCGGTTCCTCCTAGAGCTTCTTCGCGAGCGACTCGGCGGCCTTGCGCGCGGCTTCCATGTCGCGCTCCGCGGGTTTCTGCGGCCCGATCGCGAGCGACACCCACGTGTGTCCCTTGCGGATGTTCATCTCGCCCGTGCGGCCGCTCCAGAACGCCGCGTCGATGCCGCGGATGAGGAGCGGCTTGGTCTGGAACTGGAGCCGGTTCTCCTCGAACAGCTTGTCCGTCTCGCCGTCGGTGCGGCCGAAACGGAAATGCGCGGTCGCGGCCACGGGCTTGCCGTCGCGCGTGCCGGTGTAGGTGCATGCCGGAATCACCTTCGGGCGCTTCGCCTTCGGATTCTCCACCGGCGGCTGCGCCGGTGCGCCCAGCGCCGCCTGCGCGTCCTCCTGCGTGAAGACCTGGCAGGCGTCGAAAGCCTGTGGCGACTGTGCCGAAGCCGTCGCACCCATCATGGCCGCCAGCGCGGCCATTCCCATCCCGAGCCACCGCATCGTTCCCTCCCCGGAGCCTGCGTGGCCACAGGATAGCGGGGTGGCGGGGGCGCCGCCACTCCGGGGGACGGACGGTCGCGCCCGCTATTGCGGATCGGTCACCACGCCGAAGTTGCCGTTGTACTGGCAGAACTGGTCCTGGCCCTGGAATTTCGCGTTGAAGCCGCGCACCGTCGACTGCAGCTCGGACATCGTGAACGTCCCGTTGTTGAACGTGCTGCCGCTGATCACGCAGGACCACGTGCCGGCGATGCTGCCGAGCTTGCCCTGCTGGCCGTAGGTGCCGTTGAAGGTGCACACCGAGGAGGCGCCACCGTTGGTGGTCGAGGGCAGCGTGATCGTGACCGCCTGGCTCGACGGGTTGTGCGCGACCGTCATGCCGCCGCCGGTGATGTAGATCTTCCCGTTGCTGATGGTGTTGCACGAAGAGGCGTTGGCCGCCAGCCCGCCGACGTAGGTGCCGGTGAGGTTCTCGCCCTTCCAGGTTTGGCGCTGGAGCGTCTTGCTCACCGTGACGCCATCGGCCACGTAGGTGAGCGACGCCGAGGTGGGCGAATTGAACACGATCGACATGGTGCCCGACGGCGTCGGCGTGTACGTGTTGTTCCAGGCCGCACCGAAATACGGTCCCGTCGTCCGGTAGAGCACGCCCGAGAAGTTCGTGCCGTTGGAGCTCTCGAGGTCCGACGCGACGTACCAGCGCGGCGTGCCGTCGGAACCGTAGACGAACATCGTCGCGAACAGCACGTTGTTCTGCTGGATGATGTTGAGGCCCCAGCCGTTCTCGGCGGGGATGTACCAGAGGTCGGAGTAGTCGACCGAGAAGGTCGAGGCCGAAGCGGGCAGGGCGAAGCCCAGGGCGGCGGCAAGGGTCAAGGCGATCCGTCGAAGCAGGGAGGTCATGTCGTTGTCCATCGCGCGGTCGAAGGGCCGCGGTTCCATGGCGAGAGACTGGCGCAGGGGGCAGCGAGTTCCCCCGGGCCTACGCCCCGGCGTGGTTCGTTCCGACGCACCGCCTGTAACATTCGCGACATGTTGCGTCGCCGCCGAGTGACAACGGTACGGGTTTACTTGCGGCGCGCGCTCATTTGCGGATCAGGCCGCGCAGCGCGTCGATGGCGCCCTGCACGCCGCCCTGCCGCAGCAGGTCCATGCGCGTGAGGAGCTTCTGCGCGATCTTCTGCTCGAGAGTGGCCGCCACCTGGTTCGCCACCTCGCCCCCCGTGACGCCGCCTTCGCGGGCGCCCACGTCGCGCAGCTCCACTTCGGGCAGGTCGAAGGTGATGCCCTGGCCGCGCAGCGCCGGGTGCGTGACCGTCACCTTGACGTCGTGGATGGCGAGGCGATCGACGATGTAGCGGTGCTTCGGGCCCGAGGCCTTGTCGCTTCCCGTCCCCGCCTTGCCGCCGCCCTGGGCATCGACGTACGCGCGGATGTTGCGCTGGATCACGTCGAGGTTGGCGGGGCCGTCGCCGCGCTCGTAGGTGATGGCGGCGTGGGTCACTTCGAGCTCGTGCACGTGGACGACGGAGCCCTTGAGGCTCGAAGGCTCGAGCGCGATCCGGATCTCGCCCACCGTGGCGGCGTCGCGCGCGGCGTAGCCGGCCGGATTGCCGATGTCGATCCCGTCCACGCGCCCGGTTCCGTCGAAGACCGAGATGTGGGCGCCGTGCACCTTCACCGGCACCCCGAGTATCTCGGGGCCGTAGTGCTCGAAGGCGTAGACCACGAGGACGTCGATCGCGCGATACCCGAAGTAGGCCGCGGCCAACGCCAGCACGAGGCCCGCCGCGATGACGGCCCGCTTCATGCGATCGCCGCGAGCGTCGCGCGCAGGCCCTGCGCCTCGCCGCCCGCCGGGCGTCCCGGACGCGAGATGTCGTTCCACGCGTAGACGTCGAAGTGCACCCAGGGGATCTCGTCGGGCACGAAGTGCTCGAGGAAGAGTGCCGCCACGATCGAGCCCGCGAAGCCGCCGCGCCCGCTGTTGTTGATGTCCGCGACCTCCGTGTCGAAGAGGCGCCGGTAGTTGCGCCAGAGCGGCAGGCGCCACATCGGGTCCTCGACCGCGTCGGATGCGGCGAGGAGCTTGCCCGCGAGCCTCTCGTCGTTGCAGTAGACCGCCGGCAGCTCCGGCCCGAGGGCCACGCGCGCGGCACCCGTGAGAGTCGCGAAGTCGATGATCTTCGTGGGCTTCGACTCCGCGGCGTAAGCCAGCGCATCGCACAGGACCACGCGGCCTTCCGCATCGGTGTTGCCGACCTCGACCGTGAGGCCCTTGCGCGTGCGCACGACATCGCCCGGACGGAAGGCGTTGCCCGAGATCGCGTTCTCCACCGCGGGAATGAGGAGCTGCAGCTGCACCGGCAGCTTGCGCTCCATGACGAGGCGCGCCAGCGCGAGCGCGTGCGCCGCACCGCCCATGTCCTTCTTCATGAGGCGCATGCCCTCGGCGGACTTGATGTCGAGGCCGCCGGAGTCGAAGCAGACACCCTTGCCGACGATGGCGATGCGCGGACGCTTAGCCTTCCCCCAGCGCAGCTCGAGCAGGCGCGGCTCGCGTGCCGCCGCGCGTCCCACCGCATGGATCGCCGGGAAGTTCTGCGCGAGGAGCTCGTCGCCGATCCATTCGTCGAACTCCGCGCCGAAGAGCTCGGCCTGCTCGCGCACCGCATCGGAGAGGTGCTCCGGCCCCATGTCCTCCGCGGGGGTGTTCACGAGGTCGCGCACGAGGCCGCTCGCGCGCGCCTCCTGCAGGCCGGCGTTCACCCGATCGGATGACTCGACCTGGAGCACGGCGGGCTTGCGCTTCGCCTTGCGATAGCGCGTGAACTGGTAGCTGCCCGCCTCCCAGCCGAACGCGGCCTTGCCGGGATCGAGCGCGAGCGCGCCCTTGCCGAGGACATAGCAGCCCGCGGGCAGCTTGAGCGGAAGACCCGCGAGCGCCCAGGGATCGTCCGCGTCGCGCACTCCCACCAGCACGCGCGTGAGGCTGCCCTTCGCGTCCGTGACCAGGTGGTGGGTGTGCGGCGCCGCCTCGAAGCCCGAAGCCTGCGCCCAGCGGCGCTCGGCAGGAGCGAGGGACTCGAGCAGCTTCGGAAGCTTCTTCCGGTCGCTGGCGAGGAGGGGAATCGCGGCCTTGTCGAAGGCCTTCCTGTCGGTGATGACGCTCATCGGCTTTCCCGCGGAGGGCAGAACCGCCATTTTAGAGGAGCGTCACTGCGCGCGCCGGTAGGCGATCTCCCATTGGGTCTTCCAGGTGCGTCCGTCATCGTCGGAGCGCTGCCACAGCCAGCGCAGGCTCCGCGGTTTCACGTCCTCGAACACCATGCGCTGCAGGAAGCGCTGCTCGCCTCGCATCGCCGTGCGCGCGAGGACCATGCGGCCGTCTTCCATGCCGCCGGCGAAATCGAGGTAAGCGCCCGTGTTGTCGACCCACGTCTGCTTCCATCGCTTCGCCCCCGCATCGAACGCGGAGACGCTGCGGCCCTCGAGCGCAATGCCGGGGCGGCCGTCGAACTGCTCGAGCACGGCACAGCCATCGAGGATCTTCGAGATGCGATTGCGGCTGGTGAGCGCCTTGCCGCCCTCCGTGTACGCGAGATCCCACTCGCCCAGCCAGAAGTCGAGCTGGTGTGCCTCGGGCGTGTCGCACGCCTGGGCTGGCGCTTGCGCGGCCACGCCGTGGGCCGCCACGAGCAGGACCGGGAGCAGGAAGGCACGTCGCATGGGCGCATTGTGGGCGCGCGCGGCGCCCGCATCGTTACGATGGGTAACGCGTGTGGCGATTGCCGGCTATTGGCGCTTCACGAGCGGCGTGCCGAAGAACTCGCGGACGAGGTACTCCTCGAGCTCCGCCTGGTCCTCGGGGCGGGCCGAGAGCACGACCACCTTGTCCTGGCGCTGCGACCTCCAGTTGAAGTCGCCCTTGTAGTGCTGGCGGATGAGATCGATCATGCGGTCCACCATCGCGCGCTGGATGTCGCCGTGGTCCCCGGCATCGACCTCGATGACTTCGCGCCATTCGTGGCGCCGCTCGGGGAACCAGCCGTTGAAGGCGAACTCGCCGGTGCGCGGTCCCATGCGCAGGATCTCGAAGATGCCGCCCACGCCTTCCTGCCCGCCCGAGAGCGACTTGAGGTTGCGGTTGAGCGCCGCCAGCGAGCGCTGCTCCGCCGTCTCCGCACCCTGCGGACCGGGTGCGGTGGCGCTCGGCGCCGCGGCGGCCTGCTCGGCGCGCCGCTGCTGGCGGCGTGCGTTGAGCATCGCCAGCATGTCGATCGGGGGGGTCGGCGCCGGGACGGGAGACGGCACCGGCATGGGCGGCTGCGGCGTGGGCTCGGCGATGCGCGGCGCCGGCGTGGGGTGCGCGCGCGCCACGCGCTGCGGCGGCGATGGACGCGGCGCGGGCGCCGCGGGCGCGGGCGTCGCGGTGGCCACCTCCTCCTTCTGCGGCGCCGGGGACTCGACGATCGTCACGTCCAGCGGCCCCGGCATCTTGAAGTCGGGCGGCGGCGTGACCGGCCGACTGAGCATGAAAAACAGCGCGTGCAGCAACACCGACACCACGAAGGCGAGGGCGATGCGTCCCTGCCGGGGCTCGAAAGACAGCGTGAGCTCGACCCGGTAGCGGCCGTGCGGGAGATGGCGTACGCGGAACACCTTACAAGTCTAGCCTTCAAACCTTGCGCGTCGCCGAGCCGTTCAGGGTTGTCACGGGGTACCAGGCAAGGCCGGCGACCACCAGCGCCCAGACGATCACGGCCCCGCTCGGCAGGTCGTAGATGGTGGAGAGCGCGAGCCCCGCCGCATAGCCCATGGCGCCGATGGCCCATGCGGCGGCGATGCGCCCCCGCCCCATGCGCCGCGTCGCCAGCGGCGGCACGATGAGCGTCGCGAAGACGAGGTAGAGGCCCACGAGCTGCACCGAAACGGTGACCGAGAGGGCGAACAGCACGTAGAACCCGATGCGCCCGACGCGTTCGCGCGCGCCGAACCAGGCCGCCAGCACCAACGCGTAAAGCACCGCCGTCCACGCCAGCCGCGAAGGGTTCGCCCACAGGATCTGGCCCACGAGCAGGTCCTGCAGGTGCTCGCTGCCATGGGGATTGGAGGCGAGGAGCATCACGCTGCCGGTCGCTCCCAGGACGAAGGTGACCCCGATCACGGCTTCCTGGACATCGGGCCAGACACGCTCGGTCCATGTCAGCAGCAGCGCGCCGCCGAGCGCCGCGACGAATGCGGCGACCTGGACCGCGAGGCCGGCGTCGGGAAATCCCAGGCGATCCGCGATGAGCACGCCGCATCCGGCGATCTGCGCGATCGCGATATCGATGAACACGATGCCGCGGGCCAGCACCTGCGTGCCGAGGGGCACGTGCGTCGCGGTGACGAGCAGCCCCGCGAGGAGCGCCGGCCAGAGAATGGACAGGTCGAGCGTAGACATCACGACTGCGCCTTGAGGAGGCGCTGCACCGTGTCGTCGAAAAGGCCGAAGAGATCCTTCGCCGCGTCATCGCCCCCCACCGTGAAGGGCAGCGTCACGACCGGGATATGCGCACGCTCCGAGAGCCACTGCGACGGCCGGTCGGAGAGGTAGGCGGCGCGCAGGATCATCTTCGCGGGCTGGCGCTTCAACGTTTCGAGCACATCCGCGAGGTGCGACGTCGTGGGCTCCATGCCCGGCTTCGGCTCGAGCGCCGCGACTTCCTTCAAACCCAGCCACGCCTCGAGATAGGTGAAGCCCTTGTGCTGGACGACCACCGCCGCGCCCTTGAGCGGCGCGGCCTCCTGGGTCCAGCGCGCGACCGCGGCGTTCCACTTCTGCGCGAACTGCCGGTAGTTGGCGCGGAAAGTCCCCGCGTCGGCCGTATCGAGCTGCGCCATGCGCTCGACCAGCGCCGCGGCCACGCGCGCGATGTTGCGCGGGTCGGTCTGGATGTGGGGATCGCCCTGCGCATGCACGTCGCCTTCCGCGCGATCGAGGCGCGTGGGCCGGCCCAGCAACGGCACGGCCGAGGCCGCCTCGAAGTAGCCATCGGTGCCCGGTTGCACACGTGAGTTGCCCGACTGCTGCAGCACGAGCGGCAGCCAGCCCACCTCGAGCTCCGCGCCGGTCGCGACGACCAGCTCCGCGGTGCGAGCGCGCGCGATGAGGCTCGGCCGCGCCTCGACGTGATGCGGATCCTGCAGCGCATTGGTGGCGGTGTAGACCTTGACCTTGTCGCCGCCGATTTCCTGCACGAGGGCGCCCCACTCGGGCAGGGTCGCGAAGACAGTGAGCGCCGCGTGTGCCGGCACGATGGCGGCGGCGCACGAGAGGGCGGCCGCGATCCGGACGATCGATTTCATCTCGCTGCTCCTAATACCGGTGGGCGCCGTGGGCGCCGATGCTGAGGACGTACTGGACGAACCACTCGTTGTCTGTGATTCCGGGAACCGTCTCGCTGCGCGCGTACTGCAGGCGCAGGCGGCTGAACTCGGAGGGGGTCCAGTCCACCATCGCCGTCGCGCGCCTGGGCGCGAATCCGCTCGTGGCGAGGAAGGCGCCGTTCGCGCCGTAGTCGACGCCGCCCGAGGAGAGCCGGTCGTAGCGCAGCCCGGCGCGCCAGCGCGGCACGAACTGGTAGACGCCCTGCAGGTACCAGCCGCTCTGCCGCGCCGAGTAGCCGGCCGTCGGGCCCAGCACGCCCGCCGGGTTGTACGTGACGTCGCCCCATTCGTGGCGACGGAAGTATTCGCCCTGGACCTTGAGGGTGTGGCCGAGCCAGTCGCCATGCGGCGCGTACTTCCAGACGAAGTCGGCGATCGCGAACCGGCTGGGCCCGGTGAAGGAGAGATCCGCGTCGTTGCCGTGGATGTCCGGCTGCGAGTAAGCCCGGTCTTCCGCGCGCGTCGAGACGTACGAGATTCCGGCACGCCAGTTGTTGCTGTCGCCCACATCGCCGCCGGTATGCGCATACACCGCTGCCGACCCGATGCCGTTGCGATTGCGCTCGGTGCCGGGAAACGCGTCGCCGCTGCCGATATCGGCTCCGAGCTCGATGTACTGGTCCGTGGGCGCGACCCATTTCGCCTGCAGGCCGTCCTGCGCGTACTGGCCGCCGAGGAACACCTGGTACGCGAGCGGCGCGTCGACGAAATCCCACACGTGCTGGTGCTGCTCGTTCAGGTAGCCGATGCCGGAGAAGAACCGCCCGAACTTCGGCACGATGCCGTAAGGCGCGCCGTTCACGATGCCGTACGCCTCCTCCACGCCGATCGTGTTCTCCGGCGTAATCGACGCGATGAGCGTCCCGGAGAAGATCGGGTCGACGTTCGCGAAAATGGCGAGCTCGGATTCGCCGAGCGAGAAGCCGCGCTTGCCCGGACTCACGTCGCCCGAGGTCGGAAATCCCCAGATGGCGTATTTGTTCGGGTCCTGCGACAAATTGGCGTAGGTGCCTTGCAGCACGACCGAGACCGCGGGATTGAATGCGGCGAGGCCCGCGGCGCCGCCCGGCGCGGGCGCAGGTGCCGGCGGGGGCAGCGGCTCGTTGGCCACGGCCTGCGCGGCGTCGTTCGCTTTCTTCGCGTCCTGCTGCGCCTGCCGCGCTTTCTGCTCGGCTTCCTTCAACCGCTGCTCGAGGGCCTGGATGCGCGCTTCGTACGACGTCTTGAGCTCGCGGATCTGCGCGCGGATCTCGTCGAGATCCTTGTCGCCAGCGGCGCGAGCGCCCGCCACGTGCGAAACCGCCAGTGCGAAGGCACCGGCCCATGCAAGGGGTTTGTGCATGGAACCTCCCGTTTAAACGTGAATCATGGGGATGCGCGGATGCGTCCCCCTGTAACGTCAAGCGGAGATTCCCGGAGGACCGCGGGAGAGAAAGACGAAGGTGGGCGCGGCACCCGTAGGCAGGCCGCCCGAGTCCGGCGCGGCTTGGACCGCGAACGAAAGGGGCACGGCCGGCGGCGGCTTCGCTCCGACGGCGCTCGCCAGTTGCGAACAGGCGAAATGCACGCTGCACTTCGCCGCCGGCACGCCATCGCGCTGGTGGATCCGCTCATGGGCGTGGGCAAGGTCATGCAGGGCGACCCGCTGTTGTCCCAGCACGAGGACGAAAGCCAGCCACGCCGCCACGGCCATCCGCCGCACGCCTTCCATGCGCGAATTCTACTCGATGCGGCAGCGGCGGCCGGGCGTTCTCAGAATCGCTTCGTCACGCCGGCGAAGACTCCGCGGCGCGGCCCCCACTGCGGAGCGCCGACGCCGATGCCCGATCCGTCGCGAATCTCGTACGACTTGTCGAACAGGTTGACGACCGCCAGCCGCAGGTCGAGCCTTCCCACGGTCGGCAGCATCGCGGAATGGACCACGCCCAGGTTGACCTGCGTGTAGCCCGGCAAGTGCTCGCTGTTGGCGAACCCGCGCCGCAGGCCGCTCCCGTAGATCGCATCGGCGCTCAGCGTCGTCTGCCCCAGCTTGTACGACACGCCGCCCGATGCCGCGACGGTCTGGTCGTGGTCGAGGTGGACCCAGTTGTCCTGGATGTACGCGAGCTCGTCCGGATCGAAGTTGAACTGCCCGGTCTCGACGGTCTTGCCCATCGCGCGGGAGAAGGTGAGGTTGCCGTAGGCACCGAAAGCGCCGTCGCGATACGTCGCCGAAAGCTCGGTGCCGTAGATCTTGCCGCGCTCGTAGTTGAACGTGGAGAAGATGAGCGCGTTGCCGAACTGCCCCTCGTCCTGCAGGTGGCGCACGTCGCGGTAGTAGGCGTCGGCCCCCACGGTCAAGTGCGGCGTGAGCTGGTGCGAGATGCCCGCATCATAGTAGTTGGCGCGCTCGGACTTGACCGCGGTGTTGGCATCCGAGGGCAGCGCGTTGGTCGTGCCCTGGAAGAGCTGCACGGAAGTCGTGTCGATGAGCTCGGTCGCCGGCGGCGTGAAGTAGCGCGCGTACCCGGCATGGATGCGCGTGTCGGGCGACAGGTCCCACGTGAGGCCCAGGCGCGGCGAGAGCTGCTGCTCGTCGGTGACCGTGTTCACATGGTCGAAGCGCACCCCGTAGTTCACGGTGAGCGCGCGCGCGGGCGTCCACTCGTCCTGCAGGTACACGCCGTAGAGCTTGCCGGTGATGTGCGTGTTGTCGATGATGTTGATCGGCACGTCGCTCGTCTGGTTGCCATCCTCGTCGGCGGGGAAGACCAACGCGTTGTTGCCCGTGTTGAAGCGCTCTTGCTGCAGGAAGAGGCCCGTGCGCACCGTATGCCGGTCTCCCAGGTGCCACGCGAGATCGCCCTGCACGCCGGCGGCCTCGTTCTTGCGCAGGATGTCGGCCGATATGCCGTTGTAGGTGATGTCTCCCACGGGGTCGGGCTGGTAATGCACGTCGGTGTAGCGATGGAAGAGCGAGAGCTGGAAGTCCGTGCTGTCGCCGAGCGAGCGCTGGTAGGACAGCACCTGGAACCGGTTCTTCTCGTCCTGGCGCGCGTTGAGGTCGGTCGAGGCGGGAATGTTGTCGCCGGCAATGGTGTACGTCGGATCGACGCCCGGCGAGTTGGGAATCTGGAACGTGCCGTTGGAGTCGCCGAAGACGAAGCTCACGCGGCTGGCGGGATCGATCACGTAGGAGAGCACGCCGAAGCTCTTCTGCTGCTTGGTGTGGTCGTGGATCGCGTTGCGGTCGGGCGTGGGATTCTCGATGCCCAAGTCGTTGGTGAGGTACGAGCCGGTGAGGTACCAGCTGAAGCCATCCTTGAAGCCGTGGATCTCGCCGTCCGTTTGCGAGTGCGAGTGGGTACCGCCGAGGTAGCCGATGGAGCCGCCGTTCTCGGTCACGTTCTTCGTGCGGATGTCGACGATGCCGGCCGTGCGGTAGCCGTACTGCGCCGGAATCGCGCCGGTGATGAGGTTGATGCTCTGCGCGAAGCGCGCGTCGAAGGCCTGCCCGAACCCGGCGATCGGCTCGGGAATGGTGACGCCGTTGATGCGGTACTGGATGTTGGCGTGGTCGCCGCGGACGTGGAGCTGGCCGAAGGAGTCCTGCACCACGCCGGGCGCCTGCAGCAGCACCTGGTTGAGCGGCGTGGCCGCACCGAGCGGCATCGTGGCGATGTCCTCGGCGCCGAAGCGATAGACCGTGCTGCCGGTATCGGGCGAGAGCGAGTTGCGCGCGGCATCGAGCCGCTGCGTGGTGACCTCGATGGTCTCCACTTTCTTCGGGTTGTCGGGCGGCGGCGGCGTTGCGGCGGTTTGCGCCATCGCGGCGCGGGCGGACAGGGCGCTGCAGACGAGCGCGAAGACGGCGTTGAGGGACTTCGACACATGAATCTCCTGGAAATGGGATGAGCACGGACGCCGTCGCGCGGACGGCGCCGGGAAGTGCGATCACGACGATCAGGAGAGACGGGGCGGAGCCCGGCTGCGCGCGGTGACGACCGTGCGCGCGGCGGGCGAAATCGGAACGAAGGCGTCGAGCGCATGGGGCGGGTCGACGACGGGCACGACGAGCGCCGCGCAGGGCAATCCGCCCGCGAACGCGCAGTAGGCGAAGCACTTCGCGCATGTCTCGTGCGCCGGCTGCTGCGGCTGCGCGGGCGAGCCCATGCGCTCGAAGGAGTGGCCCAGCTCGTGGCGCAGCGCCCCCTGCTGGCCCAGCGCGAGCGCGAAGGCCAGGAGGACGAAGGGGGCGACGCGCCGCAGCGCGCCGATCACGGTGGGGAAGCGGCGTGGGCGCACGCCGCCGCAAGGCAATTCATGGAAGCTCCGTCAGGCGGGGGCCGGAACGCCTCGCGGCATTCCGCAACAACGTCAGGCGGAGGCTTGCGGTGGACCGGTGGAGAGGTAGGTGAAGTCCGGCGCGAGGTGCGCGCCCAGGTCGCGCGACATGGGCGCCGCGTGCAGCGCCATCGAGAGCGGGAGCGTCGGCAGCGCCTTGCCGCTCATTGCGCTCGCGAGCTGGGAGCACGCGAAGTGGATCTTGCAATGGGCCGCATCGCGGTCCTTGTCGGCGATGCGCTCCGCGGCGTGCCCCAGCGCGTGCAGCATGACGAGTTGCTGGCCCGCCACGAGGGCGAGTGCCAGCCATGCGGCGACGAGCCAGTGGCGCCAACGATTCATGCCCGCGATTCTACAGGCTTACAGGCTTGCATTGCGGCCGCCGGAATGAGATGGTGGCGCCCGCATGACCGTTTCCGTCCTGGCGACAAGCCCCCACCCCGCGCTGCGCAGGCTCCTGCGCGGATTTCTCTTCGCCGCCCTCCTGGCGGGCGCTCCGTCCGCGCTCGCGCAGACGCTGCTCTACGCCACGGCCATCCGCATGCACTACGAGGACGGCGCGGCGCGCATCGAGTGCAACCTCTACCGCGTCGATCCCGCGACGGGCGCCTCGATCCTCATGGCGCCGGTGCGCATCGCCGGCCGCGAGCCCATCGCCGTGGTGTCGCTCGCGATCCATCCCACGACCGGCGTGGTCTACGGCGTCACGGCCGGTCTCTCGAGCACGATCCCGCGATCGCTCGTGTCGATCGATCCCGCGACGGGCGACGTCACGCTCATCGGCGCGCTGGGCGAGGTGGCATCGGACCTCGCCTTCTCGCGCGACGGCACGCTCTACGCCTGGCTGCCGACGCGCAACCGTCTTGCGCGCGTCGATCTCGCCAGCGGACACGCGGCACCGCGCGAGGACTCCGGCATCGCGGGACTGATGGGCGGGGGCATGGCGATCGACGACCACGACGTCGCCTACGTCGCGGCGACCGGCGCGACAGGCACGCTGGACACGGTGGACATCCACACGGGCCGCGGCACGCCCGGACCGATGCTCGAGGGCGCGCCTTATCTCAGCGCGATCACGAACCTCACCTTCTCTCCCGACGGCAAGCTGTACGCGGTGAATTCGAACATGGGCGCGCCGGCCAGCACGGCGCTGGTCGAGATCGACGTGCACAACGGCAAGGTGACGGAGATCGGCCACTTGCCCAACGATGCGCACGCGCTCATCTTCGGTCCCGGCAGCGCGACCCGCGCGTTCCCGACGGCGCTCGTCGCGGGCGTCGCCGCACTGCTGCTCGTGCCCGCGGCCACCGCCTGGTACCTGTGGCGCCGGCGCCGCCGCCGCTGACGGATCAGCGCCGCACGCCCGGCGCCTCGAGGGGCAGGCCCTGCGCGCGCCAGGCGATGTAGAGCTCGAGCGCGATCATGTCGGGATCGCCGTAGGGCGGCAGCTCCGCGCGAACGCCGAAGAAGCACGCCCGCAGCCGGCGCTCGAGGGTGCCCGGATGCTGCCACTCGTTGCGATACGCCGGCCAGCCGGTCGGATGCCCCTGGCTGATGGTCTCGGCGTACAGGCGGCGTCCCCAGTTCGCGTCGTGGCACTGCGTGCACGCGAGGTTCATCTGGCCGATGCGCGTGAAGTACAGCTCCCGGCCCTTCTCCCACGCCGCATGCGCCGGCCCGTCGATGGAGACGGAGAGCGGCATGCCGCGCGATTGCCGGGCGATGTAGGCCGAGAGTCCCACGAGCTCGTCGGACTGGTCGCCGAAGCGGGCCGCGCCCTGCGCGCCCACGCTGCACGCCTGGATACGCTCTTCCACGTTGACCACGCGGCCCAGGGCGGGGTCGTAGCGCGGATAACGCGCCGCCACGCCTTTCATCGAGGTGGCGGCGTCGCCGTGGCACGCGGCACAGGCCATGCGAGCGCTTCCGCGCGGCTCCTTCCACACCGCTTCGCCGCGCGAGATCCAGAGCGACATGGGATTGGCGAAATCGTCGGACTGCAGCTCGCGCACGTCCGGGCCCTGGAACGCGCTGCCGTTGCGAAGCGGATGCGGTCGCGCCGGAAGCTCCTGCCCCGCGGCGGCGAACGACGCGGCGATGAAGAGAAGCGGGACGATCGAGGCTCGTCGCATGACGTCACGCGTCATGCGACGTCGACGTTCGCGCTCGCGCGGCCGTGCTCGCCGCGATCGTCGCTCCATTCGACCTCGATCGGGCCGCTCTCGCGGGCGACGACGTAGAACGCGACATACGGATTGGCCGCGATGCCGGTACCGAGCTCGGCGCGAAAGACCTCGGCGCCGCCATAGCGGCATGCCATCCGCTCCACGATGTTCACGGGAATGGCCTGGCCTTGCAGGTCGCGCCGGAAGCCCGTCTCCATCGGATGCTGCACGATCACGCGCACCTCGAACGGCTCGCCCCGCTTCACGCTGGCCGGGACCTGGATGCGCCCGAGCATCAGCATCAGACCGACTCGTCGAGGCAGGCGGCCGAGGTGACGAGCACCTCGTCATCGCCCGCGAGGAAGCGCCCGCCCGAAAGCCGCGCGAGGACGAGCACCTTCTGCGTGCCGGCGAGGCGCATGCGTGTCGCGACCTCGGCGCGGCCACAGCCGGCACCCAGGTGGAACGTCGCCACCAGCGGCCGCGGGTTGCGCGGCGCGATCACGTAGATCGCCTCCACGTGATCGTCCGGCGTCATGGGACTCGCGACCGTGATGTGCAGCGGCACGGAGTTTCCGTTCTCCGCGAGCTGCGGCAGCTGGATGTCGATGCTCCCGTGCTCCGGCGTGACGCCGCCGGTGATCTGCTGCACGAGGGGCGCCACGTCCTGCGGAGGCTGGAAGCGCTGGGCAGCCGCGGGCAAGGCCGACGCGGCGAGGCCCGTGGCGGAAGCGGCGAGGAAGCGGCGGCGGTTCATTTCAGGCTGGCGAGATAAGCGACGACATCTTCCAGCTGCTGGTCGTTCAATACCGGCTGTCCCAGGCGGCGCGGATCCACGCGCTGCAGCCCCTCGGTGCGGTGGAAGCTCGGCATCGCGGCGTCGGGGTTCACCGCGCTCATGTCGGCGATGCGCTCGCGCAACTGCTGTGGCGTGAGGCGCGCACCCACGCCCGCAAGCGATGGACCCACGTCGCCCGCGAGCGCCGCGCCCGGCACGTCATGGCACAGCACGCAGAAGCCGCCATCGCGCGCGAGGAAGACCTCGCGTCCGCGGGTGGGGTCGCCCGCGGTAGCGGGTGAGGGGTTCGACGGAGTGCCGGAGCAGGCAGCCGCCAGCAGCGCGGTCCCCGCCCCGGCGAGGACGTCACGCCCTGAGATCGCCATCCTGCAGCGGCAGCGACCGGATGCGCTTGCCGGTCGCCGCATGGACCGCGTTCAGGATCGCCGGCACCACGTTCAACGCGCCCGGCTCGCCATGACCGCCCCAGAAGCCGCCGGTGGGCACGAAGACCGTCTCGACCTCCGGCATCTCGGAGAGCCGGGGCAGCGGGAAGTCGTTGAAGTTCGACTGCACGACCCGCCCGTCCTTGATCGTGTTCGCCTCGTGGAGCTGGCCGATGTTGAAGATCACGTTGCCCTCGGCCTGCGCGCGGCACGTGTCCGGGTTCACCACGTAGCCCGAGTCGATCGCGAAGTACACCTTGTGCACCTTGATCTTTCCACCCGCCACGGACACGTCCGCCACCATCGCGGTATGGCTGCCGAAGCCGTCCGATTGCGCGATGCCGCGATACACGCCCCGGGGCACGGCCAAGCCCCACTTCGCGGCCTTCGCGACGGCTTCGAGCACGAGGCGGTTCCTGTCTGCGGGCTTGAGCATCGCGAGGCGGAACTCGAGCGGATCCTTGCCGGCCGCGGCGGCGAGCTCGTCGATGAAGCACTCGCGATAGAACGAGTTCTGCAGCCCCGGCGCGCGCCAGAATCCCACCGGCACGTGCGGGTTGCGCATCGCGTACTCCACGAGCTGGTTCGGGATCGTGTAGGTCGCGTCGCTGAAGGTGCGCACGGCGGTGAAGTCGATGCCCTTGTCGATGCCCTCGGGACGCAGCAGCGCCAGGATCGACGGGCACGCGATCTTCGTGTGCATCGCCACGACGTTGCCCTGCGCATCGAGTCCCGCGCGCATCTTCACGAGCGATGCCGGGCGGTAGAAGCCGTGCTGCATGTCCTCCTCGCGCGACCACATGAGCTTGACCGGCGTGCCGGGGAATTGCTTCGCGATGAGGACCGCCTGCTTCACGTAGTCCTGAGCCGCGCCGCGCCGGCCGAAGCCGCCGCCGAGCATCATCTTGTGCACCTCGCACTTCTCGAGCGGGATGCCGGAGGTCTCGGACGCGGTGGCGATCGACGCCTCGGCGTTCTGGGTGGACGTCCACACTTCGAGCGTGCCGTCGTCCTTGAACCAGGCGGTCGCCGTCATCGGCTCCATCGTCGCGTGGTTGAGGTACGGGCTCGAGTACTCGGCCTCGACCACCTTCGCCGCCGAGGCGAGCGCAGCGGGCGCATCGCCGATCTTGCGCGCGGCCGGGAGGTCCTTCGCCTCGAGGCCCTCGCGGAACGAGGCGAAGATCGTCTCCGTCGAGACAGTGCCGTTGTCGCCGTTGTCCCATTGGACGTCGAGCTTCTTCGCCGCCTGGTTGGCGCGCCACCAGTTGTCGGCGACGACCGCGACGAAGTCGTCGGCGCGCACGACGCCCTTCACGCCGCGCATCTTCTCGGCCTCGGCGCTGTCGAGGCCCTTCACCTTGCCGAGGAATACCGGCGACTGGACGATCGAGGCCTTGAGCAGTCCCGGCAGGTCCACGTCGACGCCGTACACGGGCTTGCCGAGGACCTTGTCGGGCATCTCGAGACGGCGCAGCGGCTGGCCCGCGATGGTCCAGTCCTTCGCATCCTTGAGCTGCACGTCCTTCGGCGGCTCAATCTTGCCGGCTGCCGCCGCGACCTTGCCGTACGTCGTGCGGCGCTTCGACTTCGCGTGGCTGATCACGCCCTTCGATACCGTGCACTCGGCCGCCGGCACCTTCCATTGCTCTGCCGCGGCGGAGACCAGCATGGCCCGCGCCTGGGCGCCGGACTTGCGCAGGTACTCCTGCGAGGTGCGCACGCCGGCGCTGCCGCCCGTGGACATCGAGCCCCACACGCGCTTCCTGCGAATGTGCTCGTTGGGCGAGGCGAACTCCGTCGCGACCTTGTGCCAGTCGCACTCGAGCTCTTCGGCCACGAGCTGTGCCAGGCCCGTGAGGCTGCCCTGGCCCATCTCGGAGCGCGCGATGCGGATCACGACGCGGTCATCGGGGTAGATCACGACCCAGTGCGTGACCTCGCGGAAGTCGTCGGCCATGCCGAAGCCGGGCGCGGCCGGGAGAGTGCCGGCCTGCGCGGCTCGCGCCGGTGCGACGCCGAATTCGAGGGCCAGCGCACCGCTGGCGGCGGCGGAAACCTTGAGGAATTCGCGACGATCGATCTTCATGGCGCGCTCCTCAGATCTTCTGGCCGTTCGGCGCGAGCGCCGGGGCGGGCACGTCGTTCGCCACCTTCTGGCCGGCCGCCGCGTGGATCGCCTTCTTCACGCGCGCGTAGGTGCCGCAACGGCAGAGGTTCGTCACGCTCGCCTCGATGTCGGCATCGGTCGGCCGCGGGTTCTTCGCGAGCAGCGCCGTGGCGGCCATCATCATGCCGCTCTGGCAGTAGCCGCACTGCGGCACGTCGTTCTCGATCCAGGCTTTCTGCACGCGCGAGATGCCGTGCTGCGACAGGCCTTCGATGGTGACGATCTTCTTGCCCGCCACGCTTGCAACAGGCGTCACGCAGGAGCGCACCGGCGCGCCATCGATGTTCACCGTGCAGGCCCCGCATTGGGCGATGCCGCAGCCGTACTTGGTGCCGGCGAGCTTGAGCTCGTCCCGCAGCACCCACAGCAGGGGCATGTCGTCCTCGACGTCGACGTTCTGGACGCGGCCATTGACGTTCAGCTTCATGAAGGATTCTCCGTTAGGGGACAGACCCCTGTTGTCAGGATCCGAAACCAGTATGTTCCAACTCCTGACAACAGTGGTCTGTCCCCTGTCGTTCGGGGTGCGAGTCAGATAACACCGAATTCGGCGGGGACCTTCCCGTAGAAGACGGGCACGCCGCAGGAACGCACCGTTTCCATGAGGCGCTCGGCATCGGCTTCGCTCACGATGAATTCCACTTCGACGGCGAGGTCGCCCGCGAGCTCGAAGAACTTCGCTTCGTGCAGGACGCCATGGCGGCCGTAGCCGGCCATCGCCTTGAAGGCCGTGCCGCCGGGAATGCCGAGCTTCCTGGCCTCGGCGAGAAGCCACTCGTAGAAGAGCTGCCCGTGGACCTTGCGATCCTCGTGCGTATAGAACCTGAGGTAGACGCCGTTCATCGCGCGGCCAGCAAGGCGGAGGTGACCATGAGCCCCGCGAACGTGCAGGCGACCGAGCCGAGCACATGGGCGCCCACCATCGCGGCGCCCCAGCCGAGCTGGCCGCGCAGGAGCAGCGTCGCCGCCTCCGCGGAGAAGGTCGAGAAGGTCGTGAGCCCGCCGAGGAAGCCGGTGGTGAGGAGCAGCCGCAGCTCCGGCGACATCGCCTGGTAGTGGCTGACGAGCGCCATGCAGACCCCCATGAGGAAGCCGCCCACGAGATTCGCCGCCAGCGTGCCGAGCGGAACGGTGGGGAAGAGCGGGTTGAGCAGCAGCGAAAGCGCCCAACGCGCCCATGCGCCCACGGCCGCACCGGAGCCCACGGCCACGATCGCGCCCATCGACGGCCCCATCAGCCCGACGGTCCCACGATGAACGTGGGCGCGTTCGGCGGCCGCGTCCCGCGCACGAACGACAGGTGCGACCAGTCGCCGGTCTGGACGGCCGTGCGCAGGATCGCTTCGTACTGGTTCATGAGCTGGGAGTCATGGGGAGACGCGGCATAGTAGTACAGGTAGTCCTGCAGGCTGGACGCCTCGCAGTGGCCGCGGAAGGCGCACGCATCCTGCACGCGCGTGTTGTCCTCGCCGCAGGGATAGCCATATTCGCAGGCGACGAGCGTCCAGGCGTTGTGCAGCGCTTGCGGCTCCAGGACCGGCCCGTCGGCCCCGTCCCGAACCGTGAGGTCGCGATACGAATTGGAAAGGATGCGCCCGGCCTCGAGGATCGCGCCCGGATCCTTCGTCGTGGCGAGCTGCCTGAGGTTGTCGATCTGGCCATCGGTGAGCGTGCCGTTGTCCCAGTGCCCACGCCGGGCCTGGCTCACGTCCTGCCCGATCTGCACCGCGCGCGCCTCCGCGCTTCCGGCATCGACCGCCTTCGAAAGCATCGCGCGCAGGTCCGCGACGGTCATCTCCACGTCGCCGAATCCTTCGCATCGCGGCGCGTTCACCGCCTCGAACGCGGCGAGCCTCTTGTCGCGCTGGGGATCGTTGGGCGCCAGCGTCTTCATGAAGTCCTCGCGGATCTGCCCGCTCGAGCGCCCGCGGTTGGGCGAGCGCCAGGCCGGCCGGTCGGCCACGTTGGCGCAGCGGTTGGCGATGCGATAGAGAACGTAGGCACCCTCCGCGGTCGCGCCCTCGGGGGAATTGCGCAGGCGGTCCCACAACGCGCGATATCGCTTGGCCGCGAGGAATTCCTGGTTCGGGCCGCTGCGAATGGGGACGGGCCGCGCGACGCTCGAGGCGTGCTGCGGATTGATATGCAGCACCGCCGAAGGCGCGGCATGCGTCACGGTCACCGCCTCGGAGAGGGACAGCGCCGGCGCGATCCGGGCCGGCTCGATGGCGGGCTCGCCCCAGAAGAGACCGATCCACGCGGCCACCGCGCCGGCAAAGCCCACCACGGCGATGAGCATTCCACGCTTCACGCGCCCTCCTCCAGGACGAGCTCCGCGCCGCGCTCGGCGATCATGTAGGTCGGCGCATTGGTGTTCCCCGACGTGATGCGCGGCATGATCGAGGCGTCGATCACGCGCAGCCCCTCGATGCCGCGCACGCGCAGGCGATCGTCCACGACGGCGCCGTCATCGCGGCCCATCCTGCAGGTGCCGACCGGATGGAAGATGGTCGAGCCCAAGTCGCCGGCCGCCTTCACGAGATCGCCGTCGGCGTCGCAGCCGGGGCCGGGACGCCATTCCTGCGGCCGGTAGCGGGCGAGCGCACGCGCCTGCATGATGCGCCGCGTGAAGCGCATGGAGCTCGCGGCCACGCGCTGGTCCTCGGGCGTGGTGAGATAGTTGAGGCGGATCGCGGGCGCGGCCATCGGGTCGCTCGTGGTGATGCGCACGAAGCCGCGGGAGGTGGGGCGCAGGTTGCACACCGAGGGCGTGATGGCCGGGAAGGTGTGCAACGCATCGCCGAACTTGTCGAGCGAAAGCGGCTGCACGTGCCACTCGATGTCCGGCGTCGCCTCGCCGGCATCGCTCTTCGCGAACGCCCCGAGCTGCGATGGCGGCATGGTGAGCGGCCCGGTCTTGAAGAGCAGGTACTCGAGCCCCATGGCGGCCTTGCCGATCCAGGAGTTGGCGCGCGTGTTGAGCGTGGGCCCGTCCACCTTCCACACCATGCGGATCTGCAAGTGGTCGTGCAGGTTCTCGCCCACGCCCGGCAGCTCGTGCACGACCGGGATGCCGAACTCGCGCAGCAGGGACGCCGCTCCGATGCCGGAGAGCTGCAGGATGTGCGGTGACCCGATCGAGCCCGCCGCGAGGATCACCGCACGCCGTGCGCGCGCCGTTCCCGTGCCCTGCCCTTCCACCGTGAGCTCCACGCCGCTCGCGCGCTTGCGCCCATCGGTTTCATCGAGCGTGAGGCGACGCGTGTGCGCGTGGGTCATCACCGTCAGGTTCTGCCGCCCCATCGCCGGTCGCAGGAAGGCCTTGGTGGCGCTCCAGCGCACGCCCTTGCGCTGGTTCATGTGGAAGTAGGCGTTGCCGAAATTGTCGCCGCGATTGAACTCGTCGACCTTCGGGATCCCGCATTCGGCGGCGGCATCGCGCCATGCGTCGAGGATTTCCCAGCGCACGCGCGGCTCCTCGACGCAGAGCTCGCCGTCGCAGCCATGGTGCTCGTTGGCACCCCCGAAATGGCGCTCGGCCTGCTTGAAGTACGGCAGCACCTCGTTCCATGACCAGCCGCGGTTTCCGAGCGCCGCCCAGTGGTCGTAGTCGACGCGCTGGCCGCGCATGTAGACCATCGCGTTGATGGACGAGCAGCCGCCGAGGACCTTGCCGCGCGCGTAGCCGAGGCTGCGGCCGTTGAGGCCGGGCTCGGCTTCGGTCTTGAAGCACCAGTCGGTGCGCGGGTTGCCGATGCTGAAGAGGTAGCCGACCGGGACGTCGATCCAGAACCAGTCGTCCTTGCCGCCCGCCTCGACCACGAGGACCTTGTGGCGGCCGTCCCGCGTCAGCCGGTTCGCCAGCACGCAGCCGGCGCTGCCCGCGCCGACGACGATGTAGTCGTATTCGCCGAAGTCGTGCACCGGCAGATGCTAGCACCGGCGCGTGCTTCATGGTGCATCCTGCACCCCCACGCTCACGACGTGCGCCTGGATCTTGCCATCCACTGCGCGCGCGCCGAACCGGGACGCGATGAGCCGCGCGGCGGCCCGCGTCGCCTCTTCGAGCCGCGAGGCGTCGCGCGCCTCGATCTCGCCCCGCAGCGGCGTCCCCTGGCAGTACGCCATGGCCGGCACCTCGGGGGAGGACGCGCGGCTGCGCGCGGCGAGCGTCGTGATCGCCGGGACGCCAAAGCCGCCTTCGCGCAGGTCCCGGCCGATCGCACCGGTATCGAAATATCCGTGCGGCGTGCGCGCGAGGAAGCGCGGCGGATCGTCCGGGAACATCGTCGCCACGGCCTGCGTCACCGCGTCGGCGAATTCGTTCTCCTCGATGCGATCCCAGACGCTGAAGTGAAGGACGCCGCCGGGTCGCAGGACGCGTCGCGCCTCGGCGAACGCGCGCGGCTTGTCCGGAAAGAACATGACCCCGAACTGGCACGCCACCGCGTCGAAGGAAGCGTCCTCGAAAGGCAGCTGCATGGCATCGGCCTGCCGCCATTCGACGGCGTGACGGGTACCTCGCGTCCGCGCCTCGTCGAGCATCGGGGGATTGAGGTCCGTCGCGACGATCGCGCCGTCCCTGCCCAGGGCTTCGCTCAGGCGGCGTGTGGCGACGCCGGTGCCCGCCGCGATCTCGAGCACGCGCCGCGGCTGCGTCGACGCGACCCTTCGCGCGAGGTCGGCGGCATAGGGTTCGAAGATCAGCGGCACGAGATGGGACTCGTAGAGCTTCGCGATCGAGCCGGTGAAGCGCTTGTCCGTTTCCATCCTTCCTCCGTTCGCGCCGCTCCGGCGCGAGGGCTACACCCGCGGCCCCGCGATGAGCTTCTGCAGCGTGTAGCGATGGCAGTGGCTCGTGTCCTCCGGGCATACGCACATGAGCGTCACGTCCTGCGCCTTGCCGAGCTGCTTGAGCAGGCGCAACAGCGATTTCTGGCCGTGGTTCTTGATCGTGGCGCAGCGCGCGTCGACCGGTCCGTCCTCGAGGAGCTCCTTCACGTATGCGCGCGAGTAAGCCGCCCACGTCATCCCGCCCGACTGGAACCGGCGCAGCAACTCCTCGCTGGGCCCCAGGGCGGGAAGCCACGCGTCGTAGCGCTCGACCTGGAGGCCGCGGCCGCGGAAACGGCTCGTGAGGATGCGCAGGCCGTCTTCGCCACGATCGACGGGGCTCCAGACCGACTTGGTCCTGATCATCGGGCGCTCGTGCCGGACATCATTTCGGGCTGGGAGCGGGTGGCGCGCCAGATCTCCTGGCCGTTGCGCACGAGCGCGACCGTCGCCGGCCTGCCGTCGTCGCTCAGCGTGAAGCGCAAGTGGCCCGCCTGCGGATCGCGCACGGCCTCCTCCGTGGGAGACACGAGGAACACCTGTCTCGAGGAGCCATCGGGGAAGGTCGCGACCAGGATCCCGCCGGACCACACCAGGCGCAGCACGCGCCCCGGCTCGACCGCGAAGCTTCCGCCGTAGCGCGAATGCAGCGAATCGCTCAGCGGCGCGCCCTCGTAGAGGATCGCGTTGCGCGCGCTCGCGAGCCGCCATTCGCCCCCCGCCGTGCGCGTGAACGCGTGATCCTCGCGCAACCACGTCTCGTGGGTTCCCGCGCGATCGCGCAGGCGAACGCGTGCCGTGCGGGTGGCGCTGGCTCCATTCAACGCGAGCGAGGGCCCGTATTCCTGCCGCAGGTCGTGGCGCCCCTCATGAGCGACGCCGTGCACGACGCCCGCCAGAAATGCCTCGCGTGAATCGACACGCCCCTCCGGGTGTTGCCACGTGAAGCTTTCGGCGACCAGGCGCTCGAGGGATGGAACGTCGCGGTTCGCCAGCGCCGCCGTGAAGCGCGCCTCCTGCGCGTCGATGGCGGCCTCGGGCGACGCAGCCGCCGGCTGCACCGCCATCGACGAGGCCGTTGCCGGCGGCGGCGCGGAAGGAACCTGCGCGCAGGCGGCCAGTACCGCGACGATCGAGGCGTGGACCCATGGGCGCTTCGACGCTTCGCGCATCTGCGACGGCGACATGACGCTGCGGGCCGTTATCGCGCCGGTGGCGCGAGGCCGGCCTTTTCCAGCGTCGGGGCGGCCGCGGGCGACGCCAGGAAACGGATCAGCGCCGCTCCGGCTTCCGGCTCGCGCGCCGACGTGGTGAGCGCGCCGGCGAAGGTGAAGCCGGGCTGCAGCTCCGCGGGAATCGCGCCCACGTAAGTCGTGCCCGGCACGTGGATGAGCTCGCTCACCTGCTGGAAACCCAGGTCGGCCTCGCGCCGCGCGACCACCGCCGCCACCGGCTCGCCCGAGGGCGGTCCACGCACCTTGCGGCTCCTGGCCTTGACCGCGTCGGCGACGCCGAGCTTCGCGAAGAGCTGCGTCGAAAGATAAGTCCCGCTGCCGCTATCGGAGTACGCGATCGACTTCGCCGCGAGCAGCGTGTCGCGGAAGGCGTCCACCGTGGAAATGTCCGGCTTCGCGGCGCCCTCGGGCACCACCATGCCGATGAGCGATCGCGCCAGGACCGCCTTGCTGTCCGCCTTGACCAGGCCTCGCTTCGCCAGCTCGTCGGCGGAGCCGCCGTCGAGGATCACCACGTCGGCGCTCTCGCCGCGGGAGAGCCGCGTGGGAATCGCTTCCGGCGAGTCGCCCATCGAGGGGCCGCGCACGGTGACGAGATGGTGTCCCGTCTGCTGCTCGAACTTGGGACCCAGCTCGGAGTACGCGTGGAAGAAACCCGCGGAGATCATCACGTGCACGTCGGCGGCGAATGCGCCGGTCGCGAGGAGGAAGCTCGCGGCCGTGAATGCGGCGAGCCAACGGGAAGGCAAGCGTCGTTTCATGGAGCCTCGGGAAGGTGATCAAGGACCGGCTTGCAGGGAACTCCACAACAGGAGCATGGCGGCGACGACGATGGGAACGATCGTGAGCACCAGGCCGAGCGCGCGGCCCATCCGCCACTCCGGTACCCGGCTCACGCCCAACGCGTGCGCCAGGCGGCCCACGACGAGCGTCGCGCACAGCGAGTGGACGAGCCACGGCGCGCCGCCCCCGGCCTCGACGAAGAAGAAAAGCAGCAGCGCCATCGGGACGTATTCGGCGAAATTCGAATGCGCACGCGTTGCCCTCAGCATGCGCTCGTCGCCGGCGTGCCCGAGCGAGATGCGCAGCTGCCGGCGCAGGCGCACGGTACGGCCGCTGAGGGTCACGAATATCAGGCCCAGCAGCGCGGCATAGATGGGAACGATGTGCGGCGTCATCCTGCGATCACTCGCTTCGTCGGCGGTCTCCCGACCGGCGCTTGCCGATCGCGCGGCTACATTACTCCGTTTCCACGGCGATGCTGAGGCTCGGAGCGCGCGCGGTCGCGGACCACGGCAATATTCGCCTCACTCCGGTGCCACGCGGAAGAGCTCGAACTTGCCGTTGCCTTCCACGAGGGCCGCCGCGCGCACGCGCGAGCGGAAACCCTCGCCCGCGATCTCGTATTCGCGCGACTCCTCGTAGGCGCCCGCCGGAGCGAGGAGCAGCTCCTCGGTGTTGCCCTCGCCCTCCGCCACGAGGAGCGCCAGGGCGCGCTCGCTGCCCGCCTGCCAGGGCCGCAGCCACACCGCGCACACCGCGTTGGCGAAGAACTGGACCCCGAATTCGATCGTGCCGTCGGTCATGCCGGTGACCCATCGCGTGACACCGATGCGCCACTCGGCCTTGCTCGGCGCGCGGATTCCCACGACTTCGCCGATGGCGACCGGGTAATCGGTCGAGGCGCGCCGCTGCAGCCGCAGGCCGCCGCTGCTCGCGTTCATGACGGCCCATTCGTGGATCGGGATGAGGCGCCCGCTTTCGTCCTCGGGCAGCGCGCGCAGCGGCATCGTGAGCCCCTGGCGCAGCGCGAGCGCCTCCGACTCGCCGTTCACGCCCGCCTCGTGCGCCACGAAGAATGCGATCGCCTTCACGCCGACGCAGATGGCGACGCTCCCGTCGGCCGCCTCCCGGAACATGGAGCGCTTCGGCGGGTCGTCGAGGAATGCGGCGATCTTCGCCGCGAAAGCGCCCGCCTCGCCCGGGAGCGCGCCCATCCTCAGGTCCTTCACCAGCGCGGACGTGTCGAGGATGCGCAGGTGCGTGCCCGCCGGCCGGTTCTCGCGCGCGGGCCGCGGCGGCGTGTCTTCCTCGCACTCGATCGCGAAATGGCACGTGCCGGCGGTGTCGGGCGCCTCCCGGCTCACCGTCGCGAGGGCGACGCGATCGCGAACCAGGCGCGCCGCGGCGTCGCGGTCGGCGGGGGAGAGGCGATAGGGACCTGCGAGCGAGACGAGGAGCGTCTCGCAGTAGAGGCCGAGCACCGAGGTGCGGGAGGCCGCGTCGGCGACGCCCATCGCGACGCCCTCGCGCTCGGCGAGGAGATAGAGCTGGTGGAGCTGCCGCCACGCGCCGTCGGGCAGGCGCGAGTAGGTCGCGTAGCTCGTGGCCATCACGTCGACCACGTAGCGCATCGCCTTGAGGGTCAGCACGGAAAGCTTCTGCGAGCCCGAGGTGCCGGCCCGCGCCCTCGCGGCGAAGGCGTAAGCCGCGGCACAGGCGAGCCCCAGCGACCGGGACGCGTGCAGCGCCTCCCTTTCCCGGTCGCCCATCGGCTGGACGCATCCCTCGAAGAGCGGCGCGAGCTCGTGCAGCACCTCGTCGCACCGCTCGCCGGTTCGCGCGAGGAATGCGAGGTGCTCCTCCAGCGGAAGCTTAATCTTCTCGACCTGCGCCAGGCGCGCCGCGAGCCGCCGTGCGTCGTCCGGGGCGGAGGTTCTTCCTCTGGGCGGAGCCCCGGCCTGCGTCGTGCCATGCGAATCGGTCATCGCCCCCAGCCTAATACAGGTGGGCGAAAAACGAAATGAACGGTTCCACCCGGCCCGCCGGGCGCAGGCCCTACGCGGCGGGGCCCTTGGCGAGCTCGCCTTCCACGTCGGCGCCGACTTTCGCCCACTGGTCCTTGCGCACGAGCTTCGGGCTCGCGACGACCAGCTCGGACTTGCTGTGGATCATGCGCGCCGAGCGCGTGAGGTCGGGAGGCGTCTGGCCGGAGGAGAGGAAGGTCAGCGCGACGCCCTTGAAGCGCTTGAGCATCGCGTACTGCAGCGGCACGAAGCTCATGAAGTAGATCTTGCGCTCTCCGAGCCGGGACAGCGCCCGCGCGACCGCGATCGCGCAAGGCTCGACGGAAACGTCATCGACCGAAATCCGCAGGCTGTCGTCCGCCGCGGTGTAGCGGCTCATGAAGAAACTCCGGTCAGGTTCATGGCGCGAGTATAGGCGCTCCGGGATGTTCGCGCCGCGATTGCCAGCGGGCATCCCCGAGCACGACGGAAGTCTCCACCTGGCGCGGCGGAATGCTCCAGTACTTGCGCAGCAAACGTTCCTTCTCGTCGTGCGAAGCGAGCGCGAAGCCGTTCTTCCGGTAGAACGCGATGGCCCACGTCGCGTCGGCCCAGGTGCCGATCAGCACGGGCTTGTCCGCGAGGCCGTGGAGGTGCCGCAGCAGCATCGTGCCGACGCCGCCGCGCTGCGCGACCGGTGCGACATAGGCGTGGCGCACGAGCGTGACGTCGCCGCGATCCTGGATACCCATCAGCCCCTCGATGCGCCCGGGCACGGCCTCGGCCACCCAGAAGCGGACGCCGGCGGCGATCTCGCCCTCCAGCTCCGCCGCGGGCATGTAGGGCTCGTGCCAGCAATCGGGCGGAATGGCGCGCCGATAGGCTTCGGCGGCCCCGTTGATGATGGCGAGCATCGACGGCAGGTCGTCGGCCGCGCTTTCGCGGATGTGCATGCCGGGCTCCCGTGCAACTTGCGAGGAAGCCATGTTGCCACCGAAGGCCGGTCAGGCGGCGGCGCGCTCCGGCGCCTTCTCGCCGACGGCCTCCGCCAGCACGGACATCCAGTCGGCGACGAAGCGCCCGATGTCGAAGCGCTTCAACGCGGTCGCGCGCGCGCCCTCGCCCCACTTCATCGCGAGGTCGCGATCGTGCAGCAGCGCCTCCATCGCTTCCATGAGCGCGCGGCGATTCGTGTCGACGTAGCCGTTCACGCCGTTGCGGACGACGGTCGCGATTTCGGTCGTGGCGGGCGCCACGATCGGCATGCCGATCATCATCGCCTCGCACGCGGCGAGGCCGAGGCTCGTGTAGCGGCAGGTGTGGAAGAAGAAGCGGTAGTGCGAGATGAACTCCGGCACGTCGACGTTGCGCACCTCGCCGCGGCCGCCCTCGGCCTGCGCGTCCATCCCGATGAGCGTGATGGGCATGCGCGCCTTCGCCTCGCGATAGAGGTCCACGCCGAGGCGGCGGCCGCGCTTGCGGATGTTGTTCACGACGACGATGCCCTCGGCCTTGTCGCCGGCATATCGCACGCCGGGCGGAACGAGGACGCCGTGCTCGACCACGCGCGTGGGCGTCACGCCGTTGTCCCACATGAGGTCGTTGAAGTGCGTCACGTGCACGATCGTGGCGCTCGGGTCCTGCACCGGATGAAGGGTGTTGGTCGGGTGCTGCTGCGGCGGGTCGTGCTCGATCAGGATTCGAGGGAGCTCCCGTTGCCAGGGCGCGAGAATCTGGTGCCGGTCCTCCAGGTAGTGCCGCGTGTTCTGGAAAACGATGCAGTCGAAGTCGTGCTCCTGCACCTCGTCCACGGGCATGTCGTGGACGTTGTCGCCCCAGGGCAGGTTGCCCCAGCGCCCGGCGTAACCCGGGCCGCGATCGGGCTTCGACAGCACGTACCACTCGTGCGGCACCTGCGTGAGGTAGTACAGGTAATTGCCGTGGACGTGCCAGGTGAGGATCTTGAGCGGCCTATGCGGCATGGCGGATGTCCCTCGTCGAAAGAAGACGGCGCGCTTCCGCGATGACGGCATCGGCCTGCACGCCGAGCGCGCAGTGATGTCCCACGGGACACGCATCGAACGTGCACGGCCGGCACGGGACGTCGTGCCAGAGCACCGGATGGCGCTCCGCGTCGAGCGGACGCCAGCGGCGCACGTCGCTGCCGGACGCGACGACCACGCTCGGCGTGTTCATCGCCGCGGCGATGTGCGAGACGCCCGTGTCGTTGCACACCAGGAGCGCACTGCGCGAGATGAGTGCCGCCATCGAGCCCAGGCTGGTCTGGCCGGTGAGGTCGTGCGTGCCGCGGGGCAGGCGTGCCACGAGCTCCGCGGTGACACGGGATTCCGCGCTCGATCCGGTCACGACGAGCTGCCACCCATCCCGCGCCAGGACGTTGCCCACGGCGGCGAAGCGCTCGAGCGGCCAGCGGCGCGAAAGGAGCCGCGCGCCGGGGTGGATGCAGACGAAGTGTCCCTCGGGAAGCCGGTGGCGGCTCACCACTTCCTGGTAGAGCTCCCAGTCGGTCCAGTCGAGCGGAAGCTCCAGGTGGTCGCCCCGAAGGGGCACGCCGATCGCTTCCATGAGCGCGGTGTACCGATGGATCTCGTTCGCCTCCCCGGGCCACGGCACGGCGATGCCCGGATCGGCGTCGCGATTGCGCGCGGCGCCCGAGGCGCCCGGCCGCTCGCTCACGAAGCCCACGGTGCTCTTCGCCTCGAGGAGCTTCAGGATCCGGTTCGTGAGCTCCCCGCTTCCGTGCAGCTGGATCGCGAGATCGAAACGCTTCGCGCGTGCCGCACCGAGAAAATCGAGGAAGGCGGGAATGGTCCCCTCCTGCTCGGGATAACCCGGATAACCCGGGAACACGAGGAGGTCGTCCAGGTAGCCACGGAACCGATCGACGAAAGACTGCGCCCAGCGCAGGCCCACGAGCGTGATGCGCGCATGGGGCGCATGGGCGCGAAGGGCCCGCAGCGCCGGCACCGCGCACAGCATGTCGCCCAGCTGGAGGGCGCGGAAGATCGCGATCCGCTCGGGAGGCGGATTCCAGGGATCGGTGGCCATGGCTACAGGAACAGGACGCGGAAGCGCAGCGCTCCCATCAGTCGCCAGAAGACGGCCACGGGCGGGATGGCGATCGAGCCCAACACGATGTCGACCACGTGATCCCTCGCGCTCGACGTACCCTCGAGGCGCTTGAGCGCGAAGCGCGTCGTGAGGACGAGCCACACGGCGAAGCAGGCCGCGAAGCCCAGGTCCGTCCCGGTGAGCGCCGCGGCCGTCATGCCCACGATCGCCGCGACGACCACGTAGTAGTTCCACGGCGGCGAGCGCCGGATGCGCGCGCGATAAAGCTCCGGATGCTTCTTGAAGAGCAGCGCGTCGAAGAGGATCTTGCGATGCGCGCGCAGGTTGTCGCGCCAGGTCATCGCACGCACCGGGTGCTCGACCACGGCGCGCGGGGCCTTCACGATCTCGCCCGGCAGCGACCTCATGAGCGTGAACTGGAGATCCGAATCCTCGCGCCAGGCGGACGTGAAGCGCTCGTCGAAGCCCCCGATCGCCTCGAGCGCGCTGCGCCGGACGAAGCAGTTGGCGGTCACGAATTCCGCGGTGCCGAGCCGCGCGAGATCCCTTTCGTAGTCGGTGGGGGCCCGGTCCTTCGGCAGCGGCACGACCACGCGACCGGTCGCCGCGAGGAATCTCGGCGAGGCGAGGATCACCCGGTAGCCCTCGACCAGCCAGTCGGGCTGCGGCAGCGTGTCGTCGTCGGTGAACGCGATGATCGGGCTGTCGGCCGCTTCCCAGCCGCGGTTGCGGGCGCCGGCGGGACCCTGGGTCGTGGTCACGGGGACGTAGCGGATCTCGGGCGCGCCCCGCGTGCGCAGCGCCCATTCGCGCACCAGCCGGCGCGTGCGCTCGTCCGGCCCGTCGTCCGCCACGACGATCTCGAACGACTCGGCGGGAAAGCGCTGGGCCACGAGCGCCTCCAGGCAGCGCTCCAGCATCTCCGGGCGCCTGTACGTGGGGACCACCACCGAGACCAGCGTGCTCATCTTCCGGCGCCTCCTTGGCGCGGCTTCTTCTCGAGCAGGTACGACCCGATCACCAGGGCGTCGAGCGGCGACGTCCAGAAGCACTCGACGGCGTCGCGCGGCGTGCAGACGATCGGCTCGCCCCGGGTGTTGAAGGACGTGTTGACCAGGACCGGCACCCCGGTGCGGCGCTCGAAAGCGCGAAGCACATCGTAGTACCGCGGGTTTTGCGAGCGATTGATGGTCTGTACCCGCGCGGTACCGTCCACATGGCGCACGGCGGGGATGCGGTCCGCCTTGTCGGGGCGGACGTCGAAGATGAAAAGCATGAAGGGCGCGGGCAGTCCGAGGCGGGTCTCGTCCGCCAGGCCGTCCTTGCCGGAAGCCGTCGCGCGGCCGCTCACGAACCACTCGTGGGCCTTTTCCTCGATCACGACCGGCGCCACGGGGCGAAAATCTTCGCGGTCCTTGATGTCGTTGAGCTTCGCCTGCATCCCGGCGTGCAGCGGCGAGGCGATGATCGAGCGCGCGCCGAGAGCGCGCGGGCCGAACTCCATGCGGCCCTGGAACCAGCCGAGGATCTTGTCCTCCGCGAGCAACCCGGCGGCTTCCCCGGCCACGTCGTCCATCTTGCGGTACGCAACACCCGTCCACTGCAGGAACGACTCGATCTCCCCGTCGGTGAAACCCGGGCCGAGGAACGCGTGGTCCATGCTCCACGGGCGCGAGGCGTCGCCCTTCTTCAGCCGCTCGTTCCGGTCGACCCACAGCGCCGCGCCCATCGCGGTGCCCGCGTCGCCCGCGGCCGGCTGGACCCACACGTCCTCGAACGGTCCCTGGTCGCGCAGGCGGGCGTTCATCACGCAGTTGAGCGCCACGCCGCCGGCCATGGACAGGTTCTTCAGGCCCGCCTCGCCGTGCAGCCACCGGATCATGCGCAGCACCGTTTCCTCGAGCGCCTTCTGCAGCGACTGCGCGATGTCGAAGTGGCGCTGCGTCATCGCGCCGCCGCGTGGGCGCGCGGGCCCGAACAGCTTCTCGAGGCTCACGCGCTCGACGAAGTAGTTGCCCTGGTCGTCCGCGCGCAGGATCCGGCGGAATTCGTCGATGAAGCGCGGCTCGCCGTACGACGCCAGCGCCATCACCTTGTACTCGTCCGACGAGTGCAGGAAGCCGAGGTAGCGCGTGACGTCCTCGTAGAGCAGGCCGAGGGAGTCGGGCAGGTTCACCTGCTTGATGCGCCGGTACTCGCGGCCGTCGAAGATGCCGTAGCTCGTGGTCGCGCTCTCGCCGCGGCCGTCCATGGTGAGCACCGCGCAGTCGGGGCATGGCGCCGCGAGGAAGGCGCTCGCCTCGTGCGACAGGTGGTGCTCGACGTAATGCCACGCGAAGGGGCCGTCGTGCGTGATGCCGCGAAAGCGGTCCGCGAGGTGGTGCGGGGCGCCGCTCGCGAGCTGGCGCGGCGCGTTCACGACATACGACAGGAACAGGGGATCCCAGGGGGAGGCATCGCCTGCGGGCGCGCGCCGGGCGGAAGGCCGCAGCGGAAGCGTGATGTCCTCGTCGGCCAGGGCGCGTCCGGCGAAGGCGGCGGGATCGAACGAGTACGCGACATGGTCGACGTCGCGCATGGTGATGCCCGCCTCGCGCAGGCAGTAGTCGATGGCATGGAACGGGAGCTGCCAGGTGTTGAAGGGCACCGGCCGCTTGCCGTGCTTCACGTGGGTGAACCGTTCGTCTTCGGCGGCCGCGACGACGACGCCGTCCCTGACCAGGCACGCCGCATCGTCGTGGTAGACCGCGTTGATGCCGATTGTGTACATGTCGTTCCTCAGGCGGCCGCGCGCAGGATGCGCGGCTCGTGGTCGTTCCAGAGCGCCGCGGCGGCGGCCACCACCTCCTCGACGGGCACGTCGAGGCAGCGCATGTGGCCGTGGGGGCAGACGCTCTTGTAGCAATTGCGGCAGGGCACGTCGTTCGAGAGCACGCGGTGCGGCACTTGCCATGGCGTGTGCTGCGGATTCGTGAGCGCATACAGGTCGACGACCGGCGTGCCGACGGCCGCGGCGATGTGCACCGCGCCCGTGTTGCTCGACACGAGCACCGGGGAGAGCGACATGAGGCCCGCGAACTCGCCGAGGGAAAGCTGGCCCGCAAGCGAGCGTGCGCGAGCCCCGGCGCCCCGGGCCACATCCTCCGCGAGCGCGCGCTCGCTCGCATCCCCGGTCACGGCGACCGAGCAATCGAAGCGCCGCGACATCTCGAGGGCGGCCGCGCCGAAGCGCTCCGGCGAATAGCGGCGCGAGGGCGCGGTGGCCCCCGGGTGCACCACCAGGCAGGGGCGCGATGGATCGAGCCCCGCTTCGGCGGCCTTCATCGCCGCGCGCAGGCGGTCCTCGGCCGTCACGCGAAACGACAGGCGCTCGTCGTCGGTGAAGGCGCCCACGGTCGCCACGAGATCGAGCTGCCGGCGGACTTCGTGGCGGATCCCCGCGCCGGGCTCCGTCTCGACCACCCAATCGCCGAGCAGGTGGTAAGGATTCTCGCGGCAGTGCGCGAGGCGCCGCGGGATGCCCGCGAGATGGCACATGAGCGCCGCGGGCAGCGGATTCTGGCTGTAGGCGGTGAAGATCACGGCCGCGTCGAAACGGCGGTTCGCGAGCAGCGCGATCATGTCCAGGTCGTCCGCGGGCGCGGTAGGTAGCGGAAGCTTCATCCAGGGCGCGGCGTAGGCGATCGTCTCGTCGACCTCGGGAATGTGCTCGGCGCATCTGGCGCCGGAGCGCGATCCCAGCAGCGTGATGGAGGCGCCGGCGAAGGATTGCCTCAGCGCGCGCATCGCCGGCGTGGTCATCAGCACGTCGCCCATGTTGTCCAGGCGGACGCAGAGGATGCGCCGCACGCCGTCCCAGCCGCGGCTCATCTTGCCGCCTCCCGGGCCGCTGCAGCGCCGTCGTTGCGCATGATGTAGGTGGCCGCCTCGAGCAGGTCGCCGGCGCGGTATTCCGGCGCGCGCTGCGGCCCGCGCAGCCATTCCGTCTCGTTGCCGACGTCGAGCAGGATCGTGCGGCATCCCGCCCGGTTGCCCGCCTCGACGTCGTCGAGGATGTCGCCGATGAGCCAGGAGCGCGGGAGGTCGATGTCGTGCTCCCGCGCCGCGACGTGCAGCAATCCGGGCAGGGGCTTGCGGCATGTGCAGGTGAGCGCGTAATCCGCGACGCTGCCTTGCGGATGGTGCGGACACCAGTAGCAATCGGTGAGCGTGAAGCCGTGCGCGAGGAACAGATCGTCCAGGTGCTCCTCCACCGCGGCGAGCGCGCCGGGCGGGAAGAGGCCGAGGGCGACGCCCGGCTGGTTGCTCACGAGGATGAGCTCGTAGTCCAGACCCGAGAGCAGCAGCAGCGCGTCGATGGCGTTGGGCGCCAGGCGGATGCGGGTGCGGTCGACGTTGTGCGGCACGTTCTCGATCAACGTCCCGTCCTTGTCGAGGAACACCGCCTTGCTCATGGCCAGGACGACTCCCGCATCGGGATCACCATCATCTCGGGAATCACGCTCTCGGCCGGCATCATCAGCACCCACTTCACCGCCAGCGCGACGTTGGCCGGGTCCTGCAGCACGTTCGGGTCGATGTCGGGGAAGCGGTCGAGCAGGAACGGCGTCCTCATGCCGCCGGGCAGCACCGCGCTCACCTTGATGCCGTGCGGGCGAAGCTCCGCGTGCATCGCGTGCGAGAGGCCGAGGAGTCCCCACTTGGTGCTGTGGTACGCCGAGGCGTTGGGCCACGTGCGCTTCGACGCCGTCGAGGCCACGTTCACGATGTGGCCCTGCTTGCGCTCCTTCATGTACGGCACCACCGCCTTCATCACCAGGAAGGGCCCGATGAGGTTCGTGCGCACCACGTTCTCGTATTGCTCGACGGTGATCTCGTCGATCGCGGCCGTGACGTCGATCGCCGCGTTGTTGATCACCGCGTCGATGCGGCCGAAGCGGTCGACCAGGCGGCGGATGGCGGCGTTCACGTCCCCTTCCCGGCCCACGTCCATCACGACGGCGTCGGCCGAAAGCCCCTCGTCGCGCAGCCTGCGCGCCGACTGCTCGGCCAAGTCCGGGCTCCTCTCGCCCACGAAGACCTGGGCGCCCGCGCGCGCGAGCGTCTCGCAGATCGCGGCACCGAGCCCGCGTCCGCCGCCGGTCACGAGGATCGACTTGTCCCTGAGCGACGTGGTCTCGAGGTCCTGCGTCGCTTCAATGCGTTCCGGTGCATTCATCTAGCGTGCGTCCATGCGAAGGGTGGGAAAGACCGAAGGAGCGGCCTCGCGGCGCGACGGCGCGATGGCCTTCAGGTAGCAGTCGGCGAGCGCGCGCGCGACGCGCCTCCAGGTATAGACCCGGCGCGCGCGGCGGTATCCGGCGAGCCCCATGGCGCGCGCAAGATCCGGCTCGCGCCTGAGCGCGCAGAGCCTCACCGCGAGCGCTTCGGGGTCGTTCGGCGGCACGAGGAATCCGGTCTGGCCATCGACCACGGTCGTCTTGATGCCGCCCACGTTGGAGCCGATGACCGGCCGCGCGCACGCCATGGCCTCCACCGGCGTGATGCCGAAGGGCTCGTACCACGGCGTCGTCACGAACACGTCCGCGGCGGCGTAGTGGAGGGGCAGCGCCTCGCGTCCGCGCTGGCCCACGAAATGCACGCGCTCGAGCACGCCCTGCTCGCGTGCGACGTCCATGAGGCGGCCGATCTCCGGCGTCGCCTTCACGTCCGGCACCTCGGTCGAGCCGCCGACCACGGCGAGGCGCGCCTTCACGCCGCGCCGCTTCATGGTACCGATCCCGCGGATCACGTTGTCCACGCCCTTGCGCGGCACCACGCGTCCCAGCTGCAGCACGATGAACTCGTCCTGCGGCCAGCCCAGCCGCTCGCGCGCGGATCGGGAATCCATCGGCGCGAACTCCTCGGGGTCGAACCCGCACGGGACGATGTCGATGCGGTGTTCTTCCGCGTCGTAGAGCTCGAGCATGTCGCGCTTGTCCTGCGGGCACTCGGCGACCACGCGGCCGGACTCGCGCATGAGCCGGTGCTCGATCGCGAAGCGCTCGTCGGGGAAGCCATCCGCACCGCCCTGGTGGCGCCGGCGAACCAGTCCCAGCGCGTGAAACGTGGTGACGAGCGGGAAGTGCACCGTCTGCGCCGCGCGCATCGCGGCGCACCCCGACATGAAGAAGTTCGCGTGCACCACGTCGTATGCCCGCTCCTCGCTCGCGAAGAACTCCGCCATCCAGTCGCCGAACGCCTCCATGCAGGGCAGCAGGTGCTCCTTCGGCACGAACTCGGCGGGTCCCGCCGGCACGTGCACCACGCGCAGGTTCCTGCGCCAGTGCACGACCTGCGGCATGAGCATGCTGTCGTGGCGCGTGAACACGTCGACCTCGTGGCCCTCGGCGGCGAGCCGCTTCGCGACGTGGGCGACGTAGATGTTCTGCCCGCCGCTGTCGATGCCGCCGATCACGGCGAGCGGCGACGCATGTTCACTGATGAGTGCGATCTTCAGCATGAAGCTCCTTCCGGCAATCCACGGTTTTCGGTGCGCGGGCGCGGTTGGCGCGCGAACGCCATCCGGGTCTCGCGACGGCTCAGGCGTGCTGCTCAGGGTTCATGGTTCGCGAGTGCCCGCAGGCACATCGCGACCACGCCCGCGTAGGCCTGGTCGAACCGCTCGAAGGCGCCGCTCGCGCCGACGACGATGCCGTCCACGCACACCGCTCCCTTCGGGTTGTCGGCTTGCGTGATCCAGCTGGTTTGCGCCTTCGCGAGCGCGAAGGCGCGGTAATCCGCGTCCCAGGTCGAGCGATCGCCGCCGAAGGACGCTTCGTGCAGGACGGCATCGTCGAGCGGTCCGTCCCCGGCGTCCCTCGAGGGATCGACGATCACCACGTGCAGGAAGCCGCTGTCGCCGTATTGCTTGTCGAGCATCGCCTGCTCGATGAGCGGACGCGCGAGCTCGATGGCATGGGCGGCGGCGCGGCGGTCGACGGCCGTCATGCGGCCCATTGCGGTGTCCGATTTTTCGATGGTGCCTTCCATGTTTCGCGCTGCCCTTTCGTGTGCTGCGTTGCCGATGCAATCTTCACTTGTGTGTGTTGCGAAGCGCGGAAGTTTCATGGTTCGCTTGGCGCAACGGTGATGCTTTAAGCAGGCTTTGAATAGCTGCGAGGAGCTCGTCGGGAGAGACGGGCTTCGCGAGGTGGATCTGGAATCCCGCCATCAGCGCGCGCGTGCGATCCTCCGGTTCCGCGTGGCCGGTGAGCGCGATCGCGGGAATGCGCTCATCGAGGCGCACGCCGCGCTGTGCCTCGAGCGCGCGCACGTGCCGCAGCACGGTGTAGCCGTCCTCGTCCGGCAGCCCGATGTCGCAAATCAGGAGATCGGGCCAATGTGCCGTGTCGAGCTCGGCGAGACGCGCCACGAGCGCCGCGCCCGAGTCGAACGCCTCGACGCGCGCCTCATGCTGCTCGAGCACCGTCTCGAGCGCCTCGCGCGCGTCTTCGTTATCGTCGACGACGAAGATGAGCCGGCCCGCGAGCGATTCATTTCCGGGTTCATGCGTCGCGGCCCCGGCATTCGCCACGGCGCGTGGCGCGTCGACCGCGCGCAGCGGTAGCGCCAGCACGTACACGGTCGTGGCTTGCGTTCGATGGCTTGTAAAGCGGCCGTGATGCTCCGCCGCGAGCTCGCGCAATACGACGGGGTCGAATGCGTGCCGCGTGCCGGGCAGGAAGCGCTCGCCCGGCGCGGCATCGGCTTTCGCGATCGTGAGCGGCGGCTCGCCGGTGTGCGCCACCACGAGGCGCGCTTCGGCGCCCGAGCGCTCCAGCCGGATGCCCACGCGCGATCCGGGCCCGCTCACCTGGATCGCGTGCGCGATCGGGTCCCACACGAGCTGCTGCACTGCGCCGGGATCGCCGGTGATGCGCGCCGTCTCCAGGCTGATGGTGGTGAAGAGGTGGATTCCGCGCGCATCGATCTCCGGGCGCAGGCCGTCGATGGCGTTGGCGACGATGGTCGCGAGATTGAGGGGCTGCATCGCGGCGCGGCGCTCGGCCTTCTGCAGCTCCTGCTCCTGCTGCTGCAGCGACCACATCTGCGCGTAGAGCCCGCGCCGCTTAAGCAGCTCCGCGTGCCGCCCGCGCTCGACGATGCGGCCGTGCTCGAGCACCAGGATCTCGTTGGCGTTGACGACGGTCGAGAGCCGGTGCGCGATCACGAGCGTGGTGCGGCTCTTCGAGAGGCCGTCCAGCTCGTCCTGGATCGCGCGCTCGCTGCGCGTGTCGAGCGCCGAGGTGGCCTCGTCGAATATGAGGATGGGGGGATTCTTGAGGATGGCGCGCGCGATCGCGACGCGCTGCTTCTCGCCGCCCGAGAGCTTGAGGCCGCGTTCGCCCACCAGGGTATCGTAGCCTTGCGGCAGCGCCTCGATGAAGTCGTGCACGTTCGCGGCCTTCGCGGCGGCGATCACCTCCTCGCGTGTCGCGCCGATACGGCCGTAGGCGATGTTGTAGCCGATCGTGTCGTTGAAGAGGCTCGTGTCCTGCGGCACGATGCCGATGGCGCGGCGCAGCGATTGCGGATTCACGTCGCGCACGTCCTGGCTGTTCACCAGCACGCGCCCGCCGTTCACGTCGTAGAAGCGCAGCAGCAGCCGCGCGAGCGTCGACTTGCCGGAGCCCGAACCTCCGACCACGGCGACCGTGGTTGCCGGCGCCACGCGCAGGCTCACGTCGAAGAGCACCTGCCGGCTGGGCTCGTATGCGAAGCTCACGTCCTGGAACACGACCTCGCCCGTGCCGGGATCGAGCGCCGGCAGCGGCTGCGATTCGTCGATCTCCGGCTTCGTCGCGAGCAGCTCGAAGAGCCGCTCGGCCTTGATGATGGCGTCGCTCGCCTCGCGAAAGACGAAGCCGAGCGAGTTGAGCGGGAGGCACACCTGGATCACGTAGGCGTTGATGAGCACGAGGTCGCCCACGGTCATGCGCCCGGCGACGACGCCATGGCCGGTGATGAGCATCACGGCGGCGACACCGCACGCGATGATCGCGCCCTGCCCGAGGTGCAGGCGCGTGAGCGCGAACTGGTTGCGCACGCCCGCCTCGATCCACTCCGCCATGATGCCGCGGAAGCGTTGCGCCTCGAAGCGCTCGTTCGCGTAGACCTTCACCGTCTCGTAGTTGAGCAGGCTGTCCACGAGGCGGCGGTTCGCGTTCGAGTCGAGCTCGTTCAGCCTCCTCTGGTGCATCGAGCGCCGCCGCGTGAAGATGACGGTCCAGGCGACGTACGCCACGAACGTCAACAGCAGGATCAAGGTGAAGGTCGCCGCGTAGCCCGAGATGAGGATCGACATGACGGCGCCGATCTCGACCAGCGTGGGCACGATGGTGAAGAGACCCACGCCGAGCAGGAACGCGATGCCGCTCGTGCCGCGCTCGACGTCCCGCGTGAGCGCGCCCGTCGCGCGTTGCATGTGGAACCGCGCCGAGAGCGAGTGCAGGTGCTCGAAGATGCGCTGGGTAAAGTCGGCGACCGTGTTCTGCGTGACGCGGTTGAAGACCAGGTCGCGCATCTCGGTGAAGAGCGTGCTCGCGAAGCGCATCGCGGCGTAGCCCGCCAGGAGCACGATCGGGAGCGAGGGGAGCTGCTCGGGATGACCCAGCGCGTCCACGATGCGCTTCAGGACGAGCGGCACCGCCACCGCGGCGAGCTTCGCCAGGACGAGCAGGACGACGGCGCCGATGACCCGGCCCTTGAAGCGCCACGCGTGCGCCGCGAGGCTGCCCAGGACCGCGCGGGTACTGGTGGGAGATGTGGTTTTCTTCATGCGCCGGAGTTGGACACGCTCCGGCGAAAAAATTCTGCGCGTGGCGCGCGAGCTACAACCTTGCCGCCGCCCGCCGTGCCTCGTACGTCTTCAGGTGCGTATACGCGAGTGACATGACGCTCGCATCGATGCCGTAGCGCCGCGCACGATCGAGCATGAAGCCCACGACGTGGTCCGATTCGACCGGGCCGCCGGACTCGAGGTCGCGCAGCATCGAGGCGCTCCAGTTGCCGTTGGCATCCGTGAGCCGCTCGCGAAAGTTCTGCATGGGCTGGGCACGCGGCGGAAAGCCTTCGCGCGTGGCGATCTTCTCGTTCGCCTCGAGGAGCTGCAGCATCGCCTCGCGGCCGCCCGGCGCGGAATTGATCTCGCCCACGTTGCCGCGGAAGAGGCAGGTCGCCGCCGCCAGCGCCGAGAGGAAGACAATTTTCTCCCACATGTCCTGCAGGATGTCGGGGGAGAGCTTCCATTCGACATTCGTGCGGGCGAACGCGTCGGCGAGGGCCTGCGCGCGCGGCGTCACGCGCTTGTCGCGCTCGCCGAAAATGATCCGGTGCAGGTTGTCGCCGTTCACGATGACGCCGTCCCGGCGCAGCGTTGCGTTGATCTGCGCGACACCGCCCATGACGTGCGCGCTTCCGAAGCGCGCGTCGAGGCGCTCGAGGTGCGAGATGCCGTTCAGCATCGGGACGATCGCCGTCTCACCTTTCACGGCCGGAGCGATCGCGTCCATCGCCGAGTCGAGGTCGTACGCCTTGCAGGTGAAGAGCACGGCGTCGTAGCCGGGCTTCACTTCGCCGGCCAGGACGGTCTTCGCCTCGATGCGCGCGTTTCCATTGGGGCTCTCGATGACCAGCCCGTCGCGCGCGATCTGCTCGCGCCGCCGCGGCCGCACGATGAACGTCGTGTCGACGCCCGATTCCGCCAGGCGCCCGCCGAAATAGCCACCGACGCCGCCGGCTCCGAGCACCAGGATCTTCACGACAGGGGACAGACCACTGTCGTTAGAGGGTGTGCTCGGCGAGCCCACGCCGCTTCACCAGCGCGTCGATGTCCTTGAGCGTGCCGAGCAGTTCCTTCATGCGGCCGAGAGGCCACGCATTCGGTCCGTCCGAGAGCGCGTTCGCCGGATCCGGGTGCGTTTCCATGAATATCCCCGCGATGCCGGTCGCGACGGCCGCGCGCGCGAGCACCGGCACGAACTCGCGCTGTCCGCCGGAGGACGTGCCCTGCCCGCCGGGAAGCTGCACCGAGTGCGTGGCGTCGAAGACGACGGGACAATTCGTCTCGCGCATGATCGCGAGCGAGCGCATGTCGGAGACCAGGTTGTTGTAGCCGAACGACGCGCCGCGCTCGCACACCATGATGTTGTCGGCGCCGCTCGCCTCGCGTGCCTTGTCGACGACGTTCTTCATGTCGCCGGGCGCCAGGAACTGTCCCTTCTTGATGTTCACCGGCAGCCCCGCGCGCGCCACCGCATGGATGAAATCGGTCTGGCGGCAGAGGAAGGCCGGCGTCTGCAGCACGTCGACGTATTTCGCGACCGTCGGCACCTCGTCCTCGGTGTGCACATCGGTGAGCACCGGCACCTTCAATTCCTTGCGCACCTTCGCGAGGATCTCGAGGCCCTTCTCCATGCCGGGGCCCCGATACGACTTGCCGGAGCTGCGGTTGGCCTTGTCGTAGGACGACTTGAAGATGAACGGGATGCCGAGCGCGGCCGTCATCTCCTTGAGGCTCCCCGCCACGTCCATCTGCAATTGCTCGCTCTCGACCACGCACGGGCCGGCTATGAGGAAGAAAGGTTTGTCGAGGCCGACTTCGAAGCCGCAGAGTTTCATTGGGAAGTGGGGAGCGAAAGGGCGAAAGGCTTAATGTCCGCAGATAAACGCAGATGAACGCAGATGAAGGGCGAGAAGAAGAGTTGATCGGCGTAACGCGCGAATCACTCTCGAATCACACTTTTGCCTGAGCCCTATCTGCGTTTATCTGCGTTTATCTGCGGACGATCCTCTTGAGCCCGCATCACTCCCGCGCAGATGAAGCGCCGACGACCTTCAGCGCAGGCTCGGGAACCCGCTGCTTGTGCTGCTCGAGCGCGGCCTTGATGAACGACCGGAAGAGCGGGTGGCCCTCGCGCGGCGTCGACGTGAACTCGGGGTGGAACTGCACGCCCACGAACCACGGATGGTCCGCGAGCTCGGCGATCTCGGTCAGGTCCTCGGACTGGGTCTTCGCGCTGATCGTGAGCCCGGCGGCCTCGAGCCGCGGCACGTAATGGTTGTTGACCTCGTAGCGATGGCGGTGGCGCTCGGCCACGGCATCGCGGCCATAGATCTTGTGCGCGAGCGTGCCCTTCCGAACCACGCACGGCTGCGCGCCCAGGCGCATCGTGCCCCCGAGGTACGACTGCGAGTCGCGCCGCTCGACCATGCCGTCGTGGTTCTGCCACTCGGTGATGAGCGCGATCACCGGGTGCGGCGTGTCGGGATCGAATTCCGTGGAGTTCGCCCCCTCGAGCCCGCACTTGTCACGCGCGATCTCGATCGCCGCGATCTGCATGCCGAGGCAGATGCCGAGGTAAGGGACCTTGCTCTCGCGCGCGTACTTCACCGCCGCGATCTTGCCCTCGATGCCGCGCTTGCCGAAGCCGCCCGGCACCAGCACCGCGTCCATTTCCTTCAACGCATCGATGCCGCTCTGCTCGATCGACTCCGAATCCAGGTAATGGATGCGGACCTTGGTGCGGGTATGGATTCCCGCGTGGATCAGCGCCTCCGAGAGCGACTTGTACGAGTCCGTGAGGTCGATGTACTTGCCCACCATCGCGATGTCCACCTCGTGCTCGGGATTCTCGAGCGCATCGACGATCTTCTCCCACATCGTGAGGTCCGCGGGGTACGCGGCGAGGTCGAGCTTGCGGCAGACGATCTCGTCCAGGCCCTGCTTGTGCAGCGCCACGGGCAGCTTGTAGATCGAATCGACGTCGTAGCAGCTGATGACGCTGCGCACGTCGACGTTGGTGAAGAGCGCGATCTTGCGCCGCTCGTTCTCGGGGATCGGCACTTCGGAGCGGCACATCACGATGTCGGGCTGGATGCCGATGCCGCGCAATTCCTTCACCGAGTGCTGCGTGGGCTTGGTCTTGATCTCGCCCACGCTCGCCAGGTGCGGAACCAGCGTCAAGTGGATGTAGCAGGTGTTGGTGCGGCCTTCCTCGATGCCCATCTGGCGGATCGCCTCGAGGAAAGGCAGCGACTCGATGTCGCCCACGGTGCCGCCGATCTCGATGATGCCGACCTCCGCGTCCTTGCACGCGAGCTTGACCGAGGCCTTGATCTCGTCGGTGATGTGCGGGATGACCTGCACCGTGCCGCCCAGGTAATCGCCGCGGCGCTCCTTGTTGATGACGCGCTCGTAGATCTGGCCGGTGGTGAAGTTGTTGGCCTTGGTCATCTTGGCGGTGATGAACCGCTCGTAATGGCCGAGGTCGAGGTCCGTCTCCGCGCCGTCTTCGGTCACGAACACCTCGCCGTGCTGGAACGGCGACATGGTGCCCGGATCCACGTTGATGTACGGATCCAGCTTCACCAGGGAGACCTTGATCTTGCGCGACTCGAGGATCGCGGCGAGCGAGGCGGCGGCGATTCCCTTGCCGAGGGAAGAGACCACCCCACCGGTCACGAAGACGTATTTCGTCATGGCGCGCGAGCCTCGTGGCTGGAAAGTTGAATTTTACCGGAAAAGGCCGCGCGCGCACCTGTCCCGCGTGGCTTAGGACGGCTTCGTGAAATCCCGCCCGGCCGTCGGGAGCGAGCGACAGAGCTCGCGCGCCGCGGGGTCCTCCAGGCCGCGCTCGTACTTGTCCATCTCGTGGAGTGCCGCGAAATACGCGAGCAGCGAGTCGGCATAGCGGCCGTGATACCGGGCGTAGATCCGGTCCGGCGCGAGCCCCGCGAATTGCGCGGCCAGCTTGTCGATCGGGGCTTCTTCGGTGTCGCTGCCTCCCGGGGAGAACTCGCCGGCGAGGCAGCCTTGTTCGATATAGGCCACGACCTCGTCCGAGAAGTTGTTGCGGTAGTGCTCGCGGTGGAACCAGAAGTACGAGTGCGAGAACTCGTGGTAGAGCATCTGGTTCACGCCGATCATCGATTCCCCATCGCGTGGCGACGCCGGCAATGTGAGCGCGAAGGTCATCGGCAAGTCGTGCCCGCTGGCTGCCACGACCGGCCACGCGCCATCGAAGCGCGAATGCGCGGGCAGGACGATGATCCGGAAGCGGCGGCCGCCCTCGCCGGGATATCGCTCGTGCACCCTCGCGACCATCGTTTCGAGCTGGCGCCGCAACTCGTTGCCGTGGGCGTCGAACCAGGCGCGCGCGAGGCCGGCCACGCTTTCGGGAGCTTCGAAGCGCTCGGACCAATCGTCGCGCTCGAGCGAGAAGACCGGCACGTACGGCGGAGCCGGCGCCTCGTTGCCCTCCCGGATGTGCGAGAAGTTGACAATGAGATGAATCCCGAGCAGCTCGTTGTCCCACGAGCCGCGAGCGCTGGGGATCTCGTCCCGATCCACGCCGGCGGCCTTGGCGATGAGCGCGGACGGCGCCGCGCATCCGGCGAGCAACGAGGCACCCGCGACAACGAGACCCAGGAGAAAACGCGCGGCGATGGAGCGCCGCGCGTGAAGCTCAGGAATCCTGCATTCCCCCGGTGAAATCCCGCCCCGAGGTCGGCAGCGAGCGGCAATACTCGCGCTTGGCCGCCGCGGCGTTCGCGCCCGCCTTCTGCCCCACGCGCCGCAGCTCGTTCGCCGACGCGAAGAGCGCGAGGTAGGTATCGGGATACTTGTCGTGGTACTTCGCGTAGATCGTCGCCGCGTCCATGTTCCACACCTGCTTCCAGAACGAGGCCATCTCGTGGTTGTCCTGGCCGAAGGTCGGCGGGAAGAAGCGCTCCTGCAGGCAGTGCTGCGTGGTGTACGCGATGATCTCGTCGGAATAATTGTTGCGATAGCTCTCGCGATGGAACCAGAAATAGGAGTGCGAGAATTCGTGCGCGAGGAGAAGGTTCACGCCGTTCATCGTTTCGGAATCGCCCTTCGTGCCCGGCAGCCGCAGCGCGAAGGTCATCGGCAGGTCCTCACCGCTCACCGCGACCATGGGCCACGACTCGTCGATGCGGCTGCCCGGGGGCAGCGCGATGATGCGGAAGCGCCGCCCGCCCTGCCCCGGATACGCGCGATGGATGTGGTCCACCATCAGGATGAACTGGCGCCGCAGCTCGGGGCCCGAATGGGAGAACCAGGCGCGCGCCGCCGGCTCCGTGCTCTTCGGCGCCTCGAACGCGACGGACCAGTCGTGGTGCCGCATCGAATAGACGACCGTATAAGGACCCGGCGGCGGATCGGTGCCGTCGCGGATCCAGGTCAGGTTGGCGATGTAATGCAGGCCCAGCAGCTGGGCGTTCAGGCTGCCCGAAAGATGGGTCAGCTCCGGTCCGATCATGCCGGCGGAGCCGAGGTACGAGGAGGCGCCGATGGTGCAGCCTCCGAGGAGCAGCAGCACGAAGAGGGCGCGCGCGCAAAGTCTCACGTGGAGCCTCACAATCTCGAATTCGCTACAGCATTAAACCAGAAGTACAGGAAAGATAAACTACTATTGTCATGAAAGTCGGCGCACGTCATTATCGGAGCCTCTGGGCCGACGAACGGTTGGGGGTCGTCCATTTCGTGGACCAGGCGAGGCTGCCTTTCGCCTTCGAGACCGCGACCCTGGCATCCGCCGACGCCGTCGCGGACGCGATCCGCACCATGCGCGTGCGCGGTGCGCCCCTCATCGGCGTTGCCGCCGCCTTCGGGCTCGCCATGGCCGTGGCCCGCGACTCCTCCGACCCGGCGATCGCCGAAGCGGCCCGCTCGCTGCGCGCGACGCGGCCCACCGCGGTGAATCTCGCGTGGGCCCTCGCACGGATCCAGGATCGGATGAAGCGCACGGCACCCAAGGATCGCACGGCCGCGGCGTGGAATGAGGCGCAGTCCATTGCGGATGAGGATGTCGCGCTCAACGAGGCGATCGGCCGGCATGGCCTCGGGCTCCTCGAGCGCGAATTCGGTGCGCTGGACCGGCCGGTCAACATCCTCACGCATTGCAACGCCGGCTGGATCGCCACGGTCGACTGGGGCACGGTGACCGCGCCGATCTTCATGGCTCACGAGCGCGGCCTGCCGGTGCACGTGTGGGTGGACGAGACGCGCCCGCGCAACCAGGGACTGCTCACCGCGTGGGAGCTCGCGCAGCAGGGCGTGCCCCACACGCTCGTGACCGACAACGCGGGCGGACATCTGATGCAGAGGGGGCAGGTCGACGTTGTGCTCGTGGGCGCCGACCGCGTGACACGCCGTGGCGACGTGTGCAACAAGATCGGTACGTACCTGAAGGCGCTCGCCGCCCGGGCGAACGGGGTCCCGTTCTACGCCTGCGTCCCCTCGCCCACGATCGACTGGGACATCGAGGATGCGATGCGCGACATCCCGATCGAGGAGAGAAGCGAAGACGAGGTGCGCATCGTGCGCGGGCTGGATGCGGAACAGCGTATCGCGGAAGTCATGATCGCCGCTCCCGCCACCGCCGTCGCCAATCCCGCCTTCGACGTGACGCCCGCGAGCCTCGTTACGGGTATCATCACGGAGAAGGGAATCGCGCGCGCGACCGAGGCCGACCTCGCGCGACTTTCGTCTCAACGCGACGACAACGATTCGTCGACGCGATGATTTGCGTATCGCGCATTCCAGATAAGCGCGGTGTTTTGCGCGCTTTGTGCGGTTCTTCACAGCGCGCGCCCATCCCCGTTCGATAGCTTCACGTTCGTGTCGCGCGCGTTCGCCGGATTTTTCCGGCGCGGCTTCGACACCTCGGCTTTCGGCGCCCCGGTTTCGACCGGAAGAGAGCTTCCGCCGGCGCGAGCGACCCACCCCCAACCAAGAAGGGGACATCGTTCACCGGCAAGCAGTCCGCTGCGACTCGCCCCAGGGCGCGCGCGGCGAACCGGGAGGCTTCATGGCGTTCCTCCACCACATCGACAGGTTGCCGGCCTGCGCCTACGGTCGTTCGCGCGCGCCGGCTACACCGCCGTGCGCGCTTCGGCGATGTACGGTCATTCCTTAGTTCAACTCCGGCGTAGGTGCCCATGACGCTCGCGCGTCAGAGGGAAACCTAACACTCAAGCATCACTTGACACTTAGTTTTCATTTTTGAGCGCGCCCTTGCTGTCCTATGGTCCGCACGGAGCCGGATTTTGGTCCGATCGGTCCACGCGCTCGGTTGCTTTCGGCGCAACCGGATTCACGTCCGGAGAGAGCTTGAGCCGCCGACGATCATCCGACAGAGAAGCCGGGGGTCGTCGAGCGGCGACAACTTGTCGAGCCGCCCATGGGGAGCGCGACAAGATATTGGAGGCTGTATGCACTTGCTGTTCCTTTCGCGCGGTCGTCCCCGCGCGCTTTTATCCAGGCAGTCGATCCGATCCACGCTGAGCGCCATCGCCGTCATCGGCGCACTACTCCCGGCCTTGCCGGGCTTCGCGCAGTCCACGACCGGCGCGCCGGCCAACATCACGGCCAACGGCGCGACGATGAGCGGCCTGCAGTGCGGGACGAAGTACCGGTATCGCATCACCGATACGAGTACCGGAACACCGTATACCTACACGTTCACGACATCGGCGTGCGCCGTCACCGGCGGACCGCAGGCCACGACGATGGCCGCGACGAACGTGGGCTCTTCCGGCGCGACCTTCAACGGCAGCGTCATGCCGAACGGCGCCGACACGAGCGTGTCCTTCGACTACGGAACGAGCACGGCGTACGGTACGAACGTCGCCGCTTCACCGGCGAGCGTCACGGCATCCTCCCCGGCCACGAGCGTCTCAGCCTCCGTGACCTCGCTTGCATGCGGGACGAGCTATCACTTCCGTGTGAAGGCGACGAATAGCGCTGGCACCGCGTCCGGCGCGGACCAGTCCTTCACGACGGCGGCATGTCCTGCGTCCGCTCCCGTGGCCACCACGTCCGCGGCAACCAACCCGGGGCCCGGCGGCGCAACGCTCAACGGCAGCGTCACGCCGAACGGCGCCGCGACCAGCGTGACGTTCGACTACGGCACGTCCACCGGTTACGGTTCGAGCATCGCGGCTTCGCCCGCGTCGATCGCGGCGTCCGCGCAAGCGACGGCGGTCACCGGTGCGCTTTCGGGGCTCAAGTGCGGAACGACGTACCACTTCCGCGTCCATGCGACGAACGGCGCCGGCACGACGCTCGGGAACGACCTGTCGTTCGCGACGACCGCATGCGCCGTGGTCACGGCACCGCAGGCGACGACGAACCCGGGCAGCGGCATGACGGGCACCGGCGGAACGGTGAACGGCAGCGTCGCGCCCGACGGCGGCAGCACCACCGTCTCGTTCGACTACGGCACGACGACCGCGTACGGCTCGAGCATCGCGGCCACGCCGGCGACCCTCGCAGGCACCTCGCCAGTGACCAACGTCACGGCCAACCTGTCGAACCTCGCATGCGCGACGACGTACCACTTCCGCGTCGTCGCCGTGAACTCCGCGGGAACGAGCCGGGGAGCCGACCAGGCTCTCACCACCGCGGCATGCGGGACGACTTCGGCGGGTCCGTGGCCCTGGCCGACGTGGACCGGGCAGGTCATCGCGGTTCCTCCCTCCTCCACGGGCAACACGTATTACGTCGACGGCACGAACGGCAGCGACACGAACGCCGGAACCTCCGCCACCGCGGCCTTCAAGACCCTCGCGAAAGCCGTGGGCAAAGTCGCCGCCGGCGACACCGTGCTGATCCGCAAGGGGCTCTATCGCGAAGGGATCAACCTCGGCAACGGCCAGAGCGGCACGGCGGGCAAGCCCATCACCTTCGGCTCGTATGGCGACGGCGAGGTGATCCTCGACGGCTCCGCGAAGGTCACCGGCTGGACGCTCGTGAGCGGCACCGTGTGGCAGGCGCAAGCGTCGTTCAAGCCGATCGGCGTCGTCGTGAACGACGTGCCCCTGAAGCAGGTCACCCAGGGCCAGGGCGGCTCGACCGCGCCCCAGGTCGGCCTGGCGGGCGTCACCAGCGGAAGCGGCAAGTGGTACGTGAGCTCCAACGTCATCACCGCGGACTTCGGCACGACGCTGGGCAGCGGCGATCCGAATGGCGCCGACATCGTCGTCCCGAACAGCAACGGCGCCCAGGAGCACATCTACTGGTACGGCTCGAGCTACGTGACGTTCCAGGGCCTCACGATCCGCGGCTCGGGATCGAACGGGCTCTGGGGGTACGGCAACAACATCACCGTGCTGAACTGCGACATCAAGTTCAACGGCAAGGCGGCGGTGTCGTTCCTCTCCGGCGGCGTGTCCTCGAACTCGGACAACGCCGTGCTCTACAGCGAGGCGTATCACAACGTGCTGCTCAACTGGCCGCGCGGCAACAACGGCTACATGGAGGACGGCGGCGGCTGGCCGGGCACGCTGGTGTGGGAGTCCAACCTGCGGCCGCTCGCGCGCGGGAACATCGTGCACATGAACGGCGGCGAGGGCATCCTGAGCTATGGCACCCAGTCGGGACGGCCGAGCGGCTCCGCGCTCTTCGAGCAGAACGTGTCGTACGACAACTGGAGCGTCGACATGTACTTCGACAACCAGCCGAACGACGTGGCCCGCCAGAACCTCCTCTTCAACCACCCGCCGAACCCGAACGACTATCTCTACGTCGGCAAGTATCCGTACGACAGCCCGGGCAAGTTCGCCGTCTGCATCATGCTGGCCGACGAGCAGAACTCGAGCGACTCGACCAACGGGTACGCCAACCTGAGAGGCACCCAGGTTCATGACAACATCATGGCGGGATGCCGCATCGGGATCCGCGACTACTCCGAGGGCACGCAGGCCATCGCCCATCACGGCCTGAAGGACACCACGATCGCGAACAACACGATCGTCATGGCCTACAACGACGTGCCCAACTCGTACGTCGCCGGCATCTACCTGCAGGACAACGGCTCCAACAACACGAACTCCGTCATCCAGAACAACATCGTGTACGGGTTCAACCAGGATGCCGTGTTCTTCAGCGAGCATGCGGGAGCGTTGGCGGGCATCAACGTGGACTTCAACGACTACTACAGCACGGCCGCCAAGCCGTTCGGCTCCGGCTACAACACCGTCACCTACTACGCCTTCGCGGGGTGGAAGGCGGCGACGCCCGGAGCGGACACGCACAGCCTGTTCCAGGATCCGCTGCTGGACGACGCCGTGCAGTTCCGCACGCAGGGCACCGCGGCTTGGAACTACGCGAGCGCCGGGGTGGCGCCGACCTCTCCCACGATCAATTCGGGGACGGCGCAATCCTTTGCGCCGGCCGTGAACTTCGCGGGCGCGCCGCGCGTGGGCTGGAGCATGGGAGCGCTGTAAGCAGCGCAGTTCGTCGAGTACGCAGGGGCCGGGCCGTGAAAGCGGTCCGGCCCCTCGCGTTTGCGGACGGGCGCATCATGAGAACGAATGGCGGCCCGGAACGGTCGAAGCTTCCGCTTGCCTGCCGTTTCCTGCCCGGCGTCAATCGCCCCGGCGGGCGCGAACTGCCATAATCGAGATTCCATACCGTGCCGGCGGACCCGAAAGCCGGCCCCAGGAGGAGGATCCATGCACGCCCAAGCCGCTCCGGTCCGCGGAGATGCCCCTACTCGCAATCGCACGCTCATCGCATGGGTCGAGCAAGTCGCCGCGCTCGCGCAGCCCGACCGCGTGTACTGGTGCGATGGCTCCGACGCGGAGTACGACCGCATGTGCAACGAGCTCGTGGCCGCCGGCACGTTCACGAGGCTGAACCCGCAGCTGCGTCCGGATTCCTATCTCGCCTGCTCCGATCCCTCGGACGTCGCCCGCGTCGAGGACCGCACGTTCATCTGCTCCAGGACGAAGGACGAGGCGGGCCCCACGAACAACTGGGTCGCGCCGGACGAGATGCGCGCGACGCTCGACGGCCTCTTCGAGGGCTGCATGCGCGGCCGCACGATGTACGTCGTGCCCTTCAGCATGGGACCGCTCGGCTCGCCCATCGCGCACATCGGCGTCGAGATCTCCGACTCCGCCTACGTCGCGGTGAACATGAAGCTCATGACGCGCATGGGACGCAAGGTGCTGGAGGTGCTGGGCGACGGCCCCTTCGTGAAGTGCCTGCACTCGGTGGGCGCGCCGCTCGGCCCCGGCCAGAAGGACGTGCCGTGGCCTTGCAACAAGGAGCACAAGTACATCGTCCATTTCCCCGAGACGAAGGAGATCATCTCGTTCGGCTCCGGCTATGGCGGCAACGCGCTGCTGGGCAAGAAGTGCCTGGCGCTCCGCATCGCGTCGGTGATGGGCCGCGAGCAGGGCTGGCTCGCCGAGCACATGCTCATCCTCGGCGTGCAATCGCCGGAGGGCAGGAAGCATTACGTGACCGCGGCCTTCCCGAGCGCGTGCGGCAAGACCAACTTCGCGATGCTGATTCCGCCGCCCGCGTTCAAGGGCTGGAAGGTGACCACCATCGGCGACGACATCGCGTGGATCAAGCCGAATGCGGACGGCCGCGTCTACGCGATCAATCCCGAGGCCGGCATGTTCGGCGTCGCACCCGGAACGGGCCACGACACCAACCCGAACTGCATGGAAGCGATCAAGCGCGACACGATCTTCACGAACGTGGCGCTCACGCCCGAGGGCGACGTGTGGTGGGAGGGACAGACCCGCGAGCCGCCGCCGAAGCTCACCGACTGGACGGGCCGCGAGTGGACGCCGGATTGCGGGCGTCCGGCGGCGCATCCGAATGCGCGCTTCACCGTCGCCATGACGCGGCTGCCCTCGCTCGACCCCCACTGGGACGACCCGAACGGCGTGCCGGTGGACGCGTTCCTGTTCGGCGGACGGCGTACGACGACGGTCCCGCTCGTCACCGAGGCGAAGAGCTGGAACGACGGCGTCTACATGGCGGCGACGCTGGGCTCGGAGACGACCGCCGCGATCACGGGCAAGGTCGGTGTCGTCCGCCGTGATCCCTTCGCGATGATCGCCTTCTGCGGCTACAACATGTCGGACTACTTCGCGCACTGGATCGACCTCGGCACGAAGATCGGGCAGGCGCCGAAGATCTACCTCGTGAACTGGTTCCGCAAGGACGCCAACGGCAAGTTCCTCTGGCCCGGCTACGGCGAGAACATGCGCGTGCTCAAGTGGATCGTCGAGCGCGTCGAGGGCCGCGCCGGCGCCCGGTCCACGCCGCTCGGCAACGTGCCCGAGGGCCTGGACATGCAGGGCATGGAGACCTTCGGCCCCGACAAGTTCGCCGCGGCGACCTCGGTCGAGAAGTCGCAGTGGACGCAGGAGATGGGCCTGCACGGCGAGCTCATCGACAAGCTCACGCACCGGCTGCCTGGCGCGATCAAGCAGCGGTTCGAGGAGCTGAAGAGGGAATTCGCCTGATTTCCCGACGGCGGGCCGCCTCATGTGGCCCGTTTTCATTCCCCTATCGGCACTCGACGGGCAGCCATTTGGGCGGCACGTCGGTCTCGTCGGTGCCGCCGATCTCCATATTGTTGGGCACCGCGGCCGCGTGGCAGAGCCATGCGATGGGAACGACGGGCGTATCGGGCACGACGGCCGGGCGCAGCGTAACCTTCCTGCCCGCGAGCCCGCTGGACGCGTTGTTGCCGTAGGTGATCGTGATCGCGCCTGCCTTGACCGAGACGTCCTTCACGAAGCCGTTGACGATCTTCGCCGAGTCGGGCAGTCCGGCGTCCTTGTTGTCGGCGGGAAACTTGCCGCCCGAGAGCGCGTAGGCCGTCTGCACGCCGCTCTCGGCGACGCCGGCGAGCGCCATGCCATCCTTCACCTGGCGCCTCAGCACGCCGTCCTGCATCGATGGAACGGCGATCAACGCGAGGATGCCCAGCACGGCGAGCACCATGAGCACCTCGATCCACGTGAATCCGCGTTCCATCCGCGGATCATACAAAGACCCTCCCGGGTGAGCGAGGGAAAATGACTCCGCCGGCGGCTGCCCGTTCGCGCGGCATGCGCCATCTGGATCGGTTTCCTGCGGACGCAACGGAGGGTGTGCGTTTTGTCACATCGCACGCAACGCAATGGGTCTAGATTGGGCTCGTCAAAGCTGCCGGAGGACCCCATGAAACGCATCCTCATCGCCCAGGTCGCCCGCCTCGATCGTGAACGCCGGATGGCGCGGCAAGGGCAAAGACCGCAGCTGGCGCTCCCCGTCCCGGGCCGTGACTCGCCCTACGGCCCCTCCGGGTCCACGGCCCTCGAGGCCTGCGCGCTGTCCTCCCTGATGCTCGCCAAGGCCTACAGCCGCTAGACGCTCGCCGGGGGTCACGGCGCGATCGGATAAGATCGCGCGATGACTCCCGATACCGCCGTCGCGGACCGCTCCGGCGACCTCCTCCAGACGCTGCTCGCGTCGCTGCGCATCGCCTCGGTGAGCCTCACCGGCGAGGGCATCGCAGAGCAGGTCTCCTTCCTTCGCACCCAGCTGGAACGCTGGGGTTTCGCGGTCGAGGTGCACGACACCTCGAGCCATCCCATCCTGTATGCCGAGATCGGCCCGCGCGATGCGCGCTTCACGTGGCTGCTCTATGGGCATTACGACGTCTATCCCGCCGACGAGAAGCAGGAAGGCTGGCGTACCAAGCCGTTCGAGCCCGTCGTGGAGGGGGATCGCATCTGGGGCCGCGGCGCCGGGGACAACAAGGGCCAGCACCTGGCGATGCTCTCCGCCATCGCGCTCTGGCGCGAGCTGCACGGCGAGCTGCCGATCCGCGTGAAGGTGATCCTCGAGGGCGACGAGGAGACGGGCAGCGTTCCCCTGCCGAAGTTCGTCGAGGCGAACCGCGCGCGCCTCGGGGCGGACCTGTGCTGCTACTCCGACGGCCCCATGTTCCCGAACGACCAGCCGGTGCTGCTGATGGGCGTGCGCGGCAACCTCGGTCTCGAGTTCTCGGCGAAGGGTGCGCGGCGCAACCTGCACTCCGGCAATTTCGGCGGCGTCGTGCCGAATCCGACGCTCGACCTCGTCCACCTGCTGGCCGAGATGGTCGATCGGGACGGCCGGCTCATGGTGCCGGGCGCCGGGTACGCGGATGTGACGATCACCGAGGCCGAGCGCGACGCGGTGCGCACGCTCGAGCTCGACCACGCCGGATTCGTGGAGAGCGTGGGCGTCGAGCCGACCACGGGCGCGGACGATGCCCTTTTCCATGAGCGGCTCATGCTGCGGCCGGCGTTCAACGTGTCCGGCTTCGCCGCGGGCTACACGGGGGCGGGACAGAAGACGATCATCTACAAGGAGGCGCTCGCGAAGGCGGACGTGCGTCTCGTGGGCGGCCAGGATCCCGCGGCGGTGCTGGAGGCGATCCAGCGCTTCGCGCGCGATCGCGGCTATCACGGCATCGAGGTCCGCGCGCTCAAGTCGACGCCCGCCTCGCGCACGCCGCTGGACCACCCGATGGTGCCGCTCGTGAAGCAGGCCGTGGCCGCCGGATTCGGCCGCGCGCCGCTCGTGGTGCCGTCGCTCGGGGGCACCACGCCCGACTACGTCTTCACGCGCCTTCTCGGCCTGCCCTCGATCGTCGTGCCGCTGGCGCCCTACGACGAGAACAACCACGCGCCCAACGAGTCCACGAAGGTGTCGCTCTTCCTCGCGGGGGTGCGCACGGGCCTTCGCCTCATCGAAAACTTTTCCAACCGCTGAAATCGGGGACGCAGTCGGATCTCGCATCGTGAAATGCGACTGCGTCCCTGAATGGGCAAACGGGTGAATGCAATGGAGTATCGGAAGCTCGGCGAGAGCGGCCTCATGGTGTCGCCGCTATGCCTTGGCACGATGATGTTCGGTGATCGCACGGACAAGTCGGAAGCGGGGCGCATCGTCGCCGCCGCGCGCGATGCCGGCGTCAATTTCATCGACACCGCGGACGTCTACGCGAAGGGCGAATCGGAGCGCATCACCGGGGCGCTCATCGCGCCGGATCGCGATCGCTGGATCCTCGCGACCAAGGTGGCGAACCCGATGGGCGACGATCCCAACCGGCGCGGCACCTCGCGCAAGTGGATCCTGCGCGCGATCGACGAAAGCCTCGAGCGGCTCGGCACGGACTATGTCGACATCTACTACCTGCACAAGGACGTCCACGAGACGCCGCTCGCCGAGACCATCGCCGCGATCGCCGACGTGATCGGGCAGGGCAAGGCGCGCTATTTCGGCGTCTCGAACTATCGCGGCTGGCGCATCGCGGAGGTGATGCACCTGTGCCGCGAGATGGGCATCGACAAACCGGCCGTGTGCCAGCCGTACTACAACGCGATGAACCGGCAGCCGGAGAACGACATCCTGCCCGCGTGCCACTACTACGGCATCGGGGTCGTCCCGTACAGCCCGCTCGCGCGCGGCGTGCTCACGGGCAAGTACGCGAAGGGCGAGGCGCCGGCGGCCGAGACGCGTGCCGGACGCCAGGACAAGCGCATCCTCGAGACCGAATTCCGCGACGAGTCGCTCGAGATCGCGCGCAAGCTCAAGGCTCACGCGGAGAGGAAGGGCCTCACCGCCGTCGACTACGCGGTCAACTGGGTGCTCAACAATCGCATCGTCTCGAGCGTGATCGCGGGCCCGAGAACGCTCGAGCAATGGCAGGCATACGTCGGCGCCATCGGCAAGCGCTTCGATGCGGAGGACGAGAGCCTGCTCGACTCGATGGTCCCGGCGGGACATGCATCGACGCCGGGCTACAACGATCCGGCGTATCCGCTGATCGGCCGCATCGCCCGTTGAGCGCGCGGGCAAGGATAATTCCGACTGCGTCCCCGATTTCAGTAGCCGAGATCCGACTGCGTCCCCGATTTCAGCGGTTGTACCAGAAGCCGCAGTGGCGGCGGTCGCGCAGGCCCGCGGCGCCGCGCAGCACGAAGCCGGTCATGAGCGCGAGCGTCTCGAGAAAGCCGCGGTTTTCCACCTTGCGCTCGGAGGTGAGCACCGCCTCGTCGAGCACGACGAAGCGGCCGTGGCGCTTGAGCGCGTTGCTGAGCACCCATTCCTCGGCGCCGTAGTAGCGCTCGTCGAAGCCGCCGGCGGCGTCGAAGGCGGAGCGGGTGCAGAAGACGAAGCAGCCCGCGGCGAGCAGCGTGTGCCGCATGAACCACACGGTGAAGGCGGCCATCGCGCTCGCCCACCACGGCGTACCGCGCGGAAAGCGCACGCCCGCACCGCCGCCCACCGCGCCCGCATCGAGCGCCGCCACGGCCGCGCGCAGCACTCGCGCATCGACCTCGGTGTCGGCGTCGACGAAGACCAGCCGCTCGCCGCGGGCCACGCGCGCCCCGGCGTTGCGCGTGGCCGCGATCTGGCGGCACGAAACCGCAACCACCCGCGCACCGGCGGCCGCCGCGACGAGCGCCGTGGCGTCCGTGGAAGCGTCGTCCGCCACCACGATCTCGTAGCCGAGCGCCAGCGCCCGCGCGGCCCCATGGATCGATGCGATGGCGCGGCCCACGAACCGCTCCTCGTTGTAGGCGGGAATCACAAAGGACAGCATTCCCGATGGACAGCGGGAATGCGCGGCGATTCCGCCGCTCACGCCGTCGTGGCCAGCTGCAGGTGGTCGCGGACGATGGATTCGAAGTCGCCATCCGCCTTGAAGCCCATGGCGTTCGCGCGCTCGGTGCGAAAACGGATCGGCCACGTCCGCACGATGCCCTGGATGCGCGCGTCCGGCTTGAAGACCACGCGCGACACCGCCTCGCGCCCCGCCACCCGCCCCATCGCGTCGATCATCTCGCGCACGGTGAGCGTGATGCCGGGAAGGTTCACGACGCGCGTGCCGGGCCAGGCGTCGGAGGCCAGGTCGTGCGCGTGCACGAACGCTTCCACCACCCGGCGCGGGGAGAGGATCCAGACGCCCGTCGCGTCGGGCACCGGGCACTCGGCCACCACGCCCGCGAGCGGCTCGCGGATGATGCCGCTCGCGAAGGAGGACGCGGCGAGGTTCGGCTTGCCCGGGCGCACGACGATCGTCGGCAGGCGCAGCGAACGGCCGTCGATCATTCCCTTGCGCGTGAAGTCCGCGACGAGGTATTCGCCGATGACCTTCTGCGTGCCGTACGACGTTTGCGGCGCCGGCGTGGTCGAGTCGTCGAGCACATCGGGCAGCTTGCCGCCGAACGCGGCGACGGAGCTCGCGAACACGACCTTCGGCGGCCGGGCGAGCCTGCGGCACGCCTCCAGCAGGTGACGCGTGCCGTCGAGGTTCACGCGGTAGCCCAGGTCGAAGTCCGCTTCCGCGCCGCCGCTCACCACGGCCGCCAGGTGGAAGACGCTTTCCGTGTCGGTGCCGAGCGCGCGGGCGAGCACGTCCGGCGCCGCGACGTCTCCCTGGATGCATTCGAAGCGCCGGTCGAATCCCGGCGGGAAGGCCATGTCGAGCAGCCGGATGCGGGAGCCGGGATGGCGGCGGGCGAGGGCCTCGGCGAGGCGCGAGCCGATGAAGCCGCCGCCGCCGGTGATGAGCACTTTCACGGGTCGTTTCCTTTCGAGTGGGTCATTTCTCGCGATAGTAGAGCGCATTGAGCAGCGCGTCCGTCACGCGCACGTCGGCGAGGGACGAGCCGGTGAGGCGCCGGAGCGAGCCTTCGCGGGCCCGGGCCAGCTGCTCGATGAGGAAGGCGCGCGGCAGCTCCGAGCGCACGATCGCCTCGGGCGGCACGCGGTCGCCGCTGCCATAGCCCGAGTTCATCGCGGCCAGGCGGCGCTTCAACTCCTCGTCGGGCAGGCGTACGTGCGCATCGGTGTCGAAAGCCCTGGCGAGCTGCGCGAAGCTCGTGTCCTGGATGCCCTTGCGCACCTTCGCGTAGTACTCGCCCGTGCGCTTGTCGAGCGTCCTCGCGTTCAACGCGAGCAGGAAGAAGCGCCCCTGGGGGCCGCCGGAACGGATGAGGAAGGTCGCCGCGCGCACGAAGGTCTCGTAGTCCCGGGTGGCGCCCAGCATGACCGAGCGGACATCGGCGTTGCTCTCGGGCGTGCCGATCCAGATCAGCACCTCGAGCACGCGGTGGCGCACCGAAGCATCGGCGAGGTGCCGGCGAAGGTGCGGCTCCGCCGCGGCGCCGTAGGAGCCATAGAGAACCACGCACATCCCGGTCGCGTCGAGTACCAGGCCCGAGGGCAGCTTGAGCGTGCGCGGGGTATGCAGGTACGCGCGGTCGATGAAGCCCAGCACGCGCGGGTCCCCGTCGGAGGCCGCCGCATGGGTGAACTCGAAGAGCTCCTGCTCGTTGAAGCGCATGACCGGCGCGGCCGGATCGAGCGCCAGCAGCGCTTCGCGTGCCGGCTGGCGGTCCTGCGCCTCGCCGTGCTCGTGCAGGAAGTAGCCGAGGTCGAGCAGCATGAAGTCGTTGCGCGGCTTGCGCGCCATCTCGACGCCCAGCTCGTGGCGCAGGACCGGCAGCGCGTCGCGCGGGTTGGCGATGAAGAACTTCCACGCCTCGTCCAGCCAGGCGTTGAACTTGCGCGCCTCCTCGGGGTTCGCCGCCGCGCGTATGCCGCGCATGCGCTCGACGTGCGCCAGCGCCTGGCGTTGCGCGCTCGGAACCGGGGCCGCTTCCTTCGCGGCGGCCGCGTCCGGGCCCGGCGGCGTGCTGGTGCAGGCGGCGGCGAGGACGAGGGCGGCGAGCGCCAGCGCCCGGAATGCGCTTGCCACGCGCCGGATCAGTCGACCGCGGCGATGCACATGATCTCGACCTTGTAGGCCGCGTTGGCGAGCTTCGCCTCGATCGTCGCGCGCGCCGGCGTGTGTCCCGGCACCACCCATTTCTCCCAGGCGGCGTTCATGCCGGCGAAGTCCTTCATGTCGGGGAGGAAGATCTGCGCCGACAGGATCCTGGTCTTGTCGCTGCCCGTCTGGCGCAGGAGCTTGTCGATCTTCGCCAGCACTTCCTCGGTCTGGCCGGTGATGTCCTTCGACGTGTCGTCCGGCACCTCGCCCGCGAGATAGGCGACGCCGTTGTGGATGACGATTTCGGAAAGACGCTTGCCGACGTTGTGGCGCTGGATGCTCATTTTTGCTTGCCTCTCGGATTAATGCGGAACACGGATGAACACGGATAAAAACGGATGAACACGGATGAGAGCAATGAAGATCTTTCGTGGCTGGCGTCGAAGGCACGAAAACCGGAACTTCTCTGGGGGGTATCCGTGTTCATCCGTCTTTATCCGCGTTCATCCGTGTTCCAAAGGTTTAATTCCCGCATCACTCCACCGGGTGCGCGCGGGCCTTGAAGCCGGCGCGCTGGAGGGCGGCGACGACCTGCTGCGCATGCTCGCGGTTGCGCGTCTTGAGCACCAGGTCCAGCTCCGCATTCTGCACCGCGAGCGCGGTGAAGGCGCGCTGGTGGTGGACCTCCTCGATGTTGGCATTCTGCTCGGCGATGCACGCGGTGACCTTCGCGAGGGAGCCCGGCAGGTCGCGCACCTCGACGATCACGCGGGCGAGGCGCCCGGCGCGCACCATGCCGCGCTCGATGATCTCGGCGAGCACCAGGGGATCGATGTTGCCGCCGCCGAGTACCAGGCCGACCTTGCGCCCGCGGAATCGATCGGGATGGCGCACGAGTGCCGCGAGAGGCGCGCCGCCCGCGCCCTCGACGACGGTCTTCTCGATCTCCAGCAGCAGCACGATCGCCTGCTCGATATCGCCCTCGTCCACCAGCAGGATGTCGGCCACGTGCTGGCGGATGATCTCGCGCGTGATCGCACCCGGCTCCTTGACCGCGATGCCCTCGGCGATGGTGGACATGGCGAAGGTGGCCCGCGTGCCCCGCATCGCGTGGTACATGCCGGGGAAGCGCTCGACCTCCACGCCCACCACCTCGATGGAGGGCTTGATCGCCCTGGCCGCGATGGAGATCCCCGAGATCAACCCGCCGCCGCCGATAGCCACCACCAGCGTGTCGAGCTCCGGCTGCACGCGCAGCATCTCGAGCGCACAGGTGCCCTGCCCCGCGATGATCTTCTCGTCGTCGTACGGATGCACGAGGGTGAGTCCGCGCGCCACCGCCTGCTCGAGCGCATAGGCCTTGGCCGCGTCGAAGCTGTCGCCTTCGAGGATCACCTCGGCGCCGTGGCGCTGGGTCTGCTCGACTTTCACGTAGGGCGTGAGCTTCGGCATCACGATGACCGCGGGGATACCCAACCGGTGCGCGTGGTAGGCGACGCCCTGCGCGTGGTTGCCCGCGGAGCAGGCGATCACGCCCTTCTTGCGCTGCGCCGTGTCGAGCGACATGAGCTTGTTGAGCGCCCCGCGCTCCTTGAACGACGCGGTGAACTGGTGGTTCTCGAACTTGAGCCAGACCTGCGCGCCCGTGACTTCCGAGAGCGTGCGGGAGTGCAGGAACGGCGTCTGCTCGACCTGTCCCGCGATGACGCACGCGGCCTCCTCGATGTCGCGCAACGCGACCGTCATCGGGGTGCCTCCGTGAAGCGGAAATCGACCTCGGGCTTGCGGCCCGACAGGATGTCCGCGAGCGCACGCCCCGAGCCGCAGGCCATGGTCCAGCCCAGAGTGCCGTGGCCCGTGTTGAGGTAGAGGTTGCGAAAGCGCGTGGGTCCGATGATCGGCACGTTCGAGGGCGTCGAGGGACGCAGTCCGGTCCAGAAGGTCACGCGATCGTAGTCGAGCGCCTCGGGAAAGATCTCGCGGGATCGCTTGACCAGCGCCTCGCAGCGCACGGCATTGAGCTCCGTGTTGTATCCCGCGAGCTCCGCGGTGCCCGCGATGCGCACGCGGTCGCCCAGGCGCGAGAAGACGATCTTCGCGCTGTCGTCGGTGAGGCTCACCGTGGGTGCCAGGTCCGGCCGCGCCACCGCGACGGACGCGGAGTAGCCCTTCGCCGGATAAACCGGCACATAGACGCCGATGGGACCGGTGAGGAGCGGCGAGTAGCTGCCGAGAGCGACGACGTACGCGTCGGCCTCGAGCTTCTCGTCGCCGCCGCCGCCGCCGTTCACCATCACGCCGATCACCTCGCCGCCCGCCGTGCCCATGGCCTGGATGGTATGCCCATAGCGGAAGCGCACGCCGCGCTCTTCCGCCATGCGCGCCAGCGCCTGGGTGAACTTGTGCGCGTCGCCCGATTCGTCGGTCGCGGTATAGGTGGCACCCACGATCCGGTCGCGCGCGGGACCGAGCGCCGGCTCGATCGCGAGCGCCTCGTCGGTGGTCTTCACCTCCCGGTCGAGCCCGTAGTCGCGCATGATCGACGCGCTCGCGACGGCACGGTCGAACTCGTCCTGCTCGGTGTAGTAGTGCAGGATGCCGCGCGTGAGCGCGTCGTACTCGATGCCCGTCTCCGCGCGCAGCTCCTGCAGCGCCGAGCGGCTGTAGAGCGCGAGGCTCACGATCTGGCGCATGTTCTCGCGCGTGCGGCCGGGCTGGCATTCCCAGAGGAAGCGCGCGCCCCAGATCCACTGCGCCGGGTCCATGCGCAGGCGGAAGAGCAGCGGGGAATCGTCGCGCCAGATCCACTTGAGGATCTTCATCGGCGCGTCCGGATTCGCCCACGGCTCCGCGTGGCAGACGGAGATCTGGCCGCCGTTGGCGAACGAGGTCTCGAGGCCGGCTCCCTCGCGGCGGTCGACGACGGTGACCTCGTGGCCCTGGCGCGCGAGATACCATGCGGTGCAGGTGCCGATGAGGCCGGCGCCCAGGACGAGGACTTTCATGGCGGGCGGAGTCTGGAGAATTGGCTTAGACTTGTCAACGCAACTTTCGTTGTCCTGCTCCCCGAGAACCCGCACCAGGGCATGAGACCGCGCCTTTACGCCGACCTGCCGGGCTTCCTGCGCGCCGCCTGCACCCATGCCTCCCACGCCGGGCGCGAGCTGCCCGCGCTGCCCTTCTACGTGAAGGAGCACGTCGTGGGCTGGGTGAGGCCTTCCTTCGCGGACCTTTTGCGCCGCTGGCCCCACGTCTTCGACGTCAATCCCGCCTTCGTCACGATGAAGGGCGACACGCCTGCCGCGCGCACCGCCTCCATGGCGGAAGTGACGAAGGAGCTCGCGCGCGACGGCGTGCTGCGTGGCTGGCGCGACGAGCTGGTGGGCGTGCACCACCACTATGGCACGCCGGAGCTCTTGCGCATGGAGCGCGCCGCCTCGCGCCACTTCGGCATCATGGCCTTCGGCACCCACGCGAACGGCTTCTCGCGCAAGGGCGGGCTCGTGCACGTGTGGGTCGCGCGCAGGAGCGGCGCGAAGCCCGTGGACCCCGACAAGTACGACAATATCGTGGGCGGACGGATTCCCGCCGGCCTCACGGTGGACGAGACGCTGCGCAAGGAAGCGTGGGAAGAGGCGGGCATCGCACCGGCGCTCCTCACGGATGTGAATTGCATCGGCGGCGTGCGCGTCGAGTACTCGGTGCCCGAGGGCCTGCACCGCGAGATCCTCTTCGTGCACGACCTCTGGCTGCCCCACGACTTCAAGCCGACCAACCAGGACGGCGAGGTGGCGGACTTCCGCCTGCTGCCGGTGGAAGAAGTGGTCGACCTCATCCTGTGCGGCGACTTCACGCTCGACGCGGGCGCCGTGATGGTCGACGGCCTCCTGCGCCTGGGCGCCGTGCTGCCCGAGGACCCGCAATACCTCGACATGCTGCGCCTGCTCAAGCCCTAGCGTGACGGCGCTGGCGCTCGGGCTCGTCCTCTTCTCCGCCTTCATCCACGCGAGCTGGAACTACCTGCTCAAGAAGAGCGGCGGCGGCCCCGGGCTGGTGGCGCTGTCCTCCGCGCTTTCGCTCGTGCTCTACGCGCCTCTCGTGGCGGGCGTGATCTGGCTGCACGGCTACCGCTTCGCACCGGTGCACCTCGTGCTCATGCTGGGCGCGGGTGTCACCCACACCTTCTACTTCCTGCTGCTCGATCGCGCCTACCGCAGCGGCGGCGACCTCTCCATCGTCTATCCGCTCGCGCGCGCCACGGGGCCGCTGCTCACGATCGCCTTCGCCGTCGCGGTGCTCGCGGAACGCCCGAGCGGCGTGGCGCTGGTGGGCGCGTTCCTGATCGGCGCCTCGGCGCTCGTGCTCACCGGCAATCCCTTCGCCCATCGCCATGGCAGCGCGCGCCAGGGCGTGCGCTTCGCGCTCCTCACCGGCTGCACCATCGCGACCTACACCCTGTGGGACAAGGCGAGCGTCGCCACGTGGCTCATTCCACCGCTCGTGTACGACTGGGGCTCGAATGCCTTTCGCGTGGCGGTCCTCGTGCCCTGGACGGAGCGGCGCGCACCGGGCGGCATGGCACGCGCCTGGGCCACGCAGCGCAAGACCGCGCTTGCGATCGCGGTGCTCTCGCCCCTGGCCTACATCCTCGTGCTGACCGCGATGGTGTTCACCCCGGTGAGCCTCGTCGCCCCGGCGCGCGAGGTCTCGATCCTCTTCGCGGCCCTCATGGGCGCGCACTTCCTGCGAGAGGGAGACGTGATGCGGCGCGTGGTCGCCGCCGCCGGCATGGTGCTGGGGATCGCCAGCCTCACGCTGGGTTAGAATTTCGCGCATGAGAGACACCTCCGCCTGGCGCGCGCTCGCCGCCCATCGAGACGCCGTCGCCCGCCAGCGGATCGACGCCCTCTGGCGCGAGGACGCGCGCCGCGGCGAGGCGCTCACGTTTTCCTGCGGCGGGATCGCGGTCGACTTCTCGAAGCAGAAGGTGACGCGCGAGACGCTGCGCCTGCTGCTCGACCTCGCGCGCGAGTGCCGCGTGCCGCACGCGGTGGAAAGGCTCTTCGCCGGCGACCGCGTGAATTCCACCGAGAAGCGTCCGGCCCTGCACATGGCCCTGCGCGGCGACGAGCACGTGAACGTCGATGGCACGGACGTGATGCCGGAGATCGAGCGCAACCGCGATCGCATGCGCGTCTTCACGAACGCGGTGCGCGCCGGGCAGTGGAAGGGCGCCACGGGCCTCAAGATCACGCACGTCGTGGCGATCGGCATCGGCGGCTCGGCGCTGGGCCCGCAGCTCGCCATCGAGGCGCTGCGCGATCGCGCCAACGGCCCCGAGGTGCGCTTCATCGCCAACATCGATCCGGCGGATTTCGACGACGCGATCGCGGGGCTCAAGCCCGCCTCGACGCTCGTCGTCGTGGCCTCGAAGACCTTCACCACGCAGGAGACGATGGTCAATGCCGCGGCCGCGCGCGCCTGGATCGCGGCGGCGCTCGGCCCCGAGGCCGTGGCCAAGCACATCATCGGCGCCACCGCCAATGCGGGAGAGGCCGTGAAGTGGGGGCTGCCGGACTGCAACGTCTTTCCCTTCCACGACTGGGTGGGCGGGCGCTATTCGCTCTGGTCCTCCGTCGGGATTCCCATCGCGCTCGCGGTCGGCATGCAGGGGTTCGAGGAGCTGCTCGCCGGCGCGCACGCCGTGGACCTCGCCTTCCGCTCCGACGCGCTCGAGCGCAACGTGCCCGTGCTCCTGGCGCTCGTCGGCATCTGGAATCGCAATGCGCTCGGCATCCCGAGCCACGCGGTGCTGGGCTACGCCTCGCGGCTCGCGAGCCTGCCGGCCTATCTCCAGCAGCTCGAGATGGAGTCGAACGGCAAGCGCGTCGATGCGGCGGGCCATCGCGTCGACACCGAGACCTGCCCGGTGATCTGGGGCGGCACGGAGACGCCGGGGCAGCACGCGTTCCACCAATGGCTGCACCAGGGCACCGATATCGCGTCGTGCGACTTCATCGTCTCGGCGCGGCCCATGGGCAGCGAGCTCGAGCACCACCGCATCCTGCTCGCGAACGCGTGCGCGCAATCCGAGGCGCTGATGGCCGGCGTGGAAGCGAGCGAGCCGTGGCGCACCTGCCCCGGCGATCGCATGAGCACGACGTTCGTGCTGCCGCACCTCGATGCGCGGCACCTCGGCGCGTTGCTCGCGATCTACGAGCACAAGGTGTTCGTGCAGGCGACGATCTGGGGCATCAACCCGTTCGACCAGTTCGGGGTCGAGCTCGGCAAGACCATCGCCGGGCGCATCCTTCCCGCGCTGCGCGGCTCCGAGGCCGAGCTGCATCCGGCGACCCGCCACCTGCTCGGCGTGATCGGCAAGCTCGGCGGTCCCCACTGACGCGATGATGACGACCGAGGATTTCCGTCGCGTCGTCGATTCGCTCCAGGTCCCCGTGGCGCTCGCGGACCCGCGCGGCACGCTCACGTTCGCCAACATGGCGCTGGTCGAGATCACGGGCACCGAGGCCGCGGAGCTCGTCGGCCGCTCGCTGGCGGAGCTCTTTCGCGGTCCCGCCCAGCGCCGCGTCGCGCAAAGCGTCGCGCGCATCGCCGAGGGCAAGGCCGCGCAGGCCTTCGTGGACGCCGAGCTCGCCACGGCCGATCTCTCCGAGCGCTGGGTCCACGCGACGTTCCAGCCCGTGGCCGATGAAGGCGGCCGGATCTCCGCGGTCGCGGCGGTGGTGCAGGACATCGGCGCGCAGCGCGACATGGAGGGCGCCCTGAACGTGCTGACCGCGCGCCTCATCACGCTCGCCGAGCATTCGCCCGTGGCGATGCTGGTCGAGACGGGCGCGGGCGACGTGGAGATCCTGAACACGCCCTTCTGCGCGCTGCTGGGGCTCGAGAGCGCGCCGGAGTCGCTCTCCGGGCTCGCGGTGAAGGACGTGCTGGGACGCTCGGAGCGCATCGAGCCGCGCGCCGTCGCGCAGGCCGTGGCCAATGCCGGCGAACCCTCGACGCTGAGCGTGACGGGCGAGGGCGGCCTGGTGCAGGTCGAGCGCCAGCCCATCCTGGTCGAGGGCGAGCCCGCGGGCGCGCTCTGGATCGCGCGCGAGGCGGCGGCGGCCGGCGTGGCCACCGCCAAGGCGGGCGTCGAGATCGGCCTCATCGAGCGCATCGGCGTCGAGCTCGCGGTGGCGCTCGAGGGACTCTCCGCGGTGTCGATCCTCGCCGAGCAGATCAACCTCGACGCGGCGATCGTCGAGCGCTTCCAGGGCATCCATGCGTCGACCGAGACCGCCCTCACGGCGATCGGCGACCTGGTCGATTTCTCGCGCGTCTCCGGCGGCATCGTGCTGCAGCGCCGCCAGTTCGGCTTGCGCGAGGCGCTCGCGCGGCTCATCGAGCGCCTGGTGACCAACGCGGAGGAGCATGGCTGCCGGCTGCGCGTGAAGGTGGAGCAGGACGTGGCCGACGCGCTCGAGGGCGACGTCGAGCGCCTGCAGCTCGTGCTGCGGAACCTCGTCGACAACGCCTTCTCGCTGCTGCCCGGCGCGGAGATCCTGCTGCAGATCACGCCGGAGTTCACGACCGCCGCCGCGATCCAGGTTTCCTTCAGCGTGATCGCGGCGGGCGCCGACGCCGCGCGCGCTTCGGCGCGCACCTCCGCGGAGAGCGGCATGGGCGTCGCCGTCGCGCGCTTCATGGTGAAGGCCATGGGCGGCACGCTCGCGATCGCCGCGCGCGGCACCCAGGAGCCGCTGTACTCGTTCACGGTGGAGTTTCCGCTCTGCCCGCCCCCGCCCGGCCCGAGCCGTGCGACCTACGTGTCGCTCGTGGGCCTCACGGTGCTCATGGTGTCCGACGATCCGCAGCAACGCCTCGAGGTCACGAACCTCCTGCGCGGATGGCGCATGGTGCCGCTCGAGGCGGACAACGCGCCGATGGCGCTGGCGCTCCTCGAGCGCCTGGAGCAGGAAGGCTCGCCCGTGCCCCTCGTGATCCTCTCCAATCGCCTGCCGGTGCAGGACGGCTTCCTGCTCTCGTTCCGGATCAAGCACAGCCCGCGCCTGCGCACGACGCTCGTGATGATGCTCGCGAGCGAGGGCAAGCCCGGCGATGCGATCGCGTGCCGCGAGAACGGCATCGCGGCCTACATGCGCTATCCGATCAACGACCGCCAGCTGAACGAGGCGATCGTGGTTGTCACGGGTGCCTCGGTGGACGCCGACGAGACGCCGACGCTCGTCACCCGCCACTCCCTGCGCGAGCAGCGCAAGGGCGCCACGGTGCTGCTGGTCGACGCCTCGCGCGACAGCCAGATCCTCGCTGCGCACGTCCTCGGGCGCATGGACTGCGCGGTGGTCGTGGCGCAGGACCTGGCCGAAGCGCTCGCCGCGCTCGACCAGGACCTGTACGACGTGGTCATCGTGGATACGGGGCTCGCGGGCCTGGGCGGCGCCGAGGCGCCGAAGCTGCTGCGCTCGCGCATGCAGCGCGAGGGCGCCACCGTGCGCCTCGTCGCCGCGGCCGTGGATCCCCCGGCGCGCTTCCACGCGGAGAAGAAGGCGGCGGGATTCGATGAGACGATCGCCAAGCCGTTCCGCAAGGACGCGCTGCTCGGGCTCGTGCGGGCGAGCGCGACGGCGGAGACGCCCTAGGGCCTCGCGCGTGCGGCTGCTGCTCGTGGAAGACGATGCGATGATCGGCGCCGCGGCGCAGGAGGGCTTGCGCCGCGAGGGACATGCGGTGGACTGGGTGCGCGACGGGGCGCAGGCCTCGGCCGCGCTCGCCAACGGCGTGTACGAAGCGATGCTGCTGGACCTCGGATTGCCGAAGCGCGACGGCCTCACGGTGCTGCGTGAGCTGCGCGCGAAGCGCAGCGACCTGCCCGTCATCGTCATCACCGCGCGCGACGCGGTGGCCGATCGCGTGGCCGGGCTCGACGCGGGCGCCGACGACTACCTCGTGAAGCCCTTCGATCTCGACGAGCTGGGGGCGCGGCTGCGTGCGGTCGCGCGCCGGCGCTCGGGGCGCGCCGCCGCGACGTTGAACGTGGGCGACCTCGAGCTCGACACCGCGGCGCGGCGCGCGCGCTGGAAGGGCAAGGAGGTGGCGCTCTCCGCGCGGGAGTTCACGCTCGTGGAGACGATGGCGGAGCGGCCGGGTGCCTACTTCACGCGCGCGCAGCTCGAGGACCGCCTCTACGGCTGGGGCGAGGAAGTGGGCAGCAACGCGGTCGAGGTCCACATCCACGCGCTGCGCCGCAAGCTCGCCCCCTCGGTGATCCGCACCGTGCGCGGGCTCGGATACTGCCTGGCGCCCGAATGATGTCGATCCGCCGCAGCCTCCTGGTGTGGCTGCTCTCGAGCGTGCTGGCCGGCGGCATCGGCGCCGCGGCCGTGGTCTTCGTGCAGGCGCGCATCGAGATCAACGACATCTTCGACTACCAGCTGCGGCAGCTCGCGCTCACGTTGCGCGACCGCACGTTCTTCCCCAGCGATTTCGCGGACTCGCTCACGGGCGAGGAGTCGCTCGACTTCGTGATCCAGGTCTGGGCCTCCGACGGCACACTCCTCTACGCGTCGCCCGCGCACATGAAGGTGCCGAGCGCGGTGCAGCTCGGTTTCGGCGAGGTCGTGGCGGAGAACGGGCGCTGGCGCACGTTCGCGACCCAGCAGCGCGGGCTCATCATCCAGGTCGCGCAACCGCTGTCGGTGCGCAACCGGCTCGCCTTCGCCGCCGCCTGGCGCACGCTGCTGCCGTTCGTGGTGGCGCTGCCGCTGATGGGCCTGCTCATCTGGAAGCTCGTGGGGCGCGAGCTGCGGCCGATCGAGACGGCGGCGCGGGCGGTGTCGCGCCGCAGCCCGCAGTCGCTGGAGCCGATCGGCACCGCGGACGTGCCCGTGGAGATCGAGCCGCTGGTGACCGCGCTGAACGGCCTGCTCGGGCGGCTCGCCGGGACGCTCGAGCACGAGCGCCGGTTCATCGCCGATGCGGCGCACGAGCTGCGCACGCCGCTCACGGCGCTGCGCCTGCAGTTGCAGCTGGCGGAGCGCGCGCGGGACGACGCGGAGCGGGCGCGCTCCCATGCGGCGCTGCGGGAGGGGATTGCCCGCGCCGTGCGGCTGGTGGAGCAGCTGCTGGCGCTGGCGCGGCAGGATCCCGACGTCCCGGTGGAGGCGCGCGAGGTGGACCTCGTGCCCGCGGCGCGCAGCGCGGTGGACGGGCACGCCGCCTCGGCCGAATCGCGCGGGCTCTCGCTGGGCATCGAGGTGGCTGCCGAGCCCGTGGTGGTCCGTGGCGACCCGCCCAGCCTGCGCACGCTGCTGGACAACCTGATCGACAACGCGATCCGCTACACGCCCTCCCCGGGCCGCGTGGACGTACGCGTGGCCCGCGAGGACGGCCACGCGATCCTGGAGGTCGAGGACAGCGGCCCCGGCATCCCCGCCGCCGAGCGCGCCCGGGTCTTCGACCGCTTCTACCGCGGCGAGGGCGCCGCCCAGGGCGGCAGCGGCCTCGGCCTCGCCATCGTGAAGCGCATCGCCGACAAGCACGGCGGCTCCGTCGAGATCCTCGACGCGCTCTCCGGCCGCGGGCTGCGGGTCCGGGTCTCCCTGCCGTTGGCCAGCTGAACCTGAAATCGGGGACGCAGTCGGATCTCGGAATGTGAAATCGGGGACGCAGTCGCAATTCGCGACGGCGTCCAAGGCGTTCTGTTTGATCCACGGGAGCTCCAAATGGCGCCGTTTCCGGTCACCATCCAGCCACGCAGCACACCCAATTCGGCCCGCCACGAGGCCCGTGGAATTCCGACTGCGTCCCTGATTTCAGGGGTCGAAATCCGACTGCGTCCCCGATTTCGGCCTTAAGGCCCGCTTAAGCGGGCCGGGCGAGACTCTTCTCCATGGAGCCCATTCCGGCTCCGCTTCTGGAGAAAACATGAAAGCGAACCTCCTCGTGGGCGCGCTCGTCGCCGCCGGCGTGATCGGCACGGGGGCCGCCGCCTATCGCGGCCACTGGTCGCCGATCGCCACGGTGCAGGCGAACCCCGCGGTGCTCGCAGCCGGCGTCGCGGCGCCCGCCGCCAATCCCGCCGCCTCGAGCCTCCCCCTCAACGGCTTTTCCGACATCGTGAAGAGCTACGGCCCTGCCGTGGTCAATGTGCAGATCGAAGGCACGGTCAAGACCCGCGCGCAGATGCAGGGCATGCCGGACGACGTCCCGGAGGAATTCCGTGACTTCTTCCGCAACTTCCACGGCCAGGTGCCGCGCGCCACGCCGATGCGCGGCGAGGGCTCCGGCTTCATCGTGAGCCCCGACGGCTACATCCTCACCAACGCCCACGTGGTCGAGAACGCGGACCATGTGACGGTGCGCCTCACGGACCGCCGCGAGTTCACCGCCAAGGTGATCGGCAGCGACAAGGCGACCGACGTCGCCGTGATCAAGATCGACGCCACGGGCCTGCCCACGGTGAAGGTCGGCGACTCGCGCCGTGCGAGCGTCGGCGAATGGGTGATCGCGATCGGCTCGCCCTTCGGCTTCGAGAACTCCGCCACCGCCGGCATCGTGAGCGCGAAGGCGCGCTCGCTGCCCGACTCGACGTACGTGCCCTTCATCCAGACCGACGTCGCGGTGAACCCGGGCAACTCGGGCGGCCCGCTCTTCAACCTCGCGGGCGAAGTGATCGGCATCAACTCGCAGATCTACTCGCGCTCGGGCGGCTACCAGGGTGTGTCGTTCGCGATCCCGATCGAGATCGCGATGAACGTCGAGAACCAGATCGTGAAGCACGGCAAGGTCGAGCGCGGCCGCCTGGGCGTGACCGTCCAGGAGGTGAACGCGTCGCTCGCGTCGTCCTTCGGCCTCGACCGTCCGCGCGGCGCGCTCGTCTCGTCGATCGATGACGGCAGCCCCGCGCAGAAGGCGGGCTTCCAGGTGGGCGACATCATTCTCTCGTTCAACGGCCACCCGATCGAGCACTCGAACGACCTGCCGCTGCTGGTCGCCGACTCGCACCCGGGCACCAAGACCGACGTCGAGGTGTGGCGCAAGGGCCGCAAGGAAACACTGGCCGTGGCGCCGATGGAGCAGAAGGCGAAGCTCGCCTCCAACGACGACGACTCGAAGGCCGCCGCGCGCGGCCGGCTGGGCGTCGTGGTGCGGCCCCTCACCGCGGAAGAACGCTCGCAGGTCGGCAAGAAGGCGCTGGTCGTCGAGCAGGTGAGCGGCGCCGCGGAGCGCGCCGGCGTCCAGCCCGGCGACCTGCTGCTGCAGCTGAACGGCACGCCGGTCGCGACACCCGAGGAGCTGCGCGTGGCCGTGTCCAAGAGCGGCAAGCGCGCGGCGCTCCTGATCCAGCGCGAAGACCGCCAGCTCTTCGTGCCGGTCGAGATGGGCTGAGGAACACCGTACCTGAACCAGAGGAGGTTGCCATGACGCACAAGAAGCTCGTCGCCGCACTGACCGGCCTCGCCGCCACCGCCGCGACGGCCGCGATTCCGCCGCGCTACGCCGAGAACCTGCCGGAGCCGCGCAAGGCCGGCCCCGTCACGTACATCACGGGCGGCACGGAGATGGGCGAGGCCAACGCGATCAAGCGCGCGGCGCAGGAGTTCCCGCTCGAGCTGGTCTTCGTCGAGAAGGTGGGGCGGCGCGAGAAGCACCTCGCGAACATGCCCGTGCGCATCACCGACGACAAGGGCAAGGTCGTGTTCGAGGGCGAGAGCACCGGTCCGTACTTCCTCGCGCGCCTGCCCAAGGGCAAGTACATCGTCTCCACGCGTTGGGATGCCTGGTCCTTCTCGCGCGAGGTGAAGATCGGCTCGCAACGCCAGCGCGTGGTCTTCGCCTGGAGCCAGCCCGGACCGATGGAGAGCGTCGGCTAGGCCAACGGATTTACGTCACACTCCCTGTAGTACCCTGCCCCGCTTCGGCGGGGCTTTTTCATTTGCGCGGCCGGGGAAGCGCGTTCAGGCTGCGTCCTTGAGGGGCACGATCTCGAGGCTTGCGGTCTTTGCCAGCTCCCGTGCGGTGACCTCGAGATCGTATTGCGCCTGGAGGTTCATCCACAGCTGGGGTTCGACACTGAAGAAGCGGCCGAGCCGCAGGGCGGTATCCGCCGTGATTGCCCGCTTGCCCGAGCAGATTTCGTCAATGCGTCGCTGCGGAACCCCGATCGCCTTGGCGACCCGGTAGCGAGTAAGGCCCAGCGGCTCGATGAAATCCGAAAGAAGGACCTGGCCCGGGTGCACGGGCGGCAAGAGGCGGCCGGAAACAACGTTTCCGAATTTCATCGTTCCGAGCTCGCTGCGCTTGATGGTCATGTCGTGGCTCCTAGTGGTAGTCGACTATCTGCACGTCGAAGGCGTCGCCTTGGGCCCATCGGAAGCAGATGCGCCACTGATCGTTGATCCTGATGCTCCATTGCCCTTTGCGGTCTCCCCGAAGAGCTTCCAATCGATTTCCCGGCGGGGCTCGAAGGCTCTCCAATGAGTTCGTGGCATCGATCAGCTTCAGCTTTCTCCGAGCCGCGAGCTGGACTTCCCAAGGCAGTCGCCGGACTTCCAGGCCAGAAAAGACCGCGGCAGTGACCCTATCGGCGAAAGACTGGATCATCCGGCCCGATAGTACCGCGTCGCGGTACTATCGTCAAGCGATATTACGCCACCGACCCCTGCTCTTTGCGGACCAGCCGGTGATCGCGCGTTGCCGCTCGGATGCGTCGCCGCGTGGACCTCCCTCAGCTTGCCGATCGTGACATGCGTATACACTTGCGTGGTCGACAGGCTGGAGTGCCCGAGAAGCGCCTGAATGAACCGGATATCCGCGCCGTTCTCCAGCATGTGCGTCGCGCACGCGTGACGGAAAACGTGACACGCCCCGGGCAGTCCCTCGCGCGCGACATAGCGGCGGATGCGGTCTCCCAGCCGGTTGCGGCGGAAGGGCTCGCCATAATCGGTCAGGAAGAGCTCTCCACGGTCGAGTCCGCCGGCCAGGCGCGGCCTGACCTCGCGCTGATACCGATCGATCCATGCGCATGCGCGCGCCCCGATGGGAACGACGCGATCGCGCCCACCCTTGCCCGCCCGCACCGTGAGCGTCGCTGTCTCCATGCTCACGTCGCACATGCGCAAGCGAACGAGCTCCATGCGCCTGAGCGCCGTGGAATAGAGGGTTTCCATCATGGCGCGGTCGCGGATGCAGCCAGGGGCGGCACCATCCGCGGTGGACAGGATCCGTCGCATCTCTTCAGGACTCGGAATTCGCCTGGGCAAGCGGCGCGGCAGCTTGGGAAGCTGGAGGTCGCGCGACACGTCCATCTCCACCAGGCGGGAGCGCACGAGCCATTTGCAGAATGCCTTGACCGGGTGCAAGCGGCTAACCTGCGTCGCTCGCTCGAGCGACTCGCCGTTGTCCTTGCGGTACGTCGCCAATGCCGCCTGGTAAGCCTCCAGGGCATCGAGGGTGATCTCGCGGGGACTTGCGATTCCGTTCAGCTCGCACCAACGGATGAAGCGATCGAGCGCCGCTCGCCTCGTGGCCGCCGTCTGCTCGGACAGGCCCACAGCGATCGTCCAGCGAATGAAGCGCTCCTTGTGGGCGTGGAGCGGATTGAGGGCGGAGTCGTCCGCCGCCCTGCGCCTTACGGGCGTGATGCGTTTGGCTCTAAGCATGTCTCTCCTCCATCGGAATGGGAGGGGCGATTGTGCTGGAGCCCGGCCGTGGGTCGCCGCAACCATGCAGCGGTTGGCGCGGAAGTCTACAACTACTTCCGCGATTACGATCCGAGCATCGGGAGGTATGTGGAGAGCGATCCGATCGGATTGAAGGGCGGGATCAATACGTACGAGTATGTGCGCGGCAATCCGGTTGGCAAGGTAGATTCAAAGGGTCTACTAAACGATGGCCCAGGCGGTGATTCTCCGGGTGTGCCCGGCTTTTGCGAGCTAAGAAAACAGGTGCCGCTAATACCCACGGCAGATCAAGTTGCAATATTGGGTCCTGCGGCTTTCATCCTTACCATGTGCATATACGAATGTCGCAGCTTTGATTGCCCTGACACGCAAAAGCGATGGATCGAGATCGATTACAGCAACTGGGCGTGGGGCTGTCAGGATAAGCGACCTTCGAGAGGCATGCGCGGAAAGGAAGGTCCGCTGCTTAAGCCGTGATCGGCGCCAGCAATGGATGTGCGAACTGTGACTGACTTTCGCTTATCGATATCTCACGATGCGACTGAATTCATCAACCGCCTGATGACGTTCGGGGGTGCTACGAAGGACGAGTGGGTCCTTACGGTGGCGCCTCAAGCTGAGGCGCGGACTGTTCAAGGTGACCAAAACGTCGCCGGCAGATTGGTCGAGTCAATGGCTAACTGGGTTGCGTCTGCCGACCTCAAGACGATTACCTTCCACTGGGTTGTCGGCGTCTCCCGTCGGGAACGCTTCCCCGCGGAGGACATCCTTGTCTGCAATGGCATCCCGTGCTTCATTCCCGACGAAATGAGGCCAGTTCTCAACGGCCGGTCTATCGTCCTTGCAGATAGCCGGCTTGAAATCATCCCGGCGCCACCACCTCCGTAGAGTTTCAGTTCAGCGAGCGACATCGTTTCGTTCTGGGTCACCGATTGTTCTCGTTTCTTTGCAGGAGATTAGCGCTCTGCCGGCGGCCGAAGCTTCGGATCCATTTCTCGCTAACGATATTTCCGCAGGTACTCGTCGATATTCTTATTCAACTGATCGCTTGCCTGGTCTCGGATGCTGGGCTGCGCAAATTTTGAACGCTCAATCGTACGTCGTCGGAAAACGCGTCGTTTCATACTGATCAACCCGTCATCGTCTGATGATGTCAGCAAGGGAGTCACTTCAAGAATATTCATCGTATTCAAGAGCTGAACTGCTCCCTCAGTATCTCCCTTGCGTATAAGTTCACTGACTTCTAGATTCATCCCGATTCGTAGGAAGGCCGAATAAGTCTGTGCCATTTCATGATCCACTACCTGCGACGGTGTGTCATCGCTTCGTGCCCCGACCACGATTAAACTGGCGAATGCGACCAAAGCGCCAACAATAATTCTTCGCATGTTGGACTCCAAATGAATCGTTATGCCTCACATGCCGATCCCGGTTCATGTCCGGGCGGATGATAGCCGGTGATACCTTGAGGATCAGTACATTTTTTTATGACACACGGGGTGATATTGCCCGGTGCCCATCTATTTCGCGCCGCACAGCAAGCAGAGCACGACTTTACATCATGGAAAACCTTACACTCATCACCCTTTGGCTTTCCGAATGGATTCGGTTTCCTAGGGATCTTAGTGTCGGGTTGAGGACATGGCTTGGGCCCATTCGGAGTGGCGCAAAATGGTGGATTGGGGCAGTCCTTCCCGAAACAGATTGGAGGCCCTGCGGCTAGTCCCGTGTAGTCGACGAAGTTAAGAGGATCGTCGTCAGTATAAGAGAATGTACTCAAGCCTCCCGCCAGCCCAGTTGGATCGCTCTCCATATACCGGCCGACGATGGGGTCGTAATCGCGGAAGTAGTTGTAAATTGCCGACCGCTCTTTCAACCGGCGCTACTTCTAATGCTTCGTCGTGAACTCGATCAGATTGGTCTCAATAAGAGCCGACTTCCCTTTCGCCTCTGGGTGGTCAGCCCAGTCCACGATCTGGACGCAAACGTAGCGATTGTCGCGAACAGCCAATTGGTCCCAGTCAAAGAATTTGACGAAAAGCAGGGTGGCACTCGACGACATTTCCTTCACGGGGTAGTCCCAATAACCAGATGTGAATTCTCGGTTGATCATCGCAGGCACGGGGCCGCCAAGGCGCGACTTCACGATAATCCGTTCTTGCGGCTTTCCATAATTTCCTAGCCGAAGTCCGATAGGAACTACCACGAGCTGATCAAATAGCACGCTTTCGACCTCGCGAAACCTTTCCTCAGCCGCCCATGCTGCGGCGGTCGCTGAGTAGGGATCATCCAAGCGAAAGTAATGATTGAACAATTCGCGACTTGCTACCCGAAACGTGTTCATCAATAGATCGAGCGACATGCCGGGAAACGTCTCTTTCACTTTAGACTGTCCGTGGAGGGGCCGCTAAGCCGTGAGGGATAGCACCAACACGTCTGCGGATTTTGATCCCACCTGATGCCGTGCCCATGGCGACCACTTGTTGAGCCGTGCTTATTGCCATCTGCATCCCACTTAATCGTGGGTGGGCACGGATTGCACTTGCCATCGCAGTCCCTGCCGGGATTGAAAGGCTTTTGATCTTTGACCGGATCGTTTTCGCTGTCCGACCCAATCGAGTTTGCGATGATACCGCCCAGGATGATCGTGCCGGCGGTTCCTATTGCAGCCCCAATGCCACACCCGATTGGACCGAACCAGGCACCAGCTGCACAGCCGACTGCCGTGCCTGCTTTTCCCCGCGGGTCGAAATAGGTAAGCGGATCGGCTCCCACGTAGCTATACGTATTTACTCCTGCTTCCAACCCAATCGGATCGCTTTCCACATACCGCCCGACGCTCGGATCGTAGTCGCGGAAGTAGTTGTAATACGTGCCAACTTGAATCGCCCCTAGTTTAGTCGACACCTCGGAGTCGTACACTTACGACCCAGAGGAGGTGTCATGAGCAACAACCGATACACCGAAGAATTCAAGATCGAGGCCGTCAAGCAGATTCGTGAGCAGGGGCACTCGGCTTACGAGGTTTCCAAGCGGCTGGGGATCGCGACCGACACTCTTTATCGGTGGGCCAGGCAATTGTCGAAGCCTCAAGCCCAACGCACCGAGGAGCGCTCCCAGGCCGAGGAGATTCGGCGCCTGAAGGCCGAGCTACAGCG
>DASRRY010000012.1:0-27652 GCA_035656735.1 Usitatibacter sp. | reverse complement strand
GCCAGGACGAATCCCATGCTGATGCCGAAGAAGGCGAACGGCGCGAACTTCAAGGTCTCCGGCGGCGACGTCACCGTGCGGTTCGAATCGGACGGCCCGACGCTCGTGTACGTGGTGTGCATCTGGGGACCGAAGCCGGGGTTTGGCGGCCAGCGCCCGAAGGCGTGGGCGACCGAGACCGTCACGACGAAGGAAGGAACGGCCGAGGTGGTGCTGCCCGAGGGGATGGCGATGGCCGGTGCGCAGGTGACCTGGTCCGGTGGCCTCATCGCCCCGGGCGAAGCGCAGGGCCGCCTCCTCGTGAGCGTCGAGGAGGCGGGCGGCGATTCAGCCTCCTATGCGTACGAGTACAACTTCACGCGAAAGAACGAGACCCAGACCTTCTACGACGGCCTGAACTTCGCCTGACCAGGGCGGGAACTTCCGGGGAAGGACTACGCCCGGGCTCTTTCCCTGCGGGCGCCGGCGCGCTTCGGCGCCTCGGGCCACGCGCGCATCGCGGTCTCGACCATCGCGAGCAGCGCCTTGCGCGACGCGCCCTCGCGCGCCTGGAGAGACATGCCGGCCAGCACCGCGCCGTACAGGTTCGCGAGCGCGGTCGCATCGGTGTCCGGGGGAAGCTCGCCTTCGCGGATGCCGCGCTGGATGCGCCCACGCAGCCGTTCCTTAGCCGCGGCCCGCTCCTCGCAGAGGATCTGCTGCACGCGCTCGCTCGTGGAGGCGGCGGTGGTCATTGCCATCACGGAGAAGCAGCCGCGCGGATGCTGCGGGTCGGTGAAGAAGTTCGCGGCCAGCGTGAGCAGGCCCTCCACGGAGTCGCGCGCCGTCGCCGCCTCCTGGCAGCCCGTGCCCATGGCCTTCGCCTGCGCGTGGTAGCGCTTCACCGCCGCGACGAAGAGGCCTTCCTTGTCGCCGAAGGCGGCATAGAGGCTGGGCGGGCTGATGCCCATGGCCTCGGTCAGGTCCTGCAGCGAGGCCGCTTCGTAGCCCTTCTGCCAGAAAACGGTCATCGCGCGGTCCAGCGCCTGCTCGCAGTCGAAGCAGCGCGGCCGACCTCGCGGGCGTCGCGTGGCCGCCACCGGCTGGGAGGAGGGCAATGATGCGGTTTTCATAGTGATCGATATTAAATCATTTGACAGGGCGCGGCAAGCCGCCGTAGATTACCCCTTCTGTAGCGCGCAATACACAAACATCGCCTCGCCGGACGGATTGGCGCCTTTTGCAAGTGATGTGGCGCGGTCCGCTAGTGATCGGCGGCGGCTCAGGACCTAATCTGGTGGCACGTCACCGAGCCCCCGGGATCATCCCGGCGCCGGCGAGACCAGGAGACTTTGATGGAAGCGAATGCCGTCCCGCTGCGTGTGAAGTTCTTTCCCTCGATCTGGAAGTCGCTCGAGCGCTGCGGCGTGCCCGCGTCCGAGGTCTTGCGCCGTGCACGCATGCCGGCCGCGGCCCTGACCGAAACGACCATGCTCACGATCGAGCAGTCCCACGCATTCTGGGCCGCGGTGAGGGAGCTTTCCGGAAACCCCGCGATCGGCCTGGAGATCGCCCGCAACATCGACCTGGCCGGCGCGCCGCCGATCGTGCTCGCCCCGTACCACGCGCGCAACTGGCGCGATGCGATGCACATGGTCGGCCGTTACAAGCAGATGTGCGCGCCCGAGCGACTGCACTTCCGCGAGGAGGGCGACAGCTGCACCATCGACCTCGAATGGCTGCAGGAGCATCCGGAGCGCGCCACGGCGACGGACCTCATGTTCGGGATCCTCATGGAGCTGGGTCGCCGCGGGACGGGCCAACCGGTACGCGCACGCCACGTCGAGCTGCAATGGGCCCAGGGCAATCCTGCGGCGCATGCGGAATTCTTCGGCGCGACCGTCCGCTTCGGGGCCGCATCGAATCGCCTCGTCGTCGACCGCGCCGACCTCGACCGTCCCTTCGCGTCGTATAACCGCGAGCTGCTGGAAGTGCTCTCGCCGGCGCTCGAGCGCGCGCTCGCCGACCACCACGCCGGGCAACGCCTTGCGGACCGGGTGAAGTGGCTCATGAAGCGCCGTCTCGCCACCAGCCGGCCCGAGATGCGCGCCATCGCCCAGGAGCTCGCCATGTCCGAGCGCACGTTGCAGCGCCGGCTCGCGGACGAGGGCACGCGCTTCCTGGACGTCCTCACCACGGCGCGGCGCGAGCTGGCCCATGAGTACCTGGTGAACGGGCAGCTCGACATGGTGGACGTCGCCTTCCTCCTGGGCTTCGACGACCAGAACTCGTTCTTCCGCGCCTTCCGCCAGTGGGAAGGCGAGACGCCGGCGCGCTGGCGCGCGCTGCGAGTCGCGGCACAGCCCCTGCCGGGCGCGCGGCGCGAGCCCACCGCCGCCGCTGCCCACTGACATTCCGTAGCGCTCGATAGGAAATTCCTTGACAACGCGCCCGGCCAGCCTTATTTTGTATCGCTCGTTACACAAATAAACCCATCGAAGGCCATCCCATGACAGCCACCACCCGCCCGCGCAACTGGAAGCTCGTCGCCGCCATCGGCGCCATCACCGCCGGGGCGATCATCACGGGCGTCGGCATCCGCCATTCCACCGCGAGCCCGAAGCCGCAGGCCGCCGGGCCCGCGGCGATTCCCGTCTCCGTGGCCACCGTCGAGCAGCGCGAGGTCACGCCGTTCGACGAGTTCTCGGGCCGCCTCGAGGCGGTGGACCGCGTGGAGGTGCGACCCCGCGTGGCCGGTGCCATCCAGTCCGTCCACTTCACCGAAGGCGCGCTGGTGCGCTCCGGCGACCTGCTCCTGACGATCGATCCCGCCCCGTTCGCCGCCGAGGTGGACCGGGCGCAGGCGCAGGTCGCGGCCGCACAGGCCCGCCTCGACAATGCGACCACCGAGCAAGCCCGCGCGCAACGCCTGTGGGACGAGCGTGCGATCGCGCAGCGCGAGCTGGACGAGCGCGTGAACGCCCGCCGCCAGGCCGACGCCGATGTCCGCGCCGCCCAGGCCGCGTTGCAGATTGCGCGCCTGAACCTCGGCTACACGCAGGTCCGCGCGCCGGTGAGCGGGCGTGTCGGCAAGCTCGAGGTCACCGTGGGCAACCTCGTGGCCGCCGGGGCTTCCGCGCCGGTGCTCACCACGCTGGTGAGCGTGAGCCCGATCTATGCGAGCTTCGACGCGGACGAGGGCGTGGTGGCGCGTGCGCTGCGCGAGGTGCCGTCGACCGGAAGCCGCCCCGCGATCGAGCGCATTCCGGTCGATATCGGGACCGATGACGCCGCGGCCACCCTGCACGGCCGCCTGCAGCTCATCGACAACCAGGTCAACACGCACAGCGGCACCGTGCGCGTGCGCGCGGTCTTCGACAACCGCGACGGCCGCCTCATGGCCGGGCAGTTCGTGCGCGTGCACCTCGGTCATGCGCGCAGCGAGAACGCCGTGCTGGTGACCGATCGCGCGATCGGCACGGACCAGAGCAAGCGCTTCGTGATGGTGGTGGGCGGCGACAACAAGGTCGCCTATCGCGAGGTGAAGCTCGGGCCGGAAGTCGAGGGCCTGCGCATCGTGAATGCGGGCCTCAAGCCGGGCGAGCGGATCGTCGTGAACGGATTGCAGCGCGTGCGGCCCGGTGCGGTCGTCGCGCCCCAGGAAGTGAAGACGGCGTCGAGATAACCCATGAATCTCTCCAAGTTCTTTATTGACCGCCCCATTTTCGCGGGCGTCGTCTCGATGATCATCTTCCTCGCGGGCGCCATCGCGATGAACCTGCTGCCGATCTCCGAGTACCCGGATGTCGTGCCGCCGTCCGTTGTGGTGCGCGCGACGTATCCGGGCGCGAACCCGAAGGTCATCGCAGAGACCGTCGCCACGCCGCTCGAGGAGCAGATCAACGGCGTCGAGAACATGCTCTACATGGGCAGCCAGGCGACCACGGACGGCGCGCTCACGCTCACCGTCACGTTCAGGCTCGGCACCGATCCGGATAAGGCGCAGCAGCTCGTGCAGAACCGCGTGGCGCAAGCCGAGGCGCGCCTGCCCGAGGAAGTGCGCCGGCTCGGCATCACGACGGCCAAGGCGTCGACCGACCTCACGATGGTGGTCCACCTCGTGTCGCCCACGGGCCGCTACGACATCAACTACCTGCGCAACTACGCGGTCCTCAACGTGAAGGACCGCCTGCAGCGCGTGGCCGGCGTGGGCGAGGTGAACATCTTCGGCGCGGGCGACTACTCGATGCGGGTCTGGCTCGATCCGGGGAAGGTCGCCGAGCACGGCCTTTCCGCGACCGACGTGACGAACGCGATCCAGGGGCAGAACGTGCAGGCGGCGGCGGGCATGGTCGGCGCCTCGCCCAGCCCGCAAGGCGTGGACGTCCAGCTCCCGGTGAACGCGCAGGGCCGGCTGCAGACCGAGGAACAGTTCGGCGACATCGTCGTGAAGACGGAGCCGGGCGGGGCGGTCACGCGCCTGCGCGACCTCGCGCGCATCGAGCTGGGCGCCGCGGAGTATTCGCTGCGCTCGCTCCTCGACAACAAGCCCGCCGTCGCCATCGGCATCTTCGCCGCACCCGGCTCCAACGCCATCCAGATCTCGAACCAGGTCCGCGCGGCGATGGCGGACCTGAAGGCCGCGATGCCGGAGGGCGTCGAGTACTCCATCGTGTACGACCCGACGCAGTTCGTGCGCGCCTCCATCGAGTCGGTCGTGCACACGCTCTTCGAGGCGATCGCGCTCGTGGTCCTCGTCGTGATCCTCTTCCTGCAGACCTGGAGGGCCTCGATCATCCCGCTGGTCGCCGTGCCGGTGTCCGTCGTGGGCACCTTCGCCGTGCTGCACCTGCTCGGGTTCTCGATCAACGCGCTCACGCTCTTCGGTCTGGTGCTCTCCATCGGGATCGTCGTGGACGACGCCATCGTGGTCGTCGAGAACGTCGAGCGCAACATCGAGGCGGGGCTCTCGCCGCGCGATGCGACCTATCGCGCCATGCGCGAGGTCTCGGGACCGATCATCGCGATCGCGCTCGTGCTGGTCGCGGTCTTCCTCCCGCTCGCGTTCATCTCCGGCCTCACCGGCCAGTTCTACCGCCAGTTCGCGGTGACGATCGCCATCTCCACGGTGATCTCGGCGATCAACTCGCTCACGCTCTCGCCGGCGCTTTCGGCGCTCCTGCTGCGCTCCCACGATGCGCCGCAGGATGCGCTCGCGCGCGGCATGGACAAGGTGTTCGGCCGCTTCTTCGGCGCCTTCAACCGCATGTTCCGGCGCGGCTCGAACGGATACACGGGCGGCGTGCGCGGCGCGCTCGGGCGCAAGACCGTGATGCTCGCGGTCTACGCCGTGCTGGCCGTCGCGACCGTCGGGCTCTTCCGCGCCGTGCCGCACGGCTTCGTGCCGAGCCAGGACAAGCAGTACCTGATCGGCTTCGCGCAGCTTCCCGACGGCGCGACCCTCGACCGCACCGAAGACGTGATCCGGCGCATGGGCGAGATTGCGATGAAGCACCCGGGCGTCGAGCACGCCGTCGCGTTCCCGGGCCTCTCGATCAACGGGTTCACCAACAGCTCCAATGCGGGCATCGTCTTCGTGACGCTCAAGCCCTTCGACGAGCGGCGCGATCCGTCGATGAGCGGCGGTGCCATCGCGGGCGCCCTGAACCACCAGTTCGCCGGCATCCAGGACGCGTTCATCGCGATCTTCCCGCCGCCGCCGGTCATGGGGCTGGGCACCACGGGCGGATTCAAGCTCGAGATCGAGGATCGCGCATCGCTCGGCTATGACTCGCTCGACGCGTCGCTCAAGGAATTCATGGGACGCGCGTACGCCGCGCCCGAGCTGGCCGGCCTCTTCTCGAGCTACCAGGTGAACGTGCCGCAGCTCTACGCGGACATCGATCGCACGAAGGCGCGCCAGCTGGGCGTCCCGCTCACCGAGATCTTCGACACGATGCAGGTTTACCTGGGAAGCCTGTACGTGAACGACTTCAACCGCTTCGGCCGCACGTACTCGGTTCGCGTGCAGGCGGATGCGCCGTACCGCTCGCGGCCCGAGGACATCCGCCTGCTCAAGGTGCGCAGCAACACCGGCGAGATGATCCCGCTCTCCGCGCTCGTGGACGTGAAGCCCGCGGCGGGACCCGAGCGCGCCATGCGCTACAACGGCTTCCTCGCGGCCGACGTGAACGGCGGCCCGGCGCCCGGCTACTCGTCGGGGCAGGCGCAGGATGCCATCGCGCGCATCGCCCGCGACACGCTGCCGCGCGGCGTGACGTACGAATGGACCGACCTCACCTACCAGGAGATCCTCGCGGGCAACAGTGCCGTGTGGGTCTTCCCGGTCTCGATCCTGCTCGTCTTCCTCGTGCTGGCCGCGCTCTACGAGAGCCTCGTGCTGCCGCTCTCGATCCTGCTCATCGTGCCGATGGCGCTGCTGGCGGCGATGACGGGCGTGTGGCTCACGCACGGCGACAACAACATCTTTACCCAGATCGGCTTCATCGTGCTGGTGGGGCTCTCGGCCAAGAACGCGATCCTGATCGTGGAGTTCGCGCGCGAGCTCGAGTTCTCCGGCAAGTCGCCGATGGAAGCGGCGATCGAGGCGGCGCGCTTGAGGCTGCGCCCGATCCTCATGACGTCGATGGCGTTCGTCATGGGCACCGTCCCGCTCGTGCTCTCCTTCGGCGCCGGCGCCGAGATGCGCCGCGCGATGGGTGTCGCGGTCTTCTCCGGGATGATCGGCGTGACCGCCTTCGGCCTCTTCCTCACTCCGGTGTTCTACGTGACGCTGCGCGCGCTCACGGGCAACCGGCCCCTCAAGCTGCACGGCGAGGTCCCGCATGCCGAGGCCTTCGCCGGCTCCTCGGACTGAATCATGAAAGAGACCCTTCGACTCTCGCTGCGGTGGACCCTGGTCGTGACGGCCATGACGCTCGCGGGCTGCGCCACGCCGCCGCCCATCGACCCGGCCGCGCTGCCCCAGACGCCCGCGGCGTTCAAGGAGACCGGATCGTCGCCCCTGCGCTTCAAGGTCGTGCCCGCCACGATGGCGCCCGACGGCGGCTGGTACAACGTGTTCTCCGATCCGGTCCTGGCGGATCTCATCGCGCGGGCCGATCGCAGCAACACGTCGATCCAGGTGTCCGCCGCGCGCCTCGTGCAGGCGCGGGCCCTGCTGCTGCAGGCGAACGCGCAGCGCCTGCCCCAGGTGAACGCCGGCGCCCAGGTGCAGCGCGGCGACGGCTTCACGGTGACGAACCTTCCGGCCGGAAATCCGCTCACGCTCTATTCGCTGGGCGCCAACGTGTCATGGGAAGCCGACCTCTTCGGGCGCCTGCGCCGCGCGAGCGAAGCGGCCTCCCTCGATGCGAAGGCGTCCGAAGCGCTGCTGCGCAACACGCGCCTCGTGATCGAGGCCGATGTCGCCCAGGCTTATCTCGCGCTGCGCGCGCTCGACGAGGAGCGCGACATCGTCCGGCGCACGGCCGACGCCTTCCGCGGCACGCTGGACCTCACGGAGCGCCGCTATCGGGCGGGTGACGTGGCGGAGCTCGACGTGGCGCGTGCCACGACGCAGGTCGCGTCGACCGAGGCCGATGCGCTCGGGCTCGATCGCCGCCGCGCGGAGCTCGAGCACGCGATCGCCGTGCTGGTGGGCGAGGTGCCGTCCGATTTCTCGATCGCGCCGGCGTCGTGGACCACGGCGCTTCCCGCCATCCCGGCGGGCTTGCCCGCCGAGGTCCTGGCGCGCCGTCCCGACGTCGCCGCGGCGCAGGCCAGCATGCTGGCGGCGCAAGCGCGCGTGGGCGTGGCGAAGGCCGCGTGGTTCCCCGACATCTCGCTCACGGGAAGCGGCGGCGTCGCGTCCCCCCAGCTCTCGGACCTCTTCAAGTGGTCGGCGCGCGCATGGGGCATCGGCGCTCTCGCGTCGCTGCCGATCTTCGACGGCGGCCGGCGCGAGTCGGGCATCCGCTTCGCCGGCGGCGAGATGGATGCCGCGATCGCGCAGTACCGCGAGCAGGTGCTCGTCGCCTTCCGCGATGTCGAGGACCAGCTCTCGGCGCTGCGCCTCCTCGAGCAGCAGTCCGAGGCGCAGGCCCGGGCGGTCAACGCGGCGACGCGCGCGACGACCCTCTCCGAGCGCCGTTGGCGCGAGGGACTCGTGAGCCAGCTCGACCTGCTCGACGCACAGCGCAGCGAGCTCGCGGACCGGCGCGCCGCGGTGGAAGTGAAATCCGCGCAGTACCAGGCCACGGTCGGCCTCGTGCGCGCCCTGGGCGGTGGATGGGAGTCGCATACATGAGCGAAACAACCTCGGAGCTGCAGATGCTGGCCGGGCCCGTCCTGGGCCTCGTGCTGGCGATTTTGGCCATGTTGATATTGGTGCTCGCATGAAGACGATGACGCAGGCGGCTCGCAGGCGCGCCAAGGACCACGAAGGTCCGCTGGGCGAGATCCTCATCACGGTGATGATCGTGGTGCTGGTGCTGCTCACGCTCCCCAAGTGAGCCTGCGGCAGCGGGTCGCGATGATTGGGAGCAGAATCAACGAATCCCATGGATCTCATCCGCCACCTGTTCGACGCGTATGGCACGGGGCTCGTCTTCGTGAATGCCCTGCTGCACGAGGCGGGCGTGCCGGTGCCGCTCACGCCGACCGTGATCATCGCGGCCGGCTGGTACGGGAGCGCGGAGAGCATCGTCTCCATCGTCGCGGCGGTGACGCTCGGCACCGTGGCGGGCAACGCGATCTGGTTCTACGCGGGGCGGCGCTACGGCACGCGCGTGCTGCTGACGCTCTGCCGCGTCTCGCTCTCGCCTGACACCTGCGTCGCGAAGACCTCCGGGGCCTTCGACAAGTGGGGCGGCATGCTGCTCGTGGTCGGCCGCTTCATCCCGGGCGTCTCGCTCGTCGCCCCGCCGATGGCCGGGATGACGGGCATGTCGTGGCCGCGCTTCCTCGGGCTGACACTCCTCGGCGGCGCGGTGTGGGCCCTCGTGATGGCCCTGGCGGGCATGGCCCTGCAGGCGGTCCTGCAGAGCGCGATCGCGTGGATGTACACCGTGCCCGCGAGCGTCTGGGCCACGCCGCTCGCGGTGCTTGCCGGATACATCGCGTGGCGCCTCTTCCGCAAGCGCCGCGCGCGCGACCTGCGCAACGTGCCCCGCATCGAGCCCTCGGAGCTGCAGGCGCAGATGCGGTCGGGACCGCCGCCCGCGATCCTCGACGTGCGCGGTCCGGTCATGCGGGCGGCGGACGAGGCGATCGTCCTCGGTGCGACCAACATCTCCCTCGATGCCCTGCGGGCGATGGATGTGACGCCTCTTGCGCAGCGGCGCGTCGTGGTGTTCTGCGGATGCCCGAACGAGGCGTCGGCGGCATCCGCGGCGCTCATGCTGCACGCCCGCGGCGTGCCGATGGTCTACGTGCTGCGCGGCGGCATCGATGCGCTCAAGGCGGCGGGGCTCGCCGAGATCCCGGGCCCGCCGCAGGCCGTCCCCGACCCGGAATGCGCGGAATCCGAGTGCCCGATGTCGAGTGGACCCGAGGCCGGAACGTCCTTGTCCTCGCAGGCATCCTCGAGGCCTCGTTGAGGCATCGGACTTCAAACCCGAAACAAGGAGCGACGACTCATGGCGAAATTCATCCTGATCCTGGGCGGCATGGACGTGGACAAGCGGCTGGGACGGCCCAACCAGACCCCGGCCATCCTCGAGAAGTACATGGCCTGGATCGAAGGCGTGCGCAGGCAGACCGAGATCCTCGGCTCGTACAAGCTGCATGACCAGGGCGGCCGCCGGCTCACCGTGCGCGGCGGCGAGGTCATGGACGGCCCTTTCATCGAGACGAAGGAGGCCATTGGCGGCGTGTTCCTGATCGAGGCCGCCTCGCTCGACGAGGCCACGGCGATCGCGCGCGGCTGCCCCATCTTCGAGCAGAACGGATACGTCGAGATCCGCAGCGTCGAGCTCTGCAACGGCCAGCGCGAGCCGGCCCCCGCGCAGGAGCGGCTCCACGAACGGGCCTGAGGCGGTCCACGGCGAGCTGGCGCGGCGTTTCCGCACGGTCCACGGCCGCGCGGTCGCCGCGCTCACCCGCCGCTTCGGCGTGCAGCGCTTCGCACTGATCGAGAACGCGGTGCAGGACGCGTACGTGCGCGCCCTCGAGCGATGGCCGCTCGACGGCGCGCCGGACGACCCGGAGCGCTGGCTGGTGCGCGTGGCCCACAACGCGATGATCGACGTGCTGCGCGGCGATCCGCCGGCCGGGGAGCTGGAGGAAGCGTACGACGTCGCGGCGGAGCCGCCGGCGTTCGATGCCGACGACGAGCTGCGGCTCATGTTCCTCTGCTGCGATCCGCTGCTGCCCCGGGCGGCGCAGGTGGCACTGCTGCTGAACGCGGCATTCGGGCTCAGCGCGCGGCAGATCGCGCGGGCCTTCCTGAGCGACGAGCGTACGGTGGCGCAGCGCATCGTGCGGGCGAAGCAGCGCCTGCGGGAGCAGCGCCGCGCCTTCGACGTGCCGGGAGCCGCCGTGTTGCCCGAGCGTCTCGGTGCGCTGCTCGACGTGCTCTATCTCGCGTTCTCAGAGGGATACGATCCCACGGTCGAGAGCGCCGGGGACGAGGATGCGAGCCTCTGCAGCGAGTCGCTGCGGCTGGTGCGGCTGCTCACCGAGGCGCGCGCCACCGCGTTGCCCGCCGCCTTCGCGTTGCGCGCGCTGCTCTGTTTCCATGCGTCACGGGCGCCGGCGCGCATCGGCAGCGACGGCGGGCTCCTGCTGCTGCCGGAGCAGGACCGCACGCGATGGGATGGGCCGTCGATGGGCGAGGCGTTCGCATGCCTCGAGCGCGCCGCCGCGGGCGAGACGCTCACGCGCTTCCACCTCGAGGCGGGCATCGCCGCATGCCACGCCGCCGCATCGGGCTACGCGGCGACCGACTGGCCGCGCGTGCTCGCACTCTACGAGCTGCTGCGCGAGCAGGCGCCGTCGCTCGTGGTCGACGTGAACCGGGCGCTCGCGGTGGCGATGTGCCGGGGCGCGCGAGCGGGGCTGGATGAGCTCGATGCGATCCCCGAGCGCGAGATCCTGGCGCGTTATCCCTATGCGCTCGCCGCGTACGCGGACCTCCAGGCCTCCCTCGGCAACCGCGCCGAGGCGCGGGCTTGTCTCGAGCGCGCGCTCGAGCACCAGCCCTCCGGCGCCCAGCAGGCGCTGCTGCGGCGAAAGCGCGCGGCGCTGGAAACCTAGGCCGCTTGCCTTTGCGGCTGCTCCGGCCATGCGCGCATGGCGGCGCCGATCATCGCCAGCATCATCTCGCGCGACGCGCCATCGAGCGCCTGCAGCGAGAGGCCGTCGATCACGGCCCAGTAGAAGCGCGTGAGGGCGGCCGCGTCCGCGCCGGTGGCGAGCTCGCCGCGGGCGAGGCCGGACCCGATCCGCGCCTGGACCTGCGCCTTCGCCGCCGCGCCGGGCACGAGCTGGCGGCTTGCAATTCGCGCCAGCAACACCTCGACCTCGTCCCGCACCGCTCGGTTCACGGGTTTGACCAGGTACATGCCGAATGCCTTTCATCGGTTCCGACAGGATGAAGACGAACGGCAGTGCCCGAATTCGACATCGGGCAGCTGAAAAGCCGGGGAATCCGCGCTGGCTATCGCAGGCGGATCGTCCTGGCGTCGGGGTCGATCTCCACCATGGCGCCGTTCGGGATCGCCTGCGTCACGTCCTGGTCGAAGCCCGCGAGCATGGTGATCTCGCCCAGCGCGGCACCCTGCACGAGGATCGGGTTCACCGTGTTGAAGATGATGGCGAGCGGCACCTTGTCGCGGGAGCGCATCTCGGCCAGCATCCACGCGCTCGCGACCCCGCCCTTCGCCGTGTCGAGCACGAGGATCTTCCCCACGTACGACTGGCCGGCGAGCTTGTGCGCCGGGCGCGAGAATACGCCCGCGATGCGATCGAGGTCGTAGCGTGCCGAGAACCCGTCCTTCGCGACCAGCGTCTCGCCGTAGACGCGCTGTCCCATCCCATGGCGTGCGCGCAGGACCTTGGGATAAAACGTCACGGGCGCGACCCGCCCACCGGCCCTGGCCTTCGCGTTCATGCGAGCCTCCCCGTCCGCGCGGCATCGACGCAATCCTCCATCGACGCGAGCATCGGCACGTAGCCATAGCCGCCCAGGATGTTCACCATCTTCGCGCTGTTGGTGGCGAGGCGCTTCCAGCCATTGGCCTCGGCGATCTCGCGCGCGTACGACTGGTAGAAGCACATGCCGGCGAAGACGGTGCCGCCGGCGGCCTCGATGCGCCGCGTGTAGCCGAAGCGGTCGGAGTCCGGCTTCACCTGCGGGCTCGTCACCGCCAGCAGCGGCAGCCTGAATTTGCGGCCGTCGCAGAGCTCGGCCAGGCGGCGCAGCTCGAAGAGGCTCAGCTGCGGCGCGGAGAAGACGACGACGTCCACCTTCTTGTCGACCGCGTACGACCCCTGCAACGCCTCCACCTCGGCGCGGCCCACGCGATGGCGCCGCATCGAATCGCCGGCGACATCCGCGAGGCGCGAAGCCTCGGGCGTGATGCCGGCGAGGTGGTAGAGCGCGACGGAGCCGAAGCTCGCCATCGCGGCACCGAAATGCTTGAGCTCGTCCGACGTGGGCGCGCGGTCGATGCCCTCGATCACGGGAACGTCCCAGTAGTTGCCGGCGAGCCGGCCGATGACGCCGCCGAGCGCGCCCCAGTCGTTGAGCGACTCCGGCGTGCAGCTCGTGCGCACGTGCAGCGTGGCGCGGCGGTGCTTGTCGAGGTGGAAGCCGTAGCGCGGCGTGCGGCCGGTGAGGCCCGCCGAGAGCGCCGACGGGCCGCCCTCGAAGTTCGAGCGCGCGCCGCACACGGAATTGCTGTAGATCACGACGCCGGTGTCGCCGAATGCGACGTGCTCGCCCTTGGTGGCCGCGAGCACGGTCTGGTAATTGATGCAGGTATCCGTCATCGACACCCCGAGCTTCTCGAACGCGGCAACGGCGCGGCGCTCGAGATCGACCATCCAGTCGGCCTGCTTCAACTGCTTCGCCTTCGTGAAATCGGTGCCGCGCGGGTCCGTGATCGTCGGGATGCGCACCGTCCGCTCGCCCTTGCGCGTGGCGGCCAGCATCTCCAGCCATTTCACGCCGGACTCGCCGAGGCTCTCGGTGTCGGCCATGATGTGCGCCTGGGTGACCGGCACGAAATCCCGCGCGCCGAAGAACTCGCCGACCTTCACCTGGTGCTCGATCGCGAGCTTCGGGACCGGCCCCAGCTCGCCGGCGAGCATCGCGCTCTCTTCGCTGTTCAGCTTCATCGTCGCTCCGCCTACTCGTTCACCGCGCCGGAATCGCGCACCGCCTTCTGCCAGCGCGCCACCTCCCTGCCCTGGAATTGCGCGAGGCCCGCGACCTCCGTGTTGGCCTGGACGCCGATCGCCGCGAGCGGGTCGCGGAACGCGGCCGAGCGCGTGATCTGCGCAGACGCCTCGCGCAGCTTCGCCGCCACGTCCTGCGGCAGGTTGGCGGGCGCGAAGACCGCCCACCAGGCGCGCGACTCGAGTCCCTTCACGCCCGCCTCCGCGAAGGTCGGCACGTCGGGCAGCACGGCGGAGCGCTGCGTGCCGCTCACGGCCAGCGCGCGCAGCTTGTCGCTTCGCACGTGGGGGATCACGGATTGCAGGGGATCGAACATGACGGGAATCTGGTTGCCGAGAAGATCCGTCACGGCGGGCGCGCTGCCCTTGTACGGGATGTGCTGGAGCTTGACGCCGGCCGCCGTCGAGAACATCTCGCCGGTGAGATGGCCCGGCGTGCCGTTGCCCGCGGAGCCGAACGGGATCCTGCCCGGGCTCGCCTTCGCCTTGGCGATGAAGTCGGCGACGGACTTGATGTCGGACTGCGCGTTCACGACGAGCGCCACGGGCGAGCTCGCGATGAGCGCGATCGGCGTGAAGTCGCGCACCGGGTCGTACGAGAGGTGCTTGTAGAGCGCGCCGTTGATCGCGTTGGTGCCCACGGTGCCCATGAGCAGCGTGTAGCCATCGGGCGCTGCCTTGGCCACGACGTCCGCGCCGATCGAGCCGCCCGCGCCGCCGCGATTGTCGACCACGACCGATTGCCCGAGCGCGATGGAAAGTTGCTGCGCGAACGGGCGCGCCACGATGTCGGTGGGACCTCCCGCCGGGAAGGGCACCACGAGCTTGATCGAATGATCCGGATAGGTGTCCGCGAGGGCGGGCAGGGCCAGGACAGCGCAGGCGGCGAGCAGCCCTGCGAGCGCGGTGCGTCCTTTCATGGTTTCTCCTCCATTCGTGGTTTGCATTCCGGGCGCGGGCGGGCGAAGATGGGCCAAAGCTCAAGAGCTATAGAGCTTCTTCCACTTCTGCTTCCGTTGCAAGCCTTCCCGAGGAGAGACGACCCATGCCGAAACGCCTTCCGATGCGCGGGCTGCGCGCGGCCGCCTGCGCGCTCGCCGCCCTGGCCGCTTGCATGGCCTTCGCGGCCTTCCCCGAGCGGCCGGTGAAGATCGTGGTGCCCTTCGCCGCCGGCGGCGCCACGGACGTGGTCGCCCGGGCACTGGGCCAGAGGCTCTCGGAGATGTGGAAGCAGCCGGTGATCGTGGAGAACCGTCCCGGGGCCGGCGGCAACATCGGCGCCGAGGTCGTCGCCCAGTCGGCGCCCGACGGCTACACGCTGCTCCTCGCATCGCCGGCCGAAGTGGCGATCAACGAGTTCCTCTACCAGAGCATGCCGTTCAACCCGGAGCGGGACCTGGTACCGGTGTCGAAAGTCGCGTCGGCACCGCTCGTGCTGCTGGTGCATCCCTCGGTGCCCGCGAAGACGGTCCCGGAGCTCATCGCCTATCTCAAGGCGCATCCCGAGGGCATCGCGTGCGCCAATTCCGGCACCGGCGGGCCGCAGCACCTGGCGGCCGAGCAGTTCCGCTTGCTCACCGGGACGCACCTTACGCATGTCCCGTACAAGGGCGGGGCGCCCGCGATCACCGATCTGCTGGGCGGCCAGGTGCAGATGTTCTTTGGCGGCCTGCCGCCGGCGTTGCCGCAGCTGCGTGCGGGACGCTTGCGGGCGCTCGCGGTGACGACGAAGGATCCGTCGGCCCTGCTCGAGGGCGTGCCACCGGTGAGCGCCACGGTGCCGGGGTTCGACATCGAGAACTGGCAGGGGATGTTCGCGCCGGCAGGAACGCCGGCGTCGATCGTGTCACGCATCGCCGAGGACGTGGCGACCGTGTCGCGCGACGCGGCTTACGGCAAGCTTCTCGTCTCGAGCGGCGCGGCGCCCGCACCGCTCGCGCCCGCCGCTTTCGCGGCGTTCGTCGACGCGGAGCGGCGCAAGTACAAGGAGCTGGTGAAGGTGTCCGGCGCGAAGGCCGACTGACGCAGGTCAGTGCAGCGTGCGGTTCGCGAGCGCCTTCGCCTCGCGGCCGCGCGGCACGCGCGGATGCAGGTTGGCGCCGCGCCGCAGCGAGCGCTTCTCCAGCAGCGAACGCAGCACCTCGTCGGTGAGCTCGCTCGCCGCGAGCCGTCGCACCTCGCCGCCTTCGAGGGCCGCGATGGGCAGGCCGTCGCGCAGCAGCACGTGGTTCGTGTACACCGCCGGCACGCGCGCCTCGGGCGTGAGGATGCCCACGAGGTTCAGCGGGTCGGCCGCGTTGACGACCACCATCTCGCCGATCTCCTCCAGCTTGCGCACCGAGCGCAGGCGTCCGACCGCGTCCGCGGCCGCGAACTGCTCGCCGCCGAAGCCGGCCACGAAGCGTCCGCCGCGGATCTCGCCGCGCGCCTCGAGGCGCCGGTAGACGCGCACGAGATCGCGCCACGGAGGCAGGCGCGTCTCCCGTTGCAGCATCGAGCGGAAGACGACCCCGTAGCGCTTGAGGAGCGTGCGCGCGATGGCCTCGGCGTCTTCCTCCGCCTCCACCGGCAGCAGCGACCAGCGGCCCGCGGCCTCGACGAGCGCGCGGCGTTTGTCCTGGCGGGCGAGCAGCGCCCGCAGCCCCGCGAAGCTGTCGGCCGTGGCGACACCGGCGCCGGCGAGCTCCGCCAGTCCGCGCTCGACCAGCGCCGGCAGCAATCCGGTCGCCGCGACCAATTCATGGAAGAACGACGCGCCCTTCTTCGCCAGCGCCTCGCGCACGGCGGCCGCGTCCGAGCCGGGCGTGCCGGCATCCTTCGCGGCGGATCCCCACTTCGATGCGTGCTCGCGCAGCAGCAGCGCGATGGGTGAGGTCTTGAGCGGGGCCTTGCTGCCCGGCGTGAGCCGTCCCCACGCGACGCGTCCGCTGTAGCAGAGGCGGTCGATCTGCTCGCCGCCATAGTCCGCGACGCGCGACGGCAGCACGTCGTGCTCCCAGGCGGTCGCCGCGAGCTCGAAGCCCTCGAGCTGCTCCACCACCAGGGACAAGCCTTCCGCGCCGTGTACCTGGTCTTCGCCCGCCACGTGCTGCCAATGCGTGAGGAAGCGCAGGTAATCCGCCGCGGAGACGGGCTCGATCTCCGAGCGCAGGCGATTCAACGTGTAGCGATGGATGCGCGCGAGCAGCCGCCGGTCGCACCATTCCACCTCCGGCGTGCCGGGCGTGAAACGGCCGCGCAGGATGCGCCCCTGGGATTCGAGTTGCAGCAGGACCGTTTCCGCGTCGGCGACCGCGAGCTTGCGTTCGGTCACGGGCCCCAGGACCTCGAGGCGGCTCGCGAGGAGCTCCTGCGGCTCGTCGCCCTTGCGTTCGTGCGCGAACCACGCGTCGTCCACCTTGACCGCGCGCGGGCCCAACGCTTCCAGGAGCGCACGCCAATGGGGCGCGAGCTCGGGCTCGCGGATGTAGCCCGCGACCATGAGCGCGTCGTACATCTCGTCGGGCGTGTTGGCGAGGGGCCACGCTTCTTCGCGCACGCGCTCGATCGCCGGGGCATCGAGGGCGCCGAGGTCGTCGGCATCGCGCACCTCCGTCGCCCGGCGCGTGTAGACCGCGCGCGTGCGGCGCTCCTCGAGCGGCGCGTCGTCGAGGAAGGTGTAGACGGCGGAGTTGAGCAGCTCGTGCGAGAGCACGGAGGGTTCCGGCGTGTCGCGCGCCACGGCGCCGATCTCGCCCGCGTAGAGGCGGCGCAGCACCGCCTCGAGGCCGTGCAGGTCGACGGCTTCCTCGAGCGCATCGCGCAGCGCCTGGTTCACGAGGGGATGGTCCGGCACCTCGCGTTCGCCCTGCAGGTTGTCCTGGCAGGCGACGGCATCGGGGAAGACCGCTTGGAGGAGGTCCTCGCCGTACATGCGCTGCAGCTGGTTCGGCACGCGCGCGCCGCCGCGATTGCGCGGCACGGCGAGGGCGAGCGTGGACGCCCAGCGCCAGCGCGTCTCGAAGATCGGCGATTGCAGGATCGCCTGGGTCAGCGTCTCGCGCAGCGTGTTCGGATGGAGGTACCGGAAGACATCCTCGAGCGGGAACGAGTGCGACGCGTTGAGCGAAAGGATGAGCCCTTCCTCCGTCGCCGCGGCCTGCAGCTCGAAGTTGAAGCCCTGGCAGAACTTCTTGCGGAGTGCCAGGCCCCATGCGCGCATGATGCGGCTGCCGAAGGGGGCGTGGAGCACGAGCTGCATGCCGCCCGACTCGTCGAAGAAACGCTCGAGCGCGATCGTGTCCTGGGTGGGCAGCACGCCGAGGCTGCGCTTGGCCTCGCCGAGATAGGCCGCGACCTGCGAGGCCGCCGCGCGCGCGAGCTGGTAGTCGCCCATGAGGAGCTCGATGGCGGGCTCGAGCTCGCCTTCCCGGCGCACCGCCTCCGGTCCGGGCAGCAGCTCATCCACGGACGTGCGAAGGCGCGAGACCGCGGCGCTCATCTCGTCGCTGCGCGCGGGGGCTTCGCCCAGCCAGAACGGCATCGAGGGCGGCTGGCCCTGGGCATCGGCCACGCGCACGACGCCATTCTGGATGCGGAGAATGCGCCACGACGTATTGCCGAGCTGGAACACGTCGCCCGGAAGGGACTCGACGGCGAAGTCCTCGTTCACCGTGCCGACGGTGTGGCCATCGGGCTCGAGGACCACGCGATAGTCGAACACTTCCGGAATCGCGCCGCCGTTCATGATCGCGTTCATGCGCGAGCCCTTGCGGCCGCGCAGCTTGTGCCCGAGGTTGTCGTGGTGGATGAGCGCCGCGCGCCGGCCGCGCTTGGTCGCGATGCCGCGGGCGAGCATCTCCACCACCTCGGTGAATTTCTCGCGCTCGAGGGCGCGGTACGGATACGCGCGGCGCACGAGCTCGAACATCGCCTCCTCGTCCCACTCTTCCTCGGCGGACGTTTCGGCCACGATCTGCTGCGCGAGCACGTCGAGCGGCGCGTCGGGCACCATCACGCGGTCGAGCTCGCCCTGCGCGACCGAATGCAGCATGGCGGCGCATTCGATGAGGTCGTCGCGCGTGAGCGGGAAGATGCGTCCCTTGGGCACGCCCTGGATGGTGTGGCCGGAGCGTCCCACGCGCTGCAGGAAGGTCGCGATGCGATGGGGCGAGGCGATCTGGCACACGAGGTCCACGTGGCCGATGTCGATGCCCAGCTCGAGCGATGCGGTCGCCACCAGCACCTTGAGCTTGCCCTCGCGCAATCGGTGCTCGGCATCCAGGCGCACCTCCTTGGAGAGGCTGCCGTGGTGGGCCGCGACGAACTCCGTGCCGAGGCGCTCGGAGAGCTGGTGCGCCATGCGCTCGGCGAGGCGGCGCGTATTCACCATGATGAGCGTCGTGCGGTGCTCTCCGATGAGCTCGACCAGCCGGTCGTAGTACTCCTGCCACACCTCGTGGGACATCACCGCCTCGAGCGGCGAGCGCGGCACCTCGATCGCGAGGTCCATCCTGCGCTTGTGGCCGCGGTCGACGATCTCGCACTTCTTGCTCGTGAGGAAGCGCGCGACTTCCTCGATCGGCTTCTGCGTGGCGGAAAGCCCGATGCGCTGGAGCTTGCGGCCGCAGATGTGGTCGAGGCGCTCGAGGGTCAGGGCCAGGTGCGCGCCACGGCGCGACTGCAGCACGGCGTGGATCTCGTCCACGATCACGACGCGCGCGGTCCTCAGCATGTTGCGCGAGCGCTCGGCGGTGAGCAGCAGGTAGAGCGACTCGGGCGTGGTGACGAGAATGTGCGGGGGCGTGCGCAGCATCGCCGCGCGCTCCGTCTGCGGCGTGTCTCCGCTGCGCACCGCGGCGGTGAGCTTCACCGCCGGATACTTCATCTCGTGGGCCAGCGCGTGGATCTGCTTGCGCGGCTCGGCGAGGTTCTTGTGGATGTCCGCCGAGAGCGCCTTCAGCGGCGAGACGTAGATGACGCGCACCTCGTCCGGCAGCCCGCCCTGCTCGGCGCCTTCGCGGAAGAGCTCGTCGATCGACGTGAGGAACGCCGCGAGCGTCTTGCCGGAGCCCGTGGGCGCGGCGATGAGCGTGTCGTCGCCGCGGCGGATCGCCGCCCAGCCCTCGGCCTGGGCAGCCGTCGGATCACCGAAGCGGCCGTCCCACCAGCGCTGGAGGACGGGATGGAAGTCTGGGGGAAGCAAGGACGTATTTTCTCACGCGAATCCCCTGACATGGGGGCGATGTGTCCTCGCTCCAATCCCGGCGCGACTACGTCACGATGAGGCGCCCCGACATGCCCTCGTGCCCGTCGCCGCAGAAGATGTCGCAGAGGAACGTGAACGTGCCCGCCTTGTCGGGCGTGAAGCGCACCTTCGCCACCTGGCCCGGGATGATGTCGGCGCGCACCTTGAAGTCCGGCGCGTTGAATCCCATGACGACCTCCGGCGCGGTGAGCTCGATCGTCACGGGCTCGCCCTTGCGCAGCGCGATATCCGCTGGAAGGAAGGCCCACTTGCGGGCAACCACCTGGATCACGCGCTCCTGCTGGCCCAGGGCGGCGCGGCCCGCGGCGGCGCCCGCGAGGAGCGCCGCGCCGGCCACGAGGAGTCGACGGCGATCTCGTCGCATGGTCATCCCTTCACGACCGTGAGCTCGGTGATGGCATAAGCCGCCTTGCCGGGCTCGGCCTCCACCTCGCGGAATCCGAGCCCGCGATAGGGCTGCGAGGCGTCCCACTTGATGGGCTCGCGCTTCGGCTGCGATCCCGGCGCGGGCAGCGGAAAGATCAGCGACTTCGCCGAGTGATGCGCGATGTGCTCCGTCATGTGATGGTTTTCCTGGTGGATGTGGCCATAGAAGACCGTCACGTTGCGGAACGGCATCAGCAACTCGATCGCCTGGGCGCCGTCGCGCGTCGCCCAGTCCCATTGCGGCGCGAGGTCGAAGAGGGGCCGGTGGGTGAAGACGACGATGGGTGAATCCTTCGGCCGCGAGTCGAGGTCGGCCTTGAGCCACGCGAGCTGTTCCTCGCCGATGCGCGCCGCGGGATCGGACACGTTGTCGATGGCGATGAAGTGGACGCCGTTGTGGTCGAAGGTGTAATGCGTCTCGCCGAAGTACTCCTTCCACGCGGCGCCGTGGTCGAGCGAGGCGTCGTGCTCGCCCGGCATGAAGCGCACGTTGGGGTTCTTGAGGTCCGAGACGACCTGCCTGAATTCGGCGAGCCGCTTGCGCCGCTCGACCGGGTCGTCCGTCGTGTGCGTGAGGTCCCCGGTGAAGATGATGAAGTCGGGCTGCTCGGGCAGCGCGTTCACCGCCGCGACCGCCTTGGGGAGCGTGCCGCGGGCGTCGGGATTCACCACCGGCCCGTTGAAACCCCAATGGCTGTCCGAGAGCTGCACGAAGTAGAAGTCGGCGGGTGCGTCGGCTTTCGCCATCGTCGAGCACCCGGCGAGGCCCGAGGCGAAGACCGCACCGCCGCCCAGCGCCGTGAGTTGCAGGAACTGCCTTCGGTCCATCGTCATCGCCGTCTCCTCGTGGTCTCGGGGGGCGAACGGGCGCGAGTGTCCCGCTCTCGTGCAATACCGGCGGAAGGGCGCGAATATTCCCTCGAGCGTGCGCCGCGCGGCGGGAATAAACTGGGCCGGCCCGCGGTACTGTCTTCGGGAGACCGAATGACCCGGCTTGCGCGATTCGAGCAGTGCGTCCTGCCGCACCTGGATGCCGCCTTCAACCTGGCGCGATGGCTCACGCGCAACGACCATGACGCGGAGGATGTCGTGCAGGAAGCGTTCGTGCGCGCGATGCGCTATTTCGACGGGATGAAGGGAAGCGAGGCGCGGCCCTGGCTGCTCGCGATCGTGCGCAACACCGGGTATACGTGGCTGCGGAAGAATCGCCCGGGCGACGTGGTGTCGCTCGAGGATGCCGGCCCGCTTTCCACCGAGGTCGAATCGGTAGGTCACGCCGGCGGCACGGACGCGAACCCGGAGGTGATCCTGCTGCAAAGCGCCAACCGCAAGCTCGTGAACCAGGCGCTCGAGGAGCTCCCCATCGGCTACCGCGAGGTGATCGTCATGCGCGAGATCGAGGACCTGAGCTACAAGGAGATCGCTTCCATTGCCGGCATTCCCATCGGCACCGTGATGTCGCGGCTGGCGCGCGGGCGCGAGATCCTCAGGCGCGCGATCGAGAGCCGCATGCGGAAGGCCTCCTAGGCATGTCGCGCGACGACCCCTCCGGCGAACCCCTGATCGCGCGCGATGCGACCTATTACCGCGCGAGCGACGAGCTGCGCGCGCGCGTCCGCTCGTCGGTCGCCGCCGAGGCCCGCTCGCACGACCGGCGCGACCTGTGGCGCTGGGGGGGCATGGCGGCCGGCCTCGTCGCGGTGGCGGCGATCTCGTGGAATGCGGCGTTGTGGCAGGTGCGCGGCACCGGCGACGAGCGGCTCGCGAACGACGTCATGACCGCTCACGTGCGCTCGTTGATGGTGGAAGGGCACCTGAACGACGTCACGTCTTCCGACCAGCACACCGTGAAGCCGTGGTTCGCGGGGAAGCTCGATTTCGCGCCGCGCGTGGTGGACCTGGCGCCATCGGGCTACACGCTCACGGGCGGAAGGCTCGACTACCTCGACGGCCGCGCGGTGGCGGCGCTCACCTATCGCCACCGCCTGCACGTGGTGAACGTGTTCGAGTGGCCGGCGGGCTCCGCGCCCGATGCCGCGCCGAAGACGCTCGCGCTCAAGGGCTACGCGATCGTTCACTGGGCGCGCGGAGGCCTCGCATACTGGGCGATCTCGGATGCCGCGGCGACCGACGTGGCCGCTCTCGCGGAGCTGCTCTGGAACGCGTGACATGCCCGTCCGCCGCCAGCGCGTTACTCGGTGGGCGTCGGGCCGGCCGCGGGAGGATCCTCCAGGTACATCGTCTTGATGTTCACGAACTCGCGGATGCCGAAGACGCCGAGCTCGCGCCCATAACCGGACTGCTTGATCCCGCCGAAGGGCAGCCGTGGGTCGGAAGCCACGAGGCTGTTCACCGCGGTGGTGCCCGCCTCGATCTCGAGCGCCACGCGCTCGGCACGCGCCACATCCTTCGAGAAGACCGCCGAGCCCAGCCCGAAGATCGAGCGGTTGGCGAGCTCGACCGCATCGCGCTCGTCCTTCGCCTCGATGATCGCGGCGACGGGCCCGAAGATCTCCTCATCGAAGGCCGCCATGCCGGGCTTCACGGCGGCGAGCACCGTGGGCGGATAGAACGCCCCTTCGCCCGCGGGTACCTCGCCCCCCAGCAGCAGTTTCGCACCCGCGTCGATGGAACGCCGCACCTGCTCGTGCACGCCATCGCGCAAGTCGCGACGTGCCAACGGCCCCACGTCCGTGCCGTCGGCGAAGGGATCGCCCACCTTCTTCGACTTCATGAGCTCCACGAACCGCTTCGTGAAGGCGTCGAGCACCGGCGCCTCCACGATGAAGCGCTTCGCCGCGATGCAGCTCTGGCCACTGTTGATGAGCCGCGAGTTCACGCACGTCTTCGCGGCGTGCTCGATGTCGGCATCGCGCAGCACCAGGTACGCGTCGCAGCCGCCGAGCTCGAGCACCGACTTCTTGAGCACGTTGCCCGCCTGCGCGGCGACGGAGCGTCCGGCCGGCGTGCTGCCGGTCAGCGTGACCGCGCGCACGAGCGGATGCTCGATCACCGTCTTCACCGCCTTGGACGGGACGAGGAGCGTCCTGAAACACCCCTCGGGAAAGCCGGCCTGGCGGAACGTCTCGTCGATAGCGAGCGCGCACCCCGGGACGTTGGAGGCGTGCTTCAGAAGCCCGACGTTCCCCGCCATGAGGCCGGGCGCGGCGAAGCGATAGACCTGCCACAGCGGGAAGTTCCACGGCATCACCGCCAGCACGACGCCGAGCGGCCTGTATGCGACATATGAGCGCCGGGCGTTGCTCTTCACGTCCTCGTCCGCGAGGAAGCGCTCGGCGTTCTCCGCGTAGAACTCGCACACCCACGCGCACTTCTCGACTTCGGCGGCACCCTGCCGGAGCGGCTTGCCCATCTCGCTCGCCATGAGCCGGGCGAGCTCGTCCTTGCGGTCGCGCAGGATCCCGGCGGTCTTGCGCATCAAAGCCGAGCGCTCGGCGAACGGCCGGCGGCGCCACGCCTTCCACGTCTCGTGCGCCCGCTCGATCGCGGCCGTGACCTCGCTTGCCGGCGTCTCGTGATAGACCTTGACGGTCTGACCGGTGGCGGGATTGATGGCGGTGACGTCCATGGGGGCTCCTCGCGATGCTGGAATCGCTGGGACGCGCCATCGGCGCCAAGGTTCGGGCGTCAGGGTCGCGCCAGCTCGATTTCTGATACGTTCCTTGCATCCACCGACGGAGGCCGCGATGTTCGTGACCCAGGCAAAGACCACCCATCCCGCGGACGCCATCACCGAGGCCCGCATCCAGCTCGCCGCCGCCCTGCGCATGGCGGTGCTGCACGACCTGGTCGAGGGCATCGACAACCATTTCACCGTGCAGGTGCCGGGACAGGACGGGCGCTACCTGATCCTGCCCTTCGGCTTGCACTGGTCCGAGGCGCGCGCGAGCGACCTCGTGGTGTTCGACGAGAGCGGGGCCACGCTCGAAGGCGAGGGCACCGTCGAGATCTCGGCCCGGTGCATCCACGCGCCGATCCATCGCATCACCGGCGCGCAGGTCGTGCTGCATACCCACCAGCCGTGGGCGACCGCGCTCAACATGCTGAAGGACAATCGCCTGCTGCCCGCGAGCCAGAGCGCGGCGTTCCTCACCCACCTCATCGCGTACGACGATCATTACGCCGGCCTCGCGCATTCGGTCGCGGAGGGCGAGCGGCTGGCGTCCCTTGCCGGCGGCAAGTCCATCGTCTTCATGAAGAGCCACGGCGTGCTCGTGACCGGCAAGACCATCGCGCAGGCTTATCACCGGCTCTACCGCCTCGAGCGCGTGTGCCAGCTGCAGATCCTCGCCATGAGCACGGGACAGCCGCTCGCGATGCTGCCCGACGAGATCGCGAATGCGGTGCCCGCGCCCAACCCGCAGGACACCCACAGCCGGGCCGAGCGCGAGCGCCTCTTCTTCGAGGCGATGATGCGCGTGGTCGATCGCGACCTGCCCGGATACCGCCGCTGAAGCGTCGCGGCGCTCCGGCGTCGCGCGGTCGGGCAGAATGCGCGTTCCCCTTTGCCGAGGAGGACGCCATGCCCATGGTCCGTATCGAGCTTTACGCCGGGCGCACGCCCGAGCAGAAAACCGCCTGCGCGCGCGAGATCGTGAAGGCGATGCAGCAGCACCTGAACGCGAAGCCCGAGTCCATCCAGGTCGTGTTCGTCGACGTGCCGCCCAGCGACTGGATGCAGGGCGCGCAGCTCCTGCCCCCGGCAGGCGCCGGCTGACTCAGGCCGCCTTCAATGCGTCCGCGTCGATCGGCATCACGGCACCCGGGTCCGGCGCCCTGCGCGGCAGGACCGTGACGTCGCGATGCAGGCTCACGGCGGCGAGCAGCTCGCCATGCAGTTCGCCGGCGTTCGCCACGATCACGCGCCGGGACGGCAGCGCGAGGAACCGCAGGTCCCGGCACAGGATCGGCGCGAAGGCGAAGTCGATGCGCGTCACGTCCTCGAAATCGAGGACGACGACGCGGCGTGACCGCAACTCCTCGCGCAGCTCCTCGTATTCCGTGCCCCCCTTGAGGACGCCGCGCAGCCGCGTGGTCTCGCCGGCGCCCACGGCAGCCGTGCGCCACACCGGCGCGGGCCCCGCGGGACAGGCGCCGCCGTAGGGCGCGCGCAGCGCCTCGAAGGCTTCACGTTCGCCGAGCGCCCGATGCAGGTCGAAGCGCATGGCCCACGCGCGGGTTTCGCCCGGGTACCTCCGGCAGGCGTCCTCGAGCGCGCGGCGCGCCGCCTCGACGTGGCTCGCGGAAAAGAGCAGCGCCGCTTCCGCCAGCCCGACCATCGGCACGCAGGTGAGATGGGGAAGGTCGATGCGGGCGTCGGGCGCCCCGGGCAGGGGGAGCGTCGCGGTGATGGGATTCAGGGGCGAATTCACTTCGTCACGGCTTCGGTGCGAGATTCGATTCTACGGGCTCGTCCAGGGCCCGCGCGGCCGTCCACAATTCTTAACGATGGTCCCTTCCGGCCGCCTTGCCGAAGGCCTCGAGGATGCCCTGCCACGCGTCCTTGCCGTCGAAGAGAGCGCGCATCATCTCCGCCTTGTCGCCGTAGCGGTCGAGCCTGCGGTGCTCGAGCACGACGCGGGTGCGCCCGCGGCCTTCGCTCTCGAACGTGACCTCGACTTCCGTGTTCAGTCCCTCCGTGAATTTCCACTCGTGGTCGAGATCCCACGCGAGCAGCACGCGCCTCGGCGGCTCGTAGGCGATGACGTGGCCCCAGTTCGTGACCTGGCCGTCGCCGTCGCGCTCGAACCAGCGCCCGCCCGCGCGCGGCTCGATGATCGCGGCGAAGGGCTCCTTGCCGATGTGGTGCGAGCGCGGCCACCACGTGTCGATGCGCTCGACGAAGGTACGGAAGACGTGGTCCTGCGGCGCGTTCACGACGATGCTCTTGCGCACCAGGAGGTCCTGCACGACGGCGCGGGTCATGGCTTGTCCTTTCGGGGTCGATGGTAGGTCGCCTCGGCCGCGGCCTTGAGGTCGCCGAGGGCCCGGGTCCAGAGGATGTCGAGGTAATTCCGCAGCGCGGCGATGCCCTCGGGGTTGGCACGGTAGACGTTCTGCCTGCCCGATCGCTCGTGGGCCACGAGCCGCGCGGCCTTGAGCGCGGCCAGGTGCTGCGATACGGCGGGACGCGAGACCGGCAGCCCCCGCGCCAGCTCGCCCACGGCCATTGGCTTCTTCACGAGCCGCTCGAAGATCGCGCGGCGCGTGGGATCGGCGAGGGCGGCCAGCTGGGCGTCGGCGGGGTGCAAGGCGTATCCGTAAGGGATGACTTACCGTAAGGCTACGCTTACGCGAAAGGCGCTGTCAAGCGGGCGCGGGGACAGCGGCGAGCCGCTAGAGCATCCAGTCGATCGGCAGCGCCATGAAGACCGAGAGCCAGAAGCGCGACCAGCCGCTCGTGTGCGGCTCCGTCGCGTACACGGTCTCGGTGCCCGCGGTACGCTCCACCCACTCGATGCACGGCTCGCCCGCGACCGGCCGCACCTCGTAGGAGTTCTCGACGACGAGCCCGTCGAAGGTGCGCGAAAGGCGCTCGGCGAGCGGCGGGCTGTGGATGATCAGGCCCAGCTCGGTATTGAGCAGCGCGGAGCGCAGGTCGAAGTTGAAGGAGCCCACGAAGACGCGGTCGCGGTCGAGCGCGAAGGTCTTGGCGTGCAGGCGCGCAGCGGAGGAATCCGAAGCCGCCTTGCGCTTGTTGCCGGCGAGATCCGCGACGGAAGGCTTGAGCTCGTAGAGCGTCACGCCCGCCCTTGCCAGGGCGCATCGCCGCTTCGCATAACCCGAGTGCACGACCGCCACGTCGGTCCCGGCGAGGGAATTGGTGAGGACGCGCACGCGCACGCCGCGGCGCGCGAGCTGCTCCAGGGCTTGCGTGCCCTTCTCCCCGGGTACGAAATAGGGCGAGATGAGGTCGAAGCTCGCGACGGGAGGTCCGGCCACGTCGAGCATCTGCGCGAGCGCGAGACTGCCGCGCTCGGGCGCGCTGTCCAGGGTCTTCGAGGGGTCGTCGCGCACCACGACGGCATCGGCCCATTCGAACGGAAGCCTGCGCTCGAGCAGGTCCTGCACGAGGGGGGTGTCGGCCACGGCACGCAAATAGGTGACCGACACGGGGTCGTCGCGCGCGTCCTTGAAGCGCGCCCGCATCGCAGGCACGTCGGCCTCGCCGGCGGGGACGATGAGCGCCGCGGGATACGCGGACGCGCTATTCCAGTACAGGTCGAACTGCGCCGAGATGTCGCCCACCGCGTGCCCGATCGCGATGACGTCGAGGTCCTTGAACGGCACCTCGGTTCCCGCGCCGAAATACTCGTTGCCGATATTGCGGCCCCCGATGACCGCGGCGCGATTGTCCACGATGAACGACTTGTTGTGCATGCGCCGGTTCAGGCGCGGGCCCTCGACCAGGAATTGCGCCACCTTCGAAGGCAGCGACGGGCGGCTCGTGCGGAACGGATTGAAACGTCGTACCTCGATGTTCGCGTGCGCGTCGAGCCGTTCGAACAGCGCGTCCTTGTCGTCCAGCGTCATGTCGTCGACGAGCAGGCGCACGCGCACGCCGCGCGCGGCGGCATC
>DASRRY010000011.1:0-31570 GCA_035656735.1 Usitatibacter sp. | reverse complement strand
CCGGGAAGATGTGGCGCGAGAATACCACCTAGAATATCGACCATGAAAGCCGAGCTCCGCAAGAAGACCATCGCCCGGCGCGACGCCATCCCGGCCGGGGAGCGCCAGGCGTACGCGCGCGCGCTCACTGCCCACCTCGAGGCCATGCCCGAATATCGCGACGCCGTGTCCGTGCTCACGACTTCGGTCATCGGGAGCGAATGGAACACCGGGCCGCTCATGAAGCGCGCGCTCGCCGCGGGCAAGCGCATCGTGCTGCCTCGCGTGGGCGGATCGCCGAAACGGCTCGAGATCTTCGAGGTCGCGGACCTGCGCACCGATCTCAAGCCCGGCGTGTGGGACATCCTCGAGCCCGATCCCGAGCGCTGCCGCCGCGTGGAGCTGGCGGACGTCGATTTCGCCGTGGTTCCCGCGTTGCTGGCGGATCCGGCGGGCTATCGCCTGGGATACGGCGCGGGATACTTCGACGGCCTCCTCGCGGGCCGCGGCGTGCGGCCGCTGTGCGTCATCGCGCTGCCCGCGCGCTTCATCGTCGAGTCGGTGCCGCGCGAGCCCCACGACGTGCCGGTCGATCGCGTGATCGACGAGACGGGGCGCGTGTACTCGCGCCGCGAGGCGGCATGAGCGCGTCGATCATCGACGGCAAGGCGATCGCCCAGCGCTACCGCGCCGAGTACGCCCTGCGGGTGGCGAAGCTGCGGGCCGCGGGCATCGTGCCCGCGCTCGCCGTGGTGATGGTCGGGGACAACCCCGCGAGCAAGGTCTACGTGCGCAACAAGAACCTGGCGTGCGAGCAGGCCGGCATGCACTCCTCGGTGCACGCGCTCAATCCCTCGACCACGCAGGCCGAGCTCATCGCGTTCGTGCACGACCTCAACCGCAATCCGTCGGTCCACGGGATCCTCGTGCAGATGCCGCTGCCGCCGCACCTCGACGCCCGCGCCGTGATCGAGGCGATCGATCCGGACAAGGACGTGGACGGATTCCACTACCGCAACGTGGGCGCGCTCGTCGTGGGCGAGCCCGCCTTCTACCCGTGCACGCCGTGGGGCATCATGAAGATGCTCGAGCACGAGCGCGTGCCGCTCGAGGGCGCGCGTGCCGTGGTGATCGGGCGCTCGAACATCGTGGGCAAGCCCATGGCGCTCATGCTGGTGAACGCGGGCGCCACGGTGACCGTGTGCCATTCGAAGACGCGCGACCTGCCTTCAGTGACGCGCGAGGCCGACGTGCTCGTGGCCGCGGTGGGGCGTCCGCACATGGTCACGCGCGACATGGTGAAGCCCGCAGCCGTCGTGGTCGACGTGGGAATCAACCGCGCTCCCGATGGAAGGCTCGTGGGGGACGTGGATTTCGAAGGCGTGAAGGAGGTGGCCTCGCGCATCACGCCCGTGCCGGGCGGCGTGGGGCCGATGACGATCGCGATGCTGCTCGGCAACACCGTGGCTTCCGCGGAACGCGTCGCGGCACACGCGAGCCGGGCCGTCGCCGACTGACGGAGGAGTCCATGGCCGGTCCGTACGCGCAGGGCCTCGATCGCAACGAGGCGAACTACACGCCCCTCACGCCGGTCTCGTTCCTCGCGAAGGCGGCGGCCGTCTACCCCGCGCGTACCGCGGTGATCCACGGCCCCGTCCGTCGCGACTGGCGCGATACGTATTCCCGCTGCCGCCGGCTCGCCTCGTCGCTCGAGATGCGCGGCGTGCGCCGCGGCGACACGGTCGCCGCGATGCTGCCGAACATTCCCGCGATGATGGAGCTGCACTTCGGGCCCGCGATGCTGGGTGCCGTGCTCAACACGCTCAATACGCGCCTCGACGCCGAGGCGCTCGCCTTCATGCTCGACCACGCCGAGGCGAAGGTGCTCTTCACCGATCGCGAGTTCTCGCCCGTCGTGCGCAAGGCGCTGGCGCTCGCGAAGGTGAAGCCCTTCGTGGTCGACGTGGACGATCCCGCGTGCGAGAGCGGCGAGCTCCTGGGCGAAATCGAGTACGAGGAGTTCGTCCGGCAGGGCGATCCGGAATACGCGTGGAGCCACCCGCCGGACGAGTGGGACGCCATCACGCTCAATTACACGTCGGGCACGACGGGCAACCCGAAAGGCGTGGTCTACCACTACCGCGGCGCCTACCTGAACGCGATCAACAACATCCTCGACTGGTCGATGCCCAAGCATGCCGTCTACCTGTGGACGCTGCCGATGTTCCACTGCAACGGCTGGTGCTTCAACTGGACGCTCGCCGCGGCGGCGGGCACCAGCGTGTGCCTGCGCAAGGTGGATGCGAAGCTCATCCTCTCGCTCATCCGCGAGCACAAGGTGACCCACTATTGCGGGGCACCCATCGTGCATTCGCTGCTCCTGAACGCGCCGGCGGAATGGAAGAAGGGCATCGATCACGAGGTGCACTGCCTGGTCGCGGCCGCGCCCCCGCCCGCCGCGGTGATCGAGGGCATGGGGCGCATGGGCTTCGACATCACGCACGTGTACGGGCTCACGGAAACCTATGGACCCGCCGCGGTGTGCGCCAAGCATCCGGAGTGGCGTGCGCTGCCGCTCGAGGAGCAGGTCCGGCGCAACGGACGCCAGGGCGTGGCCTACCTGCTGCAGGACGGCATGGCCGTGATGGACTCCGAGACCATGCAGCCCGTGCCGGCCGATGGCGAGACGATGGGCGAGATCATGTTCCGCGGCAACATCACCATGAAGGGATACCTCAAGAACCCGGCCGCGACCGCGGAGGCGTTTCGCGGCGGCTGGTTCCACTCGGGCGATCTCGCCGTGATGCACCCGGACGGCTACGCCAAGATCAAGGACCGCTCGAAGGACGTGATCATCTCCGGGGGCGAGAACATCTCCTCGCAGGAGGTGGAGGACGTGCTGCATGGCCATCCCGCGGTGATGCTGGCGGCCGTGGTCGCGCAGCCCGACGCCAGGTGGGGCGAGACGCCGTGCGCGTTCGTCGAGCTCAAGGAGGGCGTCACGGTCACGGAGGCGGAGCTCGTCGACTTCTGCCGCGCGCGCATGGCGCGCTTCAAGGCGCCGAAGTCGGTCATCTTCGGGCCGCTGCCCAAGACGTCCACGGGCAAGATCCAGAAGTTCCTCCTGCGCGAGCGCGCCAAAAGCACGGCCGCTATTGAATGAGAGTGACGCGGGCACTAAACCTCTGGAACACGGATGAACACGGATAAAAACGGATGAACACGGATAAAAAGGCAAGCAAAAGTTTTTTTCCGTGCCCAAGTTGCCACTGCCTGAAAATGAACCAGGAACACTCATATTGCTTTTCATCTGCCTTTATCCGTTTTTATCCGTGTTCATCCGTGTTCCAAAGGTTTACTGCCAGCCATGACCGCAATGCGTGAAGGATCGGTGGTGTGCCTGGACCCGCGGGGCTGGCACCGGATGCGGTACGTGGAGTGGGGAGACCCGCACAATCCGCGCGTGCTGGTGTGCGTCCACGGGCTCACCCGCAACGGCCGCGACTTCGATACCCTGGCCGAGGCGCTGAGCGACGCCTATCGCGTCGTGTGTCCCGACGTCGTGGGCCGCGGCCACAGCGATTGGCTGAGGGATCCCGCCGACTACACATATGCCGTCTACAACAGCGACATGGCGGCGCTCATCGCGAGCCTGCACGCCGAGACGGTGGACTGGGTCGGCACGTCGATGGGCGGCATCATCGGGATGATCCTCGCGAGCCTGGCCGGCTCGCCCATCCGCAAGCTCGTCATGAACGACATCGGGTCCGTCGTGCCGAAGGCGGCGCTCGATCGCATCGGCCAGTACGTCGGGCGCGAGCCCGTCTTCGAAACGTTCGACCAGCTCATGGCCGCCATGCGCAGCGTGAGCCCGTTCGGCGAGCTCACCGAGGAGCAGTGGCGCCACCTCACGGTGAACGTCGCGCGCCAGGACGAGCGCGGCCGCTGGACCTTCCGCTACGACCCCGGCATCGGCGTGAACTTCCATGCGGCCGTCAAGGGCGACGTCGACCTGCGCTCGTACTGGAATGCGCTGCACGGGCCGGTGCTCGTGATCCGCGGCGAGCAGTCGGACCTCCTGCTCGAGGACAATCTCGGCGAGATGGCGCGCCGCGCGCACACCCAGACGCACGTCGTGCCGCGCTGCGGCCATGCGCCGATGCTGATGGACGACGCGCAGGTCGGCGCGATCCGCCGCTTCCTCCTCGGCTAGCCGATGCGCGATCGCTACGACGTCGTCGTGGTGGGCGGCGGGCACAACGGGCTCGTGTGCGCGAGCTATCTCGCCGCGCGGCGGCTCTCGGTGCTCGTCCTCGAGCGGCGCGCGGTGGTGGGCGGGGCGGCGGTCACGGAGGAATTCCATCCCGGCTTCCGCAACTCGCTCGCGAGCTACACGGTGAGCCTGCTGCATCCCAAGGTCATCCGCGACCTGCGCCTCGCCGAGCACGGGCTCAGGGTCGTCGAGCGTCCGTATTCGAATTTCGTTCCGCTTGCCGATGGCCAGGCGCTGCGCGTGGGGGGCGGGTTGGAGGCCACGCAGCGCGAGGTCGCGCGGTTCTCCATGCGTGACGCCGGGCAGCTGGCGGGCTACTACGAGCGCCTCGAAGCCGTGGCCGACGTCCTGCGCGGGCTGCTCCTCGTCACGCCGCCCAACGTCGAGGGGGGCGTCACGGAGATGCTCGCGGCGTGGAAGGCGAGCCGGCCGTTCGCGCGGCTCACGCTGGCGCAGAAGCGCGACGTGCTCGACCTCTTCACGCTCTCGGCGGCCGAGTGGCTCGAGCGCTGGTTCGAGTCGGATCCGATCAAGGCGTGCTTCGGGTTCGACAGCGTCGTGGGCAACTTCGCGAGCCCCTATGCTCCCGGGACCGCCTACGTGCTGCTGCACCACGTGTTCGGCGAGGTGAACGGGCGCAAGGGCCAGTGGGGCCACGCCATCGGCGGCATGGGCGCCATCACGCAGGCGATGCGCAAGGAGGCGCAGGCGCGCGGCGTCGAGGTCGTGACCGACGCGCCGGTCACGGGCATCACGAATGCGCGCGGCAGGGCGAGCGGTGTCGTGCTGGAAGACGGCCGCGAGGTCGCGGCGCGCTGCGTCGTCTGCAACGCGCATCCGCGCATCCTGGCGTCGCTGCTGGGCGAGGCGCTCGGCGCCGCGCGCGAGGGCTTCGAGCATTACCAGTCGGAATCCGCGACATTCCGCATGAACGTGGCGCTCTCGGAGCTGCCCGATTTCGTCGCCGCGCCCGGCACGACCGCGCAGCCGCACCACAGCTCCGGCATCATCATGGCGCCGTCGCTCGCGTTCATGGACCGGGCCCATGCCAGCGCGCGCGAGGACGGATGGTCGCGCGAGCCGATCGTCGAGATGCTGATCCCGAGCACGGTGGACGATTCGCTGGCGCCCGCGGGACAACACGTCGCGAGCCTCTTCTGCCAGCACTTCCGCTACAAGCTTCCCGGGACGCGCGACTGGGCGCACGAGCGCGAGCGCGCGGCGGATGCGGTGATCGACCAGGTCACGCGCTTCGCGCCGAATTTCAGGTCGGCGGTCGTCGCGCGGCGCATCCTCTCGCCGGCGGACCTCGAGCGCGAGCTGGGACTCGTGGGCGGCGACATCTTCCACGGCAAGCTCTCGCTCAACCAGCTCTTCAGCGCGCGGCCCGTCCTCGGCTACGGCAACTACCGCATGCCGCTCCGGGGCGTGTATCTCTGCGGCAGCGGCGCGCATCCCGGCGGCGGCGTCACCGGCATCCCGGGCCACAACGCGGCGCGCGAGGTGCTGCGCGACAGGGCCTGGAGATAGGGCCCGGGAACGTCAAGTATGGTCCGCAGATAAACGCGGATAAACGCAGATGGCCTTCCCGAAAGTGAACAGCTTCCAGGGTGTCGTGCCCGTGGCCCGGATGCCAATTAGGCGTTTATCTGCGGACACCACTTCTGCCGCGATGCGCGAAGCCCGCTTACTTCCAGTTCGGCGCGCGCTTCCCGAGGAACGCGTCCACGCCCTCGCGCGCCTCCTCCATGCCCATGTTGCAGGCGATGGTGCGCGTCGCGTCGGCATAGGCGGCCGCGAGGTTGTCCGCGAGCTGGCGGTAGAAGAGCGCCTTGCCCAGGGCGAGCGCCGCGCGCGGCTTGGCCTTGAGGTTGTTCGCGAGCTCGTGCGCGACCTCGAGGAGCTGCCCGGCGGGTGCCACGCGATTCACCAGCCCCCAGTCGAGGGCGGTGGCCGCGTCGATGAACTCTCCGGTGAAGAGCATTTCGGCCGCGCGCTTGCGCGATACGTTGCGCGTGAGGGCGACCGCGGGCGTGGAGCAGAAGAGTCCCAGGTTCACGCCGGAGACCGCGAAGCGCGCATGCTCGGAGGCCACCGCGAGGTCGCATTGCGCGACGAGCTGGCAGCCTGCCGCGGTCGCGAGCCCGTTCACCACGGCGATGACGGGTTGCGGGAGCGCCACGATCTTCTGCATGAGCGCGCTGCACCGGTTGAAGAACGCGAGCACGGTAGCGTCGTCGCACGCGCGCATCTCGCGCAGGTCGTGGCCCGCGCAGAACGCGTTGCCGGCGCCGGTGACCAACACCACGCGCGCCGATTCATCGCGGGAAAGCGCGTCCAGCTCGCTTTCCAGCGCATCCAGCATCGCCGCGGAAAGCGCGTTGTACTGGCGCGGACGGTTGAGCGTGAGGGTCACGATGCCGTCGTCGGCCTGCCGCAGCAGCACGGCCTGGGGCCGGGTCGCGACGTCCTGGGCGGCGGGGGAATCCATGGCGGCGCTCCGCGTACGGGATGACTCATTATGACACCCGGTTTCGTTGCCTTGCCGGGGCAAGACGGCTACTATCGGCGCGAGCCGTGGGGCCCCCACCGCCCCGGGAAACGGACGGCTCGTCCAACGAAGAACAAGGAAAAATCCGAATGACGCGCGCACGCCTCGGCCGCCGTATCGCGGCCCTTTGCCTCGCCCTCGCCGCGGACGTCGCGTTCGCGCAGGCGGCGGACCCGCTCGCGCACGCGCGCTCGCTGCTGCAGGCGAGCGACGCAAAGGCCGCATTCGCCGAGCTCGCGCCGATGCAGGGCCGGCACGCCGGCGAACCCGAGTTCGACTACCTGCTCGGCGTGGCCGCGCTCGACAGCGGGCACATCGACGATGCGATCATCGCCTTCGAGCGCGTGCTCGCGGTGATGCCGAACCACGCCGGAGCGCGCATGGACCTCGCGCGGGCCTATTACGCCGCGGGCGCGTTCGACCTGGCCGAAGCGGCATTCCAGCGCCTGCAACTCCTCAATCCGCCGCCGCAGGCGCAGGCGGCCATCGCGCGCTATCTCAGCGCGATCCGGCAGCGCCGCAACCAGGCGCAGGAAGGCTGGCTCGGATACACGGAGCTCGGCATCGGCTACGACTCGAACCTCACGGGCGTGCCGACCAACTTCGGCGCGGCCGCGCTGCAGTCGTTCAACATCGTGGGCATCGAGCCCACGGGCAATGCGGTGAAACGCCACGCGCCTTACGTGCAAGGCCTCGCGGGCATCGATTACTCGCGTCCCGTCTCGCGCGGCTGGAACGTTTTCGCCGCCGGCGACCTGCTCGGGCGCGCATACCGCAGCGAGAGCGACTTCAACATCGGCTCCGTCGACGTGCGTGCCGGCGCGGGCCTCAACCAGGGGCAGACGCAGTGGCGCTTCGCCGGCGACTATCTCTACTTCAAGCAGGAAGGCGAGGCGCCCGGCGATCCGAAGCCCACGAACGACCGGCACATGGCCGGCGTTTCGGCCGACTGGCGGCGCGCGCTCGATCCGAAGACGCAGGTGGGCCTGGGGCTGCAGCTGAACTCCGTGCGCTTCCCGACGCAGGACGTCGAGGACTTCAACCAGGTGTACCTCTCCGCCTCCTGGCTGCACAGCTTCGAGCGCCAGGGCGTGCCGCTCGTCTACCTCACCGGCTTCCTGACCGACGATCACGCGATCCACACGCTCGCCGACGGCAGCACGACGAAGAGCAAGAACCTCGCGGGCCTGCGTGCCTTCGGCCAGTACTCGCTCGATCCCAAGCTCCAGGTCTTCGCGGGCCTGGGCGCCATCTACCGCCGGGACAAGGATGCGTTCGCGCGTTCGACCACGGTCGAGAAGGGCCGGGACACGTTCGGCGAGGCGAGCGCGGGCCTCTTCTGGAGCTTCCAGAAAACCTGCGGCCTGCGCCTGCTCTACGCGTACACGCGCAACAACTCGAACATCGACATCTACGACTTCGATCGCCACGAGATCTCCACGACGATCCGCTGCGACATCAAATGAGAGGACCGACGATGAAAGCCCTCCACCGCTTCCTCGCCTGTGCCGGCGCGCTCGTCCCGATCGTGGCGGCGGCGGCCTCGGGACAGTTCACGTTCATCACGGGACAGGTGAGCGTGACCAAGGCGAACGGGCAGACCGTCGCCGCCACGCGCGGCGCGTCCGTCGACCCCGGCGACCGGATCACGACCGCCGCCGACGGCATGGCGCAGCTCACGATGGTGGACCAGGCGCGCCTGTCGCTGCGGCCGAACACGGTGTTCGTGGTCGAGCAGTACCCGCAGCAGGCCGACTCGACCGAGGGCGTGGTGCTCACGCTCCTGCGCGGGACGCTGCGCACCTTCACCAGCCTCATCTCGCCGGCCAGCCGCGACCGCTACGTCATGAAGACACGGGTGGCCACGGTCGGCATCCGCGGGTCGGGCAACATCCTCTACTACTGCGAGCAGGACGATTGCGATCCGAGCGTCACCGGCGAGGCGCAGGGCCAGGGCTCCATCGCGGTGAACCACACGATCGAGGGCAGCCACATCGTGACGAACGTCGTCGCGGGCGCCGCCCCCGGCCTGCCCGCGCAGCAGGGCGGCGCGCAGAGCGTCATCACCGGGCCCGGACAGACGGTGCTCGTGCTGAACGGCCAGGCGCCGCGCTACGTCCCGACGCCGGCGTTCATCGCGAATGCGGCGACGACCATGACCAACGCCAAGTCCGCGGCCTCCACCGCGACCGACGCCTCCGACCTGCACGCCTATGCGCCGGGCGAGGTGATCGCGCTCCCGGAGATCCAGCCGCCGCCCGCGCCGCTGGTGGGCAACAACGGGCTGGGCTTCCCGCTCATCGATGCCTCGGGCAACATCGCCCAGGATCCCACCCACCTGCGCGACATCGTCATCGCGGGCGCGGCCTCGCCGCTCGCCGCGCAGTCGGTCGCGAGCGACATGACGCTCGAGGGCGACGCGCTGCGCGGCTTCAGGGCTTATCCCGTGACGGTTGGCGGACTCGTGGTGTCGATGAACGGCGGCACCGCGGCCGAAGCCGGCTCCGTGTCCCTCGATGGCGGCGGCACCATCTTCTTCGGGCGCTGGGACAACACGTCGCTCAGCTTCGGCGGCGCGGGCGTGACCCTTCCCGGCGGCGTGCACTGGATCTACGCGAACTCCGGCTATCCGATGTACCTCTCCGACGTGCTCACCGGCACCGCGTCGTACACGCTCGCGGGCCATACGGCGCCCACGAACCAGAATGGCACTGCCGGCACGCTCAACTCCGCGTCGCTCGACGTGAACTTCACCAACCGCACCGCGCACGTGGGGGTGAACGTCTCGGTTCCGGGCAGCGGCGGCGGAAGCTACAACATGAACGCGTCGAACGTGCCGCTCACGCTCAACAACTTCTCCGCGTCGACGAGCGACCGCCTCGTCGTGACCAACGGCGGCGGCCAGTCTTCGAGCACCAACCCGAATCTCTCCGGAATTTTCCAGGGCAGCCTGGTCGGAACGGGGCTCACCGGCGCCATCCTGGGCTACGGCGTGTCCGATCGCACGTCGGGCGATTCCTCGACGTGGTCGTTCATCTCGGGGGTGGCAGCCTTCCAGGGACCGTCGCAGAACAGCCTCGCCCCGTATCGCGAGGGACGCGTCTCGGACGCCGGCGGCTTCCTGACCGACTTCATCCAGAGCTACGCGACGACGGACCGGCCCGACGAGGTCGTGCTCGACACGCAGAATCGCGTGACCGCGTTCACGGCCCCCTTCGGCAACCAGGGCGGATCCCATGTCTCGTACACGCTCGGCAGCGCGCAGGTCGTGGAGTCCGGCTTCGACCCGGAAACGGGCATGGTGTGGGGGCGCTGGAGCGGCGGCGCGGCCCAGGTCGGCGGCCAGCCGGTGAGCCTCGCCAACAACAGCGTGCATTACATCTTCGCGGGCGCGCAGAGCGGCCCGGTGACCCTTCCGCTGACCGGCACGGCGACCTACGACGTGATCGGCAGCACGAGCCCGACCGACTTCAACGGCCACGTGGGGCACTTCAATTCCGCGACGCTCAACGCGAACTTCAGCGCGCGCACGGCGGACGCATCGGTCAACTTCTCGATCAACGGGCAGACCTGGAACGGCGCCGCGGCGAACATGCCGATCTATCGCGACCAGTATTTCTCCGCGTACGCCGGCTCGCCGATCGCCGGCCTGCCCAACCCGAACGCGCTCGTGATCACCTGCGCGCCCAACTGCGGAGCGGGTGCCACGGGGAGCTTCGACGGGTTCTTCGCGGGCCGCAACGGCAGCCGCGCGGGCATGGTGTACAACGTCGGCGGCAACCAGGGCGCCGTCGCTTTCGGCCAGCGTCCCGGAGGCTGACCGGGCGCCCGTGGGGGTGTCCGGCAAACCGGACACTCCCATCGTAAATAGCGATTTTTTCGGGAGATTTCTTCTTCCGGCGCCTTGCTCGCGCGCGCCGCGCTGCTGTAGCATGCGCGAACCATTCACGGCCCGCGTCAGGGCGTTCGCGTGGGCCTTCCCACTCCGATGAACGGCGACACCATCCTCGAAACCCGCGAGCTCACGAAGGAATTCAAGGGCTTCGTGGCCGTCGATCACGTGAGCCTCAAGGTGCGCCGCGGCGCGATCCACGCGCTCATCGGGCCCAATGGCGCCGGCAAGACCACCACCTTCAACCTGCTCACCAAGTTCCTGCATCCGACGTCGGGGACGATCCTCCTCAACGGCCAGGACATCACGCAGGAGAAGCCCGCCGACGTGGCGCGGCGCGGCGTGATCCGGTCGTTCCAGATCTCCGCGGTATTCCCGAACCTGAGCGTGATCGACAACGTGCGCGTGGCGTTGCAGCGCGGGCTGGGCACGAGCTTCCACTTCTGGCGCTCGGAGAAGACGCTCGACACGCTGAACGACCGCGCCATGGCGCTCCTCGAGCGCGTGGGGCTCGCGAAGTTCGCTCACCTCCACGCGGGCGAGCTCGCCTACGGCCGCAAGCGCACGCTCGAGATCGCGACGACGCTCGCCATGGAGCCCGAGATCATGCTGCTCGACGAGCCCACCGCCGGCATGGGGCACGAGGACGTCGATCGCGTGAAGCGCCTCATCCAGGAAGTCGCGGCCGGGCGCACGGTGCTCATGGTGGAGCACAACATGAGCGTGGTCTCCGGCATCTGCGACACGATCACGGTGCTCGCGCGCGGCGCGGTCCTCGCGGAAGGGCCCTATGCCGAGGTCTCGCGCAACCCCGCGGTGATCGAGGCGTACATGGGGACCGCGCATGCCTGACGAGGTGCTGCGCATCGACAACCTGCAGGCGTGGTACGGCGAATCGCACGTGCTGCACGGCGTGAACCTCGCGGTGAATCGCGGCGAGGTGGTGACGCTGCTCGGGCGCAACGGGGCGGGGCGCACCTCGACGCTCAAGTCGGTGCTGGGCCTGGTGGGCCGGCGCACCGGGTCGATCCGGGTCTTCGGGCAGGAAACCGCGGCCTGGCCCACGTACCGCGTGGCGCACCTGGGCGTAGGCTACGTGCCGGAGGAGCGCGGCATCTTCTCGAGCCTCTCGGTCGAGGAGAATCTCATGCTGCCGCCGGAGGTCGGCGAGGGCGGCATGAGCGTGGACGAGATCTACGAGATGTTTCCCAACCTGCGCGAGCGGCGCAAGACCGCGCAGGGCACGAAGCTCTCGGGTGGCGAGCAGCAGATGCTCGCGATGGCGCGCATCCTTCGCACCGGCGCGAACCTGCTGCTGCTGGACGAGATCACCGAGGGGCTGGCACCGGTGATCGTGCAGGCGCTGGGGCGCGTGATCGTGAAGCTCAAGGAGCGCGGCTTCACGATCGTCCTCGTCGAGCAGAACTTCCGGTTCGCCGCACCGCTCGCGGACCGGCATTACGTGATGGAGCACGGAAGAATCGCGGAAACGTTCACCGCGGCGGAGCTCGAGTCGAAGACAGCGATGCTTCACGAGTACCTGGGGGTTTGAACGAATGTCGAAACCGGAGAGGAGAAACAAGATGAAATTGCGGATGAAGACGCTCGCGGCCGCGGCCGCGCTGGCGCTCGCGGGAACCACCGCGCAGGCGCAGATCTCGGGCAACGTGGTGAAGATCGGCGTGCTGAACGACATGTCGAGCCTGTACGCCGACCTGGGCGGACAGGGCTCGGTGCTCGCCGCGAAGATGGCGATCGAGGACTTCAAGGCGAAGGAGAAGGGTCTCAACGTCGAGGTGATCTCGGCGGACCACCAGAACAAGCCGGACGTCGGCACGCAGATCGCGCGCCGCTGGATCGACCAGGAGGGCGTGGACGCCATCGTGGACGTTCCCAACTCCGGCGTCGCGCTGGCGGTGAACGAGGTGATGCGAGAGAAGGGCAAGGTGTTCATCAACTCGGGCGCCGCGACCTCGGACCTCACGGGCGCCAAGTGCTCGCCCACCACGGTGCACTGGACCTACGACACGTGGATGCTCGCCAACGGCACCGGCAAGGCGATCGTGAAGACGGGCGGGGACACGTGGTTCTTCATCACCGCCGACTACGCCTTCGGCCATGCGCTCGAGCGCGACACCGCGAACGTGGTGAAGGCCAATGGCGGCAAGGTGCTGGGCGACGTGAAGGTGCCGCTCAACACGCAGGACTTCTCGTCCTTCCTGCTGCAGGCGCAGTCGTCGAAGGCCAAGATCATCGGCCTCGCGAATGCCGGCGGCGACACGATCAACTCGATCAAGCAGGCGGCCGAGTTCGGCATCGTGAAGGGCGGCCAGAACCTCGCGGGCCTGCTCGTGTTCCTGACGGACGTGCACGGCATCGGCCTCGACAAGGCGAACGGCCTCATCCTCACCTCGACCTTCTACTGGGACCTGAACGACCAGACGCGCGCGTGGAGCAAGCGCTTCGCCGCACAGAACGGCGGCAAGCAGCCCACGATGGTGCAGGCGGGCGTCTACGCCGGCGTGCTGCATTACCTGAAGGCGATCGCCGCGATCAAGAGCGACGACGGCAGGAAGGTCGTGGACGAGATGAAGAAGCTGCCGACGGACGATCCGCTCTTCGGCAAGGGCAGCGTGCGCGAGGACGGGCGCGTGATCCACAACGCGTACCTCTTCGAGGTGAAGAAGCCGTCCGAGTCGAGGGGCCCGTACGACTACTACAAGCTGCGCGCCACGATCCCGGCGGACGAGGCATTCCGTCCGCTCAAGGACGGCGGCTGCTCGCTGGTGAAGTAGGCAACAAGCGCGTAGAGCGATGTCGACCCAGGCACTGTTCGGCCAGCTCCTGATCGGCCTGATCAACGGCTCGTTCTACGCGCTGCTTTCGCTGGGGCTCGCGGTGATCTTCGGGCTCCTCAACATCATCAACTTCACCCACGGCGCCCAGTACATGCTGGGCGCGTTCGTGGCTTATTTCCTGCTCGACAAGGCGGGGCTCAATTACTGGTGGGCGCTCATCGTGGCCCCGCTGCTGGTGGGCGCGGTGGGCGTCGTGATCGAGCGGCTGATGTTGAAGCCGCTCTACAAGCTCGACCATCTCTACGGCCTGCTGCTCACGTTCGGCCTGGCCCTGATCTTCGAGGGCATCTTCCGCAACGAGTTCGGCTCCGCGGGCCTGCCGTACTCGATGCCCGAGAGCCTCACCGGCGTCTACAACCTGGGCTTCATGTTCCTGCCCAAGTACCGCGCCTGGGTGATCGTCGCGTCCCTCGCGATCTGCCTGGCCACCTGGTTCGTGATCGAGCGCACGAAGCTGGGCTCCTACCTGCGCGCGGCGACCGAGAACCCTGCCCTCGTGCAGGCTTTCGGCGTCAACGTGCCGCGCATGGTGACTCTCACCTACGGCGCGGGCGTGGCGCTCGCCGCGCTGGCCGGGGTCTTCGCGGCGCCGATCTACCAGGTGAGCCCGCAGATGGGCTCGTCGCTCATCATCGTGGTGTTCGCGGTCGTCGTCATCGGCGGCATGGGCTCGATCATGGGCTCGATCGTGACCGGCTTCGGGCTAGGCATCATCGAGGGCCTCACCAAGTACTTCTACGCGGAAGCGTCCAACACCGTGATCTTCGTCATCATGGCGATCGTGCTCATGATCCGGCCGCAGGGCCTCTTCGGGCAGCGATGAGCGCGCCGGTCCCGCTCACCGCCGCCGTCCACGATCCCGCCTGGGAGCGCCGGTACGAGCGCGTCGCGTTCATCGTCATGATCGCGGCGTTCGGCATCCTGCCGTTCGTGATCTATCCCAATTTCGGGATGCAGCTCCTCTGCTTCTCGCTTTTCGCCTGCGCCTTCAACCTGCTGATCGGCTTCGGCGGGCTGCTTTCGTTCGGCCACGCGATGTTCTTCGGCATGGGCAGCTACCTCGCGGCTTACTCCGCGAAGGCCTGGGGATTCCCGACGGAGGTCGCCATCCTCGCGGGCGCCGCGACCGGCCTCGGGCTCGGCTTCGTCTCGGGACTGCTCGCGATTCGCCGCCAGGGCATCTACTTCGCGATGATCACGCTGGCACTCGCGCAGATGGTGTACTTCTTCTGCCTGCAGGCGCCTTTCACCGGTGGCGAGGACGGGATCCAGGCGGTGCGGCGCACGAAGCTGCTGGGCTTCCTCGACCCGGACCAGCCGCTGGTCATGTACTACTTCGTCTTCGCGGTGTTCCTCGCGGCCTTCGCCTTCATCCACCGGGTGATCCATTCGCCGTTCGGCCAGGTGCTGAAGGCCATCCGCGAGAACGAGGCGCGCGCGATCTCCCTGGGCTATCGCACGGAACGCTACAAGCTCGCGGCTTTCGTGCTCTCCGCCACGCTGTCGGGCCTCGCCGGCGGCCTCAAGGCCCTGGTCGCGCAGAACGCCTCGTTGACGGACGTGTACTGGGCGACGTCGGGCGAGGTCGTGCTCATGACGCTGCTCGGCGGCATGGGCACCGTCTTCGGACCGGTCGTGGGCGCGGTCATCATCATCTCGATGCAGTTCTACCTCGCCGAGATCGGCTCCTGGGTCACGGTGGTGCAGGGCTTCATCTTCGTGGTCTGCGTGCTCGCGTTCCGTCGCGGCGTGGTGGGCGAGCTCGAGGCATTCCTGAGGAAGAGGAGGAAGCACCCATGAACTACAAGGGCAGCTGCCACTGCGGCAAGGTCGCGTACGAGGTCGAGATCGAGGGCGGTCTCCAGGGCGTGATGGAGTGCAATTGCTCGATGTGCTCGAGGAAGGGCGCCAAGATGGCGTTCGTGCCGGGCGACAAGCTCAGGCTCACGACCCCGGACTCGAATGCGAAGACCTACCTCTTCAACAAGCACGTCATCCAGCATCGCTTCTGCCCCGAGTGCGGCATCCACGCGTATGGTGTCGGCCGCGACCGCGGCGGCAACGAGATGGCGATGATCAACGTGCGCTGCCTCGAAGGCGTGGACTACGACGCGCTGCCGGTGAAGCGCTTCGACGGACGGGCGCTGTAACCACCAGGGAGAATTCGCATGATGAAAGTCACCGTGATCTACGGCCACCCGAAGAGCGTCGACGACTTCGAGAAATACTACAAGGCCACGCATCTGCCGACCGCGGCGAAGATGAAAGGCGTGACGCGCCTGGAGCTGACGCGGTTCGTGCCCGGTCCGGACGGCGCGAAGCCGGCCTTCTATCGCATGGCCGAAGTGTATTTCCCGGATCAGGCACAGATGCAGAAGTCCCTGCAATCTCCCGAGGGGCAAGCCACGGTCGCCGACCTCGCCAAGTTCGCCACGGGCGGCGTGACCGTGATGATCGGGCAGGTGGAAAGCTAGGATCGGTGCGGGCGCTCGCGGACGGGGTGCGGCTCTACAAGGAAGAGCTTGCCCGGTGAGCCGCTTCGACTCCGGCCTCGGCCGCAACGCCGCGAATCACACGCCGCTCTCGCCGCTGTCGTTCCTGCGGCGTGCGGCAGACGTCCATGCCGACAAGGCCGCCGTCATCCACGGCGAGCGCAGCTACACGTACCGCGAGTTCGACGAGCGCTGCCGCCGCTTCGCCTCGATGCTCGCGCGCCATGGCGTGGGCCGCGGCGATACGGTGGCCGTGATGGCGCCGAACACGCCGCTCGCCCTCGAAGCGCATTACGCGGTCCCCGGCGTGGGCGCGGTGCTCAACGCGCTCAACTTCCGTCTCGACGCCGCGACGATCGCCTTCTGCCTCGAGCACGGCGGTGCGAGGGTCCTGCTTACCGATCGTGAGTATTCGACGGTGGTCCGCGAGGCCCTCGCGCGCACGAAGCAGGAGGTGCTCGTCATCGACGACGACGATCCCCTCGCGAGCGGCGGCGAGCGGCTCGGCAGCGCGACGTACGAAGAGTGGCTGGCGGAGGGAGACCCCGGATTCGAGCTGCGCATGCCCGCGGACGAGTGGGACGCCATCACGCTCCTCTACACCTCGGGCACCACGGGCAACCCGAAGGGCGTCGTATACCACCACCGCGGTGCTTATCTCAACGCGCTGGGCAACGCGCTGTCGTTCGGGCTCTCGTCATCGTCGGTGTATCTCTGGACGCTGCCGATGTTCCACTGCGATGGATGGACCTTCACGTGGGCCGTCACCGCGGTCGGCGGTACGCACGTGTGCCTGCGCAAGGCCGATCCCGCGCTCATCTTCCCGGCCATCGACAGGCATCGCGTGACGCATCTCTGCGGCGCGCCGATCGTGCTCAACATGCTCGTCCACGCGACAGCGTCCGTGAAGCGGCGGTTCGCGCATCGCGTCGAGGTGGCGACGGGCGGAGCCGCGCCGCCCTCCGTGATCATCGAAGCGATGGAGGAGATGGGCTTCCGCGTGACGCACCTTTACGGGCTGACGGAGAGCTACGGACCCGCCACGCTTTGCGCCTGGCAGGACGCGTGGAACCTCCTCGATCTCGCGTCGCGCTCGAGGCTGATGGCGCGCCAGGGCGTGCGCTATCCGACGCTGGAAGGGCTCCAGGTGGCCGATCCACGGACGCATGTGCCCGTGCCGCGGGACGGGGCGACGCTGGGCGAGGTCATGTTGCGGGGCAACACGATCATGAAGGGCTATCTCGCGAACCCCGCAGCCACGGACGAGGCGTTCCGCGAGGGCTGGTACCACACGGGCGACCTCGGCGTCTGGCATCCGGACGGCTACGTCGAGGTCAAGGACCGCTCGAAGGACATCATCATCTCCGGCGGCGAGAACATCTCCTCGCTCGAGGTGGAGGAATGCCTTTATCGCCATCCCCACGTGCTGGAAGCGGCCGTGGTGGCGCGCCCGGACGAGAAGTGGGGGGAAACCCCATGCGCCTTCGTGACGCTCAAGGCGGACGCGCCCGCGGTCTCGGCCGAGGACATCATCGGCTGGTGCCGGACGCACATCGCGCGCTTCAAGGTGCCGCGGACCGTCATATTCGGGGAGCTTCCCAAGACCTCGACGGGCAAGATCCAGAAATTCATCCTGCGCGAGCGCGCGCGGTCGCTCTGAACGGTTGCGGTTGTAGCCCTGATTTCGGCTGTAGTTCGGGTAAAGGGCGGTTTGTGGCGCAGCGCACAGCGGGTGCGGGCGCGTGCTGCGAGTCTCACGCCTATCGTGCAACGCTGCAGGATGACCGTGCCGCTCGAATATCCGAACATCGTGCCGTGCCTCGTGCTCCCCTTCGAGCGCGCGTGCCCGCACGAGTCCGGCCGGTATTCCGCCCTCGTTTTCGCCCGTCGCGGCGACCATGTCCTCTACGCCGACGAGCGCCGCCGCGAGTACGGCGTGGCGATGCTGGCGGCGGATGCCAGCCTCGACAGACCGCGCCAATACCCGACGCTGGACCGTGCCGCGCGGGACTTCCTGGCATGCGAATGAGCCTGCCGCACCAGGGGGTGAGCGCGCCCGTCGAGCGCGTCGTGGGTGCGCTGGAAATCGGCGGCTTCGGTGCCGCCACCTCGGTCGGCGGCTTCGTCCTCGGCCTGAGCCAGACCGGCATCCTGATCGCCGTCTACGCCGTCACGGTCGTGGCGGCTTATGCGCTCGTGCGCTGCCTCGAGCACGTCACGGCGCTTCCCCAGCCGGGCAACGACTAGCGCGCCAGCGGCTTGCGATAGAAGCGCATGCCGGCGAGCGTCGCCTCGTGGTACGGCGCCGTCTCCTCGAATCCCATCGCTTCGTAGAGCCGCATGGCGGCCTGCATGGTGGCGAGCGTATCCAGGCGCAGCCCCGAGTACCCGATATCCGCCGCGCGTCGCGTGAGCGTTTCCACGAGCCTCCTGCCCAGCCCCAGGCCGCGATACGCGGGCCTCAGGTAGAGGCGCTTCACCTCGGCCTCTTCCGCATCCAGGGGCCGCATCGCGATGCACCCCGCAAGGTTGCCGTCAGCCGATGCCAGGAGCAGCGCGCCGCGGGGCGGCGCATAGGCCCCCGGCAACGTCTCGAGCTCGTCGCGAAAGCCCTGGAAATCGAGGGAGATACCCAGGCTCGCCTGGTATTCCTCGAACAGCCGACGAGCGTGCGCGAACTCTTCCGGGCTGCGAGCCTCGTCGATGCGGATCGTGGCGGGCATGGCAATCGGTATCGTAGCCGCACGCTATAATCCGGATTCAAACAACCGTTTGAATTCCATTTCTCCCGTTTCTCCCCATGAAGATCCTCGTGCCCGTGAAGCGCGTGGTCGATTTCAACGTGAAGGTCCGCGTGAAGGCGGACCAGACCGGTGTCGAGCTCGCGAACGTCAAGATGTCCATGAATCCCTTCGACGAGATCGCCGTCGAGGAGGCGTTGAAGCAGAAGGAGGCCGGCAAGGCCGCGGAGGTGATCGTGGTCTCGTGCGGCGTGGCCGCGTGCCAGGAAACGCTGCGCACGGCGATGGCGATGGGCGCCGATCGCGCGATCCTGGTCGAGACCGACGTGGAGCTGCAGCCGCTCGCCGTGGCGAAGCTCCTCAAGGCCGTCGCGCAAAAAGAGCAGGCGGGCCTGGTCATCCTGGGCAAGCAGGCGATCGACGATGACGCCAACCAGACCGGCCAGATGGTGGCCGCGCTGCTCGACTGGCCCCAGGCCACTTTCGCGAGCAAGCTCGAGATCGGCGATGGGAATGCGAGGGTGACCCGCGAGATCGACGGCGGGCTGGAGACGATCGAGGTGAAGCTGCCCGCCGTGGTGACGACGGACCTGCGCCTCAACACGCCGCGCTATGCGACGCTGCCGAACATCATGAAGGCGAAGAAGAAGCCGCTCGACGTCATGAAGCCGGCGGACCTCGGTGTCGACCCGGCGCCGCGGCTGAAGACGCTGAAGGTCGCGGAGCCGGGCAAGCGCAAGGCGGGCGTGATGGTGAAGGACGTGCAGGAGCTCGTCGAGCGCCTGAAGAACGAAGCGAAGGTGATCTGATGGCAACACTGGTCATTGCGGAACACGAGGGCGGCGCGCTCAAGGGCGGTACGCCCAACGCGGTCACGGCGGCGGCGAAGATGGGCGGCGACGTGCATGTGCTCGTCGCGGGCGGGAATGCGCGTGCGGCGGCCGAAGCCGCCTCGAGGCTCGCCGGCGTGAAGAAGGTGCTGCATGTCGCGGGCGCGCAGTACGACGGCGGCCTGGCGGAGAACTATGCCGCGCTGGTGGTGCCGCTCGCGTCGCGCTATTCGCACGTCGTGGCGAGCGCGTCCGCGTTCGGCAAGAACCTGATGCCGCGCGTCGCGGCGCTCCTCGACGTGGCGCAGGTATCGGAGATCATCGCGGTCGAGTCGCCCGACACCTTCGTGCGGCCGATCTACGCGGGCAACGCTTTCGCGACGGTCCAGTCGGCGGATCGCATCAAGGTGGTCACCGTGCGCTCGACGGGCTTCGATGCGGCGGCGCAGGGCGGGGCGGCGCCCATCGAGGACGCGCAGGCCGGTCCGGACAAGCAGCAGTCGAAGGTGCTCTCGCAGGAGCTCACGAAATCGGCGCGGCCCGAGCTCGCGGCGGCGCGACGCATCGTCTCCGGCGGGCGCGGCCTCGGCAGCGCCGACAACTTCCGCATCATCGAGGGCCTGGCCGACAAGCTCAACGCCGCGATCGGCGCCTCGCGCGCCGCGGTCGACTCGGGCTACGTGCCGAACGATTACCAGGTCGGGCAGACGGGCAAGATCGTCGCCCCCGAGCTCTACATCGCGGTCGGCATCTCCGGGGCGATCCAGCACCTCGCGGGCATGAAGGACAGCAAGGTCATCGTCGCGATCAACAAGGACCCCGAGGCGCCGATCTTCCAGGTGGCCGATTACGGCTTGGTGGGGGATCTCTTCCAGATCGTGCCGGAGCTCACGGCGAAGATCTGAGCAGGCGGCGGCGAAGGGCCGTCACGGTGCCGACTCACCGGGCGATTCGACACGCCTTCACGGCCATCACACGATCTTGCACGGCACCACGACGTCCTCGTCGATCGAGTAGACGGCACACAATCGATGATAGCCGTCCGCGATGATGACCTTGCCCAGCTCGGGCTCGCGGACCAGCAGCAATGGCGGGAGCGGCTTGCCCGCCTTCACCTTCTTGAGGTCGCCCGCGACGTGCGAATGGGTCGCCGGCAGCAGCGGCAGGGCGGACGCTCGAAAGAGGTCTTTCGCCTTGAATCGCTCCACCTTGGCCTCGCGAAGCGCCTTCACGAATGATTTCGAGCGCTTCGGCGAAAAGATCAAGCTCAGGTACGAGAGGGCGGCCGGATAGTCGTCGTCATCCGGCTCATCAAGCCACTTGGGTTTTCGCGGTGCCGGCATCGGAATGAGTTTACGGCAGGCACGTTCTGACGCCAACCTTGCCATTCACGATGTCGTCGCGAGTATCCATCGGGGCTTTGATGGGAATCAAGCTCTCCGGGGCCGGTGCGCGTTTCATCGTACCCATGCGGCCGCACCGTGCGGCCGCGAGCTTCCGGGGAGCCCATGCGTGCCTTCGCGATCATTGTCGCTTCCGGGCTGCTGCTGTCGATGCAATCGGCACACGCGATCCCGGCATTCAATCGCCAGACGGGCCAGAACTGCGTCGCGTGCCACGCGGGTGGGCAATTCCCCGAGCTCACGCCGTACGGCCGGATGTTCAAGCTCACGGGCTACACGATCGGCGAGCGCGCCCTTCCGTTCTCCGTGATGGGCGTCGCGAGCTATACGAAGACGAGCAACACTTCCTCGCCCGACCCGGGATTCGACCGCGCGGCGACGTTCCCGAAGGACGGCAACCTGATCTTCCAGACGGCAAGCCTGTTCCTGGGCGGAAAGATCACGGACAACCTGGGCGCGTTCATCCAGTTGACCTACAGCAACTATGACCACCAGTCGGAAACCGATTCGCACTGGGTGGGCCATGCGACGTCGGACAATCTCGACCTGCGCTACGCGGACCGTTTCATCCAGCCGGGCCGCGATCTCGTCTTCGGTCTCACGATGAACAACAATCCGTCGGTACAGGATCCGTGGAACAGCGCGCCCGCATGGGGCTTCAACGTGGTTCCCGGCAGCAGCGGGCCGGCGACCACTCCGCTCATCGCCGGCGGCCTCGCCCAGAATGTCGCGGGCATCGGGGCCTATGCCTACTGGAACCGGACCCTGTACGCGGAGCTGTCCGGATACCGCACCGCGAACGGCGTCTGGTCCTTCATGAGCCAGGGCTTCAACGCCGAGCGGGGCGACCAGCAGATCGTGAAGGGCACGAATCCCTATTGGCGCGTGGCGCTCACGCACGAGTGGGGCGCGCACAATGCAATGCTGGGAACGTTCGGCCTGGACGCGAAGGTCTATCCCGATCTCGCGGATCCGACCGGCCCCACCAACCGGTTCCGCGATATCGGCGTTGACGGCCAATACCAGTACATCCTCGACCCCCAGGCGATCACCATCACCGCGAGCTACATACGTGAGCGCGTCGCGTATGCCGACAGCGTCGCCAACCAGCCGCCACCCCTCGATCCCGACGGCAGCCTGGGGCTGCCGCTCACCAACGGCTCGGACACATTGCGCATGTTCCGCGCGAAGGGATCCTACGTATACGGCGCCAAGTACGGCACGACGCTCGGCTACTTCGACGTGAGCGGCTCGACCAATTCGGCGCTCCAGACCTCGGCCTTCGACCCGTCGAATCCCGGCACGCTGCTGGACGGGTCCCAATCGGCCACGGGAAACCTCTCCGGCAACCCCGGGACGCGCGGATGGACGGCTGAAGCGTTCTGGATCCCGGTGCAGTACCTGCGCGTCGGCGTGCAGTACACATGGTTTTCGCGCTTCAACGGCGCCTCGGGAAATTGCGACGGCTTCGGGCGCAACGCGAGGGACAACAACACGCTCTTCGTCTACTTCTGGGGCGCTTTCTAGGGAGGCCCGCATGGCAGCGCTTGTACCGGCATGGATGGCGTTCGCTTGCATCGCGGCATGTTGTGCGGGCGCCGCCTGCGTGCCGGTCGAGCGCTCGCGCCGCCTGGACAATCCGGCGATCGGCGCCAGGACGATCGCGCAGCAGGTCTGCTCGAACTGCCACGGCCTGGACGGCAACTCGGTGTCGCCGAACTTTCCGCGCCTTGCCGCGCAGCCGCAGCCCTATCTCGTGGCGCAGCTCACCGGCTTTCGCAACCATCATCGCGCCGATCCCGCCGGCTTCGAATACATGTGGGGCTTGAGCCGGCACCTGACCGACGAGCAGATCCGCGGGCTGGCGGAATACTTCTCGTCGCAACGGCCGTTATCCAATTCGCCCGGGACGCCGGTGCTCGCGGCAACCGGACGCGACATCTTCGAGCACGGGATCGCCGAGAAGCAGGTACCGCCGTGCGGCAGCTGCCATGGCGACCATGGCCAGGGCAACGCTGGCTTTCCCCGCCTGGCGACGCAGCACGCGGATTATGTGGTGAAGCAACTCATGGTTTTCCAGCGCACCGACGAGCGGCCCGAAGGGGCCGTCATGAAGACCGTCGCGCACCTTCTCTCGACCGACGACATGGTCGCCGTTGCGCAGTACGTCCAGTCGATGCCCGCGCGCTAGGTGTCCTCGGCGGCCGACGCACCGCGGGCGCGATACATCGTATTGCGATATTTCATGCAGGCGGCGGGGTGTGACGCTGCCTGCGTCATGAAGTGACGCAGTGCCGTATCGCGGCTACATCGTACGTAGGCGATTTTCCCCTCTGGGCGGCACCCGGCACCTCGCTTGGCACCCTACTTGCGTAGGTGACCGTGGGCCGGCAGTCCGTCGGTCATCACCCAGATGGGAGTTCCAGTGAAAAAGATCCAACAAGGCTTCACCCTGATCGAACTGATGATCGTGGTCGCGATCATCGGCATCCTCGCGGCGGTTGCGATTCCCGCGTACCAGGATTACATGGTGCGCTCGAAGATGTCCGAGATCGTCGCGGCGCTTTCCGCGTGCAAGACGTCCGTCGCGGAATACGCGGCCGCCCGCAACTCGTTCCCCAACAACGTGACGGTGGCGGGCTGCTCGACGCAGTCGACGACGTATGTGCAGAACGTCGCCGTGGGCGGCGACCCGGTTGCGATGACCGCGACCGAGCAGAACACCGGTGCCACGCCGACGAATTGCACGTTGACCCTGACCGCGGAAGGCACGGCGTCCGCGATCACCGGCTGGTCGGGCTCGACGAGCTGCATGGCGAAGTTCGTTCCGGCGAACTTCCGCTGATCCCGGATTGAGTGGGGAGGGAAGGGCCCTGCGGGGCCCTTTTTTCATGGGGCCGGAACGGCCGCGCGTAGCCGCTTCGGGAATCCGCTAGAATTCAAACGCTCGTTTGAATCGGCAATCAGCGGAGGACACCATGGCCGAGTACCAGGCACCCCTGCGGGACATGAAGTTCGTGCTGAAGCGCGTCGTGGGCCTCGACCAGGTGAACACGTTGCCGGGCTGGCAGGACGTGACCGACGACATCGTGGACGCGATCCTCGAGGAGGCCGCGAAGCTCGCGGGCGAGGTGCTCTCGCCGCTCAACGTCACCGGGGACCGCGAGGGCGCCAAGTGGAGCGACGGCAAGGTCAGCACGCCCAAGGGATTCAAGGAGGCGTACTGGCAGTACGTGAATGCCGGCTGGGGCAACATCCTTTCGCCCTCGGACTATGGCGGCCAGGGATTGCCGCACCTCATGGCCACGCCGGTCGAGGAGATGTGGGGCTCGTCCAACCTCGCGTTCAAGCTCTGCCCGATGCTGACCCAGGGCGCGATCGAGGCGATCCACCACGTGGGACCCGACGAGCTGCGCAGCCGCTTCCTTCCGAACATGGTGTCGGGCAAGTGGAGCGGCACCATGAACCTCACGGAGCCGCAGGCGGGGAGCGACCTGTCGCTCGTGCGCACGCGCGCCACGCCGCAGGCCGACGGCACCTTCCGCCTCAAGGGCCAGAAGATCTTCATCACATACGGCGAGCACGACTACACCGAGAACATCGTGCACCTCGTGCTCGCGCGCATCGACGGCGCGCCCGAGGGAGTCAAGGGCATCTCGCTTTTCGCGGTGCCGAAATTCCTCGTGAATGCCGACGGCTCCATCGGCGCGCGCAACGACGTGAAGTGCGTTTCGATCGAGCACAAGCTCGGCATCCATGCGAGCCCGACGGCGGTCATGGCGTACGGCGAACACGATGGCGCGGTCGGCTACCTCGTGGGCGAGGCGCACCGCGGCCTCGAGTACATGTTCATCATGATGAACGCGGCGCGCCTCTCGGTCGGTCTCGAGGGCGTGGCGATCGCCGAGCGTGCTTACCAGCGCGCGCTCGCCTGGTCGCGCGAGCGGCTGCAGGGCCGTCCCCTCGGCGTGGCGGGAGCGGCGCGGACGGCGCCGATCGTGCAGCATCCGGACGTGAAGCGGATGCTCCTCACCATGAAGGCCACGACGGAGGCCGCCCGGGCGCTCGCCTACTGGGTCTCCGCGATGCTCGATCGCGCGCGCCATCACCCGGACGAGGCCGAGCGCCGGCGTTGCCAGGCGATGGTGGATCTCCTGATCCCGGTCGTGAAGGGGTGGTCCACCGAGATGGGCGTGGAAGTCGCGTCCCTCGGCATCCAGGTCCACGGCGGGATGGGCTTCATCGAGGAGACGGGAGCCGCGCAGCACCTGCGCGATGCGCGCATCACGACGATCTACGAGGGCACCACGGGCATCCAGGCGAACGACCTCGTCGGCCGCAAGATGGGGCGCGAGGAAGGACGCACGGCGCTCGTCCTTGCGGACCTCATGGACACGACGGTGGCGGAGCTCGAGAAGTCGGCCGACGAGACCGCGCGCGGCATCGCGCCCACGTTGCGCGAGACGATTCGCCACGTGCGCGAGACGGTGCGCTGGGTTGCCGCGACTTATCCCGCGAATGCAGGCGCCGTCGCAGCGGGCAGCGTCTATGTGCTCAAGCTCATGGGCATCGCGGGCGGCGGCTGGATGCTGGCCCGCTGCGCGGAGGTCGCGGCACGCGATCTCGCGAAAGGCGAGGGCGACACCGACTACCTGCGCGGCAAGATCTTCACGGCGCGCTTCTTCGCGGACCACATGATGTCGCAGGCGCCGTCGCTCGCGGCGGCAGTCACCAAGGGCTCGCAGAGCGTGCTCGCGATGGAGGAGGCGCTGCTCTGAGCTCCCCCGGCGCGATACTGAAGGGATCGTGCCTTTGCGGCGCGGTGACGTTCGAGGTCGAGGGACCGCTGCACCCGCCCGATGCCTGCCACTGCCGCGAGTGCCGCAAGCAGTCCGGGCATTACTTCGCATCGGGCAACGTGTCGCGCGAGAAGCTGACGGTGCACGGAGAGGACGCCGTGCGCTGGTTCCGTTCTTCCGCTCGCGTGCGTCGCGGCTTCTGCGGCACATGTGGCTCGGCCCTCTTCTGGGACCCGATCGGCCGAGACCAGATCGCGATCGCGATGGGCGCCTTCGACACGCCGACGCAGACGCACCTGGAGATGCACATCTTCGTGGCGGAGAAGGGCGACTACTATGAGATCGCGGACGGGTTGCCGCAGCACGAGCGCTGATGCCGCCCTCAGGGCCCCTTGATATGGAAGAGCCATCCCGAACTGTGCCTGCCGCCCCTTCGGTGAGCGTTGTGGCTACAGCGATTTGGTGGTTGCCGCGTCCGCCAGCATGATGTCTGAGCCTCGCCCCGAACGCAGTCTCTCTTTTAACATGAGCGCCCATCGCTCAATCGTTCTATACGAGGCTTCAGTCAATGCAAGTGCAAGCAATACTTTCGCGCATATGCTAGCGGCAGCGCCAAGATGCAGCCGATCGACCCACAGAGAAACGGGAAAATGGTAGAGATACAGGCCGTATGACCGTCGGCCAATATATTGCATCGGCCGCAGTCGAAGAAGCGGCGATCTCGCCCCCCTAATCGCGGCCGCCGAAATAAGCGCAAAACCCGTCGTGCCCACTAAGAGCATGCCGTAGTTCTCGAGATGAACGAAAAAGAAGCAAGCGACGGCGATGGCGAGTGCGGGCAGCCCGGGTGCCTCCACCGGAATCATTGCTGCCAAACATCCAATCGCGAGACCGTCTGCACGCATTGGCGTCAGCTGATAACTCCAACCTGGCGAAATCTCCCAAAATGGGGCGAGCAACCGCATAACGATTGCCGCGACCATTACTGCGATCAGCACTTTTACCCTTCGACGCCGCAGCACCACAAAGGCTAGCGGCCAGACTAGATAAAAATGCTCTTCGACCGCGAGAGACCAGGTATGCGCGAGCCCCGCCAACGATCCCCTGAATACAAAGTTAGCGTAGAACAAGAAGGCCGCGGCGGCGGCTTTCACTGACGCCACGTCCAATGCCAGCGAGAGCACTATGGCCGTGGCGAGCGGTGGCAAGATGCGAAGCGCTCGTCTAAGGTAAAAGTCGCGAATTGATATGGTGCCGGTTCTCGCTTCTTCGTCGAGAAGGAGTGAGGTGATCAAGAAGCCGGATAAAACGAAAAACAAATCAACGCCGAGGAAGCCGCCGGGGATGTAGGCGGGCGCGAGATGGTAGGCCACAACGGCACTAACGGCGACGGCACGAAGCCCATCCAGCTCGGGGATCCGGCAATAGCAATAGAAAGTCTTCATTGCCGTCGTCTCGGCTTGCTCGAGGCGAGCCCGCGGCCGGTATCCAGGAATTGTAAACAAAGTTAGTAACGGCCACAGCGCAAGCTGAAGTAGCTCAGCCTACACTGCACCTGTTAATCTTGTCGACATTATTTCTGACACGTCATTTACTAAATGCGAAGCAACGCCTTGAGGAATACGTTGGAGTCAATGTTGCTCTGGGTCGCATGCAGCGTGATCGTGTTCGTGGCACTTCAGGCCCATGGCCCGCTGCTTGCCGATGTGGACAGCCTTTATCACTTCCAGGTCGCAAGTCTGATTCGTGCCGATCCGCCCTGGGTCGACATATCGTGGTTGCCCTTCACGGTACTGGGCGATCACGGCCCTGATCATCATTGGCTTTTTCACGTGCTCATCGCGCCGCTCACCGCGTTCGGCCATGACCAGCGTGCACTCAACCTTGCGGCGGCTGTAGCTGCCGGAGCTGTTCCGGCCGCGATTTTGCCGTTCCTCCGTGCGGCACGAGTGCCATTCGCGATGATCTTCGCGCTTCTCACGTTGTTCTCTACTGACGCGCTCCCGTTCCGGTTTGCCGGATTGAGGGCGCAGAGTTTGGCGTTGGTCTTCATGGTCGCGGCGGTGTTTGCGATGGCACGTAGACGGCATCTGTGGCTCGCTTTGATTTCTTTCCTCTTTACCGAGTCGTATCACGGCGCCATGATTTTGGGTCTTTTGAGCGTCGTCTCTCTTGGGGCTCAGTGGCTGTGCGAAAGGAAATTCGATACAAAAATCATCACAGCCGTTGCAGTCGGAGTCTTTGCTGGCCTCATGATCAGTCCATGGTTTCCACGCAACATCTCCTATCTCATCTTTCATACCGTCTTCAAGACCGGAAGCTCGGACCCGTTCCTCATCGGAACTGAATGGCTGAAGCCATCGACGGCACTGCTTCTTGATGCTAATGCCGTGGCGAACTTGATCTTGCTATTAGCCATGGCGCTTTCTATTGCCTCACGTTGGCGAGGGCCCGTTCGCTTGCAGAGCGATTCAGCCGCGGCCTTGGCCCTTACCGCGGTGTTTCTGGCCATGAACATTGTTGCTTGGCGATTCGTCGAGTACTACGCGCCCTTCGCAGTTGTGACCGCAGGACTCCTTCTGCGCGATGTGCTCGCCGTATCAACGAATGTGCGACGCATTCGTTTAGGCGCCCTGACGGTGCTTGTCTGTGCATTGGCCTGGGGCATCCCACATGGCTTACGAACACTGGAATCCTCGAAAGGCGAGCGGTATGACGCGTTCGCCGATTTTATGCATCATATCGACGCCGTCGATAAGGCGCCGATGATATTCAATACGTATTGGTCTGATTTCCAGCATATGGTCTTCTGGTCGCAGCACGCGCGGTATGCGGCAGGTCTCGATGGAAACTACCTGCGCTTCGGAAGTCCTGATCGCTTTCGTCTCTGGTACGACTTTTCTACGGGTGCGCGACTCGATCGCCATGACAATGCTCGTGCGATTGCCAAAGCGTTCGGCGCAAAGTGGATTGTCGTATCGCACTACCAGCCACAACTCGCCGATAACTTGGCACAAGACGCCAATGCACAGCTCGTGATGGCGCGCCCGGATTCGGGGTGGTTGTTCGAGATAAACGACTCCCCGAGCCGCTAGTTTTCCCCGTCCTGGCGGACGCCTTAGCCATTGCTCGCCGGCTCGTCAAGCCCACGGCCGAAAAATTGTCTGGCGGTCAAAAAAAGCTTGCGGCCGTTAATAACTGTTGCTAACGTGGCGCTCACGTATGTAACAGTTAGTTCCAGTCTTATTCAACTCTTCGCTGTGTCATTCGCCTCTGCACGTGCTGTGCATTGGCCGCCGCGGCGGCTTCTCAGCCAGATTACGAGTCCATAAGCCTTTGTTGCGGTGCCGATTGAGCACGCGCTCAATTCGTCTGCTGCTAGGTGAGGGGTGCAATTTTTTTGTTTTTTTTCCACGGACACAGACAATGACGGATCTTTGCAACCGGCATCAGGATGCCGAAGGCGGACTGAACGACGAGCGTGTAGGTGCTCGATTCGCATGGGCCGCCTTGGCGCTCATCATGCTCGTTGCATCACCACTAGCTGAAGCCGTGCGTTTTCGGTGGGCCGTTGGGCCTACTGTAGCCACAGAAATGACATTGGCTGAGGGAGCGGGCAATGCGGGGGCCAGCGTTGCCGAGGCGTGCCGTCGCGATACGGGGTTCCCCGACTACCACCCGACGGACGGTTATGTGGGGCAATGGGGGGAAAGCTTTCACTTCAACTGTGACCACGGCGGATTTCTCAGTTCAGCGTTGTTCCAGTGGTCGTGTACTGGCGTGCCGACGGACTGGGGTGCCATTCAAGAGGATCCGATCGGACTGGATGCGAAGTATTGCCAGGGGCAGAAGGGGAAGAGTAACGGCGATGGCTGCGGCGATGGGGACGATAGCGGCTCATGCGGCGTAGGAGATCCGATTTTCCCAGGAACCGGAAACGTCTTCGAGCAAGAGACTGATTATCGCTTTGGGGCGCTCGAGTTCAAACGCTCATATAACAGTGGATTTACGAACCGTGCACTCATGGGGTTGAACTGGAGAACGACGCTTGATCGATCGATCGCGACATTCGCCACAACCGGGGCTAAGGCAACTGTATATCGTGATGATGGCCGGGTTATCACGTTTAGCCTTCTTTCCGGCACGACACCCGTTCTTTTGACGCCGTATAACGCGAATGCATCATGGGTCCCTGATGCGGACGTCGTGGACCGACTAACGCGGCTGGTCGACAGTAACGGCAACACAAATGGCTGGACGTACTACGACGCGCGAACCGATAACTACGAGACCTACACCAGTGACGGGCGAATCTCAACAATTGGCACTCGCAGCGGCATCACGCTCATTGTCGGCTACAACGCGCAGTTACAGGCAAGCAGTATCACGGACTCCTTTGGTCGAGCGCTGACATTTACCTATGTAAATGATCGAATCGCAACAATGACCGACCCTGTCGGATACACATACCAGTACTTGTATAACAGTAATGGTGCACTTGATACGGTCATATATCCGGTTGAATCGCCCCTAGTTTAGTCGACACCTCGGAGTCGTACACTTACGACCCAGAGGAGGTGTCATGAGCAACAACCGATACACCGAAGAATTCAAGATCGAGGCCGTCAAGCAGATTCGTGAGCAGGGGCACTCGGCCTACGAGGTTTCCAAGCGGCTGGGGATCGCGACCGACACTCTTTATCGGTGGGCCAGGCAATTGTCGAAGCCTCAAGCCCAACGCACCGAGGAGCGCTCCCAGGCCGAGGAGATTCGGCGCCTGAAGGCCGAGCTACAGCGGGTGACCGAAGAGCGAGACATCTTAAAAAAGGCCGCGGCGTACTTTGCAAAGGCATCCCGGTAAGGTACGCCTTCATTCGCGCCCATGAGGCGCTGCATTCGGTACGACGGCTGTGCCGAATGATGGAGGTCCATCACAGTGGCTACTACAACTGGCGAGACCGTACGCCGTCGCGGCGTGCGCGAGAGGACGAGCGGCTTCTGGGCCTGATAAAGCAATCTTGGCTGGAGAGCGGTGGGGTGTACGGTTACCGCAAGATCCATGGAGACCTGCGCGAGCTCGGCGAGAGGTGCGGCAAGCACCGCGTCGAGCGGCTGATGAAGCGTGAAGGCTTGCGCTCACAGAGCGGGTATCACCGTCGGCCAGGGCCGCGAGGCGGTGCGCCGGCGGTCGTGGCGCCCAATCACTTGAATCAGCACTTCGACGTGCAAGCGCCCAATGAAGCCTGGGTCACCGACATCACCTACATCCGTACCGAGGAAGGTTGGCTCTACCTGGCAGTGGTGCTGGATCTTTTCTCGCGCCAAGTCGTCGGCTGGTCGATGCAGCCGCGCATCGATCGCGAACTTGTAATTGGCGCGCTGCTGATGGCGGTGTGGCGACGCAAACCTGAGCGCGCTGTCATCGTGCATTCGGACCAGGGAAGTCAGTTCAGCAGCCACGATTGGCAGTCGTTCCTCAAGTCACACAACTTGCAACCCAGCATGAGTCGGCGCGGCAATTGCCACGACAACGCCGTAGCCGAGAGCTTCTTCCAGTTGCTAAAGAGGGAGCGCATTCGCCGGAAGGTCTACCGCGATCGCGACGCCGCGCGCCAAGACGTCTTTAACTACATCGAGCTGTTCTACAACCCCCACCGCCGCCATGGCTACAACAACGGCCTGTCGCCAGTAAACTATGAGAAGCAACACTTCGAACGACTCACAAGTGTCGGCTGAACCGGGGGCGATTCAT
>DASRRY010000010.1:0-45392 GCA_035656735.1 Usitatibacter sp. | reverse complement strand
CGACGCTTGAGCGTCAGTCGGGCATTGTTGTGAATGTTCATTCGGCTGAGTCCCTGAGAGGTTTGGGTTGGGTCGCACCTCCCAGTCTCCCAAACTCAGCCCGAATGAACAGGAACAACCTATTGAAGCATCACAGCTAGCCCTTCAGCGCCCGGTAGAGGAACGGCAGCGACACGTCCATCCGGTAGTCGACGTCGGAGTGCGTGTCGTCGAACTCTTCGTACGTGTGGGCGATGCGCGCCTGCTGCAGGCGCTTGGACAGGATCCGCGTGCCGTAGTGGATGTGGTACTGGTCGCGCCAGCCGCAATCGATGTAGATGCCGCGCAGCGACGCGAGGTTCTTGCGGTACCGCGCGACGAGGTTCACCGGGTCGTTCGCCTGCCAGCGCTTCCACCGCTCGCGCAGCAGCTCGCCGGTCTCGAGGTTGAACGGCAGGCGGAAGCCGTTGGGCGCGCGCGGATCGGGGTCGTAGGTTGCCGCCATGCACAGGTTCATGATCGCGTGGCCCTCGGCCATCGTGAGCTTGGGCCGCTTCCACACGGCCTCGAGGAAGGCGCGCACGCGGCCGTCGTCGCGGCCGCGATCGGCGCCCTGCTCCGCCTTGCGCACGTCCACCTTGCCGGGCGCGCGCGGCCGCGGCCGGTACTTCGCGAGCTCGTCCAGCGTGTTGGGCCAGTCGTTGTAATACACGAAGTCGAAATAGGCGTCGCCCGAATGGTCGGCGATGGCGCCCCACGTTCCCGGATACTTCATCCCGTGGATGATGGCGCCGTAGCCGCCGGAGGACTTGCCGAAGCAGCCGCGATGCTCGCGCGAGGCGAGCGTGCGGAACTCGCGATCGATGAACGGCACGATCTCCCGCGTGAGGTAATCGGCGTAGTTGCCGATCGCGGACGAGTTCACGTACTGGTTGCCGCCCAGCGCCGTGAAGCAATCGGGAAACGCGATGATGGCGGGACCCATCCTCTTCTCGTGCACGAGGCGCGCCGCGCGCTCCGGCAGGTTCTCGCCGAAGTTCTTCCAGGCGATGTGCGAGAGCCCCGAGCCGGTGAAGCCGACCATGTCGACCAGCAGCGGGAAGCGCCTGCCGCGATTGCGCGTGGCGCCCTCGTCGTATTGCGGCGGCAGCCACAGCGCGAGCTTGCGGGTCGAGGGATCGCCCAGCGGGTTGTCGCGCAGGACGCGGGATTCATGCTCGAGCACGACGACCGTGCCCGTGCTCCAGGAGGTTCGCTTGAGGGCCATCCCCGGATCGTAATCGAAGTCCGGCCTACGCCGGGCGGAATTCCCGCTCGCGCATCCACTTCGTGACGACCCACTTCTCGCCCCGCGTCACGGCCGCGGCCCCGTGGGCGCTGCGCCGGTCGAGCTCGCCGCGCTCGTTGGCGTATTCGAAATAGAGGCCGTGGCCGCGCCGCGGGGAGACCGCGACGCCCGTTTCGGGAAAGTACGTCTCGCCGCCTTCGGCATCGTTGAGATAGACGATCAGCGTCGCGATGCGCTGGCCGCTCCGCGCGATCGAGGCGCGGTTCGCCTCGTTCGACGGCACGAGGAAGTCGAAATGCGGCGCGCACTGCCCGCCTGCGCGATACCGGAGCACCTGCAGGCCCTCGCCATTCTCCGGCGGCAACTGCATGAGCGCCGACAGGCGGCGATCCAGCGCGTCGATGAACGGCGTCTCGCCGCGCGCGAAGAACATCCCCTCGCTCGTGCGGTGCGCGGCCGCGCGATCCTCGCCCGATTCGGGATCCACGATCGTGGAGGGCTCGAGCCGCGGACGCGCGAGCCCGACCAGCTGCGCGCACTCCTCGGGTGCCAGCACGTTTTCCAGGAGCGCGACGACGGGATGGCCCATGCGCAAGAGGACACGCGGCGCGGCCACGGCAGCGGATGGGGTGGACATGCGAGCGCAACAGTGTACGCATCGAGTGTGACGAGAATGTTGCGGTGAACGGCGTCGCATTTTTATCAAACCGTCACATGCCGCGGGCAGCATCGGCGTCGATCCGGTGTGCGCCGCCCGGCGCACGAAACGGATCGCTCGAATACTCATCCAGGAGATCCCGTGTCCCATATCCCCCGTGCAACCCGGAAGCTGCCGTTTCGCGCCTCGGTCGTGTCGATCGCAGTCGCCGGCGCGCTGGCCGCGATGTATTACCCCGCCCATGCCAACAGCGGCAACGGCGTCACGCCCCAGCACGTGCGCGGCGTCGTCGCCGGCGCCGTGCTCAGCACGACCAACGGCATCGGCACGCCGGTGCCCGCCGTGTATCCGTTCGCGCGCGTGTGCGCGGACACGAACAACAATGCCGTGTGCGACGCCGGCGAGGACAGCACGAGCGCCGACGCGCTCGGCTACTTCGACCTCGAGAGCAACAAGGGCGGCCCGATCCTGGCCGAGGTGACGAGTGCCACCACCGTCGGCGGCCAGGTCGTCGCCCAGCGCGCGACGTTCCGCGCACCGCTCGCCCAGCTCGCCGCGAACACCGCGAACGCCGGCCATTCCGCGGTGCAGACGCCGATCAATGCCGTGGTCGGCGTCACGCCGTTCTCCACCGAGATCATGCGCATGATGGAGTCCGACGGAATCGACTACGCGACCGCCCGGTCGAATGTCGCCACGCACATCGGCGTTCCGGTCGATGCGGCATTGTCGGATGGCCAGTCGCTCCTTGCCGGCGCGCCCGATGCGCTGCTGCGCGAGGCTGCGATCCTCGGCAACCGCTTCGCGCTCGCCACGACGATGTTCGAGCGCCATGACGTCTCGCCCGCCGCCGCCGCGCTCGACCCGAACGCCGTCTCGCCCATCTCGATGAAGGAAGCGCAGCAGGTCGCGATGTCCCTCGAGGGCATCCCGCGCTACGACCACCTGTTCATCATCATGCTCGAGAACAAGGCGACGAGCGCGATCCGGAACTCGCCCTTCGCGCCCAAGATCAACGCGTACCTCAACGCGAACGCCGCGTTCACGAGCTATTTCGCGACCGGCAACCCGAGCGAGCCGAACCGGCTCGCGGTCGCGGCCGCCGACGACTTCGGCATCACCGACGACAACGCGGTGAACTGCATCCCGGCAGGCGACACGGCCGACGCGATGGAAGAGCAGCTGCCCGCCGGCATGGCGCCGTGCGTGCAGGCCACGAACCACAACATCAAGGGCAAGCCCAACCTGATGAACGCGCTGGCCGCGGCCGGCATGTCGTGGCGCGTGTACAGCGAGTCGATGAATCCGAATCGCGACCCGCTCCTCGACGGGGCCGCCGATCCCACGGTGACCGCGCTCGACCACGTGTACACGGCGTCGGATCCGACCGGCGTCATCGGCACGCCCGGCCTCGTGCTGCCCTTCCCGGCCGCGGCCTACCGCCCGAAGCACAACGAGAGCGTGAACTTCCAGAACGTGCGCAACCTGCCCGACTACCACGCCAACAACCGCAGCATGGGCGGCGGCCAGTGGGACGACGCGATCAAGGCCGCTTATCCGGGCTGGGAGGTCGACCAGTTCGGCAAGGACCTCGCCTCCGGCAACGTCGCACAGGTCAACTACCTCGAGCCCGACCAGTGCGATGACATGCACGGCATCACGGTGCAGGGCACGAACGCCGCGGGCCAGAAGGTCAACGCGAGCGATTGCGGCGGCAGCGCGATCATCTACCGCGGCGACAACTACACGGACGCTCTCATCAAGAAGATCCAGTCTTCGCCGCTCTGGACCAACCGCCAGAAGCGTGTCGCCATCGTCATCATGTTCGACGAGGGCAGCGCCACCACGGGCTTCAACTCGTGCTGCGGCTGGAACCCGAGCGCGGGCTCGTCCATCGCCGGCAAGACGCTGGGACCGCTGGTGCTCAACTCCGGCGGCACCGTGGCCAACGACGGCTCGATCGCGAACTACAACCAGGGCAACAAGGGCCACGGCACGAGCATCTTCGGGCTGCTCACCAACCAGCCGGGTCCGAAGGCGGTGGTCGACAGCGACGCGTACAGCCACATCTCGTTCGTGCGCACGATGCAGGACATGTTCGGCGTCGCCGACCCGGGCGACGACTGGTCGTACATGAACCGCTCGAAGTACACGCAGCGCTTCATCGCGGCGAACCTGGCGCACCTGCCGGAGTACGCGGCGAGCGCCGACACGCACTTCGATGCGGTGCGGCCGATGAACCACGCGTACGTGATTCCGGCGGGATACGTGCAGAAGTCGGGATTCCTCACGCCGCCCGGCCCGCAGGTGGGCCCGGATGCGACGCAGCTGAATCCCTGGTCGGTCAAGTAAGTCCTGGCGGACGTTCGGGGCGGACGCCACGGCGCGTCCGCCCCGCTTTTTTCATTCGGGATGCAGATGAACCCTTCCATGCTGCGGGCGCTCGTCGCCGCGGCCAGCCTCGTCCTCGCGTCGGCGAGCGGCACAACCGCCGCGAGCGCGTCTGCCCTCAGCGTCTCCGCCCAGGCCGGCGCGAAGATGTTCTTCGATACCAACCTGTCCGCGTCGCATCGCATGTCGTGCGCGACGTGCCACGACCCCGCCCACGCCTACGGCCCTGCGAACGGGCTCGCGGCACAGCCCGGCGGCCCGCACATGGATCGCATCGGCACCCGCGCGGTGCCTTCGCTCCGATACCAGGAATACACGCCGCCATACGCGGACATGCTGGACAACCCCGACGGCATCAGCGCACCCGGGCCCGGTGGCGGCTTCACGCAGGACGGACGCGCGCCCACGCTCGCCGCGCAGGCGCGCATTCCGCTGCTCGCCCGGGACGAGATGGCCAACCGCGCGCCGGAGGACGTCGTGCGTGCGATCGAGCGCTCCGATTACGCAAGCCTCTTCCGCCGCGCCTTCGGTGACGACGTGTTCCATGACCGCAAGCGTGCGTTCAAGGAAGCGCTGGTCGCGCTCCAGGCCTTCCAGCTCGAGGACGACAGCTTCCATCCCTACGACAGCAAGTACGACCTGCGCGCGAGCAACAAGATCGGCGGCACGTTCACCGCCGCGGAGGCGCGCGGCTTCGACGTGTACAACGACCCGAAGCGCGGCAACTGCTTCGCGTGCCACTACAACGGGGCAGGCCTGAACGGCGCGGTACGGCTCTTCACGGATTACACCTATGCGGCGATCGGCGTGCCGCGCAACCGGGAGCTGCCGGCGAACCGCGACCCCACGCATTATGACCTGGGCGTGTGCGACCGGCCCGATCACCCGAAGCCGGCGAGCGCGCCCTACTGCGGCCTCTTCAAGACGCCCACGCTGCGCAACGTCGCCACGCGCCAGGTCTTCTTCCACAACGGCGCGCTGAAGAGCCTGCGCGAGGTGATCGAGTTCTACAACACGCGCGACACGGATCCCGGGCGCTGGTATCCCACGCTCACGGGCGTGGTGCAGAAGTTCGACGACCTGCCGCCGAGGTACCGCGGCAACATCGACAGGCAGGCGCCCCTCGACGGCCGCGCGCCGGGATCGAAGCCCGCGATGAGCGGGCAGGACGTGGAGGACCTGGAGGCCTTCCTCGGTACGCTCACGGATGCCGACCTGAGGACGCAGCCCCGCCCTTAGCGCCACGAGGAATCGACGCACACCTGCGGCTGCCGGCCTTCCTGCTGCGCGATCGACGGGTAGTCGGTGTAGCCATGGGCGCCGCCGCCATAGTAGGTCGCGGGATCGTCGGCGTTGAGCGGCAGGTTGCGGCGGAAGCGCTCCGGCAGGTCGGGATTGGCGATGAACTTGCGGCCGAACGCGACGAGGTCGGCCTTGCCGCCCTCGAGCCAGGACTCGGCGGTCGCGTGGTCGAAGCCGCCGGCCACGATCAGGTTGCCGCGGTAGGCCGCGCGAATCATGTCCATGATCGGCATCGCGCGCGGATCGGCCTCGGGCGCGGACGCCGGGTTGATCACGTGCACGTAGGCGAGCGCGTAGTCGTTGAGCCGCTCGGCCACGTAGCCGTACAGCGCCTGCGGATCGTCGTCGCCCACGTCGTTGAACGTGCCGAGCGGCGAGAGCCGCACGCCCACGCGATCCGCGCCCCATACGCCGGCCGCCGCCTCGATCGCCTCGAACAGCAGGCGCGAGCGGTTCTGGACGGATCCGCCGTATTCATCGACGCGCCGGTTCGACTTCGTGCACAGGAACTGGTCGATCAGGTAGCCGTTCGCGCCGTGGACCTCGACGCCGTCCATCGCGGCGGCGAGCGCGTTGCGCGCGCCGCGCTCGTACTGGCGCACGAGGTAAGGCATCTCCTCGAGCTGCAGCGCGCGCGGCGTCTCGAACGGCACGAGGACGCCCTGGCCCTGCTCGTCCTCGATGAAGGCCTGCCCGGCGGGGCGGATCGCGGAGGGCGCCACGGGCAGCATGTTGTCGGGCTGCAGCGCCGGGTGCGAGATGCGTCCCACGTGCCAGAGCTGCATGAAGATGAGGCCGCCCGCATCGTGCACCGCGTGGGTCACGAGGCGCCACGCCTCGACCTGCTCGCGGCTGTGGATGCCGGGCGTCCATGCGTAACCCTGGCCCTGCATCGAGACCTGCGTGGCCTCGGTGATGATGAGACCCGCGGAAGCGCGCTGGGCGTAGTAGCAGGCGTTGAGCGCCGTGGGAACGTTGCCCGGCTGGCGCGCGCGCGAGCGCGTGAGCGGCGCCATCACGATGCGGTTGCCGAGCGTGTAGCGGCCGACCTGGACCGGCTCGAAGAGCTTCTCTCCCGACGTCTCGCCGTCGGTGGCGGGGCGCGGCGCGGCAACGGCGCTCATGTGCGTTTCTCCCGGGATCCATGGGGCTCGACCACGTGCAGCGCGATCTTGCCGGTGACGTGCTTCGCGAGCACCGTGGCGAGGGCCTGCGGCGCGCGCTCGAACGGATACGTCTCGGAGATCGCGACGCGCAGGAAATCGTCCACCATGCCCGCCACCTTCGCGAGGCGCTCGCCGTCGCCCTGCACCACGTAGGCGGTGTTAACCTCGACGCCGCTCTTGCGCGCGGTGATGTCGCCCGGCAGGTCCAGCACCCGGCCACCGGCCGCCGCGGCCTCGACGTAGATGTTGGCGGCCTCGCCCGGCACGCCGTTCAGCACCTTCGCGATGCCGTGGGGGAATTGCGCGCGGATCGCCTGCACGGGGTCGCCCTTGTCGTGGTCGACGACGACCTCCGCGCCCAGGCTGCGGACGAAGTCCACGTGGTCGCTGCCGCACACGGCCACCACGCGTGCGCCGAGGTGGCGCGCCATCTGCACGGCGAGGTGGCCGACGCCGCCCGCGGCCGCGGTGACGAGCACCATGTCGCCGCGCTTCACCTCGAGCACATCGTGGATGGCCTCGTGCGCGGTGAGCCCGGCGATCGGCACCGCGCCGGCGTTCGCCAGCGTGAGGCTTGCCGGCGCGCGCGCGACGTAGGCCTCGGGCACGAGCATGTAGTCGGCCCAGGCGCCGTTGTCGTGGAGCGGATAGCTGTACGCGAAGACCGGATCGTGCCGGCGGAAATGGCCCACTGCCGGCCCGTGCATCGAGACGCGCCCGGAGCCGGCGAGGCCCAGCACGAGCGGAAACGGCCGGTCCATCGGCCATTCGCCGCGGCGCACGAGCTCGTCCCAGTCGCCCACCTCCGCGCCATGCATGCGGATCAGCACGTCGGCATCGCCCACGCGCGGCACCGGCACCTTCGTGAGCGCCGGGCTGGCGCCATACGCGTCGATCGTCCACGCGCGCATCGCCGGGACCGGTGGATCGAGGCTCATGCCGTCTCCTCCTTCGGCGCCGCGGCGCCGAGCCGCGGCATCACCTCGGTGCCGAGCTCCTCCAGCACCTCCGCGCTCTCCCGTGAGCCGTACTTGAGGTTGAGGATCACGTGGCTCACGCCGATCTCCTGCAGCGCTTCCAGGAAACCGCGCACGACATCGCGCCCGCCGCGCAGCCCGAGGTGGATCGGCGCCGCCGGCGCGCGCGGATCGGCCGCGAGATCGACGTAGAACGACTGCACGAAGGGCTTGTATTCGGCGTCCCCGGCGCGCGCCACCGACGCTCTCCAATGCCGCACCACGTCGACTTGCCGCACGAGGCTGCGCGGATACGTGATCCAGCCGTCGGAGTGGCGCGCGATCCATTCGAGGCTCTGGCCCGCGTGCCCGGTGACGAGCATCGGGATGCGTCCGATCGGCTTCGGCACCAGGTCGGCCTGGCCGCCGAGCACGCCGTAGCTCGAGCGCAGCACGGGGAACTCGCTTTCGAGCACCGCGCGCAGCATGAGCAGGTTCTCGCGGAAGTGCTCCGCGCGCCGCTCGAAATCGACGCCGAACGCGGGGAACTCGACCGGGCGGTCGCCCGAGGCCACGCCGAGGACCAGGCGCGCGCCGGTGAGGCGGTCCACCGAGGCGGCCGCCTTCGCGGTGTGCAACGGATGGCGCAGCGGCAGCACGATCGAGCCCGTGGCGAGCGCGATCCGGCTCGTGTGTGCCGCGATCCACCCGAGCCACACCCACGGATCGTAGACCTGGCCGGTGTCGCCGAAGGTGGGATCGCGCAGGGGCACGTCGCGCACCCACAGCGCCGCGAAGCCGAGCTGCTCCGCACGCTGCGCGAGCTTCTCCTGCTCGCGCATGGCGGGCTGGTCGCCCTTGAAGGCCTCGATCGGGAAGAAGACGCCCAGCGTCAGGCGGCCCGGCACGAACATGCGCCGGAAGGCACGCGCATCCTGCGGCCGCGCGTGGGGGTTCGCCGTGAAAAGGGAGGACATCGCCGTATCGCCGTCCGTGATGGACAATCGCCGGCGCGTTCGTTGCCGCGTGGGGCCGAATAATCGCACCGGCGCGAAAGACCGGGCCGCCGCACGCAAGAAAGAAAAAGGGCGCCGTGCGGCGCCCCTTGTCGCCCCGGCGCAGGCCGGGGCCGATCTGCTCCTCCCCCGGCTTCGCCGCGGAGGACTACGCCGCGACGCGGCGCTTGTACTCGTTCGTGCGGGTGTCGATCTCGATGCGGTCGCCGGTCTCGCAGAACGCGGGCACCTGCACCAGCCACCCGGTCGCGAGCTTCGCGGGCTTGAGCACCTTGCCCGACGTGTCGCCGCGCACCGCGGGCTCCGTGTACACCACCTCGCGCACGATGGTGGTCGGCATCTCGAACGAGATCGCGCGGCCCTCGTAGAAGAGCGCCTCGCCCGTCATGCCGTCCTCGAGGTAGTTCACCGCGTCGCCGAGGCTTTCCTTCTCGATGTCGATCTGGTTGTACTCGCTGTCCATGAACACGTACATGGGATCGGCGAAGTACGAGAAGGTCACTTCCTTCTTCTCGAGCACCAGCAGCTCGAACTTCTCGTCGGCCTTGTACACGGTCTCCATGTTGGAGCCGTTGAGAAGGTTCTTCATCTTCATCTTCATGGTGGCGGCGTTGCGGCCACCCTTGTTGTATTCCGCCTTCAGCACGACCATGGGGTCCTTGCCCACCATGATCACGTTGCCGCTGCGCAGTTCCTGAGCGATTTTCATGAGTCCGTCCGTAGCGTTTGTGCGGCAGCGGGGCTCATCCCTGTCACCGCCTGCGTTGATGTCCTGCCTGCTGCCATTGAACGGGCGCCCGAGGCATCCGTTCGAATGGCTTTCCCGCTGCGCTGCCCGCTGACATTGAACGGCGCCTGAGGCATCCGTTCGAATGGCTTTCCCGCTGCGCTGCCCGCTGACATTGAACGGCGCCTGAGGCGTCCGTTCGAATGGCGTTCCCGCTGCCAGCAGTACGGAAAAGCCCGTTATTTTAGCACGTTATCGCAGAAATCCACCAGCTGCTCGGCGAGGTCGCGCTGGGCCGCGAGGTGCGCCGACCATTCCCTCGCATGCGCTTCGAGCGCCGGCAAGCGCGCCGCAAATGCGGGCCACGCCTCGCTCACGGCCGGGCGCGCCGAGTCACCCGATGCCGGCTCCTGCGAGCGGTTCCAGCCCTCCCAGAGCGCGGTGACGCCTGCCGCGTGGGCGCGGTCGAGGTTGGCGGTGTAGCGCGCGAGGAAGGCCGACATCTTCACCCAGTGCGCGCCATCGTCGGTGGGATAGACGTTCCAGGCGAACGGCCGCGCGGCCCACTGCGCACGCACGAACGAATCCTCGCCGCGCACGAAATTCACGTCGCACGCCCAGAGCAGGCGATCGTAGCGATCCTGCGGCAGGAACGGCACGCGCAGCACCTCGAGCTCGCGGCGCATGCCGCCATCGCGATCGTTGGTGCGCCGGCCCTTGCGCGCCGCGCGGGCGCCGAGCGCCGTGGCGGCGTAGCCCTCGGGGGCCACCAGCCAGACGGGGCCGGGATAGCGCTCGCAGGCGCGGACCAGGCTCTCGAAGGGCGCGCCCGCATAGCCGAAGAGGCTCACCTTCAGGGCCCCACGCGGCGGCGTCCGTCCGGTGAGGGAGCGCCAGAAATTGTCGATGGCGCCGGGATCCGCCTGGAAAGCCTGGCGCGACGCCACGAGGTCGCGCTCGCGCAGCAGGCCGCCCGTCTTCGGCGTGAAGCCCGGGAAGAAGAAGTGCTTCACGAGGGGCAGGCGCGGGTTGGGGGACGGCAGCGCATGGCTGCCCTGCACCCAATCCTCCGCGCTCAGGTACTCCAGGTTGATCCAGCGCGGCCTGGGCGTGCGTTCCGCCATCGCGAGCACATAAGGCTCGGGCGGATCGCAGCCGAAGGTCTCCACGACGACGTCGGCGATCTCGTCGGCCACGAAGGGCTCGCGCACCCGCAGCACCTCCACGCCCTCGAGGCGCTGCGCGTCGCAGGCCGGGTCGATCTCCGGGCGCAGCTTCGCCAGCACGGTGAGGTCGTCGACCCACAGGCGCACATCCTTCCGGTGCTCGCGTGCGAGCTGGCGTGCGAGGCGCCACGCGACGCCGACGTCGCCAAAGTTGTCGACGACGCGGCAGAAGAGGTCCCAACGCTCGGCGGGCACGGTCATGGCGCGATTCTAGCCAACCTCGGGGCCGCCTTCGGTTGTGCGGCGGGGCGACCGGCGCCAGAATGCCGTCGTCGCCGCGCGCGACGTCGCCGCGGCGTCACCGTTCACCGACACGGAAGGAGATTCGATGGCCAGCAAGTACGGCAAGAAATCCCGCAAGAAGGTGAAGAAGGCGATGCACGAGATGAAGCGAGGCAAGCTCAAGAGCGGCCGCTCCGGCAAGAAGGTGAAGAGCCGCAAGCAGGCGATCGCGATCGGGCTGTCCGAGGCGCGCCGCTCCGGGGGCAAGGTGCCGAAGAAGAAGAAGAAGAAGAAGAAGTCCGCGAAGTCCAGGCCGCGCAAGTCGTCGAGCCGCAAGCCTTCTTCCCGGAAGACGTCCTCGACGAAGAAGTCTCCCCGCAAGAAGTCCTCCAGCAAGAAGTCCTCCAGCAAGAAGTCTTCCAGCAGGAAGTCCTCCCGCAAGAAGTCGAGCCGCAAGGCCTAGCCGCCGTGCCCGCGGCGCGGCTGCCCAGCGCGTCGCGGGCCGGTGGTGAGCCGAACGTACCGGGTCCCGAACGCGGCGCGGGGCAGGCTGTCGCAGCAGATCGTCAACGAGGGAGCGACTGCCATGGCGATGGTGAACGTGTACCAGTACGACTACTACGACCGCCTGCTCAAGCGCGACCGGCGCTCGACGGACTTCGCGACGGCCGACGCGATCATGCAGGCCCGCGCGACGATCCTCTCCGAGAGCGGGCGGCTCGTGGACGAAGGACTGCTCCAACAGGATGAGCACGTGCGCATCGCCGACATGCCGCCGCGCGAGATGCCCGAGCGCTCGCAGTCGATGGGCGACGACTCCAGCGCGCCGCCGCGCTGAAGCGTCAGGTATTGGTATCGTCCGGCGGGACCACGCGCGGATCGGGCAGGCCGGCCGCGTCGCCGCCGGCGCGCCGCTGGACCGGCGAGCGTTCACCGAGCACGAAGCTGGTCATCGAGATCGAGCCCATGGTGCATCCGTCGGCCAGCACGCCCACGCGCTCGCGTGAACCCTCCGCGAGCCCGGCGACGTAGTACAGCGGGAGGAAATGATCCGGCGTCGGCACCGCGAGGCGGTATGCCGCGTGGCTCGCCAGCCCGAGGACCGCTTCCGGCGGCCCGCTCATCGCCTCCTTCGCCGCCTCGTCGAAGCGCAACGCCCAGTCGAACGCGAGGTCCGGCTGGCGGAAGTCGATCATGCGCAGGTTGTGCACGACGTTACCGCTCGCGACGACCAGGATGCCGCGGCTGCGGAGTGCCGCGAGCCTGCGCCCGAGGTCGAAGTGGTACTCCGGCTCGCGCCCGCCGTGGAGGGAGAGCTGGATCACCGGCACGTCCGCCTTCGGGAAGACATGGGCGAGCACCGACCACGTGCCGTGATCCAGCCCCCAGCTGTCGTGGTCGAGGCCCACGTAGGCCGGCTTCACGATCTCGGCGATCTCCGCGGCGATCTCCGGCGCGCCCGGCGCCGGATAGTCGAACGCGAAGAGCTCGGGCGGGAAGCCGTAGAAATCGTGGATCACGCGCGGCCTCGCCATCGCCGTGAGCGCGCTGCCGTTGATGTACCAGTGCGCCGAGATCGCGAGCACCGCCCGGGGCCGCGTCACCGAGGCGCCGAAGTCGCGCCACGCCGCGGTGTAGCGGTTCGACTCGAGCGCGTTCATCGGGCTGCCGTGGCCGATGAAGGCCGCCGGCATGAGCGGCGTATCCATTCGCGCATTATGATCCCGGCATGAACGATCGCCAGCAGGCCGACGCGCGCCTGGCCGAGGACATCCGCCTGCTCGGCCGCATTCTCGGCGAGACGATCCGCCGCCACGAGGGCGAAGCCACCTTCGCGATGATCGAGGAGATCCGGCAGCTCGCGGTGGCGAGCCGGCGCCTCGAGGACACCGCCTCCCAGGCGCGTCTCGCGGCCGTGCTCGACGCGCTCACGACCGCGCAGGCCGTGCTGGTGGTGCGCGCGTTCAGCTTCTTCTCGCTCCTCGCCAACATCGCCGAGGACCGGCACCACGTGCGGCGCCACCGCGAGAATCGGCGCGCCGGCAACGCGCCGCTGCCCTCGACGCTCGCGGGGCTGGTGGCCGACGCGGCCGCGCAGGGCAGCTCCGCGGCGCAGGTGGCCGCACGCCTGGCGCGCATGCGCGTGCAGCCGGTGCTGACGGCCCATCCGACCGAGGTGCAGAGCAAGAGCATCCTCGACCGCCAGATCGCGATCGCCGAGGGCCTCGCGCGCCTCGACGCCGTCGACGCCCTGCCCGAGGAGATCGAGCGCGCCACGCTCGAGCTGCGCCGGCTCATCGAGACGCTCTGGCTCACGCGCATGCTGCGTCGCGTGCGGCTCGGTGTGCGCGACGAGATCGAGAACGTGCTCTCGTACTTCCACTACACGTTCATCGCGGTGCTGCCGGAGATGATGGCGCACCTCGAGGATGCCCTCGCCTGCGCGGGCGTGGGCGATGCGCGCCTGCCGCCCCTCGTGAGCGTGGGATCCTGGGTCGGCGGCGACCGCGACGGCAATCCCTTCGTGACGGCCGAGATGCTGGAGACCGCCTTCCGCCGCCAGGGCGAGACGATCCTCGAGCATTACCTCGACGAGATCCACGCGCTCGGCGCGGAGCTTCCGCTCGCCGAGCGGCTTGCGCCGGACACGCCGGAGCTTGCCGCCCTCGCCGCGCGCTCGCCCGATCCTTCGCCGCATCGCGCGGGCGAGCCGTACCGCCGGGCGCTCACCGGCATCTATGCGCGCCTCGTGGCGACCGGACAGGCGATGGGACTGGGGGTGCCGCATCGCGCGGCACTCGGACCCGGGTCGGCCTACGGCTCGAGTGAGGAGCTGCGGGCCGACCTGGATGTGCTCGACACCAGCCTGCGCTCCGGTGCGAGCGATCTGGTCGCCGGCGGGCGCCTGCGCACCCTGCGCAAGGCGGTGGAGACCTTCGGCTTCCACCTGGCGCCCATCGACCTGCGCCAGAACTCCGAGGTGCACGAGGAGGCGCTGGACGAGCTCTATCGCGCCGCGGGCGTGGACATCGACTACGGCCAAGCGACGGAGGAAGAACGCGTGCGCGTCCTTTGCGCGGAGCTCTGGTGGCGCCGTCCGCTGCGCTCGCCCTACGTCGAGTATGGCGAACGCACGCGCGAGGAGCTGCGCATCGTCGATGCCGCGGCCGCCATGCGCGCGCGTTACGGTCCAGCCGCCATCGGGCAATACATCGTGTCGAAGGCGGGCAGCGTCTCGGACTTGCTCGAGGTCGCGGTGCTGCTCAAGGAAGCGGGGCTCCTCGTGCCGGGCGAGCGTCCTTCGGTGGCGCTCCAGCTCGTGCCCCTCTTCGAGACCATCGCGGACCTGCGCGGCGCGCCCGCCACCATGCGGCGGTGGTTCGCGCTGCCCGAAGCGCGTTCCATGGTCGCGTCGTTGGGCGACGTTCAGGAGGTGATGCTCGGCTACTCCGACAGCAACAAGGACGGCGGCTACGTCACCTCGAACTGGGAGCTCTACAAGGCGCAGACGGAGCTGGTCGAGGTGTTCCGCGAGGCGGGCGTGCGGCTTCGCTTCTTCCACGGCCGCGGCGGCTCCGTGGGGCGCGGCGGCGGCCCGAGCTACGAGGCGATCCTCGCCCAGCCCCCCGGCAGCCTGCAGGGCGAGATCCGGCTCACCGAGCAGGGCGAGGTGATCTCCAGCAAGTACTCCAATCGCGACATCGGGCGGCGCAACCTCGAGGCGCTCCTGGCCGCGACTTATCACGCGAGCGGCCAGCAGTGGCCGGTGAAGGGCGAAGGCGCCTTCCGCGAGGCGATGGAGGAGCTCTCGGAGAGCGCGATGGCGGCATACCGGGAGCTGGTGCACGAGACGGAAGGGTTCGTCGATTACTTCCGGGCCACCACGCCGATCAACGAGATCAGCGAGCTCAACATCGGCTCGCGGCCGGCATCGCGCAAGGCCTCGCAGCGCATCGAGGACCTGCGCGCGATCCCCTGGGTGTTCTCCTGGGCGCAGTGCCGGGTGATGCTGCCCGGCTGGTACGGCTTCGGCGCGGCGGTGGCCCACTTCACCTCGCGCCATGGCGATCCGGGCACGCGCCTGCTGCAGCGCATGGCGCGCGAATGGCCTTTCTTCCGCACGATGATGGCCAACCTCGACATGCTGCTCGCGAAGGCGGACCTCTCCGTCGCCGCGCGCTACCGGGACCTGATGGCGGATGCGGCCACCGCGGGCGCCATCTTCGCGCGCATCGAGAACGAGTTCGACGCCACCGTGCGCGGGCTCTTCAGCGTCACGCAGGCGAGCGGCTTCCTGGCGGCCAACCCGCTGCTCGCGCGCTCCATCCGCAACCGCTTCCCGTACCTCGACCCGCTGAACCACCTGCAGCTCGAGCTGCTGCGCCGGTACCGCGCCGGCGATTCGGACGAGCGCGTTCACCGCGGCATCCACCTGTCGATCAACGGCCTCGCGGCGGGACTGCGCAACTCGGGCTAGGCAGCGAGCTTCTTGTAGTAGTAGACGGTGGCCCTCAAGCCTTCGGGCGTCTCGGCGAAATCCGGAATCGCGCCCACGCGCTGCCAGCCGAGATGCCGGTAGACCGGTTCCGCCTCCGATCCCTCCAGCGTGTCGAGCACGAGGAGCGTGCGGCCGAGCTCACGGGCGCGCGCTTCGGCCGTGGCGAGAAGCCGCGAGGCCACGCCCCGCCCCCGATGGGACGACATCACCATCAGCTTCTGGAGCTCGGCGCGGTGCCGCGCATTCTGCTTGCCGCTCGGGGCGAGCTGCACCGTGCCGGCGAGCCTGCCGTCGACCCGCGCGACCCAGAGCACGAGCCCATCGCCCAGGCTGGCGAGCACGTCGCGCCAATAGGTTTCGCCAAGCGCCGTCTTCAACGGCGGCAGGAAGCCCACGGACGCGCCGGCGTCCACGACGTCGCGCAGCAGCGCGGTGAGCTCGGAGACGAGGGGCTCGCTCCGTGCCTCCACTTCCTCGATCGTGACGGCCATGCAGTCGTGCCCGCGGTTCGCGAGCCGACATGATGCCGCCTTTCGACGCGGCTAGCCCGCGGGGGGCTCGCCGTGCGCCTCGTGGGGGGAGCGGCCGCCGAATGCGCCCCACGCGGACAAGCCGGCGAATGCGGCCACGATCATCATGATCGGCAGGACCCAGTGCAGGATATCCATGGTGCCCTCCTTCGCAGATGCCACGGCTTGGACGCTAGACCCTTTTATTGGTTTTGTCCAAAACTATTTGCACCCATAATGAGCGCCGGCCCGCGCGGCGGAAGGCGAGCTTGCGCGGCCCGCGGCGGCGGTCTCCGGCTAGGCCGACCGGCCTACGCGCGGCGTCCCTGGCAGCGTCCGCGATACGGGCGCGGGCATGCCTGGCCTGCCGCCCAAGTGCGATATCCCGCGCGACGCGTCATGCGTATAATCGGCCTCGCAGTGATCAGGATCGGTAAGCAGATCGAGTCCCGCCGGCTCTAAACCGAGCGCTCCACTTCAGTTCTTGCCTTGCTTTCCTCAGGTTCGCTGGCCCGGCCCCGCGGGTATGTCCGGGGAATTTCCAATGGAAGGAAGTGCAATGAGCACCGGCATCGTGAAGTGGTTCAACGACTCGAAGGGCTTCGGCTTCATCAAGCCCGACGGCGGCGGCGAGGACCTCTTCGCCCATTTCTCCGAGATCCAGGGCAACGGCTTCAAGACCCTGAAGGAGAACCAGCGCGTCGAATTCGAAGTGAAGGATGGCCCCAAGGGCAAGCAGGCGACGGCGATCAAGCCGCTCGCGTAAGCGCAGGCCGGACCGCGGAGAACGGCAGCCTCGCGCTGCCGTTTTCATTTGATCTTGATCGCGCGGCGAAGACACGCCGCCGTTCTGCGCCACGCGGCGCGAAACGTTCAACCGTACCGGAATCTTGAAAGCTCTCGCGTCCATCCCCCTGTCCGTGCTCGACCTCGCGACTTATCCCGAGGGCGGCGACGTCGCGCAGGCGTTCCGCACGACGCGGGACCTCGCGCAGGCGGCCGAGCGCTTCGGCTACCGGCGCTACTGGATCGCCGAGCACCATAACCTCGAGGGCGTCGGCAGCTCCGCCACGGTCGTGCTCATGGGTTACGTCGCGGGAGCCACGAAGACCATCCGCGTGGGCTCCGGTGGCATCATGCTGCCGAATCACGCGCCGCTCGTCGTGGCCGAGCAGGTGGGCACGCTCGAATCGCTTTATCCCGGACGCATCGACCTGGGGCTCGGCCGCGCGCCGGGCACGGACCCCGTCACGATGCGTGCGCTGCGGCGTACGCCCTCGCTGGGCGAGGATTTCGACCAGCAAGTGGCGGAGCTGGTGTCGTATTTCGCGCCCGCCCGCGAAGGCCAGCGTGTGCGGGCGATTCCCGGCCAGGGCCTCGACATCCCGGTGTGGATCCTGGGCTCCAGCCTGTGGAGCGCGCACTTCGCGGCGGCCATCGGACGCCCGTACGCCTTCGCGTCGCACTTCGCGCCGGGCGACCTGCTGCAAGCGCTGGAGGTCTATCGCGCGGAGTTCAAGCCTTCGCCCGCGCTCGCCGAACCGCGCGTGATGGTGGGTGTTCCGGCCCTGGCCGCGGAGACCGACGAGCGCGCCGAATATCTCGCGACCAGCATGTACCAGCGCTCACTCGGCATCCTGCGCGGCCAGCGCTTCGCCATGCCGCCGCCGGTGGAGCAGATGGAGTGGAGCGCCGGCGAACGCCTCGCCGTCGCCGAGCGCATGGCGCTCATGGTGGTGGGCGGTCCCGCGCGCGTGCGCGAGGGCTTCGGCCAGATCCTCGAGGCCACGCGGGCCGACGAGCTCATCATCGTCTCCGATGCCTATCGCGCGGAGGACCGCGTGAGGTCCTACGAGATCATCGCGCAGGCGCTGCGCGGCTGAACCGCGGCAATCCAGGGACGCAATCGGAATTCGGCACCCGCGCAGCAACTGGCTGCAGAGGCTTCGGAATTCCGGCTGCGTCCCCGAATTGCCGATCTTCAGTGCATCCGCGGATCCGGGGAGCCGCTCTCGTAGGCGAGGCGCGCGGAGCCGTCGAGGGGCTCGTCGATCTCGGGATCGAACCAGTCGAGGTCGATGGACGTGCCGGTGCACACCTCGAGCTCGTCCTGCCACTGCTCGGCGTGGCTCATCCACAGCGCGAGCGACTCGTCGCCATCCACGGCGGGCGCGAGCTCGATCGCGAGGTCGAGGTCGGTATCGCGGCCGTCGTTGCGCCGCGCGTCGCCGCCGTACACCCACACGCGCCGCACGCGCGGATTCGCCTCCGCCCATGCCACGAGCGCATCGCGCTGGCTGCCATCGTATCGTTCCATCACCACAAAGATGGCTCGCGGGCGGGCAAAGTTCCGCACGCGGCAGCGGCGCCGCGTTGGTGAAAATACAACACTCGTCCTGCGGAATCAGTTTCGGCTTTCGACGTAACTCCCTGATCCGGCGCGGAACGCGTGGCGCATGGAAACGCAAGCACCTTTCATGCATTTCACTTGCAACCACGGGAGCTTTTTTCCACCGATGTTCCCCGATATCCTTGCGGCGCAACGGCACCAAAGAGAAAGGAACACCATATGGGAACCGTCGTGGTGTATCACTTCGATATGCAGCATCCGAAGGCGCGCGAAGCAATCCGTTCCAAGCGGCTCGGCACCCGCGAGGCGATCGAGGCGTTGGGATTCACGCCGCTCATGGAGACCGCCCAGGTCGTCGAGCGCACCTACCTCGATGGCAGCGGATTCCTGCGCGCGGAGCTCGGGGGCGAGTCCGCCGCCTAGCGCCTCAGCGCGAGCACGAACACTCCGGCGCCCACGAGTGCGATTCCCGCCCACTCCCGCGGCGCCGGCCTCTCGCCCAGGAACACCACCGCGAAGAGCGCCACCAGCAGCACGCTCAGCTTGTCCACCGGCGCGACCTTCGAGGCGTCGCCCATCTTGAGCGCCCGGAAGTAGCAGACCCATGATGCGCCGGTCGCGAGGCCCGACAGCGCGAGGAAGAGCCACGTTCTCGGCGCGAGCTCGAGCGGGTTGCGCCACTTGCCGAGTGCCACGACGATGGCCGCGAGCACGACCACGATCACGAGCGTGCGGATGAGCGTCGCGAGATCCGCATCCACGCCCTCCAGCCCGACCTTCGCGAAGATCGCCGTGAGGGCCGCGAAGCCCGCCGAGGCGAGCGCCCAGAAAAACCATTGCTGCGATGCCATGGAGCCTCCCGTGAAAGCCTGGGGTCTTCGCGTCATACTGCGCGTTCCCACACCGCGCGGAGGACGCCATGACCGACCACGTCTACAAGCTGCTCGAGCTCACCGGCTCGTCGACGAAGTCCTCCGATGACGCCGTGCAGGGCGCCATCGCGAAGGCGTCGAAATCCATGCGCAACATGCATTGGTTCCAGGTCACCGACGTGCGCGGCCACATCGAGGGCGGCAAGATCGCGCACTGGCAAGTGACGCTGAAGATCGGGTTCACGCTGGAGGAATGACGCACCGGGCCGCCGGGCAGGCGCCTCGCGCATCGGCGGGGATGCACCGGCCGCCGCGTCGCGCGAGATCACACCGGCATTTCCGGCGCCTTCACGCCGGCGATGCGCACGAGGCGATCGACGCCCATCTCCGTGAGGCGATTGAGGCCCAGCATGCCCATGTCGCGCAGCACCTCGCCGCGCAAGAGCTCGATGGCGTGGCGCACGCCCGCCTCGCCCGCGATGGATGCCGCGTAATTCATCGGACGGCCGACGAAGACGAACTGCGCGCCGAGCGCGAGCGCCTTCAGCACGTCCGTGCCGCGCCGGATGCCGCTGTCCATCATGATCGTCATGCTGCCGCCCACGGCGTTCACGACGCCGGGCAGCGCGCGCAGCGGCGCGAGCGTGCCGTCGAGCTGCCGGCCGCCGTGGTTCGAGACGATGAGGCCCTCGACCCCGTGGTCGCGTGCGATCTTCGCGTCCCCGGGCGAGTTCACGCCCTTGAGGACGAGGCGGCCGCTCCAGCGCTTGCGGATGGCGTCGATGTGCTCCCAGCTCAGATGGTCGCGGCCGCCCCAGTCGCGATCGACCGTGCGCGAGTAGATCGGCGCGCCGCGCTCGGAATACGAGTTCTCGAAGTACGGCATGCCGTGCCTCACCAGCGTGCGCAACCACGTGTTGATGAGCCAATGCGGGCGCACGAGCCCGTCCCACGTGAGGCGTACGCCCGGGCGCAGCGGCGTCGAGAATCCGGTGCGGATGTTGTTCTCGCGATTCGCGGTGATCTGCGTGTCGACCGTGACCACCAGCGTCTTGAAGCCCGCGGCGGCGACGCGGTCCACGAGTGCCGCGATGCGGTCGTGCTCGCCCGGGATGTAGGCCTGGAACCACGTTTGCGGGCACGCCGTGCAGATGTCCTCCATGCGGATGAGCGACGTGGCCGACAGGATCATCGGGATGTTCGCCGCCATCGCGGCCTTCGCCTGCACGAGGTCGCCGCGATAGGCGGAGATCGCGCTGATGCCCATGGGGGCGATCCCGAAAGGCGCCGCGTAGGTGTGGCCGAAGAGGGTCGTGTCGGTCGTGCGCTTCGACGTGTCCACCAGCACGCGCGGCAGGAACGCGAAGTCCTCGAACACCGCGCGGTTGTCGCGATGGGAGCGGTTGTCCTCCACCGCGCCGGCGACATAGCCGAAGATCGGGCGGGGCAAGTGCTTGCGTGCGGCGTGCTCGAAATCGTCGAGCGACAGGATCTTCCTGAGCGGTGTGGGCATCAGTCGAGCGGCGTCGAGGAGAACTCCGGCAGGGCCTCGGCGCGGGCCGAATAGGCCACGAGCGCGGGATACTTCGACGCCGGCACCTCGGCGGAATCGTAGAACTGGGCGAAGCGCCAGGCGCAGGCGACGGCGACGTCGGCGGCGTTGAAGCGGTCGCCCTGGAGCCAGGGATGCGCCCCCGCCGCCGCGCGCTCGAGCTCGGTGAACGCCGCATTGGCCTGGCCCACGACGCGATCGAGCCAAGGCGCGTGGCGCTTGTCGGGCGGGCGCTGCTCCTTCTCGTAGACGATCTGCACGCACTTCTCGCACGCGGCCATGGCGAGGCCCACGAGGCGCAGCGCTTCCTGGCGCTCGCGGCCGCGTGGCGGCATGAGCGCCTTCGCCGGCGCCACGCAATGCTCGAGGTAATCGATGATGAGCGTGGAGTCCATGAGCACGCTGCCGTCGTCGCAGACGAAGGTCGGCGCCTTGACCACGGGATTCACCGCGCGGAACTCGTCCAGGTGGCGAAACACCGAGACGGCCCGGTGCTCGAACGGCAGTCCCATGAGCCTGAGGCTCACGGCGACGCGCCGCACGTAGGGCGAGTCGAGCATTCCGATGAGGATCATGGGCGCATTCTACCAAGCGCCCCACGCTCACCCGTTGTCGCGGAATTCCGGGTAGAGGGTCATGCCGCCGTCCACGAAGAGCGTGGTGCCGGTCACGTAGTCCGCGTCCTCGCTGCAGAGCCACGCCGCGGCCTTGCCGATGTCCTCCGGCTCCCCGATGCGGCCGTACGGGATCAGCCGAAGGAGCTTCTCGCGCGCCTGCGGCGTCTCCCACGCCCCGCGATTGATCGGCGTGCGGATGGCACCCGGCGCGATGGAATTCACCCGGATGCCGCGCGACGCCACTTCCTGCGCGAGCGTTTTCATGAACATCATCACGCCGCCCTTCGAGGACGCGTAGTTGGCATGGCCCGCCCAGGGAATCACCTCGTGGACCGAGCTCATGAACACGATCTTGCCGCGCGCGCGGGAGAGCTCGGCCGGCTCCTGGGCCATGAAGCGGCGCACCGCCTCGCGTGCGCAGAGGAAATAGCCGCGCAGGTTCACGCCGATCACGCGGTCCCACATCTCGCCGGTCATCTCGTCGATCGGCGCATCCACCTGGATGCCCGCGTTGGCCACGAGGATGTCGAGGCGCCCGAAGCGGGCGCAGAACTCCCGCACCATCGCCTCCACCTCCGCCTCGATCGAGACGTCGGCGCGCATCGCGAGGGCGCGCCCGCCTTCCAGCGTCTCGATCTCCCGCACCACCGCATCGGCCTCGTCGGGGTGGCCGTGGTAATTGATGCCCACGGTGGCGCCGGCCGCCGCGAGGCAGCGCGCGACGCCGGCGCCGATGCCGCTCGAAGCCCCCGTCACGAGCGCGAACTGGCCCTCGAGGAGCCCACGCCCTGCCCCGCCCCGGGACAGCCGCGCGCTGGCCGTCGCCGTCATCGCTTGCCGACCAGCGAAAGGAACTCCTCGCGCGTCGCGAGCTGGTCGCGGAAGACGCCGAGGACGGAAGAGGTGACCATCGTCGAGTTCTGCTTCTCGACGCCGCGCATCATCATGCAGAGGTGGCGGGCCTCGATCATGACACCCACGCCCCTGGCGCCGACCTCGCGCATGACCACCTGCGAGATCTGCTCGGTCAGGCGCTCCTGCAGCTGCAGGCGGCGCGCGAACATGTCCACGAGCCGCGCGAGCTTGCTCACGCCGAAGACCTTGCCGTCGGGAATGTAGCCGATATGGCAGCGGCCGAAGAACGGCAGCATGTGGTGCTCGCACATCGAGTAGAGCTCGATGTCCTTCACGATGACCATGCTGCTGGTCTGTTGCGTGAAGAGGGCCCGGTTGATGACGCTGCCCAGGTCGGCACGGTAGCCGTCGGTCAGGAACGCGAGCGAGCGGGCGACGCGCTCCGGCGTCCTCAGCAGGCCTTCACGGTCCGGGTCCTCGCCCAGCTCGACGAGGAGCTGGCGCACGAGGGTCTCGATCTTCGCGAGGTTGGGCTCCATGGCCCTTCGATGGGCCGCGGAGCCCGTCGTTCCTTTACCGGTCGCGCACCAGCCGCACCTGCGCGCTGCTCGACGTGCCGAAGAGGTACGCCGTGTACACGTTGCCCGCGTCGAGCTCGACGTTGCCGAGGGTCGCGATGACGTTGATGCCGCCCGGTGTCGTGAAGCTGATCGTGTAGTTGGTGCCCGCGGCGACCGCGAAATAGCTCGAGGCGCCGATGGAAGGCACCGCGCTCGCCTGCTGCGCGAAGTTGAGCAGCACGTCCACGGTAGCGCCGTCCGCCAGGTCGTTCACGAAGCGGATGCGCACGTTGCCCGCCGGGGGGAGCGTGTTGTCGTCGCTCAGCAGGGCCATGCGCGGCGAGGCGCCCGTGCCCGCGGTGACGGCGGTGTAATCGCGCCCGGCGGCCAGCGTGGAGGTGACCGAGGCGATCGCCGTGCCGGGCACGTTCGCGGCCTCGATGCTCACCGTGTGGCTGCCCGATGCGGTCACGAGGTACGTCGAGCTCGCGGCGAACGGCACGTTGGTGAGGAAGTTCGCGGCGTCGAGCTTGAAGTTGACCGTCGTGTCGGTGAGGCCATTGACCGCCTTCAGCCGCGCCAGCGGGTTCGTGAGCACGACGCCCGCGCCGTTGGCACCCGACTGGAGGAAGGCCGCATTCACGAGCTTGCCGCCCAGGGTGGGCATGACGAGGATCGTGTCGTTGTCGTTGGCGCCGATGGCCACCGTCGTCGTCGCCTGGAACAGGATCTCCTGCGTGCCGGCCGTCGTCATGATGATCTTGTAGTTGCCCGTCGGCACTTCGGTGATGGCCGACGTCGCGCCGAAGGTGACGGTGGTCAGGATCGGCGGGCCCGCGGAGATGTCGGTGGCCGTGAGGTAGACGTCGACCGGGCCGGCGTCCGGTGCCAGGCCGATGGCGCGGATGCGCGCGTGTCCCGAGCTGGGCTGCGTCGTGTCGTCCGCGAGGAACGTGGCCTGCATCGCGCTGCGATGGCCGTAGAGCAGCAGCGTGCCGTTCGCGTCGCTGCCGAAGGAGACCTGCTTGTCCAGCAGGATCGACTGGTTCGTCGACGAGCGGGCCTGCAGGTCGCGCGTGCCGGAGTTGAAGTTCGTGAACGACGTGATGGTGTTGGGCGCGACGGCGCTGAACTTCACGTCCTGGTCCACGAGGACGTCGAGCGGCTCGGCATCGGCCACCGCGTTCAGGGTCCGCATGTTCGTGGAGTTCTGCTTGGAGCCCCCGTTGTTGCAGCCGGCCAGTCCGACGAAGGCGGCAACGAGGAGCGCTAGGACGTTCTTCATTTGGATCTTTCGAGGATGGGGGGCCAGTCGGCCGTTCGAGCGCGACATTATAAGGGGATTGTGCAGGAAACAAGGAGCCGGCCCGCCGGGGCTGCGCCGGGGGCGCCCTGCCCTAGAATGGTGGATTCCAGCGAGACCGGGTTCCGCCATGAAGAAAATCGACATCTTCAACCACGTCATGCCCACGAAGTTCTTCGAGCGCATCGGCGACTACAAGGACATCGGCAAGCGCATGCGCGAGGTGCCGATGCTCTACGACCTGGATGAGCGCCTGCGCGTGATGGACCGTTTTCCCGAGTACGTGCAGATCCTCTCGGCGGGCATGCCGCCCATCGAGGCGCTCGCCGGCCCCGGCGAGAGCCCCGGGCTCGCGCGCATCTGCAACGACGGGATGGCCGAGCTGTGCCAGCAGCACCCCGACCGCTTTCCCGCCTTCATCGCGTCGGTCGCGCTCAACAATCCGGATTCATGCGTGGACGAGATCCATCGCTGCGTGCGCGACCTGGGCGCGCGGGGCATCCAGATCTTCTCGAACGTGGACGGCAAGCCCCTCGACCTGCCGGAGTTCGCGCCCATCTTCGACACGATGGCGGAGTACGACCTGCCGCTCTTCCTGCACCCGGCCCGCGGCGCCAACTTCCCCGATTACCTCACGGAGAAGAAGTCGAAGTTCGAGCTGTGGTGGGCCTTCGGCTGGCCCTACGAGACGAGTGTCGCGATGGCGCGCATCGCCTTCGCGGGCTATTTCGACCGGCATCCGGACCTCAAGATCATCGCCCACCATTACGGCGCGATGATTCCCTACTTCGAGGGACGCATCGGCCCGGGCCTCGACCAGCTGGGCGCGCGCACCTCGGGCTTCGACAAGTCCGAGCTCGAGTTCAGCAAGCGGCCGTTCGACTACTTCAAGATGTTCTATGCCGACACCGCGGTCTTCGGCTCGAAGGCGGCGACCGTCTGCGGCCTGGAGTTCTTCGGCGCCGACAAGACCGTCTTCGCCTCCGACGCGCCGTTCGATCCCGAGAAGGGCCCGATGTACGTCCGCGAGACCATCAAGGTGATCGAGTCCCTCGACATCTCCCAGGCGGACAAGGAGAAGATCTTCTTCCGCAACGCCGAGAAGCTGCTCAAGCTCGGGCAGAAGGTGGCCGCGAAAGCCGCCGCGTGAAGCAGAGGGATTCCGGCAACGGTTGGAGGTTTCGCGTGGCGGGACAGGAGGTCGTGCCACGTGTCTTCGCGCACGCGACCAATTACAAGATAAAGCTCACCGCGCCCAGCGACCCCAGTTCCTCCGCATCGAGGATCGCCTCGCGCGAGGCGATCTTCACGATGCCGTCCACCACGCGCAGCCGATAGCGGTAGCGCCCGACGAAGGTGCTCACGCGCTCGTCGCGGCGGAAGCGATGGACCGCGAAGTTGGCCTCGACCGCGAGCTCGTCGCCGCGGCGGTCGAGAATGCGCACATTGGAGATCATGCGGCGCGTGCGCGAGTGCGGGAACTCGACGTGCGCGTGCGGATCCTTGAGGCGAGCCACGCGTCCGCGGATGCGCGCGAGGTCGTCGGCGATGAGGTAGAGCGTCGCCGAGGGATCACCCTCCGGCGCGTCGTTGGACGGCACCCGATAGACGCAGTCGCCGGTGAGGAGCGCCAGCCACTCGTCCAGCTTCCACGCGTCCAGCAGCGCGGCCTCGTGATACAGGAAATCCTCGACCGCCTGGCGGGTGAGTCCCGCCGTCATGCCGCGTCCCGCATGTAGCGGTCCCAGTGGATCCAGAACTCGCGCAGGTGCAGCTCGTCGGTGTTGAGCTGCTCGCCCGGCTTGTCGATCCCGCGCGTCATGACGGACCACGGCACCTCGCGATACGACGCGAGTCCCCTCTGCACCGACTCGAGCGCCTCGACGTCGTCCGGCGTCGCGAATCCGCCCGGACCGTAGAACGTGAGGAACGAGTCGAGCCGGATCGCCCGCGCCCTGGCCGACTCCCCGAGCGGCCCGAGCGCCCACGCCGTCACCTCCATGCGGTCGGGGGCCGTCGGATGGAACGTCCGGATGGTGACGGAGGAGCCGTCGTTCACCACGAGGTTCGGAAAGATCACCAGGTTGCGGTTCGTATCGGCCACGCGGCGCGCGCGCGCCTCGCCCAGGCGCGCCACCAGCTCGGCGCGGATGCGCTCGATCTCCGGCTTCGCGTCCTCGCCGTAGAGCGGGATCCATTTGGCCACGGGACGGCCGCGGAAGTTCTCGTTGTCGATCACCGCGTGGCCGTTGCCGAGCGCGCGGCCCACGCCGTGGGCGGGCATCACGTGGCCCTTCGGCGGCTTGGGGATCGCGACCCCGCTCTTCTTCATGTAGTCGAGCCACGTCTTGTGCGTGCTCATGAGGTGGTAGTCGTCGAAGCTGTTCTCGACGAGGAGCTTCCAGTTCGCGCGGATCGCGTACTCCTGCGTGCCGCGGATCACCTCCATCTCGCCGGTGGGAGACTGGTCCACCACCAGGTCCAGGTACTCGGTCGCGCCCGCGAGATAGTCGTGGAGCGGCTGCGCATCCGCATTGAACGAGAGGAACACGAAGCCGCGATACGACGCCACGTGCGGCGGCGAGGCGAGGCCGAACTCGCGGCGATCGAAGCTCGCCGGATAGCTGGAGGCCCCCGGCACGCCATCGAGGCAGCCGTCGCGGTCGTAGCTCCAGCCGTGATAGAAGCAGTAGTAGCCGCGGGCGTTGCCCTGCCGCTCGCGGCACACGACGGCGCCGCGATGCCGGCACACGTTGAGGAAGACGCGAACCGTGCCCGCGCTGTCGCGGCACAGGATGACGGGACGTCCGCAGATCGTGCGCGTCACGAAATCGCCCGGCGCGCGCACCTCGCTCTCGTGGCCCGCGTAGATCCAGCAGGCGTCGAAGATGCGGCGCATCTCGCGCTCGAGCACGGCGGGATCCACCATCGCCGCCCGGTTGACGCGGAAGTCCAGGCGGTCCGGATCGTTGAGGACGTAATGGAGCTCGTTCATGGTTCCCGCTAGTGTGCCAACATTCCAACACGAAGAGAAACGTCGTTCCGCCATGAAGAATCGGATCGGAGGAGGAAAAGGCATGCAGCTGTGGAAGTGGATCGCGGCCATCGCGTCGACCGCCGCGCTGGGCGCCCTCGCGCAGTATCCGCAACGCAACATCACCATCGTGGTGCCCTTCACGCCGGGCACCGGCGCGGACCTGATCGCGCGCGTCATGCAGCCGAAGCTCGCGCAGGCGCTCAAGGTCGCCGTCATCGTGGACAACAAGGCCGGTGCCAGCGGCGCCATCGGCACGGAGGCCGTCGCGACGGCCGCGCCCGACGGCTACACCCTGCTCTTCACCGCGACGTCCCACGGCACGGTGCCGGCCCTGCGCAAAGTGCCCTACGATCCGGAGAAGAGCTTCACTCCGGTGGCGCTCACCGCCACGAGCGCCATGGCGTTCGTGGTCTCGCCGCAGGTGCCGGCCCGGTCGTTCGCGGATTTCGTGGCGCTCGCGAAGCAGAAGCCCGGCGAGCTCTACTACTCCTCGCCGGGCAACGGGAGCATCCAGCACATGACGATGGAGCTCACGAAGCTCGAGAACGGCATCGACATCGTGCACGTTCCCTACAAGGGCTCGTCGGGCGCGGCGACCGACCTCATGGGCGGCCGCGTGCAGGCGACGGTCGCCGCGTTGCAGACGATGTCGCCCTTCGTGAAGAGCGGCAAGTTGAGGATGCTCGCCGTCTTCTCCGAGGAACGCTCGCCCGCCTTCCCCGACGTGCCGACGATGAAGGAGCTCGGGCACCCGAGCCTCGTGGTCGACACCTGGTATGGACTCTTCGCGCCCGCCGGCACGCCGCAGGAGGCCGTGCAGCGCATCAACGGCGAGGTGAACCGGATCCTCGAGGAACCGGAGGTTCGCGCGGTGCTCGCGAAGCAGGGCCTCACGCCGGTGGTGGACAGGCCCGAGCGCCTGGGCGCGCTGGTGGCGAGCGAGCTCGCGCGCTGGAAGCATGTCGTGTCCGAGGCGAAGATCGAGGCGAACTGAGATGAGCGACCAGGTCCTCGAGCTCGTGATCGCCTCGCGCACGTTGGCGGAGCATGGCGTGATCGATGCCTACGGGCACGCGACGGTGCGGTCCGAATCGAACCCGCAGCGCTACCTCATGGCGCGCAACCTCGCCCCCGAGCTCGTCAACGAGGAAGATATCCTCGAGTTCGACCTCGACAGCAACCCGGTCGACGCGAAGGGACGCGCGGTCTACCAGGAGCGCTTCATCCACGGCGAGATCTACAAGGCGCGCCCGGACGTGAAGGCGATCGTGCACAACCACTCGCCCTCGGTGGTGCCCTTCGCCTGCACCGATCATGCGATGCAGCCGATCTTCCACATGTCGGCGTTCATCGGGCTGGGCGTCCCGAACTGGGATATCCGCGATGCGCAGAAGGGTACGGACATGCTGGTGAAGTCGCCGTACCTGGGCGAGCACCTCGCGAAGAAGCTCGGAAAGCACCCGGCGGTGCTCATGCGCGGCCACGGCTCGACGGTCGTCGCCGAGAACCTGCAGCGCGCGGTGGGCCGGACGATCTACCTCGAGATGAACGCGCGCATGCAGTTCCAGGCGACGGTGCTCGCGGGCGCCTCGGGAAAGATCGTCTTCATGGACGACGCCGAGGTGCAGGCGAACGTCTCGTGGCAGAACTACGAGCGCTCGTGGAACCTGTGGAAGACGCGAGCGCTCGCGAAGCTCGAGGCGGAGAAGTCAGGGCGCTAGCACGGGCGGCGGGCGATAGATGATCTCGACGCTGCTCAAGGGTGAGCGGTTCAGTTGTGACAATCCGCCGACGAGGAGCACGGAGCCGTCCGCGAGGCGCGTGGCGGTATGGTTGTAGCGCGCCGTGCCGAGGGAGGCGGCGCTCACCCACGGCATCGCCGGCGCCGGTGATGACTCGACGCTGTCCAGCAGGATGGCGCCGAGATGCGGAATCTGGCCGGTTTCCTGGGTGCCGCCGGCCACGAGAAGCGAGCCATCGCGCAACACCGTCGCGGTATGCATCTCACGCGCCGTGCCAAGCTCGGGCCCGGGGGACCAAGCGTTCGTGGACGGGTCGTAGATTTCGGAAGCGGCGAGCGTCCCCGCGCGGAAATATCCGCCCTGCGAGCCGACCATGCCGCAGCAGTCGCGCCACAGCCCTCCGGTCACCATCACGCGTCCGTCCGCAAGAAGCGATGCGGCGTGCTGTCCGCGAGCTATGTTCATCATGCCCGCGTACGTCCAGCGGCCGGCTGCCGGATCGTAAACCTGGGCATCGGGTAGCGGCAGCATCAGCATGTCGTCCCCGTAGCCCCCGGTCACGAGCACACGGCCGTCGGCGAGGGCCGTCGACGTGTGGCCCCAGCGCATGATGAAGGAGCCGGTGGTCATCCAGCGGCCGGTAGCCGGATCGTAGAGCTCGCAGGGAGCCACCGTGTCGTCCCCTGCGTCGACGCCGCCGGCGACCAGCACCTCTCCGTCGGGAAGCAGCGTGGCGGTGAACGCGATGCGCGGCGTCAGCGGCCCCGCGACCAACTCCCAGCTGTCGATCGCTGGATCGTAGATCTCGCCGGTCGGGGCGATGACGAAGACCGCCGCAGACGGTGCATAGGTGAAGTGGCCGCCGAGCACGAGCACGCGGCCGTCCGCGAGAAGCGTCGCGGTGTGGCCGCTGCGCGAGAGGTGCAGCGGCGCGGCCATGGTCCACCTTCCCGTGGCAGGGTCGTAGGTCTCGACGCTCGTGCCCATGCCGCCGCCGTCGCCTCCCGCGACGAGCACGCGCCCGTCGCGCAGTAGGGTCGCGGTGTGTCCGGCGCGCGCGACGTGAAGCGGCCCGGCTTCCGGCCAGCACGGATCGTCGAGGATGAAGTGGTTCTTCGAGCAGTCTTGCGGGTCGGAATCATCGGCCCCCGCGCGGACGGGCCAAGAACCGGCCCCCGAGGCGGCAACCGCTTGGACCAGGAGTCCCCACGTGCACATCGCGGACGCGAAGCCAAGCAGGGCTTTCATGGCCATCTCCGGGATGGGACGCGATCCATTCGAGGCTCGCGCGGTCGTCAGGGCGTCGAGCCGCGCGGCAGATAGATCTCTGCGCTCCTCAATGCCGGCGAATCATACGACTCGTCGGCCTTGCCGCCGACGACCAGCACGGAGCCGTCCCGGAGCAGCGTGGCGGTGTGGCCCCACCGTGCCACGCCGAGGTGCGCGGCGGGCATCCACGGGGCCGCGGGCGCGGGAGACGCTTCCGTGTCGCCGATGGCGATCGCGGCGAAATCCGGGATGCCGCTCACGTCCAGGCTTCCGCCGGCCACGAGCAACGAACCGTCGGGCAAGAGCGTCGCGGTATGGAAGGAGTGCGGGGTTACGAGCGGAGGGCCCGCCGACCATGCGTTCGTGCGCGCGTCGTAGATCTCGGTGCTCGCGAGCGTGCGCTCGCCGCAACCGCCATTGCAGTGATGCCACTCGCCACCGGCGACCATGACACGGCCGTCAGCGAGGAGCGTGGCGGTGTGCCATCCGCGCGTGTCGCTGATCTCGCCGGCGAGGGTCCAGGCACCGGTCGCGGGATCGTATAGCTGCGCCTGCGGCGCCTGCTCCATCACGAAGTCGTCGACAAATCCGGCGGCGACCAGAACGCGGCCATCGTTGAGCAGCGTCGCGGTGTGGCCCCACCGATGCCAGAATGCGAGCGGTGCGTACCTGGCCGGAGGGCTCCCGCTCGTCGTAAAGGAGCCGGTCATCGTCCAATCCCCGGACACCGGGTCGTAGAGCTCGCACGAGCCGAGCGCATCGTCCGAAGCGTCGAGGCCTCCCGCGACGAGCACCCGGCCGTCGGCGAGGAGCGTCGCCGAGAAATAGTCGCGCGACGCGAGCGGCCCCGGGATCGTGGTCCACGTGTCCGACGCGGGATCGTAGAGGTCGCCCGTATCGTCGATCACCGTCGACCAGGACGAACCGAATGTGGTCACGTAATCGGGAGGCGGTCCGGGCACGCGGGTCTCGTGTCCTCCCAGCAAGAGGACCCGACCGTCAGTCAGGCGCGTCGCGGTGTGCATCACGCGCGAGATGGGAAGCGGCGCGGCGAGCGTCCAGTGCCGGGTCGAAGGATCGTAGATCTCCGCGCTCGTGCCCGCTTCGCCCTGGCCTCCTGCCACGAGCACGCGGCCGTCGAGCAGCAGCGTAGCGGTGTGCGACAAGCGCCCCACGTGGAGCGCCCCGGTCTTCTGCCAGCAATCGACGGGTTCGTCGAGGATGAAGTGGTTCTTCGAGCAGTCCTGCGGATCGGTATCGTCCGCCACCACCGGCATGGGCAAGGAGCCCGTCCCCGGGGCGGCGACCGCTTGCGCCATGAGTCCCCACGTGCACATCGCGGACGCGAAGCTAAGCAGGGCTTTCATGGCCACCTCCTGGATGGGACGCGGTCCATTCTAGGCTCGCGCGATCGGCGGGACCGGAATCCTAAGTCGGACCTATCGGAATTCGCATTTATTTGGCCGTCTCCCTGCACGTCGACGCCGGCTGGCGGGACAATGGCCCCGTGAACCGGCGATCCTCTCCTCCGCGCTCGGTGGACGCGATCCGCGAGCTCGCGCGATCGGGGGAGTTGCGCGCCGCCGCCGACGCGGCGCGGGCGGCGCTGCGCGAACCGGCGCTGCACCGGCCGATGGAGGATGTGGTCGAGCTGCACCTCGTGGACGCTTCATGCGCGATGCGGCAGGGGCACCATGACGAGGCGCTTGCATCGATCGACGCGGCCCGCGCCGCGGCCCGCCGCGCGCGGCGGCCCCGCGAGGCGTCCGCCCATGTCGATGTCTGGGCCGCCGAGCTCGCCTCCTTCCAGGGCCGCTACTCGGAAGCGAACCGGATGATCGACCTCGCGCTCGGCGCGCTCGAGCATGCCGGCGACCTCGCCTACCTCGCATTCGCGATGCGCGTGCGGATCGCGATCCTGCTCGCGCGCACCGATTACGAAGCCATTGGCGCGCTGGCCGATGGTGCGCTGCAGGCCGCCCACGCGAGCGGCGATGCTTACGTGACCGTGCAGGTGCTGAACATCCTCGGCGCGGTCCGGTTCGATCTTGCGACGTCGAAGCTTCCCGAGCCCCATGCCCGCGCCCATCTCTCGAGCCTTGATCCCGGCGATGCGGCGCCGATGGAGGAGGATGCGCGCGCGGCACTGCGCTACTTCGAGGAAGCGCGCGACGTCGCGCAGCGCGCGGGCTATCTCTTCGCCGCGTGGTACGTGCAGGGCAACATCGAGCGGCTCCAGATCCTGCTCGGGCGAGCGAACGACGCGGCACGCGCCATCCGCAAGCGCCTGGCCGCGCTGCAGGAGCGCGGCGCGACCCACGACGAGATCGTCGCGCGCTCGAACCTGGCGTGGGCACTGCGCTGCCTCGGACGCCACCGCGAGGCGCTGCACGAGCTGGATGCGGCACTTCGGCTCACGCGCTCGACCGGCACCTTCAACGTGCTGCTCGAGTTCCTCCACTACGACCGCTCCGTCGTGCTGGATGCGCTCGGCGACATCGCCGCCGCGAGATCGAGCTATCGCCGCTACCTTCGGCTGGTGGGCGGCAGGAGCGGGGGGCAGGCGCCGGAGCGCGCGCCATCGGTCGCCACGAAGCGTCCGCTGGAGCCGTTCTTCCTGAAGCGCGCCGACCGTTTCATCGGCGAGCATCTCGATGCGCCTGTCGGCGTCGAGCGCGTGGCGCAACACTGCGGCGTCAGCTGGAGGACGCTGCAGAAGGCGTTCACGCATTTTCGGGGCATGACCGTGGTCGCGTACGTCCGCAACCTGCGGCTGGACCGGGCGCGCCAGGCCCTCGAGCAGGACCAGTGCGGCGTCGCGGAGGCGGCCGCGCGCTACGGCTTCGGCAGCGCGACCACCTTTTCACTCGAGTATCGCAAGCGCTTCGGCATGGCGCCCAGCCGTGCGCGCGAGGCCGGCGCACGCACCCGGGCGGAAGCGCCGTCCAAAGACGCCTCCGCATGAGGGTGGAGGTCGCGAAGGACCCCCGGGATCGTCAGCGCTCGCCGATCGGCAGCAGCGAGCCGAGGCGGCGCACCGCGGCGAGGAGGCCGCTCGCCACCGCGAGGAAGGAGTCGCGCGCGTGCTCGAGATGCTCGGCGCGGATGCCCGCCGGCGGGGTGTTGTCGAAGTAGTACGGGTAGCGTTCGTGGTCCATTGCGGTGTCCTCGGATCGGGGCGGCGCACCCCTGTGCGCCTTCACCGCCCAAGATAGGCCGGATGCTGCGCCGCAACAAACGAAACGTTTTGGGCGGATACCGCAAGGATATTGCGGCGCAGCAGCGCGGTATCGGCCTTGCCTACGCGTCGCCGCCGCCGGTGCCCTTGCCGCCTTTCAGGTCGATGCGCGGCGGCATGGAGAGGAAGGCCTGCAGCGCATGGAAGAAGCGCCCGCGGTTCACGCCCAGGAGCGCCGTGTGCGCGAGCCCCCCGATCTTCACCAGCGTCTTGTCCGGGTTCGGCAACCTGCCGTAGAACGCCATGATGTCCTCGTCGGTCGCGATGCCGTCGTGCTCCGCGCGCGAGATCATCACGGGGCAGGTGACCTTGTCGGGATCCACGAGCGGCAGCTTCGTCGTCATGTCGACGTAAGTACCGGTGGGGACGGAGTCGCCGTACTGCATCTCCTCGCGCGCCACGATGTCGCCCAGCATCGGCTCGGCCGCACCCGAATGGTCGCGCGTGAAGACGCTGCGATAGAACTCCGCGCTGACGGGCCGGCGATTCGAGGCCGCGTACCTGGGCAGGTTCTTCCTGCGCTCCGCGAGCGTGGGAGCGTCCTTGCCGGTCCACACGAAGGCATCGAGGGCGAGCTTCTCGACATGCCCGGGATGCACCTGCGCGAAGCGCGCCGCCCTGAGCGCGCCCGAGGACTGGCCGAAGAACGCGAGCCGCGCCGGACCGCTGGCTTGCCGCTCGACGACCTTCATCGCCGCGGCGAGGTCCTCGACGCCGCTCCCGATATCGGAATTGCCCGAGGTGCGTTGCGAATGTCCGTAGCCTTCGTGGTCCATGGTCCATACGTCGTAGCCCAGGCGCGCGAAGTGATCCATCATCGAGTAGTCGTCGCGGCCCGGCACCTGCAGGTCGAACATCGTCTTGCCGGAGTACGACGAGCCGTGCACCAGGAAGAGCCGCGGTGCGGCGGACGTCGCCTCGAGGCGCTTGCGGTACACCCAGAGCTTCACGCCGTTCTTGTCGGCCCAGTATTCGGTCGCGACGACGCGGCCGGAGGGGGCTGGCGCCGCGGCGCCTTCATTCGAGGCCCGTGCGGGAACCGCGGCGAGCGTGGCGCCCGCCGCGAGGAAGCTTCGACGCGATCCGTTCATGTGCTGCTCCTGTTGTCGTTCATTGCGGCACGATGCCGCGCTCTTTCATGAGCTGCGTCCACTTGTCCATCTCGCCGTGGACGAACTGCGCGAACTGCTCCGGCGTGTCGGGCGACGCCTCGGCGCCCGCGGCGACCATGCGTTGCCGGACCTCCGGCCGGGAGAGCACCTGGTTGGCATCCGCGGAGATCTTCGCGACGAGAGCCTTCGGCGTCGCGACCGGCGCGAAGAGGCCGAACCAGCCGACCGCGGAATAGCCGGGCACGCCCGCTTCCGCGACCGTGGGCAGGTCCGGCAGCACTGCGAAGCGCCGGGCGCTCGTGACCGCCAGCGCGCGCAGCTTGCCCGCCTTCACATGGGCCATGACGGTCTCGGCCGGCGCGAACATCACGTCGATCTGTCCGCCGAGAAGGTCCGTCACCGCCTGGCCGGTGCCCTTGTACGGCACGTGCAGCATGTCGACGCCCGCCATCGACTTGAAGAGCTCGGCGGAAAGGTGGGAAGCGGCGCCGATTCCCGAGGAACCGAAGCTCAACTTGCCCGGATTCTTCTTCGCGTAGGCCACGAGCTCGGCGATGCTCTTCGCCGGCACCTTGTCCGGGTTGACCACGACGACGTACGGCGAGGCCGAGACGAGCGTGATGGGCGCGAGCTTGGCGACGTTCCCTTCGGTGATGCCCGCGGTGGAGCTCATGAGCAGCGTGTAGCCGTCGGGCTTCGCCTGCGCCACGAACTCGCCGCCGATCGCACCGGCGGCTCCGGGCTTGTTCTCCACCACGATCGCCTGCCCCCAGAGCTTCGTGAGGTCGGGCTGCATGATGCGCGTGAGGGCATCGGTGCCGCCGCCGGGCGGGAATGGCACCACGATGACGACCGGATGGTCGGGAAACTTCTGGGCGAGCGCGGCGGGAGCGAGGGCCGCGGCGGCGAGCGCGAGAGCCGCGATGGCGATGCGTTGGAGAGTCTTCATGGTTTTCATCCGTTTCACGATTGCGGGCCGACGATCGTCGTCGAGAGCGTGGTGATGCCTTCGATGGCGCACTCGACCACGTCGCCGTGCTTGAGATAAAGGGATTGCGCGTCGGGCTTGCCCGCCGCGACACCGCCCGGAGCGCCCGTCGCGAACATGTCGCCGGGCTCGAGGGGGATCGTGCGCGAGAAGTGGTCGAGGATGTCGTTCATCTTCCAGATCTGCTCGCGGCTGTTCACGCGCATGCGCGGCTCGCCGTTCACGGCGCAGGTCATCCAGAGGTCGTAAGCGTCGGGGATCTCGTCGAGCGTCACGATCTCGGGACCCAGGGGACCGAAGCCGGGCGCGTTCTTCGCCGTCCAGAAGCGGGAGCCCGAGGCGACCTCGCGCTTCTGCATGTCGCGGTCGGTGAGGTCGTTCAGCACGGTCACGCCGACGACATAAGGCTTCCAGTCGTCCTTCTTCGTGACGCCCAGCGCGCGCTTGCCGATCACGAACACCAGCTCCGGCTCGTAGTCGAGATGCGTCACGACGGCGGGCTTCACGACCTTCTCGCGATGGCCTGTGAGGCACGAATGGATCTTCACGAAGCCGGTGACCTCCTCGGGCATCTCCTTGATGAGGTCGTTCTTCTTCAGCTCCTCGAGGTGCGCGCGATAGTTCTTGCCCACGCAGAGGAACTTGTCGAGGTCGGGCACCGGCGGCAGGTAGCGGATCGAGCGCTCGCCGGTGAAGGCATCGCGGAAACGCTGTGGATCGGCTTGCGCCTTTTCGACGACCGTGCGCGCCGCGTCGAGCGCGGGATCGCCCGCCCGCAACAAGGCCTTCATGCTGCCGGGAAGGGTGGCGCCCGCGATGCGAGCTGCTGCCTGCAATTCGAGCACGCGATCGGCGAGGCGCACGCCGATACGCGGGGCGGCACCTGCCGCCGGAAGGTACGTGAGGAGTCTCAAAGGGGTGGCTGCGGAAATTGCGTGAAACCGAATTCTAAACGCAGGCGCGCTATATTCGGCGCTTTGCGAAGCGGATGGATGCAATGAGCGATGTCGGCGTGGCGTGGGAGGCGCGGCTCGAGGCGCTATGGAGGTCGCTCGATGCGCGCGAGCCCGGGGAATTCGTGAGCAGCATGGACGCGCTGGTCGATGAGCTTCCGCCCGGCAGCGCGATCGGCGCCTTCGAGCGCGCGGCGGCTCGTGACTCAACGGGGCGGCCCGCCGAGGCGGTCCCTCTTTACGAGGCGGCGCTCGCCGCGGGGCTTCCGGGCATCCGCCGCCGCCGCGCTGTGATCCAGATGGCGAGCTCCATGCGCAACCTGGGCGATTCGAAGCGTGCCGCCGGAATGCTCGCCGCAGAGCTCGAGCAGCCGGTGGACGAGCTGGAGCCCGCGGTCCGCGCGTTCCTCGCCCTGGCCCTCGCCGATCTCGGGCGCGAACGTGAGGCCGTCGCGATGAGCCTCAGCGCGCTTTCCGGTTACCTGCCGCGCTATAACCGATCCCTGGCGCGCTATGCGGAGGATCTCCTCGACCGCCCCTGACGATCGATCGTGAGCCGCGCGCACCAGCGATGTGAGCGCAGGTGCGCCCCGCGCGCGGTAAACTGCGCGGCTCATGCCTTCGATCATCTCCATATCGCAGCTCACGAAGACCTACGCGTCGGGGCTGCAGGCGCTCAAGGAGGTGAGCCTCGACATCGCGCCGGGCGAGATCTTCGCCCTCCTCGGCCCCAACGGCGCCGGCAAGACGACCCTCATCAGCATCGTGTGCGGGCTGGTCACGCCGACCTCGGGCCGGGTCACGGTGGAGGGCTTCGACATCCTGCGCGACTACCGCGCGACCCGCTCGCGCATCGGTCTCGTGCCGCAGGAGCTGCACACGGACATGTTCGAGACGGTGCGCAACACGGTCGCCTTCAGTCGCGGCCTCTTCGGGCTCGCGCCGGACGCCTCGCACATCGAGCGCGTGCTGCGCGACCTGTCGCTCTGGGACAGGCGCGACGCCAAGATCATGGAGCTCTCCGGCGGCATGAAGCGCCGCGTGCTCATCGCGAAGGCCCTCGCCCACGAGCCGCGCATCCTGTTCCTGGACGAGCCCACGGCCGGCGTCGACGTGGAGCTGCGGCGCGACATGTGGGCGCTGGTGCGGCGGCTGCGCGATGCGGGCGTCACCATCATCCTCACGACGCACTACATCGACGAGGCGGAGGAGATGGCCGACCGCATCGGCGTGATCCTGAAGGGCGAGCTCGTCGTCGTGGACGAGAAGAAGAGCCTCATGCGCAAGCTCGGGCGAAAGCAGCTCACCGTGCACCTCACGAAGCCGCTCGATGCCGTGCCCGCCGCGCTCGCGGAGTGGAGTCCCGTGCTGGCGAACGGCGGCCGCGACCTCCAGTACAGCTTCTCGACGCTCGACGAGAACACCGGAATTCCGGGCCTGCTCAGGCGGCTCGCGGAGCTGGGTATCGAGTATGTGGATCTCAACACGAGCCAGAGCTCCCTCGAGGACATCTTCGTGAGCCTGGTGCACCGCAACGGCACGGAGAAGGCGGCATGAGCGCGACGGCGCGGACGTTCAACGCGCACGGCGTTGCCGCGATCTACGGCTTCGAGATGTCGCGCTTCCAGCGCACGCTCTGGCAGAGCCTCGTGACACCGGTGCTCACCACGTCGCTCTACTTCGTGGTGTTCGGCGCGGCGATCGGCGCGCGCATGAGCGCGGCGACCGGCGTTCCCTATGGCGCCTTCATCGTGCCCGGCCTCATCATGCTGTCGATCTTCACCGAGAGCCTGAACAACGCGTCCTTCGGCATCTACCTGCCGCGCTTCACCGGCACGATCTACGAGGTGCTCTCCGCGCCCATCTCCCCGCTCGAGATGGTGCTGGGCTACGTGGGGGCCGCGACCACCAAGTCGGTGCTCCTGGGCGCGGTGATCCTCGCCACGGCGAATTTCTTCGTGCCGGTGCGGGTCGAGCATCCCGTGTGGATGGCCGCCTTCCTCGTGCTCACCGCCGCGACCTTCTGCCTCTTCGGCTTCATCCTGGGCGTCTGGGCCAAGGGCTTCGAGCAGCTCAACTTCGTGCCGATGCTGGTGATCACGCCCCTCACCTTCCTCGGCGGCGCCTTCTACTCGATCGACGTGCTGCCGCCGGCATGGCGCACGGTCACGCTCTTCAACCCCGTCGTCTACCTCATCAGCGGCTTCCGCTGGACATTCCTCGGAACTTCGGACGTCCACGTCGCGGTGAGCTTCGGCATGACGGCCGCCTTCTTCGTCGCGTGCCTCGTCGCCGTGACGTGGATCTTCCGCACGGGCTATCGGCTCAAGAGCTGAACGACAGGGGACAGACCACTGTCGTTGATTTACTGCACGACGAGCGTCCCCTTCATGTTCGGATGCAGCGCGCAAATGTATTCATACGTCCCCGATCTCGTGGCCACATAGCGCCAGCGCGCGCCGGCGGCGATGTTTCCGGAGTCGAACGCACCCTTCGCCGTCACGGTGTGCGGGAATGGATCGCGATTCTCGAAGGTGACCACGGTCCCGCGCGGCACGGTGAGCGCCGCCGGAACGTAAGCCGTCCCGTCGATCGCCACCGTTGCCGTGCGGGCCGCTACTTTCCCAGCTTGGCCTGGATCGACCTGGCGTGCTCCAGGTGCGCCACGAACGCCGGGCGCACCTTCTCGATCAGCCCCCTGAGCTCGGCATTCTGCGCGCCGGGCACGAGCACCTTGTCGATCGCGTCCAGCACCTGCTCGTGGTACGCGACCTCGTGGTCCACGTACGCCTTGTCGAACGCCGCGCCCTCGAGCGTCTTCAGGTGCTTCACGTTCTCCTCGCCGCCCTTCTTGAGCGCCTGGCTCGTCGGGTTGTCCTCGGGCTTCACCCCCAGCTTCCGGGCGAGGGCCACGGCCTGCTGGTTCACGCCGCTGTGGTCGGTCACCATCTGCTTGCCGAAGGCCTTCACGTCGGCGGTCGAGCCCTTCTTCCCGGCGAGCTTGCCGGCGTCGATGTCGACCTGGTTGGCGGTGACCACGATGTGGGCGATCTGGGCGTCGTTGGGCGCCTCGGCGAAGACGGATGCGGCGGCGGCCAGGAAGAAGCCGGCGCCGAGCGCGATGATGGATTTTTTCATGGAGACTCCGGGATTGGTGAATGAGCGGCCATTGGATGGCGTGACGGGCGTCGCGCGTTCCCGGGAACGCGAAATCGCCGCGCTCCATCCAATACGCTCCCACGGAGAATGACCATGACCGCCGCCGCGCAACGCCAGGCCGCACAGGCCCTCGACGACCCCACCCTCGCCCATCGCGTCGCCAACGGCGAGGAAGCCGCCTTGCGCGAGCTCCTGCGCCGCCACAACCAGCGCCTTTTCCGCACCGCCCGGGCCATCCTGCGCGACGACGCGGAGGCCGAGGACGCGGTGCAGGAGGCTTATCTCAAGGCCATCCGCGCCATCGGCACCTTCCGCGGCGAGGCGAAGCTCTCGACCTGGCTCACGCGCATCGCGGCCAACGAGGCGCTGGAGCGGCTGCGCAAGCGCAAGCGCGCCGTGGTGCTGCCGCTCGACGGCGATGTCGAGCCGGCCCCCGACGACGATGCGGTGCACCCCGAGACGCCCGAAGCGAGCGCCATGCGCGCCGACACCCGGCGCATCGTCGAGCGGCGCATCGACGCGTTGCCCGAGGCGTTCCGCACGGTGTTCGTGCTGCGCATGGTCGAGGAGATGACGGTCGAGGAGACCGCGAGCGCGCTCGGCGTGCCCGAAGCCACCGTGCGCACGCGGCTCTTCCGCGCCCGCAGCCTGCTGCGCGAGTCGCTGGCCCGCGAGCTCGACATGGCCATCGAGGGCGCCTTCGGCTTCGCGGGAGAGCGCTGCGACCGCATCACCGAGGCCGTGCTGCGGGCGGTGAGGCAGGACGGCCACGCATGCAGCCCATGAGAATCCGTCATGCGAGAACCGCCGGCGCTTGAGGCATCATCATGGGGCAATCCCACGGAGGCCCCATGCAGGAAGACCGCCACGCCACCACGGTGATCCTCGCCGCCGCCGCCATCCTCATGGTGACGATGGGCGTGCGGCAGTCGATGGGACTCTTCGTCTCGCCGCTGAACACCACCACGGGCCTCGGCATCGCGACGATCAGCTTCGCGCTCGCCGTGGGCCAGTTCACCTGGGGCGCGATCCAGCCCATCGCCGGCGCCATGGCCGACCGCCACGGGCCGGGCCCCGTGATCATCGCGGGCCTCATCGTGCTCGCCATCGGCAGCGCGCTCACGCCCTTCATGGGCAGCGGGGCGGGGCTCATCGTGTCGCTGGGCCTGCTCTCCGCGATCGGCTCCGGGGCCGGCAGCTTCTCGGTGCTCATCGGCGCCGCCGCGCAGCGCATTCCGCCGGAGAACCGCGGGCGCGCCTCCGGCATCATCAACGCGGGCGGATCCTTCGGCCAGTTCGTCTTCGCGCCCGTCGTGCAGAAGCTCATCCAGGCTTTCGGCTGGATGGGCGCCATGGGCTGGCTCGCCGCGATCTCGCTCGCCGCGATGCCGCTCGTGATTCCCGTGACGAAGGGCCGGAAGAAACCGGCGCGAGCGGCCGCCGGCGAGGCGGGCGTGTGGCGCGCGGTCCGCGAGTCGATGTCCGATCGCAGCTACCTCCTGCTGCATGCCGGCTTCTTCACGTGCGGCTTCCACATCGCGTTCCTGGTGACGCACCTTCCGGGCGAGGTGAGCCTGTGCGGCTTGCCGGCGACGGTGGCGAGCTGGTCGCTCGCGATCATCGGTCTGTCCAACATCGCGGGAAGCCTCCTCGCGGGACACGCCGTCTCGCGCTACCGCAGCAAGCACGTGCTCGCCGCGATGTACGGCTCGCGCGCGGTGCTCATCGGGCTTTATCTCACGGCGCCGAAGACGTCGCTCACGTTCTACGTGTTCGCGTTCGGCCTCGGGCTCACGTGGCTCGCCACGGTGCCGCCCACGGCGACCCTCGTCGGCAAGCTCTTCGGCGTGCGCTATCTCGCGACGCTCTTCGGCCTCACGCTGCTCTCGCACCAGATCGGCGGATTCCTCGGCGCCTGGCTCGGCGGCCTTGCGGTCACGCGCCTCGGGAACTTCAACGCGATGTGGTATGCGGACATGGCGCTCGCGGCCGCGGCGGCGCTCGTGAACCTGCCGATCCGCGAGGCCGCGGTTCCGAAAGCGCAACCCGTCCCGGCTTGAGCGTCTCTTCGCGGCGACGGCGCGGCGAGCCGCGCGAATCGAGCCTCGTCGCGGGGCCGCGCGCCGCCGAGAACTTGCCTCCCGCGCCAAGGTCCATCTGCTGAAGCGTCGCGTCCCTTCGCGCGAGCAATCACACACCGATCTCCATGTCCCGCGCCCTGGACTCGCTCGCGGTTTCCTCGGCAGAAATCGTGCGCCGGCTGCCCGTCGGCGCCGAGCTACAGCCCGCCGGGGGCGTTCACTTCCGCGTGTGGGCGCCCCACCGCAAAGACGTCGACGTGGTGCTCGAAGGGCCCCATGCCGTGGACTCCGGGCCGGGTGTATCGCGCCACCGCCTGCAGCCGGAGCCCGGCGGCTATCACTCGGGCCTGGTGACCGAGGCTCGCGCCGGCAGCCTCTACCGCTATCGCCTCGACGAAGGCGAGTCCTTTCCGGATCCCGCCTCGCGCTTCCAGCCCGAAGGGCCCCACGGCCCCTCGCAGGTCGTCGATCCGGGCGCGTATGCCTGGAGCGATGGCGCATGGCGCGGCGCTGCGCTGCCGGGCCAGGTGATCTACGAGATGCATGCCGGCACGTTCACGCGCGAGGGCACGTGGAGAGGGGCCATGCGCGAGCTGCGCGAGCTTGCGGCCTGCGGCATCACCACGCTCGAGGTCATGCCGGTGGCCGACTTCTGCGGGCGCTTCGGCTGGGGCTACGACGGCGTCGACCTCTTCGCGCCCACGCGACTCTATGGAACGCCCGACGAGCTGCGTGCGTTCGTGGATCACGCGCACGCGTGCGGCCTCGCGGTCGTCCTCGACGTGGTCTACAACCACCTGGGTCCGGACGGCGCGTACCTGCACGAGTTCTCTCCCGAGTACTACACCGACCGCTACGAGAACGAGTGGGGCGAGCCGATCAACTTCGACGGCCCCGGAAGCCGCGCGGTGAGGGAATTCTTCGTCGCCAACGCGGCCTACTGGGTGGATGAGTTCCACATCGACGGTCTGCGCCTCGATGCGACGCAGCAGATCTTCGATGCCTCTCCCGTGAACGTGATGCTCGAGATCACGCGCGCGGTGCGCGAAGCGGCGCGGGGGCGCGACACGATGGTGATCGCCGAGAACGAGCCGCAGCGCGTGGGGCTCGTGCGTCCGCCCGAGGCCGGCGGCTACGGCATGGACGGCTTGTGGAACGACGACTTCCACCACAGCGCGACGGTCGCCCTCACCGGCCGCAACGAGGCTTACTACAGCGATTACCGGGGCACGGCGCAGGAGCTGCTGTCCGCGGTGAAATGGGGCTACCTGTACCAGGGGCAGCGCTATCGATGGCAGGGCAAGCGCCGCGGCACGCCCGCGTTCGGCGTGGCGCCCGCCGCATTCGTGAACTGCATCCAGAACCACGACCAGGTCGCCAACTCCGCGTTCGGGCGGCGCATCCATGCGCTCACGAGCCCGGCGCTTTATCGCGCGATGACGGCGCTCATGCTGCTGGCACCCGGCACGCCGATGCTCTTCCAGGGGCAGGAGTTCGCGTCCTCGGCGCCGTTCCTCTTCTTCGCCGACCACAAGCCGGAGCTCGCGCAGCTCGTGCGCGGCGGGCGGCGCGAATTCGTGAGACAGTTCCCGAGCCTCGCCACGACGGAAATGAGCGGGCGGCTGCCGAATCCCTGCTCGGAAGAAACTTTCCTGCGCTGCAAGCTCGACTTCTCGGAGCGAGAGACCCATGCGGAGACGTACGCGATGCACCGGGACCTGTTGCGGCTGCGCCGGGAGGACGCGGCGTTTCGCGCGCAGCGTGCCGGCGGCATGGATGGCGCCGTGCTGAACGACGCGGCGTTCCTGCTGCGCTTCTTCGGCGAGGAGCCCGGCGCCGATCGTCTCGTGGTCGTGAACCTCGGACGCGACCTGCATGACTTCCCCTCACCGGAGCCGTTGCTCGCACCGCCCGAGGGTTGCGCATGGGAGACGCTCTGGACCAGCGAAGATCCGCGCTACGGCGGGCAGGGCACGCCAGCGCTCGAGACCGCGGAGGGCTGGCGCGTTCCGGGCCACGCCACGGTCGTGCTGCGGCCGCAAGCCGAAGCATGAACGCGCGCGACGGTGCGACGCCCGGTGCTTCGGCCGCCGAGCTGCGGGAGGTCGGGGCGTACCCGTGGTGGCAGCGCGGCACGGTGTACCAGATCTATCCGCGCTCGTTCATGGACAGCAACGGCGACGGCGTGGGCGACCTGCCGGGCATCCTCTCGCGCCTCGACTACCTGCGCTGGCTGGGCGTCGACGCGATGTGGATCTCGCCGGTGTATCCCTCGCCGATGAAGGACTTCGGCTACGACGTCGCGGATTACACCGATATCCACCCGATCTTCGGCACGCTCGACGATTTCGACCGCCTGCTCACCGAGGCCCACGGGCGCCACCTGAAAGTGATCCTGGACTTCGTTCCCAACCACACCTCGGACCGGCATCCGTGGTTCCTCGAGTCGCGGCGCTCGCGGGACGATCCGAAGCGCGACTGGTACATCTGGCACGATCCCGCGCCCGGCGGCGGCCCGCCCAACAACTGGCTCTCGTGCTTCGGCGGGAGCGCGTGGCAATTCGACGAGGCGACGGGGCAGTACTACTACCACGCGTTCCTGCCCGAGCAGCCAGATCTCAACTGGCGCAATCCGAAGGTGGTCGAGGCGATGATGGGCGTGCTGCGCTTCTGGCTCGACCGCGGCGTCGACGGCTTCCGCGTGGACGTGCTGTGGCACCTCATCAAGGACGAGAGCTTCGCCGACAATCCGCCGAACCCGGCGTGGAAGCCCGGGATGGATCCGTACCAGCGGCTCATCCCGGTGTACACGACGGACCGTCCGGAAGTGCACGCGATCGTGGAGCGCATGCGCGCGCTCTTCGACGAGTACACCGACCGCGTGATCATCGGGGAGATCTACCTGCCGGTGGAGCGGCTCGTGCAGTACTACGGCGCCGACCTCAAGGGCGCGCACCTGCCGTTCAACTTCCAGCTCATCCAGTCGAAATGGGAGGCCCGCCACATCGCGCGCCTCATCGCGGAGTACGAAGAGGCGCTGCCGCAGGGCGCGTGGCCCAACTGGGTGCTGGGCAACCACGACCAGCATCGCATCGCCACGCGCGTGGGCATCGCGCAAGCGCGCGTGGCGGCGATGCTGCTGCTCACGCTGCGCGGCACGCCGACGCTCTACTACGGCGACGAGATCGGCATGCGCGACGTGCCGATCCCGCCCGAGCAGGTGCACGACCCCTTCGAGAAGAACGTGCCGGGAAGGGGACTCGGACGCGATCCCGAGCGCACGCCCATGCAGTGGAGCCCGGAGCGCAATGCGGGCTTCAGCACCGGAACGCCGTGGCTTCCGGTGGGCCCCGATCACGACCGCGTGAACGTGCAGCAGGAGCGGCACGATCCGCACTCGATGCTGAGCCTTTACTGCCAGCTGATCGCGTTGCGCCGTGGCGAGCCCGCGCTCGAGATCGGCCGCTTCGAGCCGGTGGAAGCGGAAGGCGACGTGCTCGCCTACATCCGCCGCGGCCGCCACGGCGAGAGCGCCTTCCTCGTGGCCCTCAACCTCGGCTCACGCCCGCAGGCCCTCGCCCGCGCGGCCGGCGCCCATCCGGGCACCCTCGCCCTCTCGACATCCTGCGACCGCCAGGGCGAGCGCGTCGCCGAGCGCCTCGACCTGCGCCCCGACGAGGGCGTCATCGTGCGCCTGACCTGAAAATCGGGGTCAGAGGTGGATTATCAGGATGCGGAAATGAAATCCGTGGATTCCGAGTTCGTT
>DASRRY010000009.1:0-1722 GCA_035656735.1 Usitatibacter sp. | reverse complement strand
GTAGCGCGCGAGCGCCTCCATCCCCTGCAGCTTGAGGATGTCGTGCGGGTCGGCCGGGCCGTCGACGATCATCTCGCCCTTGTTGACGACCTGCCCGTCGTGCACGGTGATGTGCTTGTCCTTCGGGATCAGGTACTCGTGGGCGGCGCCGTCGAAGTCCGTGATGATGAGGCGCTGCTTGCCCTTGGTGTCCTTGCCGAACGACACCGTCCCGGTGACCTCCGCGAGCAGGCCCGCGTCCTTCGGCGAGCGCGCCTCGAAGAGCTCCGCCACGCGCGGCAGGCCCCCCGTGATGTCGCGGGTCTTGGACGATTCCTGCGGGATGCGCGCGAGCACGTCGCCCACGGCAACCTGCTGGCCGTTCTTCACCGTGATGATCGCGCCGATCTGGAACGTGTAGTTCACCGGCGTGTCGCCGGTGCCCGTGGCGAGCTTCACTTCCTTGCCACCGGCCCCGACCAGCTTCACCGCCGGGCGCAAGCCCTTGGTGGCGGACGTGCCGCGGCGCTTCGGATCGATCACGACGAGGCTGGAAAGGCCGGTCGTCTCGTCGATCTGCTTGGCCACCGTCACGCCTTCCTCGACGTTCTCGAAGCGCGTCTCGCCCGCGTACTCGGTGATGATGGGACGCGTGAGCGGATCCCAGTTGGAGAGCGGCTGGCCCGCCTTCACCTTGGAGCCTTCGGCCACCGTGAGCGTCGCGCCGTACGGCACCTTGTGGCGCTCGCGCTCGCGGCCGCTCTCGTCGGAGATCACGATCTCGCCGTTGCGGGAGATCGCGATCGACTCGCCGCGGGCGTTGGTCACCTGGCGCATGGCCGCGAAGGTCGCGATGCCCGCCGACTTCGCCTCCACGCTGCTCGCCACCGCGGTGCGCGAAGCCGCGCCCCCGATGTGGAACGTGCGCATGGTGAGCTGCGTGCCAGGCTCGCCGATCGACTGCGCGGCGATGACGCCCACCGCCTCGCCCACGTTCACGCGCGTGCCGCGGCCGAGGTCGCGGCCGTAGCAGGATGCGCAGATCCCGTAACGCGTGTCGCAGGTGAGCGGGGTGCGCACCTTCACCTCGTCGATGCCGTTCTTCTCGATCGTCGCCACGGCTTCCTCGTCGAGGAGCGCGCCCGCGGGCACGAACACCTGCTGGTTCTCGGTGCTGTACACGTCGGAGGCGACCACGCGGCCGAGGATGCGCTCGCGCAGGGCTTCCACCACCTCGCCGCCCTCGACCAGCGCCTTCATCGCCATGCCGGTCGTCGTGCCGCAATCCTCCTCGATCACGACGAGATCTTGCGTGACATCGACAAGACGCCGCGTGAGGTAGCCGGAGTTCGCAGTCTTCAACGCCGTGTCGGCGAGGCCCTTGCGGGCGCCGTGCGTGGAGATGAAGTACTGCAGCACGTTCAGGCCCTCGCGGAAGTTCGCCGTGATCGGCGTCTCGATGATCGAGCCGTCGGGCTTGGCCATGAGGCCGCGCATGCCGGCCAGCTGCCGGATCTGCGCCGCCGAGCCGCGCGCGCCGGAGTCGGCCATCATGTAGATGGCGTTGAACGACTCCTGGTTCACGTCCTTGCCCTTCGAGTCCTTCACCTGCTGGTTGCCCAGCTGGTCCATCATCGCCTTGGCGATCTGGTCGCCGGCGCGGCCCCAGATGTCGACCACCTTGTTGTAGCGCTCGCCCTGGGTCACGAGGCCCGAGGTGTACTGGCGCTCGATCTCCTTCAC
>DASRRY010000008.1:0-83468 GCA_035656735.1 Usitatibacter sp. | reverse complement strand
ATGGATCCGGGCTTCCGCTCGACGCGCATCTCGCTGCTCGACCGCGGGATGATCTTCGCGATCGCGCACGTGCGCGGCGGCGGCGACCGCGGGCGCTACTGGTACGACGACGGCAAGCTGCTGCGCAAGAAGAACACCTTCACCGATTTCGTCGCCGTCGCCGAGTCCCTGGTGCGCCGCCGCCTCACCGCGCCGGACCGGCTCGTGATCCAGGGCGGCAGCGCGGGCGGGCTCCTCATGGGGGCCGTCGCGAACCTGAAGCCGGGCCTGTTCAAGGCGGTGGTGAGCCAGGTGCCCTTCGTCGACGTGATGACGACGATGCTGGACCCCAGCCTGCCGCTCACCGTCGGCGAGTACCTCGAGTGGGGCAATCCCAACGAAGAGCGCTTCTATCGCTACATGCGCTCGTACTCGCCGTACGACAACCTGGAGAAGGGCGACTACCCGGCCATGCTGGTGGAGACGTCGCTCAACGACAGCCAGGTGATGTACTGGGAGCCGGCCAAGTACGTCGCCAAGCTGCGCACGCTCAAGACGGATTGCGCTCCGCTCCTGCTCAAGACCATCATGGAGGCCGGCCACGGCGGCGCGTCGGGCCGCTACGACGCGCTCAGGGAGCTCGCCTTCACCTACGCCTTCATCCTCGACCAGGCCGGGCTCGCGGATTGAGCACGGCGCAGCTCTTCGCCGCGTGCATCGCGATCTGGGGCTCGACCTGGCTCGCCATCACCTTCCAGCTCGGGCGGGTCGCGCCCGAGGCGAGCGTCTTCTACCGGTTCCTCCTCGCCTCCGTGCTGATCTTCCTCTGGAGCGCCGTGCGGCGCGTGCGCATGCGGCTCACGCGGCGCGAGCACGCATGGATCGCGCTGCAGGGCGTCCTCATGTTCAGCGCGAGCTACCTCTGCGTGTACTACGCCGAGCAGCACGTGGTCTCGGGGCTCGTGGCGGTCGGCTATTCCGCGAGCCCGCTGCTCGCGATGCTGGGCATGCGCGCGCTCTTCGGCACGGCCATGACGCGACCGGTGATCGCGGGATCGCTCCTGGGCATCGCCGGCATCACGCTCGTGTACTGGCCCGAGCTCGCGAAGTGGAGGCCGGGGGGCGACGCCGCGCTGGGCGCCGCGTTCACCGGGCTCGCGGTCGTGCTGTCCTCGATGGGCAGCCTCGCGGCGCACCGCAACCACGAGCACGACTATCCGCTGTGGCCGTCCATGGCCTGGGGAATGCTCTACGGCTCGCTCTTCTCGCTCGCCGTGACGCTCGTCCTGGGCAAGCCGCTCACCTTCGAGGCGACCGCGCCCTACATCCTGTCGCTGCTGTACCTGTCCGTCCTGGGCTCCATCGTCACCTTCGCCGCCTACCTCACGGTGATGAAGCGCGTGGGCGCCGCGCGCGCCGGCTACATCGGCGTGATGACCCCGGTCGTGGCGCTCGTGATCTCGGCGGCGTTCGAGGGCTTCCGCTGGCACTTCCTCACGTTCGCCGGCATCGCCGTGACCGTGCTCGGCAACGGGGTGATCCTGCGCTCGCGCGGGGCTACAGGTTGACCAGGATCAGCCCCACCATCTCGCGCACGAAGACGTCCGAGTAGCCGGCCTCCTTGAGCGACCACTTGAGCGTGTTGGCGAGCTTCGCCTTCTTGTAGAAGTTGAGCCGGTTGTCGCGGCTGAACGCCTTGGCCTGGGTCGCGATGCGCTCGATCTTCTTCGCGCGCTTGCCCGCCTCCTTCTTGCCGGGAGCCTCGTCGCTCGGGGGCATGGAGCTGCGGATCTCGCGCGCGATCGTCGTCGCGAAGCCCTCCGCCGCGCGGGTGTCGAGCCAGCCGAGTAACATGTCTTCTCCCTTGGACCTGGACCTTAAAGGCGAGTGGACATTCTAGGCTGGTTGGGCGGGGGCGCCAAAGCGGCGGGCGCCTCGCGCGAGCGCGCCGATGCCGAGATCGCGCGCGGCCAGCCGCTCGAGGACGCCGGCGACGTCGCGGGCGCCGAGGCGGCGTTCCGCGCGGCGATCGCGGCCGATCCGGCCTATCCGCGCGCGCACATGAACCTCGGCAACGCGCTGCAGAAGCAGCGCCGTCTCGCGGAGGCCGAGGCGGCGCATCGCGAGGCGGTTCGCATCGACGAGGCTTACGTGCCCGCGTGGTTCAACCTCGCGAGCGTCCTGATCGATGCGGCGCGATGGGCCGACGCGCGCCGCGTGCTCGAGCGCGTGCTGGGACTCGAGCCGGATCTCGCCGAGGCCGCCGTGCTGCTCGGCATGACCTACGAAGGGGAAGGGGACCTGGTGCGCGCGTGCGAGGCGCTGCAGCGCGCGCTCGCGATCCAGCCGCAGCTCGCGGGCGCATGGTCAAACCTCGGCAGCCTGCTGGTGCAACGCAAGATGCCCGCCGAGGGCGAGAAGGCGCTGCGGCGCGCGCTCGAGCTCGATCCCGCGCTCGGGGCGGCCCATGCCGGCATCGCGGAGATCGAGATGGGGCGCGGACGGCTGCGCGAGGCGGCCGCGCGCTTCGCCGAGGCCCTGCAGCGCCTGCCGCGCGATCCGAACGTATGGGGCGCGTATCTCTTCTCGCTCAACCTCCGCGACGACGTGGAGCCGGGCTTCGTGGCCGCGGAGCATCGCCGGTATGGGCGCATGATGGCCGCCGATGCGCCCGCCGCCGCGCGCCCGGCTCGCCGGCGCGGGCGTCGCCCGCTGCGCGTGGGATACGTCTCCGGCGACCTCATCGCCCATCCGGTCGCCTGGTTCCTCATGCCGGTGCTGCGCCACCACGATCGCGGCGAGGTGCAGTCGTATTGCTATTCGAGCGGCCATGTCGACGCCGTGACGGAGCGCGTTCGCGCCCTCACGGACCATTGGCGTCCCATCGCGCGGCGCGGCGACGACGACGTGATGCGGCTCATCGCCGCCGACGAGATCGACATCCTGGTGGACCTTTCGGGGCATACGCCGCGCAACCGCCTCGCGCTCTTCGCGCGGCGTGCGGCGCCGGTGCAGGCGACGTGGCTGGGCTATCTCAACACGACCGGCCTCGCCACCATGGACTACCGCATCACCGACGCCTACGCCGATCCGGCCGGCATGACCGAGGCCCTGCACACCGAGCAGCTCGCGCGCATGCCGCACAGCCAGTGGGCGTACGTTCCCCACACGGAAGGCACGCCGACCCGCGACGAGCCGCGCGCGTCCGGCGAGGCCGTCGTGTTCGGATCGTTCAACCAGATGGCGAAGCTCTCCGACGGCTGCCTCGATCTCTGGGCCGAGGTGTTGCGCGCGCTGCCCGAAGCGCGCCTTCGCGTCCACGCAGTGCCCGACGAGGTCGCCGCGGAGGACCTGCGCGCGCGCCTCGCGTCCCGCGGCGTGGCGCGCGAGCGGGTGGAGATGCGCGGCCGCGTGCCGACCGCCGAATATCTCGCGTCCATCGCCGACGTGGACATCGCCCTCGACGCGTTTCCCTACAACGGCGGCACCACGACGCTCGACACGTATTGGATGGGCGTGCCCATGGTCGCGCTCGCCGGGCCGCGGGGGATCTCCCGCGGCAGCTTCAGCATCGCGAGCTCGGCGCAGCTGGAGGAGCTCCTGGCGCAGGATCGCGCGGGATATGTCGCGCGAAACGTCGATCTCGCGCGCGACCGGGAGGCGCGCACGCGCTTGCGGCGCGCCATCCGGCCGCGCTTGCGGGAATCGCCGGTGATGGACGCCGAGCGCTTCACGCGCGACCTGGAGGCCCTCTACAGGCGCTGGACCGACGGGTGAGGGGATCCCCTACCCCCCGGGCCATCCGGCGCAGGGAGGCCGCAGGCGGCCTTGCCGGGGCGCTTGACCCGAGTCAAGGCCGCCGCGACCCCGGAGTTTCTATACTCGAAGTCGATTCCCGATCGGGAAGACCCGGATTCCATCCGCGCTATCCGGCGCCCTGCCCCCAGCTGCTTCGCGTACCCCAGGAGACTCCCTTATGGCAACCGTTGCGCCCGCCGAGGCGAAATCCAAACCCGCCGCTGTTCCGAGCGATATCGAGATCGCGCAGAAGTCCAAGATGCTGCCGATCGGCGAGATCGCGAAGAAGCTCGGCATCCCCGACAGCGCCGTCTCTCCCTTCGGCCATTACAAGGGCAAGATCTCGCTCGAGTACATCGACACGCTGAAGGGCAAGAAGAACGGCAAGCTCATCCTCGTGACGGCGATCAGCCCGACGCCCGCCGGCGAGGGCAAGACCACGACGACGGTCGGCCTGGGCGACGCGCTCCAGCAGATCGGCAAGAAGACGGCGATCTGCCTGCGTGAGCCGTCGCTGGGCCCGGTGTTCGGCATGAAGGGGGGCGCGGCGGGCGGCGGTTACGCGCAGGTCGTGCCGATGGAGGACATCAACCTCCACTTCACCGGCGACTTCGGCGCGATCCAGCTCGCGAACAACCTGCTCGCGGCGATGATCGACAACCACATCAACCACGGCAACGAGCTCGGCTTCGACCAGCGCCGCATCACCTGGAAGCGCGTGCTCGACATGAACGACCGCGCGCTGCGCGAGATCGTCGTGGCGCTCGGCGGGCCGGCCAACGGCTTCCCGCGCGAGGACGGCTTCGACATCGTCGTGGCCTCCGAGGTGATGGCGATCTTCTGCCTGTCGACCAGCATCAAGGACCTGAAGGAGCGCCTGGGCAAGATCGTGTGCGGCTATACGCGCGACCAGAAGCCGGTCCTCGCCAAGGACCTCAAGTGCCACGGCGCCATGGCGGCGCTGCTGAAGGACGCGCTGGCCCCGAACCTCGTGCAGACGCTCGAGCATGCTCCCGCGCTCATCCACGGCGGGCCGTTCGCCAACATCGCGCACGGCTGCAACTCGGTGCTCGCCACGCAGACCGCGCTCAAGCTCGCGGACTACGTCGTGACCGAGGCCGGCTTCGGCGCCGACCTGGGCGCGGAGAAATTCATCGACATCAAGTGCCGCAAGACGGGGCTCAGGCCCTCGGCGGTGGTGCTGGTGGCGACGATCCGCGCGCTCAAGTACCACGGCGGCGTGGACGTGAAGGAGCTGGGCCGCGAGAACCTGGAAGCGCTCGCCAAGGGCATCACCAACATCGAGCGCCACGTGAACAACGTGCGCAACAACTACGGCCTGCCGTGCGTGGTCGCGATCAACCATCGCACCGAGGACACGGACGCGGAAGTGAAGCTGCTGCAGGACAAGATGGCCCACCACGGCGCCAAGGTCGTGCTCGCGCGCCACTGGGCCGAAGGCGGCAAGGGTGCGACGGAGCTCGCGAAGGAAGTGGTGCGCCTCTGCGACGAGCCGAACGACTTCAAGTTCGTCTACGACGAGAACCTGCCCCTGTGGGACAAGATGAAGGCGATCGCCACCAAGATCTACGGCGCGTCCGACATCACCGCGGACTCGAAGGTGCGGGCGCAGATCAAGAAGTACCAGGAATCGGGCTACGGCAACTACCCGGTGTGCGTCGCGAAGACGCAGTACTCCTTCTCGACCGATCCGCAGCTGCGCGGCGCGCCGTCCGGCCACGTGGTGAACATCCGCGAGGTGCGCCTCGCCGCCGGCGCGGAGTTCATCGTGATGGTCTGCGGCGACATCATGACGATGCCGGGGCTGCCGAAGGTGCCCTCCGCGGTCAACATCGACGTGACCGACGACGGGAAGATCACCGGGCTCTTCTGATCGCCCCTTCAGGCCGGCGAAAGCCAGGGGCCTGTCGCGAAAAACCCCGCTCCGGCGGGGTTTTTTCGTTGCCGGCTCGTCGCGCCCTGGCCGCCTCGATCGGTTGGCGCCTACAGCTGAAATGTGCGTTGTGAGCAGCCTCACAGCCGATGCGGACGGTGCAGCCCAGCATGGTTCCGCACGCAACACACAAAAGGAGACCGCCATGACGCTCATGCAAAAGATCGGGATCGGATTGGGTTCCGTCGTCGCATTGGCCGTATTCGCCCTGCCGCAATGGAACTCGGGTCACGCCGCGTTCGTTACAGCTGAAGTCGACATGAAGAATGCGCAGCCGCTCAACACGCCGGAGACCCCCCAGGCCATGCAGTGGGACATGATCTACGGCGACAAGACGCCGCCGCCCAACCTCTGAAGGCGCTCGCGCCCAGCTGATCAGGACGTCGGCTGCGCGTGCTCTGGCGGACGGTGATCGTGGTCATTCATTCCGCCGTGACGTGCGGATTTGCCAGGATCGCCCCATTGTCCGCGCCGGCCGGCGGGCACACCTTCTGGGCGAGGCGCTCGCCGTTGATCTTGATCGGGTTGGCGAGGATGCGCAGGTCGCGCCGTGCGGGATGCGGCACGCAAGACACCATGCGCTCCGTGACGAAGGGCGCCTCGAGCGCCTCGTCGAGCTCGTACACGGGTGCGATGGGCAGCACGCCGCCCAGCACGCGCAGCCAATGCGACGTCGGCTGCTTCCTGAGCTCGCGGTCGAGCTCGGCCGTGAGCGGATCGCGGTTCTCGTTGCGCGCCTTGGGCGTCGCGAAGCGCGCATCCCGTGCGAGCTCCGGGCGCCCGATCACGGCGAGCAGCGCCGACCAGAATTTTTCCGTGAGGCACATCACGAACACCCAGCCGTCGGCCGTGGGTAGCGTCTGCACGGGTGCGAGCGAGAAGTGCGCGCTGCGCGACTGGCGCTCCGGCACGTACTTTTCGTTCAGGTACCAGATGGCGGCATAGCCGAGCTGGTGCAGGGCCGCGTCGAAGAGGCACGTGTCCACATCGCACCCTCGTCCCGTCGAGCGCGCGTTGAGGAGCGCGGCGAGCAAGCCTACCATCGCCGTGAGGCCGGTCGTGTGGTCCACCATGGAGGGCGCTCCGATGCGGGTCGGCGGCGCATCCGGCTCGCCGGTGAGCGCCATGAGGCCCGCCTCGGCCTGCATCAAATAGTCGTAGCCCGGCCACGCCGCGCGCTCGTTGTCCCGGCCGTAGGCGGAGATGTGAACGCACACGATCGAAGGCTTCACCTTCGAGAGCGCCGCGTAATCCAGGCCCATCTTCGCGGGCAGGTCGCCCCTCAGGTTGTTCATGACGACGTCGGCGGTCTTCACGAGCCGCAGCAGCGCCGCCTTGTCCCCGTCCTCGCGCAGGTCGAGCGTCACGCTCCTCTTGTTCGAGTTCCAGGTCTGGAAATACTCGCTGTCGTTCTCGCCCAGGAAGAAGGGACCGGTCTTGCGTGCCGGGTCGCCGCCGATGGCCGAATTCTCGACCTTGATCACCTCGGCGCCGAGGTCGGCCAGAAACATGGAGCCGTAGGGCGCCGCGCCGAACTGCTCGATGGAGACGATGCGCACGCCATTGAGGGGCTTCATGGGAATCCTTTCAGTGCTCCTGGATGCGGAAGCGGGTGTTGTGGCTGAAGCGGTCGCTCGGGTAGAGGCCCACGGTCGCGAGCAGCATGCGGTCCTGCGCGTCGAGGTGACGGCGCGTCACGTAGAGCGCCGGCTTGCCGGGACGCGACTCGAGGATGCGCGCCTGCGCGGCCGTGAGCGTCGTCGCGGCGATCTGCTGGACGATCTCGGCGGGGCGCAAGCCGTAGCGCTGCTCGATCAGGCGCACCACCGGCTCGCGCGAGGACTCGATCGCCGAGGCGATGCCCGCGTGCTCCGGGCGCAGGTACATGTGCAGGTAGCCCGCCGGCAAGGCCTCGTCGGGGCGGTAGCGGACGAGGTCCACGCGATGCAGCTCCTGGCCCAGCCGCGCTCCGACCTGGCCCGCCAGGGCCGCGTCGGCGATCACGTCGGCGCCGCCGATGCGTTTCATCCGCGTGGCCTCGCCGAACTGGATCACGTCCTCGAGGCTGCCCACGCCCTGGATGAAGCGCGCGGCGGGAGCCTTGCCGCGCACCGTGGTGCCGACGCCCGCGCGCGACGCCAGCAGGCCGCGGCTCTTCAATTCGCGCAGCGCCTCGCGCACCGTGTGCCGGCTCACGGCGAAGCGCTGCTGCAATTCGGCCTCGGTGGGGATGGTCGACCCCACCGGGTAGCGGCCGGACTCGATCTGCTCCTCCAGGTGGCGCGCGAGATTGACAGCCTTCGTCATGGCGGCTATTGTACGGACAAACGGACAAACGTCAAATGCCTGCCCTCTCGGCGGACGAGGCGATCGCCACGCGGCGGTCGGTTCGCGCCTTCCTGCCCACGCCGGTGGACCGCGATACGGTCGAGTCGCTGCTGGCGCTCGCCTCGCGCGCGCCGAGCGGCTCGAACATCCAGCCCTGGAAGGTCAGCGTCGTCGCGGGCGCGGCCCGCGATGCGCTCTGCCGCGCGATCCTCGAGGCGCTCGACCGGGATGGGGCCGCCGCGCACAAGCGCGAATGGAACTACTACCCGGTCAACTGGCGCGAGCCCTTCCTCGCGCGCCGGCGCAAGATCGGCTGGGACCTCTACGGCCTGCTCGGCATCGCGAAGGGCGACTTCGAGGGCACCGAGCGCCAGCGCCGCCGCAACTACGAGTTCTTCGGCGCGCCCGTCGGCCTCATCTTCACGCTCGACGAGGACCTCGAGATCGGCAGCTGGCTCGACTTGGGCATCTTCATCGGCGCGCTCGCGATCGCGGCGCGCGGCCGCGGGCTCGACACCTGCCCCCAGGCGGCCTTCGCCGACTTCCACGCGGTGATCCGGCGCGAGCTCGGCATCCCGGAAAACGAGATCGTGATCTGCGGCATGGCGCTCGGGCACGCCGATCCGGCCGCCGCCGAGAACCGCCTCATCACCGAGCGCGCGCCGGCGTCGGACTTCGCCACATTCGAGGGCTTCACATGAAGAACGCATTCGACATCGCCGTGCTGCCGGGCGACGGCATCGGGCCGGAGGTGATGGACGCCTGTCTCGAAGTCCTCGCCGCGGTGGAAAAGGCGGACGGCGGCCCGCGCCTCGCCCTCACGAAATATCCCGCCGGCGCGCTGCACTACCGCGACACCGGCGTGGCGCTGCCCGATGCGACGCTCGAAGCCGCGCGCCACGCCGACGCGATCCTCTTCGGCGCGATGGGCTGGCCCGAGGTGCGCTATCCCGACGGCACCGAGCCGATACCGCAGCTCGACCTGCGCATGGCGCTCGAGCTCTACGCCGGCGTGCGCCCGATCCGGTGGTTCCCGGGCCTGCCGAGGATCCTGGCCGACGAGCGCGCGCGCGGCATCGACTTCATCCTCGTGCGCGAGCAGACCGAGGGCCTGTTCTACGCCCGCGGCAGGGGCAAGGTCGTCGACGACCGCGAAGCGTACGACACGATGCAGATCACGCGAAGAGGCACCGCGCGGGTGAGCGAGTTCTCGTTCCGAATCGCGGAGCGCCGCCGCGCGCGCCGGGGGACCGCACGCGTGACGTGCGTCGACAAGTCCAACGTGTTCACCTCGATGGCCTTCTTCCGCAAGGTGTTCGACGACGCCGCCGCGAACCATCGCGATGTCGGCGCGGACTACGCGTACGTCGACGCGATGGCCCTCAACATGGTGAAGAAGCCGTGGACGCTCGACGTGCTCGTGACCGAGAACATGTTCGGGGACATCCTCTCGGACCTGGGCGCCGGCTTGATCGGCGGCATGGGCATGGCCCCCTCGGCCGACATCGGCGACGCGCACGGGCTCTTCCAGCCCGCGCACGGCACGGCCCCCGACATCGCCGGGCAGGGCAAGGCGAACCCGAGCGCCATGTTCCTGTCGGCCGCCATGATGCTCGACTGGCTCGCGGAGCGGCACGACGAGCCGCAGCTCGAGCTGCGCGCGCGCGTGATCGAGCGGGCGATCGAGGCGGCGCTCGTCGCCGGCCACGTGCCGATGGAGCTCGGCGGCCGCGCCGGCTGCGCCGAGGTGACGCGGGCCACGATCGCCGCGCTGCCGCCGGCGATGCGGGAGGTCGCATGAGCTTCGTCGTCGCCGTCGTCTTTGTCGCCAAGCCGGAGCACCGTGCGGAATTCCGCGAGGAGATGATCGCGAACGCCGAAGCGTCGCGCACGCGCGAGCCCGGCTGCCGCCAGTTCGACGTCTGCGAGTCCGCGGATGGCAGCGAGATCTTCCTCTACGAGATCTACGATGACGAGGCCGCGTTCCAGGCGCACCTCGCCACCGACCACTACAAGCGGTTCAACGCGCGCGTGACGCCCTGGATTGCCGGCAAGCGCATCGTCAAATACCGCCGAGCGAGCCCGGAGTCCTGACATGCATGTCCCGAAGAAGATGCTCGTCGTCGACGTCGCCCCGCGCGACGGCCTGCAAAGCCTGCCCAGGTGGATCCCGACCGACGACAAGGTGTGGCTCTGCGACCGGCTGACCGACCTGGGCGTGCCGGTGGTCGAGGTCGCGAGCTTCGCGCATCCGAAGGTGGTGCCCAACATGCGTGACGCGGAGGAAGTCTTCTCGCGCATCCGCCGCAAGCCCGGCACGGTCTACCGCGGGCAGGCGCCCAACGTGCGCGGCGCGCACCGCGCCATCGAGGCGAAGGTGGGGGAGATGCTCGGCCTCATCACGGTGAGCGAGACGTACACGCACCACAACCAGAACATGTCGAACGAGCAGGCGATCGAGCAGAACATCCAGTCGTTCCGCCTCGCCGAGCGCGAGGGCATCCCGTTCGTGATGGCGCTCGGCATGGCGTTCTGGTGCCCCTACGAGGGCGTGATCGCCGAGGACGCCGTGATCGACATGGTGGGCCAGTTCCGCAATGCCGGCATCAAGCGGCAGTACCTCGCGGGCTCCATCGGCATGGAAGATCCCGCGCACGTGAACCGCCTCTTTCGCAAGCTCTACGCGAAGCACCCGGACGTGGAGCTCGGCTTCCACATCCACAACCTTTCCGGCATGGCCACGGCGAACATCGTGGCCGCCATGGACGCGGGCGTGCACTGGCTCGAGGGCGCCATCTGCGGCATCGGCGGCGGCATGGCGATCCCCACGACCGTCGGCAAGGTCGGCAATTTCCCGATGGAGGATCTCGTGGCCATGCTCGAGGAGATGGGCGTGGATACGGGGCTGAAAGCGCGCGACGTGATCGGCGCCGCGCACGAGATCGGCAAGCGGCTCGGCATCCCGGTGGACAGCCACCGCGGCACCGGCTGCACGCGCGAGGACGTGATGCGCGCGGGCGCAGAGAATCCCAAGAACCCCCAGGTCATGGCCTGAGGACATTCATACGACGAGGAGGAGGAGAACATGTTGACCCGTTTCGTTCGCGCGCTGGTGGCCGGCGCGCTCCTGGTGGCCGGCACGCTGGCATCGGCCGACGACGCGTATCCCACGCGGCCCGTGAAGCTCATCGTGCCGTTTCCCGCGGGGCAGGCGACGGACATCGCCGCGCGCATCGTGGCCGAGGCGCTCGGCAGGCAATGGGGCCAGTCGGTGGTCGTGGAGAATTTCGGCGGGGGCGGCGGCGTCCCCGGCATGCTCCAGGCGCGCCGGGCCGCGCCCGACGGCTACACGCTCGTCATGGGCACCAGCGCCGTGCTGGTCGTGAATCCCGCGATCATGGACAAGCTGCCCTATGACCCGTTCAACGATTTCGCCTTCGTCGGGCCGGTGTTCCGCAACCCGCTCGTCATCGTCGCGAACGACGAGTCGCCGTACCACACGCTCAAGGACGTGGTCGATGCCGCGAAGAAGAATCCGGGCAAGCTCAACTGGGGCTATCCAGGGGTCGGAACCACGCAGCACCTCACGGGCGAGCTCTTCAAGCAGGTCGCGGGCGTGGACATCGTGGGCGTGATGTACAAGGGCAGCGCGCAATGCGTGAGCGACCTGCTGGGCAACCAGATCCCGCTCTCCGTCGACGGCATCGGTCCCAACCTGTCGTACATCAAGGCGGGCAAGCTGCGCGCGCTCGCTTCCACCGGCGAGCAACGCGCCACGCAACTGCCCGACGTGCCGACCGTGGCCGAGCTGGGATACCCCGGCTTCTCGGGGGAGGGCTGGGGCGGCGTCGTCGCGACCAAGGGCGTGCCCGACGCCATCGTGACGAAGATCTCGCGGGACCTGGCCAAAGTGATGAACGATCCGACGGTGCAGCAACGGCTGGTCACGGCGGGGCTCGTCGTGGACAACCAGCCGCGCGACCAGTGGATGGCCTTCGCGAAGAAGACGTACGTCACGTGGGGCGAGGTCGCGCGCCGCAACAACATCAAGGTGCAGTAAGGGCTCGCGCCGCATGAACCTGGGCGAGCTTTCCGAGCGCGACGCGGCGGGCGAGAAGGCGGCGATCTACGCCGAGATCCGCCACCTGGGTGGCGTGCCGATGGTGGCGCTGATCTTCCGCCATCTCGCCACGTTGCCCGGCGCGCTCGAGTGGATGTGGTCGGCCTTGGGCCCGGTGTGGCGGCGGGGCGAGGTGCAGGAAGCGGCATGGCGCGTCGCGCGGGAGGCGCCGCTGGTGCCCATCGCGGCCGTCCCGCGGGCCGCCCTCGCCGCGCTCGGCGTGGACGCGGAGGGCTTGAGCGAAATTCGTACCGTGCTCGGCGCGTACAACCGCGCGAATCCCGAGAACATGCTGACCGTCCTGTGCATCCTGAGATTGCTCGACGGCCACTCGGCGCGACGCGTGCCGGCTGAGCGCGCATGGACGCCGCCGCCCGCGCACGAGCCCCTCGCGCCCATGGGAGATATCCGCTCGCTACCGCCGCAGGTATCGGCGCTCTTCGATGTCGTGGCGCCACCGGGCGAGCCGGGCGCACCGCGCGTGGTGCAAAGCCTCTATCGCCATTTTGCCCATCGCCCCGCCTTCCTCGCGCTCGCGGTGACGCTGCTGCGCCAGCGCTTCGACGATCGGTCGATCGACGCGAGCGTGCACCACGTTCATGCGGCGATGTCGGCCACCGCCGACCGTCTCGTCGAGGACATCAGTGCCACGCCTGCGCCCCATGAGGGGATCGCTCCGGTGTGCAGGCGTTTCGGCGGTGCGGTCATCCCGCAGATGATCGCGGTCGGGCGGTTGCTGGAGGAGGCGCTTCCCGGCGCGCGGGATGCATAGCGCCCAGCCTCGCTCGCGCGGAATATTTGCTTAGCGCGTCCGAGGTCCCGCCCATATAATTCCCCGCAATGAGCCGCGAATCCATCGGGAAGTACAAGATCCTGCGCGAGTTGGGGCGCGGAGCCACGGGCCGGGTATACCTCGCCGAGGACTCGTTCGCGCAGCGCAAGGTCGCGATCAAGGTGGCTTATCCCGAGGCCCTCAAGAGCAGCGAGGACGGGGCGTTCTATCGCAGCATGTTCCTCAACGAGGCTTCCCTCGCCGGGAAGCTCAGCCACCCCCACATCGTCCAGATCTACGACGCCGTGGTCGAGGACGAGTACAGCTACATCGTGATGGAGTACGTGGAGGGCGGCACGCTCGAGAAGTTCTGCCAGCCGGAGAGCCTGCTCGAGCCGCGCGAGGCCGCCGAGATGGTCTTCAAGTGCGTGCGCGCGCTCGCCTTCGCCCACGCGATCGGCCTCACGCACCGCGACATCAAGCCCGGCAACATCCTCCACAACGAGGGCACGGACATCAAGATCGCGGATTTCGGCGCCGCGATCAGCAAGGTGTCGGACCGCACGATCATCGCCAACGTGGGCTCGCCCGCGTACATGGCCCCGGAGCTGGTCTCCGCCGGCGCGCAGGCGTCGCACCTGACCGACATCTACGGGCTGGGCGTGGTGATGTACTACCTGCTCGCCGGCCGGCTGCCCTTCACGGGCGCCAACACGATGAGCGTGATCTACCAGATCGTGAACACGGAGCCCGAGCCGCCCTCGAAGCACCGGGCGGCGGTCTCCGGCGATCTCGACGAGATCGTGATGAAGGCGATGGCCAGGGATCCGGCGCAGCGCTACCAGAGCTGGGACGAGTTCGGCAAGGAGCTCGCCGAGGTGTGGAAGAAGGAGCACCGCGCCGAGGAGAAGCGCGAGCAGACCGAGGCCGAGCGCTTCAGCCTGCTGCGCACGCTGCCCTTCTTCAAGGCCTTTCCCGAGAACGAGCTGTGGGAGGTCATGCGCATCTCCAAGTGGGCCAAGTTCAAGCCCGAGACCGTGCTCATCAAGGAAGGCGACCACGGCGACTCGTTCTTCATCCTGGCCGCGGGCTACGTGCGCGTCACGCGCGGCAAGCGCACGCTCTCGGTGCTCACCGCGGGCGACTGCTTCGGCGAGATGTCGTACCTCGCCCAGCACAAGGGCGGCACCCACCGCTCCGCCACGGTGACCACGACGTCCGATTGCATCGTGATGAAGATCCGCGCCGAGGACCTGCGCGATGCGTCGGACTCGTGCCGGAGGCTCTTCGACGCGCGCTTCCTCGATACCCTGGTCGATCGCCTCGAAAGCGCCAACAAGCAACTCGCGGTGATGTCGTAAGCCCCCGGCGCGCCGCGCCCGGCGCCGCCGCGGCAAGCGTTAAACTGCTGATGCCATGAGCACGACCCACGTTCATCGCCCGCCCGACGCGGAGACCCGCTCCCGGGTCTCGACGCGCCTGTCGCAAGCCCTGCGCCATGGCACGGTGATCGTGCAGGGCGAGGCGCTCAAGCCCTACGAATGCGACGGCCTGTCCGCGTATCGCGCCACCCCGCTCGCGGTCGCCATTCCCACGAGCGAGGAAGAAGTCGCGGCGGTGCTCAAGGTCGCGCGCGAGACCTTCACCCCGGTCGTCGCACGCGGCTCGGGCACGGGGCTCTCGGGCGGCGCCCTGCCGTTGAGCGACGGCATCCTCCTGTCGCTCGCGAAATTCAACCGCGTCGTGCGCGTCGACCCGATCGGGCGGCAGGCGCGCGTGCAGCCGGGCGTCACCAACCTGCGCATCTCGCAGCACGTGGCACCTCTGGGCCTGTACTACGCGCCCGATCCCTCGAGCCAGATCGCGTGCTCCATCGGCGGCAACGTGGCCGAGAATTCCGGCGGCGTGCATTGCCTCAAGTACGGCCTCACCGTGCACAACATCCTGCGCGTGCGGGCGATCACCATCGAGGGCGACGTGGTCGACTTGGGTAGCGAGGCACTCGACAGTCCGGGATACGACCTCCTCGCCCTCGTCACCGGCTCCGAGGGACTGCTGGCGGTGACCCTCGAGGTGACCGTCAAGCTGCTCCCCAAGCCGGAGGCTGCCCAGGTGGTCATGGCTTCGTTTCCCGACGTGGAGAGCGCGGGAGACGCCGTCGCCCACGTGATCGGCGCGGGCATCGTGCCCGCCGGTCTCGAGATGATGGACAGGCTCGCCACCAGCGCCGTCGAGGATTTCGTGCACGCGGGCTACGATCTCCACGCCGGGGCCATCCTGCTCGCCGAGAGCGACGGGACGCGCGAGGAAGTGGCGCACGAGATCGAAAAGATCATCGAGGTGATGCGCGCGAGCGGGGCGACGGACGTGCGTTGCTCCTCGAGCGACGCCGAGCGGCTGCGCTTCTGGTCCGGCCGCAAGGCCGCCTTCCCGGCGGTGGGACGGATCTCGCCGGATTACTACTGCATCGACGGCTCCATTCCGCGCGGCGCCCTCGCGCACGTGCTGCGGCGCACGGAGGAGATGAGCGCCCGGTACGGCCTGCGCTGCGCCAACGTGTTCCACGCCGGAGACGGCAACCTGCACCCGCTCATCCTCTACGATGCGAACGTGCCGGGCGAGCTCGAGAGGACCGAGGCCTTCGCGGCGGAGCTGCTCGAGCTCTGCATCGAGGTCGGCGGCACCATCACCGGCGAGCACGGCGTGGGCATCGAGAAGATCAACCAGATGTGCAGGCAGTTCCGCACGGCGGAGCTCGCGCAGTTCCACGCGGTGAAGGCGGCGTTCGACCCGGTGGGCCTGCTCAACCCGGGAAAGGCGGTGCCGACGCTGCACCGTTGCGCGGAATATGGCGCGATGCGCGTGAAGGCCGGGGCGCTTCCACACCCCGAGCTGCCGCGGTTCTGATGGAGGCACTCGCCACCGCCAGCCTGCGCGACCGCACGCTCGAGGCGCTGCGCGCGATCGAGCCGGCGCTCGCCATCGTGGCCGACGAGGAAGGCCTCAGGCCCTTCGAGACCGATGCCTTCATCTCCCATCGCGCCACACCCATGGTCGCCGTGCTGCCTGAAACCGAAACGCAGGTGCGCCATGTCGTGCACGCGTGCCGCAAGCTCGGCGTTCCGCTCGTCTCGCGCGGGGCGGGCACCGGCATCTCGGGCGGCGCGATCCCGGATCCCGCCGGGGTGCTCCTCGTGCTCACCCGGATGCGCCAGGTCGTGGCGCTCGACGCGCTCGCGCGCACGGCGGTCGTGGAGCCGGGCGTGCGCAACCTGAAGATCTCCGACATGGCGGCGCCGCACGGCCTTTTCTATGCGCCCGATCCCTCGAGCCAGATCGCCTGCTCGATCGGCGGCAACGTCGCGGAGAACGCCGGCGGCGTGCATTGCCTCAAGTACGGCCTCACCACGCACAACCTGCTCGCGGTGCGCGCGATCGACGGCGACGGCGACGCGGTCGAATTCGGCAGTGCCGCGCTCGATGCCCCCGGCTACGACCTGCTGGCCCTCATGACCGGCAGCGAGGGCAACCTGGGCGTCGTGACGCGCGTGACGGTGCGCCTGCTGCCGCTGCCCGAGCGCACGGATACGCTCCTGGCGGCTTTCGGCTCCGTGGGCGATGCGGCGCGCGCGGTGGGCGACATCATCGGCTCCGGCATCGTGCCGGCGGCGCTGGAGATGATGGACCGCATCGTGATCGAGGCCTGCGAGCGCGCGATGCGCCTGGGGTTTCCGACGGGCGCCGAGGCGCTGCTGCTCGTCGAGGTGGATGGCGCGGAAGAAGAGGTGGTCGAGGAGATGCGGCGCGTGCGCGCGATCCTCGACGCCTGCGGCGCGGCCGACGTGCGCATCGCCGCCGATGCGCTCGAGCGCGAGCGGCTGTGGAAGGCCCGCAAGGGCGCCTTCGCCGCGCTCGCCACGATCCTGCCCGACTTCTACACGATCGACGGCACGATCCCGCGCCGCTGCCTGCCCGAGGTCCTGGATCGCGTCTACCGCCTCACCGCCGAGTATGGCCTGCTCGTGGGCAACGTCTTCCACGCGGGCGACGGCAACCTGCATCCCTGCATCTTCTACGACGCCAACAAGCCGGGCGACATGGAGAAGAGCGAGGAGCTGGGGGGCCGCATCCTGGAGCTCTGCCTCGGCGTGGGTGGCACGATCACTGGCGAGCACGGCGTGGGCGTGGAGAAGCTGCGGCAGATGTGCTCGCAATTCCGCGCCCCGGAGATCGAGTGCTTCCACGCGGTCAAGCGCGCCTTCGATCCCGGCGGCATCCTCAACCCGGGCAAGGCGGTGCCGACGCTCAAGCGCTGCGCCGAATGGGGCGGTCTCCACGTGCACGGCGGAGCCCTGCCGCGGCCCGACCTTCCCAGGTTCTGATCGAATAACCCTGATGACCGACGCCTTCATCCCCACGTTATGCGAGCGCGTGCGCGAAGCCGGCGCGCGCAAGGCGCCGCTGCGCATCCGCGGCGGCGGCACCAAGGACTTCTACGGGGAAGCGAGCGCCGGGGATCCGCTCGAGATGTCCGGCTACGCCGGCATCGTCGCGTACGAGCCGAAAGAGCTGGTGCTCACGGTGCGCGCCGGCACGCCTCTCACGGAGGTCGACTCCGTGCTCGCGTCCGAGCGCCAGATGCTGCCGTTCGAGCCGCCGCACTTCGGCCGCGCCGCCACGATCGGGGGCGTCGTCGCGGCCGGCCTCTCCGGACCGCGCAGGCCCTATGCGGGCGCCGTGCGCGATTTCGTCCTCGGTGCGCGCATCGTGAACGGCAAGGGCGAGGACCTGTCGTTCGGCGGGCGCGTGATCAAGAACGTCGCCGGTTACGACGTCTCGCGCCTCATGGCGGGGTCGCTCGGTACGCTGGGCATCCTCACCGAGCTCTCCTTCAAGGTGCTGCCGCGTCCGGTCGAGGAGACGACGCTCGTCTTCGAGATGGACGAGGGCGAGGCCATCCGCCAGGCGAACGTCTGGGCGGGCCAGCCGCTGCCCGTATCGGCGACGTCGTGGCAGGACGGCGTGCTGCGCGTGCGGCTCTCGGGAGCCCCACCCGCCGTCGCCGCCGCACGCACGCGCATGGGGGGCCAGGAGTCCAGCGATGCGGCGCACTGGACGGCGCTGCGCGAGCAGGAGCTGCCGTACTTCCGCGACCCGGTGCTGTGGCGCGTCTCCCTGCCGCAGGCGAGCGAGCCGCTCGAGCTCGGCGCGCGTCCCCTCGTCGAATGGGGCGGCGGCGTGCGCTGGATCGCCGGCGAGCAGGATGCGCTCGCATTGCGCTCCACCGTCGAGCGCGCCGGCGGCCATGCAATCCTTTTCCGCGCCGCCGACAAGTCCGCCGGTGCGTTCCATCCCCTCAAGCCCGCGATCCTCAAGATCCACAAGCGCCTGAAGGCCGCGTTCGACCCGGAGGGGATCCTCAACCCGGGCCGGATGTACGACTTTTGACCTGATGCAAACCCGACTCGCCGACTGGATCAAGGACACGCCCGAGGGCAAGGAGGCCGATGCCATCCTGCGCAAGTGCGTGCACTGCGGCTTCTGCCTCGCCACGTGTCCGACGTACAACCTGCTGGGCGACGAGCTCGACAGCCCGCGCGGGCGCATCTACCTCATGAAGCAGATGCTCGAGGGCGCCCCGGTCACGCACCGCACGCAGCTGCACCTCGACCGATGCCTCACGTGCCGGGCGTGCGAGACGACGTGCCCTTCGGGCGTGGAATACGGCAAGCTCGTGGACATCGGGCGCGAGGTGGTCGAGCGCAAGGTGCACCGCCCGGTGAAGGAGCGCGCGAAGCGCTGGCTGCTGAAGAGCACGCTGCCCCATCGCGCGCTCTTCTCGGCGGCGCTCGCCCTGGGCCGCGCGGCGCGGCCGGTCCTGCCCGCGCGCCTCGCGCGCCGCATTCCACCGGCGCGGGCGGCGGGTCGCTGGCCCGCGGGCGCGCACGCGCGCCGCATGCTGGTGCTCGACGGATGCGTGCAGCCCGCGCTGCAGCCCTCGATCAACGCGGCGACCGCGCGCGTGCTCGATCGCCTGGGCATCGCGCTCGTCGCCGTTCGCCGTTCGGGCTGCTGCGGCGCGGTTCCGTTCCATCTCAACTACCAGCACGACGCGCTCGCCTACATGAAGGCGAACATCGACGCCTGGTGGCCCGAGATCGAGCGCGGCGCCGAGGCGATCGTCGTGACGGCGAGCGGCTGCGGCACCACGGTGAAGGACTACGGCAGGCTGCTGCGCGAGGACGCTGCTTACGCCGCGAAGGCCGAGCGCGTGTCCGGGCTGGCGCGTGACGTCTCGGAGGTCATCGCGGCAGAGCGCGCGCGCCTGCGGCCCCTGGTGAGGGATGCCTCGCCGCGCAAGGTCGCGTTCCAGTCGCCCTGCAGCCTGCAGCACGGGCTGAAGATCCAGGGCGTCGTGGAGTCGATCCTGCGCGACGCCGGATTCACGCTCACGCCGGTGCCCGACGGGCATCTCTGCTGCGGCTCGGCCGGGACCTATTCGATCCTCAAGCCGGGGATCTCGCGCCAGCTGCTCCACAACAAGGTGCGCTCGCTCGAGTCCGGCGCGCCCGACGAGATCGCCACGGCGAACATCGGCTGCCTCACCCACGTGCAATCCGGCACGCGCCTCCCAGTGCGGCACTGGATCGAGCTGCTCGACGAACGGATGGCGGCCGGCGCGGCTTAGCCCCGGCGGTACAGGATGAAGAGCTCGTTGCGGTCGCCCGGACGGGAGCCGCGCCACACCTCGTGCCACCCGGGCTCGACGACCGGTGCCCGGCTGGGTTGGGCCTGCAGCAGCAGCGCGTCGCATTCGCGCGCCTCGGGCGAAGATTCGCGCACCGTGCGGATGCCCTGGAAGTAGTCGAGCAACGCGCGTTGCGCGTCGCCCACGTTGCGCCGCTCGATGCAGCGCGCGCCCTGCACCTCGTGCGCGAGGCGCGCGTCGACCGCGCGATAGCTGCGCGCCTGGTCCACCAGGGGCACCCCGAGCGTCATCATCAGCATCCACACCATGGCGATGCCGGCGGTCCAGTTCACGATGGCGCGGCGGCTGGAGCGCAGCGAGCGCGCCACGATCACGATCCAGATGAGGGTGAGCAGCATCGCCAGCGCGAAGGCGATGAAGTCGAAGCGGTAATGGAAGTCCGGCACCTCGCGCTTGAGCCAGGCGACGGCGAAATCCGGCTTTCCGGTGAGGGCCCCGGCCCAGCCGATCCAGAGCAGCAGTGCGAAGAGGAAGAAGGTCGTCACGCCGAACCAGTCGAGGGCCGATGCGGCGCCGCGCGGCACGGTGTCCAGCTCCGCCACGCCCAGGATCGCGAGCGGCAGCAGCAGCGGCATCGCGTCCACGTCGTGGTTGCCGCCGAAGATCGAGCCCACGAGGAAGAACGCGAGGAAGGCGAGGAGGGGCATGAGCACGCCGCGGCGCGCGCCGAGCGTGCGCCGCGAGCGCCATACCGCCCACGCCGCCAGCGGCCATGCAGGCCACGTGTACCAGGGCAGGATGCGCAGGATGTAGAAGGACTCGAGCGCGCTCCCGGCCGTGAACGGTCCGCCCCAGCGCGAGGCGAGCGCGTGGCCCAGCCACGTGCCCACGCTGGTGCCGGTATGGGCCGCCAGCAGCAGCGGCCAGAGCGCGAGCAGGGGGAGGGCCACGACCGCCGCGAGCGCGAGGCTCATGGCGTAGGCGCGCGTGCGCCACAGCCCCGAAGCCGCGGGCAGCACCGCCAGCATCATGATCACCATGCCGGCCGGCAGGAACCCATCGCCGAGGAACGCGAGGCCCAGGCCCGCGCCGATGAGGGCTGCGCCCAGCCAGGGACGCCGCGCGGCGAGCGCGAGCCCGTAGAGCGCCATCGCGATGCCCGGCAGCCCGGCCACGTCCGACGTCATCTCGTGGGCGCGCACCAGCAGCCCCAGGCAGCCGATGAAGAGCAGGACGCTCATGCGCGCGCCGCGCTCGCCCAGCAGCTCCTTCGCGGCGGCGGAGAGGAAGGCGCACGTGGCGGCCATGAAGAGGCCCGTGGCGAGCCGTGCCGCGTCGTGCAGCGCGAGGATCCCGCCGAACGCCTTCGCGCACGCGGCGGCGACCCAGAGATAGAGCGGCGCCTTGTCGGCATACGGCTCGCCCGCGATGCGGAATGCGATCCAGTCGTGCCCGCGCAGCATCTCCAGGACGGCGCCGAAGTTGATCGCCTCGTCCACTTTCCACGGGTCGTGTCCCACGAGGCCCGGCAGCATCCACGTGAGGACGAGGACGAGGAACAGCGCGGTCTTGAACGGCGTGCGCGAGCCGTCGAAGTCGATGCGGCCGCGCGTGGGGTCTTCTTGCCGCTCCGTCATGGGCGCATTGTAGGCGGGAAAACAAAAAAGGCAGCCGAGCGGCTGCCTTTTCCGGCGGGAAGCGGACGCCTTATTCGGCGGCCTTCGCCGTACCCCCGGCGCTGCCCTTGCGAGCGTAGCGCTTCTTGAACTTGTCCACGCGGCCGGCCGTGTCGACGATCTTCTGCTTGCCCGTGTAGAAGGGATGGGACTCGGCGGAGATCTCGATCTTGTAGACCGGATATTCCTTGCCGTCCTTCCACGTGATGGTCTCGTTCGTCGCGACGGTGGAGCGCGTCACGAAGCCGAAGTCGCAGCTGGTGTCGAGGAAAACGACCTCGCGGTAGTTGGGGTGGATGCCTTCTTTCATGTCACTCGCCTTGTGGGTGGGCACGGATTTTGGATGCCCGGGCACTGCCCTCACCCGGAACCTCACATTATCCCGGAAAACCCCAATCAAAGCAAGGGGTTGTTACGAAGCGTTGCGATCACCCAGATCCTTGAGCGGACAGGGTTTTTTGCCGCAAAACGTCACTTTCCGGATAACGCGCCGTCTCGAACCCGGATTCGGCCACCGAAACCCGACTTTGGTTCAACGGCGTGGGGCGGACGGGCGATGTACCTTGCTCAGCCTTTCTTCATCGAGCCGAAGAATTCGTCGTTGTTCTTGGTGGCGCGCAGCTTGTCGAGCAGGAATTCCGTCGCCTCGAGCTCGTCCATGCCGAAGAGCAGCTTGCGCAGGATCCACACCTTCGGAAGGATGTCCGGCGGAATCAGCAGCTCCTCGCGGCGAGTGCCAGAGCGGTTCACGTTGAGCGAGGGATAGATGCGCTTCTCGGCCATGCGGCGATCCAGGTGGATCTCCATGTTGCCGGTGCCCTTGAATTCCTCGTAGATCACGTCGTCCATGCGCGAGCCGGTGTCGATGAGGGCCGTCGCGATGATCGTGAGCGATCCTCCCTCCTCGACGTTGCGCGCCGCGCCGAAGAAGCGCTTCGGGCGCTGCAGGGCATTGGAGTCCACGCCGCCGGTGAGCACCTTGCCGGAGGCGGGCACCACGGTGTTGTACGCGCGCGCGAGGCGCGTGATCGAGTCGAGCAGGATGACCACGTCCTTCTTGTGCTCGACCAGGCGCTTGGCCTTCTCGATCACCATCTCGGCGACCTGCACGTGGCGCGTGGCCGGCTCGTCGAAGGTCGACGCCACCACCTCGCCGCGCACGGTGCGGCTCATCTCCGTCACTTCCTCGGGGCGCTCGTCGATGAGCAGCACGATGAGCACGGCCTCCGGATGGTTCGCGGTGATGGCGTGGGCCATGTGCTGCATGAGCACCGTCTTGCCGGCCTTCGGCGGCGAGACGATCAGGCCGCGCTGCCCCTTGCCGATGGGCGCGATGATGTCGAGGATGCGCCCGGTGAGGTTCTCCTCCGCCTTGATGTCCCGCTCGAGCCGCATCGACTCGTCGGGGTGCAGCGGCGTGAGGTTCTCGAAGAGGATCTTCGACTTGGCGTTCTCGGGCGGCTCGCCGTTGACCGTGTCCACCTTGACCAGGGCGAAGTAGCGCTCGCCGTCCTTGGGCGTGCGGATCTCGCCCACGATGGAGTCGCCGGTGTGGAGGTTGAAACGCCGGATCTGCGAGGGCGACACGTAGATGTCGTCGGGGCCCGCGAGATACGACGTATCGGGCGAGCGCAGGAAGCCGAAGCCGTCCTGCAGCACCTCGAGGGTGCCGTCGCCGAAGATCGCTTCGCCTTTCTTCGCGTGGCTCTTCAGGAGCGCGAAGACGAGCTCCTGCTTGCGCAACCGGTTGGCGCCTTCGAGCTCGCTGGCGTTAGCCATGTCGACGAGCTCTGAGACGTGCTTCAGCTTGAGGTCGGAGAGGTGCATGCCGCAGCCTGCCTGGGGAGGGATGGTGGTTTCTGGAACGGGACCCGGAGACCTCACGGGCCGGCGAAGCGAAAGGGTTTAGGAGTTGGCCCGGCGGCCAAGGGCTTGGCGCGGGGCGCTGGGGGAATCCCCAGACGGAAAGTACCAGTACCGAAAGAGGAGGTTAGCGGGATTCAGATGTTGCTGTCAATGAAGGCTGCGAGCTGGGTCTTCGAGACCGCGCCCACCTTGGTCGCCTCCAGGTTGCCGTTCTTGAAGAGCATGAGCGTCGGGATGCCCCGGATGTTGTAGCGCGGCGGCGTGGCCTGGTTCTCGTCGATGTTGAGCTTGGCCACCTTGAGCCGGCCGGCATACTCGGAGGCGATCTGGTCCAGGGCCGGGGCGATCATCTTGCACGGCCCGCACCACTCGGCCCAGTAGTCCACCAGGACCGGGGTCTGCGATTGCAGGACCTCCTGCTCGAACGTGTCGTCGGTGACGTGGACGATTTTCTCGGACACTTGCGCCTCGTTACGGGTATATGGGGATGGGCCGGGACGGCTCCAAGGGGGTGGGCCGCGGCACGCGCTGGCCGCTATCTTAGGCCAACGCGGGCGTTTGGGCAAAGCCGTGGAGAGGCCCCATGCCGGTCTGATAAAATAGCGGTCTTTTCCCCGGCATTACCCGAATTTCGAAAGGCTTCCATGACGTACGTGGTGACCGAGTCCTGCGTGAAGTGCAAATACACGGACTGCGTGGATGTTTGTCCCGTCGATTGCTTTCGCGAGGGGCCGAACATGCTGGTCATCGATCCCGACGAGTGCATCGACTGCACCCTGTGCGTCGCCGAATGTCCCGTGGAAGCGATCTTCGCCGAGGATGACGTCCCCTCCGGCCAGAAGGACTTCATCGGCATGAACGCCGAGCTGTCCAAGGTCTGGAAGCCCATCGTCGAGCGCAAGCCCGCCCCGCCCGACGCCGACGCATGGAAGGACGTGAAGGAAAAGCGGCAGCTCATCGAGAAGTAGTCTGGAGGGGCGAACGCTCCCCAGGACCTGGCATGGCCGACCCCGACCGCCCGCGCGGCAAGCTCAAGATCTTCTTCGGCGCCTTTCCCGGCGCGGGCAAGACGAACGCGATGCTCACGGCGGCACGGCGCATCCGCGAGGACGGCCGCGACGTGGTCGTGGGCCTGGTCGATACCCACGAGAGCGCGGAGCTCGCGCTGCTCGAGGGATTCGAGACCCTCACGCCGCTGGGCGGCTCGGAGCTCGACCTGGATGCCGCCATCCGGCGCCGCCCCGAGGTGCTGCTGATCGACGAGCTGGCGCACGCCAATCCGCCCGGCTCGCGCCACCCGAAGCGCTGGAACGACGTCGACGAGATCCTCGCCAACGGCATCGACGTGTTCACCGCGATGGGGGTGCAGCACCTCGAGAGCCTGAACGACGTCGTGGGCGAGATCACCGGGATCGTCGAGACCGAGACGGTGCCCGACACGTTCTTCGACAGCGCCGACGAGACGATCATGGTCGACGTCTCCGCCGACGAGCTGCTCGTGCGCCTGCGCAAGGGCAAGGTCCACATGACCGAGGTCGAGCGCGCGAAGGCCAAGACCTACTTCAGCAAGGGCAGCCTGCTCGCCCTGCGCGAGATCGCGCTCCGGCGCACGGCCGACGTGGTCGAGGACGAAGTGCGCAAGGTCCGCGCCGAGAAGGAGATCGACTCGGTGTGGAAGACGCACGAGCAGCTGCTCTGCGCGATCGGGCCGGAGACCGGCAGCGAGCACGTCGTGCGCAGCGCCGCCCGGCTCGCCAAGCACCTCGACGCGCAGTGGACCGCGGCTTACGTCGAGACGCCGCGCCTGCAGCGCCTGCCCGCCGAGGAGCGCGGCCGCATCCTGAACGTGGTGAGCCTCGCCGAGTCGCTCGGCGCGCGCACGGTGATCCTCACCGGGGGGGACGCCGTCAGCGCGCTGGTCGAGTACGCGCGCGACCAGAACATCTCCATGGTCGTGGTCGGCCGCAGCAACCCGCGCGCGCTGCGCTTCACGCGCACGGTGAGCGACGCCATCGCGGCGGCGGACGAGAGCCTGGACGTGGTCGAGATCGGCCGCGCCGGGGCGGAGTCCGGCGCGCAGGTCCCGACGCCCCCGCGCACGCCCGACGACGAGCACCCGCGCGCGGGCGAGAAGCGCCTGCGCTACGTCTGGACCGCGGTGTCGACCGCGGTCACGGCGCTCGTCGCCGCGATCCCCGCGTTCCATCTCGACCTCGTCACCGTCGCGACGCTTTTCATGCTCACGCTCGTGCTCGTGGGCGGGCGCTGGGGCCGCGGGCCGGCGATCCTGGCGGCGATCCTCAACGTCCTCGTCTTCGACATATTCTTCATCCCGCCCCGGTTCTCCATCTTTCCCGAGCACCCGCAGCACTACGTGACCTTCGTCGTGATGCTGGCCGCCGGCATCTTCATCGGCCAGCTCGCGGGCAACCTGCGCTTCCAGGCGCGCGTGTCGTCCCACCGGGAAAAACGCGCCCGCACGCTGTACGAATTCGCGCGCGACCTGGCCGAGCTCAAGTCCTCGGCGCAGGTGATCGAGACGACCGAGAACTTCATGAGCCGGCAGTTCCGCGCCCGCGTCGCCGTGCTCGTGCCCGATGCGCAGGGCACGCTGGTGTCGCCCACGGGGCGCGGCATGACCAATCCGTTCGACAGCACCACCGCGCAGTGGGCATACGACCAGGCGCAGCAGGCCGGCGCCGGCACCAACACGCTGGCGGGCAACGAGTACCTCTTCCTGCCGCTCAAGTCGCCCACCCGCGTGCGCGGCGTGCTCGCCGTGCGGCCGGAGCGCCCGCGCGATCTCTTCATCCCGGAGCAGCGCCACCAGTACGAGGTATTCGCGACCCTCGTCGCCACCGCGCTCGAGCGCGTGCACTACGTCGAGGTGGCGCGCGACGCCCTCATGATGGCGCGGCTGCGAAGCGGCGACGTCGAGCTCGAGCTGCAGCTGCGCCCGCTCGCGGACGTGGTGGATACGTCGCTCGAGGCGCTGGGCCAGACGATCTCGCGCCACGTCGTGCGCAACAAGGTCTCGCGCGAGCTGCCTCCGGTGCCCGCGGACCCGCTCATGCTCGAGCGCGTCTTCCTGGCCCTGGTCGGCAACGTCGCGAAGCACACGCCCGCCGGGACGCACGTCGATATCTCGGCGCGCGTCGTGGGAAACGACATGGAGGTCACGATCGAGGACGAGGGCCCGGGCCTTCCCGCCGGCCGCGAGGAGGAAGTCTTCCAGTCGTTCACCCGCGGCGACCCGCAATCCGCCAAGAAGGGTGCGGGCCTGGGACTCGCGATCGCACGCACCATCGTCGAGGCGCACGGCGGGCGCATCCGCGCCGAGCCGGGCCGCTCGAAGGGCGCCCGCCTCGTCTTCACGCTCCCGCTGCACCGCGCTTAGTTGCCGGGCGTCAGGGATAGAAACGCGTGAGGCCGAGGATCGCGTCGATCGTGCACGTCTCGCCGCCCGTGAGCTGCACGCTCATCTGCAGCGTCATCGAGATGCCGTTCACGTCCACCTTGGTCGCATGGAAGTTGCCCTGCTTGCCGTCGCTGCAGTTGTAGGTCCCGTCGATGCCGAGCGCGCCGTTGGCGACGGTGTAGCGCCCGGAATAGGCGCACGTGAGGCCGGTGATGCCGGTCTGGGCGACGGAGAAGACACCGGTCGCGTCCGTCGCCACGTCGAACTGGGCGTAGGTCCCGCGCGTGCCGTTGTTCTGGCTGTTCGTGCAGTTGCTGCGCCGCTCGAGATCGACGCCGTTCCAGGTGCCGTTCACGAGGCGCGCGGAGGGCGGCGCATCGCGCGCGAACGGATGGGGCTCCTGCGCTGTCGCGCTCGAAGCGGCGCTCGCGAAGAGCAGGGCGGCCGCGAGGCGGCCGGCCCGGGAAAATCGCCGGGTATGGGAAGCGGTCACGTCCGTGCGTCCGCGCCAGCGGCGCAAAGGTTCACCGCCGCGACGGCCGCTGCGCCGTCCGGGCTACGCTTCAGGCGACGGCGAGGCCGCCGCCCAGCTGGCCCGCCAGCACGCCGCCCGCGCGGATCGCATCGACGGGACGCGAGAGCAGGTAACCCTGGCCGAACTGGCAGCCCAGCTCGCGCAGCAGGGCGAGCTGCGCGCCGGTCTCGATCCCCTCGGCGAACACCTGCTTGCTGAGCGCCTGGCCCAACTTGAAGATCGCCTTCACGATCTCGCCGCCGTTGCCGTCGGAGGCCATCTTCTCGATGAAGGACTTGTCCACCTTCAGCGCGTCGATCGGCAGCGTGGCGAGGTACGAAAGCGACGAGTAGCCGGTGCCGAAGTCGTCGATCGAGAGCGTGACGCCCATGTCGCGGATGCGGTTGAGGGTCGTGATGGCGTTCTCGATGCCTTCCATCAGCACGCTCTCCGTCACCTCCAGCGTGAGGCTCTCCGGCGGCAGCTCCGCGGCCTGCAGCGCCTGGCCGACCTGCGAGACGAAGTCCGGGTGCGTGAGCTGCAGGCTCGACACGTTCACGCTCATGCGCAGGCCGAGGTGCTCGTTGCCGCGGTGCCACTGCGCCATCTGGCGGCACGCCTCGTTCAGCACCCAGTTGCCGAGCGGGACGATGAGCCCCGTCTCCTCGGCGATCGGGATGAACATCGCGGGATCGAGCACGCCGCGCTCCGGGTGGTTCCAGCGCATGAGGGCCTCGAAGCCCACGAGCTTCTGCTCGGCGAGCTGGAAGATCGGCTGGTACTCGAGGTAGATCTGGCCCAGCCCCAGCGCCCGGCGCAGCTCGCTCTCGAGCTCGAGCTGGGCCGTCACGTGCTGGTGCAGGCTCGAGTCGAAGATGGCGTACTGCGCCTTGCCCTTCGACTTCGCCTTGTACATCGCGATGTCGGCATCGCGGATGATCTGGTCCGAGGTCTGGTAGCCATTGGTGCTGAAGGTGATGCCGATGGAGGCGCTGATGGCGACTTCCATCGAGCCCAGGCGGAAGGGCTTCTGCAGCTCCTTCTGGATGCGCTCGCAGAGGTCCACGGCGTCGCGCTGGCGGTGCAGGTCCTCCATCAGCACGGCGAACTCGTCGCCGCCCAGCCGCGCCAGGACGTCCGTGGGCCGGATCGTCGCGCGCAGGCGCCGCGCGAGGTCCACCAGCAGCTCGTCGCCCGCCTTGTGGCCGAGCGAGTCGTTGACCATCTTGAAGCGGTCGAAGTCGAGGTACATCACTGCGAAGCGCTGCTCGGGATGGCGTTGCACGCGCGCGATGGCGCGGTTCAGGCACTCGTTGAAGTGGGTGCGGTTGGAGAGCTGCGTCAGGCTGTCGTGGTAGGCGTTGTGGTAGAGCTCGGCCTCGGCGCGGCGCCGCGCGCTGATGTCCTGCGCCTGCACGATGAGGTTGTGCGCGCGGAACTGCCAGTCGCGCGCGAGCGAGATGTTGAGGGCCATCCACACGTCGCTGCCATCCTTGTGCAGCCCGCGGATCTCGATCTCGGCGCTGGAGAGCTCGCCCTTCATGAGCTTGGAGACCGGCGTCTGGAGCGCGTTCTGGTCCTCGCCCTTCACCACCGTCGCGAGGCTCATCGCGAGGAGCTCCGGCGACGTGCGGCCGAGCATCTCGCAGAAGGCGCGGTTGGCCTGCATGAACTTGCCTTCGGACGAGACGAGGGCCATGCCGATGGCGGCGTGCGTGAAGGCGCTGTGGAAGCGGCTCTCGCTCTCCTTGAGCTCTTCCATGTGGCGCTGGTCGTCTTCCTTCCGCTCGAAGTAGAAGTGCAGCGTCGACATGAACATCGCGATGAGCGGCACGGAGATCAGCAGCACGGGCAGGCCGAACTCCTGGAAGCTCAGGTAGAGGAGTCCCGCGATCGAGGCGCCCGTCACGTACGCGAGCCCCAGCCAGGCGAAGTCGCGCAGCCACTTGAGCGGCGTGATGGCGGCGCCGGCCTTGAGCGCGAAGACCATGCGCAACAGCGTCATGCCGAGGGCGAAGTAGACGATCGCGAGGCCGCAGAGCGCCGTGAGGAGGCCCGCGTTGTTCAGCGGGTAGGCCGCACGGACCGCCGCGAAGGCGTAGCCCGTGGCGTACATCGTGATGGCCGCGATCGCGGGTCCGCCGATGCGGCTGGTCCAGCGCTTGGAGCTGCGGTAGGAAGCGAAGAAGGCCTCGAAGGCCGCGGCGATCGTCGCCGCCTCGACGCCATACAGGAGCAGCGCCAGGAAGATGAAGATCTCGGCCCCGGCCACCGTCGTCTTGGCGCCCGGCACGCGCACCGGGAAGAGGCCCACGAGCGCCGCCACGAGCGCGCTCGCCAGCGCCTGGATCATGAAGCGGCCGTCGATGGCGACGATGTGCGCGATCGAGTAGGCGAGCACGATGGCCCCGAGCGTCGTGACCGTCCACCAGTAGCGCCGGGCGGCGGTGTTGTAGTCCTGCATGTCGATGATGGACATGGTGGCCTCGTGTGGTTTTTTTCGGGCGGGACGGGGTTGCTTACTCTCCGGAGAACGGGAAGAGCGACGGATCCGCGAACAGCACCCCCTCGGACAACGAGGTGCCTTCATCCATGCTGATGCCTTCGGCGAGGCTCGCACCCTCGGCGAGGCTGGTGCCTTCGGCGAGGCTGGTGCCCTCGGCCAGGCTGGTGCCCTCGGCGAGGCTCATGCCCTCGGCCATGCTGATGCCGTTGGCGAGCACGATGCCGCCCACCAGCGTGTCGGCCTTGCCCGCGAAGACGTCAGCCGTCACTTGCGAAGACAGCGAGAAGATTCCCGTCGCCGCGAGCAGGCTGGACGGACCCAGCGCGCCGTCGAGCAAGGCGACGCCATCGCTCATGAGCGTGCCGGACACGAGCGCGCCGTCGCTGTAGCCGGTGACCGCGCCGCTCGAGGAAATCGTGGGCGTCGTGACGGACACGGTGCCGTTCACCCAGAGCAGCTCCGGGTCGTAGACCGCCTGGAACTGGCCGAGCAGGACATCGCCCGTGAGCAGGTGCGAGCCGCCCATGATGACGAAGCGCGACCAGTCCACGCGCACGCCGTTGATGATCGACCACGGCGCGGGGAGCGTCGCACCCGGCGCGAGCATCGAGTCGCCGACATTCATCGTGCCGTTGGCGACGTTCGCCGCGATCGAGCGCGACAGCGATTGCGCGATGGCGACCGCGCCCGGCAGGTTCAGCTCGCCGGCACCCTGCTGCACCAGGTTCGCCCCGCCGACCGGCTGGGCGCTGTACTGCAGGATCGCCTTGACGAGGGGCGGCGTGAGCCCCGGGTTCGCCTGCAGGAGGAGTGCCACGGCGCCCGACACGACGGGCGCGGCGAAGGACGTTCCGCTCGCGAGCATGAGCCCGGCGCCCACCGGGTTGCGCTGCACGATGCTGAAGATGTTGTTCGCGGGCATCGCGCTCAGCGTCGAGCCGCTGGCGCTCGTGGACATCGCGCCGAGCACGCGATTGCCCGGGGCGACGAGGTCCGGCTTGAGCAGGTTGTCGTGCTGCGTCACGCCATTCGCGTCGACGTAGGCGCCGCGCGTGGGGCCCTTGGAGCTGAACAGCGTCACGGTGTCGTCGCCACGGCCCGCGGTGTCGTGCGTGTTGGCCGCGCCCACCGTGATCGCCGACGGCTCGTTGCCGGGCGAGCTGATGGTGCCGTAGATCTGCGTGAGGCCATCCGTGCCGTAGTTGCCGGCCGCGACGACGACGGTGATGCCCGCGGAGACGGCGGTGCGCACGGCACGGCAGAGCGGGTCATCGACGTAGGAATCGGTCGAATCGGAGCCGAGGCTCACGTTCAGCACGCGGATGTTGTAGTCGCGGGCATGGGCCATCACCCAGTCGAAACCCGCCAGGGTCGTCGCGAGGTCGCCCGTGCCATCGGATCCGAGCACGCGCACGTCGACCAGCGTCGCGCCGGGGGCGATGCCCGTCGAGTCCGGGCCCGGGACACGGGTGCCGGCCGCGATCGAGGCGACGAACGTGCCGTGGCCGTACGGGTCATCGAGGCTGGAGCCCGAGCCGCCGAGCAGCGTGCTGGTGGTATCCACGCCGACGGTCCAGTCGATCGAGGACTGCGTGAGGTCCTGGCGCGCCACGACGCGCGAGCGGCCATCGGGACCCAGGAACGCCTTGTGGGCGGACATGATGCCGGAGTCGATGACCGCGATGCCGACACCCGTTCCGTCGAGCGTGGTGACGCCGCCCACGGCCGGGCGCACATCGTTGGCGCCCACCTGGGTGTCCAGCAGGCTCGCGGTGCGCGCGACGGTGCGGTTCGGCGTGATGCTGAAGACGTCGCTGCGCGCCGCGATGGTGGCCACCGTCGTGGCCGGCAGCAGCGCGCTCAGCGTGCCCATGCTGTCGAAGCGGCGATGCACCGAGCCGCCGGCCTGGACGATCGCCCGGCGCAGCCCCGTCAGCATGCGGTCGGTGCTGTTGTCCGCGGAGATGACGACCTGGACCAGGCGCGTGCGCCCGTTGTCGCGCGCCCACGGCACCTTGCCGAGGCTGCCGCCATTGACGACGTTGCGCAGGTCGGACGCGATGAGGTGCGCATGCCGGTGCGCAAGGCCGTTGGCCGAGGCATGCGATGCGGAATTGCCCTGCGCGAACGCGAGCGTGGAAGCCCATGCGACGAGAAGAGCCAGCGTGGCGAGACCCGCTCGCCGCAGCCGCTTCCCGAGCGACGGCTTCACATTTTGGTTGTCCATTTTGCGCTCCGATGGGTGTGATGGAATTCACACTCGGGCCGAGCATATGCTCCGCATGGAGGACGGTTTGTGAACTGGGTCACAGCGTCGATTGCAGCTGTAAGGACGGCTACAGCGGTAACGGAAGGGCGCCTTTCCGGGCCGCGCGCGCGGATCTCGAATCGACCTCAGGGACCGCTACTATTGCCCTGATGGAAGCGGAAAAGGCGCGAATCGGGGAGCGCGAGCTGATGGCACGGCTCGCGACGGGCGGCGAAAACGGGATTACGGTTGTAACGCCCAACCGCCGGCTGGCCACGGCGGTGCGTGCGGCGTACGACCGCAAGCAGTCGGAAGGGGCCGCGACGGCCTGGCCCAGCGCCGACGTCCTGCCGCTCGACGCCTGGCTCGAGCGGCTCTGGGAGCAGCTCCTGTATTCCGAGGATGTGGCCGAGCTGCCCCTCCTCATGTCGGTCGCCCAGGAGCAGGCGCTCTGGGACGAGGCCGTGCGCGCCTCGCCCTCCCACGAGAGATTGCTGGCTCCGGGCGCGACCGCGGCGCGGGCGCGGGACACGTGGCGCCTCGCGCATGCATGGCGCCTGCTCGAGCGGGCGCGAGCCCTGGCTTCGGGCGAGGATGCGCGCGCCTTCCTCGAATGGGCCGGACGCTTCGAACGCCTCTGCGCCCAGCGGCACCTGCTCGACGGCGCACGGCTTGCCGACGAGCTCGTGCGCCGGCTTCCGCCCGCATCGATCCAGGAGAAGGTCCTGGTCCTGCACGGTTTCGACATCGTGGCACCCCAGGTGCGCGACTTCGCCGCCTGGATCGCGCGCTGCGGGGTCGCGGTCGAGGCGAGTGGCGCGGATGCCTGCGCGAGCGATGCGCGGCGCATCGCCTTCCATCGCGGCGCCGACGAGCAATGGGCCGCCGCGCGCTGGGCGCGCGCGCGGCTCGAGGCGAATCCCGGGGCGCGCATCGGCGTCGTGGTGCCCGACCTCTCGCGCTCGCGCGATGCGGTCGAGCGCATCTTCCTGCGCGTGATGCGGCCCGGTGCGGCGCTGCCCGGCGCGGAGGCGGTCAGCCACGCCTTCGACATCTCGCTCGGCCGCCCCCTGGCGCAGACACCGCCCGTCGCCGACGCCCTGGCGATCCTCTCGTTGCTCCATGACGAGGTGGAGTTCGAAGTCGCGAGCCGCGTGGTGCGCTCGCCGTTCGTGGCGGGCGCGGAGCAGGAGGCATCGGCGCGCGCGCGGCTCGACGCGCGGCTGCGCGAGCGCTGCGGCGCGCGCGTCGACCTGGCAATCCTCGTGCGCGCGCTCGGTGCGCCGCTCTTCTCGCCCGCGCCGCTCCTCGCCGAGCGCCTCGGGCGGCTCGCCCATGGGTGGCGCCAACGGGCGCGTGCCTCGATGGGGGCATCGGCGTGGGCCGGCGCGTGGGCCGACGCGTTGCGCGTGCTGGGCTTTCCCGGCGAGCGTTCTGCCGATTCGACCGAGTACCAGGCGTTACAGAAATGGAACGACACCCTCGCGGCGTTCGGCTCGATCGAGCGCGTGGGCGGCCGCATGAAGGAGGGCGAGGCGCTCGCGCGTCTCGCGCACCTCGCGCGCGACACCGTTTTCCAGGCCGAGTCCGCGCAGGCGCCGGTGTCCCTCGTCGGTATCCTCGAATCCGCCGGGCTCTCGTTCGACCACCTGTGGATCCTCGGCATGACGGACGATGCGTGGCCCTTGCCGGCGCGACCGGACCCGTTCATCCCGGTGCGCTTGCAGCGCGAGGCCGGCGTGCCGCAGGCCGACCCCGCCGCGTCGCTCGAGCTCGACCGGCGCATCACCCGCTGCTGGCTCGGCGCGGCGCGCGAGGTCGTCGTGAGCCATGCGCGCATGCGCGGGGACGAGGAGCTCTCGGTGAGCCCGCTCTTCGCGCACCTGGCCCGGCAGGCCCCGGAGGCACTCGACGTTCCCCCATATCCGACGCTGGTCGAGGCGATCCATGCCCGGCGCGATCGCGAGCGCATCGCCGACGGCGAGGCGCCGCCCATCGTGTCGCCGCTGCACCCGGGTGGGACGAGCCTCTTCCAGAACCAGTCGGCGTGCCCTTTCCGCGCCTTCGCGCGCAATCGCCTCGCCTCGCAGGCGCCGGGCATGGCGCAGCCCGGGCTGGATGCGGCCGCTCGCGGCACGCTGCTGCACCACGTGCTCGCGAAGTTCTGGGACGCCACGCGCACGCGCGACGCGCTGGAGGCGCTTGCGCCCGCCGCGCTCGAGGAAAGGCTCATGGCGGCCGCGGAGGATGCGATGGCGCGGCTTCGCCGCCGCCGTCCCGAGGCGCTGGAGGGCCGCTTCGCCGCGATCGAGCGCGACCGGCTGGTCGACCTCGCACGCGAGTGGCTGCGCACGGTGGACCTGCCGCGCGATCCCTTCGAGGTCATCGCGACCGAGGCCCCGCTCGTCGTCACGTTCGGCGGCGTGAGCGTGAAGGCGAAGGTCGATCGCATCGATCGCCTCGCGCACGCTGCGCATGCCGTCCTCGACTACAAGACCGGCGCGGCGGCGGTGCGCTCGTGGTTCGGCCCGAGGCCCGAGGAGCCGCAGCTTCCGATGTATGCGCTCACCGCCGGCGTGCCCGTGGACGCGATCGCGTTCGCCCGCGTGCGCCCGGGCCATCTCGAGCTCTGCGGTCTCGCGCGCAAGGCCGGCCTGCTGCCGGGCGTGGGCCCGGTCGAGAAGAACAAGAGCGGGGGCGCGAAGCAGTACGCGAGCTGGGACGCCCTGAACGCGGCATGGCGCGGCGAGCTCGATGCGCTGGGCCGCGAGTTCGCCTCCGGCGTCGCGCGGGTGGCGCCGAAGCGTGGCGCCGCCACGTGCCGCCAGTGCGAGCAGCAGTTGTTCTGCCGCATCGCGGAGAAGCGGCCGCAAGTCGAGGCGGGACTTTTCGGCGGGGAGGACAGCGATGAGTGAAGCCGTCGCCGTGGCGAGCCCCGCGCCGGCGGTCGCCGATGCCGCGCAGCGCGCGCGGGCGCTCGATCCCGCGCGCTCCTTCATCGTGCAGGCGCCCGCGGGATCGGGCAAGACGGAGCTGCTGATCCAGCGCTTCCTCGTCCTGCTCGCCCGCGTCGATCGTCCCGAGGAGATCACGGCGATCACGTTCACGCGCAAGGCCGCCGCCGAGATGCGCAAGCGGATCCTCGACGTGCTCGAGCTCGCGCGGCGCGCGCCGCGGCCCGCCGCGCCGCACAAGGCGCTCACCTGGGAGCTCGGCCGCGCGGTGCTCGAGCGCAGCGATGCGCTCGGCTGGGCGATCGAGGAAAGCGCGGGACGGCTGCGCGTGCAGACCATCGACGCGCTCTGTGCGTCGCTCACGCGGCAGATGCCCGTGCTCGCGCAGTTCGGCGCGCAGCCCGAAAGCCTCGACGACGCGACGCTGCTCTACCTCGATGCCGCGCGCGAGACGCTGGCCCTGGTGGAGGGCGACTCCGGCCTCGCGGCCGACATGGCGCTCGTGCTCGAGCACCTCGACAACGACGCGCTGCGCGCCGAGCGGCTCATCGCGGACCTCCTCGCGCGGCGCGACCAGTGGATGCGGCTGCTCAGCCATGCGGACCGGCGCGACGAGCTCGAGGCCGTCCTCGCCGATGTGTGCCGCGCCGGCATCGCACGGGCGCGAGCGGGCTTCCCGGCCGGCTGGGCGCTGCCCGAAGGCGACGGGCTGGAAGCGTGGAAGGGCGTGGCCGATACCTTCCTCACCGCCGGCGGCGAATGGCGGCGCAAGCCGCCCGCGCCGGGCGAGCTCATCGCGCGCGAGGGCCTGCTCGAAGCGCTGCGCGCGGTGCGCGAGCTGCCCAAGCCGCGCTATGACGACACGCAGTGGCAGATCCTCTCGGCGATGCTGCGCATCGCGCACGTCGCGGTCGCGCAGCTGAAGCTCGTATTCGCAGCCCACGGCGAGGCCGACTTCACGGAGATCACGCAGGCGGCGCTGCGCGCGCTGGGCGAGCCCGAAGAGCCGACGGACCTCATGCTGGCGCTCGACTACCGCATCCGCCACATCCTCGTGGACGAGTTCCAGGACACGTCGTACAGCCAGTTCGACCTGCTGCGCCGGCTGGCCTCGGGATGGACCGAGGGCGACGGCCGCACGCTCTTCGTCGTGGGCGACCCGATGCAGTCGATCTACCGTTTCCGCGAGGCGGAGGTGGGACTCTTCCTGCGCGCGCGTCGCGAGGGGATCGGCGACGTGAAGCTCGAGCCGCTGCGCCTCGCCGCGAACTTCCGCTCGCAGGCCGGCATCGTCGGGTGGGTCAACGAGACCTTCGCGCGCGTGCTGCCGGATCGCGAGGACGTGGCGCGCGGCGCCGTTCCGTACAGTCCGTCGGTCGCGGTCCACCCGGCGCTCGCCGGGGCCGTCACGGTGCACCCGTTCTTCGACAACGACGCGCAGGGCGAGGCGGAGACGGTCGCGCGGCTCGCCCGTGCGGCGCTGGAGTCCCCCGCCGCATCGGGAGCGCCTTCGACGGTAGCGATCCTGGTGCGCAATCGCGCGCACCTGGCGGCCATCCTTCCGCGCTTGCGCGCGACGGGGCTTCGCTACCACGCGATCGAGATCGAGCCGCTGGTCCAGCGCCCGCTCCTGCAGGACCTCGTCGCGCTCACGCGTGCGTTATGGCATCCGGCCGATCGCACCGCGTGGCTCGCGATCCTGCGGGCGCCCTGGTGCGGCCTCTCGCTCGCCGACCTCTGGCATCTCGCGGGCATCGACACCGCGCACGCCGCCGAGGGCGCGCGGCACGATCCGCCCCTGGTCTGCGACCTCCTGCGCGACGACGACGCGATCGCGCGGCTCACGCCCGAGGGTGCCCGGCGTGCGCGCCGCGTGCGCGACATCATGGACGCGAGCCTCGCGGCGCGGCGGCGCGGGCGCTTGCGCGACGCGGTCGAGGGTGCCTGGCAGGCCCTCGCGGGCCCGGCGTGCATGGAGAGTCCCGGCGACATGGAAGACGTCGAGTCCTATCTCGACCGCCTGGGTGCCGCCGAGGAAGGCGGTGCGCTCGCCGACCCCGGGCACTTCGCGCTCTCGCTGGGGAAGCTCTTCGCGGCGCCGGATCCGCAGGCCACCGAGCGGCTCCAGGTGATGACGATCCACAAGGCGAAGGGCCTCGAGTTCGACACGGTGATCGTGCCGGGTCTCGGCGCATCGGGCCGCGCCGACGAGCGCAAGCTCTTCGTCTGGATGGAGCGTGTCGCGGCAACCGCCCGCGAAGGCGTCGAGTTCCTCCTCTCGCCCCTCGATCCCGCGGGCACCGAGCCCGACCCGATCTACGAGTACATCCGCGCCCTGGATCGCGACAAGGAGGCGTTGCAGGATGCGCGGCTGCTCTACGTAGCCGCGACGCGCGCGCGCCATGCCCTGCACCTCATGGGCGACGTGCGCTGGGATGCGCATGGCGACGTGCCGTGCGCACCGCGCAAGGAGGCGCTCCTGTCGCACCTGTGGCCTCTCGTGCAGGACCGGTTCGCGGCGCCGCGTGCGAGCACCAGCAGCGCTGCCGCCGAAGAGGGCGGCGTGCGCACGCTCGACACGATCCAGCGCCTGCGCGAGACGGTGAGCGCGCTGCCGGCCCCGCCCGATGCGGCGTGGAGCGGTGCCGCATCCGGGCGCGCTCCCGCCGAGCCCGTCGAGTTCTCGTGGGTGGGCGAGACGGCGCGCCACGCGGGTACCGTCGTCCACCGCTGGCTCCAGCGCATCGCCGAGGAAGGCCTCGCGGCGTGGGACGCGGCGCGCATCGAGCGCCTGCGCCCGGCGCTGCGGCGCGCGCTCGCGGCGCGCGGCGTGAATGAAGCCGACGTCGAGGGTGCGGCGCAACGCGTGGCCGCGGCGCTTCGCGGTTGCCTCGAGGATCCGCGCGCGCGCTGGATCCTCGGACCGCACCCCGAGGCGCGCACCGAGCACCGCATCACGCTGCGCGCGGAGGGGCGCGTGCGCTCGGTCGCGATCGACCGCATGTTCCGCGAGGCCGGCAAGCTCTGGATCATCGACTACAAGACGAGCTCGCACGAGGGCGGCGCGCTGGAGCCGTTCCTCGATCGCGAGCTCGAAAGGTACCGGGCGCAGCTCGAAGGCTACCGCGCCGCTTTCGCGCACGAGCCCGTGGCCCTCGGCCTCTACTTCCCGCTGGTGAAGGGATGGCGCGAGTGGTGAATTCGGGGACGCAGCCGGAATCGGGCACTCGCGCAGCGATAGCAGCGCGACTACGCATTCCGACTGCGTCCCCGAATTCAGCTGCCGCCGGCTTCGGGATGGAGCTTGCGCACGAGCTCGCGCAGCGCCTCGACCTCCGCCTCGAGCCGCTCGACCCTCGCGCGCAGCGATTCGATCTCGCCGCCCGCGAGCGCGGGCGCCGCCGCGACCTCGTCGGCCCCCGGTCCGCCCGTCGTGGCGGTTGCCGCGGCCGCTTCGGCGTCGCCGCAGAGCAGGTGCATCCATCGCGTCTCCCTCGCGCCCGGCGCTCGGGGCAGCTCGCGCACCAGCGCGCCGTCGCGCCGCCCGGCGAGCTCGTCGAGGAAGGCCTGCACCGCGAGGATGTCGCCGAAGCGATGCAGCCGGTCGCTGTTGATGCGCAGCTCGCCCGCCGTCTGCGGCCCGCGCAGGAAGAGCACCGCGAGCAGCGCCACCGATTGCGGCGGGATGCCGAGCACCTTCCCCACGTTCTGCGAGTAACGCATGACGCGCCCGCCGCTCGTCTCCATCACGAGCGACAGCGTCTTGAGCCGGTCCAGCGCCGCCTGGACCTCGCCCTCGGACGCCTCGATCACCGGGTCCCGGCTCGACTTCTGGTTGCAGCCCGAGACCAGCGCGTTGAGCGTCAGGGGACAGCTGTCGGGGACGGTGTGCTGCTTCTCCACCAGCACGCCGAGGATGCGCGCCTCGAGAAGCGACAGCGACAGCGCACCCATGCCCCCGGCGCTAGAGGTAGTGGCCGCCGCCGAAAAGCCCGACCACGCCGATGATGATCAGGTAGATCGCCACGATGTAGTTGAGCAGGCGGGGCATGATGAGGATCAGGATGCCGGCGAGGAGCGAGATCAGCGGGCCCAGCGACAGGTGCAGGTTCATGTTGTTCTCCTGGCGAGTGCGGTGAGCAGCTTCGACCCGGTTCGGCCCTTCAGGTTTCGAGCCAGCCGCGCAGCAATCGCGCGACCTCTTCCGGCCGCTCCAGCGTGGACATGTGCCCGGAGCCGTCGAGGACCTCGAGGCGCGCGCCGGGGATGCCCCGCGCCAGCTCCTGCAGCCACTCGAGGGGCATGATCTGGTCCTCGCGGGCGGCGATGACGAGCGCCGGGCAGCGCACCTGCGGCAAGTGCGGCCGGCTGTCGATGCGGCCGATGATCGCGCGCTCCTGGCGCAGGAACGCTTCCTTGCCGATGCCGAGGGCCATCTCGCTCATCGTGCCGGTGATCCCGAGATCCTGCTGGTGTGACGACGCGAGGAGCTTCGGCGTGAGGGCCTGGATCACGCCGGGGAAATCCCGTTCAGCCAGGGCCATGAGGCGGCGGCGGTTCTCCGTGGCCTCGGGGGAATCGGGACGCGCATGGGTGTTGAGCAGCGCCAGGCGCTCGACCCGCTCGGGCCAGCGCCGCACCATCTCGAGCGCCACGTAACCGCCCATGGAATGGCCCGCGAGCGCGAGGGGTCCCTCGGGCGCCTGCTCGAGCGCCTGCTCCGCAAGCCCCGCGATGGTATCGGCGCGCGTGAGGTCGGCGACCTTGCATGGGGCGATCTCGCGCAGGACCGGCAGCTGGTGCTCGAAGGCATCGGCATCCTCCAGCAGGCCGGGCAGGACCAGGACTGAACTCGGCATGTTGCTCCTCGCCGCAGAACGGCATCCCGCACCTTACGCCTGGGGACGGCCCCGGGCCATGCGCGCGCCGGGATGCCGCGCCGGCGCGTCGCTGCGTTCGGCACCCCGCGGCACCAGAAAGTTGCCGACCACCGCGATCTCGTCCGCGCTCATGAGCGCGGGCGCGTGCCCCGCGCCCGCGACCTCATGGAGGCGTGCGTCCGGATGCGCATCGAGCATGCGCTGCGCGACATCCGCGGGGAGGATGCGCGAGTGCTCGCCGCGCACGATGAGGGCCGGGCATTCGACGCGATCCCAAGCGTCCCAAAGGTGCAGTCCATCGACGAATGGCACGCCCTGGACGAGCCGCGTGATGCGGGGATCGTAATGCAGCCGGTAGCCGCCGCCGGTCAGCCGGTGCGCGTGGTGGCGCGCGAGCGCGCGGTACTGCGCGTCCGTGATGGCGCCCCATTCGCGATGCGTCTCGCGCAAATGGCGCTCGACCGCGGCCAGCGTGTCGAAGCGCTCCGGCGCCTGGAGGTGGCGTGCGATCTCGCGCAGGCCTTCGGCCGGCACGAAGGCACCCACGTCGTTCAGCACGAGACGGCGCACGGCGTGGCCCGGCTGCGAGGCGAGGAGCAGGCCGAGCAGGCCCCCCATGGAGGTGCCGACCCAATCGACGCGGTCGACGTGGAGGTGGCGCAGCAACCCGGAGATGTCGTTCAGGAACTGGGGGAAATGGTAGTGCAGCGGCGAGGGAAGCCAGTCGCTGCGGCCGCGGCCCGCGACGTCGAGGCAGACCACCCGCGCCTCGCTCGAGAGGGCGCGCGCGAGCTCGTCGAAATCGCGCGAGTTGCCGCTATAGCCGTGCACGCATACGACCGTGCGCGCCGCGTCGCGCGGGCCCCATTCCGTATAGTGCAGCCGGTGGAACCCTGAGAGGCCCAGCCCCCGGAACACGTGGTTCCGGGGACGGGCAGGCCGGGACCTGGCAGGTCCCTGCGGAGCCGGGCTCGCGGAGGAGGAGGAGGTTGCGAGCCCGGCTACCGGTTCGAGGTCAGTATCGCCCTACCGAGCGCCGCAGGAAGACGTCGGCTTCGATGGCGCGGCGGTCGTTCTCGGCGGCGAGGCCGTCCGAGAAGCGATGTCCGAGGGCCTTCAGGCCCCGCGCCACGGCGAGCACCAGGCTCGCGAAGGCCTCGGCGACGTACACGCTGCGCTCGAGGCGCGCGCGACGGATGTGGGCCTCGACGACGTCGTACTGGGGAAATTCGAATTCGTTGATCTTCATGATTCAGCTCCTCGTGGAAGTCGGTGCTCCGGTCCGGATGGGACTTGATGGCGCACCCGCAAGACCAATATAGTGGGCATGTTGCAGTGCAACAACCGATTTGTTTTCGAGCGACACACCAGAAAAACTGAGGCATGCCGAACCCCAACGGGCGCCAAGCGCCCCTCAACGCCCTGCGCGCCTTCGAGGCGGCAGCCCGCCACCTGAGCTTCAAGAACGCGGCGCAGGAGCTGCACGTGACCGCGGGGGCCGTGAGCCACCAGGTGAAGGTGCTGGAGGACTATCTCGGCGTCGCGCTCTTCAGGCGCCTCACGCGGGCGCTGGAGCTCACCCCCGAGGCGAGCGCCATGCTGCCCAAGGTGCGCGAGGGCCTGGAGAACCTGGTCGAGGCCCTCGAGCGGGTGCGCCATCGCGTGGCGACCTGCTCGCTCACCGTGGTGACACCGCCCAACTTCGCCGCGCGCTGGCTGGTGCCGCGGCTCGCGCGCTTCACCACGGCCCATCCGAACGTGGAGCTGCACCTGGCGAGCCGCGCGGGCATGATCGACGGCCGCGAGCTCGACGTGCGCGAATCGGGCGATGGCCCGGTCGCGATGGTGCGCTTCGGCAGTGGCCGCTATCCGGGCCGCCACGTGGACGAGGTGTTCGCCGTGCGCTACGTGCCGGTGTGCAGCCCGCGCCTCCTCAAGGGAGCGCACGCGCTCAGGAAGCCGGCCGACCTGGCGTTCCACACCCTGCTGCACGACGACACCGTGACCGAGGGCGGCGCGCGTCCCAGCTGGGCGGACTGGCTCGAATCCGCGGGCGTGAAGGACGTCGACCCCACGCGCGGGCCGCGCTTCAGCGACGCCTCGCTCGCCCTCGAGGCGGCGATCGAAGGCATGGGTGTGACCCTCGCGATCAAGGCGCTGGTGCGCAGCGAGATCGAGTCCGGGCGCCTCGTCGTGCCGTTCGACATCAGCTCGCCCGCGGCGTACGCGTACTACCTCGTGACGAGCGAGGCGGACGCCTCGCAGGAATCGATCCAGGCGTTCCGCCAGTGGCTGCTCGAGGAAGCGGCGCCGGAGCTGGGCGCCGAGTAGATCTCCGATCTACAGCCAGCCCGTCTTGCGGAACTTGGCCCACAGCCACGCGTCGAGGCCGAACATCAGCAGCAGCACGATCGGGTAGCCCCACGGCAGGTCCAGCTCCGGCATGTTCTTGAAGTTCATGCCGTAGATGCCCGCGATCATCGTGGGCACCGCGACCAGCGCACCGTAGGCGGCGAGCCGCTTGGTCACCTCGCCTTCCGAGAGCGTGATCATCGAGAGGTTCACCGAAAGCGCCGTCGTCACCATGTCGCGCAGCCCGTCGACCTGCGTGCTGATGCGCAGGAGGTGGTCCTGGACGTCGCGGAAATAGTCCTGCATGCCCACGCACACCAGGGGAACGCGGCCGCCATAGAGCTTGTGCAGCACCTCGATCAGCGGCTCGACGGCGTGGCGCACGTCCATGAGCTTGTGCTTGAGGTCGTAGAGCGCCTGGATGTTGGCGCGCGGCCTCGCGTCGGGCTCGAAGATGCTGCGCTCGAGCTTCTCGAGCTCGGTCTCGAGCGCATCGACCACGGGGAAGTAGCGGTCCACCACGTTGTCGAGCAGGGCATAGAACACGAACCCGGCGCCGTGCTTGAGGAGGTTCGGCTCGGCCTCGGCGCGCTGGCGCACCGCGACGAAGCCGTGCTCCGTGCGCTCGCGCACCGTGAGCACGAAGTTGGGTCCCACGAACATATCGAGCTCGGCCATCTCGACCGTGCCGTCGCGCAGCTCCGGAATCTGCACGACGCTGAAGAGGATGTCGCCGTACTCCTCGATCTTCGGGCGCTGGTGCCCGTGCAGCGCATCCTCGATCGCCAGGCGGTGCAGCCCGAACTCCTGGCGCATTTCCTCCATCTCGGCGGGCGTCGGATCCTTGAGCGCGACCCAGACGAACGTGTCGGGCTGCCTCAGGTAGTCGCTGATCTCCTCGCGGGAAATATCCGCGATCTTGCGTCCCTGCTGGTACGCAACGCAGTTGACGAGCATCCGTCCTCGCTCCCTTGTTATAGTCGGCGCTCGTCGAAGGGCCAGCCCATGTCCCCCATCCGCACCGCTGCCGCGACTCTCGTGGCACTGCTCTGCCTCGCCGGCGCGCACGCGCGTGCGGCGCTGCCCGACGAGATCCAGGTCTACACCAGCGACATCAACAAGCCGGGCGAGTTCGGCCTCGAGCTGCACGTCAACACGACGCCTTCCGGCCGCTCGACGCCCGATTATCCCGGCGAGATCCCGCCCGCGCACGGATGGCGCTTCACGGGCGAATTCTCCTACGGGGCCCTGCCGTCGCTCGAAGCGGGACTGTACCTGCCTTTCGTGCTCGGCGCCCAGGGCCGCGACCGCTTCGCGGGCCCCAAGCTGCGGCTCAAGTGGCTGCCCGTGCGCGTGGATGAAGCGGGCAACGGATCCTTCGCGGGCATCAACCTCGAGTACTCCTGGACGAACGCCGCGCTCGAGCAGGCCACGCAAGCGCTCGAGGTGCGGCCCATCATCGGCTGGCGCGATGCCACCTGGCTCGTCGCCTTCAACCCCGTGCTCGGCTTCGACCGCGCCGGCCCCGCGCGCAACCACGCGCCGAATTTCGAGCCGTCGCTGAAGGTTGCACGCACCGTCGCACGCGGGATGATGGCCGGAGTCGAGTACTACGCCGGGCTGGGTCCGGCGAACGACCTGCTGCCGCGCGCGGAGCAGGAGCATTCGCTCTATGTCGCGCTCGACGTCGACCGTGCGCCGTGGGTCTTCAATTTCGGCGTGGGGCGCGGGCTCACGGACGCGACGGACCGATGGACCGTCAAGGCGATCTTCGAGATTCCGTTCTAGCGCGCGGCCGGGCCCGCGGCGGCGCCCGCCGGCGCCGGTGAAATGCCCGGCGCGCCCGCATCCCACGTGCCGCCGAGGGCGCGGATGAGCCCCACCGTCGCGGCGAGGCGCCGGCCGAGCAGCGTCACGGTCGCGCGCTCCGCATCGAGCTGTGCCGCCTGCACCAGCGCCACGTTGAGGAAGCTCACGGTGCCCGCCTTGTACTGGTTCACCGTGAGCACGACGCTCTCACGCGCGGCCCGCGCCGATTCCGCCTGCACCTGCGACTCCTCTCCCAGCCAGTGCATCGCCGCGAGGTTGTCCTCCACCTCCTGCATCGAGGTGAGCACCGTCTGGCGATAGTTGGCGACCGTCTCGTCATAGGCCGCGCGCGCCTGCTCGACCTGCGAGCGGCGCGCGCCGAAGTCGAGCAGCGTCTCGGCGAGGTCGAGTCCCAGCGACCACGTGCGGTTCGAAAGCGAGAAGAGATGCGCGAAGCTCGACTGCGCCTTGCCGATGCTGCCCGTGAGGCTCAAGTTGGGGAAGTAGGCCGCCTCGGCGACGCCGATCTGGGCATTCGCGGCGGCGACCCGCCGCTCCGCCGCCGCGATGTCGGGGCGGCGTTGCAGCAGCGTCGACGGGATTCCCGGCGGAATCGTCGGCGTGTGGAAATGGAGGTCGACCGGTGCGATCGTCACGTCCGCGGGCGGCTTGCCCATGAGGATCGCGATGGCGTGCTCGAGCTGCGCGCGCGCGGCCTTCAGGTCGATCGCCTGCGCCTGCGTGCCGCGCAGTTGCGATTCCGCCTGCACCACGTCGACGCGCCCCGCGACGCCGGCCGCATAGCGGTTCTGCGTGAGCTTGTAGTTGGTCCCGAACGCCTTCACCGTGTCGTCGATCAGCACGATCTCCGCGTCCGTCGTGCGCAGCTGGAAGTAGTCGGTCGCGAGCTCCGCGTCGAGGGAGAGCCGCGCCGCCTCGAGGTCGCCCTGGCTCGCCTGCGCGCTGGCGCGCGCGCTCTCCACCTGCCGGCGCACGCGGCCCCAGAGGTCCGGTTCCCAGCTCGCGTTGAGATCGACGGTGTAGCGCGACGCGGCCGCCGTGCCGGAGATGGCATTGCCGGACGTGCCCGCCTGGTTGCTGGTCCCGGAGCCGGTGGCGCCCGCGCGCGTGACCCCCGCGCTCACCCCCAGCGTGGGAAAGAGCTGCGCGCGCGCCGCGCCGATCGCGGCAGTGGCCTGGCGGTAGCGCGCCTCCGCGGCGGCGAGCGTGAAGCTGCCGCCGTTGGCCTGGTCGACGAGCCCGTCCAGGACGGGGTCGTTGAAGAGCGTCCACCATTGGCCCTTGGGCACCGCATCGGCGGGCTGCGCGACGATCCATTCGCCGCCCGCTTCCTTGAATCCCGTGGCCTGCGGCGCCTCGGGGCGCTTGTAGTCCGGACCGACGGCGCAGCCAGCCAGGGCGAGGAGGAATGCGAGCAGGAATGGCAAGACTCTCGTCATGACTGATCTGTGTTTATCTGCGGACGAATTCACGCGCCTCATTCAGCCGGCGCGTCCGCAAGCCGCGGCGCGCCCCGGCGGAAGGCCCGCTTCACCCGCAGCCGCGCGCGGTCGAAGTACAGGTAGATCACGGGCGTCGTGTAGAGCGTGATGAGCTGGCTCACGAGGAGGCCGCCCACGATCGTGATGCCGAGGGGGCGGCGCAGCTCCGCGCCGTCGCCGTAGCTGAACGCGAGCGGCACGGCGCCCAGCAGCGCCGCCATGGTGGTCATCATGATCGGGCGGAAGCGCAGCTTCGCGGCCTCGAAGATCGCGTCCTTCGGGTCCATGTCGCCCTCGCGCTCGGCTTGCAGCGCGAAGTCGATCATGAGGATCGCGTTCTTCTTCACGATGCCGATGAGCAGGATCACGCCGATGAGGGCGATGATGGTGAATTCGGTCTTGAAGAGCATGAGGGCCAGCAGCGCGCCGACGCCGGCCGAAGGCAGCGTGGTGAGGATCGTTATCGGGTGCACCAGGCTTTCGTAGAGGATGCCCAGCACGATGTACACGGTGAGGAGCGCCGCGAGGATCAGGTAGGGCTGGTTGTCCAGGCCCTGCTGGAAGAGCTTCGAGGTGCCTTCGAAGGACGCGTACACCGAGGTCGGCATCCCGATGCGCGCCATGGTCTCGCGGATCGCCTCCGACGCCTGCGACATCGCCACGCCCTCGGGCAGGTTGAACGACAACGTCGTGGCCGCGAACTGTCCCTGGTGGTTCACGGTGAGCGGTGCCAGGGTGGGCTCGTAGTGCGCGATCCCGGAGAGCGGCACCTGGCCCTTGGTGGGCGAGATCACGAAGATGCTCTTCAGCACCTCGGGGCTCTGCCACCACTCGGGCGCGGCTTCCATCACGACCTTGTACTGGTTCTGCGCCTTGTAGAGCGTCGAGACCTGCGCCTGGCCGAATGCGAGGTTGAGGGCGGTGTCGATGGCACGCGGCGTGATGCCCAGGCGCGATGCGGTGGGCCGGTCGATGATGAGCGTCATCTGCAGGCCGTGCTCCTGCTGGTCCGAGCTCACGTCGGTGAGCTCGGGCACGTTGCGCAACGCCGCCTCCAGCTTCGGTGCCCATTCGTGCAGCAGCGCCAGGTCGTCGGCGCGCAGCGTGAACTGCTGGCTGCCCTCGGTCTGGCGGCCGCCGGCGCGCAGGTCCTGGATCGGGTTGAGGAAGAGGTTCGCCCCCGGCTCCTTCATGAGCTGCGGGCGCAGCCGGTTCAGGATCTGGTCGAGGGTCGCGTGCCGCTCGCGGATGGGCTTCAGCGCGATGAACATCATCGCCGAGTTCTTGGAGCCGCCGCCGCCGGTGAATCCGGTCACGCTCTCCACCGCCGGATCGGCGCTCACGATCGCCGCCAGGCGCTGGAGCTTCTGCTGCATCGCCTGGAACGAGGTCGACTGGTCGGCTCTCACGAAGCCGATGAGCCGCCCGGTGTCCTGCTGCGGGAAGAAGCCCTTCGGGATGTCCTTGTAGAGGTAGATCGTGAGGGCCAACGTCGCGAAGAAGACGATGAGCATGAGGAGCGGCACGCGCAGCACGGCCTTGAGGCTCCGTTCGTAGCCCCGGTGCAGCGCTTCGAACGCACGCTCGCTCCAGCGGCCGATGCGGCCGTGCTCGCGCTCCTCGCGCCGGTGCAGCAGGCGGGAGCACATCATCGGCGTGGTCGAGAGCGAGACCACGAGCGAGATGGCGATGGCGACCGAAAGCGTCACCGCGAACTCGCGGAAGAGCCGCCCGATGATGCCGCCCATGAAGAGGATCGGGATGAAGACGGCGACGAGGGAGACGCTCATCGACACCACGGTGAAGGCGACCTCGCGCGCGCCCACGAGCGCCGCATCGAAGGCGGACATGCCGCGCTCGATGTGCCGGGAGATGTTCTCCAGCACGACGATCGCATCGTCCACCACAAAGCCGGTGGCGATGGTGAGCGCCATGAGCGACAGGTTGTTCAGGCTGAAGCCCAGCAGGTACATGACCGCGAACGTGCCGATGAGCGAGATCGGGACCGCCACCGCCGGCACCAGCGTCGCCCGTGCGTCGCGCAGGAAGAGGAAGACCACGAGGATCACCAGGATCACCGACGTGATGAGCGTGCGCTCGACATCCCGCAGCGACGCGCGGATGGTGCTCGTGCGCTCCATCATGACGTCCAGGCTCACGGCGGCGGGGATCGACGCCTGGAGCTCCGGCATGATCGCCGTGATGCTGTCGACCACCTGGATGATGTTGGCGTTCGGCTGGCGGTTGATGATGAGCAGCACCGCCGGCTTGCCGTTCGCCATGCCGTAGTTGCGGATGTCGGTCTGGCTGTCCTCCACCCGCCCCACGTCGCCCAGGCGCACCGCGGCGCCATTGCGATAGGCCACGATGATCGGCGTGTACTCGGAGGCCTTCATCGCCTGGTCGTTGGCCTGGACCTGCCAGTACTTGTCGCCGTTCTCGAGGAATCCCTTCGGCCGGTTGGCGTTGGTGGACGTGATCGCCGTGCGCACCGTGTCGAAGCCGATCGAGAGCTGGTTCAGGAGCGTCGGGTTCAACTCCACGCGCACGGCGGGAAGCGATCCGCCACCGACCGTGACCTGCCCCACGCCCTTCATCTGCGAGATGCGTTGCGCCAGGTTCGTCGACGCGATGTCGTACATCTGCGCACGCGTGTACTGCTCCGAGGTGAGCGACAGGATCATCACCGGCGCGTCGGCCGGGTTCACCTTGCGGTAGGTCGGGTTGTTGGGCAGGCTCGTCGGCAGGTCGCTGCGCGCGGCCTGGATCGCCGCCTGCACCTCGCGCGCGGCGCCGTCGATGTCGCGCGACAGCTCGAACTGGAGCGTGATGCGCGAGCTGCCGAGCGACGAGGACGACGTCATCTCGGTCACGCCGGCGATGCGGCCCATGGCGCGCTCGAGCGGCGTGGCGACGGTCGCGGCCATGACCTCGGGACTCGCGCCCGGCAGCGACGCCGAGACGGAAATCGTGGGAAAGTCGACCTGCGGCAGCGGCGAGACGGGCAGCAGGCGGAAGCAGACCAGGCCCGCGAGCGCCACGCCCGCCGTGAGCAGCGTGGTCGCCACCGGGCGCTTCACGAACGGCTGCGTGACGTTCACGCGATCACTCCGCCGGCGCGCCGGCGCCGCCCGCCTCGCCGGTCGGCGTGAGGTTGGGTTTCCTCTTGCGCAGGCGCTCCGACAGCCGGTCGAAGTAGAGGTAGATCACGGGCGTCGTGAAGATGGTGAGGAGCTGCGAGAAGATGAGGCCGCCCACCATGGCGATGCCGAGCGGATGGCGCAGCTCCGAGCCCACGCCCCAGCCGATCATGAGCGGCAGGGCGCCCAGGAGGGCCGCCATGGTCGTCATGAGGATCGGGCGGAAGCGCAGGCGCGAAGCCTGGTAGATCGCGTCGCGCGGCGCCATGCCGTGCTCGCGCTCGGCGTCGAGCGCGAAATCCACCATCAGGATCGCGTTCTTCTTGACGATGCCGATGAGGAGCACGATGCCGATGATCGCGATGATGCCGAGGTCGTGCCGCGAGATCATGAGCGAGAGCAGCGCTCCCACGCCCGCCGACGGCAGCGTGGAGAGGATCGTGATCGGGTGGATGTAGCTCTCGTACAGGACCCCGAGCACGATGTACATCGTGACCACCGCGGCGAGGATCAGCAGCAGCGTGTTCATGAGCGAGCCGCGGAAGGCCTGGGCCGCGCCCTGGAAGCTCGAGCGCACGCTGGGCGGCATCTGCAAATCCTTCTCCGCCGCCTCGATCGCCTTCACGGCCTGGCCCAGCGAGGCGCCGGGAGCGAGGTTGAACGAGATGGTGGTCGAGGGGAACTGGCCCAGGTGGTTGATCGAGAGCGAGCCGGGGCGCTCGGTCACCGTCGCGACCGCCGAGAGCGGGATCTGCGTGGCGCCCCCGATGGCGGTCGAGCCCACGGGCGCCGACACGACAGCGCTCGTGGGCGAGCCCGGCGCCTGCGCGCCCGCGCCGCCGCCCGCCGGGATGTAGATGTCGTTCAGCGCGAGCGGGCTGCGGCGGAACTCGGGCGCCACCTCGAGCACGACGCGGTACTGGTTCGCCTGCGTGTAGATCGTCGAGATGAGCCGCTGGCCGAAGGCGTTGTAGAGCGCGTTGTCGATGGAGGCGGGTGTCACGCCGAGGCGCCCCGCGGTATCGCGGTCGATCGTGACGTACGCCTGCAGGCCCTGGTCCTGCAGGTCGGAGGCCACGTCGGTGAGCTGCGGCAGGGTCGCGAGCTTCCCGACCACGCGGCGGGTCCACGTCGCCAGGTCGTCGGGATTGGAGCTCTCCAGCGTGAACTGGTACTCGGTGCGCGCGACGCGGTCCTCGATCGTCAGGTCCTGCACCGGCTGCAGGTAGAGCTGGATGCCTTCTTCCTGCGCGACGCGGCGCTTCAGCCGGTCGATGACCACCGGCATGCTGTCGCGGCTGCCGTGGGGCTTGAGCGCGATCTGCAGCCGCCCGGAGTTCATCGTGATGTTCTGGCCGTCCACGCCGATGAAGCTCGCGACGTTGTCGACCGCGGGATCCTGGAGGATGACCTGCGCCAACTCGCGGCTGCGTTGCGACATCGCGGCGAACGAGACCGCCTGCGGCGCCTCGGAGATGCCCTGGATGAGGCCGGTGTCCTGCTCGGGGAAGAAGCCCTTCGGGATGAAGACGTAGAGCAGCACCGTGAGCACCAGCGTCACCAGGAACACGACGAGCGTGAGCGGCTGGTGGTCGAGCACCCAGTTGAGCGCGACCGAGTAGCGCTCGATCAGGCGCTCGAACATCTCGCCGGAGCGACGGAAGAACCAGCCCTGCTTCTCCTCGGGCACGTGGCGCAGGAGGCGTGCCGCCATCATCGGCGTGAGCGTGAGCGATACGGCCGCCGAGATGAGGATGGCGACGGCGAGCGTGATGGCGAACTCGCGGAAGAGCCGCCCCACGACCTCGCCCATGAAGAGCAGCGGGATCAGCACCGCGACGAGGGACACCGTGAGCGAGATGATCGTGAACGCGATCTGCGCCGAGCCCTTGAGCGCCGCCTCCATCGGGCTGTCGCCTTCCTCCACGTAGCGCGCGATGTTCTCGATCACCACGATGGCGTCGTCGACCACGAAGCCGGTCGCGATGGTCAGCGCCATGAGCGTGAGGTTGTTGATGCTGAAGCCGGCGAGATACATGACCCCGAAGGTGCCCACGAGCGACAGCGGCACCGCCGCGGCGGGGATGAGCGTCGCCGTGGCGCTCCTCAGGAACACGAAGATCACGGCGACCACGAGCGCGACCGCGAGCAGCAGCTCGAACTGCGTGTCGTGCACCGAGGCGCGGATCGTGGTCGTGCGGTCCGTCAGCACGTGCGTCTCGATCGAGGCGGGAAGGGTCGCCGTGAGGGAAGGCAGCAGCTGGTTCACGCGGTCCACGACCTGGATCACGTTCGTGCCGGGCTGCTTGCGCACGTTGAGGATGATGGCCGGCGTGTCGTTCATCCACGCCGCCAGGCGCGCGTTCTCGGCGCCCTCGATCACCTGCGCGATGTCGCCCAGCACGATCGGCGCGCCGTTCCTGTACGAGATGATGATGCCGCGGTACTCGTCGGCGCTGCGCAGCTGGTCGTTCGCGTCGATGGTGTACGCGCGCGCCGGGCCGTCGAAGCTGCCCTTCGCCTGGTTGGTGTTGGCGTTGGAGACGGCGGTGCGGATGTCGTCGAGCGAGATGGACGCGGAAGCCGCCGCGCGCGGGTTCACCTGGATGCGCACCGCGGGGCGCTGGCCGCCGGAGAGCGTCACCTGGCCCACGCCCGGCACCTGGGAGATCTTCGTCGCGAGCCGCGTGTCGACCAGGTTCTGCACCTGGGTCATCGGCATGGTCTTCGAGGTGATGCCGAGGGTGATGATCGGCGCGTCGGCCGGGTTCACCTTGCTGTAGATCGGCGGCGCGGGCAGGTCCGTCGGCAGCAGGTTGCTCGCCGCGTTGATCGCGGCCTGCACTTCCTGCTCGGCGGCATCGAGATCGATCGAGAGGTCGAACTGCAGCGTGATGACCGAGGCGCCGCCGGAGCTCGTCGACGACATCTGGTTCAGGCCCGGCATCTGGCCGAACTGGCGCTCGAGCGGCGCGGTGATGGAGGAGGTGACGACGTCGGGGCTCGCGCCCGGATACAGCGTCACGACCTGGATCGTCGGGTAGTCGACCTCGGGCAGCGCGGAGAGCGGGAGCTGGCGATAGGCGAAGAGTCCCGCGAGCAGGATCGCGACCATGAGCAGCGCGGTCGCCACCGGCCGCAGGATGAAGAGCCGCGACGGGTTCACGTGCCGCCCTGGCCCTGCGGTGGCTGGCGGCGCCGCCTTCCCTGCGCCGGATCGGTGCTCGCGTTGCCCTTCATGTCGCCGGGCGCGTTGCCGCCGGGCTGCACCACCTCGACCTTCGAGCCTTCGCGAATGCGATCCACGCCGTCCACGATCACGCGCTCGTTCTCCCGCAGGCCGGAGGTGATCTCGGTCATCTGCCCCTCGGTGGCGCCCGTCTTCACGGGACGTACCTCGACCGTGCTGTCGGCTTTCACGACGTACACCACGGGTCCCTGCGCCCCCAGCTGCACGGCCGCCGTGGGCACGATGACCACATTGCGGTGGGTGTCCACCACCATCCGCACGTTCACGAACTGGTTGGGAAAGAGCTTGCCGTTGCTGTTGGGCAGCTGCGCCTTGAGCTTCACCGTGCCGGTGCTCACGTCGATCACGTTGTCCGTCGTGAGGAGCTGCCCCGAGGCGAGCACCGTCTTCAGGTCGCGGTCGAGCGCCTGGACCACGGGCCTGTCGCCGCCGCGCATGCGCTCGAGCACCCGCGGCAAGGCGTCCTGCGGGATGGTGTAGACGACGGTGATCGGGTCCACCTGCGTGATCACCACGAGGCCGTTGGTGTCGGTCTGGTGGACCATGTTGCCGGGATCGACCTGGCGCAGGCCGGTGCGCCCCGCGACGGGTGCGACGATCCTCGTGTACGAAAGCTGCAGCTTGGCGTTGTCGAGGTTGGCCTGGTCCATCTTCACCGTGCCCTCGAGCTGCTTCACGAGCGCGGCCTGCTGGTCGACCTGCTGCTTGGCGATCGAGTCCTGCGCGAGCAGCGTCGTGTAGCGCTGGAGGTCGAGGCGCGCGTTCGCGAGCTGCGCGTCGTCGCGCGCGAGCTGTCCCTGCGCCTGCTCGAGGGCCACCTGGAAGCTCGCGGGATCGATCTGCGCCAGCTGCGCGCCGGCGGGAACGAGCTGCCCCTCGGTGAACGAGACGTTCTGCAGCTGGCCATCGACGCGTGGGCGGACGGTGACCGTGCGCAGCGCGTTCACGGTGCCGAGCGCCGTCTGGATGACGTCGATGTTGCCGATGCGTGCTGGCGCGACGGCGACGGGCTGCGCGCGGTTCGGGTCGAGGCCGCCACGCCCGCCCTTTCCCGCGCCCTTTCCCGCGCCGCCCTTGGCAGGGCCCTTCCCGCCGCCAGCGTCGGCCGAGGCCGTGGAGGTACCGCTGCTGCCGCCGGAATGGGTTCCCCACACCGCCCACGCCACGGCGGCCACGGCCAGCACGAGCACGACGGCGAGGAGGGGCTTGAGCCAGCGCCGCTCGGGCGCCGGCCGCGCGGGGGCAATCGGGTCTCGAGGGACGCTCATTCAGTGGGCGTGGAAAGTGTTGTTCTTGGAAGACGCTATTGGAGCAGAGTTCGTTGACCGCCGTTCCTCACGAGGTTTGTCCAAATGTAATCGCCGGAATCCCCATCCCAGCCCTTTGCCGAGAGCGGGATGCACGCCGCGCGCAGGGTCACGCGGGGACCAGCGGCGGCTCCTGCAGGGCGGCGATCTGCTCGCGCAGTTCCAGCACGCGATCCTGCCAGTAGCGGGGCGTGCCGAAGAAGGGGAAGGCCATGGGAAATGCGGGATCGTCCCAGCGGCGCGCGAGCCACGCCGAATAGTGGATGAGCCGCAGCGTGCGCAGCGCCTCGACGAGGTTCAGCTCGCGATCGTCGAACTCGCGGAAATCCTCGTAGCCCGCGAGCAGGCGGCCCAGCTGCCGCGACATCGTCGCGCGGTCTCCCGACACCAGCATCCACAGGTCCTGCACGGCGGGCGCCATGCGGGCGTCGTCCAGGTCCACGAAGTGCGGCCCGCCGGGCGCGTTTCCGGTGTCGGGCGTCCACAGCACGTTGCTCGGATGGCAGTCGCCGTGCACGCGCAGGAGCGCTGACTTTCCCGCGCGCGCGTACGCCGCCCGCACGCCCTCGAGCGCGAGGGCCGACGCCTGGCGCCAGGGCTCGAGCAGCTCGGCGGGAATGAACCCCGACGCGAGCAGGAACTCGCGCGGTTCCTCGCCGAACGACGCGATGTCGAGCGCGGGCCGGCGCGTGAAAGCCCGTGTGCCGCCCACGGCATGGATGCGCCCGATGAAGCGGCCGAGCCATTCGAGGACCTGCTCGTCCTCGAGCTCGGGCGCACGTCCGCCCTTGCGCGGGAAGACCGCGCAGCGAAAACCGCCGGCCTCGAGCAGCGTGCGGCCATCGAAGGCGAGCGGCGCCACGACCGGGATCTCCGCGTGGGCGAGCTCGAGCGCGAACGCATGCTCCTCCAGCACCTGCTCGTCCGTCCACCGGCCGGGGCGGTAGAACTTCGCCACCACGAGGCCGCCGTCCTCGACGCCCACCTGGTAGACGCGGTTCTCGTAGCTGTTGAGGCCGAGCAGGCGTCCGTCGCAGCGCAGGCCCACCGCATCGAGGGAGTTGAGCACGACGTCGGGTGTCAGGCGCGAGTAAGGATGGGGATCGGTCATCGTGAATTGTGCGGGCCGCGAGGCCCAATGTTTGTTATCATGCGCGCCGCCTTTACAGGGAGGACCTTCGATGAAGAATCCGCTCGATTCGCTCTGGGGGACCGTGGTCGCGGGACTGCTCCTCACGGCCGTCCTGTATTACCTCGCACGCACGGCGATGGGAGGCTGACATGTCCATGGACATCATCCACTACGGCATCGGCCGCTGGCTCCATATCCTGTTCGGCATGATGTGGGTGGGGCTGCTCTACTACTTCAACTTCGTGCAGGTCGAGGCGCTCAAGCGCGCCGCCGCCGACACGCCGCCGAGCGGCGCGGGCATCACGCGCCACGTGGTGCCGCGCGCGCTGGCCTACTTCCGTTATGCCGCGCTCGCCACCGTGCTGATGGGTCTTTATCTCCTGGGCGAGCGCACGCTCGATGCGCTGCTCTTCCGCGATCGCGCCTACATTCCGATCGGCATCGGCGCGTGGCTGGGCCTCATCATGTTCTTCAACGTGTGGGTCCTGATCTGGCCCAACCAGAAGAAGGTGCTGGGACTCGTGAGCGCGAGCGACGAGGAGAAGGCGAGGGCGCGGCGCGTGGCCTTCCTCGCCTCGCGCACGAACACGATGCTCTCGCTCCCGATGCTGTTCTTCATGGTGGCTTCGGGCGGAATCTTCCGGCGGGCCATTTTCTGATCGCGCCGCGAAGGCCCCGCGCTGCGAGCCGGCGCGAGGCGACACCCTGAGCGGTCCCGGGTCCCTTACCTTTTGCCGCAGATCGAGAACCCGTCGTTCCAGCCCATCGCGTACTGGCGATCCTCTTCCATGCGCCTCGCGTCCTTGCGCGCGTACTCGGAGCGGCGCGCGGACTCGCATCCATCGATGTAGCCCTCGCGCACGGCGGCCGGATAGCCCGCGAGGTTGTAGGCGGGCTTGGGCGCGTGCGCGCGCCGCTGCTGCGCCTGGGCCTGGGGCTCCGGCTCGTTGGGCGGCGGCGCGATGGGATGGGTGGCACAGGCGCTCGCGGCGAGCGTGAGCAGCAGGGCGGCGTGTCGGCGCATCGAGGTCCTCATGCGTTACGCTACGGGTCTTCGACTGGGTGGGAGAACGGATGATGGCAGGTGCGGCAATGGGGCGGTTGGACCGCCGCCGGGCGGGGTGGGTTCTGGGCTGCGCGCTCCTGCTCGCGGCGTGCGGAGCCTACGCGCTCGAGAAGTTCCAGTCGAGCCAGGTCAAGGTCGGCAACCAGTCCTTGAAGGTGGAGCTCGCGCTCACGGAGCCGCAGCGCGAGCAGGGTCTCATGTTTCGCGAGAAGCTGGGCGCCAACGACGGCATGCTCTTCGTCTTCGACGCGCCCGAGTACCAGAGCATGTGGATGAAGAACACGCTCATCCCCCTGTCGGTCGCGTTCCTCGCGCCCGACGGAACCATCCTGAACGTCGAGGACATGCAGCCGCAGACGCTGGATCCGCACATGTCGGCGGGTCCGTGCCTCTACGCGATCGAGACCAACAAGGGCTGGTTCGCGAGCCACGGCCTCAAGCCGGGCGACAAGGCCACGGGACTGCCCAAGCCGGCGCCGCACTGATCGCTAGCCCGAGCGGCCGGCGATCCACGCGGCGATCGCATCGAGGATCTCGGGCACCTCGCCGATCGGCTTCTCGAGCGCGATCGGGATGCGCGGATGGCGCGCGCGCACGTCGTCGAGAATGCGCGGCAGGTCCTGCTTCAGGTGCCCGCCCTGCGCCATGAAGAGCGGGAAGACGGTGACCGCGAGCGCGCCCTGCTCGACCAGGCGCGCGATCGACTCCTCGAGCGTGGGCGACATCAGCTCGAGGAACGCGAGCTCGACGCGGCATTCGGGCCGGCTCGCCGTGAGCCGCGCGCGCACCTGCTGGAAGGGCGCCGCCCATTCCGGATCGCGGGCGCCATGCGCGAAGAGCACGATGCCGCGCACTCAGTGCTTCCCGGTCGAGCCGAAGCCGCCCGCGCCGCGGGTGCTCTCCTCGAACGATTCGACGACGTTGAGCTCGACCTGCACCACGGGCACCACGACGAGCTGGGCGATGCGCTCGAGGGGATTGACCACGAAGCTGTCGCGACCGCGGTTCCAGCACGACACGAAGACCTGGCCCTGGTAGTCGGAGTCGATGAGGCCCACGAGGTTGCCCAGCACGATGCCGTGCTTGTGGCCCAGCCCCGAGCGCGGGATCACGATCGCGGCGAGTGCCGGGTCGCCGAGGTGGATCGCGAGTCCCGACGGGATGAGCGCGGAATCGCCCGGCCTGAGTGTCAGCGGCTCGGCGATGCACGCGCGCAGGTCGAGCCCCGCGGAGCCGGCGGTGGCATAGGCGGGCAGCTGCGTGCGCAGCCGCTCGTCGAGGATCCTGATGTCCAGTTTTTTCATCAATGTGGTTCCGCTCTCCCCTGGGAGAGGGTCGGGTGAGGGTCGGGTTCCAGCTAGGAAATCTGCTCGAGGCGCGCGCGGCCATGCCGCGTGGGCGATTCCATCAGGTCGACCGCGTGGGACACGATCGCCTGGGCGATGCGCGACTTGGCGGCGCGCGCCAGCGGATGGGCGCCGCGCTCGTCGTAGATCGTGACCTCGTTCTCGTCCTGGCCGAGCGTGTTCTGCAGCAGGTTCGCCACGATCATCGGGATGTTCTTGCGCAGGCGCTTGGCCTGGGCGTAGTCGGCGAGGTTCTCCGTCTCGGCGGCGAAGCCCACGCAGAACGGCGCCTCGTCGAGTCCCGCCACGTAGGCGAGGATATCCTCGGTCGGCTTCAGCTGCAGCTCGAGCGGCTCGCCGCTTTTCTTGAGCTTGCGCGATGCGGTGGCGACCGGCGTGTAATCGGCCACGGCCGCCACGCTGAAGAAGAGGTCGGCCCCCGGCAAGTGCGCCTTCACCGCGTTCAGCATTTCCGCGGCGGTGGTGACGTAGACGAAATGCGCATGCGGCGGCGGCTTGAGTGCCGTGGGCCCGCTCACGAGCGTGACCTCCGCGCCCTGGGCGGCGGCGGCCTCGGCGATCGCATAGCCCATCTTGCCGGAGCTCAGGTTGGTGATGCCGCGCACGGTGTCGATCGCCTCGAAGGTCGGCCCCGCGGTGACCACCACGCGCCGCGCCGTGAGGCGTTTGGGCGCGAAGAACTCGAGCACCGCTCCGAGCAGCTCGTCGGCCTCCAGCATGCGGCCGAGCCCCGTCTCCCCGCATGCCTGCTCGCCGGCGGCCGGGCCCAGGATCGAGACGCCATCGGCACGCAGCTGCGCCACGTTGCGTTGCGTCGCGGGCGCGTCCCACATCTCGCGATTCATCGCGGGTGCGACGAGAAGCGGACAGTTGCGCGCGAGGCAGGTCGTGGAGAGCAAGTCGTCGGCAATGCCCTGCGCGACCTTCGCGAGGAAGTTGGCGCTGGCGGGGGCGACCAGGATCGCGTTCACGCCGCGCGAGAGCTCGATGTGCGACATCGCGTTCGGGACGCTCGCATCCCACAGGTCGAGCGCCACCGGCTTGCCGGTCAATGCCTGGAAGGTCGAGGGGCCGACGAAACGCGTCGCGGCAGACGTCATCGCGACGCGCACGTCCACGTTATTCCTCTGCAGGAGGCGCGCGAGCTCGGCGGCCTTGTAGGCCGCGATGCCTCCGGTCACGCCGAGCAACAGGCGCCGATCCATGACGACGTCGTCCATCGATCCATTCTACCCACCCCCCCGGAGGCTTGCATGTCGAGGGTTCCAGCGCCGCTCACCGGGCGCCCGCGCGAGCGGCTGCTGGCGCAGGGGCCGGCCGCACTGTCGGACGCCGAGCTGGTGGCGCTCTTCGTGGGGCCTGCAGGCGCCGGCACCGTGTCCCACGCACGCGCGCTCATCGAGCGCTTCGGCCGGCTGTCGCGGCTGCTTTCCGCATCTCCGGGCGAGCTCGATGCGCTCGGCGGTGCACAGCCGGGCCGCCACGCGCGCATCGGCGCGGTGATGGAGCTCGCCCGGCGCGCCCTCGCCGAGGAGATGAAGGCACGCGACAGCCTTGCCTCGCCCGCGGCCGTGCGCGCCTACCTGCGGCTGCGCATGCAGGACCTCGGCCACGAATGCTTCTTCTGCGTCTTCCTCGACGCGCAGAACCGCGTCATCGCCGCCGAGGAGCTTTTCCGCGGCACGCTCACGCAGACGAGCGTCTATCCGCGCGAGGTGGTGAAGCATGCGTTGCGCCACAACGCCGCCGCGCTCATCCTCGCCCACAACCATCCCTCGGGCGTCGCGGAGCCGAGCCTGCAGGACCAGGCGCTCACCCGCACGCTGGCCGAGGCGCTCGCGCTCGTCGACGTGAAGGTTCTCGACCACTTCATCGTGGCGCCGGGCGCGGCCCTGTCTTTCGCCGAGCGCGGCCTGCTCTGAGCTGGTTCTTTCGGACTACCCCCGGCGCGGCACCGCTCCCGGCGATGAAACGTCGAGCCCGGACAATTCCCCGACGCAATCGCGAACCCGAAAATACATGCGCTCCCTATCCCTCGCGCTGGCCGTCCTCGCGGTCGCAGTGCCCCTTGCCGCGCCTGCGCAATCGGTCGTCGCCACGGTGGCGACCGGCTCCACGCCGCGGGCCGTCGCGGTCAACGCCGCGACGAACCGCATCTACGTCGCCAACGAGTTCTCGAACGCCGTCACGATTCTCGACGGAGCGAGCAACGCCATCCTCGGCAACGTGACCGTCGGATCGCGCCCGCAGTACATCGCCGTGAACGCGGCGACGAACAAGGTCTACGTGAGCAACGGCGGCGATTCCAGCCAGACCGTGATCGACGCCGCCACGCTCGCGACGGTCAACCTCCCGAGCGGCGGCAACGGCCCCTTCGAGGTCGACACGGCCCGCAACCAGGTCTACATGGTGCGGCTGGGCAACAACGACGAGGTCACGCGCATCGACGGTGCGACGAACACCTGGTACACGATGGCGACCGACTCGTACACGCCGATGTGGGCGTCGCTCAACCCGAATACCAACCGGCTCTTCGTGGCGCATTACTCGAGCGGGGACGTGCGCATCGTCGATCTCGACTCGGCCTCGGACTTCCCGCCGACGAAAAGCGTGGGCGTCTTCGGCCATCCGGTTTCCGTCGCGGTGAATCCGGCCACCAACAAGGCCTACGCCGTGAGCGAGGACCTGCGCGGGCCCATCACCGTGATCGACGGCGCCACGCAAACCGGCGTCTCCCTCACGGTCCCGTCGGGACACGCGCTCGGCCCGCGCAGCGTCGCGGTGAACCCGGCGACGAACAAGGCGTATGCCGCGTTCTCGGGGGAGGTCGCGGTCATCGACGGCGCGACCAACGCCGTCCGCTTCGTGCCCACCGTGACCGCGGTCGCGATGGCGATCAACCCGAACACGAACCGCATCTACCTCGCCAACGATTCGGGTGCGCTCGCCATCATCGACGGCAACACCAACGCGGTCACGACAATCCCGATTCCCTCGGGCGCCCGCTCGCTGGCGGTCAACCCGAACACGAACCGCATCTACGTCGCATCCGATGCGGGCGTCACGGTGGTCGATGGCGCGGGGCTCGCGACGGTGGGTCCCGTTCCGCCGGCCGCCTTCAACGTGCAGGGGCTGTGGTGGCGCTCGCCCGCGGGCAGCGAGTCGGGATGGGGCGTGAACCTCACGCAGCAGGGCAGCACGCTCTTCGCCACCTGGTTCACTTACGACGCCCAGGGCAACGGCCTCTGGCTCGTCATGTCGAGCGGGGCGGCGACCTCGACGAACAGTTATAGCGGCACGCTCTACCAGACCGCGGGCCCCGCCTTCAACGCCGCGCCGTTCGATCCGGCCAAGGTGACGCGCACGCCGGTGGGCACGGCGACCTTCACGTTCACCGACGAATTCAACGGCACCTTCGCGTACACCGTGAACGGCGTCTCGGACAGCAAGCCGATCACGCGCCAGGTCTACGACTCGCGCTTGCCGGTCTGCACGCTGGGCGGAACGACGACCGCCGCGCCGAACTACCAGGCGCTCTGGTGGGCGTCGCCCGCCGGCAGCGAGTCGGGCTGGGGCCTCAACATCACGCACCAGGGCGATACGCTGTTCGCCACTTGGTTCACCTACGGCCCCGATGGCAAGGGCATGTGGCTCGTGGGCTCGAACCTCGCGCGCACCGGGAATGGGGTGTACGCGGGCACCTTGTACCGGACCGTGGGCCCGCCGTGGAACGCCAATCCCTGGAATCCCGCAATGGTCGCGACGAGCCCCGTGGGCAATGCGACGCTCACTTTCACGGATGCCAGCACGGCGACCTTCGCCTATACCGTGAACGGCATTTCCCAGGCCAAGACCCTGGTGCGGCAGGTGTTCGCGAGCCCCGAGACGGCCTGTCATTGAGGGTTGCCGGGGGCTGGCCGGCCGGGTTATAATGGTTGGCTTTCCCCTGTGGTTTCAGGGGATTGGACCATCACAAGATTTCCCCTGGAGAATCCGTATGTCGCGCGTCTGCCAAGTGACGGGCAAGGCACCCATCGTCGGGAACCACGTTTCCCACGCGAACAACAAGACCAAGCGCCGCTACCTGCCCAACCTGCAGTACCGCCGCTTCTGGGTCGAGAGCGAGAACCGCTGGGTCAAGATGCGCCTCACCAACGCGGGCCTGCGCCTCATCGACAAGAAGGGCATCGACGTCGTGCTCGCCGAGATGCGCGCGCGCGGCGAGAACGTCTGAACGGAGCGTAAGCCATGCGTGAAAAGATCAAGCTCGAGTCCACCGCCGGCACCGGCCACTTCTACACGACCACGAAGAACAAGCGCACGACCCCCGACAAGATCGAGATCAAGAAGTACGATCCCGTCGCGCGCAAGCACGTGATCTACAAGGAAGGCAAGATCAAGTAATCGTCATCCCGGCCCGCCGGGATCCGGTTCGAGAAAACCCCGCCCCGGCGGGTTTTTTCTTTCTGAACGTGCGGGCGCAACAAAAAACCCCGCCGCAGCGGGGTTTTTCGCGGAGCGCGATTGCCTAGGCGTAGCAGCGCAGGCGCCGCGCGAACTGCACCAGCGGCTCGACGTTGCTCTTCTCGGCACGCTCGCACCAGTCCTTGAGCTGGCTCACGAGCTGCTCGGTGTTGAGCGTCGAGCGCTCCCACACGCGGGCCAGGTCCTGCTTCATCGTGATCGTCGTCTTCAGCGCGGGCGCGGAATCCACCACCTGGCTGATCGTCATGCGATGGCGTTGCGGCACCACGGCCTCGTCCAGGTGCAGCCACTTGCGCACCTTCTTGAGCGAGAGGGCGCTGCCGTCCATGCCCTTGTCGCGCAGGGACTGGATCTCCATGCTCGCCGCGCGCTTGATGGACTTCGCGTAGTTCGTCATCACGTCGTAGCGATGCAGGATCACCGCCTGCAGGGTCGCCGCATCGATCTCCCACTTGGCGGGATCGAGCTTCACCTTGGGAGCGGTCTTGCGCACCTTGGCGAGGCCCAGCGCAGACAGGCCGCGGATGTAGAGCCAGCCCAGGTCGAACTCGTACCAGCGCAGCGAGAACTTGGCCGACGTCGGATACGCGTGGTGGTTGTTGTGCAGCTCCTCGCCGCCGATCCAGGCGGCCCACGGCACGATGTTCGTGCTGTCGTCCTCGGTCTGGAAGTTGCGATAGCCCCAGAAGTGGCCGATGCCGTTGATGACGCCGGCGGCCCAGAAGGGAATCCACGCCATCTGCACGCCGTAGACGATCATGCCGGGCAGGGCGCCGAAGAGCGCGATGTCCACCAGCGCCATGACGATGATCCCGTACTTGTTCATCGGCGTGTAGACGTGGCGCTCGAGCCAGTCGTCCGGCGTGCCGTGGCCGTAGCGCGTCATGGTCGTGGTGTTGCGCGACTCGCGCACGTACATCGCGACCCCGGTGAAGAGGATCTTGTTGATGCCGTGGATGCGCGGGCTGTGCGGGTCGTCCTCCGTCTCGCACTTCGCATGGTGCTTGCGGTGGATGGCCGCCCACTCCTTCGTGATCATGCCCGTGGTGATCCACAGCCAGAAGCGGAAGAAGTGCGAGACGGCCGGATGCAGGTCGAGCGCGCGGTGCGCCTGGCAACGGTGGAGGTAGATGGTGACGCCGGCAATCGTGATCTGGACCATGACCAGCGCCACGAGGACGGTGCCCCACCAGGGAAGGTTCAGGAGACCTTCGAAAATCATGCGGATTGCGCCCTTTTGGGAATAGGTTTGAGGAACAGGCCCCAGATTGTACCTTGCGGCCACCTGCACAAGGGCGCAATCCGCCGGATGGAACTCAAGTCCCGGACGGAGAAGGCTTTTTCGGGATTTCAGGCGTAGCTTCGCGGGTCCCCAGGAGGGTCACGTCGCGCCGCGGATAGGGGATTGAAATGCCGTTTTGCCGGTAGAGACGGACGATGGACTTGAGCAGGTCGCTCCGCAGCTGCGCTTCGCCGACCGAGGGGTCGGCGATCCAGACCGTGAGCTCGAGCTCCACGCCGGAGTCCGCGAGGTTCTTCACCCGCGCGCTGGCCGCCGGCTCGGCGATGACGCGCTGGTGCTCCGCCGCCGCCCGGGTGAGGAGCTCGCAGGCGAGCTCCAGGTCGCTCTCGTAGGCGACGGCGAGGCCGATCACCACGGCGACCTTGGGATCGCTGTACGTATGGTGGCTCACGCTCTGCGTGATGAGCGTCTCGTTCGGGATGATGTTCTCGACCCCGTCCAGGCCCTTGATCACGGTGTAGCGGGTCGCGATCTCCTTCACCTCGCCCTTGCGGCCGTCGACCGTGATCACGTCGCCGATGCGCAGGCTGCGGTCGAGCAGCACGATGAAGCCGCTCACGTAGTTGCTCGCGATCTTCTGCAGCCCGAAGCCCAGGCCCACGCCGAGCGCGCCGCTGAAGATCGAAAGCGTCGTGACATCGATGCCGACCAGGGGGAGGGCGACCAGCACCGCGATGAACAGGGCCGTGACGCGCACGATCTTGGTGACCACGATGCGCGTCGACATCTCGATCGATTGCGCGGCGAGCACGCGCGTCTCGGTCACGCGGGAGATCCAGAGCGCGACGGTGATCGTGACGGCGAGCGCGACCACGGCCTGGAGGACGAGCCAGAGCGTGATGTCCTGCTGGCCCTTGCCGACGGTGATGCCGACGCTGTCGAGCGCGTCGATCACATCCGGGAGCAGGCCCGTCACGTGCAGCGCCACGCTCACCCAGGCGACCCAGGCGATGACGCGGATGGCGCGGCGCAGGGCCGTGCCGTGCGGGAAGATGTGGCGCAGGACATAGACCGCCACGCGAATCACGAGCAGCGCGACGAGCAGCGAGCGCTGGATGTCGAGCAGCGCGGTCGACTGGTACTTGCCGAGGATGAGCGTCGCGATCGCGGTGTAGCCCAGCGCCGCGAGGGGGGAGGCGACGTGCTCGAAGTTGCCCTCGCCGAACTTCCAGCGCCGATGGCTGAAGTCGGCCTCGCGGCAGACCACGCGGGCGGTCCAGTAGCCCAGCAGCAGCGACACCGCCGCGAGGCCCACCTGCCAGGCGATCTCGACCAGCGTGCCGGCGTTGGTGAGGTCGTCGATGAAGTCCTGGATCGGCGAGAGGTCGATCACTTCTTCCGTTCCATCACGGCCGCGAAGAACCCGTCCGTGTCGTGCACGTGCGGGTAGAGCCGCAGGTATTCGTCCGTGCGCGGCAGGCGGATGTCCTGGCGCTCGAGGATGTCCTTCGCGGAAACCAGCGAAAAGTCGGCGTGCGCCGCGAGGAATGCCTGCACGACGTCCTCGTTCTCCTCCGCGAGCAGGCTGCAGGTGGCGTACACCAGGCGCCCGCCCGGCTTCACCAGCGTCGCGGCGGCCGCGAGGATGGATCCCTGCTTGGCGGTGAGCTCCCCGAGGGACGCCTCGGTCTGGCGCACCTTGAGGTCGGGATTGCGCCGCAGGGTCCCCAAGCCCGTGCAGGGCGCGTCGACCAGGACGCGATCGATCTTGCCGCGCAGGCGCTTCACCTTCGCGTCGTTCTCGTTCGCGATGCGCTGCGGGAAGACGTTGGAGAGTCCCGAGCGCTTGAGGCGCGGGCCGAGGTTCGCGAGGCGCTTGTCGGAAACGTCGAACGCGTAGAGCCGCCCGCTCGACGCCATCGCCGCACCCATCTGCAGCGTCTTGCCGCCGGCGCCCGCGCAGAAGTCCACGACCATCTCGCCGCGCCGCGGCTCGACCAGGAGCCCCACGAGCTGGCTGCCCTCGTCCTGCACCTCGACCGCGCCGTCCAGGAACATGGGGTGCTTGTTGAGGGCGGGCTTCTCGCGCAGGCGCACGCCCATGCGCGAGTAACGGGTCGGCGCGGCATCGAGCTCGTCATGCTCGAGCCGGTCGAGCACCGCCTGCAACGGAGCCTTGAGCGGATTCACGCGCAGGTCCAGCGGCGCGGGCTGCTGCAGCGCCTGGGCGAGCTTGAGGAGCTCCTCCTCGCCCATGCGCGCCTTGAGCCGCCCGACCACCCAGTCCGGCAGGTCGGCGCGCAGCTCGAAGGGCAGCGTCGCGAGGTCGAGGGCCTTCAGCTCCGCGAGCCACTTGCGCTCCTCCGGCTTGAGCGCGCCTTCGATCTGCGAGATGGCCACGCCCTGCACCTTCACGAGGGTGGCGAGCGCCATCTCGCGCGGTGTCGCGCCCGGCGTCACGTGCTCGAGCAGCCGCCGGTGGCGCAGCGCCGCATAGGCAGTGTCCGCGACGATGCCGCGGTCGCGCTGCCCGAGCTGCGGGTTGTCACGAAAGAACTGCTTCAGGGCCGCGTCGGCGGGCACCCGCGCGGGCAGCATCACCGTGAGGGCGTGGACGATGGCGTCGAGCTGAGGGCGCGCGAGCGACATCGCTAGCGGGACGTGAGGCGCGTCGCGGACTGCTCGACGGTGAGCCGGTTGTGCGCGACGGGATAACGCAGCTTCACCGGAAGGTAGTGCTGGTCGAGCCCCAGCCAGACGTCGACGACTTCCTTCGGGTTCTCGGTGTCGACGTGGCGCAGGTGCAGGGCGCGCACGTGCCCGAGCGGGATCACGATGTCCTCCAGGCCGATCGCCTGCAGGCCGAAGTGGTACTGCTTGCGCTGCGTGAGGACCGAGATCTTCATCTCGTGCACACCCTCGGGCGGGGGCACGTGCGCGAGCTGGAAGATCATCGAGAGCCAGTCCACCGAGTTGTCGGCGAGCTTCCCGGTCTTCTTCTTCTCGCCCAGCTCGAAGGTCACCTGGTGCGCGCTCCAGTCGAACTCGAGGCCCTCGTCCTGCGTGTCGGGCTTCCTCTCGATGAAGCGCGCCGGCCTGAGGCCGCTCGGCGTGACGGTGCCCTCGCTCTCCTGGACCATCCGGCCCTCGAGGAAGAGCGAGAAGAAGCCGTCGGCGGCGCCCTCGCCGGTGATGCGGTAATGGTCTCCCTCGCGCTGCCAGCGGTAGACGGCATGGGCATCGGCCACGGCGGAAGTGAGGGCGTAATCGATCTCGAGATCATCGGGCAGCGCATCCACCGGGAACGTGTCCGGCTCGACGGCGGCGAGATCGGGTACCGGCTCGGCCAGCGGCGCGAACGTCTCGAGTGCCGCGAGCGCCTGCGTGTCGGCGATCCGCTCGAGCGGCGCGGGCACCCGCAGCGGCTCCGCCTGCGCCACGATCGGCTCGGGCGGCGGCGGCACGAGGACGTGCGGGCGCGGCGGGGCGCGATGCGCTGCGCGATGCGGCGCGGGCTTGCGTGGTCCCGGAGGAGGCGCGGGCTTCGGCAGGTCGTCGGGATCGCGCGGCGGCGGCGCGAGCGTCGCGATGTACGCCGGGGCCGGCGTGCCTGCGCCGTCGGCGGCATCGGCGCCGAGCGTGCCGGGAAGCCCGATGACGACGGCCGCGTGCAGCGCGGCCGACGCCGCGAGCGCGAGGAGGAGGACGCGGTGGCGGCGCGAGAGGCGCTTCATGTCAGTGCGACTCCAGGCCGACCAGCGTCTGCTCGAGGCGCAGGCCCTTGGGGTCGTCGAACACCACGCGCACCGGGAAGTTGAAGCGGTCCTTCGCGAGCCACACGTCGGCGTGGCTCTCCTTCGGATCCGTCGTGACGCGCTGGTAGTGCAGCGTGTCGAACGCGCCGGCGGGCGTCCTCACCTTCTCCTCGTCCACCAGCCGATAGGTGTAGAGGTCGACCTTGCGGCCGTTCGACATGTTCATCGACACGCGGTCGGTGCCGGCGGGCATGTTCATGAACTGGTACATGACCGAGATGCGGTCCTGCGTCCGCGGCGGCAGCGGCACTTCCTTCACCTCGCCGTTGCGTGCCGAATGCATGAGGCCGCGCGCCCAGTCGAAGGTCGCGCTCACGTCGCTCTTGTTGCTCTTCGCGCGGCGTTGGCTGAAGCGCAGGGGCTGCAGCCCCTCGTCGTTCACGCGCCCGCTGCTCTCGAGCACGAGCTGCTCGTCGAACACGATCTTCAGCGCGCCCTCGGAAGTGGTCACGCTGCGGATGCTGTACTCGTCGCCGCGGCGCTGGAACGACTCGTCGACGCGCGCGATTGTGCCGAAGAGCGGGTGGGAGAGGTCGTAGCGCGCCGTGATCTCCATCGGCGTCGCGGCCGCCGCCGACGCCACGGTGACGGCACACACGGCGAGGGCGGCGAGCGCGCGCTTCACGCTGCACCCCGCGGCGACACGAGGAAATCGCGCGGCTGGCCGGCGTCCTTCACGCGCACGCGGCCTGCGCCATCGAGGTGGACGCGATCCTCGACCAGCCAGCGCACCGCCTGCGGGTAGATGCGGTGCTCGACCTCGAGCACGCGCGCGGCGAGCGCTTCCTCGGTGTCGTCGGCCATGACCGGCACCGCGCCCTGCACGATGATCGGGCCGTGGTCGAGCTCGGGCGTCACGAAATGCACCGTCGCGCCGTGCAGCTTCACGCCCTCGGCGAGCGCGCGCCGGTGCGTGTGCAGGCCCGTGAACGCGGGCAGGAGCGAGGGGTGGATGTTCACGATGCGGTCCCGAAAGCGTTCGACGAATTCCCGGGTGAAGATGCGCATGAAGCCGGCGAGGATCACGTAATCGGGCGCGCGCCGCTCGAGCTCGCCCGCGAGCGCCGCATCGAAGTCCTCGCGCGAGCCGAACGCGCGGTGGTCCAGCGCCCGCGCCTCCAGCCCCTGGCCGCGCGCCCACTCGAGCCCCGCCGCCTCGGGCCGGCTGGAGATCACCGCCTTCACCTCGAGTCCCGTGCGCGCCTCGACGATCGAGCGCATGTTGCTGCCGCGCCCCGAGATCAGGATGACCGCCGAGCGCGTCAGACGACCGCCACCTGGGGCGAGCCCTCGGCGCGCGCGACGATCTCGCCCACCTGCCACGCCTCGACGCCTTGACGCGCGAAAAACTCCACCGCCTTCGTGCCGCTGGCGCGATCGACCACGATGACCATCCCCAGGCCGCAGTTGAACGTGCGCTGCATCTCGGTCTCGTCCACGCCACCCTGCTTCTGCAGCCAGTCGAAGATCGGCGGCCGCGGCCAGGACGTGCGCTCCAGGCGCGCCGCGACATTGCCGGGCAGCACGCGCGGGACGTTCTCGAGCAGGCCGCCGCCCGTGATGTGCGCGAGTCCCTTGAGCTTCATCTCCGCGAGCGCCGCGAGGACCGGCTTCACGTAGATGCGCGTGGGCTCGAGCAGCGCCTCGCCGAGCGTGCGCGTCTCGTCGAACTTCTCGAAGAGGTCCGCGCCGCTCACCGCGATCACCTTGCGCACGAGCGAGTAGCCGTTGGAGTGCGGGCCGCTGGACGCGAGGCCGATGATCGCGTCGCCCGGCCCGATCGTGGTGCCGTCGATGATCTGCTTCTTCTCGACCAGGCCCACGGCGAAGCCCGCGAGGTCGTATTCGTTCGGGTCGTACATCCCCGGCATCTCGGCGGTCTCGCCGCCGATGAGCGCGCAGCCCGCCTGCTCGCAGCCGTCGGCGATGCCCTTCACCACGCTCACGGCGACACCCACGTCGAGCTTGCCGCAGGCGAAATAGTCGAGGAAGAAGACCGGCTCCGCGCCCGAGACCAGGATGTCGTTCACGCTCATGGCCACGAGGTCGATGCCGATCGTGTCGTGCTTCTTGAGCCGGAAGGCGAGCTTGAGCTTCGTGCCCACGCCGTCCGTGCCCGACACCATCACCGGCTCCTGGTACTTCTTCGAGACCTCGAAGAGCGCGCCGAAGCCGCCGATGCCGCCCAGGACTTCCGGACGCATCGTGCGCTTCGCCATCGGCCTGATCTGCTCGACGAGGGCGTCGCCGGCGTCGATGTCGACGCCGGCGTCGCGGTAGGTGAGGGGGGTAGGTGCGTTCACGCGGAGCCTGGGCTGGAAGGAGGTGAAATTATACCGGTTCACCCCTCCCGGACCGGGCTCGCGTTACCGCTGTCAGCTTCGCGACTCGGTGCTAAACCCCTTTCGGCCAGCTTCGCGAGAGGAACGCGTCCGCCGACCAGCGTCCCGGCCCGTAGACGAACGACACGAGCAGCAGGGCGCCCCAGAGCATGTGATCCTTCAGGCCCGCGTCGGACAGGTCGGGATATGACACGACGGCGACGATGTTGAAGACGAAGAGCGCGGCGGCGGCGAAGCGCGTGCCCAGCCCGGCGGCGAGCAGGATCGGAAGGCCGATCTCCGCGCCGGTGCCGAGGTACGCCGCGAGCTCCGGAGGAAGGAGCGGGACATGGAACTCGTTCTCGAACAGCGCACGGGTGATATGCCAGTCGCGCAGCTTCGTGAGGCCGGACAGGAAAAACACGCGGGCGACGTAAAGCCGCACGAGCAAGGCGAATACCGGCTGCAGGCGGTCGATGGCGCGGGCGCCGGCAGCGTAGAAGCCGGCGATGGCGGGCGGGGCGGTGCGCGTGAGGGACGACATGGCGGATCTCCAGGGGGAATCTGCGTGGGTCGCGCGAGGCGCGCGATCCTTTCAGTGCACGCCCACGACCGTGCCGTCCGCGATGCGTGCGCGCAGCCGTTCGACGAGCTCGAAGCGGGCGTCGAGCTCGAGCGCGTGTTCCGCGGCCGCCTCCAGTGTCGCGCCGGAGCTGCACGCCGCAAGCCAGGCATGTTCGGCGACGTCCAGTCGCTCGACGCAGGGACGTTCGCCCTCGCGGCGCACCAGCAAGCGCTCTCCCGCGGCACTGTCGGAGCCTTCGCCATCCGGAGCGGGCGCATGGGCCTGCCAAGCTGCCAGGACCCGGTATCTCGAGACGAGCAGCGTGCACGACGGATGCAGCGCGAGCCCGAAAGGGCGCGCTGCCGCGGCGGCTCGCGCCAAGGCTTCGAGCACTTCCGCCGGCGTGGCGTCGCATTCGGCCGATCGTGCCGCTTCGTCGAATGCCCATTCCAGGCGCGCGAGGTCCGGGATGAAGTCGAGGCGAGCCGCGCGGGCATCGCCTTCGAGAAAGGCGGCGAAACCGTCGCCATAGAGGTTCAGGTCGCCGCTGCCGGGCGGCGAGCGCCGCGCGTATGCGTCGGCCGCTGCCTCGAAGGAGTCCGCCCCCATCACGGCCCGCGTCGCGCGGTACGTGGCACCCAGCGCGTTGCGCAGATTGGATGCGATGTTGTGCCGGTAGATGCCGAGGCGCGGATCCGCGGGCGCGCGCGGCGCCGTGACCGCATGCGCGAAGCGCAACTGCAGCTCACGCAGCGAGGGCATTGCGGCGCTGCTGGCATGCCCGCGCGATGACCGCCTCGCGCTCGAGCACGGCGAATTCGGGAAGGTCCGTGTCCCACTCGATGAGCGTCGGCACGGGACCGAAGCGCGCGAGCGCGGCTTCGTAGAGCGACCATACCTCCGCGGCCACCGGAGCGCCGTGCGTGTCGATCACCCACCGGCCGCTCGCGTCGAAGCCCGCGAGGTGGATCTCGCCCACGATGCAGGGCGGAACCGCCGCGATGTAGGCGGCGGCATCGAGGCCGTGGTTGAGCTCGTTCACGTACAGGTTGTTCACGTCGAGCAGCACGCCGCAGCCCGTACGGCGCGCGAGCTCGGCCAGGAAATCGGGCTCGGGCATCGCTTCCTCGGGAAAGAGCCAGTAGCTCGAGATGTTCTCCACCAGGATCGGCCGCCCGAGCGTCTCCTGCACCTCGGACACGCGTGCGCTCACGTGGTCGAGCGCCTCGCGCGTGCACGGCAGCGGCAGGAGGTCGTTGAAATGGCGGCCCGCGATGCTGCTCCAGCAAAGGTGCTCGGAGACCGCCGCCGGCTCGATGCGGGCGGCCAGCCGCTGCAGTTTCGCCAGGTGCGCCCGGTCGAGCGGGTCGGTCGACCCGAGAGAGAGACCCACGCCATGGAGGGAGACGGGCCACTTCGCGCGCACGCGTTCGAGCGAGGCGAGCGCGGCTCCGCCCTCGGCAAAGTAGTTCTCGCTGTGCACCTCGAACCAGGGCACGGCGGGACGCTGGCGCAGCACGTGCGCCACGTGCGGCGCACGCAAGCCGATGCCCGCGTCGAGGGGCAGGGAAGTCAGGGCAGTCATGGTCGAGACGCGGCGCGCCCGGCGGGCGCGCCGCACCGGCGGCGCTACTTCGTCGTCTTGCCGCCCATCTGCTCGCACGATCCCTTCTGCACGTACTTCCAGTCGCTGGGATCGTTGTCCTTCGTGGCGGTGCCGCCGCACGCGTGCTTCGCGGTGCCGCAGTCGTTCTGGCCGGCCTTGGCGATGCCGTAGCACTTCTCGGTGCCCGAGGGCTGGTCGACCGGACCGGCCGATGCGATGGAGGCCACGCCCGCGGCGAGCAGGGTGGCGATGACGGCCTGGATGGTAGCTGGGTTCTTCATGCGGATCTCCTTGGAGGCACTGGGGTTTGGGCAGGCCATACGCCTGCTCGGGGAAGTAGTCGGGACGGTCGCCAATTCCTTACGCGCATCGAAATCGTGCAGCGGGTAATGACCGGAGGCGCCAACCGACATACGGGCATCGACGGCAACAGGATTCACCATGCGGAGCCGAACACTCGGAGGGTGCGGCGTGAAGGTCCAAGGAGTAATCTGGATGGGCCATGACCGAGCTGTCCATGACCGATCCACGCTTCGCGGAAATCGAGGGCCATCGCCCCTACCTGGTGCGCTATGCGATGGCGCAGCTGCGCGATCCGCAGCTCGCCGAGGAGGCGGTGCAGGACTGCCTCCTCGCGGCGCTGGAAGGCATCAGCCGCTTCGCCGGCGAATCGACGCTGCGCACCTGGCTCACCGCGATCCTTCGCTTCAAGGTGATCGACCTGCAGCGCCGCACGATCGCCGAGCGCAGGAACGTGGAGCTCACCGAGTCGATCGCCTATGGGGAGGACGAGGCCTGGATGGACGACCTCTTCGACGAGACCGGCCACTGGCGCGATCCGCCGCAGGCGTGGAGCAATCCGGAATCCGCTTTCGAGCAGAAGCGGTTCTGGGAAGTCTTCGACCGCTGCATCGAGCGCCTGCCTGCCGCGGCGGGCCGCGTATTCTTCAAGCGCGAGGTGCTGGGCGAGGACACCGAGGAGATCTGCCGCGCGGAGGGCATCACCGCATCGAACTGCTGGGTGATCCTTCATCGCGCGCGCATCGCGTTGCGCGGCTGCCTCGAGGCGAACTGGTTCGGTGACGATGTCCCAGCCGCCTGACGACGACCTCGACTGCCGCCATGCCTCGCGGCTGCTGTCCCTCGCCTGCGAGCGTCCCCTGACCGAAGCGGAGAGGGCGGCACTGCGCCAACACCTCGACGAGTGCCTCATGTGCACGAACTTCGAGGCGCAGCTGCGCTTCCTGCGCGAGGCCGCGCGCCGCTACTCGGACTGAATCCGCGACCGCCCCCGCATTACTGCTCTCACGTCGCGAGGAATGCGGACTAGTCGCGCAGGTTGTACTCGATCGTGTAGCAGAGGTGGCGCACCCGCACGCCGGGGGCGGGCGGATAGGTGAACCGGGAGAGCTTTTCCTCCGCTTCTGTGGCGAAGGGCTGCAATGCGTCCTTCACCCTCTCGCGCCGCGCGTAGACCTCGGCGGTTACATGCACCACCTTGCCCTCGGCGTCGACGTCCGAGCGAGTGAACACGGCGACCTGCCGGAGCCCCAGGCGGATCATGCGATACGGGTACTCCAGCTTTTCCTCATGCAGCGGCTTGAGCGCCTCTTGGGGCGGCGGTTCCGCGCGGGTCGGGGTATGCGTCACGAAGACATGCGGCTCGCCGTCGCGCGCCTCGAAGTCGACGCGGATCGAGACCGGCTGGGCGGTTGGCATGCAGTCATTTCCCAACGGGACCTGGAAGAGCCAGTACGGCAGGACCTCGCGCAGCGGGTCGACGAATACTTCGGAGCCCGGCGCGTCTGGTTCGTACGACCGGGCATCCATGCTTCCGTCGGGAAAGAGCACCCCCTTCACGACCACGGAGCCGGCGAGCCCCGAACGCAGGGCGTCGCGGGGATATTCCGGCGGCACCACGCGCTTCACGCTTGCCACGGCGGGGCGCTCGCCCGCGTAATAGGTCGGACCTTCCAGCGCGGCGGCGCTTGCTGCCGCAACGAGGAAAGCGAGGAGCACAAGCGCGCTCGTCGTGGCGAACGACGAAGCGCCGCCGCGTCGCCTCAAGCGTCGCCGCCCTGGAACGTCGGCAGGACCTGCTTCGCGAAGTCGAGCATGCGCTGGATCGGCAGCCTGGCGCGGCGGCCGATCTCCGGGTCGACGAAGACCTCGTGGCCCTTCGCGCCCTCCAGCGTGTCGATCAGGTTGTGCAGGCCGTTCATCGCCATCCACGGGCAATGCGCGCAGCTCTGGCAGGTCGCGCCCTTGCCGGCCGTCGGCGCCTCGATGAAGGTCACGCCGGGCATGCGCTTCTTCATCTGGTGGATGATGCCGCCGTCGGTCGCGACGATGTACTCCTTCGCCCCCAGGCGCTCGGCGGCCTGGATGATGCCGGTCGTCGAGCCCACCGCGTCGGCGAGCCGGATCACGCCCTCGGGGGATTCCGGATGCACGAGCACCTTCGCATCCGGGTGCAGCAGCTTGAGCTCCTCGAGCTGCTGCGCCTTGAACTCGTCGTGCACCACGCACGCGGCATTCCACATCAGCATGTCGGCGCCCGTCACCTTGCGCACATAGGCGCCGAGGTGCTTGTCGGGCGCCCAGAGCACTTTCCGGCCCTGGGCATGCAGGTACCCCACGACCTTCTCCGCGATGGATGAAGTCACCATCCAGTCGGCGCGTGCCTTCACCGCGGCGCTGGTGTTCGCGTAGACCACGACGACGCGGTCGGGATGCTCGTCGCAGAACTTCGAGAACGGCTCGGCGGGCGTCGCGAGGTCGAGGGAGCACTCGGCCTGCAGGTCCGGCATGAGCACGGTCTTCTCGGGGTTGAGGATCTTGGCGGTCTCGCCCATGAAGCGCACGCCCGCCACGACGATGGTCTTCGCGGGATGCTCGTGGCCGAAGCGCGCCATCTCGAGGGAGTCGGAGACCGTGCCGCCGCTCGACTGCGCGAGGTCCTGCAAGTCCGGGTGGACGTAGTAGTGGGCGACGAGGACCGCGTCGCGCTGGCGCAGCAGCTCCTTCGCGCGCGCGACGAGCGCCGGCTTCTCGGCCGGGGAAACCACGTCGGGCGGCTTCGCGGGCGCGATCCCGAGCTCGCCGTTGAAGCGCTCGAAGCGGATCTGGATGGGGGTCGCCACAGCCATGGCCTTCCATTTTCGCACAGGGAAAGGAGCCTGCCGCGTGATACCATTTGGGGCAGTTTCGCGCTCGCAACCCGGGCGCGCCCGGACCAAGCCGGCCGGCGGCAGGAGTCATGTCGACTCCGCGTTGCGGCGCCGGTCCAGGAATCCCCCATGAGGCAGCTGCTCCTCGACTTCACGCGGGCGCCCGCGCCCACCTTCGCCAATTTCGTCCACGGCGCCAACGCCGAGGCCGCGCACGTCCTCGAGGCGGCCGCGCGCGGCGAATCGCGCGAGCGCGTGATCTACCTGTGGGGCGAGGCGGGCGCGGGCAAGACCCATCTCCTCAAGGCCTTCGCGGCGGCCGCGGGCCCGCGCCACGGGCGCTACCTCGAGGCCGCCGAATTTCGCGCGATCGACGCAAGGGGCATCCTCGCCCTCGACGACGCCGGCCGCCTGCCGGAGCCGGTGCAGATCGAACTCTTCAATGCCTTCAACGAGCAGGCCTTCACGATGCTGGTGGTTTCCGCGGGTGCCGCGCCGCGCGACGTGCCGATGAGGCGCGACCTCGCGACGCGGCTCGCGACCGGGCTCACCTATCGCGTGGCGCCGCTCACCGATCCGGAAAAGCGCGCGGCGCTCATGGCGCATTCCAGCACGCGCGGCTTCGCGCTGGCGGAGGAGGTCGCGGCCTACCTGCTGACCCATTCCCGCCGCGACATGGGCTCGCTCATGGCGGCGCTCGACTCGCTCGACCGCTACTCGCTCGAGACGGGGCGGCCGATCACGGTGCCGCTGATCAAGCAGGCGCTGGCGTGAAGAAGCTGGCACTCTTCGACCTCGACCACACCCTCCTCGAAGGCGACAGCGACTACGAGTGGGCGCAGTTCCTCATCGAGGAGGGCGTCCTGCATGCGGGCGAATACAACGCGAGGAACGATTATTTCTACGATCGCTACAAGGACGGCACGCTCGACATCCACGAGTTCCTCGAATTCCAGCTGGCGCCCCTCGCGGCCCATCCGCGCGAGCGGCTCGAGGCGTGGCACCGCTCGTTCATGGAGCGGCGCATCCGGCCCATCATCCGGCGCAAGGCCGTCGAGCTCATCGCGAGCCACGGCGACGCGACGCGCGCGATCGTGACCGCGACCAACCGCTTCATCACCGCGCCGATCGCGGCCGAGCTCGGCATCGACGATCTCGTCGCCACCGACATCGAGGAAGTCGACGGGGCCTTCACCGGCAAGCCGCGCGGCGTGCCGAGCTTCCGCGAGGGCAAGATCGCCGCGGTCGACGCCTGGCTCGCGGCGAAGGGCGGCCGCCTCGAGGATTACGAGAGCTGGTTCTACAGCGATTCCCACAACGACCTGCCGCTGCTCGAGCGCGTGAACCATCCCGTCGCGGTCGATCCCGACGCGACCCTGCGCGCGCAGGCCGGGCGCCGCGGCTGGCCCATCCTCTCCCTCAAGACGTGATCCGCAAATACATCGATCGCCTGTTCGGGCGCGGCGGCAAGGTGACGCACAAGGATGCGCGTCCGACCATCTATTCGAAGGACAAGCACACGGTACGGCGCGAGGACATCAGCCGCTGCGCGCGGCGCACGTGCGAAGACCTGCAACGCGCGGGCCACACCGCCTTCGTGGTCGGCGGCGCCGTGCGCGACCTGCTGCTGGGCTACAAGCCGAAGGACTTCGACGTGGCCACCAGCGCCACCCCGGACGAGGTGCGCTCGGTGTTCCGCCGCTCGCGCATCATCGGCCGGCGCTTCCAGATCGTGCATGTCCTCTGCGGGCCCGAGATGGTGGAGACGTCGACCTACCGGGCGCACTTCACCCGCGAGCCCGATGCCGACAACACCGACGAGCACGGCCGCATGCTCTCCGACAACATCTTCGGCACGCAGGCCGAGGATGCGCTGCGCCGCGACTTCACCGTGAACGCGCTGTTCTACGATCCGGTGAAGGAAGAGGTCTGGGATTACGTGCACGGCCTGCGCGACCTGAAGGCCCGCAAGCTCGTCATGATCGGCGATCCCGAGACGCGCTACCGCGAAGATCCCGTGCGCATGCTGCGGGCCGCGCGCCTGGGCGCCAAGCTCGACCTGCAGATCGACCCGAAGACGAGAGCGCCGATCAAGCACCTGCGCCACCTGCTCTCGAACGTGCCCCAGGCGCGGCTCTTCGAGGAGATCCTGAAGCTCCTGCTCTCGGGCAACGCGGTGGAGTGCGTGCGCGTGCTGCGGGAGCTCGAGCTGCATCACGGATTGCTGCCGCTGCTCGATACCGCGCTGGAGGATCCCGAGACGGGTCCCTTCGCCATGGCGGCCCTGCGCGCGACCGACGAGCGCCTCGCCGCCGACAAGCCGGTGTCGCCCGCGTTCCTGCTGGCCGCGCTCCTCTGGGGCCAGGTCGAGAAGAACCTCAAGCGCTTCGAGGGCGACGGCCAGCCCACGGTGCCCGCGCTGCATTCCGCGATGCACGAGGCGCTCGACCAGCAACGCGACACGCTCGCGATCCCGCGGCGCTTCGACGCCACGATGAAGGAGCTCTGGCTCATGCAGCCGCGCTTCCTGCAGCGGGGCGGGCAGCGTCCCTTCCGGCTGCTCGAGCATCCGCGGTTCCGGGCGGCCTACGACTTCTTCGCGTTGCGGGCCGCCGCGGGCAACGCGCCGGTGCACATCGCCGAATGGTGGGAGCGCTTCCAGGACGCGAGCCCCGACGAGCGCGAGCGCATGCTCGTGTCCGACGAGGCGGGGCCCAGGAAGAAGCGCCGGCGCCGCCGCAGCTCGAACAAGAAGAAGGCGGAGGGCGCGGCCGGCTCCGTGGACGAAGCGCCGCCGCGCGACGAAGACTCATGATGCCCGCGGTCAAGGCGGCGATCGCCCTGGGCTCGAACCTCGACGATCCCGAGGCGCGCGTGCGCCAGGCGTTCGCCGAGCTCGCGGCGCTTCCGCGAACCCTGGTCGCCGCGCGCTCGCCGCTCTACCGGACCGCGCCCATGGGCTACGCGGACCAGCCGCCGTTCGTCAATGCGTGCGCCCTGGTCGAGACGCGGCTGGCGGCGCGCGAGCTCCTCGACGGCCTGCTCGACATCGAGCGGCGGCACGGCCGCGTGCGCGACGTCCCGAACGGCCCGCGCACGCTCGACCTCGACATCGTGCTGTATGGCGGCGCGGAGATCCATGAGCCTGCCCTCTGCATTCCGCATCCGCGGGCCCACGAGCGCGCCTTCGTGCTGGCACCGTTGCTGGACGTGTGGCCCGACGCGGCGATTCCCGGGCACGGCCCGGCGCGCGAATGCCTGGCGCGCGTGCAGGGCCAGGCGATCGAAAGGATCGGATGAAGCACCGCTACATCGTCGTCGAGGGCCCCATCGGGTGCGGCAAGACGACGCTCGTGCAGCGCCTCGCGCAACGCATGAGCGCCAACGTGCTGCTCGAGGATCCCGCGGGCAACCCGTTCCTGCCGCAGTTCTACCGCGACATGCGGCGCTACGCGCTGCCCACGCAGCTCTTCTTCCTCTTCCAGCGCGTGCAGCAGCTCGAAGGCCTCAAGCAGCCGGACCTCTTCGCCAAGCCGACCCTCTCCGATTTCTCGCTCGCCAAGGACCCCCTCTTCGCGCGCCTCACGCTCGACGACGCCGAGTACCAGCTCTACAGCCGCATCCACGCGCACGTGAAGCCCCAGGCCCCGACGCCCGACCTCGTGATCTACCTGCAGGCGAGCGTGAATACGTTGATCGCGCGCGTGAAGCGCCGCGGCCACGCGATGGAGTCCGGCATCGACGAGGAATACCTGCGCAAGCTCTCCGACGCCTACACGCGCTACTACTACGAATACAACGAGAGCCCGCTGCTGATCGTCAACAGCGAGCGCCTCAATTTCGTCGATACCCCCGGGCACCTCGACCTGCTGATCGAGCGCATTGGCGCGATGCGCGGCGGCCGCGAGTTCTTCAACCGCGCATGACCCGGGACGCTGTGCGACCCGGGTGCTTCGAGCCGAGGCACCCGGGTGGGCGTCCGGCCGGCCTTTTGTTGCAATGCAGCAGGTGTGGCAGAATCCCGCCTCGGTGCCCGGATCCCTCCCATGAGCGTCCATAACGACAAGCCGGCTCGCCTCACCATCCCGCAGCTGCACAAGCGCGCACGGGACGGCGAGAAGCTGGTCATGCTCACCTGCTACGACGCGAGCTTTGCCACGGTCTGCGAGGACGCCGGGGTCGAGATGCTGCTCATCGGCGATTCGCTGGGCAACGTGATCCAGGGGCGCGACACGACGCACGCCGTGAAGCTGGACGAGGTGCTGTACCACACGGAGTGCGTGGCACGCGGCAGCCGCAAGGCGCTCGTCATCACCGACATGCCGTTCTCGAGCTTCCAGGAGTCGCCGCAGCAGGCGTTCCGCAACAGCGCCCGCGCGCTCGCGGCCGGCGCCCACATGGTGAAGCTCGAGGGCGGCCACCACATGGTCGAGACGACCCGCTTCCTGGTCGAGCGCGGCATCCCGGTGTGCGCGCACATCGGCCTCACGCCGCAATCGGTGCATACGCTGGGCGGCTATCGCGTGCAGGGCAAGACCGAAGGCGATGCCGAACGGCTCGTGGCCGAGGCGAAGGCGCTCGAGCAGGCGGGAGCCGCGATCGTGCTCATGGAGGCGATGCCTTCCGCGGTCGCGAAGCGCGTCACGCAGTCGGTCTCGGTGCCCACCATCGGCATCGGCGCCGGCGTGGACGTCTCCGGACAAGTCCTGGTGCTCTACGACATGCTCGACGTCTATCCCGGCCGCAAGGCGCGCTTCGTGAAGAACTTCATGGCGGACGCGGCCTCAATCCGCGGCGCCGTGGAGGCATATGTCAAGGCCGTCAAAGACAAGTCGTTCCCCGGGCCGGAGCATTCGTTCTGAGCGTCCAAAACCCGGGACGCAGTCGGAATTCGGAGGGTGAAATGGGGTCCATCAAGCCCGGCTTCGTGAAGAACATGCAGGTCATCCACCGCATTTCGGAATTGCACGAGCGGCTCGCGACGGAGCCGGCGATCGGCTTCGTGCCGACCATGGGCAACCTGCACGAGGGCCACCTCGCGCTCGTGTCGATCGCGCGCGCGCGCTCGCGCTGCACCGTCGCCTCGATCTTCGTGAATCGCCTGCAGTTCGAGCCCGGCGGCGATTTCGAGCGCTACCCGCGCACCCTCGAGCGCGATTGCGCGCTCCTGGAGAAGGCCGGCTGCGACGTCGTCTTCGCGCCCGACGAGCGCGAGATGTATCCCGCGGCGCAGGAGATCTTCGTGACACCGCCGAAGGCCGCCGAGCCGCTCGAGGGCGCGTTCCGGCGCGGACATTTCCAGGGCGTGTGCACCGTGGTCACGAAGCTCTTCCACGCGGTCCAGCCCGATATCGCCGTGTTCGGCAAGAAGGATTACCAGCAGCTCAACGTGATCCGCGCGCTGGTGAAGCAGCTCAACTTCCCGGTCGAGATCGTGGCGGGGGAGACGGTGCGCGAGGCGGACGGCCTCGCGATGTCGTCGCGCAACAACTATCTGTCGAGCGAGGAGCGCGCCGAGGCACCGCGTCTTCAGCGCAGCCTGCAGCGGGTGAGGCAGGCGGCCGCGGCGGGCGCGCGCGATTTCGCGGCGCTCGCGTCGAAGGCCGCCGACGACCTGCGGCAGGCCGGGTGGAAGGTGGACTACGTCGCGGTGCGCAACCGCGTGGACCTGGCCCCGCCCGAGCCCGATGATCGCGAGCTCGTCGTGCTGGGCGCGGCATGGCTCGGCAAGACGCGGCTCATCGACAACGTCGAGCTCGAGGGCTGAGGGCTACTACATCTGCCGGAACAGGTGGGTGTAGGGCTGGCTCACCGGCAGCAGCTCGGTGCGATTCTTCAGCCGCAGGACCACATGCCCGCTCATGTCGCGGTCCACGCTTTCGACCGCATTCAGGTTCACGATGGTCGACCGATGCATCTGCAGGAACATCGAGGGGTCGAGCTCGTCGACGAGCTCCTTGATCGTCTTGCTGATGAGCCATTCGCCGCCGGCGGCAACGACGCGCGTGTACTTGGTGTCCGATCGGAAGTAGCTGATCTCCTCGATGCCGACGAGGCGAACGGAGGTTCCCTTCGAGGCATTGATCCAGCGCAGGTACCGAATCGGGGATGCCGGCGGCGCCTCGCCCGGGCTTGCGTGGACGTCCGGATCGGCGCCGAGCTCCATGCCGACCATCCGGCCGAGCCATCCGTCGATGCTCCCGGGCCCGAAGTCGAGCAGGGCGGCGTAGTACATCGATTCGCCCAGCTTGCGGTGAGCCTCATCGACCGCAACGAAGCCGAGCGGCGTCACAACCGGCCCGATGGAGGCGATATCCATCACGGCCCCGTACACCCGGCGCAGGTGGGGTCGCAGCTCCATGTAGGTGCGCTTGAGGTCGAGCCAGCAGGCGGACGTGACGGGCCCCAGGGCTTCGCCGATGTCGCGGGTCAGCCAGCGGCGATTGAACAGGACGCGCTCATGCGGCAACACCGGATGGGCCTCCAGGTGGGCACACCACGCCGCGGTCATCGGGTCCTCGTGCAGCAGCGCGGAATCCACCCGACCGGGCTCGAACAGGATATAGAAGCCGGCGACGCGATCGAGCGCGGTGCGCGCCACCATGAACGTCTCCGGATGCCGATCGAGCCAGCGAACCAGCCACCGGGCCGATTCCTTCGGTTCGGTGGCGATGCAGATCTCCCTGATCGCGTCGTGGTCGCCCGGCTGGGACGGCGCCATCGATATGTCGATGGCCTCGGGATGGAAGAACGCGTTGTGGACGAGCGGATTGCGCACGAGGTAGAGGAGGTCGGCGGTGTATTGCCAGACGGTCTTCGTGGAGCGGCTCGTCGCATCGGTCAGGTGCCGCAACGCCCGCCGCCGGTACTTCGCGTGCCGCGCCGGGTCGCGTTGCGCGAGGCCATACGAAATGGTGTCCCGCATGACGTCATGCAGCACGAGGCCATCGTGCATGGCGGACACGAATGACAGGCTGCGCATCGCCTCGAACCCTTCACGCCTGGACGGCGAGTCCAGCATCGATGCGAGCAGGGGCTCGGTGACGCGACGCACGGTCGAAGATGCCTCCAGCGCCTCGACGGTGTCCGCGTCCAAGCCGGAAAGGAACAACTCCGTAAGGCGTTCGACGACGTGCGGAATCGCGGCTTCTTCGATATGCAGGTCAGGATGGGCGCGGCCCGCCGCGGCTGCCAGCTCGAGGGCGAGCGGATGGCCGCGCGTGAACCCGTTGATGCGCCGGGCCTGTTCCTCGGAAAGACCGCGCGAACAGAGCATCTTGATCGATTGCGCCTCGTCGAGCGCACGCAGCTCGGTCTCCCGAAACACCTCGGCCCAACCAGGATCCGTCGCCCAGCCCGGGCCCGGCCGGATGCGGCCGCCGATCAATGTGACGCTCGTGGAAGGCAGGGCGGGCAACAGCGTCTGGCGAAGCCACGTGTCGACGAGCCCGAATGTCTCGTAGTTGTCCATCGTGATCACGACGCGTCTTGCCCCGTCGGCGAGGTGGCTCGACAAGGACTGGACGTCCGCGACCCTCGCATCGATTCCCACGCGCTCCGCGAGAGCGGAAAGCACGCCATGGGGCGTCGGCTCGATGTCGCGGCAATCGAGCGACAACTTCAGATAGTGTCCCGGGAGCGAATCGAGGATCGCGCGCAGGCACGAGGTCTTTCCGATTCCCCCCGGACCGTGGATGAACGCAACGGCGAACTGGGGCTCCGGCGTCTGCATGGCCGCGGACAGGGAGCGCACTTCCACCTCGCGTCCGACGAATGCTCCACGTGCAGCATCCGACAGGCGATCCGAGAGAGTTCTGGCCATTGTTCTCCCCTGTGAATCCGCTACGGCAGCTTACGCCCAAAAAAACCGACGAAGCAAAGGTAAAGTCGATGTGCCTTCGGTGTGACGGGGGTCAGCCGATGCGCTCGAGCCCGAGCTTGTACAGTCGCTGCCGGCGCACATAATCCTCGGCGTTGAAGAGCAGGCCGGCGACCTCCTCGTCGGTGAGCGTGCGCAGCATGCGTGCGGGCGAGCCCAGGATGAGCGCGCGGTCGTTGAACGCCTTGCCCTCGGCGACCAGCGTGCCGGCGCCCACGAGGCACTGGCGCCCGATGACCGCGCCGTTCATCACGACGGCCTGGATGCCGATGAGCGAGCCGTCGCCCACGGTGCACCCGTGCAGCATCGCCTGGTGGCCGATGGAGACGTCGTCGCCCACGACGAGGGGCACGCCGGGATCCGAGTGCAACACCGCGCCTTCCTGCACGTTGGTGCCGCGGCCGATGCGGATCGCGACGTTGTCGCCGCGGATGACGGCGCCTGGCCAGAGGCTCGCATCCTCGCCCAGGAACACCTCGCCGATGACGACCGCTTCGCTCGCCACGTAGGCGGAAGGGGGAACCTGGGGTATTTTGCTGCCGAGGCGGTAGATCGCCATGCACCTTCTCCGGGAGACCATCGATGTGGAACCTGAATTTTGCCCCGCCGCACGTGCTGCATGCGCGCGTGCTGACGCGCCTGCCGGACAGCTTCCGCCGCAAGCGGCGCACCGAATGGGCCGACGCCAACCGGCCGGGGCATGAGGTCGACAGTTTCCTCGAGGGTCCGTCCTTCGACCGCGAGGGCAACCTCTACGTCGTGGACATTCCGTTCGGGCGGATCTTGCGCATCTCGCCGGCCCTCGAGTGGACGCTCGTGGCGGAGTACGAAGGCTGGCCCAACGGGCTCGCGATCCATCGCGACGGCACGCTGTGGATCGCCGATTACCAGCGGGGACTCCTGCGGCTCGATCCGCGCACGCGCGAGGTGACGCCGATCAAGGCCCGGCGCAACAGCGAGTCGTTCAGGGGCCTGAACGACCTGACCTTCGACCTGGAGGGCAACTGCTACTTCACCGACCAAGGCCAGAGCGGGCTGCACGACCCGTCGGGACGGGTTTACCGGCTGCGCACGGGCGGCGCGCTCGAGCTCATGGTGTCCGGCATCCCGAGCCCGAACGGGGTCGCGCTCGATGCGCAGGGCAAGGCGCTCTTCATCGCGGTCACGCGCGCCAACCAGGTCTGGCGCGGACCGCTGTTCCCCGACGGTTCCGTCTCGAAGATCGGCGCCTTCCGCACGTTCTTCGGCACGAGCGGGCCCGACGGCATGGCGCTCGACGCGGACAACCGCGTGGTCGTCGCGCACGCGAGCCTCGGGGGGGCGTTCGTGCTGAACGCCGCCGGCGAGGTGACCCACTTCATTCGCAGCCCGGGCGGCTCGACGGTCACGAACGTGGCTTACCGTCCGGGTACATCGAAGCTGGTGCTGACGGAATCGGAGACGGGCGCCGTGCTCGAGGTGGACATGCCGGCGGCGGGCGCCCCTTTGTATTCGCACGCATGAAACCGGGGGTGCGTCTGCCTACTGCGGCTTGATCCCCGCTTCCTTCACCACCTTCACCCAGCGCGCGTTCTCCTTGCGGATGAACTGGCCGAATTCGCCGGGCGACATGATGCGGATCTCCGAGCCCTCCTCGACGAGGCGCTTCTTCACCGCAGGGTCGTTGACCGTGTCCGCGACGGCCTGGTTGATCTTCTGCACGACCTCGGCGGGCATGCCCCTGGGTCCCACGAGGCC
>DASRRY010000007.1:0-163567 GCA_035656735.1 Usitatibacter sp. | reverse complement strand
GCCAAGACGTCTTTAACTACATCGAGCTGTTCTACAACCCCCACCGCCGCCATGGCTACAACAACGGCCTGTCGCCAGTAAACTATGAGAAGCAACACTTCGAACGACTCACAAGTGTCGGCTGAACCGGGGGCGATTCATGAATACTGCCGGCAAAGAGCAGTGCTGCAGTGAAATGGCGAAGTACGCTTGCAATCGACAAGACAATTCCCTCCCTTCCGTGCGACGCAATGGCGCGCGCGGTGCATCGATGCTTTCACTGTAGTTGCGGCCTCGCCGTCAGCCGCGAATCGCGTGTGCGACTCTCGAGATCGGTAATCTATCCCTCGGGGTCCAAGCTCACTTCCCTTCAGCTGGATTATGAGTACGCTTAGTTTTTTGAGGTTGATGCTATTCCGATCGCAAATTAACAGATGCCATTTAATTAATGCAAGTTATTTCTGGAGAAATCGACTGGCCGACGCGGAGGGGCACCTAACCTTTCAGCTAAGCGCGCGCGGATGCGCGACCCTCTGGCACCGATTTGTATTCCGCTGCTATTCCTGCCCTTACAACATGCGCATGACAATCGCGAGTCAAAGATGCTTAGGAGCCGCAAACTCGCAACAAAACGAGATTACTTGTACTCAGCGGCGCGAAATGTAGACAAAAAAATGGGGCCCCGAAGGGCCCCGAATTTCCTCAACTCTTTACAGAAGCGATGCTTAGCGGAACGTCGCCGGCACGTACTTGGCGGCGCAGCTCGTCGACCCGGACCAGCCGGTGATCGCAGCGGCAGTGCCTTCGGCGGTCAGCGTCAGGTCGCAGTCGCCACCGACGGTGCCGGTGTTGTGCGCCGTCGCGGTCATCGCCACCGGGTCGCCGGCAACTGCCATGTTCGACACGTACGTGGTCGATTGCGTCGAGCAGCCCGCGACCGTCACGTTGTTCGGGAACGCGTTGCGGGCGGCGGCGTACTCCGCGACCGACGTCTTGCACGCGGACAGCGCCGCGGCGACTTCAGCCATCTTCGAGCGGATCAGGTAATCCTGGTACGCGGGAATCGCAACCGCGGCCAGGATGCCGATGATCGCGACCACGATCATCAGTTCGATCAGGGTGAAGCCCTTTTGAATCTTTTTCACTGAGGAACTCCCAAGTTATGGATGAAGATGCCTTCTCGGCAGGTCATCACATCGCAAGGCTCGTGCCATTAACATTTTATGAGTGAAATCAATTCCGGCAACGTCATATCAGGTGCCGAAAATCGGCACGTATTGACGCAAACTTAGTTTCCGCATCGCCATCGTCGCACTTTCACTCGTAAGGTGTGAACGAAAGTTAACAATTGAGCCCTGGAGGGCTACTCAGACGGGGGCTAAAGAACAGCATACATGGCTTTGACGCTGCACTTCTCCCGCCGGGTCGATCGCCAGCTCAACCGTCGTTAATTGGCGACTATAAGTGGTCTGCGCCGTGAGCTCCGCGCAATAAGTAGCGTTATTGCGATGTGTAATTCACGCGCGCATTGTCCATATACGGTTCGGGGCCCCGAAGGGCCCCGAATTTCCTCAACTCCTGACAGGTGCTGGGGTCAGCGGAACGTCGCCGGCACGTACTTGGCGGCGCAGCTCGTCGAGCCGGACCAGCCCGTGATCGCAGCGGCCGTGCCTTCGGCGGTCAGCGTCAGATCGCAATCGCCACCGACCGTTCCGGTGTTGTGCGCCGTGGCGGTCAGGGCGACCGGGTCGCCGCCGACGGCCATGTTGGAAACGTACGTCGTCGATTGAGTCGAGCAGCCGGCGACCGTCACGTTGTTGGGGAAGGCGTTGCGGGCAGCGGCGTATTCGGCCACCGACGTCTTGCACGCGGAAAGCGCCGCGGCGACTTCCGACATCTTGGAGCGGACCAGGTAATCCTGGTACGCGGGAATCGCAACCGCGGCCAGGATGCCGATGATCGCGACCACGATCATCAATTCGATCAGGGTGAAGCCTTGTTGGATCTTGTTCACTGAGGAACTCCCATTTAGGTTTGGACAAAAAGCCGCCTTCGCGGCAGCGAGCCCCGTGCAAGCGCCATGCCATCGATGTTTGCGCAGCAAAACGCGATCGGCAGCGTCGTATCGCCTGCCAAAATACGGCAATATGTGACAATAATACTTAGCTTTGACGCGTCCCGTGGCCCGGCGGAAGCAGCGCTTCGGCCAGCTCCGCGAATCCAGCGGCACCCCGGGATGGCGTTATATAAGCCGGGAGCTGCGTCATGAGGTCCGCCATGTCGCGCACGTTGGCCACCCCGACCGCGTTGGGGAAGAATCCGAACATCGGCTGGTCGTTCGGCGAGTCGCCCGCGAAGACGATCGTCCCGCGCTGCGCATCGGCATCGATGCCGAAGACCTCCCGCAGCATCAGGCGCGCCGTCGAAAGCTTGTCGTAGCCGCCGAACCAGCCGTTCACGTGGATGGAGCTCACCTTGGCGGTCAGGCCCTCCGCCTCCATGATGGCCACGATCCTGGCCACGGCGTCGCGCGGCAGCGGCGGCACGTCCTCGCGAAAATCGATCGCGAGATCCGCCTCGCGATAGGGCTGGTCGGAGGCGATGGCGCAGCCCGGGACTTCGCGCAGGACGCGCTGGCCAATCGCCTCCAGCCGTGTGGCGCGCTGCGCCCGCTCGCCGGCGCCGATCACGTAGCGCTTAACCAACCGGCGCGCGCGGGCGTCGTGCCGGAACCAGAACGCCCCGTTCTCGCCGATCACGCCGTCGACGGGCCACATGCGGGCGATGTGGTCGCACCAGCCGGCGGGACGTCCGGTAACGGGAATCACGAGCAGCCCCGCGTCGTGCAGCCGCTCGAGGGCGGTGTAGGCGAGCGCCTCGAGGCGCCCATCGGTCGTCAGTGTGTCGTCGATGTCGGTGAGCAGCACGCGCACGCCGGCGCGCGCCTCGCGCGGAAACTCCGCGAGCGGCTTCATCCCGCCTGCTGCAGGAAGGCCGCCACGGACTCGCGCTCGGCGGGCGTCATGTGCAGGCCGCACTTCGTGCGCCGCCAGAGGATGTCCTCGGCCGTCTCGGCCCATTCGTCGGCGACGAGGTAGCGCACCTCCGCCTCGGTGAGGCCGCCGCCGAAATGCCGCCCCAGGTCGGCGATGGTCCGCGCGTGGCCGAGCAACCGCACGCTGCGGCTGCCGTGGCGCCGCACGATGCCGTCCACCAGGGCACGGCCCAGCGTGTCGTAGCGCCGGTACATGTCGTCACGGAAGGCGTTGAAGTGGCCGACGTCGCCGCCCGGCAGCGGCTCGCGCGCGGTCCAGTCGCCCTTCATCGCGGGGAAGAACGGCTTCAACTTGCCGAGCGCCTCCTCGGCGAGCGGCCGGTACGTGGTGATCTTGCCGCCGAAGACCGTGAGCAGCGGCGCGCGATGGCCCTCGTGGTCCACGCGCAGCACGTAGTCGCGCGTGACCTCGGAAGGATTGTCCGAGCCGTCGTCGTAGAGCGGGCGCACGCCGGCATAGCTCGAGACGATGTCGGACTCGGCGAGCGGCCTGGCGAGGAAGCGGTTTGCCGCCTCCAGCAGGTAGCGCGTCTCCTCGGGCGAGATCGTGGTCGCGCCCTCGAGGCTGGGCACGGCGACGTCGGTCGTGCCGATGAGGCTGAAGTCCCGCTCGTAGGGGATCACGAAGATCACGCGCCGGTCCGGGTTCTGCAGGATGTAGGCGTGGCCCTGCGCGTGCACCTTGGGCACGATGATGTGGCTGCCCTTGACGAGCCTCACCCCGCCGCGCACGTGGGCGTCGCCCACGTTGTGCAGCACGTCCATCACCCAGGGGCCCGCCGCATTCACGATGGCGCGTGCGTGCACGGTGCGGCGCTCGCCGTTCGCCGCGACGACGGCCGCCTCCCATGCGCCTTCCACCCGGCGCGCGCTCTCGAAGCGCGTGCGCGTGAGGATGCGCGCGCCCTTCTCCCGGGCGGAGACCGCATTGAGAACCGTGAGCCGCGAGTCGTCCACGCGGCAATCCGAATAGACGAAACCCGAGCGATATTCGCCGCGCAATCCCGCGCTGAACTCGAGGTGCGGAAACGCGACCGCCTTCGAGCGGGGGAGCGTGATGCGCCCGCCCAGGTGGTCGTAGAGCCAGAGTCCCGCCTTGATCATCCACACCGGCCGCATGCTGCGGTCGTGGGGCAGCACGAAGAGCAGGGGCCGGATGATGTGGGGGGCCAGCTTGAGCAGCACCTCGCGCTCGCGCAGCGCCTCGCGCACCAGGCGGAATTCGTACTGCTCGAGGTAGCGCAGCCCGCCGTGGATGAGCTTGGAGCTCCAGGAGCTCGTGGCCGCGGCGAGGTCGTCCTTTTCCACGAGGGTGACGGCCAGCCCGCGGCCGGCCGCATCGCGCGCGATGCCGGCGCCGTTGATGCCGCCGCCGATGACGAGGAGGTCTACCGCACCATTCATGCATTAAACCTTTGGAACACGGATGAACACGGATAACACCGGATGAACACGGATAACCCCATGGCGGACTGGTCGGTGCCAAGTGTGGCCACGCCTGAGCCTGCGCATGGAAAGCTTACTTTGCTCTTATCCGTGTTTATCCGCCTTTATCCGCGTTCATCCGTGTTCCAAAGGTTTAGTCGGGAAAGCGCCCGAACTTGTCCCACCAGAGCAGCCCGAACGTGGTCTTGGTGTCGGTGATCATCCCGTCGCGGATCCATTCCAACGCATCGGCGATGCGCGCCCGGAAGGTCTCGAGGTGCTCGCCCTCGTCCAGCTTGTGGCCCACGTGCGTCAAGCCGCGCGCGCCGTAGAGGTGGATCACCTCGGTCGAGTAGCCGATGGAAGGATCGAGTGTCGCGATCTTCCACCACTGGGCCGCCTCGAAGCCGCACTCCTCGACCAGCTCGCGTTTCGCCGTCGCGAGCGGCTCCTCGCCCGCCTCGAGCTTGCCCGCGGGAAGCTCCACGAAGTGGCGCCGCTTCGGATAGCGGAACTGGCGCTCGAGCAGGATCGTCTGCTCATCCACGAACGCGAGCATCATCACCGCGCCCGGGTGCTTCACGTACTCGCGCCACGCCTGGCCGCCGTCGGGCAGCCGCACCTCGTCGCGCCACACCTTGAGGAGCCCGCCGTCGTAGGCGAGCCTCGACTCGAGGGTCGTTTCGGTGAAGTCGGCGGTGAATTCCGGTCGCTTCGCCGCCATCACATCGAACGGCTGATGGCGCTCAAGCAGAGGTTCAGCAGCGGCGCCGGCGCGATGCCGAAGAAGAGCGTCGCGAGCGCGGAGCCCGAGAGCACCCAGCGCGTCCCCATGCGGCGCTCGATCGTGATCTCGCCCGTGGGTGCGTCGAAGTACATGAGCTTCACGACGCGCAGGTAGTAGAACGCGCCGATCACGGAGAGCAGGACCGCGACCACGACGAGCCACGTGTATCCGGCGTCGAGCGCCGCCTGCAGCACGAGGAGCTTCGCGAAGAAGCCGGCGGTGGGCGGGATGCCGGCGAGCGAGAACATCAGGATCAGCATCATGAAGGCGTACCACTTCGACTTCTGGTTCAGCCCCTTGAAGTCCTCGAGCGTGTCGGCCTCGAAGCCCGCGCGCGAGAGCAGCAGGATCATGCCGAAGGAACCCAGCGTCATGATCGCGTAGGCGATCACGTAGAAGAGCGACGCGCTGTAGCCCGCGCCGTTGCCCGCCAGGATGCCCAGCAGCAGGTAGCCCATGTGCGCGATGGTCGAGTACGCGAGCATGCGCTTGAGATTGCCCTGGGCGATCGCGACGATGTTGCCCACGGCCATGGAAGCGAGCGCCAGGAACACCAGCATCTGCTGCCAGTCGCCCGTCATGCCCTGCAGGCCGTTGGCGAGCAACCGCATGACGAAGACGAAGGCGGCGAGCTTGGGCGCCGCGCCGATGATGATCGTGGCCGGCGTGGCCGCCCCGTGGTACACGTCCGGGATCCACATGTGGAAGGGTGCGGCACCCAGCTTGAACGCGATGCCGGCCACGACGAACACCAGCCCGAACGCGGCGAGCGTGCCGTTGGCGTTGCCGCCCTCGATCGAGGCCGCCACGCGCGTGAGCTCGAGGGAGCCCGTGGCGCCGTAGAGCACCGACAAGCCGTAGAGCAGAAGGCCGGACGAAAGCGCGCCCAGCACGAAGTACTTCATCGACGCCTCGGTCGCCTTGGCCGAGTCGCGCTCGAGCGCCACCATCGCGTATTGCGAGAGCGCCATGAGCTCGAGGCCGAGATAGAGCGTGAGGAAGTGGTTGGCGGAGATCATCACCATCATGCCCACCGCGCCGAAGAGCGCCAGGCAGAGGAACTCGCCCGTGAGCATCCGCCGCGTCTCGAGGTACGAGCGCGAGAGCACGATCGTGCCGGCGACGGTGAGAAGCATGATGGTCTTCACCACCTGCGACAGCGGATCCGAGATGAACATGCCGCCGAAGGTCGTGACCGGCTGGTGGCGCACCGTCACGACGCAGAGGAGCGCGCACAGCACGAGTGTCGCCAGCGTGAGCCAGTAGGTGACGACGCCGTCACGACGCTTGAGGAAAGCGTCGATGACGAGCAGCGCCGAGGCGAGCACCAGCAGCGCGATCTCCGGGCGCGCGGGCGCGAGCGTGGCAAGCGAAAAGGTGGCGGTGTTCATGCGATCTTGCTCTGCCCGACCTGGCGCAGCAGCTCCTGCAGCGTGGGATTCATGATGTCGGAGAGCGCCTTCGGATAGAGGCCCAGCCAGAGGACGGCCACGGCGAGGATCACGAGGAAGGCGAGCTCGCGCGGGCTCACGTCCTTCAGGTGCGCGACGTGCTCGTTGGCAACCGGGCCGTACACCACGCGCTTCACCATCCAGAGCGTGTAGGCCGCGCCCCAGATGAGCGTCGTCGCGGCGAGGAGGGTCCACCAGAAGCTCACCTTCATCGTGCCCATGATCACGAGGAACTCGCCCACGAAACCGCTGGTGCCCGGCAGGCCCGAGTTCGCCATGGCGAAGAAGACGAAGAACGCGGCGAAGACCGGCATCGTGTTGGCGATCCCGCCGTAGTCCGCGATCTGGCGCGAGTGGACGCGGTCGTAGAGCACGCCCACGCAGAGGAAGAGCGCCGCGGACACGAAGCCGTGGGAGATCATCTGCAGCATCCCGCCCAGCAGCCCGTCGTAGGTGAAGATGAAGAAGCCGAGCGTCACGAACCCCATGTGGGAGATCGACGAGTAGGCGATGAGCTTCTTCATGTCGCCCTGGACCAGCGCCACCAGGCCGATGTAGACGATCGCGATGAGCGAGAGCGTCACCATGAAGGTGGAGAGGTACGCCGAGGCGTCGGGTGCGATCGGCATGTTGAAGCGCAGGAATCCGTACCCGCCGATCTTGAGCGTGATGGCCGCGAGGATCACGGAGCCGCCCGTGGGCGCCTCGACGTGCGCGTCCGGGAGCCACGTGTGCACCGGCCACATCGGCACCTTCACCGCGAACGACATGAACATGGCGATGAAGATGAGGATCTGCGCCGTCATGGAGAGCGGGACGCGGTGGAAGTCGAGGATCTCGAAGCTGCCGTTGGTCGCGTTGAAGAGGTAGATGAACGCGGCCAGCATGAGTAGCGAGCCCAGCAGCGTATAGAGGAAGAACTTGACCGCCGCGTACACGCGATTGGGGCCGCCCCAGATGCCGATGATGAGGAACATCGGGATCAGCATCGCCTCGAAGAACGTGTAGAAGAGGATCGCGTCGAGGGAGGCGAAGACGCCGTTGATGAGCCCCGACATGATGAGGAAGGCCGCGAGGTACTGGGAGACCTTGTCGCGGACCACCTCCCAGTGGGCGATCACGACCAGCACCGTCATGAGGCTGTTGAGCAGCATGAGCGGCATGGAGATGCCGTCCACGCCCAGGTGGTAGCTCACGTTGAAGCGCGAGATCCACGGCGCCAGCTCCACGAACTGCATGTCCGCGGTCTGCTGGAAGCCCGTCCAGAGCGGGATGCAAACGAGGAACCCGAGGATGGAGCCCACGAGCGCCGTCCAGCGCGCGGGCCGCGGATTGCGGTCGTCGCCGATCGCGAGCACCGCGATGCCGAAGGCGATGGGCACCCAGATCGCGAGAGAGAGGTTGATTCCCGAGAACATCGTTGTTGTTGTCCGGGCTAGAAGCGGCCGAGGTAGAGCCAGAAGAAGGAGAGGAGGGCCACGACGCCGAAGATCATGCCGAAGGCGTAGTGGTAGATGAAGCCCGTCTGCATGCGCCGAGCGACGCCCGAGAACCAGCCGATGAGGCGCGCCGTGCCGTTGACCATGATGCCGTCGATGATCGTCTTGTCGCCCCACGCCCAGAGGCCGGTGCCGAGGCGGCGCGCGCCGCCCGCGAAGAACCAGTCGTTGAAGTCGTCGAAGTAGTACTTGTTCTCCAGCACCGTGACGAGCGGGGAGAGCCTCGCGCGCACCACGGCGGGCAGGTCCGGCCGCACGATGTACAGGAAGAAAGCGACCGCCACGCCGGCGAGCGCCAGGTAGAGCGGCACTCCCGTGAACGCATGGGCCATCATGGCGACCGGGCCCTGGAACTCCTCACGCAGCTTCTCCATCGTCTGCGAGGGGGCGATGGAGCCGTCGAACCAGCCGCCGTAGAGCATGGGCTCGATGAAGAGCCAGCCCGCGAAGACCGACGGGATGGCGAGCAGGATGAGCGGCACCGTGACGACCCACGGCGTCTCGTGCGGCTTGCCGTGCATCGGCTCGTGGTGCGGCTCCTCGACGGCATGCTTCTTCTTCTCGACGCCGCTGCCGACACCGTGCGCCGCATCCTCGTGCCCGTGCGCGTGGTCGTCATGGCCATGCGCGTGCAGCTCGAATCGCTCCTCGCCGTGGAAGGCGTAGAACACCAGGCGGAAGGAGTAGAGCGCGCCCACGAAGACGCCGCCGAGGGCGAGGATGTACGCGAGCTCGTGGCCCGGGATCGTGGAGGCCTGCAGCGCCTCGATGATCGAGTCCTTGGAGAAGAAGCCCGCGAAGGGCGGAATCCCCGCGTTGGCGAGCGCGCCGATGAGCACCGTCGCATACGTGATCGGCATGTACTTCGCGAGCCCGCCCATCTTGCGCATGTCCTGCTCGTGGTGCAGCGCGATGATGACCGAGCCCGCGCCCAGGAAGAGCACGGCCTTGAAGAAGGCATGCGTCATGAGGTGGAAGATCGCGACCGGATAGGCCGCCGCACCGAGCGCCACCGTCATGTAGCCCAGCTGCGAGAGCGTCGAGTAGGCGACGACGCGCTTGATGTCGTACTGCACCAGCGCGATGAGCGCCATGAAGAACATGGTGATCGCGCCGATGATCGTCACGAACGACAACGCCGCCGGCGAGAGCTGGTACAGCGGCGACATGCGCGCGACCATGAAGATGCCGGCCGTCACCATGGTGGCCGCATGGATCAGCGCGGAGATGGGCGTGGGGCCTTCCATCGAGTCGGGCAGCCACACGTGAAGCGGGAACTGGGCGCTCTTGCCCATGGCGCCCACGAAGAGCAGCACGCAGACGACGGTCATCAGGTGCCACGGCCAGTCGCCGATGAAGGTGACCGACGCCTCCACGAACCGCGGCGCGTTCTGGAACACCGGGCCGTAGTCGAGCGTGCCGAAGAGCGCGAAGATGATGGCGATGCCGAGCAGGAAGCCGAAGTCGCCCACGCGGTTCACGAGGAAGGCCTTCAGGTTCGCGTAAATCGCCGTCGGGCGCGTGTACCAGAAGCCGATCAGCAGGTACGACACCAGGCCCACCGCTTCCCAGCCGAAGAAGAGCTGCAGGAAGTTGTTCGCCATGACCAGCATCATCATGGAGAAGGTGAAGAGCGAGATGTAGGAGAAGAAGCGCTGGTAGCCGGGATCGTCCGCCATGTAGCCGATGGTGTAGATGTGCACCATGAGCGACACGAAGGTCACGACGCACATCATCGTGACGGTGAGGCGGTCGACGAGGAAGCCCACCTGCAGGCGCCAGCCCTCCCCCTGCAGCCACGTGTAGACCGACTGGTCCATGGAGGCGCCGTTCTTCACCTGCAGGAAGCAGGCGACCGACGCGGCGAACGAGATCGCGACCGAGAGGATCGTCGACCAGTGCGCGAAGGCGCGGCCCAGCTTCCAGCCGAGGAAGCCGGCGAGCACGGCGCCCACCAGCGGGGCGAAGGCCGCGATGCAGGAGAGGGTGAACAGGTCCATCGTGTTTTCTTTGTCTTTCCGGGCGCGTGCGCGGCGCTTGGCTGGGGTGTTCCTAGCCCTTGAGGGTGTCGAGGTCGTCCACGTGGATCGATCGCAGGTTGCGGAAGAGCGCCACCAGGATCGCGAGGCCGATCGCCGATTCGGCGGCGGCCACGGTCAGGATGAAGAACACGAAGACCTGGCCCGAGATGTCGTTCAGGTCCCGCGAGAAGGCGATGAAGTTCATGTTCACCGCGAGCAGCATCAGCTCGATCGCCATCAGCAGCACGATCAGGTTCTTGCGGTTCATGAAGATGCCGATGACGCTCACGGCGAAGAGGACCGCCGAGAGGAAGAGGTAGTGGTTCAACGGGATCACGGGGCGCTCCCCTGCGGCGGCTCGACCGGCACCTGCGTCTCCGACGGCAGCTTCACGATCTTCAGGCGATCCTTCGCGCGCACGGAGAGCTGCGTCGCGGGATCCTGGTACTTGGTCTCCTTGCGGTGCCGCAGTGTCAGCGCGATGGCGGCCACGATCGCCACCAGCAGCACGACGGCGGCGAGCTCGAACGGGTACACGTAGTCGGTGTAGAGAACCGCCCCGAGCGCCTTGGAGTTCGAGTAATCCGGGGGCGGTGCGTTGGGCACGGTGCCCCCGGCCGCGGCGCGCCAGAAGAGTCCCGCCATCTCGATCACCATCAGCACGCCCACGGCGCCCGCGAGCGGCAGGTTGCGCCAGAAGCCCTCGCGCAGCCGCTCGAGGTTGATGTCGAGCATCATCACCACGAAGAGGAAGAGCACCATGACCGCGCCCACGTACACCAGGACCAGCGTGATGGCGAGGAACTCGGCGTAGGCCAGCAGCCAGAGGCCCGACGCGCTCACGAACGCGAGCACGAGGAAGAGCGCGGCGTGCACCGGGTTGCGCACCGTGATGACGAGCAGCGACGAGGCGATCAGCACGGCCCCGAAGAAGTAGAAGAGCAGGAGGGAAAAGTCCATCAGCGGTACTTCGCGTCCAGGGCACGGTCCGCGGCGAGCTCGGCCTCGTACTTGTCGCCGATGGCGAGCAGCAGCGGCTTGGTGTACAGCAGGTCGCCCCGCTGCTCGCCGTGGTACTCGAGGATGTTCGATTCGACGATCGAGTCGACCGGGCAGCTCTCCTCGCAGAAGCCGCAGAAGATGCACTTGATGAGGTCGATGTCGTAGCGCGTGGTGCGCCGGGTGCCGTCGTCGCGCTGCTCGCTCTCGATGGTGATCGCGAGCGCGGGGCACACCGCCTCGCACAGCTTGCAGGCGATGCAGCGCTCTTCCCCGTTGGGATAGCGGCGCAGGGCGTGGAGCCCGCGGAAACGCGGCGAGAGCGGCGTCTTCTCCTCCGGGTACATCACGGTGATCTTGCGCGCGAACATGTGGCGGCCGGTCAGCATGAGCCCCTTGCGAAGCTCCGAGAGCTTGAGGCTCGAGACGATTTCCTTGGCGCGGGCGAGCATGGCGTTACTTTCCGAACCAGATGCGGATCACCGGCCAGTGCGCCAAAGGCTCCATCATGAGCACGGCGACCACCACGATCCACACGAGGGTGAGGGGGATGAAGACCTTCCAGCCGAGCCGCATGATCTGGTCGTAGCGGTAGCGCGGGAACGAGGCGCGGACCCAGAGGAAGACGAACATGAGGAAGGCGATCTTGGCGAGCAGCCAGAGGATGCTCGGCGCGGCGAGCCAGGAGATCGCGGGCCCCGCATCGCGGACGAACGCGAAGGCGAAGGGCGACAGCCACCCGCCCATGAAGACGAGCGAGGAGACGGTGGAGATCAGGATCATGTTCGCGTACTCGGCGAGGAAGAACACCGCGAACATCATTCCCGAGTACTCGACGTGGAAGCCGGCCACGATCTCGCTCTCGCCTTCCGCCACGTCGAAGGGGTGGCGGTTGGTCTCCGCGAGCCCGGCGATGTAGTGGATCACGAAGAGCGGCAGCAGCGGCAGCCAGAACCAGCCGATGAAGCCGAAGCCGTTGTCCTGGCGCGCCACGATCTGCGTGAGGTTCATGCTCTGGCCGGCCATGAGGCCGCCCACGATCGCGAAGCCCATGGCGATCTCGTACGACACCATCTGGGCCGCCGCGCGCAGCGCCCCGAGGAATGCGTACTTGGAGTTCGACGCCCACCCCGCGATGATCACGCCGTAGATGCCCATCGACGTCATCGCGAGCATCGCGAGGACCGCGGCATCGGCGTTGGAGATCACCCAGTCCGGCGTGAACGGAATGATCGACCACGCCGCGAGCGCGGGCGCCACGGACACCACGGGCGCCAGCAGGAAGAGCGCCTTGTTGGAGCCCGCCGGGATCACCTGCTCCTTCATGAGCAGCTTGATCGCGTCGGCGATGGGCTGGAGGATGCCCTTGTAGCCCACGCGGTTCGGGCCCTTGCGCACCTGCATCCAGCCGATGACCCAGCGCTCGACGAGCTGGTAGTACAGCACCGTGAGCAGGACCGGGACCAGCACGGCCATGATCATGGCGAGCGAGCGGCCGAACGTGTACACCTGCGGCCCCCACTGCGGGCCGAAGTAGTGGTTGGCGTATCCCTGGATTTGTCCGGCGAGCTCGTTCATGCGGCGGCGGGAACCTTGACGATGTCGATCGCGACTTCACCTTCGCCCAGGGCCGCGGTCTCCGGCACGCCGCGCGCGATGCGGACCGCGCCCTGCGGCACGGCGGCATCGAGCATCGCGGGGAGGACCGCCTCGCCCGCACCCTGGCGCACGCGCACCTGCGTCCCGGCCGCGATTCCCATGGAGGAAGCCGTCGCGGGATGGAAGCGCGCGCTGCGGGCGGCCTTCATGTCGGCCGTGCGCTGGAGAGGGAGCGAGCGGCGCACGACGGGATCGGTGCCATAGGTCGCGAATTCGTCGATGCGCTCGAGCGTCGCCGCCGGCGCCCGCACCTTCCACTCGAAGTCGGCGGCCGGGTTCCCGAGGCCCGCTTGCGCGAACGCCTGCAGGTCGGGCGCGATGGCGTCGCGCACGTCCTCGATGCGATCCGGATGGAAGCCCGGCACCTCCAGCATGGCACCCAGCATGCGCAGCACCTTCCACAAGGGCCGCGCATCGCCTTGCGGCTTCACGACCGCGTTGAAGGACTGCACGCGGCCTTCCATGTTGACGAGCGTGCCTGCCGTTTCCGTGAACGGCGTGATGGGCAGCATCACCTGCGCGGCGTCGGTCGTCGCGTTGCGGTACGCGGAGAACACCACGGCGAATTCGGATCGGGCGAGGGCCGCGAGCGCCTTCGGCCCCATGTCGAGCTCGAGCTCCACGCCGGCCACGAGATAGCCCGCGCGCGGCTGCTCGAACATGGCGCGCGCATCGAGGCCTTCGTGCGCGGGAACCGCGCCCACGAGATGGGCACCGACGGCGTTGCCGCCATCGGGCAGGACGCCGACCGTGGCACCGGTGATGCGGCCGATTTCCTGCGCGATCGCGAGGAGCACGGCGAAATCGGGATGCTGCTGCGCGTAATGGCCGAGCAGGATCGCGCCGCGCGGCCGGGCGACGAGGCTCGCCGCGATGGCGCGCTCCGCGTCGGTGATGGCGCGCTTGAGCTCCCCGCGCACCGACTTGCCCGTGGCCTGCGCCACCGCGGCGGCGACGGCGGCGAGCGTGCCCGCGAGCTCCGACGGCTTCGCGATCGCGCGGCCCGCGATGGGCATCAGCAGCTCGTCGTCGGCCACGTGCACGAGGTGCACCGCGGTGCCCTTCTTCGCGGCCTGGCGGATGCGGTTGGCGATGAGGGGCTGTTCTTTTCGAATGGTGCTGCCGACGAGCAGCACGGACTCGAGGCCGGAGAGGTCGGAGACCTTCATGCCGAGCCAGGGCGCGCCCTGGGCCTTCACGCGGAAATCCGACTGGCGAACGCGGTGGTCGATGTTCGGGGTGCCGAGGCCGCGCCCGAGCCTGGCGCCGAGGTGCAGCTCCTCGAGCGTGAGGTCCGGGGCCAGCAGCACGCCGAGGCCTTGCGCACCGTGGCGCGCGGCGATGGCCTTGAGCCCCTGCGCCGCGGCGTCGAGCGCCTCGGGCCAATCCACCTCGGCCCATTGCCCGGCGCGCTTCACCATCGGGTGCAGCAGGCGCTCGTTGGAATCGAGCCCCTCGTAGGCGAAGCGGTCGCGGTCCGAGATCCAGCACTCGTTCACTTGGTCGCTCTCGAGCGGCAGCGTGCGCATGACGCGGTCCACCTTCACCTGGATCAACAAGTTCGAGTTGAGCGAGTCGTGGGGCGAGATGCTCTTGCGTTTCGCGAGCTCCCAGTTGCGCGCGGTGTAGCGGAACGGCTTCGAGGTGAGCGCGCCCACGGGGCAGAGGTCGATCATGTTGCCCGAGAGCTCGCTATCCACCGTGCGGCCCACGAACGACACGATCTCCGCGTGCTCGCCGCGCCCGGCCATGCCGAGCTCCATCACGCCGGCGACCTCCTGGCCGAAGCGCACGCAGCGCGTGCACTGGATGCAGCGCGTCATGTCGGTCGCGATGAGCGGGCCCAGGTTCTTGTTCACCACCACGCGCTTCTCTTCCTTGTAGCGCGAGGAGCTGGGGCCGTAGCCCACGGCGAGGTCCTGCAGCTGGCATTCGCCGCCCTGGTCGCAGATCGGGCAGTCGAGCGGATGGTTGATGAGCAGGAACTCCATCACGCCCTTCTGCGCGTCGACGGCCATCTTCGAGTGCGTCTGCACCTTCATGCCCTCGGTGGCGGGGGTCGCGCACGCGGGCAGCGGCTTCGGCGCCTTCTCCACTTGCACGAGGCACATGCGGCAGTTGGCGGCGATGGAGAGCTTCTTGTGATAGCAGAAGTGCGGCACGAAGAGGCCGAGCTTCGTCGCGGCATCCATCACCGTGGCGCCGTTGTCGACCGTCACGGCCTGGCCGTCGATCTCGAGATTGATAGGCATTGCCTTAGTCCGCCGCCATCTTGTGCAGGTCGGGATGCGAGGCGCTGCTGTATCCGCCCGGCGCGACCATGCAACGCTTGTGGTCGATGTGGTGCTGGAACTCGTCGCGGTACGTCTTCACGAACGCGCGCACGGGCATCGCCGCCGCATCGCCCAGCGCGCAGATGGTGCGGCCCTGGATGTTGTCGGCGAGGCTCAAGAGCAGGTCCAGGTCTTCCTGGCGGCCCTCCCCCGTCTCGATGCGATGGATGATGCGGTAGAGCCAGCCGGTGCCCTCGCGGCATGGCGTGCACTGGCCGCACGATTCCTCGAAGTAGAAGTAGGCGAGGCGCTCGGCGGCCTTCACCATGCAGGTGTCCTCGTCCATGACGATGACGGCACCGGATCCCAGGAACGATCCGGCCTTCGCGATCGAGTCGTAGTCCATGTCGAGGTTCATCATCACGTCGGCCGTGAGCACCGGCATGGACGAGCCGCCGGGAATGACGCCCTTCAGCTTCTTGCCGCCGCGCATGCCGCCGGCCATCTCGAGGAGCTTCGCGAACGGCGTGCCGAGCTTCACCTCGTAGTTGCCCGGCCGGTTCACGTGGCCCGAGACCGAGAAGATCTTGGTCCCGCCGTTGTTGGGCTTGCCGAGGCCCAGGAACCAGTCGGCGCCGTTGGCGATGATGCCGGGCACGGCCGCGAAGGTCTCGGTGTTGTTGATCGTGGTGGGCTTGCCGTAGAGGCCGTAGCTCGCCGGGAACGGCGGCTTGTAGCGCGGCTGGCCCTTCTTGCCCTCGAGGGACTCCAGCAGCGCCGTCTCCTCGCCGCAGATGTACGCGCCGAAGCCGTGGTGCGCGTACAGCTCGAAGTCGAAGCCGCCGCCCAGGACGTTCTTCCCGAGGAAGCCCGCCGCCCGCGCTTCGTCGAGCGCGCGCTCGAAGAGCTCGAATTCTTCCCAGATCTCGCCGTGGATGTAGTTGTAGCCCACGGTGGCGCCGATGCTGTAGCCCGCGATGATCATGCCCTCGATCAACGCGTGGGGGTTGTAGCGGATGATGTCGCGGTCCTTGAACGTGCCCGGCTCGCCCTCGTCCGAATTGCAGACGATGTAGCGCTGCCCCGTGTAGTTCTTCGGCATGAAGGACCACTTGAGGCCCGTCGGGAATCCCGCGCCGCCGCGCCCGCGCAGCGCCGACTTCTTCACCTCGGCGATCACGGCCTCCGGCGTGAGCTTGCCCTCGACGATCTTGCGCAGCGCCTTGTAGCCGCCGCGGTCCTGGTAGGCCTCGAGCCCCCAGTTCGTGCCGTCGAGGTCCTTCATGATCACGGCGTCGGGGCCGTAGTCGATCAGGGTCACTTCAGCTCCTCCAGAAGCCGGTCGAGCTTGTCCTTGCTCATGAAGCTGCACATCCGCTTGTTGTTCACGAGCAGCACGGGCGCATCGCCGCAGGCGCCCATGCATTCGCCTTCCTTGAGCGTCACGCGGCCGTCCGCCGTGGTCTCGTTGAAGCCCTCGAGGCCGAGCCTCTCCTTGAGGTGGTCCGCCGCCTCGAGCGCCCCGGAGAGCGCGCAGGGCAGGTTGGTGCAGATCGTCACCTTGTACTTGCCCAGCGGCTTCAGGTTGTACATGTTGTAGAAGGTCGCGACCTCGTACACCCACACCGGCGGCATGCCGAGGACGCGGGCGACCTCCTCCATCAATTCGTTCGGCAACCAGCCGTGCTGGTCCTGCGCGATGCGAAGCGCCGACATCACGGCCGACTGCTTCTGGTCCGCCGGGTACTTGGCGACCTCGCGCGCGATCGCGTCGAGCGAGGCTTGCGTGAGCATGCCCATGCCTAGATCTCGCCTTTCCAGTAATCGACCGCCGCCCCGACCTCGGTCATATGGCGCAACGCCCCCGTCTTGCCCTCCCCCTCGGGGCTCACGCCGAAGGAGCCGATCTTGCCCGAGTCGGGATACTCGCAGACCTCCGCCGGCATCATCGTCGAGACGGAGATGTACGCGAGGTCCGCGCCGGAGTCGTTCACGATCTGGTGCGCGGTCTCGGGTCCGCCGGTCGGGCAGCAGATGAAGTCGCCGGCACGGATCTTCCGCGTCTCGGCGCCGTAACGCAGGGTGCCCTCGCCGCGCACGATGAAGAACATCTCCTCCTCGGCGCGGTGGCTGTGGAAGGGGCAGGCGCGCCTGCCGGGCGGCACCACGTCGTACGAATAGCCGAGCTGCCTCGCGCCCACGAGCGGGCCGACGCGCTCGGAATCGCATTCGTAGTTGCCGCCGAACGCGAGGTGCCTCAACTTCATCTCGTCAATGTTCACCACGCGCTGGTCGATCACGCGCTTCGCGGCCCTGTCGTTCACCGGTCGATCTCCCCGAAGACGATGTCCATGGTGCCGATGATGGCGACCACGTCGGCCAGCATGTGGCCCCGCGCCATCTCGTCCATCGCGGCGAGGTGCGGGAAGCCGCCGGCGCGGATCTTGAGGCGCCATGGCTTGTTGGCGCCGTCCGACATGAGGAAGATGCCGAACTCGCCCTTCGGATGCTCGATCGCCGCGTAGACCTCGCCGGGCGGCACGTGCATGCCCTCGCTGAAGAGCTTGAAGTGGTGGATCAGCTCTTCCATGTTGGTCTTCATCTCCTCGCGCGAGGGAGGAGCGACCTTGTGGTTCGCCGTGATGACGGGCCCCGGATTGTCGCGCAGCCACTTCACGCACTGGCGGATGATCTTGTTCGACTCCCGCATCTCCTGCACGCGGCAGAGGTAGCGGTCGTAGCAATCGCCGTTGGTGCCGAGCGGGATGTCGAAGTCGAGCTCGTCGTACACCTCGTACGGCTGCTTGCGCCGCAGGTCCCACGCGATGCCGCTCCCGCGCAGCATCGGGCCGGTGAAGCCCAGCGCCTGGGCGCGCTCGGGCGTCACGACGCCGATTCCCACGGTGCGCTGCTTCCAGATGCGGTTGTCGGTGAGGAGCGTCTCGTAATCGTCGACGTAGCCGGGGAAGCGCCGGGTGAAGTCCTCGATGAAGTCGAGCAGCGACCCCTGGCGGTTGTCGTTCAGCTCGCGCACCTTCTGCGCGGTGCGCACGCCCGACTCCTTGTACTGCGGCATGCGGTCCGGCAGGTCGCGATAGACGCCGCCCGGGCGGTAGTACGCCGCGTGCATGCGGGCGCCCGAGACCGCCTCGTACATGTCCATCAGGTCCTCGCGCTCGCGAAACGCGTAGAGGAAGACGGTCATGGCACCGACGTCGAGCGCGTGCGAGCCGATCCACAGCAGGTGGTTCAGGATCCGCGTGATCTCGTCGAACATGACGCGGATGTACTGCGCGCGGATGGGCACGTCGACGCCGACCAGCTTCTCGATCGCCATCACGTACGCGTGCTCGTTGCACATCATCGAGACGTAGTCGAGGCGGTCCATGTACGGCACGTTCTGCAGGTACGTGCGCGTCTCGGCGAGCTTCTCCGTCGCGCGGTGCAGGAGCCCGATGTGCGGGTCGGCTCTCTGGATCACCTCGCCGTCGAGCTCGAGCACCAGGCGCAGCACCCCGTGGGCCGCCGGATGCTGCGGCCCGAAGTTCATCGTGTAGTTTCGGATTTCGGCCATGTGCTATTGCTTGCCGCTGTCGCCGTACGCGTCCTCGCGATACACGCGCGGGACGATCTCGCGCGGCTCGATGGTCACGGGCTGGTAGATCACGCGCTTCTGCTCGGGGTCGTAGCGCATCTCGACGTAGCCCATGACGGGAAAGTCCTTGCGGAACGGGTGCCCGACGAAACCGTAGTCGGTGAGGATGCGGCGCAGGTCCGGGTGGCCCTGGAAGACGATGCCGTAGAGGTCGAACGCCTCGCGCTCGTACCAGTTCGCCGACGGCCACACGCCGATGATCGATTCGAGCGCCGGGAACGAATCGTCCGGGCAGAACACGCGCAGGCGCACGCGCCAGTTGTGCACGATCGAGAGCAGGTTGTAGCTGACCGCGTAGCGCGGGCCGTCCCAGGTGTTCGCGTAGCCCTCGTAATCGACGCCGACGAGATCCACCAGCGTGCTGAAGGCGAGGGTCGGGTCGTCGCGCAGCTTCGTGCCGGCCGCGAGGAGGTCGGCCGCCGCGATCTCGAGCGTGAGCTGCCCGCGGTCCAGGACGCTCCTGCGGATACGCTCGCCCAGCGCCGCCGCGAGCGCCTGCTGGAGCAATTCGATCTTCGTGGACAAGGCCTCTCCTAGCGCCGCGCGATGGTGTTGGTGCGCTTGATCTTGTTCTGCAGCTGGATCAAGCCGTAGAGGAGCGCCTCGGCGGTGGGCGGGCAGCCCGGCACGTAGATGTCCACCGGCACGATGCGATCGCAGCCGCGCACGACCGAGTACGAGTAGTGGTAGTAGCCGCCGCCGTTGGCGCACGAGCCCATGGAGATGACCCAGCGCGGCTCGGCCATCTGGTCGTACACCTTGCGCAGCGCGGGCGCCATCTTGTTGCAGAGCGTGCCGGCCACGATCATGAGGTCCGACTGCCGCGGGCTCGGGCGGAACACGATGCCGAAGCGGTCGAGGTCGTATCTCGCGGCACCCGCGTGCATCATCTCGACCGCGCAGCACGCGAGGCCGAACGTCACCGGCCAGAGCGACCCGGTGCGCGCCCAGTTGAGGACGTTGTCCACCTGGGTGACGACGAAGCCCTGCTTGCCTACGCCTTCGGAGAGGTCAGCCATGGATCATTCCCATTCAAGTGCGCCCTTCTTCCACTCGTAGATGAAGCCCACGACGAGGATGCCGAGGAAGATCATCATCGCGACCATCCCGAACCAGCCGATCTGCTGCAGGACGATCGCCCACGGGAAGAGGAACGCGATCTCGAGGTCGAAGAGGATGAAGAGGATCGCCACGAGGTAGTAGCGCACGTCGAACTTCATGCGCGCGTCCTCGAAGGCCTCGAATCCGCACTCGTACGGCGAAAGCTTCTCGGGGTCGGGATTCTGCGCGCCGGTGAGGCGGGCGAGCACGCCGCTCGCCACCACGGAGCCTGCGCCCACGGCCGTGCCGATCGCGAGGAACAACAGGATGGGAAAGTAGTTGGCGAGCAATTCAGGATGCCCTCCCCGGCAAGGGAGGGGCTTGCAGGAAATTGGTGCCGTCGAAGAGACTCGAACTCTTACGCCTTTCGGCACTGCCCCCTCAAGACAGCGTGTCTACCAATTCCACCACGACGGCAAGGGACTGCGATTTGAGGCCGGACAACCTTTACTTCGGAATCTGCGGCGTGCCGCCCGCAGGAGTCCCCGACGGTGCCGGTGCCGAGGGAGCAGGCGCCGCCGGTCTGGTTTCGGTCTTCGCGGCAGGGATGTCCAGCTGCTGCGTCACGCCGCCCGACGAAGCGGGCGCCGAATGAAAGTAGGTGAGGCCGAGGCTGGTCGCGAAGAAGACCGCGGCCAGGACGCCGGTGGTGCGCGACAGGAAGTTGGCCGCACCCGCGGAGCCGAAGAGGCTGCCGGCCGAGCCGCTGCCGAAGGCCGCGCCCATGTCCGCTCCCTTGCCGTGCTGGAGCAGCACGAACACCACGATGCCGATGGCGGCAAGGATATGAAGCACCAGGATCAACGTCAGCATGAACCTTTCACCTCGCCCCCTGGCGCGGGGCATTTGCACCCGCTCGCCAGATGGCCACGAATTCTTCCGCTACCAGCGACGCCCCGCCGATGAGGCCTCCGTCGACGTTCGGCATCGCGAACAGCTCCGCCGCGTTCGAGGCCTTCACGCTTCCCCCGTAGAGGACCGGAAGGCGCTCGCCCACCCCTGCATCCTTCGCCCCGATGCGACCGCGAATGAACGCGTGCGCCTCGTCGGCCTGCTGCGCGGTGGCCGTCTTTCCCGTGCCGATCGCCCAGACCGGCTCGTAGGCCACGATGCCGCGATCCAGCCCCACGACGCCGAAGCGCTTCACCAGCGCATCGACCTGGCGCGCGAGGACGGTGTTCGTCTCCCCACGCTCGCGCTGCTCCAGCGTCTCGCCCACGCAGAAGATCGGCGTGAGCCCGGCATTGCGTGCCGCAACGTACTTCTCCGCCACCGTCTCGTCGGTCTCGCCGAAGATCGCGCGGCGCTCGGAATGCCCCACGATCACGTAGCGGCAGCCGAATTCCACGAGCATCGGTCCCGACACCTCGCCGGTGTAAGCGCCCTGCACGTAGCGGCTCAGGTCCTGCGCGCCCCACGCCACGCCCGATCCCTCGAGGAGTGCCCGCACCTGCGCAAGATACGGGCTCGGCACGCAGACCGCGCATGCCACCGGGTTGTCGCGGGGGATTTCCCTGAGCAGCGCGCGGATGAGCGCTTCGTTCGCCGCGAGACTGCCGTTGAGCTTCCAGTTGCCGACGACCGCTTTGGAGCGCATGGCGTCCCTCGAAACTCAACAATTTTAGCGCAAATCGGAGGGGCGCTCAAACCTTCGAGGCGAAAAGGCGATCCTGCGCGCGTTCGCCCGGCCCATCCCCCCGATGAGGTGGGGCCGGCGCCGCGCACCTCGAGTTGTTACGCCACGACCTTTCCGCCCTCGCGAACGGCGGCGGCGATGGATTCGGCCAGCCTCTGCACGTGCGCGCGCTCCTCGCCTTCGACCATGACGCGCACGACGGGCTCCGTTCCCGACGGCCGCAGTAGCACGCGGCCGCGGTCGGCGAGCTCCGCCTCGGCGGCGGCGATCGCCTGGCGGATGGCCGGCGCCTGGAGGTCCACCTTGCCCGTGAGCTTCACGTTCACGAGCACCTGTGGGAAGAGCGTGAGGTCGCGCGTGAACGAGCCCAGCGACTCGCCGCTCGCCACGAGCGCGGCCAGCACCTGCAGCGACGAGATGATGGCGTCCCCCGTGGAGTGGAAATCCAGGCACAGCAGGTGGCCGGAGTTCTCCCCGCCGCACTCCCAGCCGCGCTCCAGCAGCAGCTCGAGCACGTAGCGGTCGCCCACCTTGGCGCGCGCGAACGGGATGTTCGATTCCGCGAGCCGCCGCTCGAGCGCGAAGTTGGTCATGAGCGTGCCGACCACGCCGCCGCGCAGGCGTCCCTCCGCCGCGCGATGCTTGACCATCGCGTAGAGCAGCTGGTCGCCGTCGAAGAGCCGGCCATCGCGATCGGCCATGGCGAGGCGGTCGCCATCGCCGTCGAAGGCGATGCCGAAATCGGCCCGATGCTGCAGCACCGCCTTCGCCATCGCTTGCGGCGCGGTGGCGCCGCAACCGTCGTTGATGTTGAGGCCATTGGGCGAGCTGCCGATCGCGATCACCTCGGCGCCCAGCTCCTGGAACACGCGCACGCCCACGCGATAGTTGGCGCCGTGCGCGCAGTCGACCACGAGGCGCAGCCCGCGCAGCGTGAGGGTCTTCGGGAAGGTGCCCTTGCAGAACTCGAGATAGCGGCCTTCGGCATCGGACATGCGCTCGGCCTTGCCCAGGTGGGACGGCGCGGGAAGTTGCATCGGCGCCTCGAGGGCGGCCTCGATGTCGGTCTCGACCGCGTCGGGGAGCTTCAAGCCGTCCTGGGAAAAGAACTTGATGCCGTTGTCCTCGTACGGGTTGTGCGAGGCCGAGATCATGACGCCCGCGGAGAGGCGCAGCGCGCGCGTGAGGAACGCGACGGCGGGCGTCGGCATCGGGCCCACGAGCAGCGTATCGACGCCGGCCGCGGAAAGGCCCGACTCGAGCGCGGACTCGAGCATGTAGCCGGAGATGCGCGTGTCCTTGCCGATCAGCACCGCGGGGCGGTCGCGATGGGGCGGCGCGATGTCGGCGCGCGACAGCACCTTGCCCGCCGCATGACCGAGCTTCAGCACGAAGTCGGGAGTGATGGGCGGCTGGCCCACGCGGCCGCGGATGCCATCCGTGCCGAAATATTTTCTGCTCATGTTCGTTCCCTGTGGCCCGGAAAGGGCTCTTGCTCAGGCCGCGCTTCCGGCCTGCAAGTTCATCCAGACCTTCAATGCGTCGACCGTCTCGCGCACGTCGTGCACGCGCAGCACCGAGGCTCCATTCTGCGCCGCGAGGAGGGCTGCGGCAACGCTGCCGCTCTCGCGCTCATCCACCGCCCGGCCCGTGAGGTCCCCGATCATCTTCTTGCGCGACACGCCCACGAGCAGCGGGTAACCGAGGGCGCGCAGCTTCGGCAGCGCGCGGAAGAGCGCGCGGTTGTGCTCGAGCGTCTTGCCGAAGCCGAATCCCGGATCCAGCACGATGCGGCTGCGCGCGATGCCGGCCGCCTCCAGCGCGGTCGCACGCTCGAGGAGGAACGCCGAGACCTCCGCCACGACGTCTTCGTAGTGCGGTGCCTCCTGCATCGTGGCGGGAGTGCCCTGCATGTGCATGATGCAGACGCCCGCGCTCGAGGCGGCGGCGGCCACCTCCACGGCGCCGGGAGCGCGAAACGCGTTCACGTCGTTCACGATGGCCGCGCCCGCAGCGATGGCGGCGCGCATCACGTCGGGCTTCACCGTATCGACCGAAACGCACGCACCCTCGCGCACCAGTGCCGCGAGCACCGGCATCACGCGCTCGAGCTCCTGGTCGGCGGAGACCAGCTCCGACCCGGGCCGCGTCGACTCGCCGCCCACGTCGACGATATCCGCGCCGTCATCCCTCATGGCGAGCGCATGCTCGATCGCGCGCGTGGCATCGAGGAAGCGCCCGCCGTCGGAGAACGAGTTGGGCGTCACGTTCACGATGCCCATGACGAGGGGATGCGGTGCGCCCGGCGCGGGCTCCAATGGAAAAGGGGCGGCCCACGGCCACCCCTTCGCCTGGCTCACGAGCGGTTCGCTCAGGTGTTCTCCACCGGAGTGCCCGAGGGCTCCGCGCCCTTGTTGCCGCCGTCGCTCGGCGGCGCCGCGGGCTTCGTCGCGACCGGCTTCGGCGGCCGCGGCGGGCGGCCCGACATGATGTCCTCGATCTGGTTCGCGTCGATCGTCTCCCACTCGAGGAGCGCCTTGGTCATGACCTCGACCTTGTCGCGGTTCTCCTCGAGCAGGCGGCGCGCGAGCGCGTACTGCTCGTCGATGATGCGGCGGACTTCGTGGTCGACCGCCTTCAGCGTGTCCTCGGACATGTTCTGGTGCTGCGTCACCGTGCGGCCGAGGAAGACCTCGCCCTCGTTCTCGCTGTAGACCATCGGGCCCAGCTTGTCGGACATGCCCCACTCGGTGACCATGCGGCGCGCCATGTCGGTCGCGCGCTTGAAGTCGTTCGAGGCCCCGGTGGTCATCTGGTTCATGAAGAGCTCTTCCGCGATGCGGCCGCCGAAGAGCACCGCGACGCTGTTGAGCAGGTAATCGCGGTTGTAGCTGTAGCGGTCCTCGACCGGCAGCTGCATGGTCACGCCCAGCGCGCGTCCGCGCGGGATGATCGTGACCTTGTGCACCGGGTCGGTCTTCGGCAGCAGGCGCGCCACGATGGCGTGGCCGGACTCGTGGTAGGCGGTGTTCTTGCGCTCTTCCTCGGGCATGACCATGGACTTGCGCTCGGCGCCCATGATGACCTTGTCCTTGGCGCGCTCGAAGTCCTCCATGTCCACCAGGCGCTTGTTGCCGCGCGCGGCGAAGAGGGCCGCTTCGTTCACCAGGTTGGCGAGGTCCGCGCCGGAGAAGCCCGGCGTGCCGCGCGCGATGATCGACGCGTCCACGTCGGGTGCGATCGGCACCTTGCGCATGTGAACCATCAGGATCTGCTCGCGGCCGCGGATGTCGGGCAGCGGCACCACGACCTGGCGATCGAAGCGGCCGGGACGCAGCAGCGCCGGATCCAGCACGTCGGGACGGTTGGTCGCCGCGATGACGATCACGCCCGAGGTGCCCTCGAAGCCGTCCATCTCGACCAGCAGCTGGTTCAGCGTCTGCTCGCGCTCGTCGTTGCCGCCGCCCAGGCCCGCGCCGCGCTGGCGGCCGACCGCGTCGATCTCGTCGATGAAGACGATGCAGGGCGCGTTCTTCTTCGCCTGCTCGAACATGTCGCGCACGCGCGCCGCGCCCACGCCCACGAACATCTCGACGAAGTCCGAGCCGGAGATCGAGAAGAAGGGGACCTTCGCTTCACCCGCGATGGCACGCGCGAGGAGCGTCTTGCCGGTACCCGGCGAGCCCACCATCAGCACGCCGCGCGGGATGCGGCCGCCCAGCTTCTGGAATTTCGAGGGATCGCGCAGGAAGTCGACCAGCTCGCCGACTTCTTCCTTGGCCTCGTCCACGCCGGCCACGTCCGCGAAGGTGACCTGGTTCTGGTTCTCGTCGAGCATGCGCGCGCGCGACTTGCCGAACGAGAAGGCGCCGCCGCGTCCCCCGCCCTGCATCTGGCGCATGAAGAAGATCCACACGCCGATGAGCAGCAGCATCGGGAACCACGACACGAAGATGTTCATGAGGAGCGAGGGCTCCTCTTCCGGCTTGGCCTCGACCTGGACGCCGTCCTTCATGAGGTCGCCCACCATCCACGGGTCCTGGATGCCGGGGGTGTTCACGAGGTAGGTCTTGCCGTCGCGGGTCGTCGCGCGCACCGTGCGGGCGCTCTCGATCTTGGCCTTGGCGATGTGGCCCTGCTTCGCTTCCTCCATGAAGGTCGAGTAGTCAAGCGTGTTGGCGCTCGTCTGCCGGTTGCCGACCTGCATGAACACCATGGTCAGGATGACCCCGATCACGAGCCAGACCATGATGGTTCGAATGGTGTTGTTCACGTTGCGATGTCCTCGAGGAGAAAGCGGTCCACGTACCTACGTTCGGGCGAGATGCACGGTTTCAAGCCCCGGAGGCGCTCCGGAGCCCGCGCGCCAGGAGGTACTGTTCGGCGCTTTCGTCACGGGAAGCGGCCGGTTTCCGGACCACGACCTTCCGGAACGCCTGCCGCAGCGATTTGAGGTATTCATCATACCCTGCCCCCTGGAAGATTTTGACGAGGAACGCACCCTCCGGTTGCAGGTGCAACAGCGCGAAGTCCCGAGCGATTTCAGCCAGATGCATCGATCTTGCCTGGTCGGACACCGGGATTCCGCTCATGTTGGGCGCCATGTCCGACAGGACGAGGTCCGCCTTGCCCCCCTCGAGCGCCGCCTGGACCGCGGCGAGGCCCTGGCGGGTCCCGAAATCGCCCTGGACGAATGTCACGCCTGCAACGGGCTCCATCTCGAGCAGGTCGATGGCGATGACCTTCCCGGCCTTGACAGCCTGTTTCGCGAGGACCTGCGACCAGCCGCCCGGCGCCGCCCCGAGGTCCACGACCACCTGGCCCGGCCGGAGCACCCGGTCGCGCTCGTCGATCTCGAGGAGCTTGTAGGCCGAGCGCGAGCGGTAGCCCTCCTTCTTCGAGCGCTGCACGTAGGGGTCATTCACGTGCCGCCGCAGCCACTGCTTGCTGGAGTGGGATTTCTTCATCGGGGCACGCCGGGGCGGGAAGAGGGTCCGCAGATAAACGCAGATAAACGCAGATGAGCCATGCAAAACTCAAACGTGAGGAGAAGTGTCGTGCCCGAAGTCACCATATCCATGCGCGAACGTACAAGGTTCATCTGCGTTTATCCGCGTTTATCTGCGGATGAATGGCCTTTTGCCTATACTGCCCCGATGCCTGAACTGAATTCCAAACGCCGCAGCGAGCTGCGAGCCGAAGCCCACAAGCTGAGCCCCATCGTGATCATCGGCGACAAGGGCCTCACCGACGAGGTGCTGGCCGAGATCGACCGTGCGCTCAAGGCTCACGAGCTCATCAAGGTCCGCGCCGCGACGAACGATCGCGACGCGCGCGACGTGTGGATGGAGTCGATCTGCGGGAAGCTCGAGGCGCACCCCATCCAGCAGATCGGCAAGGTCCTGGTGGTTTACCGCGCGAAGCCCGCGGAGGAGAAACGGCCGTCACCCCGGCCCTCTCCCAAGCCCGCGGGGGAAACGCAAAAGCGGCGCAAGGAAACCGTCGCCACCTCGAAGCAGCGCGCGCGCGCCTCCAAGCCGCCGGTCGAGCGCGACGAGGGCGGCCGCTCTACTCGTACCGGACGTCCACGATCTCGAACTGCTTCACCCCTCCCGGCGTCCGGATCTCAGCGACGTCGCCCGAGAACTTCCCGATGAGGCCCTTGGCGATCGGGGAGGAGTAGGAGATCTTCCCGACCTTCAGGTCGGCCTCGTCCTCGCCGACGATCTGGTAGGTCATCGACTCGCCGCCCTGGGTGTCCACGAGCTCCACCGTGGCGCCGAAGACCACGCGGTCATCGTCGTCGAGCAGCTTGGGATCGATGATCTGCGCGTTGGCGAGCTTGGCCTCGAGCTCGAGGATGCGTCCCTCGATGAAGCCCTGGCGCTCGCGCGCGGCATCGTACTCGGCGTTCTCGGAGAGGTCGCCCTGGGCGCGCGCCTCCGCGATCGCCGTGATCACCGCGGGACGGTCCACGGCCTTCAACCTCTGCAGCTCGGCGCGCAGCAGCTCCGCGCCGTTGATGGTGATGGGGATCTTGCTCATGGCAGGGAGCGATGGAGCGATTGGATGTCGTAGGCACGCATCTCCTCGAGGTGGCGCATGCCGATGCAGGCCGCGCGCGCGCCGGAGATGGTCGTGTAGTAGGTGATCTTCGCCTGCAGGGCGGTATTCCGGATCGACCAGGAATCCTGGATCGAGCGCCGGTCCTCCTCGACGGTATTCACGATGAGGCTGATCTCGCGGTTCTTCAGCATGTCGACGATGTGGGGACGGCCTTCCTGCACCTTGTTGACCGGTTGCACCTTGAGGCCCGCGGCCTCGAGCGCCGCCGCGGTTCCGCGCGTGGCGACGAGGGAGAAGCCGAGCTCGGCGAGCGCCCGTCCGACCTCGATCACCTTCACCTTGTCGGCGTTGCGCACCGAGAGGAACGCCTTGCCGCCCTTGGGCAGCCGCACGCCGGCCGCGAGCTGGCTCTTCACGAACGCCTCGGCGAAGCTCTGGCCCACGCCCATCACCTCGCCCGTGGACTTCATCTCCGGCCCGAGGATCGTGTCGACGCCCGGGAACTTGATGAAGGGGAAGACCGCCTCCTTCACCGAATAGTACGGGGGAATCACCTCGCGGGTGTAGCCCTGGCTTTCGAGCGACTGGCCGACCATGCAGCGCGCCGCGATCTTCGCGAGCGGCACGCCGGTCGCCTTCGAGACGTACGGCACCGTGCGGGAGGCCCTCGGGTTCACCTCGAGCACGTAGACCTTTTCGTCCTGGATCGCGAACTGCACGTTCATGAGGCCCACGACGTTGAGGGCCTTGGCCATCGCGACCGTCTGGCGGCGCAGCTCGTTCTGCATCTCGCCCGACAGGCTGAAGGGCGGCAGCGAGCAGGCCGAATCGCCCGAGTGCACGCCCGCCTGCTCGATGTGCTCCATGATCCCGCCGATGAGCACGCGGGGTCCGTCCGAGACGGCGTCGACGTCCACCTCGATCGCGTCGTTCAGGAAGCGGTCGATCAGCACCGGCGAGTCGTTCGAGACCTTCACGGCCTCGCGCATGTAGCGGCGCAGGTCGCTCTCGGCATGGACGATCTCCATGGCGCGCCCGCCCAGCACGTAGGAGGGCCGCACGATCACGGGATAACCGATCTCCTTCGCGCCGGCGAGCGCCTCGTCTTCCGTGCGCGCCGTGCGGTTCGGAGGCTGCAGGAGGCCCAGCTCGTGCAGCATCTGCTGGAAGCGCTCGCGGTCCTCGGCGCGGTCGATCGCATCGGGCGTCGTGCCGATGATCGGCACGCCCGCCTTTTCCAGGTCGCGCGCGAGCTTGAGCGGCGTCTGGCCGCCGAACTGGACGATGACCCCCTCGGGCTTCTCGCGGTCGACGATCTCGAGCACGTCCTCGAGTGTCAGCGGCTCGAAGTAGAGCCGGTCGGAGGTGTCGTAGTCGGTCGAGACCGTCTCCGGGTTGCAGTTGACCATGATGGTCTCGAAGCCATCCTCGCGCAGGGCGAGCGCGGCGTGCACGCAGCAATAGTCGAACTCGATGCCCTGGCCGATGCGGTTGGGGCCGCCGCCCAGCACCATGATCTTGCGCTTGTCCGTGACCTCGGATTCGTCTTCCTCGTCGTACGACGAGTACATGTAGGCCGTCTTCGTCGCGAATTCGGCGGCGCACGTGTCGACGCGCTTGTAAACAGGACGGATGGAGGCGCCGTGGCGCTTCTTGCGAACCTCGTGCTCGGTCGTCTTCCACAGGTGCGCGAGGCGACGATCGGAGAAGCCCTTGCGCTTCAACTCCCGCAGCTCGTCGTCGGAGAAGGCGGCGAGCGGCTTCTTCTCGATCTCGAGCTCCGTGTCGACGAGGTCCTTGATCTGCGTGAGGAACCACGGGTCGATCTTCGTGAAGCGGTGCACCTCCTCGAGCGACATGCCGACGCCGAACGCATCGGCCACGTACCACAGGCGCTCGGCCCGGGGATACGCCAGCTCGTCCTCGATCTTGTCCATGTCGACGGACTTGAGGTTGAAGCCGTCGACGCCCACCTCCAGCCCGCGCAGCGCCTTCTGCAGCGACTCCTGGAAGTTGCGGCCGATCGCCATCACCTCGCCCACGCTCTTCATCTGGGTCGTGAGGCGGTCGTCGGCCTGCTTGAATTTCTCGAACGCGAAGCGCGGGACCTTCGTGACGACATAGTCGATGGTCGGCTCGAAGGACGCCGGCGTGGCGCCGCCCGTGATCTCGTTCCTGAGCTCATCGAGCGTGTACCCCACGGCGAGCTTGGCGGCGACCTTGGCGATCGGGAAGCCCGTGGCCTTCGAGGCCAGCGCCGAGGAGCGCGACACGCGCGGGTTCATCTCGATGATGACCATGCGGCCGTCCTCGGGATTCACGCCGAACTGCACGTTGGAGCCGCCGGTCTCCACCCCGATCTCGCGCAGGCACGCGATCGAGGCGTCGCGCATGATCTGGTATTCCTTGTCCGTGAGCGTCTGCGCGGGTGCCACCGTGATCGAGTCGCCCGTATGCACGCCCATCGGGTCGAGGTTCTCGATGGAGCAGATGATGATGCAGTTGTCGTTGCGGTCGCGCACGACCTCCATCTCGAACTCCTTCCAGCCGAGGACCGATTCCTCGATGAGGAGCTCCTTCGTGGGGGAGGCCTCGAGCCCACGCTCGCAGATCGTGGTGAACTCCTCCATGTTGTACGCGATGCCGCCGCCGGTGCCGCCGAGCGTGAAGGAGGGGCGGATGATCGTGGGGAATCCCACCATCGCCTGGACCTGCATCGCCTCCTCGAGGGAGTGGGCGAGCGCGCTTCTCGGGCTCTCGAGCCCGATCTTCGTCATCGCGTTCTTGAACTTCTCGCGATCCTCGGCCTTGTCGATCGCTTCCTTCTTGGCGCCGATCATCTCGACCGCGAACTTGTCGAGCACCCCCTCCCGCGCGAGGTCGAGCGCGCAGTTGAGCGCGGTCTGGCCGCCCATCGTCGGCAGCAGCGCGTCCGGGCGCTCCTTCTCGATGATGCGCGCGACCATCGGCCACGTGATGGGCTCGATGTAGGTCACGTCGGCCATCTCCGGATCGGTCATGATCGTCGCCGGGTTGGAGTTGACGAGGATGACCCGGTAGCCCTCGTCGCGCAGCGCCTTGCACGCCTGCGCGCCGGAATAGTCGAACTCGCAGCCCTGGCCGATGACGATCGGGCCGGCGCCGATGATGAGGATCGACTGGATGTCGGTGCGCTTAGGCATTCGGGAGTGAAGCGTGCAAGCGTTTATGTGCGGACGATTTTCGGGTTCTCAACGGTTTCCCGGCTTTCTCTGTTCCATCATCTTCACGAACCGGTCGAAGAGAACGGCCATCTCGCGCGGTCCCGGGCTCGCTTCCGGGTGGCCCTGGAAGCTGTAGGCCGGATGGTCGGTGAGCTCGATGCCCTGCAGGCTTCCGTCGAAGAGGGAGCGGTGAGTCGCCCGCACGTTGGCCGGCAGGGTCGCGTCGTCCACCGCGAAGCCGTGGTTCTGGCTCGTGATGAAGACCTTGCCCGTGGCGAGGTCCTGCACCGGATGGTTCGCGCCGTGGTGGCCGAACTTCATCTTCATCGTGCGCGCACCCGTGGCGAGGCCCAGCAGCTGGTGGCCCAGGCAGATGCCGAACGTGGGCACGTCCTTCGCCACGATCTCGCGGATCGCCTCGATCGCATACGTGCACGGCTCCGGATCTCCCGGTCCGTTCGAGAGGAAGATGCCGTCGGGCTCGAGCGCCAGGGCTTCCTTCGCGGTCGCGGTCGCGGGCAGCACGGTCACGCGGCACCCGCGCTCGGCGAGGTGGCGCAGGATGTTGTGCTTCACGCCGTAGTCGAAGGCCACGACATGGAAGCGCTCGTTTCCGCCCGGCCGGTAGCCCACGCCGCGCGCCCAGAGGCTGCCGCTCCAGTCGTAGGCCTGCTTCACGCTCACCACCCGGGCGAGATCCTGGCCCGCCATCGAGGGCAGCGCCTTCGCCGCCGCGAGCGCGGCCTTCTCGTCGATGCGCCCGGCCTGGATCACGCCGTTCTGGGCGCCCTTGCTGCGCAGGAGCCGCGTGAGGCGACGCGTGTCGATGTCGCCGATCGCGACCACCTTGTTGCGCCCGAGGTACGTCGGCAGGTCTTCCTGCTCGCGCCAGTTCGAGGCCACGAGCGGCAGGTCGCGGATCACGAGCCCGGCGGCGTACACCTTGCCCGACTCGGCGTCCTCGGGGTTCGTCCCCACGTTGCCGATGTGCGGATACGTGAGCGTCACGACCTGCCCCGCGTACGAGGGATCGGTGAGGATCTCCTGGTAGCCGGTCATCGAGGTGTTGAAGACCACCTCGCCCGCGGCCTGGCCGTCCGCCCCGATGGAAGAACCGCGAAAGACGCTGCCGTCGGCAAGAACGAGGACGGCGGGGATCTTTTGCGGCACGACGACGCTCCAGGCGGGAAACTGCGGGCGAAAAAAAACGGGAGAGCGCGAACTGATGAGTGGCTCGTCCCGCTTTTGCTAACCCGAAATTCTAGCAGAATCGGCGCCCTCACGGGAGGCCGCCGATGCGCTCAACCGAGGCCGAGCACCTCTTCCATGCCGTAGAGGCCTGCAGCGCGCGAGGCGACGAACTTCGCCGCCCGCATGGCACCCTGCGCATACGTGGCACGGCTCGACGAGCGGTGCGTGATCTCGAGGCGCTCGCCGGTGCCGGCGAAATAGACGGTATGGTCGCCCACGACATCGCCGCCCCGCGCCACCGCGAAGCCGATGGTCCCCGGCTTGCGCTCGCCGGTCTGGCCATGGCGCGTGAAGACGCCGTCGCGCTCGAGCGAGGTGTCGCGTGCGCGCGCGGCCACCTCGCCCAGCTTGAGCGCGGTCCCCGAGGGTGCGTCCACCTTCAGCTTGTGGTGCATCTCGAAGACGTCGACGTCGTAGTCGGGACCGAGCGCCCGGGAGGCGAGCTCGACCAGCTTGAGCATCACGTTCACGCCGACGCTCATGTTGGGCGCGAGGACGACCGGGATGTCGCGCGACGCCTCGCGGATCTGCTCCACCTGCGCGGGGGTGAAGCCGGTGGTGCCGATCACGATGCCGCGCTTCGCCTTGCGGCACGCGGCCACGTGGGCGAGCGTGCCTTCGGGACGGGTGAAGTCGACGAGGACGTCGCAATCGCGCAGCGCCGCGGCCACGTCGGTGCCGATCGCGAGGTCGCCGCGCGTGCCGGCCTTCACGTCGAGGGCCGCCCCGAGGGCCACGCCATCCGTCGCACGCGCCGCATCGAGCAGCGCCCCGCCCATGCGTCCACCCGCGCCGGCGATCGCGACGCGGACCGCGCTCATCGCTCCGTGCGCGACAGGGAGCTCGGGCTGTCGGCGGCGGCGCGCCCGCTGCGCCCCGCGCCGGCGTAGCTCGCCATCTTGTCGTCCTTGAAGTACACGGTGAGGCGCGACGGCTGCGAGGCCACCCTGCCCCCACGCGCGTTCGCGAAGTAGTAGTCCCACTCGTTCTGGTGGAACACGTCGTTCAGCAGCGGCGTGCCGAGCAACTGCTTCACCTCCGCCCGGGTCATGCCGGGCTTCAGCTTGTCCACGAGGTCCTGCGTCACCAGGTTCCCCTGCTGCACGTCGATCTTGTAGACGCAGCCCGAGAGCGCGGCGATGAGGAGGAGCGAAACGAGAGGGCGCATGAAGGATGGCGGCGGGAGTGAGCGCGCATTATATCAATGCACCCTGTATCATTTCCGCATCCCACCCCGCCCCACCGCCATGAGCGAACCGCGCGAACTCAAGCAGACGGGCCTCAAGGTCACCGGGCCACGGCTCAAGGTGCTCGACCTCTTCCAGCACAGCCCCGAACGCCACCTCACCGCCGAGGACGTGTACCGCAAGCTGCTGGAGGACCATTCGGACATCGGCCTCGCCACGGTGTACCGCGTGCTCACGCAGTTCGAGCAGGCGGGACTGCTCATGCGCCACCATTTCGAGGGTGGCAAGGCGGTGTACGAGCTGAACGAGGGTACCCATCACGACCACCTGGTCTGCCTGCAATGCGGGCGCGTCGAGGAGTTCTACGACTCCGAGATCGAGAAGCGGCAGAACAAGGTGGCGCGCGAGCGCGGCTTCGCGATCCACGACCACCAGCTGCACCTCTACGCCGACTGCATCAAGCCGGACTGTCCGCACCGGCCCAAGGCCGCCTGATCCATGCGCGAGACGCTCAGCGCCGGCCTCGAGGGCACCTTCCGCTACCGCGTTCCCGCCACGAAGACCGTTCCCTTCATCTACGAGGAGGCGCAGGACTTCCAGGCGATGCCGCGCGTGTTCGCCACCGGCTTCATGGTGGCGCTGGTGGAATGGGCTTGCGTGGACCTGATCAAGCCGCACCTCGACTGGCCGCGCGAGCAGAGCCTGGGAACCCGCATCGACCTCTCGCACCTCGCGGCGACGCTGCCCGGCATGACGGTCGAGGTGCGGGTGAAGCTCGCGCGCGTCGAGGGCCGCAAGCTCGTCTTCGAGGTGAGCGCGCGCGATGACCTCGACCTGATCACCGAGGGGCGCCACGAGCGGCACGTGATCGACAAGGCGCGCTTCGACGAGCGGCTGGAATCCAAGCGCTCGCGCATGGAGGCCGGCGCTTGATCGCGCGCTGGCTGGCCGCGATCGCCTGCGCGGTCGCATTCGTGTGCGCACCGGTGCAGGCTCAGCGCGAGGCCGCGCCGGCGCCCACGCTGGTGGAAGTCTCCGTCGCGCAGCTGCCGGCCGAGGCGCAAGTCACCGTGGCGCTGATCCGCGCGGGCGGCCCCTTTCCGTACGCGCGCGACGGGGTCACCTTCGGCAATCGCGAAGGCCGGCTCCCGCGCGAGAAGCGGGGCTACTATCACGAGTACACGGTGAAGACTCCGGGCGAGCGCACGCGGGGCGCCCGGCGCATCATCGCGGGGAAGGGTGGCGAGCTGTACTACACGGACGACCACTATAACCACTTCCGCCGCATCCGCGAATAGGAGTTGCCATGCCGACCCAAGCGCTGGAGTCCCTGCTCGAATCGCGCCGCGGCGGCGTCTGGTTCCTCGCCGATCACGCGGATCCCAAGGCCGTGCAGAAGCTCGCGAAGCAGCAGGGCCTCGCCTTCTTCCACATCGAGGGCAAGAACATCGGCGGCAAGGAGCAGCTCATGACGCACGTGGCCACCGCGATGCGCCTGCCCAAGCACTTCGGCAAGAACTGGGACGCGCTCGAGGAATGCCTGCTCGACCTGGACAGCGACGCCGATGGCTACGTCGTCTACTACGACCACATCGACCCGCTGCTCGCCGCGCATCCCGACCAGTTCGAGACGCTGGTGGAGATCCTGCGCGACGCCGTCGCCTCGTGGAAGGAAGACGACACCGCGATGGTGGTGCTCCTGTCGGGGACGAAGGCGCCGAAGGGCGTCTCCAAGCTCAAGGACGGCGTCAACTAGGCGCCGACGAGGCGCCAACAGGGGACAGACCACTGTTGTCAGCCCGCGGAACGATCGTTCCGCAATTCGACAACAGTGGTCTGTCCCTGTCGTGACGTCGCTAGGGGCAGACGACCGGGATGCGCTTTTCCAGGCGAATCTCGGTGGGCGTCACCTTCGCGCGGTAGGCCAGCACCTCGACGCCGGCGGCGATCGCCTCGCGCAGCAGGCGTCCGTACTCCACGTCGATGCCGTCGGCGGGCCGCACCTCGCCCACGTCGCCGCGCTGCACGCAGTAGAGCTGGACCGGCCTCAGCCCCGCGGCCTTGAGGCGGATGAGCTCGCGCAGGTGCTTGGCGCCGCGATCGCTCACGCAGTCGGGAAAGAGCGCGATGCCCTTCGTGACCGCCGCCGTCACGTTCTTCACCTCGACGTAGCACGGCGGCCGCTCCAGACCCTCGAGCAGCAGGTCGACGCGGCTGCGCTCCTCGCCGAACGGCACCTCGCGCCGCACCGTGGCGTAGCCGCCGAGCTCCGGGATCGCGCCGCCGTCGATGGCCTCGTGCACGAGCGCGTTCGGCAGCGCGGTATTGATGCCGATCAACGTCTTGCCCACCTCCACCAGCTCCCATGTGTGGCGGTACTTGCGCGTGGCGCTGTCGCTCTCCGAGAGCCACACGCGGCTCCCCGCCTCGGCGCAGCCCATCATCGAGCCGGTATTCGGGACCGCCGCCGTGATCACGCCGCCCGCCAGCTGCACGTCGGCGAGGAAGCGCTTGTAGCGGCGGATGAGCCGTCCCTCGACGAGCGTGGCCTTGAATTTCATTCCGAGGCGGCGATGAGCGAGGCGTTGCCGCCGGCGGCGGCCGTATTCACGGTGAACGTGCGCTCGTTGGCGAAGCGGAAGAGGTAATGGGGTCCGCCGGCCTTCGGACCGGTTCCCGAGAGGCCCTCGCCGCCGAAGGGCTGCACGCCCACGGTGGCGCCGATCATGTTGCGGTTCACGTAGAGGTTGCCCGCGTGCGCGCGGCGCCGCACCAGCTCGACCGTCTCCTCGATGCGGCTGTGCACGCCCATCGTGAGGCCGTAGCCCTTCGCGTTGATCGCATCGACCAGCGCCGCGAGCTGCGCCGCCTCGAAGCGCACCACGTGCAGGATCGGCCCGAACACCTCGCGCTCGATGGCGTCGAGGCTCGCGATCTCGTAGGCGCGAGGAGCGAAGAAATGTCCTGCCAGTCCTTGCGGGACCGGCGTGGTCGCGATGAGGCGCGCCTCGCGATCCATGCGCCGCGCGTGCGCCTCCAGCATCGCGAGCGCCTCCGCATCGATCACCGGGCCCACGTCCGTGTCGAGGCGCGCGGGATCGCCCAGGTTCAGCTCGCGCATGCCGCCCTCGAGAAGCGCCAGCACGCGCGGCGCGATGTCCTGTTGCAGGCAGAGCACGCGCAGCGCGGAGCAGCGTTGGCCGGCGCTGTTGAATGCCGAGGCCAGCACGTCGGCCACCACCTGCTCCGGCAGCGCGCTCGAATCGACCAGCATCGCATTGAGGCCGCCCGTCTCCGCGATGAACGGCACGATCGGGCCGCGGCGCGCGGCGAGCGTGCGATGGATCGCCTGCGCCGTGGCGTTCGAGCCGGTGAAGGCGACCCCGGCGATGCGCGGGTCGGCCGCGAGTGCCGCGCCCACGACCTCGCCGCGGCCGGGAATGAAACCCAGCGCCTCGCGCGGCACGCCCGCCTGGTGCAGCAGCTCGACGGCGCGCTGCCCCACCATCGGCGCCTGCTCCGCGGGCTTCGCGATCACGGCATTGCCGGCGGCGTAGGCCGCGGCAACCTGGCCCACGAAGATCGACAACGGGAAATTCCACGGGCTGATGGCGACGAACGGGCCGCGGCCCACGAGCTCCAGGTGGTTCGATTCGCCCGTCGGGCCGGCGAGCGCCTCGGGCTGGACGAAGTGGCGGCGCGCGAGCATCGCGTAATAGCGGCAGAAGTCGGCGGCCTCGCGGATCTCGCCCAGCCCGTCGGGCAGCGTGCGCCCGGCCTCGCGCGCGAGGAGCGCGAGGAGATGCACGTGATCGGCCTCGAGCAGGTCCGCGGCGCGCTCGAGTGTTGCAGCACGCACGGCAGCCGCCGGAACGGCGGCGCGCACCGCGGCGTCCACCGCCGCACGTGCGGCCGTTGCATCTCCCTCGGTCACGCGGCCGATGACGCGCCCGGATGCGGGATCGCGCACCTCGGCGCCGGTTCCCGCAACAGGGAATCCCTCGACGAGGGGGCGCGCGCTCCAGCCTGGCGCTTCGGCCTCCGTGCCCACCGCGACGAGGATCGGACGCGAGGCCGCCTCGTCCGCGAACGCGAAGCCCGCGGAATTACGCCGGTCGGGATAGAGATCGGGCGGCAGCGGGATCTTGCGGTTGCGCGCATCTTCCTGCGCGGCCACGATCGCCACGGGATCGGCGATCACGGTCTCCACGGGAATGGCCGGGTCCGCGATGCGATTCACGAACGACGTGTTGGCGCCGTTCTCGAGCAACCGCCGCACGAGATACGGCAGCAGGTCCTCGTGGGTCCCCACGGGCGCGTAGACGCGGCATGCAGAGCCCTCGGCCGTCACGCGATCGTAGAGGTCCTCGCCCATGCCATGCAGGCGCTGGAACTCGAAAGGCTGCCCCGGTGCCACGCTCTCGAGCACCGTCGCGACGGTATGCGCGTTGTGCGTCGCGAACTGGCCGTAGAAAGCATCGGGTGCCGCGAGGATGCGTGCGGCGCACGCCAGGTAGGACACGTCGGTGTTCGCCTTGCGCGTGAAGACCGGATAGCCGGCGAGCCCCTGCACCTGCGCACGCTTGACCTCGGTGTCCCAGTACGCGCCCTTCACGAGCCGCACCATGATGCGGCGGCGCTGCGAGCGCGCGAGCGCGGTGAGCCAGTCGACCACGAAGGGCGCGCGCTTCTGGTAGGCCTGCAGCGCGAGGCCGAAGCCTTCCCACGCCGCGAGCGCCGGCGCCGTGAAGACCCGCTGGAAGATGTCGAGCGAGAGGTCGAGGCGATCCGCCTCCTCCGCGTCGAGCGTCACGCCGACGCCGCCGCGTGCGGCCCGCTCGGCGAGCGCCAGCACCTGCGGCGTGAGCTCGGCCAGCACGCGCTCGCGCTGCGCGAACTCGTAGCGCGGATGCAGCGCCGAGAGCTTGATCGAGATGCCGGGGCGCTCGAAGACTCCCCGGGAGGAGGCGGGCCCGGCGGCCGCGTCGGCGGCGATCGCGTCGATGGCGTTTTCGTACGCCGCGAAGTAGCGCGCGGCATCGGCGGCCGTGAAGGCCGCCTCGCCCAGCATGTCGAAGGAGTGCCGGTAGCGCGCCGACTCGCCGGAGCGGCTGCGCTGGAGCGCCTCGGCGATGGTGCGGCCCATGACGAACTGCTCGGCCATGAGCTTCATGCCCTGGCGCAGCGCCACGCGCACCACGGGCTCGCCCACGCGCGCCGCCACGCGGGAGAAGAAGCCGCCCGGGTTGCCGCTCGCATCCGCCTCGAGGCTCACGAGCCGGCCGGTCAGCATCATCCCCCACGTCCCGGCGTTCACCAGCAGCGACTTGTTGCGGCCGACGTGGCGCTCCCAGTCGCCCTGTACCAGCTTGTCGCGGATCAGCTTGTCGGCGGTGGCGGCGTCGGGAATGCGCAGCAGCGCCTCGGCCACGCACATGAGCAGCACGCCCTCCTGCGACGAGAGGTCGTACTCGCTCAAGAAGGACTGCATGCCGGCCTGCGCGCGCGGGCTCGAGCGGACCTGCTCCACCAGCGCGCGGGCGCGGGCCTGGACCCGTGCCGCCGCCTCTTCGGGCAGGCGCGCGAGCGCCGCCAGGTCGCGCAGCGCCTCGTTCTCGTCTCGCAGGTATTGCGCGCGCAAGGCCTCGCGCAAGGCCGGGATGGGCAGGTCCATCCCGGGATTCTAATCGGCGGGCGCCGCCCTGGAACCGCGGGCTACTACTACGCGGCCGGCGCGGCCCCGGGGTTGCCCTGCGCGTTGCCCTGCGGGTTCTCCTGCTTCTGCATCTCGGCGCGTACCTCGTTCATGTCGAGGGACTTGGCGCGCGCGACGACCTGCTCCAGCGCGTTCTGCGGAAGCGCTCCGGGCTGCGAGAAGATGATGATCTGGTCGCGGAACACCATGAGCGTCGGGATCGAGCGGATCTGGAAGTGCGCGGCGATCTCCTGCTCGTCATCGGTATTCACCTTCGCGAAGACGACATCGGGATTCGCTTCGGCGACGCGGTCGTAGATCGGGGCGAAGCCGCGGCATGGGCCACACCAGGGAGCCCAGAAATCGACCACGACCGTCGGATTCGAAGTGACCACCTGCTCGAAGTTGTCCTTGGTGAGCTGTACGACGGACATTCAGGCCTCCACATGGAAGTGCGGCAATAAATTGGACAGCTTGCCCCGGTGCGGTTCCGGCGGCCAATGAAATATTCCAATGCGCGCGATTGGCCGCGCCAATGCGGCGCTAAGGCGCACGCTCCTGCGGACGGATCTCGAGGTCGATCCTGTGCGTGCGGCGGATCACCTCGAGCACGCCGGCCTGCGTCGCCGTATGGCCGGTGAGGAGCCGGTGCAGGTCGTCCACGCCGCGCACCGGCTGGCCCGCGAGCGCCACGATGAGGTCGCCTTCCGAGACGCCGGCGCGGGACGCCGGGCTGTCCGCTTCCACCTGGCGCACGCGCACCCCGGTTTCCGCATCGAGGCCGAAATGCCGCACGAACCGGCGCGGGATCGGCACGTTCTCGCCGGCGACGCCGATGCGCGCCCGGCGCACGCGTCCCTCGGTGATGAGCCAGCCGGCGATGACGCGCGCCGTATTCGAGGCGATGGCGAAGCAGATGCCCTGCGCCGGCAGGATCACGGCCGTGTTCACGCCGATCACCTCGCCGCGCGAATCCACGAGCGGCCCTCCCGAGTTGCCCGGATTGAGCGCCGCGTCGGTCTGGATCACGTCGTCGATGAGGCGTCCCGCCTGCGAGCGCATCGAGCGTCCGACCGCGCTCACGATGCCCGAGGTGGCCGTGTGCTGGAACCCGTAGGGGCTGCCGATGGCGATCGCGACCTGTCCCACCTCGAGCCGTGCCGAGTCGCCCATCACGCACCACTCGTGTACCTGCCCCGCGAGCCGGACCACCGCGAGATCCGAGTCCGGATCGTCGCCGACCAGCGTCGCCTCCGACTCGCGCCCGTCGGGGAGGCTCACCACGAGGCCGCGCGCCCTCGAGGCGACGTGGCTGTTGGTGAGGATGTAGCCGTCGGGCGTGATGACGAACCCGGAGCCGCTTCCGGGCGCGTCCTCGGCCCGCTGCACCGCGATGTGGACCACCGCCGGGCGCACGCGGCGCACCGCGGCCGTGACCGCGTTCGAGTACGCGTCGAGCATTGCGCCATCGCGCGGTTCCGCGTCGCGCGAGCCTTGCGCGGGACTGCTGCCGGAATCGAGGACGGGGAAGGGAAAGGGCCGGGAGAGGTCGCTCATGAAGCTTGAGATGGGGCTGCGCGGGCCCGCGCGCAACCCCGTCCGTGCTCAGCGGCGGTCGACGCTGTGGGCGCCGGGACCGAACGCCATGAGCATCCACATGGCGCCCATGATCGAGACGTTCTTCATGAAGTTGATGAACTGGTTCTGCACCTGCGCCGCGTCGATGCCCCAGAAGCGGTGGAAGATGAACGTCGTGGGGATGAGCCACAGGAAGTAGACGAGCGCGACCCAGCGCGTCTTCCAGCCGAGGATGAGCAGGATGCCGCCGCCCAGCTCGATTGCGATCGTGAGCGCCGCGAGCACTTGCGGCATGGGCAGGCCCTTCGATCCGATGTAGCCCACGACGCCGCTGAAGCCGCTGATCTTGCTGAAGCCCGAGATCACGAAGATCAGGGCGATGAGGATGCGGCCGATCAGCGCCGCGGCGTTGGTGAAGGCAGGACTGTTCATGCAGTTCCTCCAGGTTTTCGTTGTTGAAGGTTCAGGGAAGATCGAAGAGCAGCACCTCGGCGTCGCGGCCCTGCTCCAGCACGAGCGTCGCCTCGCCCACCGTCTTGAGCGCATCGCCCGCGACGAGCGGCTGGCCGCCCACCGTGACCGCGCCGCGCACGACGTGAACATAGGTGCGGCGCCCGGCCCGCTGGTGGAATTCCGCGCGCTCGGCTCCGTCGAGCAGCGCGGCGAATACCGACGCGTCCTGCTGGATGGAAACCGAGCCCTCGCGGCCGTCGGGCGACGCGACCACCCGCAGCTTGCCACGCTTCGAGGCGTCGTCGAAGTGGGCTTCCTGGTAGCTCGGCGCCCCGTGCGTCACGGCGGGCTCGATCCAGATCTGCAGGAAATGGACGGGGTCGCGATCCGAGGCGTTGTATTCGCTATGGCGCACGCCGGTGCCGGCGCTCATGCGCTGCACGTCGCCCGGACGCAGGACCGACCCGTTGCCCATCGAATCGCGATGCGCGAGGCCGCCCGAAAGCACGTAGCTGATGATCTCCATGTCGCGGTGGCCGTGCGTCCCGAAGCCCTGCCCCGGCTGCACGCGGTCCTCGTTGATGACGCGCAGCGGGCCGAATCCCATGTGCTCCGGATCCTGGTAGTCGGCGAAGGAGAAGCTGTGAAAGGAGTCGAGCCAGCCGTGCTGGGCGTGGCCCCGGTCGGTGCTGCGGCGAATCTCCATTTTGGGCAACCTCCATCGGATCGTTTGAACAGTGAAGCGTATGATGGGGCTGGCTTTTATCCTTTTCCAGCGAAAAGATCGCAACCGCACGTTCAATTAATTTCACTGAATGAGGCTTTCCCTCGAAGCGCTCGAAGTCCTCGATGCGATCGACCGGCGCGGCTCGTTCGCCGCCGCCGCGGACGAGCTCCATCGGGTACCGTCAGCGATCACTTACTCCGTTCGCCAGCTGGAGGACTCGCTGGGCGTCGAGCTCTTCGACCGCCGCGGCAACCGCGCCATCCTGACGAGCGCCGGACGCGAGCTGCTGGGCGAGGGCCGGCGCCTGCTGCGGGCCGCGGCGGACCTCGAATGCCGCGTGCAGCAGGTGGCCCGGGGGTGGGAGTCGGAGCTGCGCATCGCCCTGGACACGATCATCCCGGCCGCGAAGCTGCTGCCCTTGGTCGGTGAGTTCATCGCGGAGCAGGCCGGGACGCGCCTTCGCATCGCCCACGAGGTGCTCGGCGGCACTTGGGATGCGCTCGCCTCGGGCCGGGCGGATCTCGCCATCGGTGCGGCCGGCGCGCCGCCCGCTGGCCGAACCTATGCGGTGCATGCCCTCGGGCGCATCGAGATGCGCTTCGTGGCCGCCCCGTCGCACCCGATCGTGCAGGAGGCCCGGCCGCTCACGGACGCGGCGATCCAGCGCCACCGCGCGGTGAGCGTGGGCGACTCCTCGCGCCTGCTGGCCCCGCGCACGCTGGGACTCATCTCCGGCCAGGACACGCTCACGGTGCCGTCCATGGAGGCGAAGGCCGCGGCCCACGTCGCGGGCCTGGGCGTGGGTTTCCTGCCGCGGCAGATCGCGGAGCGCGAGGCCGCGGCGGCTCGCCTCGCCATCCTCGAGGTCGCCGCCGATCCGCCTCCCATGGACATCTACTTCGCATGGCGCGCGGGCCAGGAGGGCCGCGCGCTCGAGTGGTTCACCCGCCGCCTCGACGACCCGGCGGTCGCCGCGGACCTGCTTTCGTGAGCGCCTACGTGGGCCGCTTCGCGCCCTCGCCGACCGGACCGCTGCACTTCGGGTCGCTCGTGGCCGCCATCGCGAGCTGGCTCGACGCGCGCGCCGCCGCGGGGCGCTGGCTCGTGCGCATCGAGGACGTCGACACGCCGCGCACCGCGCCGGGGGCCATCGACGCGATCCTCCATGCGCTCGATGCATTGGGGATGCATTCCGACGGCGAGATCGTGCGCCAGTCGGAGCGCAGCGCGCTCTATGCGGACGCGCTCGAGCGGCTGAGGCGCGAGGGGCGCCTGTACCGCTGCGTGTGCTCGCGGCGCGAGATCGCGGACTCGGCCGTGCGCGGGCCCGAGGGCGCGATCTATCCGGGAACCTGCCGCGCCGACCTGGCGATCTTCCGCGGCGAAGCGAAGCCCCGCCTGGACGCGTGCGCCGTTCGCTTCACCGTGCCGCCGGGCGTCGTTCGCTTCGAGGACCGGGTGCAGGGGACAGTCGCCCAGGACGTCGCACGCGAGATCGGCGATTTCGTCCTGCGCCGCCGTGACGGCCTCTTCGCCTACCAGCTCGCCGTCGTGGTGGACGACGCCGCCCAGGGCGTGACCGACGTCGTGCGCGGCGCGGACCTGCTGGGTTCCACCGCCCGCCAGGTGCTGCTGCAGCGCGCGCTCGGCCTCGCGCCGCCGCGCTACCTGCACTTTCCCGTGGTGGCCGACGCGTCGGGCGAGAAGCTCTCGAAGCAGAACCTCGCGCGCGCCGTCGATCCGCGCGAAGGCTCGCGCCTCGTCGCGGACGCCCTGCGCTTCCTGGGACAGCGCGAGGTCATGCTGGACGCGCCTTCGCGCATGCTGAACGAAGCGCTCTCGCGCTGGAGCGTGGAGCGCGTTCCGCGGGCAACGACCGCGCCGATGCCCTGATCAGGCCGCGCGCGCGCGGGCGCGCACGAGGTACTGGATCGGCAATGCGTCGCGCTCCGCCTCGTCCGGATCCGAGCCGCAGGCCTGCGCGAGCGAACGGATCGCGGGCAGTGCCTGCGCGCGCCCGGGCTCCTCGAAAACGCGCCCGCCCATCTCCTCGATGTCGAATCCGGTGGATGCGAAGAGCTCGATGATCGTCTTGCGCGTGAACCAGCGGATGTGCGTGCGGTCGAGAAGCCCCGCGTCCTGGTAGCGGAACTCGCCGATGTTGAGCAGCCCCTGCACGCTCCAGTGCTGCGCATTGGGAATGCAGGCCACGACGCACCCGCCCTCGCCCAGCGAGCGGCGCACGCGCTTGAGGGTCCGCCACGGATCGTAGAGGTGCTCGAGCACGTCGCCGAAGATCCAGCAATCGGTCGGGTTCAGCACGTCGAACGAGCGGTCCTCCATCTCCTCGACGTTCGCCACGACGACCTCCGAGAGCCGGCCGCGCGCGACCTCGGCGTATTCGCGGACCATCTCGATGCCGATGTACTCGACCTCGGGGCGCTGCGCGAGGAACGCCTGGCCCAGCGCGCCGCTGCTGCAGCCCGCCTCGACCACGCGCTCGACGCCCTGCGGCACCAGCGCCAGCAGGTCGAGGTTCGGCAGGTCGTGCATCGGCGTCTGCTGCATGCGCTCTCCCTCGCGGCGCCCCGGGCTAGAAGCCCACGGCCGCGCCGTCCTTGCGCGGCTCCGAGGCGCCGCAATAGCCGTCCTCGAGCCGGTGGATCAGCTGCGCGCCGCCGAAGCCCCAGTCGGTGTTCTCGTTCCTCACGACACGATGGCCGCGCTCCTTGAGCGCCTCGACCACCGCGGCGGGAATGCCGCGCTCGAAGCTCACGGAGAAATCGTTGTTCACGATCCAGCGCGGGGCATCGGCGCACGCCTGCGGGTTCTGGCGGTAATCGACCAGCCGCGTCACCAGCTGGATGTGCCCCTGGGACTGCATGTTGCCGCCCATGAGGCCGAAGCTCATGACCGGCTCGCCGTCGCGCGTGAGGAAGCCGGGAATGATCGTCTGGAAGGGACGCTTGCGCGGCCCGACCTCGTTCGCGTGGCCCTTGCGGAGGGTGAAGCCGAAGCCGCGGTTCTGCATGCTGATGCCGGTGCCGGGCACCACGATGCCCGAGCCGAAGCCCTGGTAGTTGGACTGGATGTACGAGAACATCATCCCGCCCGCATCGGCCGCGGTGAGGTACACCGTGCCGCCCTCGCGCGGGAGTCCCGTCGGATGCTCCTGCGTGCGCTTCATGTCGATGCGCTTCGCGCGCGATTCGAGGTAGGCCTCGTCGAGCAGCTCCGCGGGCTTGACCCGCATGTGGTCGAGGTCGGCCACGTGCGTCCACACGTCGGCGAACGCGAGCTTCATCGCCTCGATCTGCAGGTGCAGGCTGTCCGCGGAATCGACGGGGATGGACGCCAGGTCGAAATGCCGCAGGATGCCGAGCGCCATGAGCGCCGCGATGCCCTGGCCGTTGGGCGGGATCTCGTGCAGGCGATAGCCGCGGTATTCGACCGACAGCGGCTCCACCCAGTCGAGCTGGTGCGAGGCGAGGTCTTCCTCGGTCATCGCGCCCTGCTCCGTGCGGCTCGCGAGCGCGATCCGTTCCGCCAGCGCTCCGCGGTAGAAGCTCTCGCCCTTCGTGGCCGCGATCTCCTCGAGCGTCTCGGCCTGCTGCGGGCAATAGAAGCGCTCGCCGGGATAGGGCGCGCGGTTCTTCGGCAGGAAGGTCCAGCAGAACTCGGAGAACCCCTTGAACGTCGCCGCCTGGCGCGCCCAGCTCGCCGCCGTGATCGGCGATACGAGGTAGCCCTCGCGCGCGTAGCGGATGGCGAACTCGAAGAGCGCTTCGAAGGGCAGCTTGCCGTACTTCCGGGAGAGCTCGACCCACGCCGACACGCAACCCGGCACGGTGACCGCATCCCACCCCAGCGTCGGCATCGCCGTGCGGCCCGCGTAGCGCTCGGGCGTCCAGCCCGCGGGCGAGCGCCCGGAGGCGTTGAGGCCGACCAGCTTGGTGCCGTCCCACAGGATCGCGTACGCGTCCGAGCCGATGCCGTTGGAGGTCGGCTCGACCACCGTCAGCGTGATCGCCGCCGCAAGCCCCGCATCGACCGCGTTGCCGCCGCGCGCGAGCATCGCGAGGCCCGCCTGCGCCGCGAGCGGCTGCGAGGTGGCCACGACATTCCTCGCCAGCACCGGCATGCGCTGCGAGGGATAAGGAAAGTCCCAGCTGAATCGAGCCATCATTGCGCCTTCACGTGTGCTTCACGAATCACCTTCGACCAGCGCTCGCCTTCCCGCTGCACGACCTCGGCGAATTGCGCCGGGGTGCCGCCGGTGATGTCGAAGCCGAGCTGGGCGAAGCGCTCCCGGACGCCGGGGTCCCGCAGGATGGCGTTCATCTCCGCGTTGACCCGGGCCACGATCGGCGCCGGCGTATTCGCCGGGCCGAAAATCCCGAACCAGTTCGAGCTGTCGAAGCCCGCAACACCCGACTCGTCGACGGTCGGCAGCTGCGGCACGAGCGGGGAGCGCTGGCGCGAGGAAATCGCGAGGCCCTTCAGCCTGCCCGCCTGCATGTGGGGCTTCGCCGTCATCACGTTGTCGAAGAGCATCGCGACCTGCCCGGACATGAGATCGGAGATCGACTGCTCGGTGCCCTTGTACGGCACGTGCGTGAGCTGGATGCCGGCCATCGTGGCGAACATCTCGCTCGTCACGTGCGAGATGCTGCCCACGCCGCTCGTCGCATAGTTGAGCCGCCCCGGCTCCCGCTTCGCGAGCGCGATGAGATCCTTCACGCTCTCCACGCCGAGCGCGGGCGACACGAGCAGGATGGTCGTCGCGTATCCCACGTAGACGATCGGCGTGAAATCCTTCCGCGGGTCGTAGGGCACCTTCTGCACGTAGGGCGCCACCGAATGCGTGCTGCCCGTCGCCATGAGGAGCGTATAGCCATCGGGCGCGCTCTTCGCGACGAAGTCGGCGCCGATGGTGCCGCCCGCGCCGGGCTTGTTCTCGACGACGACCGCGTGGCCCAGCGCCTGCGAGAGCTTGTCGGAGATGACCCGCGTCATCACGTCGGTCGGGCCGCCCGCGGGAAACGGCACCACCATCTTCACGGGTCGCGCGGGCCACGCATCGGCCTGCGCCGCGGGCGCCAGCACGGCGGCGAGGGCCGCGGCGAGCGCGGCGAAGAAACGGATCGTCATGGGGAAGAGGCGGGTGCGGGACGCTCGGAGTCGGCCAATGTTAGCATCGGCGCCCCGACGCCCGTGAGGAGGGTGCATGACCCACGACATCTCGGCGCTCGTCTTCGACGCCTACGGCACGCTCTTCGACGTGCACTCCGTCACGCGCCGGGCCGAGGCGCTCTTCCCGGGGCAGGGTGCCGCGCTCTCCCGGGCCTGGCGCGGCAAGCAGCTCGAGTACTCGTGGCTGCGCACGCTGATGGACCGCTACGAGAACTTCGACCGCGTGACGCGCGAGGCGCTCGAATGGTCGCTGCAATCGCTCGGCCTGCCCGTCGATGACGACGCCTGTGCCGCGCTCATCGCGGAATACCGCCGCCTCGAGCCCTTTCCCGAGGTGCGCGATACGCTGCTGCGCCTCGCGCAGCAGCGGCCGCTGGCGATCCTCTCCAACGGGCACCCGGCGATGCTCGAGGCCCTGGTCGACCACAACGGCATGCGGCCGCTTTTCCGCGGCGGGATCCTGAGCGTCGATGCGGTGAAGCGGTTCAAGCCCGTGCCCGCCGTGTACCGCATCGCCGAGGAAGCGCTGGGCGTGCCGGCCGCGATGATGGGATTCGTGTCGTCGAACGGCTGGGACGCCGCGGGCGCGAAGGCCTTCGGATTCCGCGCCTTCTGGGTGAACCGGGGAGGCGCGCCCGTCGAAAGGCTCGGCGCGCCACCGGATGCGATCCTGCGCAGCCTGGACGAGCTTCCGGCGGCGATTACTTCGCGAGACCCATGAGCTTCGCGACGGAGAGGTACGCCTTCTTGCGTTCCGCCATGAACGCCGGCATCTGCTCGTAGGTCACGTCGACGAGCTCGAGGCCCTGGTCCGTCATCGCCTTGCGGAAGTCCGCGTCCGTGTTGATCTCGGCGAACATCGCCGAGATGCGCTTGCGCATCGCCTCGGGCGTCGACTTCGGCACGCCGATGCCGCGATACGCGCCGTCGACCCAGTCGATGCCGAGCTCGCGGAAGGTCGGCACGTCGGGAAAGTACGGCAGTCGCTGCGGCGTCGCCACGGCGAGCAGCCGCGTCCTGCCCCGCTGCGCGAGCCCGAGCGACGAGTACGACATGGCGCCGTCCACGTGGCCGCCGAGCAGCGAGGCGATCAGGTCGCCCGTTCCCTTGAACGGAACATACGTCGTCTTGACGCCCGCCTCGTGGTCGAGCCGTTCGTGCGCCGCGTGGTTGGCCGAATTGGTGCCGGAGCCGGCGAGATTGAGGGTTGCCGGCTTCGCCTTCGCGGCGGCGACGAGGTCCTGGTACGTCCGGAACGGCGACTCGCTGCGCACGACGATCGCGTCGGGCGTGTAGTTGAAGAAGTGGACATTCGTGATGTCGTCGGTCCGGTAATCCACATTGCCCTCGAGCGGCTGCAGCACGAGGTGCGGCAGGTTCGTGCCCATGATCACGTAGCCGTCGCCCGGCAGCTGGTTCAGCAGCGTCCAGGCGAGCGCGCCGCCCGCGCCGGGCTTGGACTCGATGACGAGCTCCTGCCCCCATTTCCTGCGGTACACCTGCTGCTGCAGGCGCGCCGCGATGTCGGACTCGCCGCCGGGCGCGAACGCGATGATGTAGCGCACCGGCTTCTCGGGATACGCCGCCCGGGCGGGCAGCGCGACGGATGCGGCGAGCGCGCCGCCCGCGACCAGGAACTCCCTGCGCTTCATTTTCATTCCCTCCCTCTCATGTCCCATCGGCATTCATCCGCGTGCCGTCATCTGCGTTTATCTGCGTCAAGAAGCTTTAACGCGCAGCCGACCTAAAGCGCAGCGGCGACCGCTTTCCCGACTTCTTCGGTCCCGGCGGATCCACCGAGGTCGCGCGTGCGCGGCCCTTCCTGGAGCACCGTCTCGATGGCGCGCACGATCGCGTCTCCCGCGTCCTTGTGGCCGAGGTGCTCGAGCATCATGGCGCCCGACCAGATCTGGCCGATGGGATTGGCGATCTTCCTGCCGTAGATGTCCGGCGCGCTCCCGTGCACCGGCTCGAAGCACGAGGGAAACTCCCGCTCGGGATTCAGGTTCGCGGACGGCGCGATGCCGATCGTGCCCGTGCACGCCGGACCCAGGTCCGAGAGGATGTCGCCGAAGAGGTTGGAGCCCACGACCACGTCGAACCAGTCGGGATGCTGCACGAAGTGCGCGGTGAGGATGTCGATGTGGTACTGCGAGGTCTTGATGCCGGGATATTCCTTCGCGATCGCCGCGAAGCGCTCGTCCCAGTACGGCATCGTGATCGAGATGCCGTTGGACTTGGTGGCCGAGGTCACGTGCTTCTTCGCGCGCGTCTGCGCCAGCTCGAACGCGAAACGCATGATGCGGTCGCAGCCCCGCTTCGAGAACACCGAGAGCTGCGTGGCGAATTCGGCCTCCGTCCCGGCGTACATGCGCCCGCCGGCATTGGAGTACTCGCCCTCGTTGTTCTCGCGCACGACCCAGAAGTCGATATCGCCGGGCTTGCGGTTCGCGAGCGGGCTGGCGACGCCGGGCATGAGGCGCACGGGCCGCAGGTTCACGTAGAGCTGGAACCCGCGGCGAATGGGGATGAGCAATCCCCAGAGCGAGACGTGGTCCGGCACGCCGGGAAAGCCCACGGCGCCGAGGAAGATCGCGTCGTGCCCGCGGATCTGCGCGAGGCCGTCCTTCGGCATCATCTCGCCGTGCTTCCGGTAGTACTCGCAGCTCCACGGCTTCTCGTCCCAGGCGAGGGAGAAACCGAACTTGCGGCCGGCCGCTTCCAGCACGCGCTGGCCTTCGGGCACGACTTCCATGCCGATGCCGTCGCCGGCGACGACGGCGATCCTGTGGGTCTTGCTCATGCGAAAAAATTCTCCAGCTCTTGCGAGACGAGTTCGGGGACTTCCTCGGCGAGGTAGTGGCCGGCGGGAAGCGCGCGGCCGCGCACATCATCCGCGACACGGCGCCATTCGTCGAGGGGCTTGAAGCATCTTTCGATCACGCCGTTCGCGCCCCAGAGGCAAAGCAGCGGGCAGCGCACGCGCACGCCGGCCGCGCGATCGGCCCGGTCGTGCTCGAGGTCGATCGAGGCGGCGGCGCGGTAGTCCTCGCAGCTCGCATGCACCATGCCCGGAGTAAAGCAGCGCACGTACTCGGCCCACGCCTCGGGCTCGAACGGCGTGAGGCCCGCGCTGCCCGAGCCCATCTTCGCGGGCAGGATGGTTTCGATCGCCCCGCCGATCATGCGCTCCGGCACGGGAGCGGGCAGGATCAGGAAGAACCAGTGCCAGTAGGCGCGGGCGAAGGCCTCGTCGGTCTGCTCGTACATCGCGAGCGTGGGCGCGATGTCCAGCACCGCGAGCTTCGCGACGCGCTCCCCATGGTCCACGGCGAGCCGATGCGACACGCGGGCACCGCGGTCGTGGCCCGCGAGGAAGAAGCGCTCGTGGCCCAGCGCGCGCATGAGCCCGGCCTGGTCGCGCGCCATCTCGCGCTTCGAGTATGTCGCATGGTCCGGCGAGCTTCCCGGCTTGCCCGAGTCGCCGTAGCCGCGCAGGTCGGAGGCGACCACATTGAAGCGCTCGGCGAGCCGCGGTGCCACCTTGTGCCACATCGCGTGGGTCTGCGGGTAGCCGTGCAGGAGCAGCAGCGCCGGCGCGCCCGGCCGCGACGGTCCCACGACCGCACGGATGTCCGCACCGCCCGTGGGCACGAGGATCGATCGAAAGCCGGGAAAGAGGGCCATGGGGAAGCCGGCAAAGGGCCTATCGTAGCGCGGCGCGCAGCTCGGACTTGAGCACCTTGCCGTAGTGGTTCTTGGGCAGCCCGTCGACGAAGCGATACTCGCGCGGCCGCTTGAAGCGCGCGATGTGCTCGAGGCAGAGCCGGTCGAGCTCGGCGGTATCGGGGGCGGCGCCGCGCGGCACCACGAAGGCCACGACGACCTCGCCCCACTCGCGGTCCACGCGTCCCACGACGCACGCTTCCGCCACGCCCGGGTGGCGCAGCAGCACCTCCTCGACCTCGCGCGGGTAGATGTTCGAGCCGCCGCTCACGATCAAGTCCTTGCTGCGGTCCTTGAGCGTGAGGAAACCGTCCGCGTCCATCACGCCCACGTCGCCGGTCCAGAGCCAGCCGTCGCGCAACGCCTGCGCGCTCGCCTCGGGTTGGCCCCAGTAGCCCGACATCACCACGTCGCCGCGCACGCACACCTCGCCGGGCTCGCCCGGCGCCACGTCCCGGCCCGCCGAATCGCGCAGCGCCACCTCGACGCCGTGCTGCGGCACGCCCACCGATGCTAGCCTCGCCTCGTGGCGCGGGTTCGCGCGGTCGGCATGATGGAACTTCGAGAGCACGGTGATCGTCATGGGGCTCTCGCCCTGGCCGTAGATCTGCGCCAGGCGCTCGCCCAGCCGGGCGGTCGCCTCGTGCAGGTCCGCGAGGTACATCGGCCCGCCGCCGTAGACGAGCGTGCGCAGGCCGCGCGGGGAAGCGCGCGCGGCGCCGGCCACGCGCTTCACCATGGTGGGTGCGGCGAACATCGAGACGTCGTCGTGCCGGTCCAGCAGCTCGAGCACCTCGCCCGCCTCGAAGGCACCCGACTCCGGCACCACCTGCGACGCCGCGGTGGCGAGGTGCGTGAACGTGTAGAGCCCCGAGCCGTGGGACATGGGCGCCGCATGCAGCAGGCGCCCCGTGGGCGCCACCGCATCCACGTTGCCGAAATAGCCGAGCGTCATCTGCACCAGGTTGCGGTGCGACAGCATCGCACCCTTCGGCCGCCCGGTCGTGCCGCTCGTGTAGAAGAGCCACGCGAGCTCTGCCGCGTCGCAGGGCTCGCAATCGATCGCATCGCCTTCCAGGGCCGCGACCTGCGCGGGATCGTCGATCACGCAGCGCGCACCGGCGTTCGCCACGATGAACTCCACCTCGCGCGGATGCAGCTTGGCATTCACCGGGACGGCGGCGAGGCCCGCCCACCAGGTGGCGTAGAGTGCCACGAGGTACTCGGGCGCGTTGCGCATGGCGATCGCCACGCGGTCGCCCGGCGCCAGGCGCTCGCGCCGCCGCAGGCCGCCGGCGACGCGGCTCACGCGCCGCAGCAGCGCGCCGTACGTCGCCCACGGCGCCGTGCCGGCATAAAGCGCCACGCGGGCGGGATCGAGCCGGCTGGCGCGCTTGAGCCACGAGGCGACGTTCATCGGGGTTCCCGGGTGAGAAATCGCACAGCCCGCGGGGCGTATCCACGCCATGCTGGAAGGCGTAGATTCTGCCTCAAGAACAGGGAGAGAAATCCATGGGCCTGCGCCTCAAGTTCAACATCGTCCTCGCCGCCGTGTTCGCGGCCGGCATGGGCGTGTCGGCGTTCGTCTCCTACGAATTGCTGCAGCACAACGCCAAGCAGGAGGTGCTGCGCAACGCGGGCCTCATGATGGAAGCCGCGCTCTCGATCCGCGGCTACACCGTGTCCCAGGTCAAGCCGCACCTCGATCCGCAGCTGCAGGAGACGTTCCTGCCGCAGTCGGTGCCGGCATTCGCGGCGACGGAGACCTTCAACTCGCTGCGCAAGAAGTACCCCGACTTCTCGTACAAGGAAGCGACGCTCAACCCGACCAACCCGCGCGACCACGCGACCGACTGGGAGGCCGACGTCGTGAACATCTTCCGCGGCAACAGCGCGGAGAAGGAGGTCACGGGCGAGCGCGACACGCCGGCGGGCCGCATGCTGTATGTCGCGCGCCCGATCCAGATCAAGGACCCGGCGTGCCTCGCATGCCATAGCGTCCCCCAGGCCGCGCCCGCGTCGATGGTCCGGATCTACGGGCCGTCCAACGGCTTCGGATGGCAGCACAACGAAATCGTCGGCGCGCAGCTGGTCTCGGTGCCCATGTCGCTCGCGGTCAAGAATGCGCACGATGCCTTCATGGTCTTCATGGAGTCGCTCGCCGCGATCTTCGCGGCGACCTTCATCGTGCTGAACGTCATGCTTTCGTCGATGATCCTCAAGCCCATCGCGCGCATGTCCCGCGCGGCGGACAAGGTCTCCACCGGCGACTTCAGCGTGCCGGAGTTCGGCGGCCACGGCCACGACGAGATCGCCGCGCTCGGCACGAGCTTCAACCGCATGCGCCGCAGCCTGCAGAAGGCGCTCAAGCTCATCGAGCGCTGAGGCGCGCATGGCCGGCGAACCGGAGGCGATCGGCAAGTACCGGCTCATGCGCGCCCTGGGCCGCGGCGGCATGGGCATGGTCTACGAAGGCTTCGATCCGGGCATCGAGCGGCGCGTGGCCATCAAGACCATCCTCGCCGACCAGCTCGACCCCTCCGAGATGGAAGAGGCCGTCGCGCGCTTCAGGCGCGAGGCGCAGGCGGGCGGCCGCCTGCAGCATCCCAACATCGTCTCCGTGTACGAGTTCGGGCAGCAGGGCGCGATGTCGTACATCGTGATGGAGTATGCCGAGGGCGAGGAGCTCAAGCGCCTGCTGGCGCGCGGCCGCCTTGCGCCCATCGACGTGTTCGAGATCATGAAGCAGCTGCTGATGGCGCTCGACTACTCGCATCGCCAGGGCGTCGTGCACCGCGACATCAAGCCTGCCAACCTCATGATCCAGCCCGGCCCCCGGGTGAAGGTGATGGACTTCGGCATCGCGCGCATCGCGACCTCGTCGCTCACCCAGCTCGGCACCGTGGTCGGCACGCCCACGCACATGGCGCCCGAGCAGCTCGCCGGGATGCCCGTCGATGGCCGCGCCGACCTGTGGGCGAGCGGCGTGATCCTCTACGAGCTGCTCACGGGCGTGAGTCCCTTCCACGCGGATTCGCCGGCGACGGTCATGCACCGCGTGCTGCAGGGCGAGGTGCCGCCGCCGACCTCGCTCGACGCGTCGATCGCGCCCGCCTTCGACGCCGTGATCGGGCGCGCCCTGCGCAAGCACGCCGGGGAGCGATTCCAGACCGCGCGCGAATTCCAGCTCGCGATGCTGCACGCGATGCAGGGCCGCGATCCCGCGCCGCCGCGGGCCGCCCGCAGCGCGCTCGCGTTGCCGCCCGAGGCCTCGGCGCGCATCGAGAACGCGCTCGCGCGCCACATCGGCCCGCTCGCGCGCGTCATCATGAAGCGGGGCATCAGCCGCGCGGCCTCCGTCGGCGAGCTGGTGCGCACGCTCGCGCTCGACATCCCGGACGAGGCCGAGCAGCGCGACTTCCTGCAGGAATTGCACGGCTTCCTCGAGGCCCCGTCCACGCGCGCGCCGCCAGCCGCCCCCACGACCGGCCCCCACGCGGCGGCCGCGTTTACGCCCGAGATGCTCGAGCGCGCCGAGCGCTCGCTCGCGAGCTTCGTCGGCCCGCTCGCGCGCGTGCTGATCCGCGAGGCGGCCCACCACTCGGGCAACGTGAAGGAACTCTACGCACGCCTGGCTGCCCATATCGACTCGGAAGAGGAGCGCCGGGCCTTCCTCGAGTCGCTCGGCCGGTAGAATCCGCCTTTTGGCCCCGCCGGGATTCCCGCCATGACCACCATCGTCGTCGTGCGCAAGGGCGACAGCGCCGTGATCGCGGCCGACCGCCTCACCACGTTCGGCACCACGCGCCTCGCGCCCGCCTACGATCGCAGCCCCGAGAAGATCGCGCGCCACGGCGACTCGTTCATCGGGGTCGCGGGCAGCGCCGCCCACCAGCTCGTGCTCGAGAACCTGCTCGAGCGCGCGGGGCTGGACTTCGCGGGAAAGGCGGCGATCTACGAGTCGTTCCGCAAGCTCCATCCGCTGCTCAAGGACGAGCACTTCCTCAATCCCAAGGAGGAAGAGGACGATCCCTACGAGTCGAGCCAGATGACCGTGATGATCGCGAATCCCTCGGGCATCTTCGCGGTGTACTCGATGCGCGAGGTGTTCGAGTTCGACCGCTTCTGGGCGATCGGCTCGGGGCGCGACTTCGCCCTCGGCGCGATGTTCGCGCTGTACGAGCGCGAGGCGGACCCGGCGGCGATCGCACGGGCCGGCATCGAGGCGGGCGCCGAGTTCGACACCGGGACCGCCGGCCCCATCACGCTGCACCCGGTACGCCTCGCGACGCGGTAGATGCGCCTCGACAAGTGGCTCTGGGCGGCGCGCTTCTTCAAGACGCGCTCGCTCGCGGTGGGCGGCATCGAGGCGGGCCACGTCTCCGTGAACGGCGAGCGCGCGAAGCCCGCGAAGATGGTGCGCGTGGGCGACACCGTGGTGGTGCGCCGGCCGCCGTTCGAGCATGCCGTCCGCGTGAAGGACCTCTCGGAGCGGCGCGGCTCCGGCGCGGATGCGGCGCTGCTCTACGAGGAAACCGCCGAGAGCCGCGCGCGCCGCACGGTGCTCGCCGCGGAGATGAAGTCCCTGCCCAGCCCGCGCTTCAAGGGCCGGCCCACGAAGAAGACACGGCGCGATTACGAGAAGTGGCTACGGTCGCCGGATGAGGACTGATCGCGAGTGACGCGAGCAGTAAACCTTTGGAACACGGATGAACACGGATAAATACGGATAAAAGCGGATACCCCTCAAAGAGTGTTCGTGCCTTCGAATTCAACCACGAAAACTTTTGTGGCCTTTATCCGTGTTCATCCGGCTTTATCTGTGTTCATCCGTGTTCCAAAGGTTTACTGCCCGCGTCATTCGCCGACCGCCAAACGCCCGGCGACCCGCAGCCCGCAGCAGCCATCGGGATGCACCGCGACGATTTCGGCGGGCGCGACCGAGAGCTGCGTGAGCGCGGCGATGTTGACGTTGTGCGTGACCATCACGACGTTGCCCGCGGGCTTGCGGATCGTGTAGCCGAGGATGCGCTTGCGCACGTGCTCGCTCGCCTGCTCTTCCAGCTCGGGGCGATCGAAGAAGGAGCCCAGCGGCTCCCAGTCCTCGGCGCGGCCGAAGGCGAGCCGCGCGGTCTCGCGGCAACGGCACCACGGGCTGGTGTAGACCTGGGCGATCGGGGCGCCCAGCGCGCGCAGCCGTTCGCCGGCGCGCTTCGCTTCCGCGCGGCCGGCTTCCGAGAGGTTGCGCTGCGTCGCGCAATCGTCGAGCCGGTACCCGGGAGGATCGCCCGCACCCGCTTCGGTCGACGCGTGCCGCATCAACAGCACGAGGCGGCCGGCGCGCAGGTCGGCGGCGAACCGCGCGTCGCCCGCGGCGGCGCGCGCGAGGACCGGCGCGGCGAGCGCAGCCCCGAGGAAATCGCGGCGCCGCACGAGCGCCCTAGAGCTTGACCGCCGGATTGAGCGAGTAGCGCCCCGTGATCGACGCCTGTGCCAGCACGTGGCCCTCGATCGCCTGGCGCGCGTCCTTGCCGCCGAAGCGTCCCTCGAGGGGCAGGCGCGCCACGTCGAGCGCGTACACCGTGAACACGTAGCGATGCGGCATCTCGTCGTTCCACGGCGGGCACGGGCCGTCGTAGCCGTAGTAGTCGCCCGCCATGTCGGCGTCGCCGGCGAACCAGCTCGTGTAGTCGTTGATGCCCTGGCGCGAGCCGTGGGGGCCGTCGGGACCCGGCTTGCCGCGGGGCACGACGGCGGAGGAGAACTCGCCCGCCGGGATGGCGGGCACGGCCGGCGGCAGCTCGATGAGCACCCAATGGAAGAAGTCCACGCGCGGCAGCGATCGCGGCACCGTGCGTCCCTCCTGGTTCACGTCGTCGCCGCGGCTCGGCACGTCGGGATCGTGGCAAATCACGGCGATCGACTTGGCGCCCTTCGGCAGGTCGCTCCAGGTGAGGTTCGGGTTGCGGTTGGCCGACAGCGTCGCATGGGATTTCGGGTCGGGCGCGCAGAACGCGAACTCGGCCGGGATCACGCCGCCATCGGCGAAGCTCGAGCTGCTGAGCCTCATTTCGGCGGCCCGGCCTGCATGATGATGTGCTGGAGCGTGACCTCGAAGACGAGCGCCGAGTTGGGCGGGATCTTGCCGCCGGGCGCGCCGCCGGCGCCGTACGCCTTGTCGGCCGGGATGATGAGCAGGCGCTTGCCGCCCTCCTTCATGCCGAGCAGGCCCTCATCCCATCCGCGGATCACGCGCCCCACGCCCACCATGAAGCTCAGGGGCTGGCGTCCGCTCGACGAGTCGAATTCCGCGCCCTTGAAATCGGGCTTGCAGCCGTCGTAGAGCCAGCCGGTGTAGTCCACGAGCACCGCGGTGCGGAAACGCGCCGTGTCGCCCTTGCCGGGCTCGAGGTCCTTCACGACCAGGTCCGCGGGCGGCGGCACGCAGTTCGTGCTCGCGGCTGTCGCGGCGCTCGCCGCCGGGGCGGGCTGCGACGCCGTGGTTTTCGTGTCCGTTCCAGCGCAACCGCCCGCGGCCAGCGCCAGCGCGGCCCATGCAAGTGCCTTGTTCAACATGACTCCTTATTGGATCCCGCCCATGGCGAGGTACTTGATCTCGAGGAAATCCTCGATGCCGTATTTCGATCCCTCGCGTCCGAGGCCCGACTGCTTCACGCCGCCGAAGGGTGCCACCTCGTTGGCGAGGATGCCCACGTTGATGCCGACCATTCCGGTCTCGAGCGCCTCGGCGACCTTCCACACGCGGCCGATGTCGCGCGCGTAGAAGTAGGCGGCCAGGCCGAACTCGGTCGCGTTGGCGAGCCGGATCGCGTCCTCGTCGGTCTTGAAGCGGTAGAGCGGCGCGACCGGACCGAACGTCTCTTCCGTCGAGACCTTCATGTCGGGCGTGACCTCGGTGAGCAGCGTCGGCTCGAAGAAGAAGCCGCCCAGCGAGTGGCGCTTGCCGCCGAGGACGACCTTCGCGCCCTTCTTCACGGCGTCGGCCACGTGCTCCTCCACCTTCGCCAGGCCCTGCGCGTCGATCAGCGGCCCGATGTGCACGCCGGCTTCGGTGCCGCGTCCCACCTTGAAGGACTTGACCTTCTCGGCGAGCTTCTGCGCGAACCGGTCGTACACGCTGTCCTGCACGTAGATGCGGTTGGCGCACACGCAGGTCTGCCCTGCGTTGCGGTACTTCGAGGCGAGCGCGCCCTCCGCGGCCGCGTCGAGGTCGGCGTCGTCGAACACGATGAACGGCGCGTTGCCGCCCAGCTCGAGCGAGAGCTTCTTGATGGTGTCGGCGCTCTGGCGCATGAGGATCCGGCCGACCTCGGTCGAGCCGGTGAAAGTCACCTTGCGCACGGTGTGGCTCGAGCACATTTCCTGGCCGATGGCGGCGGCGTCGCCGGTCACGATGTTGAGCACGCCCTTCGGGATTCCGGCGCGCTCGGCGAGCTCGGCGAGGGCGAGCGCGGAGAACGGCGTCTGCTCGGCGGGCTTCAGCACGAAGGTGCAGCCGACGGCGAGGCCCGGGGCGACCTTGCGCGTGATCATCGCGTTGGGGAAGTTCCACGGCGTGATGGCGGCGACCACGCCGATGGGCTGCTTGATCACGACGAGCCGCCGGTCGTTCGTCGGGCTCGGGATCACGTCGCCGTAGACGCGCTTGGCTTCCTCGGCGAACCACTCCACGAAGGACGCGCCGTAGAGGATCTCGCCTTTCGCCTCGGTGAGGGGCTTGCCCTGCTCGGTCGTGAGGAGCAGCGCCAGGTCATCCGCGTTCGCGACGATGAGGTCGTACCACTTGCGCAGGATCTTCGACCGCTCCCTGGCGGCGAGTGCGCGCCACGCCGGCAGCGCCGCGTTGGCCGCCTCGATCGCACGGCGCGTCTCGGCGGTGCCCATGTCGGGCACGCTGCCGACCACCACGCCGTCGGCGGGATTCCTGACTTCGAAGCGGCCGCGGCCATCGGCCTCGACCCACGCGCCGTCGACATAGGCGCGGTCGCGGAAGAGCCTGGGATCCTTGAGGTTGGGGACCGCGACGCGGTCCTGGATGACGGCGCTCATGAATGTCCTCCTGGGGAAGACCTGAAATTATACGCGCCGCAAAACCCTGCTTGCGCGGGCCGGTTGGCCGCTCTATCGTTAGCGCCGTCCATACCCCGGAGGTCTCCATGCAACGTCGCATCGCCGTGGTTTTCGCCGTCCTCCTCGCCTGCCTCGCCGCGGCCGCCGGCGCCAAGACCCTGCACTGGTCGAGCCAGGGCGACTACCTCACCGCCGATCCCATGGCGCAGAACGAGCTGCTCACCAACTCGATCAACGGGCAGGTCTACGAGTCGCTCGTGATGCGCGGCAAGAAGCTGGAGATCCTGCCCGCGCTCGCCGCGAGCTGGGAGCAGAAGGACCCGAAGACCTGGATCTTCCACTTGCGCAAGGGCGTGAAATGGCACGACGGAAGCGACTTCACCGCCGACGACGTGGTCTTCTCGATCAAGCGGCTGCAGGGCAAGACCTCCAACTTCCGCGTGTACGGCAACGCGGTCGGCGAGCCGACGAAGATCGACCAATACACGGTCCAGCTCGTGACACCCGTGCCCAACCCGGTGATGCTGGAGATGCTCGCCAACAGCCTCTTCATGATGAGCAAGGCCTGGTGCGAGAAGAACAACGCGGTGAACACGCAGGACTTCACCAACGAGAAGGAGGCGTTCACCTCGCGCAACGCCATGGGGACGGGCCCGTATATCCTCGTGTCGCGCGAGCCCGACGTGAAGAGCGTCTTCAAGAAGAACCCGAACTGGTGGGGCCTCAAGGAGGGCCCGGACTTCTGGGACGGCAACGTGGACGAGATCGTCTACCAGCCCATCAAGCAGGGCAGCACGCGCATGGCGGCCCTGCTCTCGGGGAACATCGACTTCGTGCTCGACCCGGAAGTGCAGGACATCGACAAGATCAAGCGCGACCCGAACATCCACGTCTACGAGGGACGCGAGAACCGCATCATCTTCTTCGAGATGGACCAGAACCGCGACGAGCTGCTCTATTCGAGCGTGAAGGGCAAGAATCCCTTCAAGGACGAGCGCGTGCGCCGCGCGTTCTACCAGGCGATCGACATCGAGGCGATCCACAAGTCGGTCATGCGCGGCCTGTCGGTGCCGACGGCGATCAACCTGCCGAATCCGGAGAAGGCGGGCATCCCCAAGTCGATGGACAAGCGCTATCCATACGACGTGAAGGCGGCGAAGAAGCTGCTCGCCGAGGCCGGCTACCCGAACGGCTTCCAGGTCCAGCTCGACTGCCCCAACAACCGCTACATCAACGACGAGAAGATCTGCGTCGCCACGGCGGCGATGCTCGCGAAGATCGGCATCAAGGTGAATGTGAACGCGATCCCGCGCGCGCAGTACTTTCCCAAGATGCAGCGCCTGGACATGAGCATGTGCATGCTGGGCTGGGGCGGGGCCACGACGGATGCCATCTTCACGCTGCAGCCGGTGCTCCACAGCCGCAACGACCAGGGCGACGGCGACTACAACTGGGGGAACTACAAGGACGCGAAGTTCGACGCGCTCATCGACAGCGCCAAGGGCGACACCGACCCGAAGCATCGCCAGCAGACGATCGACGAGGCGATGCAGTACCACCACGACCACATCTTCAACATCCCGCTGCACCTGCAGGTGATCCCGTGGGCCTCGCGCAAGAACGTCACCGTGATCCACCGCGCCGACAACTGGCTGCAGGCGACCTGGGTGAAGATCCAGTAGGAGCGCTCCTACATCGCGGGGGGCGTGCTACGCTCCCCGCATGGGGGAAACTCGATGTTTTGTCGTTGCCGCCGCGCTCGCGATGTCGGCGCTCGCGATGTCGGCGCATGCCCATGAGCCATTCGGACCAGGGAACGGCCTGCCCTCCTTCGCGCGCCTCGATCTCGCGGGCCTGCGGCCCTCGATCGAAGCGGCGCACGACTCGCGCGACAGCCTGGCACCGCTGAACGGGCCGTCGAACGCGACGCTGCTCGAGCGCGCTCCCGGCCGCAGCGCCTTCGGGCTCGCGCTGCGCTACGCGCTCACGCCGTGGATGAGCCTCGACTTCGCGGGCGGCATCCTGCGTGCCGATGAGCAGGGCAATCCGATGTACGCGGGCACGCGCGTCTTCGACCAGGCGGGCGCCACGCTGCACGGCGGAGCCGCCTGGAACGCGAGCCTCTTCGTGAATTACTTCAAGATGGACGCGGCCACGCAGGACCAGGGCGTGCAGGCTTCGAGCGCCTCGTTCGTGAACGGCCGCGTGAACCTGAACCTGTCGCGCCGCATGGGCCTCTCGTTCGACCTGCTGAACGCCTTCGACAAGCGCGTGACCGGTATCGACGCGCTCGCGTCGCCGCGGCTGTGGAGCGAGCCCCTCATCTCGGAGAACGTGCTCTTCGACGCGGCGGAGGCACGCACGCTGCGCCTGCGCCTGCACTGGGCGTTCTAGGACTTCTAGGACGCGCGCCGGATCGGGTTGGCGCCGCGGTGGTACACGCGGTCCGACGACAGCACGGTGGAAGGCGCATGGGGCTCGCGCCCGCGCAGCCGGTCGTAGTACGGCGCGAAGTCGGGCTCGGTCGCGCGGAACAGCTCGTCGAATCCGCGGATCACGAAGTACGTCTCCTGGAAGGTGTCGATCTTGTAGCGCGTCTGCATGATGCGCAGCAGCTCGAAGCCGATGCGGTTCGGGTCGGGACTGTCGACGCAGTACGAGATCTCGCCGCCCGACGACAGGATGCCCGCCCCGTACGGACACAACCTTCCCTGCGACTCGATGAGCCCGAATTCCACGGTGTACCAGTAGAGCCGCGCGAGCATCTCGATGGCACCCAGCGCATGGGCCTTGAGTCCGCCGCGCCCGTACGCCTCCATGTAGTCGGCGAACACCGGGTTGAAGAGCATCGGCACGTGGCCGAAGAAGTCGTGGAAGATGTCGGGCTCGACGATGTAGTCGAACTCGTGCGGCTCGCGCAACCATACGGTCACCGGGAAGCGACGGTGCGCGAGATGCTCGAAGAACACGGGGTCGGGGACGAGTCCCGGCACCGCCACGAGCTCCCAGCGGGTCGCCTCGCGCAGCATGCGGTTCACCGCGTCGAAGCGCGGGATGCCCGCCTGGAAATCGAGGCGCGCGAGCGGCTCGCGAAACTCGGGCGCGGCGTACTTCTCGACCAGGGACTCCTGCCGCTCGTAGAGGCGCCGCCACAGCGCGTGCTCCCGGGGCGTGTAGGCGGCCCAGTCCTGGTCGACCGTGTAGTCGGCACGCATGCGCCGGTAATCGCCACGCAGCTCGTGGCCGGTCTCGCCGGTCATGAGTAGCGCTCCACGGCCTGGTCGATGGCGCCGAAGATCGAGGCACCGGAGGCGTCGCGCATGTCGATGCGCACGCGGTCGCCGAAGCGCAGGAACGCTGTCTTCGCCTCGCCCTGCTCCACCTGCTCCACCAGGCGCGCTTCCATGAGGCAGGCGTAGCCGGCGGCGAGGTCGTGGTTCGAGATCGTGCCGGTGCCGACCAGCGTGCCGGCCGCGAGCTCGCGCGTCCGGGCGGCGTGCGCGATGAGCTCGAAAAGGCCGAAGGTCGCGTCGGCGCCGGCGTCGGGATGTCCCAGCTCGCGCTCGTTCACGCGGCATTCGAGGGGCCGGTGCAGGCGGCCCTCGCGCCAGGCGCCCCCCAGCTCTTCCGGCGTGACGGCCACCGGGGAGAGCGCGTTGGCGCCCTTGCCGTTCACGAATCCGAACCCCTTCGCGAGCTCCGCCGGGATGAGCCGCCGGAACGACACATCGTTGATCAGCACGAGGAGCCGGACGGCGGACGCGGCCTGCTGCGGCGTGGCGCCCATCGGCACGTCGCCCACGATGGCCCCCACCTCGCCCTCCAGGTCGATGCCCCAGTCCTCGGAGAGCGCGCGCAACGGGTCGCGCGCGCCCATCATGCGGCCGGCGCCGCCCTGGTACATGAGCGGATCGCGATAGAAGCTCTCGGGCACCTGGTCGTTGCGTGCGCGCCGCACCCGCTCGACGTGCGACAGGTAGGCCGAGCCGTCGAGCCATTCGAAGGCGCGCGGCAGCGGTGCGGCGACGCGGCCTGCTTCCAGCGCCGCGGCGAAATCGAACGATGCGGAACCGTCGTCGTCGTCGAGACCGCGCCCGAGCGCTTCGAGGCCCGGGCGGACCTGGTCCCAATGCTCGAGCGCTTGCTGCAGCGTGGGCACCACGCCCGCCGCCGGAGCGGCACGCTTGAGCGCGCGGTCGACGACCACCAGCGAGCCGTCCCGTCCCGGACCCTTGAGCGACGCGAGCTTCATCGCGGGATCCGGGCCTTCGGGAAGCCGGCCCAGGCCGCATCGTAGGCGCGGTCGCGGGTGGGAGCCTCGAGCGCCGAGGCGGGCGCGGCGTACGCGTAGCGCGTCTCGAACATGAAGGCCAGGGTATCGCCCAGGCGTTGCGGGGCCAGCTCCGCGGCGACCGCCTTCTCGTAGGACGCGCGATCGGGACCGTGGCTGCTCATCGCGTTGTGCAGGCTCGCACCGCCCGGCACGAATCCCTCGTGCTTCGCGTCGTATGCGCCGCGCACCAGACCCATGAGCTCGCTCATCACGTTGCGGTGGAAGTAGGGCGGCCGGAACGTGTGCTCCGCCACGCTCCAGCGCGGCGGGAAGATCACGAAGTCCACGTTGGCCACGCCCGGCGCATCGGACGGCGACGTGAGCACCGTGAAGATGGAGGGATCGGCGTGGTCGTACGTCACGGTGTTCATCGCGTTGAAGCGCGCGAGGTCGTACTTGTACGGGTGATAGTTGCCATGCCAGGCGACGACGTCGAGCGGCGAATGGTCGAGGTGCGTGCTCCAGCAACGCCCGGCGAAGCGCGCCACGAGCTCGCAGTCGCCCTCGCGGTCCTCGAAGGCGGCGCAGGGCACCTGGAAATCCCGCGCGTAGGCCAGGCCGTTCGCGCCGATGGGTCCGAGCTCGGGCAGGCGAAGGGGCGCGCCGTGGTTCTCGCCGACATAGCCGCGCGCGGCGGCCGCCATGAGCTCCACGCGGAAACGCACCCCGCGCGGCACCACGGCCACCTCCCCGGGCGACACCTCGAGCGCGCCCAGCTCCGTCGCGATGCGAAGGGCACCCTCCTGCGGCAGGAAGACCAGCTCGCCATCCGCGTCGTACAGCACGCGTGACGTCATGGAACGGTTGGCGGCGTAGACATGCACGCTCACCCCGCGCTGTGCGGCGGCGTCGCCCGCCACCGCGAGCGTCGCGAGGCCGTCCACGAAATCGGTAGGCTCGCCCGGCATTGGCGCCGCGTTCCAGCGCAGCCGATCCGGCGTTGCCTGCGCATCGCAGTGTCCCGCCGTGATCCACGCGCCCGCTGCCAACGCCGTGAAGGGCTCGTGCATCGCCGCCGGCCGCAGCCGGTAGAGCCAGGAGCGCAGGTTCTGCGCGCGCGGCGCGGTGAAGGCGGAGCCCGAGAGCTGCTCGGCGTAAAGACCGAACGGCACCTTCTGCGGCGAGTTCTGCCCCACCGGCAACGCGCCCGGCACCGCCTCGGTCTCGTGGTGCGAGCCCAGCCCGTGCAGGTACTTGAGCGCCGACGCGAGGGAGCGGTCGTTCATGGCTCAGATCACCCCGCGCGCGATCTGGTCGGCCTCGATCGACTCGAAGAGCGCGCGGAAGTTGCCCTCGCCGAAGCCGTCGTTGCCCTTGCGCTTGATGATCTCGAAGAAGACGGGGCCGATCACCGTCTCGGTGAAGATCTGCAGCAGCTTGTCCTCGTGGTGGTCCTTGTCCACGCCCTCGCCATCGATGAGGATCCTGTTGCGCTTCAGGCGGTCGAGGTCCTCGCCGTGGTTCGGCACGCGCCCATCGACGCGCTCGTAGTACGTGTCGGGCGTATCGAGGAAGCGCACGGAACGCGCACGCAACGTTTCCACCGTCGCGTAGATGTCGCGGCACGACAGCGCGATGTGCTGGATGCCCTCGCCGTGGTACGCGTCGAGGTATTCCTGGATCTGCGAGCCCGGGTCCGAAGGCTCGTTGATCGGGATGCGGATCTTGCCGCACGGGCTCGTGAGCGCGCGCGAGGTGAGGCCGGTCTTGCGGCCCTGGATGTCGAAGTAGCGGACCTCGCGGAAGTTGAAGAGCTTCTCGTAGAAGCGCGCCCACACGTCCATGCGGCCCGCGTAGACGTTGTGCGTGAGGTGGTCGACCTCGACCAGTCCCGCGCCGGCGGGCGCCTGGGAGGCGCCATCGACGGGCATGAAGTCCACGTCGTAGATCGAGAGGTTCCCGTTGTTGCCGGGATAGCGGTCGACGAGGTAGATCACGCTGCCGCCGATGCCCTCGATCGCCGGGATGTTGAGCTCCATGGGCCCGACCTTGCCCTGGAACGGCCTCGCGCCCAGCTCCAGCGCGCGCTCGTAGGCGCGGGGCGCATCCTTGACGCGCATGGCGAACGCGCAAACCGAAGGCCCGTGCACCCGCGCGAAGGACTGCGCGAAGCTGTCCGGCTCGCGGTTCACGATGAAGTTGATGCGCCCCTGGCGGTAGAGCACCACGTCCTTGGAACGGTGGCGCGCGACCGGCGTGAAGCCCATCTGCTCGAAGAGCGCGCCCAGCAGGTGCGGGTCCGGCGCGGTGTACTCGACGAACTCGAATCCATCGGTGCCCATGGGGTTCTCGGTGGCGTCCATCGCTCCTCCTTCATTGCGGCTTTCGACCGATTGTACGGGCGGCTGGTTGCAAGAGGGTTGCGAAAAAGGCCGGCCGGGCGGGTTTCCGCGCAATAATATTGCGTCCAGAGCCGAAATCACGCCGAAAATGACGCCCATCGCGCTGAACCGCACCGACCGCCGCCTGCTCGAGCTGATGCAGCGCGACGGCCACCTCACCAACCTGGAGCTCGCGGCCAAGGTGCACCTGTCGCCCTCGGCGTGCCTGCGCCGCGTGCGGGCGCTCGAGAAGGCGGGCGTGATCCGCCGCTACGTGGCGATCCTCGATGCGCGCAAGCTCGGCCTCGGCCTCATGGGCTTCGTCACGGTGAAGCTCGAGAAACGCGGCCGCATGCCGACGGACCAGTTCGCCCGGGCGGTCAAGGAGTGGCCCGAGGTGATGGCCTGCCACTCGCTCACGGGCGAGATGGATTACCTGCTGCGCGTGCAGGTCGAGGACCTCGACCATTTCTCCCGCTTCGTGATGGAGTCGCTGCTCAAGCACCCCGGCGTGATCGACGTGAAGTCGAGCTTCGTCCTCGAGGAGATCAAGGAGACGACCGCGTTGCCGCTCTCCCACCTGGAGTGAGCGACAGGCCCGACAGGGGACAGACCCCTGTCGTTCAGTCGCGGAATTCCAGCACCACGCGGCGGGTGCGGGCGCTCTTCTTCTCGATCTTCACCACTTTCACCGCACCGATCTCGCGGGTGTTGGCGACGTGCGTGCCGCCGCAGGGCTGGAGGTCCACGCCGTCGATCTCGAGCAGCCGCACGCGGCCGGCGCCGCGAGGCGGGGCGACCGACATGGTGCGCACGAGGTCCGGCTTCGCGTCCAGCTCCTCCTCGGTGATCCAGATGGTGCGGACGTCGTGCGCCTCGGCCACGAGCCGCGCCAGCTCGCGATCGAGGTGCTCGCGGTCGAGCGGCTCGACCATGTCGAAGTCGAGGCGCGCATAGCCCGAGGTGATGGAGCAGCCGTTGGTCTGGTGCGGCACGATCGCGCACAGCAGGTGCGTCGCCGTGTGGAAGCGCATGTGCCGGTGGCGCCGCTCCCAGTCGATGCGTGCCGTCACCGGCTCTCCCGCCTGCAGCGACAGCACCGCGGGCATGCAGTCCGGCGCCGGAACGTGGAGGATCTCGTCGGGTGCGCCGCCCTTCACCGTGTCGATGATCGCGAGGATCCCTCCGTCGCCCCGGACGATCTCGCCCGCGTCGCCGGCCTGCCCGCCGCCCCGTGGGTAGAAGACGGTGCGGTCCAGGACAATGCCGCCCTCGTCGGCGCGCACGATGGTGGACAGCGTCTCGCGCCGGTACGGCTCCTCGCGGAAAATGGCTTCGGTCATGCCGCCATTTTCTGGCATGATCCGGCCGATTGGAACTCCCCCGGGGAAACGGCCGATGAACAGGACCCTTCACGCCGCCGTGCTCGCCGCCGCGGCACTCGCGTTCGCCGCCGCCCAGGCCGCGACCCTGCGCTGGTCCAGCCAGGGCGACCTCACCACGGTCGACCCGCACGCCAACAACGAGGGCTTCACCAACGGCTTCCTCGACCAGATCTACGAGACGCTCGCCACGCGCGGCAAGACGCTCGCGATCGAGCCCAGCCTCGCCACCTCGTGGGAGCGCCTCGACCCCACGACCACGCGCTTCAAGCTGCGGCCGAACGTGAAATTCCACGATGGCACGCCCTTCACGGCGGACGACGTGGTCTTCTCCTTCCAGCGCGCGCTCGCGGACACCTCGAACTACAAGACCTACCTCGCGGGCGTGAGGGAAGCGCGCAGGCTCGACGACCTCACCGTGGACGTGCTGACGGACGGTCCCGCGCCGGTGCTCCTGCCCCAGTTGACCGAGGTGCGCATCATGAGCCGCGCCTGGTGCACCGCGCACAACGTCACCCGTCCGCAGGACTACCGCAACAAGGAGGAGACGTACGCCGTGCGCAACGCCAATGGCACCGGCCCGTACATGCTGAAGAGCCGCGAGCCCGACGTGCGCACGATCGCCGTGGCGAACCCGAACTGGTGGGGCAAGCGCGAGGGCAACGTGGACGAGATGGTCTACATGCCCATCAAGTCCGACAGCACACGCATGGCGGCGCTGCTCTCGGGCGAGATCGACTTCGTGCTCGACCCGCCGGTCCAGGACCTGCCGCGCCTGAAGGAGAACGCGTCGGTGAAGATCGTCGAGGGCATGGAGAACCGAACGATCTTCTTCGGCATGGACCAGGCGCGCGACGAGCTGCTCTATTCGAACGTGAAAGGCAGGAACCCGTTCAAGGACAAGCGGGTGCGCCAGGCGATGCAGCTCGCGATCGACACGGCGGCGATCCAGAAGCAGGTGATGCGGGGCCTGTCCGTGCCGACCGCCGTGATGTTCGCACCTCAGGTGGAGGGCTATCCCCGGGACCTCGACCACCCGGTGAAGCCCGACCTCGCCCGCGCGAAGAAGCTGCTCGCCGAGGCGGGATACCCGCAGGGCTTCGAGGTCACGCTCGACTGCCCGAACAACCGCTACGTGAACGACGAGAGGATCTGTGTCGCCGCCGCCGCGATGCTCGCGCGCGTCAACGTGAAGGTGCGCGTGAACGCGATGCCGCGCGCGACATGGGGGCCGAAGACCCAGAATCGCGACACGAGCATGTACATGCTGGGCTGGGGCGTGCCGACCTTCGACTCGCAATACGCGGTGCAGAGCCTCATCCGCACCTACGTCCCGAAGACCGCCGACGGCGACTACAACCTCGGCGGCTACTCGAACCCGAAGGTGGACGCGGCCGTGGACGCGCTCAAGACGGAGGTGGACCCGAAGAAGCGCGCAGAGCTCGCGCACACGGCCATCGAGGTGCACATGGACGACGTCGGCCACATCCCGTTGCATTTCCAGATGATCCCGTGGGCCATGCGCTCCAACGTGAGCGTGGTGCACCGCGCGGACAACCGCCTCACCGTGAAGTGGGTGCGGGTGCAGTGAGGAACTGACGGTATGATCGGGCCCATGCTCGACGCGCGGGCCTCCCGATGATCGCATTCGTCCTGCGCCGCCTGCTGCAGTCGGTGGTGGTGATGTTCGTGGTGGGCTTCATCGCCTTCGCCCTCTTCAACTTCGTGGGCGATCCGGTGGCGCTGATGCTGCCGCCCGAGGCCACGGGGGCGGACCGCGAGGCGATGCGCGCCATGCTGGGCCTGGACCGTCCCTTCTATGCGCAGTTCGCGACGTTCCTCGCCAACGCGATGCACGGCAACTTCGGCATCTCGCTCAGGCTCGGCCGCCCGGTATCCGACCTCATCGTGGAGCGGCTGCCGGCAACGCTCGAGCTCGCGTTCACCTCCGCGCTCATCGGGCTCGCGCTAGGCATTCCGCTCGGCGTGTACACGGCCCTGAGGCGCGACTCGTGGGTCTCGCGCATGCTGCTCACCATGTCGCTCGTCGGCGTGTCGCTTCCGAACTTCCTCATCGGCATCTTCCTCATCCTCATCTTCGCCGTGTGGCTCGGATGGCTGCCGTCCTTCGGGCGCGGCGACGTGGTCCACCTCGGGCCGTGGTCGACGGGATTCCTCACGGTCTCGGGACTGAAGGCGCTGATCCTGCCCTCGATCACGCTGGGCTTCTATCCCATCACCATCGTCATGCGCCTGGTGCGCTCGGAGATGCTCGAGGTGCTGCGCACCGATTACGTGAAGTTCGCCCGCGCCCGCGGCCTCACGGATCGCTCGATCCATTTCCGCCACGCGCTCAAGAACACGATGGTGCCGGTCATCACCATCGTGGGCCTGCAGCTGGGCGGCATCATCGCCTTCGCCATCGTGACCGAGACGGTGTTCCAGTGGCCCGGCATGGGACTGCTCTTCATCCAGGCCGTGCAGTTCGCGGACATCCCCATCATGGCCGCGTACCTCTGCCTCGTGGGTTTCATCTTCGTGGCGATCAACCTGGTCGTGGACCTGCTCTATTTCGTGGTCGATCCGCGGCTCAGGGTCGAGCGTCCGGCGGGAGCGCACTGAAGATGGCCGCCCGCTGGATCCAGAGCGACCTCGTGTGGAGCTTCCGCCACCGGCCCGGCGTGATCCTGTCCGCCGTGATCGTCGCGGTCTGCGTTATCGCGGCGGTGTTCGCGCCGTGGGTCGCGCCCCACAACCCCTTCGACCTCGCGACGCTCAACCTGGGAGACGCGCTCACGCCTCCCGCATGGACCGCGGGCGGCCGCCGCGCCTACCCGCTGGGCACGGACGACCAGGGGCGCGACGTGCTCTCGGCCATCATCTTCGGCTCGCGCATGTCGCTGCTGGTGGGCCTCCTCGCCACGATCCTCGCCATGGTCGTCGGGGTGACGCTGGGGCTCGTCTCCGGCTACGTCGGCGGCAAGGTGGATGCGCTCATCATGCGCGTGGCCGACATCCAGCTCTCGTTTCCCGCGATCCTCATCGCGCTGCTGGTGGACGGCGTGGCCCGCGTGGTCTTCAAGACGCGCTTCGAGGACCAGCTCGCGCTCTACGTGATCGTGATCGCCATCGCGGCCTCGGGATGGGTGCGCTACGCACGGACCGTGCGCGGCTCCACGCTCGTCGAGCGCAATCGCGAGTACGTGCAGGCCGCGCGCGTCATCGGGCGGCATCCGCTCGCCATCATGTTCACCCACGTGCTGCCCAACGCGCTGGGCCCCGTGCTCGTGCTCGTGACGCTGCACATCGGCGAGGCGATCATCACGGAGTCGATCCTGTCCTTCCTCGGCGTGGGCGTGCCGCCGACGCAGCCCTCGCTCGGGACGCTCATCCGCATCGGCAACGACTTCCTCTTTTCGGGAGAATGGTGGATCACGGTCTTCCCGGGCGCGGCCCTGGTGATCCTCGTGCTCGCGATCAACGTGCTCGGGGACTGGCTGCGGGACGCGCTGAATCCGCGCTTGCGATAGGAGTCGCCATGAGGATCCCGCTGCTTGCCATCCTGCTGCTGTCCGCCGGTCCCGCGTGCGCCGGGCCGTACGACCAGCCGTGGTCGATCATCACGACCGATCGCGCCGCCTCGCCGGATTTCCGGCTGCGCCCGGTCATCGTGAATCGCGTGGACGACCGCAACGCCGACACGGGGCTCAACCAGGCGGTGGTGCAACCGGGCTCCCACCAGGTCACCGTCGACCTGCCGCCGCGCAAGGGGTTCCCGGCGACGCAGCGCACGTTCGAGCTCACGACCGAGCCCTGCACGCGCTATTACGTCGCCGCGGAGCTCGACAGCACCGTGGGCCAGCAGTGGAAGCCGGTCGTGCGCAGCCGCGAGCGCATCGGCGAGTGCGAGTCGAAGTTCGGCGCGGGGAAATGACGGCGCCGCTGCTCGAGGTGCGCAACCTGCGCGTGGAGTTTCCCACGCGCCGCGGCACGCTCACGGCCCTCGACGACGTGAGCTTCGAGATCGCGCCCGGCGAGGTGCTCGGCGTCGTGGGCGAGTCCGGCGCGGGCAAGTCGATGACGGGCAACGCGATCATCGGGCTGCTCGAGCCCCCCGGCCGCATCGCGGGCGGCGAGATCCTGCTCGAGGGACGGCGCATCGACAACCTGGCGCCCGAGGCGATGCGCAAGCTGCGCGGGCGGCGCATCGGCGCGATCTTCCAGGACCCGCTCACGTCGCTGAACCCGCTCTTCACCATCGGCGAGCAGCTGGTCGAGACCATCCGCACGCACCTGCCGCTGGACGCGGCCGCGGCGCGCGCACGCGCGATCGAGCTGCTGCGCGAGGTCGGCATCTCGGCGCCCGAGCGGCGCATCGACCACTATCCGCACCAGTTTTCCGGCGGCATGCGCCAGCGCGTCGTGATCGCCCTGGCGCTCTGCGCGGAGCCGCGCCTGGTGATCGCGGACGAGCCCACGACGGCGCTCGACGTCTCGATCCAGGCGCAGATCATCGCGCTCATCAAGCGCCTCACGCGCGAGCACGGCACGGCCGTGATGCTGGTCACCCACGACATGGGCGTGATCGCCGAGACGGCCGATCGCGTGGCGGTGATGTATGCGGGACGGCTCGCGGAGATCGGTCCGGTCCAGCGCGTCATCCACGATCCGCAGCATCCGTATACCACCGGGCTCATGGGCTCCATCCCGTCGGTCGGCAGCGACCTCGAGCGCCTGCCGCAGATCGAGGGCTCGATGCCGCGCCTCGATGCGATCCCCCGCGGCTGCGCCTTCAACCCGCGCTGCCCGCGCGCCTTCGACCGCTGCCGCGCGGAGCGCCCGCCGCTGCTGCAGGCGAACGGCACGCTCGCCGCGTGCTGGCTGCACGATCCCCACCGCCGCGCCGCGGCGGCCGGGCCGGACTGGAGCGAGGGGGCGGTGCATGGCTGAGCCCCTGCTCGAGGTCCGCGACCTCGCGCGCTACTTCGACGTGTCGCCGCCGTGGCTCAACCGCGTGGTCGAGCGCATGCCGCGGCAGATCCTGAAGGCCGTCGACGGCGTCTCGTTCTCGATCGCGCGCGGCGAGACGCTCGCGCTCGTGGGCGAGTCGGGCTGCGGCAAATCCACCGTGGCGCGCGTGATCTGCGGCCTCTACGAGCCCACGCGCGGCTCCATCGTGTTCGACGGTCGCGACCTCGCGGCGATCGCGGACCGGCGCGAAATGCTGCGCATGCGACAGCGCTTCCAGATGATCTTCCAGGATCCGTACGCGAGCCTCAATCCCCGCTGGAGCGTCGCGCGCATCGTGGCCGAGCCGATGCGCTCGCACGGCCTCGTCGAAAGCTCGCGCGAGATGCGACAGCGCGTGGAGAAGCTCCTGACCGACGTGGGGCTCGCGCCCGCGGACGCGGACAAGTATCCGCACGAGTTCTCCGGCGGCCAGCGCCAGCGCATCTCCATCGCCCGCGCGCTCTCGTCGAACCCCGAGTTCCTCGTGCTCGACGAGCCCACCAGCGCGCTCGACGTCTCGGTCCAGGCGCAGATCCTGAACCTCATGCGCGACCTGCAGCGCGAGCACGGCCTCACCTTCCTCTTCATCTCGCACAACCTCGCGGTCGTCTCGCACATCTCCACGAGCGTGGGCGTGATGTACCTGGGGCGCATCGCCGAGATCGCGCCGACGCGCCTGCTCTTCGAGCGGCCCCTGCACCCGTACACGCGCATGCTCGAAAGCGCGATTCCCGACATCTCCATGTCCGGCAAGTCGCGCACGCCCGTCGCGGGCGAGGTGCCGAACCCCCTCGATCCGCCGGCCGGCTGCACTTTCCATCCACGCTGCCCGTTCGCGCGGGAGAAGTGCCACATCGAGGCGCCGCCCCTGCTGCCGTACGAAGGCGCGCGCGTCGCGTGCCACGGCATCCACGAGGGCTGGGTCCCGATCCACGTCCATCCCGGTGCGCTGGCCGCCGACTAGGTGAGCATGGAACGCGGTGACCGGCTCGCATGCGGGGCGATCGCGCTTGCCGCCGTCGTCGCCATCGTGTCGGCCGGTCCGCGGCTCGCGTTGCCCCCGAGCTGGGACGCCTCGCACGTGTACCTGCCCATGGCGCGCGAGCTGCTCGCGAAGGGGCTCGCCTTCTTCGCGCTGCCGGAGTCGGTGCGCATGCCCCCGGTCGCCTACGCCTATCCGGCGCTGCTCGGTGCGCACGAGCACCTCGTGCGTGCCGCCAACCTCGGCCTCTTCGCCGGGATCGTCGTGCTCCTCGCCGCGGCCGCGTGGACCCATTCGCGCCGCGCCGCCGTGGCGACCGCCTTCCTCGCGGCGCTCTCCCCACTGCTCAGGTTATGGATCCCGGACGTCATGACCGAGGCGCCCTTCCTGGTACTCATCGCGACATGGCTCTTTGCCGTTTCACGCATCGCGCGGGGCGGACGGATCGGTTGGGTGGTGGCGGCGGGCGCCGCCTTCGCGCTCGCGTCGCTCACGCGGCCCGCGGCGAGCCTCTTCGCGCCGGCGGCCGCCGGCGTGCTGGCGCTGCGCGCATGGCGGGCGCCCGATGAGGCGAGCCGGGCCGTCGAGTCGCGCCTCGCGCTGGCCCATGGGCTCGCCACCGCGGGATGGCTCGCGTGGCTCGCGCACAATGCGTGGCGCTTCGGCTTCCCCGCGATCGCCTCGGGCGCCGGGACCGCGCTCTGGCTCGGCACCAACCCGCTCACCGACGGCTTCGACCCGCTGTACTTCGGGCTCGGCTACGACGACGGCAGCATCGCCCGCGACATGGATCACCTGAGCATCGCGGGCGATCGCCTCCTGTGGCGCGCCGGCGTGCTCCAGCTCATGGACCTGCCCGCGCCCGCGCTCCTCGGCATGATCGCGCGCAAGGCCCTGGCATTCGCCTTCGTGACGCCGTACGAGGTGCCGGGCGCCTCGCCCGCCTGGATGTGCGCATGGCGCATCGCCCTCGTGGTGCTTGCGCTCGTCGCGGTCCTGCGCCAGCCGCGCTGTCCGCTGGTGCTCGCCGCCGCGAGCTTTGCGGGTTACATGCTCGTCGTGCACCTGCCGTTGCTCTATACGCTGCGCTACAGCGTCGGCGCGCTCGACGTCCCCCTCACGCTGCTGGCGGGCATCGGGGCGGCCGAATGCGCCTCGCGCGCGTGGGCCGCGGCGGCCGGCCTCATCGTGGCCGCGGGGATCGCCATCGGGTGGCCCGCCATGGCGCGCACGGGACCGGCTGCACCGCGCACCACCGATGCGATCCTCGAGCCCCTCTGGGTGCGCGACGCGGCGACGCTCGATTTCCGCCTGGAGCATGCCGCACGAACGGGGGCGCGGACCTTCCTCCTGCAACCCGGCGCCGCGCTCGAGGTCGACGTGCGCGACGCGCCCGGCTTCCGCCCGTGGATCGTCACGCTCGCCACGCTCGACATGGCGGTGTCACGGCTAAGCCGCGGCGGCCGATGCCGGGACCTGCAAGTGCTCTTTCGCGGCATGGACACGCCCACGTTCGATCGCGACCGGATCGTCCGCGTGCCCCTCGAAGCCGACGGGACGCGCCATCGCGTGGCGCTGGGGACGACGCAGCCGCTGGGGCTCACGCGCGAAGGCGTGCTGCGGCTGGAGTTCGACTGCCCGGTTGCGGCGACACTCGAAATCGGCACAATGCGGGTGAGTGCCTCGGTACGCGGGCTCGCCTTTCACGACCGCATGCAGGCCGCGATGCACGCCACGAAGGAGCGCTGATGGAGCTGGCCCGTCTGGCCGTGGTGATTCCCTGCTTCCGCGCGCGCGACCACGTGCTCGCGACGCTGGCGCAGGTCGGTCCGGAAGTCGCGGCGATCTACGTCGTCGACGACGCATGTCCCGAGAACACCGGCGAGCACGTGCGCGCCAACTGCGCGGATGCGCGCGTTCGCGTGCTGCGCTTCGATCGGCCGATGGGCCGCGGGGCCGCCATCGTGCGCGGCTATCGCGAGGCGCTCGGCGAGGAGATGGACATCCTCGTGAAGATCGAGCCCGACGGCCGCATGGATCCCGCGCGCATCGCGTCGATCGTGCGCCCGCTCCTGGACGGCATCGCGGACTACGCGAAGGGCAACCGTTTCTTCGCGGTGGAAGACGCCGCCGCCATCCCGCGCCGCACGCTCTGGCGGAATGCCGCGACCTCGCTCGCGCATCGCATGGCGACCGGCTATTGGGAGCTTTCCGATCCGGCGAACGGCTTTACCGCGCTGCACGCGACGGTGGCCAAGGCCCTGCCCCTGGAGCGGCTCGTGCGCGGCGATGCCTTCGAGCTGGACCTGCTGTCGCACCTGGCGCTGCTGCGCGCGGTGGTGGTGGACGTGCCGATGCCCGCGCGCATGGACCCGGCGCGCGTGCCGAGGGCGCCGCGCTTCCCGGTCGTCTCGCGCGCGCTGCGCCGGGTGGCGTATGCGTACTTCCTGCGCGACATCAATCCGGCGACGTTCTTCCTCGGCGGGGGCGCGTCGCTCGTCGCCCTCGGTGCGGGCGCGGGCCTCTGGTGGTGGCGCCACGCGGCGTCGGGCCTGCCCCTCACGGTGGCCGGAGCGCTCCTCATCGCGCTGCCCGTCCTTGCCGGCGTGCAGCTGCTGGTCGCCGCGGCGCAATACGAGATCGCGAACGTGCCGCGACGCCCGCTCCATGCGCACCTCGTCAAGCGCAAGGAGCCGGACCTGAGCGCGACCGGCTGGGTGCGGCCGGGCAGCTAGGCGAACCCGCGACGGCGCAGTTCCTCCACGAGCTGCGCGCGCTCCTGCACCGCGGCCGCGCGGCGCCGCTCCGCGGCGGGAGCGCGGCCCGCCGCGAGCCGGGATGCCATCGCGAGCGGGTCGCGCGTGGCGCGCCAGCTCCTGAGATCGACCGGCTCGAGCGGCGGGCTCGCGGGTTGCCAGTCGGCGAGGCGGATGTACGCCAGGCGCAGCGGCTCGCGCAGCCGCGGCGCCGTCCATGCCGCGAGCAACATCAGGAGCGCATGCCGGATCGCTTCCTTCGCGAAGGGCAGCTCCTCCACATCACCGATGTCGCCGCGCTCGGCGCTCGCGCGCCGCAGCACGTGCGCGTAGGCCTGCGCGACCTCGCCCGCCTGCCTCAACCGCAGGTCGGCGCCCGCGCCGAGCTCCCGCAGCGCGTCGAACACGGGATCGAGCGGTTCGCCCACGTCAGCGCGCCCCATTGGCAAAGAATGCTGCAGATTGTTGCAATTTCCGCCGTTTAGCCATCGTTAACGTCACTATACTGGGGCGCACGAGATCGAAGGATGTTCGCGCCCATGACCAGAAGAATCATGGCGGCCAGCGGGTGGATGCTACCCGCGCTCGCGATCGTCATCGCGTTGATGGGTTATCGCGTGCACCTGGTGGACGCGGCATATGGCCGCTACACCGGATGCCTCGGATGCCTCGACGCCTCGGTGTGGGCGAACGACGGCTATCTCGGCGCGGCGTTCGTCGCGATGTTCGCGCTCTCGCGCCTCACCGGGCAGCGCCTCGTGCGCGCGGTGCTCGCGGCGATCGTCGCCGGCAGCGCGATCGCCTACGGGCTCGACGTGCTCGTCTTCCGGCTCCTCGCGCAACGCCTGCTCACGGTGGACCTGCTGCACTATGGCGGCGAGGGCTCGAACCTCGTGAGCGTCCTCGAGCCGTTGCTCTCCCATGCCGAGGGCTGCCTGCTCCTCGCGGGCATCGTCGCGATGGCCGGCTTCGCGGCCATCGCGATCCTCTCCGGCGCACCGCGCCGGGATGCCGCCGCCGTGTGGGGCGTGGTGTGCGTCGGCATCCTGGCCGCGTCCTCCGGCGTTCACCGGCCGGTGTACGTGCATCCCGAGGCGCTGCGCAATGTCGTCCAGGTCAATCTCGGCGCCGATCCGTCGCGTCCCTACGGCCACGACATGTGGCTCGCCTTGCAGCGCCGCCCGGCTCCGGAGCGCTCATGCGCGGCCGGCATCGATCGCGACGTCCCGGTGATCCTCCTCGTCGTCGAATCGCTTTCCGCGTACCACAGCAAGCTCTTCTCGGGCCTCGGGGACGACACCCCGAACCTCGACCGGCTCGCCCGCGCGAATACCTACTTTCCCGGATTCAACGCGAACGGATTCTCGACGGAGGGCGGGCTCATCGCGCTGCTCACCGGGCACGTCCCGCTGCCGACCGCCGGGCGCTCGGGCTCCGTGCTGGCTTTCACCGATGTGGAAGGCGACTTCCATCGCGAGCTCCGGCGCGAGGGCTACCTCACCGCCTTCTTCACGACCGGCGACCTGCACTTCGGCGAGCGCGCGCGCTGGCTCCCCGCCATCGGCATCCAGCACATGGAAGGCGCGGAGCAACCGTTCTACGCCGGGATGCCGCGCGGGCCCTTCGACGCCGCGAGCGACGCCGCGCTCTTCGACCGGTTCCTGCAGTGGTACGACGACGAGAGGCCCGCGCGAGCGTTCATGGCGACGCTGCTCACGGTGCAGACCCATCCGCCGTACGTGGCGAAGAACGGCGAATCGGACGAGGACGCGCGCTTCCGCGAGGCCGACCGGCAGATCGGGCGCTTCGTCGACGCCCTCGTGAAACGCGGCTACTTCCGCGAGGGGTTGCTGCTGATTTCGGGCGACCACCGCGCCATGACGCCGCTCGACGCGCACGAAGAGGCCGTCATGGGCGCCGGAGCCGCGATGCGCGTGCCGCTGGTCGCCATCGGGCCGTCGGCGTTCGTGCCCCACGGCCGGCAGCCGGGACGGTTCCAGCAGGCCGACCTGATCCCGTCCCTCACCTGGCTCATCGGGGACCGCACCTGCCGCGCCGAATGGCAGGGACGCTTCCTCGGCGCCTCGCCGCAGCCCGCGCGCTATGCCATCAATCCCGATCCGCAGCAGCGAAACCGGGTCTCCGTGCTGGAGGGCCCGTCGGAGTACCGCATGCTGCTGGACGGCGACGACACGCGCTGGCTCGCCGCCCCGCCTTCCGCCGCGGCGGCGGCCGAGCTCCTCGACCACGTGAACCGCGAGCGCGTCTCGCGCATGGCGGAATTCCGCCGGTGAACGTTGCGCGGCCCCGCGCGACAAAGGAGGAAGGGGCCGCTCCACGGCCCGACGGAGAGCGAGCGTGGCGGAAGTTTTCTGGGTGAAGGACGGGTTGCCGGGCGAGCAGCCGGCGAGCCACCCGGCGCGCGTGGCGATCGACATCCTGGAGGAAAAGCTGGTGCCGTACGCGAAGCAGTACTACGACGCGCCGCCCAGTTTCAACCCGGCCTCGGGCCCCTCCCGCAAGGATGCGCCGTTCCGGCACGTGCTGGTGCGCGTGGCCGAGAAGGAGATCGACGACGTGTTCCCCGAAGCGGGCTACTACCATATCGTCCATCTCGCGCCGTACGAGTGCGCGCAGCTGCTGGGCCTGCCGCCCCCCGCCGGCGCGCCCGCGGAATGGCACGATCCGCCCTGAGCCCCTAGCGTCCGAGGCCTCGCGCCATGATCACCGCCGCGAGCGGGATCACCGCGGCCAGGTGCACCTCGATCATCAGCAGGCGCCGCACCTTCACGCGCTCGGCGTCCGGCACGCGCCAGCCGGCATCGTGCTCGAGCATGCGGCGCCAGTGGATGAAGCGCATCGTGGGCGCCACCGCGACCAGCGCCACCGTGACGAAGAGCGCGAGCTTCACGTAGACCGGCCACGACGCGAGATAGAAATCGGGACCCTTCGCCCCGTAGACGAGGCGTGCGAAGCCCGTCGCGAGCACGGCCAGCGCGGAGCCGAAGTACCAGAGGTCGAGGCGGCCGAGCAGCCGGATCGTCCACGGATCGAGCGGCCCGCGGAAGAGCACGATCTCCGCCACGAGGAACGCGAATAGCACGAAGATCGCGCTGAAGTGCAGGTACGCGAGGATCGCGTCGAGCCACATGCTCAGCCGCGCCCGAGGAAGCGCGCGATGCGGTTCACGGCTTCCTCCAGCCGCGCCACCGGCTGCGTGTAGGCGATCCGCACGTGGCGTTCGGGATGATTGCGCCCGAAGTCCTTGCCCGGTGTGATGGCGACGTGCGCGTCGCCGAGGAGCTTGCGCGCGAAGGCAAAGCTGTCGGGCGTGACCGCGGAGACGTCGGCGTAGATGTAGAACGCACCCTCCGGGACCACGGGCACGCCGAAGCCGAGCGATTGCAGCGCGGGCACGAGGTAGCGGCGGCGCGCGTCGAGCTCGGCGCGACGCTCCTCGAGGATCGCGATCGTCGCCGGCTCGAAGCAGGCGAGTGCCGCGTGCTGCGCGAGCGTCGACGGCGAGATGAAGAGGTTCTGCGCAAGCGTCTCCACGGCGCGCACGAGGCGTGCGGGCACGACCATCCAGCCGAGGCGCCAGCCCGTCATCTGGAAATACTTGGAAAAGCTGTTCACCACGAGCACGTCGTCGCCGGCCGCGGCGCCGGTGGGCGCGTCGAGCCCGTAGGTGAGCCCATGGTAGATCTCGTCCACCAGGAGGTGGCCGCCCTTCTCGCGCACGAGCTGCGCCAGCTGCGCGATCTCGCCGCTCGTGGCGAGCGTCCCGGTCGGGTTCGCCGGCGTGGCGACCATCGCCATGCGCGTGCGCGCGGCCCAGTGCCGGCGGGCCAGCTCCGGCGTGAGCTGGTAGCGGCTGTCGGGACCGACCGGCACGGCGCGCGGCACCGCGCCGAGCGCCCGCACGAAGTGGCGGTTGCACGGATATCCGGGATCGGCGAGCAGCACCTCGTCGCCCGGATCGAGCAGCACGCCGAAGGCGAGCAGGAGCGCGGCGCTCGAGCCCGCGGTGACGACGATGCGCGCGGCCGGGACGTCCACGCGATAGCGCTGCGCATAAAAGCGGGAAATCGCCTCGCGCAGGGCGGCGAGCCCGAGCGCCGAGGTATAGAACATCGGTTGCGAGTCGAGGGCGCGCTTGGCGGCCTCGACCACCGGCGCGGGCGTGCGGAAGTCGGGCTCGCCGATCTCCAGGTGGATCACGTCGTGGCCCGCCGCCTCGACCTGCCGGGCGAGGGTCTGGATCTCCATCACCTCGAACGGCTCGATGTGGGCCATCCGGGCGGCCAGGTGCAGGCGCTCCGCGACGTCGTTCATGATTCGATCTTACCGCGCCGGAACTCTCGGCCCGGGAACGGGTCGGTCCAATGCGCCAGCCCATTTCGGGCGGCATCGGAGGCCCCAAATGCGGAATTCCATGGAAAACGGAAAAGACGAGCTGCTGAGCGATTTCAACCAGGTGGTCTCGGAAACCCAGGGACTGCTCGACTCGATGAAGAACGCGACGACCGAGAAGACGGCGCAGCTGCGCGCCTCGCTCGAGAGGAACCTCGAGGCCACGCGCCAGCGCCTGACCGCGCTGCAGGCGACGGCCACGGAGCGGGCGACCGCGGCGGCGCGCGCGACCGACGACTATGTCCGCGAGAGCCCGTGGACCGCGGTCGGCGTGGCGGCGGGCATCGGCGTGCTGGTGGGCCTGCTCCTCAGCTCGACGATGTCGAACGACCGGCGCTAGGAGCGCAGGTTCTCGTTCCAGAACTTCTGCAGCCGCTTCGCCGACACGGGGAACGGCGTTCGCAGCTCCTGCGCGAAGAGGGAGACGCGCAGCTCCTCGAGGAGCCAGCGGAATTCCTCCAGCTTCCCGTCATGGCGGCCGGCCGCGCGGTCGGCCTCCCGCCTCGCCTCGTACTGCGCCCATAAGGCGGTCACCGCCTCGGCGTGGCGCTGGTCGCGCTCCCCCGCGGCACGATACTTCTGCAGCCTGAGCGCATAGCCCTTCAGGTAACGCGGCACATGCTCCAGGCTCTCCCAGGGCGTGCGGGCGAGGAAGCCCGGGTATACGAGGCGATCGCGCTGTCCCTTCACATCCTGCGTCACGCGCCCGAGCGCGCCCGATTGCGCGATCGCCTGCGCAAGCTGCTGCGCGGCCTCCCCGATCGCCTGCGCATGGCGTGAGGCCGCTTGGGCGACGGCCGGCAGGCGTGCCTTCGCGCGCTTCTTCTGCTCCTCGAAAGCCTTGGGCGTCCGCGGCAGGGCGTCCTCTCCGATCAGGGCCCGATCGAGGATCGCGGCGATGAGGTCGGCCTTGAGCTTGTCCGCGGGAATGAGCGCGTTGTACTTGAGCGCGAGCGCGTTGAAGGAGGGCAGCGCTCGCTCGAGATTCCTCACCTGCTCGCGCAGGTCGAAGGACAGCAGGCGCTTCACGCCGTCGCGATGTGCGTCGCGCGCCTTGTCGGCAGTGTCGAAGAGGCGGATGGACACGGCCTGGGCGTCCCCTTCATCCCGGCCGCCGGCCTTCGCCGCGCCGGCGCCGGTATCCGAGGGAGTCAGTGCCGGATATCCGGTGAGCGTCTGGTTCGCGCGGCGGAAGCTCACCTGCTCGGGCAGGTCGCCAAAGTCCCACGCCCGGATGCCGTCGCGCTCGATGCGCGGCCCGGCCTTCGCGAGGGTGAGGCTCGCCGCTTCGCCCAGGCGCTTGCGCAGCTCGCTCACGTCGCGGCCCATCGCGAGCTCGCGCTTCGCTTCATCCACCACGCGCACGTTCATGAGCAGGTGCGGTGGCGGGTCCTCCTTCGTCCCGATATCGCTCGCCAGGCGCTCCCCCACCACCCGCGAGGCGTAAGCCAGCACCGCGTCCTTCACGCCGCGCTCGCCGGGCTTCGCCTGCTCGAGGAAGCGCGTGACGTGCTCCGGCACCGGCACGAGCTGCGTGCGAATCCGCTTGGGCAGCGCCTTCATGGTCCAGGCGACCTTGTCGCGGATCATGCCGGGCACGAGCCAGTCGATCGCCGCGTCGTCCACCTGGTTGAGCAGGGCCAGCGGCACGTTGATCGTGACGCCGTCGAGCGCGTGCCCCGGATCGAAGCGGTACGCCAGGGGGAAGACGCAATCCCCCATCTCGAGCTGGCGCGGGAAGAGCTCCTCGGTCACCGACTCGGCGCCATGGCGCATCAGGTCTTCGCGCGCCAGGAAGAGCAGGTTCGGCTGCTGCACGCTGGCCGCGCGATACCAGGCGTCGAAGGCGCGCGCATCGGTGACCTCCGCCGGAAGGCGCGCCTCGAAGAACGCGAAGAGCGCCGCGTCCTCGACCAGGACGTCGGGACGGCGCGCCCGGTGCTCCAGCTCCTCGATCTCGCGGATGAGCTTGCGGTTGTGCACCCAGAACGGGAGCTGCGAGTCGAACTCGCCGGCGACGAGCGCGCCCTGGATGAAGATCTCGCGCGCCCGCGCGGGGTCGATGCGGCCGAAGCTCACCTTGCGGCGCGCGGCGAGCGGGAGGCCGAAGAGCGTCACGTTCTCGTACGCGACCACCTCGCCGCGCGCGCGGTCCCAATGCGGCTCGACGTAGGCGCGCTCCACGAGGTGGGCCGCGGCTTTCTCGATCCAGTCCGGCTCCACGCGCGCGACGTTTCGCGCGAAGACCCGCGTGGTCTCCTGGAGCTCGCCCGCCATGATCCAGCGCGGCCGGTTCTTCCTGAGCCCCGAGCCCGGCCAGATGAAGAACTGCAAGCCGCGCGGCCCGAGGTAGTGGTCGCCGTCGAGCGCCTTCACGCCGACGCTTCCGATGAGTCCCGTGAGGAGCGCGCGGTGCAGCTGCTCGTACGTCGCCGGCGTGGCGTTCTCGCGAATCCCGAGCTCGCCCGCCATCTCGCGCAGCTGGCCGGCCAGGTCGCGCCACTCGCGCATGCGCACGTAAGAGAGGAAATGCTCGCGGCACGTCTCGTGGAGCTTCCGGTTCGACTTCTTGTGCGCGAATTCGGTATCGAAGAACTTCCACAGGTTGATGAGCTGCAGGAAGTCGGAGGCGTCGTCGCGGAACTCCTCGTGCGCGCGGTCGGACTGCTCGCGCGCATGCTGCGGCCGGTCGCGCGGGTCCTGGATCGAGAGCGCGGCGGCGAGGATCACGATCTCCGCGCCGCACTGGAAATCCCGCGCCGCGAGGAGCATGCGGCCGATGCGCGGGTCCACGGGCAGGCGCGCGAGCTCCTCGCCCAGCCGCGTGAGCTTGCGCTCGGCGTCGATGGCGCCCAGCTCGAAGAGCTGGCGATAGCCGTCCTCGACCTGCCGCGGCGTCGGCGGCTCGAGAAACGGGAAGTCCGCGATCGGCCCCAGGTCGAGGGCCGCCATGCGCAGGATCACCGACGCGAGCGACGTGCGCAGGATCTCGGGCGTGGTGAATTCCGGCCGCTCCTCGAAGTCCTGCTCGGCATAGAGGCGGATCGCGATGCCGCTCGCGACGCGGCCGCAGCGGCCCGCGCGCTGCCGCGCCGCGGCTTGCGAGACCGGCTCGATGCGCAGCTGGTCGATCTTCTGCCGCGGCGAATAGCGCTTGATGCGGGCGAGCCCCGTGTCGATCACGTAGTGGATGCCCGGCACGGTGAGCGACGTCTCGGCCACGTTGGTCGCGAGGACGATGCGCCGGTGCGGGTCCCGCTCGAAGACGCGGTCCTGCTCCTCGGCGGAGAGGCGCGAGAAGAGCGGCAGGATTTCCGTATTCTTCGGATGGTGCTTGCGCAGCACCTCCGCCGCCTCGCGGATCTCGCGCTCGCCCGGCAGGAACACGAGGATGTCGCCGGTGCGGCTCGCGCGCGCGATCTCGTCGACCGCCCGCGCGATCGCCTCGTTCATGTCGACCGGCTCGTCGTCCGCGTCCTCCGCCTCGAAGAACTCGGGGCGATAGCGCACCTCGACGGGGTAAGTGCGGCCCGACACCTCGATCACGGGCGCGCCGTCGAAGAACGCGGAGAAGCGCTGCGTATCGATCGTGGCCGAGGTCACCACGACCTTGAGCTCGGGACGCACGCGCACCAGGCGCTTCACGTAGCCCAGGAGGAAATCGATGTTGAGGCTCCTCTCGTGCGCCTCGTCGATGATGAGGGTGTCGTACGCCCGCAGCTCGCGGTCGGAATGCGTCTCCGCGAGCAGCACGCCGTCCGTCATCACCTTGATGGCGGTCTCGGGCCGCGTGAGGTCCTGGAAGCGCACCTTGGAGCCCACGAAGCCCTTCGGCGCGGCGGAAATCTCCTGCTGCAGGCGGTGGGCGAGGCTGCGCGCCGCGATGCGCCGCGGCTGGGTGCAGCCGATCACGCCGGCCGCCCCGCGCCCCAGCGCCACGCAGATCTTGGGAAGCTGCGTGGTCTTGCCGGAGCCGGTCTCGCCGCAGACGATCGTCACCGGGTGCCTCGCCACGAGCTCCGCGATGCGGTCGCGATGCTGCGCGATCGGCAGCTCTTCCGGGAAGGAGACCGGCGGCATGCGCGCGAGCCGCGACTGGTAGCGTCCGCGCGAACGCTCGACCAAGTCCGCCAGCAGGCCCTTCTCGCGTTCGGCCGCACGCCCCTGGCGCTCGCGCGAGGCGATCGCCTCGGCGAGGGCATGGATCTTCGGGTGGTCTGCCGCCAGCGTGCCGGCGAGGATCTCGGGGGGAAGGCTCATGAGGCGCGCGGCAACGCCGCTCGCGCTCATTTTACCGGGAAGGCCGATTCTGCAGACGGTGCAACCCGGCTGTCCGACGCATCCCCATGAAGGCGTGGGGCTCCTGCTCGGCAGCTCGGGTTGTTACTCGTTCTCGAGCTGGTGGTACACGGTGTTGGCCACCCGCGAGAGCGAGCCCTTGTCCAGCTCGCCCGACAGCGCGTAGCCGCACTCCCGATCGACCCAGTAGAACACGTTCACGCGGCCTTCCTGGGCGAAGCGGAAGGCGGTCTGCGTCTCGCTCTTTCCGCGGCGCGACACGTACAGCGTGAGGCGCTTGCCGCTGGCGTCCTGGTACATGAACTGCGCGACCGGGCCATCGGGACCGGGCAGCAGGCGCCCGCCCAGCAGCTCGAAACCCTCGTCGGTCAGGACCGGCACCCGGAGGCCGATGTCGAGCCGCTTCGAGAGCCACTTGACCAGGTGGTCCTGCTCCTTCGCGTCCACCTCGACCGGATGGCGCACTTCGGGTGAGTACACGAGGTAGGCGCGGGCCGCGCGCTCCGCCAGCGCGGGCGCGAACGCGCGCACCGCCGTCGCCTGCGCGGCCGGCTCGGGGCGAAGCCATGGCAGCGCGAGGCCGAGGGCGACGCCCACGATCACCAGGGCGGCGGCGCGGGCGTACTCGTGCCAGCCGGGATTGCGCAGGTACATGCGGGCCGGGATGGGCTCGGTCATGATCGGGTCGAAGGCACGCCGCAGCATCTGCGTCTCGCGCTCGAACGGATCGGGACGTTCGGTCTTCATTGCACCACCTTGAGGGCGCGCGCGTCGTGGCCCTCCATGAGCTTGCGCAGGCGCTCGCGGCCGCGCGACAGCCGCGACATCACGGTGCCGATGGGAATGCCCAGCGCGCGGCTCACGTCCGCGTAGCTCATGTCCTCGAGGGCGATCAGCAGGACCACCTCACGCTGCTCCGCCGCCAGGCCCCCGAGCGCACGCTGCAGGTCCATCACGTCGGTCCCGGTGACCGTCGGGATGCGCGCGGCGAGCGTCTCCTCGTCGATCTCGACGTCGAGGCCGATCTTGCGCGACTTGAGCTGGTTCACGAAGACGTTGTGCATGATCGAGAAAAGCCAGGCGCGCAGGTCGCCCGGCCGCCAGAGATGGAACTTGCGCACCGCGCGCTCGAGCGTGTCCTGCACGAGATCGTCGGCACCATCCCGGTCGCCCACCAGCGCCCGCGCGTACCGGCGCAGGTTCGGGATGAAGGGAACGATCAGGTTGTAGTCCATTCAACGAGGGTGAACATCGCGCGGCATGCTTTATTCCGGAATGCGCCATGGGAGCATACGCTCGCCCCGGGGCGTGTGCAGCACCGCGTCCCCGTCCCGCTCGAGCGCGGCGAGCGAGCACCCGGAAGCGGGCAGCGCTTCCGCCGGATGGGGCCCGCGCCACTGGATGAGCGTCGCGCACCGCCCGTTGCACGGCAGGTGGCCGTCGCGCGGCACGCCGATGCGCCAGCGATATTGCCCGCGCGACAGGTCGAGCACTTCGACGCTCTGCGGATAGCCGGCGAGCGCCGCCTCGATATCCGCCACGCGATCGACCCGATGGATGAGCGCGGGCCCTGCTTCGAGCAGCCGCCGCATCGCGGGCGTGTCGAGCGAGAACCAGCGCGGCCGCGCGGGCGGCGGGGCCGCGGGATCGATGGCGATGACCTCGAGGAAGAGGCGCGGTCCGAGCGACAGCAGCGCGTTATGCGTGCCCATGAGCGCATGCTGCCCGCCCGGCACCGGGCGCGCCCCGAGCCGCTCGTGGATCCAGCGCGAGCCTTCCTCCAGGTCGCGGGCGGCGACGACGAGATGATCGAGCGTGCGCTCCACGCGGGCATCGCTCAGTCGAGCGTGATGCCCTCGTCGGCCATCACCTTTTTCACCGCCGGCCGCGCCATCACCTTGTTCATGAGCCGCGTGTAGTGCGCCAGCTCCTTCACGGGCAGGCCCGCGCGATGGCCCCAGCGATAGAACACCAGCAGGTAGCCGTCCACCACCGTGAAGTGAGCGCCGATCGCCCACTCGCGCCCCGCGAGCAGGCCGTCGATCTCCTTCAGGCCGTCGTGGAACGACCGCTTGCCCTTCTCCTTGACCGCTTCATGGCACGCGGCGTCGTCGCAGTACCGCGCGGGCCGCACGGAGTGGCGGTACGCGACGTGCACGGTATTCGAGAGCCACGCCATCGTGGAGATGGCTTTCGCCTGGTGCCACGTGTCCTCGGGCCAGAGCCGTTTCTTCGGATTTCCCCCGGCGAGATAGGACAGGATGCCGACATTCTCGGTCATGACTTCCCCGTCGACGACCAGCGTCGGCACGGCACCGCGGGGGTTGAGCTCGAGGTACTCGGGCTTGCGCTGGTCGCCCTCGGCCAGGTTCAGGCGCGCCGTTTCGTACTTGATGCCGAGTTCCTCGAGAGCGATGTGGGATGCGAACGAGCACGCGCCGGGAGCGTAGTAGAGCTTGATGGACATTCGGTCTCCGAGGGGGTCGGGATGGGGGTCACAGGCGGATGATCAGCGACGAGGTGTCGTAGCGGCTTCCGCCCATCTTCTGCACGTCGGCATAGTAGCCGTCGACGATCTCGGTGACGGGGAGCTTCGCGCCATTGCGCTTCGCCTCCGCCATGGCGATGCCCAGGTCCTTGCGCATCCAGTCCACGGCGAACCCGAAGTTGAACTTGCGCTCGTGCATCGTCCTGCCGCGGTTCTCCATCTGCCACGACTGCGCCGCGCCCTTCGAGATCACGTCGAGCACCGTGTTCACGTCGAGGCCCGCCTTCTCGGCGAACGCGATGCCCTCGGAGAGCGCCTGCACCAGCCCCGCGATGCAGATCTGGTTCACCATCTTCGTGAGCTGGCCCGCGCCGCAGGGCCCGAGGAGCGTCACGGCGCGGCCGTAGGAATCCATCACGGGCTTGGCGCGGTCGAACGCCGCGGGCTCCCCGCCGCACATCACGGTGAGCTTGCCGTTCTCGGCCCCCGCCTGCCCGCCCGACACCGGCGCGTCGATGAAGTCGACACCCCGCTTCCTCGCCTCGGCGAAGACCTTGCGTGCGATGTCGGCGGACGCGGTCGTATGGTCGACCAGCACCGCGCCCTTCTTCATGGCGCCGAGGGCACCCTCGGCGCCGAGCGCCACCTGCTCGACATCGCGGTCGTTGCCGACCATGAGCATCACGAAATCCTGGTCCTGCGCGGCGGCGGCGGGCGTCGATGCCGCGCGGCCGCCATGCTTCTTCACCCAGTCCTCGGCCTTCGAGGCGGTGCGGTTGTACACGGTGACGTCGTAGCCCCTGGCCTTCAGGTGGCCGGCCATGGGAAATCCCATGACGCCGAGGCCGATGAATGCGACTTTCGCGCTCATTCTTTCTCCTGGTTCGGTGATGCCGGTCGCAAGATCGGGGCGGGAAGCGCCCGCGGCGGTGCGCCCGGACCGCTAATTTACCGGGTTCGGCGGGGTGCGGCCTTCGAGCACCGCCGTGAGGTTGGCCGCGGCGGTGTCGCACATGACCCTGCGCGTCGCCCGCGAGGCGCTGCCGATGTGCGGCGTCATCACGACGTTGCGCAATTGCAGATACCCCGGATTCAGGCCGGGCTCCCCCTCGAATACGTCGAGGCCTGCCGCCGCGATGCGCTTCTCGCGCAGGGCATCGACGAGCGCCGCGTCGTCGACCACGCCTCCGCGCGCCGAGTTGACCAGCACCGCGGTGGGCTTCATCAGGGCGAGCTCGCGCGCGCCGACGAGGTGGTGTGTCGCCGGCGAATAGGGCGCCATGACCACCACGAAATCCGCCTCGCGCAGCAGCTCGTCGCGCTCGACCCGCGTGGCCCCGAGCCTGCGTTCCTCATCCTCCGGCAGCCGCGAGCGGTTGTTGTAGAGGATGCGCATGTCGAAACCCGCGGCGCGGCGCGCGACCGCCTGCCCGATGCGGCCCATGCCGATGATGCCGAGCGTGGCATGGTGGATGTCCTGGCCGAGGAAGGACTGCACCCCGAACGCGATCTTCCAGTCGCCCGCGCGCACGTACGCATCGGCTTCCGCGATGCGGCGCGCGGCCGCCATGAGGAGCGCCCAGGTGAGGTCGGCGGTCGTGTCGTCGAGCACCCCCGGCGTGTTCGTGACGCGGACGCCGCGTGCCGTGCAGGCGGCCACGTCGATGTTGTTGTAGCCCACGGCGATGTTGGAGATGACCTGCAGCTTCGGGCAGCGCTCGAGAAGGGCCGCGTCGAAGCGGTCCATCACGGTGGTCATGGCCGCGCTGGCGCCCTCCAGGCGCCGGGCGAGCTCCTCGCCCACCCAGGGGCGGTCTTCGGCGTTGTGGACCACGTCGTAGCGGGCGCAGAGGGCCTCGACGACCTCGGGAAAGACGGCCCGGACGATGACGATCATGCGTTTCAAGTGCGAGTTGCGCCTGCGTGTCGCTTCGGTCAGTGGCCCGCGTAGAACTTGCTCGGCAGGTACAGGATGATCTGGGGAAAGATGATGCACAGCGCGTTGCCCACGGCCTGCAGGCCGATGAAGGGCACGGCGGCCCTGAAGATCGTCGCCATGCTGATCTGCGGCGGGGCGACGCTCTTCAGGTAGAAGAGCGAGTACCCGAAGGGCGGCGACAGGAACGCCATCTGCATGTTGACGATGAAGATCACGCCGTACCAGAGCGAGATGTCGTCCGGCTTCACGCCCTGCATCCCGAGCACGCCGGTGAAGGCGAGCTTGGTGAGGATCGGCACGAAGATCGGCACCGTGAGGAGCAGGATGCCCACCCAGTCCAGGAACATGCCGAGCACGAAGAGGATCGCCATCATCAGGAACAGGATGCCGTACGGGGGCAGTCCCGTGCCGATGATGGAGTTGGCGACGAACTCCTGCCCGCCCTTCACGATGAAGAACCCGACGAACATCGTGGCACCGAAGAAGATCCACATCACCATCGAGGTCGCCTTGAGCGTCGCGATCGCGGCCTCGTTCAGGTTGATCCAGTTGAGGCGCCGGTTGAGCGCCGAGACGATGAGCGCGCCGAACGTGCCGATGCCGGCGGCCTCCACCGGGGTGGCCACGCCGAAGAAGATGACGCCGAGGACCAGCATGATGAGGCCGATGGGCGCGATGGTGTTGCGCAGCAGGCGCACCTTCTCGCGGAAGCTCACGCGCTCCTCGGGCGCCAGCGCCGGCCCCAGGCTCGGGTTGATGTAGCAGCGGATGGTGATGTAGGCGATGTACATGCCCGACAGCAGCAGGCCGGGGAAGATCGAGCCGATGAGCAACTCGCCCAGCGATTGCTGCGCCACCACGGCATACACGATCGCCATGACGGAGGGCGGGATGAGGATGCCCAGCGTGCCGCCCGCGAGGAGTGAGCCGCAGGCGAGCTTCGGGTCGTAGTTCTTCCTCAGCATCGCGGGCAGCGCGATCATGCCCATCGTGACCTCGGTCGCGCCCACCACGCCCACCATCGCGGCGAGCACCGTGCAGGCGAGCACCGTCGCCGAGGCGAGACCTCCGCGCAGCGCCCCCAGCCACTTGTAGATGACGTCGAAGAGCTCCTCGATGATGCCGGCCTTCTCCAGCACCGCCGCCATGAAGATGAAGAGCGGCACCGCCGAAAGCTGGTAATCCGTCATGAACGGGAAGATGCGCGCGGGCATCATGTTGAGGATCGCGCCGTTGCCGAAGACGAAGAGGAAGATCGTGGCGAGGCTGCCGGTGCAGAACGCCATCGGCAGGCCCAGCATGAGCAGCAGCGCCAGGCTGCCGAAGAGGAGCAGGGACAGCCACTGGATCGGAATCTCGAGTCCCATTCGCTACGCTCCCCTGCGCACGATCATGATGTCCTTCAGCAGCTTGCACACGCCCTGCAACAAGATGAGCGCGGCACCGAGGGGAATGCAGAGCTTCACGGGCCAGTACTGGATGCCCCACTCGGTAAACGACGTCTCGGCGTTATGCACCGAATCCAGCGCGAACCTCCAGCCGGTCACGAGCAGGGTGATCGTGAAGATGAAGAAGAAGACTGAGGAGATGATGTCGGCGATCGCCTTGCCGCGCGTGGAGAGATGCGAATAGACCACGTCCACGCGCACGTGCTGGTCCTCCTTGTAGGCGTACGCGCCCGAGATCATGTACTGCATGCCGAACATGAGGAACATGCTCTCGTGCACCCAGTTGGTCGGCGAGTTGAACAGGAAGCGCGCGAAAACCTCGTAGAAGTACACGAACACCGCGATCACGGCCCAGTAGGCGACGAACTCGCCGGCCTTGGTGTTGACCCATTCGATCTTGTCGGTGAAGCGCGTGTGCACGGCCATCGACGGATCCTCGCCGGTGCCCAGGTGCACGTCGGGCGGCATCGGCGCATCCGTCCCGACGGGCCCATCGCCCAATGCACGGCGCCTGCGCACCATGCCGGGGATGAGGAAGGCGTCGATCACGAGCAGCGCCAGGATCGCGAGCGCGAACCCGAGCGCAAGGTTGTCCCAACGGTCGGACACCGCCTGGGCGGCCTGGAACTCGGTCTGCGCCTTGCCCAGCCCAGCCTTCGCCTCGGACATCAGGCGCGTCTCGTCGGCGGTCGGGCTCGCGCGATCGACCGGCTCCGCCTGCCGCACCGCGGTCTGCGCCTGCTCGCGCGCCGCGAACGTGCGCGACACGTCGTCGCGCACCTCCCGCACCTGGCCGTTGCAGTAGACGACGGCGATGAAGAGCGGCACGAAGACGAATCCCCACCAGCTCTTGAGGTAGAAGCGGTGAACGCCCGCGTATCCCGCGGTGAGCCAGAAGAGATAGGCGGTGAAGTAGGTCGGCTCGGGCGGAGGGCCACGGCGGCGGTGCCGGGACACGAGGTACATCGCGACGAGCGGGAACATCAGCAGGCCGCCCCAGTACATCCAGTGGGGCATGACGAAATTCAGCGTGGGCATGCGAGAGACGTTCTCCGGGCGAGCGTACCGGGCGAGGCGCGATGCGGGAATCGGACGCAACGGGCCCGGCGGCGCGCGCCGCCGGGCCGGCCGGTCACACGTTGATGGTGAGCCCCTTGTACATGTCGGGAGTGACGTAGCCGAAGGTCGGCGACTCCATCACCTCCAGCTGCAGCTTGAAGATCCTGGCCGCATCTGCGTCCTTGTTCGCCCACTTGAACCAGATGGGAACGGCGACGCGCTGGAACTTCGGCAGGTCTTCCGCCGGCAGGCGGTTGATCTGCGTGCCGGCCTTCAGGAACTTGCCCCAGGCCTCCATGTCGGCCTTCTGGATCGCGGCATGGTGGATGTTCGAATAGACCTGGATCTCGTCGTCGAGCCATTGCTTCATCTTGGGCGAGAGCTTGTTCCAGACGTCCATGCGCACCACGAAGTCCATGAGGTCGACGGGCTGGTAGATCGATTCGAGGCCGGGTGGACCTTCCCAGATGTACTTGGTCACCTGCTGAAAGCCCAAGTCCCAGTTCACCGCCGGGCCCGTGTAGTCGGCGGCATCCACGGTGCCCTTCTCCAGCGCGGAGAAGACTTCGCCGCCCGGCAGCAGTGTCGTGCGAGCGCCGATCGCGGCGAAGCCTTCGGCGATCATGCCGCCGGGCACGCGGAGCTTGAGGCCCTTGAAGTCCTCGATGGTGCGGATCGGCTTCTTCGAGTGGATGATGTTGGGACCGTGGTGGATCCGGTTCACGTAGTAGAGGCCCTGCTTCGCGAAGAGGTCGCGCGCGGCCTGGAGTCCGCCGTTGCTGTAGAAAAAGATGTCCCACTCGTGGGGAAAGCGCAGTCCCATGAGATAGGAGCTCAGGAACGCCGTCGCGGGAACCTTGCCGGCCCAGTAGAGCGTGAACGAGTTCATCGCCTCGAGCACGCCGTTCTTCACGCCGTCGAGCAGCTCGAAGTCGCCGACGACTTCCTTGGCGGCATAGGGCTTGAACTCCAGCTCGCCGCCCGTCTTCTCCCTGATCGTGTTGCACCACGCCTTGAAGGTGGCGAGTCCCACGCCCGCGGGCCAGGAGGTCTGCACCTTCCACGTGGTTCCCGCCGCGGCGGCCGTGCGGATGAATGGCGCCCCGGCGATCGTGGCGGCGCCCGCGCTGGCCGCGGCGACGCCGAGAAACTTGCGCCGCGAGGAGGCCTGCGGTTCTTCGGTTGGGTTGGCCGGCTGCGGGACCTTTGCGGCGTCGTCCTTCATGGCTCCTCCTCGATCGTTGTGGGTTTCTCGACTGGCGATGCCCTTACGACCGACGCATGCTAGTCCGCGAGGCAGGCAAAGGCAAGCTTGCCGCAAGCCGCCGCGCCCGCTCGCGGATGAGCGCCCGGCTGCCGCCGAATATTCCAGCCCGGGGCGGTCAGCTTCGAGGCGAAGGGACCGCGGACGGGGCGCTGCCCCGGGTGTGCTGGTCGTGCGGCGCCCAGCCGTGGACCGCGACCAGCACGAAGAAGCCCACGACGTAGGCGACCACGATCGAGCCGCCGTGGCGCAGCCACTGCCCGACGGACTTCGCCTCCGGGAATGCATTGGAAAGTGCTACGCCCGCCGACGAGCCGAACCAGATCATCGAGCCGCCGAATCCCACGGCGTATGCGAGGAATCCCCAGTCGTATCCGCCCTGGTGCAGTGCCAGCGCGGTGAGCGGGATGTTGTCGAAGACCGCGGAGAGGAAGCCCAGGCCGAGCGTCGTGGGCCACGAAGCATCGGGCAGCTTGTCGACGGGCATCATCGAGGCGGTCAGCACGAGCGAGAGCAGGAAGAGCGTGCCCTTGAGGGTGGGACCCATGAGCGACCAGTCGGGCCGGCGGATCGGCGCGGTGACGAGGATCGCGGCCCAGACGGCGATGCCGATCACCGGGAAGCGGTCGAGCACCTCGGGATACCGGGTATTCGCGACCACGTTCGCCACGATGGCGGTGACGAGGATGAACGCCACGATCGCGACGCGCACGTAGTCGACGCGCACGCCCTTCGGCGCATCCTTGGCGATGGGCGAGTACGCCTGCTGCTGCCGCGCCGCGACGATGCCGAAGATCACGAGCGCGGTGGTGGCCGCGGTGATCGCTTCCAGCACGTCGAGCGGGTCGACCCCCCCGATCCACATCATCGTCGTGGTGGTATCGCCCACGACGCTCCAGGAGCCGCCGCCGTTCGAGGCGGCGACGATGGCCGCCAGGTAGCCGATGTGCACCTTGCCGCGAAAGACGCCGCGCGCCATGGTGCCGCCGATGAGCGCCGCGGCGATGTTGTCGAGGAACGACGAGAGGACGAACACCATCACGAGCAGCATGAAGCCGCCCTTCCAGTCGTCCGGCAGGATCTTCGGCAGCTCGACCGGGACGTGCGAGTCCTCGAAGTGCTTCGAGAGCAGCGCGAAGCCCATGAGCAGGCAGAAGAGGTTGGCCACGATCACCCACTCGTGGGCGAGAACCCCTGCGAAGCCCTCGACGCCGCTGCCGTAGCTGAAGCCCGTGAAGAAGATCTTGTAGAGCGTGACCACCACGAGGCCGCTCAAAGCGACCCGGAACGTATGGTGGTGGAAGAATGCGATGCCCGCGAGGATCGCGGCGAACAGGATGAAGTCGACCGGGACGGAGCCCAGCATCACCGGGTGTGCGTGCATGGCGACCGATTCTAGCGGAATTCGCTGTCGTGCCCCCGGTGGCGGACCGCGCGTATTGCGCTTACGGCACGAGGATCACGTGCACGCGATAAGGGCCGTGTGCCCCGACGACGAGGGTCTGCTCGATATCCGCCGTGCGCGAGGCGCCGGACACGAACCAGGTGGAGCGCGGCAGCTCCCCGCGCTCGGCGCGCAACAGGGCGAAGGCCGCCTCCATGTTGGGCAGCAATCGCGACTTCGACGCGATGCAGATGTGGGTCTCGGGCAGCAGTGCCGTCGCCTTCGGCGTCGCGGGACTCGAGAGCAGCAGCAACGTGCCGGTCTCGGCAATGGCGCAGAAGCACGTCGTGATGCTGGTGCGGTCGCTCCCGGCCGCCGGCCGGTCGTCGATGGCAACTCCGGCGTCGTTCCAGCCCAGGCCCGCCAGCTCGTGCCACAGGACGGCGCGCGGCTCGAGGGCGTTCGCATCGAGGAAGCGCCGCACCTCCGCGGGCACCGCCTCGATGGACGGCGCTTGCGCGTACGTGGTGCCGACGCGATCGCATTCATGCTCGAACTGCCGCACCAGGTCGGACGCGCGCCCGATCGCCGGGATCGGCCCGACGGCATGGCGCGCGATGGCGGAGCGCACCTGCTCCAGCTCGGCCGCGGTCGGTTCGCTGCCGATGCGGCCTTGCGCCTTGCGGATGCGCCCGAGGATGTTGTCGCGCGCGCTCATGGCGCTCGCTCTCCCCGGGAAGTCGGGCGGGACGCGGATGCGCGCTTTCGATAGAGCTCCCTGAACGTCTTCCCCGCCGGCGCGGGCATGTCGCGCCCCTTCGTCCAGCCGTCGATGCCGGGCAGGCGATGGATCAGGCGGTCGCGGCCCCCCATCCACGCGCCCATGCGCGAAGCGATGCGCGTGAACGCGGCGTAGAGCCGCGGCCGGCGCGCGAGGAATGACCACCCATTCAGGGCCGCACGCTCGCCGAAGGGCCGCTGCTTCGCGTCGAACTGGCGCTCGCGCAGCTTGCGCATGAGGTCCGGCAGCGGGATCTTCACCGGGCACACGACCTGGCACTCGCCGCAGAACGTCGCGGCGTTCGGAAGGTCCCCCGCGTTCTCGATGCCGACGTACACGGGTGTCAGCACCGAGCCCATCGGCCCGGGGTAGACCCAGCCGTAGGCGTGGCCGCCGATGTTCTGGTAGACCGGGCAGTGGTTCATGCAGGCGCCGCAGCGGATGCAGCGCAGCATGACCTGCATGTCGGTGCCCACGAAGCGCGTGCGCCCGGCATCCACGAGGATGACGTGCATCTGCTCCGGGCCGTCGAGCTCGCCGCGGCCCCTGATGCCGGTGGTGAGCGTGAGGTAATTGGCGATGGTCTGCCCGATCGCCGAGCGCGGCAGCAGGCGGATGAGCGTCGCGAAGTCCTCGAGCGTCGGGATGACCTTCTCGACGCCGGTGATCACGCAATGGATGCGCGGGATCGTGGTCACCATGTCCGCGTTGCCTTCGTTGGTCACGGTGAGCGTCGTGCCCGTCTCCGCGATCACGAAATTCGCGCCCGTGATGCCCATGTCGGCGGTGAGGAAATGCTCGCGCAACGCCTCGCGCGCCTCCCGGGTGAGGGCGGGAATCTCCGTGATGCGCGGACGGTGGTGCGCCTGCTCGAAGAGGTCCGCGACCTGCTCCTTCGACTTGTGGATCGCCGGGGCGACGATGTGCGACGGCGGCTCGTGGGCGAGCTGGAGGATGTATTCGCCCAGGTCCGTCTCGACGACCGGGATGCCCGCCTCCTCGAGGCGCTCGTTGAGGTTCACCTCTTCCGAGACCATCGACTTGGACTTGGTCACCTTGCGCACGCCGTTGGCCCGCGCGATCTCGACCGCGATGCGGCAGGCGTCCTCGGCCGTCTCCGCCCAGTGCACCTGCGCGCCGCGGCGCACGGCATTGCGCTCGAACTCCACGAGGTACGCGTCGAGGTTCGCGAGGGTGCGGTCGCGCAGCGCCGCCGCGTGGGTGCGGATCTCTTCCCAGTCCTCGATCTCCAGGATGGCACGCGCGCGTCCGTCGACGAACTTCGACTTGAGGTTCGCCATGTTGCGCTGCAGCAGCGCGTCGTTGAGCTTCTCGCTCGCCGTGCGCTTGAAGAACATGGACTGGACTTGCATAGGTATTGGATTGAGCGCCCTTAACTCTCGCCTGCAATCAGTTCCGCAAAATGCGCCACGCGCGTCTCCATGTCCCCTTCCCTGCGCAGGCGCCCCTCGATGTTGAGCAGGCAGCCGAGGTCGCCGCCGGCGATGGTCCTCACACCCGTCTTGCGGATGTTCTCGCACTTGTTCGCCGCCATGCGCGTGGAGATGTCGCCCAGCTTCACGGAGAACGTGCCGCCGAAGCCGCAGCACTTCTCGCACTCGTTCATCTCGTGGATGCGCGCGCCGGCCTTGCGCAGCAGCGCGCGCGGCTGCGCCTTCACGCCCAGCTCGCGCAGTCCCGAGCAGCTGTCGTGGTAGGTGACCTCGCCCTCGATGGTTGCGGGCACGCGATCGATCTTCAGCACGTCCACCAGGAATTCCGAGAGCTCGTACCAGCGGGCGGCGAGGCGCTCGAATTCCGCACGATCCGGGGCGTCGCGGAAGAGGTCCTCCACGTAATGGACCTTCACCTGCCCCGAGCACGACCCGGAGGGCGCCACCACGTAGTCGCAATCGCGGAACTCGGCGAGCACCTTGCGGGCGAGGGCCTGCGAGACCTCGCGCGCTCCCGAGTTGTAGCCCGGCTGGCCGCAGCAGGTCTGCGCCTGCGGCACCACGACCTCGCAGCCCGCCTCCTCCAGCAGTTGCAGCGTCGCGAACCCGATGCCGGGGCGCACGAGGTCCACCAGGCAGGTCACGAAGAGTCCGACTTTCATGGGCGCAATTATGCGCTGCGGCGCACAGGCGTTGATACGGATGGGCCATGCACGCGGGCGCCGCCGGGCTATCCTCGTAGAATAAGAACATCGAACGAAGGAGGTTTCCGATGGCTGCTCGCAAAGTGCTCATCTTCGGCGCGTCGTACGGCTCGCTGCTCGGCGTCAAGCTCGCCCTGGCGGGACACGACGTGAAGCTCGTGTGCCTGCCGCACGAGGCCTCGCTCATCAACGCCCGGGGCGCGATCGTGCGCATGCCGGTGCGCGGCCGCGAAGGCCTGGTCGAGGTGCGATCGAAGGAGCTGCCGGGGGCGCTCACCGCCACCACCACGGACGCCGCCAACCCGCGCGACTACGACCTCGTGGTGCTCGGCATGCAGGAGCCGCAATACCGCTCGCCCGGGGTGCGCGAGCTGCTCGAGGCCACGGGGAAGTCCCGCGTGCCGTGCATGTCGATCATGAACATGCCGCCGCTCACGTACCTCGCGCGCATTCCCGGCGTCGACCCGTCGAAGTGCCGCGAGAGCTACACGGATGCGTCGGTGTGGGACTGTTTCAACCCCGACCTGATGACGCTCTGCAGCCCCGATCCGCAGGCATTCCGTCCGCCCGAGGAAGAGGCCAACGTGCTGCAGGTTCGCCTGCCCACCAACTTCAAGGCCGCGCGCTTCGTCTCCGAGGCGCACACCGCGATGCTGGTCGAGCTCGGCGACAGCATCGAGCGCGCGCGCTACGAGGTGGACGGCGAGAAGATCGAGCTGCCGGTGAAGCTCAAGGTATACGACTCGGTCTTCGTGCCGCTCGCGAAGTGGGCCATGCTGCTGGCGGGCAACTATCGCTGCGTGCTGGACGACGCGGTACGGTCCATCCACGAAGCGGTGCACGGCGATCTCCAGGCGTCCCGCTCGGTCTACGACTGGGTCGTGGAGCTGTGCATCTCGCTCGGGGCGGACCGCGTCGACATGGTCCCCTTCGAGAAATACGCGAAGGCCGCGGAGTCGCTGCGGAGTCCCTCGTCCGCGGCGCGGGCGCTCGCCGCCGGCGCGCCCCACATCGAGCGGGTCGATCGCCTCGTGCAGTCGATCGGCGCCCAGAAGGGCCTGCACAACCCGAGCGTCGACGAGACCGTGAAGCGCGTCGACGCCTGGCTCGTGCGCAATCGCCGCAAGGGCTGAGCCGCCGGGCACCGGAATCCCGGCGCCCGGCGTAGGCGCCGGCCGACATTCGCCGTCGCCCAAGCGGCGCGGCCGCGGCCGAACGCAGGAATGCGCTCCCTGTCCAAAATCCATCGACTCCGAAGGATTCCCCATGGACACCCAACTCATGACGTATGCGACGGATCACCGCATCATGGCGTTCGCCATCCTCGCGGCGATCCTCGTGACCGGCTACCTGCTCGTGATGCGCGTCTTCTTCCGCAACAGCCGCGAGCTCGACCGGCACGTCGACCTCACCAAGATGCGGGTCTGGAAGGACGAGGACTGAGCTTGCCTCGGGCTGCCCCTATGCCGCGTCGCGCACCATGCCCAGCAATCCCTGGGCCTCGATGAACGCGACGATGGCACCGAGGCCCTGCCCCGTCTTCATGTTGGAGAACACGAACGGGCGCTCGCCGCGCATGCGGCGGGCGTCGCGCTCCATGACCTCGAGCGACGCCCCCACCATCGGCGCCAGGTCGATCTTGTTGATCACGAGCAGGTCCGACTTCGTGATGCCCGGACCGCCCTTGCGCGGGATCTTGTCGCCCGCCGCCACGTCGATCACGTAGAGCGTGAGGTCCGAGAGCTCCGGGCTGAAGGTCGCCGCGAGGTTGTCCCCGCCCGACTCGATGAAGACGATCTCGAGCGACGGGAAGCGGCCGTTCAGCCGCGCGACCGCCTCGAGGTTGATCGACGCGTCCTCCCGGATCGCCGTATGCGGGCAGCCCCCGGTCTCCACGCCCAGGATGCGCTCCGGCGCCAGGGCCTCGTTGCGCACGAGGAACTGCGCATCCTCCTCGGTGTAGATGTCGTTGGTGACGGCCGCGATGTCGTAGCGCTCGCGCAGCGCCCGGCAGAGCGCCAGGGTGAGCGCGGTCTTGCCGGAGCCGACTGGCCCGCCGATGCCGACGCGAAGGGGTGCGAGCTTCATGAGCGGAAGATCCGGGTGTATTGCGTTTCGTGGCGCGCCGAGAGCAGGGCCAGCCCCGGCGCGAAGTTGGAGAGCTCGTCGTCCCGCAGCGCGGCCGCGCGCTCGATGGCGCGTGGCGCGGAGTCGGTGAGCGCGAGGAGCATGCGCTGCCCGTCGGTCTGGCCCAGGGGCACGCACTTCACCGCCGCGAGCACCTGGTTCTCGACCCAGGAGAAGACATAGACCGCGAGGGCCTCGCGCGGCGCGATGTCCCACGCCACCGAAGCGTGGGCGAAGGCGACGGGATAGGCGATCTCGCCCATGCCGTCGAGGGCGTGGACGTCCTCGCCCAGGTCGCGCATCAGGCGTACCAGCGAATAGCCCATCTGGAGCGTCTCGGCGCGCAGCTCGGCGCTCTCGCGCGACGCGATGAACTCGCGATTCCAGTGCGCGGCCCTTTCGGCGTCGCCCGCATGCCAGGCCGCGATGGCGCGCAGGAGCACGGGCGCCTCCAGCCGGGCCATCGAGAGATGCAGCACGGACTGGATCCATGTCCGGGCGCTCGCGCCATCGTGCACCAGGCTGGCCTCCACGGCGGCCTCGAGTCCCTGCGAATAGCTGTACGCGCCCACGGGCAATGCCGGGCTCGCGAGCTGGAGCAGGCGCAGGTTCACGCCGACTCCGGCGCCGGCGCCGGCGCCGCGGGGCCGAATTCATGGATGCGCCCGCCATGGCCGCTCTCGTTGTCATGGCGGTGGTGCGCGCCGTAAGCGCCGGCCTCGGGCTCGAACGGCGCCTCGAGCGAGGTCACCGTCGCCCCCAGCCCGCGCAGCATTTCCTCCAGCACGTGGTCGGCGGTGATGCGCAGCCAGCCTGCGCCGACCTGGACCGGCACGTGGCGGTTGCCGAGGTGGTAGGCCGCGCGCACCAGCGCGGCCGGTGTCGCGCAAAGCACGTGCAGCACGTGCTCGGGCTTCGACACTACCTCGATCACGCGGCCATCGGTCGCGACGACCCAGTCGCCGCCGCGCAGCACCATGCCGCGGGGAAGCGCCAGGGCCACCTCCTCGCCGCTGGTGAGCGTCGTGCGCAGGCGGCTCTTCTGGCGCAGCTCGAAAGGCAGCTCCAGGCGGCCGCGCACCTGCAAGGCGTACTCGGGCCGGGGCTTGAGCGGAAGGCGGGAACGGATCTCGATCATGCAGGCCTCCTTCAGAACAGGAAGTAGCGTTGCGCGAGCGGCAGCACGGCTGCCGGCTCGCACGTGAGCAGCTCGCCATCGGCGCGCACCTCGTACGTCTCCGGGTCGACCTCGAGGCGGGGTTGCCACGCGTTGTGCACCATGTCGGCCTTTCCCACGCGGCGCGTATCGCGCACCGCCTCGAGCGGCTTGGCGAGCCCCAAGTCGTGCAGGGCGGAGCTCTCCAGCGCCGCGGCGGAGACGAACGTGAGGGAGGTGCGCAGGCCGCCGGCGAAGGCGCCGAACATGGGGCGGTAGTGCACGGGCTGGGGCGTGGGAATCGACGCGTTCGGGTCGCCCATCGCCGCGGCGGCGATCATGCCGCCCTTCACGACGAGCGACGGTTTCACGCCGAAGAAGGCGGGTTTCCACAGCACGAGGTCCGCGAGCTTGCCCTCCTCGAGGGAGCCCACCACGTGCGAGATGCCGTGGGCGATCGCCGGGTTGATCGTGTACTTAGCGATATAGCGCTTCACGCGGAAGTTGTCCGCCCCGCCCTCGCCCTGGCCCTCCCCCGGGGAGGAGCGCAGGCTTCCGCGCTGCACCTTCATCTTGTGCGCCGTCTGCCAGGTGCGCATGACGACCTCGCCCACGCGGCCCATGGCCTGCGAGTCGGACGACATCATCGAGAAGGCGCCCAGGTCGTGCAGGATGTCCTCCGCCGCGATGGTCTCGCGCCGGATGCGCGACTCGGCGAAGGCGACGTCCTCCGCGATCGCGGGGTCGAGGTGATGGCACACCATGAGCATGTCGAGGTGCTCGGCGATCGTGTTCACGGTGTAGGGACGCGTGGGATTGGTGGACGACGGCAGCACGTTCGGCAGTGCCGCGACCTTGATGATGTCGGGCGCGTGCCCGCCGCCCGCCCCTTCCGTGTGGTACGTGTGGATGGTGCGGCCCTTGAAAGCCGCGACGGTCGCCTCGACGAAGCCGGACTCGTTCAGCGTGTCGGTGTGGATGGCGACCTGCACGTCCATCGCGTCGGCGACCGAGAGGCAGCAATCGATCGCGGCGGGCGTCGTGCCCCAGTCCTCGTGCAGCTTCAATCCGATGGCACCCGCGGCGACCTGCTCGCGCAACGCCTCGGGCCGGCTCGCGTTGCCCTTGCCGAGGAAGCCCAGGTTCATCGGGAACGCATCGGCCGCCGCGAGCATCGAGCGGATGTGCCAGGGCCCCGGCGTGCAGGTCGTGGCGAACGTGCCGGTCGCGGGCCCGGTGCCGCCACCCAGCATCGTGGTGACGCCGGACATGAGCGCCTCCTCGATCTGCTGGGGGCAGATGAAATGGATGTGGCTGTCGATGCCGCCCGCGGTGGCGACCAGGCCTTCGCCCGCGATCACCTCGGTGCCGGCGCCGATCGGGATCGTGACGCCGGGCTGGATGTCCGGGTTGCCGCCCTTGCCGATGCGCCAGATGCGGCCGTCCTTCAGGCCGATGTCGGCCTTCACGATGCCCCAGTGGTCGACGATCAACGCATTCGTGACGATGGTGTCGGCGACCTCGGCGCTCGCGCGCTGGCTCTGCCCCATGCCGTCGCGGATCACCTTGCCGCCGCCGAACTTCACTTCCTCGCCGTAGATCGTGAGGTCGCGCTCGACCTCGATCCAGAGCTCGGTGTCGGCGAGGCGCACGCGGTCGCCCGTCGTGGGGCCGAACATCTCGGCATGGGCCTGCCGCGACACGCGCGTCATAGCTTGCCCATGACCTTCGCCTGGAAGCCGTAGACCACGCGCTCGCCGGCGAGGGCCACGAGCGTCACGGTGCGCGTCTGCCCCGGCTCGAAGCGCACGGCCGTCCCCGCCGCGATGTCGAGGCGGAAGCCGCGCGCCTTCGCGCGCTCGAACGCGAGCGCGTCGTTGGTCTCGAAGAAGTGATAGTGCGAGCCGACCTGGATCGGGCGGTCGCCGGTGTTCGCCACGACGAGGGTCACGCGCTCGCGGCCCGCGTTGATCTCGATGTCGCCGGGCGCGACCTGGTATTCGCCGGGGATCAAGATTCAAGATCCCGGGAAGGTTGAAGGTCATTCGACGCGAGAGGGTCCAGAGCGTCGAGGCTTTGCAATGCAATCATACGATCGGCTGGTGCACGGTCACGAGCTTCGTGCCGTCGGGAAAAGTGGCCTCGACCTGGATCTCCGGGATCATCTCGGGCACGCCTTCCATCACGTCGTCGCGCGCGAGGAGCGTGGCGCCGTAGCCCATGAGGTCGCTCACGCCGCGCCCGTCGCGCGCGCCCTCGAGCAGCGCCGCGGTGATGAAGGCCACGGCCTCGGGATAATTGAGCCTGAGCCCGCGCGCGCGGCGGCGCTCCGCCAGCAGCGCGGCGGTGAAGATGAGCAGCTTGTCCTTCTCGCGCGGCGTGAGCTCCATGTCAGGTCCGCCAGATGCGGGGCTCGACCGCTACGCGCCCGAGCACCGGCTCGCGCAGCGCACTCCAGAGGGAGGTGAAGCAAGCGCGCGCCGCCTCGCCCGAAGCGCCGCGATAGCGGGCGAGCAGCACGCCGGGCAGCCGCGTGCACGCCGCGTCCCCGGTGCCGGGAACGATCGCCCGCGCCACGGTCATCCAGGCATCGGGAATCTCGCGCGCGGCCACCATCATCGTTCCGACCACGTGCGCGTCGCCCAGGCCGGCCGCCGCGCGCAGCCAGCCGTCGGCGGGGTCGATCTCGCCGCGCTCGCGCCACGCGAGGCGACCGTCGTGCGAGAGGCGCGCGTGGGTGCGGAAGCGTCCGCGCGTGAACGCCTCGCCGGAAGCCCTGCGGCCGAGGCACGTGATGTCCCATGCGATCGCGCGCGCGCCGGGCGCGAGCCGCAGCTCGAGCGACGCGTCGGCGAGGGCGCCGTCGAAGACGATCGATTCCTGGGGCAGCCACTCGAGGCTCGCACCCGCCGCGACGTCCAGCACGACGCGCTGGAAGGCACCGCTTCCCGGCGAGCGATACCATTTCGTCGCGCCGGGCGTCGTCGCGAGGACGTGCGCGCCGTCGTTCGCACGCAGCTCGATGTGCAGGTCGTCGCCCCCCGCGATGCCGCCGGGGGGATGCAGCACGATGGCGTGGCAGACGGAGGGATCTTCCGGATGCAGGACCTTCTGCACGGCGAGCGGCCCATCGTGGCGGCGGTGCGCGAGCACCGTCCGGCCTGCCCGGCGCTCGAAGCCGAGCTCGAGGCGGGCACGCCAGCCGGCCGCCGGCGCGGCCGCGGCAGGAGCGGCGTCATACGGCAAGGAGGGTGCGCACGCCATCGCGCTCCATGTTCGTGCCCGCGCCGCGCGCGATGATCTCGCCGCGCTCCATCACCAGGTACTGGTCGGCGAGCGAGCGCGCGAAATCGTAGTACTGCTCGACCAGGAGGATCGCGAGGTCGCCGCCCGAGGCCAGCGTGCGGATGGCGCGCTCGATGTCCTTGATGATCGAGGGCTGGATGCCTTCGGTGGGCTCGTCCAGGATGAGCAGGCGCGGCTGCATCGCGAGCGCGCGGCCGATGGCGAGCTGCTGCTGCTGGCCGCCGGACAGGTCGCCCCCGCGCCGGCGCAGCATCTGCCGCAGCACCGGGAACATCTCGAAGATGCGCTCGGGGACGTGAGCGCCGCGCGGCCGCGACGCGAGTCCCATCCGCAGGTTCTCCTCGACGGAGAGGCGGCCGAAGATCTCGCGTCCCTGGGGCACATAGCCCATGCCGCGCCGCGCACGCTCGTCGGGCTTCGCGTGGGTCACGTCCTGTCCGTCGAGGGCCACGCGTCCGCTCTTCGCGGGGATGACGCCCATGAGGGTCTTCAGCAGCGTGGTCTTGCCCACGCCATTGCGGCCGAGCAGCGCCGTCACCTTCCCCGCCGGGATCTCGAAGCCCACGTCCCGCAGGATGTGGCTTCCGCCGTAATACTGGTTGAGGTGGTCGACGGACAGCATCATCGCCCCAGGTAGACCTCGATCACGCGCGGGTCGGCCTGCACCGCCTCGAGCGCGCCCTCCGCGAGCACGCGGCCCTCGTGCAGCACGGTCACCTTGCTCGCGATACGGCCGACGAAGGCCATGTCGTGCTCGACCACGACGAGCGAGTGCGTGCCGGCGAGCGACAGGAAGAGCTCCGCCGTGCGCTCCGTCTCGTCGTCGCTCATGCCGGCGACGGGCTCGTCGAGCAGGAGCAGCTTCGGCTCCTGCATGAGCAGCATGCCGATCTCGAGCCACTGCTTCTGGCCATGGGAGAGCAGGCCCGCGGGCCGGTCGAAGCGCCCCGCCAGGCCGATGCGCTCGAGGGTCGTGGCGATCCGGTCGCGCTCCTCGAGCCCCAGCTTCGCGAAGAGCGTCCGGCGCACGCGCTTGTCCGCCTTCATGGCGAGCTCGAGGTTCTCGAACGCGCTGTGGCGCTCGAAGATGGTCGGCTTCTGGAACTTGCGGCCGATCCCCGCGTGCGCGATCTGGGCTTCCGTGAGCCGCGAGAGGTCGATCGTCTGGCCGAAGAACGCACGCCCGCTGTCGGGGCGCGTCTTGCCCGTGATGACGTCCATCATCGTGGTCTTGCCGGCGCCGTTGGGGCCGATGACGCAGCGCAGCTCTCCCGCGTCGATGGCGAGCGAGAGGTCGTCCAGCGCCTTGAAGCCGTCGAAGCTCACGCTGATGCCTTCGAGGTAGAGCACGACGCCATGCGTGAGGTCGAGCTCGCCGGTGACGACACGGCCGAAGGTCGCGTCGGTCGCCGGGGTGGCGGGTGCGGGCGGCGTGGGCGGTGCCGCCGGCGGCCACCACGGCCACGGACGGGCGGACGCGTGGGCGATGGGCGCGTCGTTGAGCTTCATGCGGCCTTGCGTCGCAGCAAGCCGACCACGCCCTGCGGCAGGAAGAGCGTCACGCCCACGAAGAGCGCGCCGAGCACGTAGAGCCAGTACTCGGGAAACGCCACGGTGAAGATGGTCTTGGCGCCGTTGACGAGTCCCGCGCCGACGATGGGTCCGATGAGCGTCCCGCGCCCGCCCACGGCGGCCCAGATCGCGATCTCGATCGAGTTCGCCGGCGACATCTCGCCCGGGTTGATGATGCCGACCTGCGGTACGTAGAGCGCGCCCGCGATGCCGCAGAGGATCGCCGACAGCGTCCAGACGAAGAGCTTGTACCAGAGCGTGTCGTAGCCGCAGAACATCGCCCGCGCCTCGGCGTCGCGGATGGCGGCGAGCACGCGCCCGAACTTCGAGGTCACGAGGAAGCGCCCGAGGAGGAGTGTCGCGAGCAGCGTGGCCCCGGTGAGCACGAAGAGCGTCATGCGCATCCCGGGCGTCGCGATGGGCAGGCCCAGGATGCGCTTGAAGTCGGTGAAGCCGTTGTTGCCGCCGAAGCCCGTGTTGTTGCGGAAGAAGAGCAGCATCGCGGCGTAGGTCAACGCCTGCGTGATGATCGAGAAGTAGACGCCCTTCACGCGCGAGCGGAACGCGAAGTAGCCGAATACGAACGCGACCGCGCCCGGGACCGCCACCACCAGGAAGAGCGCCCACAGGAAATGCTCGCTCCAGGTCCACGACCACGGGAATTCCTTCCAATCGAGGAACACCATGAAGTCGGGCATGTTCACGTGGTACTGGCCGTCGGCGCCGATCTGCCTCATCAAATACATGCCGAACGCGTAGCCGCCGAGCGCGAAGAAGAGGCCGTGGCCGAGCGAGAGGATGCCCGCGTAGCCCCACACGAGGTCCATCGCGAGCGCCACGATCATGTAGCACATGATCTTGCCGGCGAGCGTCACGCCGAAGGCGGAGACGTGGAACGGGCTCGACAGCGGGACCACCAGATTCAGCGCCGGGAATACGGCGAAGACCACGAGAGCGGCCGCCGCGAGCGCGATCCACCCCTTCGGGCCGTACAACCGGTTCGCGATCACGCCTCCACCGCCCGGCCGCGCACGGCGAAGAGTCCCTGCGGGCGCTTCTGGATGAAGACGATGATGAAGGCGAGCACGCAGATCTTCGCGAGCACGGCGCCCGACCACGTCTCCAGCAGCTTGTTGGCGAAGCCGAGCCCGAGCGCGGCGTAGACCGTGCCCGCGAGCTGCCCCACGCCGCCCAGCACCACGACCATGAAGGAGTCGACGATGTAGCCCTGGCCCAGTTCGGGACCGACGTTGCCGATCTGCGAGAGCGCGCAGCCGGCGAGTCCCGCGAGGCCGGAGCCGAGCCCGAAGGCCCAGGTATCCACGCGCGCCGTGCGCACGCCGACGCACGCCGCCATGGCGCGGTTCTGCGTGACACCGCGCACGAAGAGCCCGAGGCGCGTGCGCGTGAGCAGCAGCGCCATGCCGGCCACGACCGCGGCGGCGAACCCGATGATGTACACGCGGCTCCAGGGCAGGACCACGCCCGCGAACAGGTCGATGCCCCCGGACATGAACGCGGGATTCTCGACCTGCACGTTCTGCGCGCCGAAGAGTGTGCGCACGCCCTGGATCAGCACGAGGGAGAGGCCCCAGGTGGCGAGCAGCGTCTCGAGCGGACGGCCGTAGAGCCAGCGGATGACGCTCCTCTCGAGGGCCATGCCGACGAGCGCCGCGACCGCGAAGGCGGCGGGGATCGCGCACGCGAGGTACCAGTCGAAGGCGCCCGGGAACCGCGCGCGGAAGATGTTCTGCACGACGTAGGTCGCGTACGCGCCGATCATGATGAGCTCGCCGTGCGCCATGTTGATGACGCCCATGAGCCCATAGGTGATGGCGAGGCCGAGGGCCGCGAGGAGCAGGATCGATCCCAGGCTCACGCCCGAGAAGATGAGACCCAGGAATTCCCCCCGGGCGAGCCGCGCCTGCACGAGCTTCATGCTCGCCTGCGCCTCGGCGCGGATCTCGTCGTCCGGCTCCGTGTCCTTCGACGTGAGCGGCAGCAGCAATGTCTTGGCGCTGGGCTGGCTCGAGGCTCCGAGGCGCCTCACGGCGGCCAGGCGCGCGGCGCGGTCGGGGCTCTTCACCTGCATCGACGCGGCGATCTCGGAGAGCGCCGCCTGGAGGGAAGGCTCGGTTTCCGCGGCCAGCGCCTTCTCCACGAGCGGCAGCATCGAGGCGTCGGCGCTGCCGCCCAGCTCGCGGATCGCCGCCGTGCGTTGCGCAAGGTCCGCCGACGCGAGGCGCAGGCTCGCGAGCGCGGCCTCGGCCTCGCCGCGCAACCGGTTGTTCACCACGACGTCGTCCAGGTTGTCCGGCACGGGCGTCACCGGCTCGCCGCTCGCGGCGTCGCTCGCGCGGCCGTCGTGAACGACGAGCACCCGCCCGGCCGAGGACTGCACCTCGCCGTCGAGCAGCGCCTTGAGCACGAGGCGCGCGCGCGGGTCGCCCGAGGCCGCGATCGCGTTCACGGCGGCGACCTTCACGTCGCCGTCGCCGCTCGCGAGCTGCGCCACGACCGCCGGATCGAGGGCGCACCATGCCATCGCGCTCCACGCCCACAGCGCGAACGCCGCCATGCACTTCCTGGTCATTTCCTCTCCGATGCCGGCGGCGCCGCGAGGACGCCGCCGTGCCTTGCGCTCTTACTTGGCGCTCGCCGTATTCATGACGGTCTTGCCGTCCGGCTCGTCCTTCTTCTTGTCGTTGCCGGGGATGTACGGGCTCCACGGCTTCGCCTTGATCGGGCCGGGCGTCTTCCACACGACGTTGAACTGGCCGTCCGCCTTCACCTCGCCGATGAAGACCGGCTTGTGCAGGTGGTGGTTCTTCTCGTCCATCACGATGGTGAAGCCGTCGGGCGCCTTGAACGACTGGCCCGCCATCGCCGCGATCACCTTGTCGGTATCGAAGCTCTTCGCCTTCTCGACCGCCTGCTTCCACATGTGCACGCCGATGTAGGTCGCCTCCATCGGGTCGTTGGTGAGGGGCTTGTCCATCTGGCCGGGAATCCTGTGCGCGACGGCATATGCCGCCCACTTCTTCTTGAAGGTGTCGTTCGCCGGATTCTTCACCGACATGAAGTAGTTCCACGCCGCGAGGTGGCCCACGAGCGGCTTGGTGTCCACGCCGCGCAGCTCCTCCTCGCCCACGGAGAACGCCACCACCGGGACGTCCGTCGCCTTGAGGCCCTGGTTGCCCAGCTCCTTGTAGAACGGCACGTTGGAGTCGCCGTTGATGGTGGAGATCACCGCGGTCTTGCCGCCCTGCGAGAACTTCTTCACGTCGGCCACGATGGTCTGGTAGTCGCTGTGGCCGAACGGCGTGTACTTCTCGTCGATGTCCTTGTCCTGCACACCCTTCGAGTGCAGGAACGCGCGCAGGATCTTGTTGGTCGTGCGCGGATAGACGTAGTCCGTGCCGAGCAGCACGAAGCGCTTCGCGCCGCCGCCGTCCTTGCTCATCAGGTACTCGACCGCCGGGATGGCCTGCTGGTTGGGCGCGGCTCCCGTATAGAAGACGTTCTTCGAGAGCTCCTCGCCCTCGTACTGCACCGGATAGAAGAGCAGGCCGTTCAGCTCCTCGAACACCGGCAGCACGGACTTGCGCGACACCGAAGTCCAGCAGCCGAACACCACCGCGACCTTGTCCTGCGTGAGCAGCTGGCGCGCTTTCTCGGCGAAGAGCGGCCAGTTGGACGCCGGGTCGACGACGATCGCCTCGACCTTGTAGCCCATGACGCCGCCCTGGCCATTGATCTCGTCGATCGCCATGAGCGCCACGTCCTTCAGCACGGTCTCGCTGATCGCCATGGTCCCCGACAGCGAGTGCAGCACTCCCACCTTGACGACCTTGTCCTCGGCTTGCGCGGTGACGGCTGCCGTGCCTGCCAGAGCGGCCGTGAGCGCAAGCAGCTTGAAGAACGAGCGGCGTTTCATGCGACTTCCCCCCCAGGAAAATTGAATGGCGCGAAAGCCATAGCGACGAACGTGCCAGACACGCCCTACGCGCGATACGCGGCTGATCCGATGGGGAGAAATCGGGACGGCGGTGTGCGTCGCGCCGGCGGAAACGCGGCCGCGGGCCTGCGCGGCGCTCCCGGATGGTGCGCGCGCGCGCACACCGCGCATCGCTTTGGGGCGGCGCTATCGAATGCGATGGCGCTCGATCGCGCCGCGATCCCAGTCGAGACCGTTGCCCGGTGCGCTCGAGGGTCGCGCGAAGCCGTCCACGATGGCGAGCGGCGACTCGAGCAGCGGCGCCGCCCAGTCGACGTGCTCGAGCCAATGGGCGGTGGGCGTCGCGGCGAGGAGCTGCGCGCTCACCTCCGGGAAGAGATGGGAGGACATTGGCATCGCGCGCGCCTGCGCGAGCGCCGCGGCACGCTGCCAGCCCGTGACGCCGCCGATGCGCTCGAGATCCGGCATCACGAGGTCGCACGCGCCGCTGTCGAGCGCTTCGAGCATGGCGTGGGCCTGCGAGAAGTTCTCGCCGATCTGCACGGGTGTCGCGATGGCCTGCGCCACCCGCGCGCAGCCGCGGTAGTCGTCGTGCCGGATCGGCTCCTCGATCCACGCGAGGCCTTCGCCGTCGAGCGCGTGCCCGCGCGCGAGCGCCTCATCGACGTCCAGCGCCTGGTTGTAATCCACCATCAGCTCGACGCCCGCGGGCAGCCGTTCGCGCACCGCGCGCACCGCCGCCAGGTCCTGCGCGAGGGATGGATATCCAAGCCGCAGCTTCACCGCCCCGAAGCCGCCCTCGAGCAGCTCGTCGGTTTCGCGGCGCAGCGCGTCGGCGCCCATGAGGCCCAGGCCATTGCTGTTGTACGCGCGGATGGCCCGAGGCGCGGCACCCAGCAGTGTCGCGAGCGGCACGCCCGCCGCACGCGCGAGCACGTCCCAGGCGGCGACGTCGAAGGCCGCCATCGCCATGCGCACGATGCCCTGCACGCCGATCAAGGTGAAGCGCCTGGAGAGCCGCGCCCATTGCTCGACCGGGGCGACGGCCTCGCCCCTCACGAGGCGCTCGATCTCCTCGAGGATCGCCGCGATGCCGCGCGCGGCGGCGGGAACATAGCAGAAGAGGTAGGCGTGGCCGGTGATGCCCTCTTCCGTCTCGAGGTCCACGAGCATGAGCGGCGCCGAGCGCACGGTCGCCTGGCTCGTCCCCAGCACGTGGCGCATGGGGACATCCACGGCGATGGCACGGATGGCGCGGATCTCCGGAGCCGCCGCGGTCATGGACGTTGCCGCCCCTGCGCGTGGAGCGCCAGCACGTCCCAGACGGCACGATTGCAGGGCGTGGGCACGCGCACCTGCGCGCCGATCTGCACCACGCCGCCGCTCAGCCACTCGACCTCGAGCCGGTTGCCGCGCTCCAGGTCATGGTGCATCGAGGAGGACATCGTCGCGGGCACCGTGTCGGCGAAGGCGAGGCGCTGCTCGGCGTACTCCTCGGGCAGCGCCACGCCCTGCGCGCGGCCGACCGCGACCACCTCCCGCATCACGTCGAGGAGGAAGGCGCGCGTGCGCGGATTGTCGCGGATCGGCCCGATGGTCGAGCGCATCGTGGTGGTCGTGGCGGAGAGGCCGACCAGGAACACGTATTTCTCCCAGATCGCGCGGCGCACGTCGGTGCTCAGCTCCGCCGTCACGCCCGATTTCGAGAGCGCCTCGTGCAGCGCGCGGGCGCGATCGGAGATCCGGCCGTCATACTCGCCGACCACGATGCGCTGCATGGCGCCGGTCTGGTGGATCACGCCGGGCCGGCCGATGTGGGTCGCGACGTAGCAGACGCCGCCCATCACCTGGGACGGATCGAAGATGCGGCGCAGGATGTCGTCCTTCACGACGCCGTTCTGCAACGAGAGCACGGCCGTCGAAGGGCCCACGACGGGTTGGATCGAGCGCGCGGCCGCCTCGGTGTCCCAGAGCTTCACGGAGAGGATCACCAGGTCGGCCACGCCGAGCGCGGCCGGATCGTCGGTCACGCCGACGCGTGGCACGTGGATGTCGCCCTGCGCCTCGTTCTCGATGGTGAGGCCGTGCTCGCGCAGGGCCTCGAGGTGCGCGCCGCGCGCGACGAAGCTCACGTCGTATCCCGCACGCGCAAGGCGGCCGCCGAAGAAGCCGCCCACGCCGCCCGATCCCATCATCACGATCTTCATCGCACCACGCCGCCGCTTGAAGGACCGCCATGCTAGCAAACGAAAACGGCGCCGGAGCGCCGTTCGAGCGGGATCCCGGCGTTGGCCGGGATGGCGTCAGGTCGGGCCCGCGAGCTTCTCGGGGTTGCGCTCGAGCCAGCGGCGGATGCGGTTGGCATCGCCCACCCGCGTGAGGCGGCCCCACGAATCGAGCAGCACGATGACGACCGGGCTGTTGGCGATGACGGCCTGCATGACGAGGCACTTGCCGGCCTCGGTGATGTAGCCGGTCTTGGAGAGGCCGATCTTCCAGTCGGAGTGGCGCACCAGCACGTTCGTGTTGACGAAGGTGAGCTTGCGCTTGGAATCGGGCAGCTGCACCGAGAGCGCGCCCGTCGTGGTGAACTCGCGGATGCGCTCGTAGTTCGAGGCGGCGGCGACGATCTTGCCGAGGTCGGCCGGCGTCGACATGTTGCCGGGGTTGAGCCCCGAGGAATCCACGTAATGCGTGTTGATCGCGCCGAGCACCTTGGCCTTCGCGTTCATCGCCTCGACGAAGGCGGTGATGCCGCCGGGATAGTTGCGTCCGAGCGCGGCGGCGGCGCGGTTGTCGCTCGCCATGAGCGCCAGGCGCAGCAGGTCCTCGCGGCGGAAATGCGCGCCCACCGGCAGGCGCGACGAGGAATTCTTGAAGGTGTCGACGTCGTCGCGCGTGATCTCGAGCGGCTCATCCATCGACTGCGCGGCGTCGAGGACCACCATCGCGGTCATGAGCTTCGTGAGCGAGGCGATGGGTGCCGCGGTATCCGCGTTCTTCGCGAAGAGCGTCTGCCCCGTCGTCGGATCGAGCACCAGCACGCCATGGGACTGGATGTTCGGCTCGCCGTCCTTGGTGAGCTCGTTCGAGATGCGGGCGACGTGGCCCTTGGGGTGGCCCGCGGCGATCGCCCCGAAGGGCAGGACGGCGACGAGCAGGGCGGCGAGAATACGGGTCACGGGAGCCGGAGACGGATGTTGGCAGGCGCCAACATACCAAATTTCGCGGCATCGTGACAAGATCTTCATATTACAACGCAAATAATTGATTCCCATGGCTCATTCAGGCCCCAAAACGCCCCATCCCGACACCCTGGCGGTCCATGCCGGGCAGTCGCCGGACCCGGCCACCGGGGCCCGCGCGGTGCCGATCTACCAGACGGCGTCCTTCGTCTTCCCGGACACCGACACGGCCGCGGCGCTCTTCAACATGGAAACGCCGGGACATGTGTACTCCCGGCTTTCGAATCCCACGCTGTCGGTCCTGGAGGAACGCGTAGCCTGCCTGGAGGAGGGCGTGGGCGCGATCGCGACGGCGAGCGGCCAGGCGGCGCTGCATCTCGCCATCACGGCCCTCATGGGCCAGGGCGGGCACATCGTCGCCTCGGCGAGCCTCTACGGCGGTTCCCATAACCTGCTGCACTACACGTTGCCGCGCTTCGGCGTGGACACGACATTCGTGCCGGCGCGTGACCTCGACGCGTGGCGCGCGGCGATCGGGCCGCACACGCGGCTGCTCTTCGGCGAGAGCGTGGGCAACCCCTCGGTCGATGTGCTCGACGTTCCCGCCGTCGCCCGCGTCGCGCACGAGCACGGAATCCCGCTGCTGGTGGATGGCACGGTCACGACGCCGATCCTCGGGCGCGCGCTCGAGCAGGGCGCGGACCTGGTGATGCACTCCGCGACCAAGTTTCTCTCCGGCCATGGCGTGGTGATCGGGGGTGTCCTGGTGGATGGCGGCCGCTTCGACTGGGGCGCGAGCGAAAAATTTCCGACGCTCACGCAGCCGTACGAGGGATTCCACGGCATGGTGTTCGCCGAGGAGTCTCCGGTTTCCGCGTTCCTGCTGCGCGCGCGGCGCGAGGGCCTGCGGGACTTCGGCGCGTGCATGGCGCCGATGACCGCATTCCAGGTGCTGCAGGGGCTGGAGACGCTGCACCTGCGCATGGCGCGCCACGTGGAGAACACCGATCGCATCGTCGATTTCCTCTGCGGCCACGAGGCCGTCACGCGCGTGCATCACCCGCGCGTGGCCTCGCACCCGGACCACGCGCTCGCGCAGCGGCTCTACCCGCGCGGGTGCAGCGCGATCCTCTCCTTCGAGCTCGACGGCGGACGCGACGCCGGACGGCGCTTCATCGACTCGCTCACGCTCTTCTCGCACCTCGCCAACATCGGCGACGCGAAGTCGCTCGTGATCCACCCCGCCACCACGACGCATTGGCGCATGGACGATCGGGCGCTCGCGGCGGCCGGCATCACGCCGGGCACCGTGCGCCTCTCGATCGGCCTCGAGCATCCCGACGACCTCGTCGAGGACCTCGCGCGCGCGCTGCGCGCGTCGCGGAAGAAATAGGGGCGCCCGTGCAGTTCATCGTGCAGGGCTATCCCGCTTACGCGTACACCGGCGCTCGCGCGTTCGAGCCGGGCCATCCGGCGGTCGTCTTCATCCACGGCGCCGCGTTCGACCACAGCGTGTGGCAATGGCAGTCGCGCTATTTCGCGCATCACGGATACACGGTGCTGGCGGTGGACCTGCCCGCGCACGGCCGCAGTCCCGGGCGCGCGCGCCCCACCATCGAGGCGATGGCGGATTGGGTCGCGGCTTTCATCGAGAGCGCGGCGCTCGAGCGGGTGGCTCTCGTGGGCCACAGCATGGGGTCGCTGGTGGCCCTGCAATGCGCGCTGTCCCATCCGCGCGCCGTGGCGAAGCTGGCGCTCGTGGGCGCATCGTTGCCGATGCCGGTGGGCGAAGCGTTCCTCGCCGCCGCCCATGACGATGCACCCGCGGGCCTGGACATGGAAGCGATCTGGGGCCACTCGCGCCACGCGATGCTCGCGACGAGCGCGGTGCCGGGCATGAACCTGGTGGGTGCCAGCCGCCAGCTCAACGGCCGCTCGCGTGCCGGCGTGCTGCACACCGACCTCGCGGCGTGCCAGGCGTGGGAGGTGCCGGAGGAGAAGCTTGCCGCGCTCGACCTGCCGATCCTCGTGGTCGGCGGGCAACGCGACCAGATGACGCCCTTCAAGGCGACGCAGGCGGCGGCCGCGATGTTGCCCGGCGCGCGCTTCGCCGCGCTCGATGCGGGCCACGCGATGATGACCGAGGCGCCGCGCGCCCTACTGCGCGCCTTGCGGGAGTTCCTTTAGCGCCTCGTCCTGCTTGCGGCCCTCTTCCTGCTGCAGGCGCCACATCTCGGCGAAGCGGCCGTCCCTCGCCATGAGCGCGCGGAAGTCGCCGCGCTCGACGATCTCGCCATGGTCGAGCACGAGGATCTCGTCGGCATCGACGATGGTCGAGAGGCGGTGGGCGATGACGAGGGTGGTGCGGTCGCGCGAGATCTCGGCCAGCTCCGCCTGGATCGACTTCTCGGTGCGCGAATCGAGCGCGGAGGTGGCCTCGTCGAACACCAGGATGGCCGGGTGCTTCAGCACCGTGCGCGCGATGGAGACGCGCTGCTTCTCGCCCCCGGAGAGCTTGAGGCCGCGCTCGCCGACGGTGGTCTCCCACTTGCCCGGCAGCCGCTGGATGAAGTCGGCGATGTGCGCCACGCGCGCGGCGTTCTCGATCTCCTCGCGCGTGGCGGTCGGGCGCCCGTAGGACACGTTGTAGTAGATCGTGTCGTTGAAGAGCACGGTGTCCTGCGGAACGACACCCAGCGCCGCGCGCACGCTCTCCTGCGTGACCTCGCGCACGTCCTGGCCGTCGATCGTGATGCGCCCGCGCTGCACGTCGTAGAAGCGGAAGAGCAGCCGCGCGAGCGTGGACTTGCCCGAGCCGCTCGGGCCCACGACCGCGACCTTGCGGCCCGCGGGCACCTCGAACGACACGTCCTTCAGGATCGGCCGGACGCCGTCGTAGCTGAAGTCCACGTGGTCGAAGCGGATGGCGCCTCCGCGCACCTCGAGCGGCCGCGCGCCGGGCGGATCGGCCACCTCCTGGTTCTCCCCCAGCAGCCGGAACATCTTCTCCATGTCCACCATCGCCTGCTTGACCTCGCGGTACATCACGCCGAGGAAGTTGAGCGGGATGTAGAGCTGGATCAGGAGCGCGTTCACCATCACGAGGTCGCCCAGGGTGAGGCGCCCGGCGACGATACCGTCCGCCGCCCGCCACATCAGCAGCGACACGGCGAGCGCGATCACCAGCGCCTGCACGGCATTGAGGAAGCCGAGCGACGTCTCGCTCGTCACCACCGCGCGCTCGTAGCTCTGCAGGTTCTGGTCGTAGCGGCGCGCCTCGTAGTGCTCGTTGCCGAAATACTTGACCGTCTCGTAGTTGAGGAGCGAATCGATGGCGCGCGTGTTGGCCTTCGAATCCAGCTCGTTCATCTGGCGGCGGTGCTTCGTGCGCCATTCCGAGATCACGAAGGTGAGCGCCACGTAGATCACGAGCGCGCCCACCGTGATCACGCCGAACCAGATGTCGAAGCGGATGACGAGAAATCCCGTCACGAGCGCGATCTCGAGCAGCGTGGGCAGCACGCTGAAGACCGTGAAGGAGAGCAGCGTGGAGATGCCGCGCGTGCCGCGCTCGATGTCGCGCGTGAGCCCGCCCGTCTGGCGCTCCAGGTGGAAGCGCAACGAAAGGGCATGCAGGTGGTGGAACACCTCGAGGGCGATGCGGCGCATGGCGCGCTGCGCGACCTTCACGAAGACCACGTCGCGCAGCTCGTTGAAGAGCGTGCTCGAGACGCGAAGCGTCCCGTACGCGGCGAGGAGCGCCACCGGCACCGCCGCGAGCGCATGGACCGGCGAAAGCCCGTCGACGATGCGCTTCATCACCACGGGCACGAAGATGTTGGCCACCTTCGCCGTGGCGAGGAAAAGGACGGCGAGAAGCACGCGCCCGCGGAATTCCCAGAGATAGGGGACGAGACGGCGCATCACGCTGAAATCGCCGCTGGGCGGCGGCGCGGGCGGGCGCGGGGTGGACTGCGAAAAGGATGTGGTGCCGGAAGGAGCGCTCATGGGTACGGGGTTATAGTAAACAAATGCCGCGCTTCGCCGCGAACCTCGGGTTTCTCTTCCCCGAGCACGATTTCCTCGATCGCTTCGCGCGCGCCCGGGACAGCGGCTTCCAGGCGGTGGAGTTCGCGATCCCCTACCTGTACGAGCCGCACGTGCTGGCCGCGAAGCTGCGGGAGAACGGCCTCGCGTGCGTGCTCATGAACCTGCCGATGGGCGAGCGCGCGCGCGGCGACTACGGGCTCGCGTGCCGCCCCGAGCGCCGCGATGAATTCCGCGCAGGCGTGGCACACGCCATCGAGTACGCGCGGGCCCTGGGCTGCCCGCGCATGAACTGCCTGGCGGGTCTTGCACGTCCCGGGGAGGACCGCGCGGTGCTGCGCGAGACCGCGATATCGAACATGCGGTTCGCCGCGGCCGAATTCAAGCGCGCCGGACTCGAGATCCTGATGGAGCCGCTGAACGACCGGGAGGTTCCCGGCTTCCTCGTGCCGCGTGCGCGGGACGTGGTCGGGCTGCTGCGCGAGATCGATGCCGGCAATGCGTTCCTGCAGCTCGACCTGTACCACGCCGCGATGATGGGCGACGATCCGGCGCTGCTGCTGCGCGAGCTCGAACCCTGGATCCGCCACATCCAGTTCGCGGATGCCCCCGGACGCGGCGAGCCCGGCACGGGCGTGATCCCGTTGCGCGACCTGTTCCGCGACATCGACGCCAGCGGCTTCGAGGGATGGGTCGCGGCCGAATACCGCCCGACGCGCCGCACCGAGGACACCCTTTCCACATTCCTGTCGTAGGTGCGGTTCGCCCCGCGCGGGCGTCAGCCGCTTCTTGCACCGAACGGATGGATGCGCGGGCCGCGCCCTTCATCGCCGCGCCAAACGCGTGCTCTAGCCTCGCTCTCATGATCCGGCGTCTTTCGCCGAGGAGGTCCCATGAGCGCGCGTTCCAGACCCTTCCGCCTCATCCCGCCGCTCGTCGTGGCCTTGCTCGCGTGCGCGGCCTGGACGGTCCAGGGGCGCGTCGCCCCTTCCGCGGGCGTCATCCACACGGCGAACACCGAGACCGCGACGCAGCAGGATGCGGGATACCAGCAGCTGGTCGATGCGACCAATGCGGTCGTCGCGGTCAAGGTGAAGGCGCTGCCGAACGCGCACAGCAACGAGACGCTCGGTGAGGAGCGCACGGGCTCGGGCGTCGTGGTATCGAAGGACGGCTTGGTCCTCACCATCGGCTACCTGATCGAGGAAGCCGACACGACGGAGATCCAGGATTCGAACGGCCAGACGGTGCCCGCCGCCGTGCTGGGCTACGACCACGCGACGGGCCTGGGACTCATCCGCGCGCTCGCGCCGCTCGCCGAGAAGCCGATCCGGCTCGGGACCGCCAAGCCGGTGAACGAGCTCGACCGGCTCATGATCGTGACCGGCGGCGACGAGCAGACCATCTCGGTCGCGACCGTGGTCTCGCGCCGCCAGTTCGCCGGCTACTGGGAATACCTGATCGACGGCGCGATCTTCACGTCCCCGCCGCGGCTCGACCACAGCGGCGCCGCGCTCATCAACAAGGACGGCGAGCTGGTCGGCATCGGCTCGCTCTTCGTGATGGATGCCGTGAAACCGGGCGAGCGTCTCCCCGGCAACATGTTCGTGCCCGTGGACCTCGCCCGCCCCCTGCTGGACGAGGTCGCGCGCACCGGGACGTACAAGAGCCACAAGCGCGCCTGGCTCGGCGTGAACTCGCTCGAGGAGGACGGCCGCGTGAAGGTGATGCAGGTGCCCGAGGAGAGCCCCGCCGCGCGGGCCGGCATCCAGCCCGGCGACATCATCCTCTCGATCAACGGCCAGGCCGTGGACAACCTCACCAACTTCTACAACGTGCTCTGGCGCGACGCGAGCCCCGGCGCCGAGGTGAGCCTCACCGTGCTGCACGGCACCACGGTGCGGCAGGTCACGGTGCGCTCCATCGACCGCCTCGATTTCGACCGGCACAAGCCCGCCGTCTGAGTATCATGCGCGGGTGAATCCGCGCGAAGCCCTTCGCCTTCGCCGCATCCTCTACGCGGCCGCCTTCCTGCGCGCGCTCGGCGTGGGGTTGGTCGCCGTGCTGGTGGCGCTCTACGCGGCGCGCCTGGGACTTTCCGCCGCCGAGATCGGCGTGGTGCTCTCGAGCGCGCTCTGGGGCGCGGCGCTCGCCTCGCTCGCGACACTCCTCGCCGGGCCGCGATTCTCCCAGCGTGCGCTGCTCGTCACGCTCTCCGGGCTGCCGGTGGTCGCGGCGATGGTCTTCCTCTCGACGCAAGCGGTGCCGATCCTTGCCGCCGCCGCCTTCATCGGCATGTTCAACGTGCACGGACGCGACCGCGGTGCGATTCCCATCGTCGAGCAGGCGCTCTTCCCGGCGACCGCGCCCGACACGCGGCGCACGCAGGTCTTCGCCTGGTACAACGTGCTGCTCGATGCGGGCTATGCGGGAGGCGGACTGCTCGCGGCGCTGCCGACGCTTTTCGAAGCGACGCTCGGCATGACGCCGGTGGATGCGATGCGCGCCGCGCTCTCGCTCTTCTGCGTGCTGTACGGCGCGTGCGCCCTGCTCTACTCGCGGCTGCCGCGGCATATCCCCGCGCCCGGCGCGGTGCCGGTGCGCGGGCTCTCCGCCGCGAGCCGCCCGATCGTGGCGAAGATCTCGGCCCTCTTCCTCGTCGACGCGTTCGGCGGCGGATTCATCGGCTCCGCGCTCTTCGCCTATTTCTTCGTGGAGCGCTTCGCGGCCTCCCCGGCGCTCGTTGCCGCGCTCTTCGCCACGGGCCGGGTGCTCTCCGCGTTGTCCCATCTCGGGGCCGCGTGGCTCTCGCGGCGCATCGGCCTGGTGAACACGATGGTCTACACGCACATCCCCTCGAGCCTGCTGCTCTTCACCATCGCCTTCTCGGACAACCTCGCGGTCGCGGCCTTCTTTTTCCTCCTGCGCGAGGGGCTCAACGAGATGGACGTGCCGACGCGCCAGTCGTACACCATGGCCGTGGTGCGTCCCGAGGAGCGGCTCGCCGTGGCGGGCCTCACCAACCTCGTGCGCTCGGGCGGCTGGGCCGCGGCCCCGGCGATGGCTGGATGGATGATGCAGGTGGGCGGCCTGGCACTCCCGCTCTTCTTCGCCGGAACCACGAAGATCGCCTACGACCTGCTGCTGTGGCGCGAATTCAGGCGCGTGAAGCCGCCGGAGGAGGCGGTCTCCGCCGGTGAATGAACCCTAGCGGCGCGGCTTCCTCGCGGGTTTCCTCGCCGCGATGCCGCGGTGCTCCAGCGCCTCGCGCAGGAGGAACTCGACCTGGCCGTTCACCGAGCGCAGCTCGGCGGTGGCGAGGCGCTCGATGTCCTCCCAGAGCCGCGGGTCGATGCGCAGCAGGTACGCCTTGCGTCCGGACACGGTGCCGACTTCAGGTGTAGAGGGTTCCGGTGTTCACGACGGGCTGCGTGTCGCGCTCGGAGCACAGCACCACCATGAGGTTCGACACCATGGCGGCGCGGCGCTCGTCGTCGAGCTCGACGACCTGCATTTCCGAGAGCTGCTTCAACGCCATGTCGACCATGGAGACGGCGCCGGTCACGATCTTGCTGCGGGCCGCGATCACCGCGTCGGCCTGCTGCCGGCGCAGCATCGCGCCCGCGATCTCCGGCGCGTACGCCAGGTGCGTGAGCTTCGCCTCCTCGATGCGCACGCCGGCGAGATCCACGCGCATCTGCAGCTCGCCCACGAGCGCGCCGGCCACCGCGTCGGCGCCGGCGCGAAGCGTGATCTCGCCCGCCTCGTGCTCCTCCTCGCCCGTGTCGTAGTTGTACTGCGTCGCCACGTGGCGCAGCGCCGACTCGCTCTGCACCCTCACGAAGCTCTCGAAATCGTCGACGTCGAAGAGCGCCTGCGCCGTATCGGCCACGCGCCACACCACGACCGCGGCGATCTCCACGGGGTTGCCGCGCCGGTCGTTCACCTTGAGCGTGTCGATCGTGTAGTTGCGCGCCCGCACGCTCAGCTTCGCGCGGCCGTTCCAGGGCAGCGTCCAGCGCAGCCCCGGCCGGCGCTCGGTGCCGAGGTAGGCGCCGAAGAGCGTGAGCACCGCCGCCTCGTTCGGCTGCAGCATGAAGAAGCCGCCGGCGATGAAGAGGACGGCGATGCCGATCGCCACCGCCGGGATCGCGAAGGCCCGGCGCAGCACGGGAAAGCCCAGCATCTCGATGGCGGCGAGACCGAGCAGCAGGAGCAGCATGGCGATGCCGTTCGCCGTGGCGATGGGTTTCTCGAAGTTGCCTTGCCGCGGGTTCGACGCCATGACGACCTCCCGAGCTATGAAAGTGATATCACACTGATACTGCGCCGGCGCCTTGTCAAGTGCGGAATTTTCGGCCCGCGCGCCCCCGCATCCTCCGTGGTGGCGGCCCTTCACGGGGCCTACATTGGCCCGAGGAGAGACAACGGGGGGAGGCGATGCAAGGGATGGCCCGCGAACCGTCGCGCATCGGGTTGCATGCGGCCGCACCGGCGGATGCGCCGCGGCAACCGAAGCTGCCGCACGGGTTCGTCCGCGTCGAGGAGGTGAGGTCGATGCCCATGATGGGCCGCTGGAGCCCGCTCCCCGACGGCATGCCGCCGTGGCTTCCCTTCCATGCGCTGCTCGCGATGTCGCAGCGCGAGCATGCCGGGGACGATGCGGCGCGCGCGTGGCTGGACGCCTATCGCCGCGCCGTGCAGGGCGACGTCATGGCGCAGGCGCGCATCGGCTCCGCATTCGAGCACGGGGAGGCGGGCGTCGCGCCCGATCCGGCGCGCGCGTTCTTCTTCTACTACCGTGCGGGCCTCGCCGGTGACGCGGGGGCCACCGGCGAGGCGCTGCGCCTCAAGGACGCGCTGGACATCCCCGCCGCCGCGATGGAGGAGCCGACCCTGGTCTACCCGGGACAATGGCGCTGGTGGCGCGAGGAGGCCGACCGGCCCGGCACCCGTCTCGTGGTCGAGCTGGGCGCGGACGGCCGCTTCACGGGCGGCGGCGCCCACGGCCTCTGGAGCTACGACTCCGCGCGGCACATCGTGACGCTCGCGCACCACGAGACGTGGCGCGTGCGCATCCTCGGCTGCCGCGATACGACCCTCTTCGGCCAGGACGCGCGGGGCGCGCTCTGCATCATCGAGCGGACAGGGCCGGGTCGCCAGCCTTGACGCGCCGGCGCACTTCGAGACGCCAGCGCCACGCCCTTTGACGGCTGCCGGCCAGGCGTGAAGAATCCAACTGCGGAGCAGACTGCCGCCAGAGGAGGAAGAAACGCAAGCCCATCGCGATGCGCGCGCGATCCGGCTGACTCGCGCGGCCTGGCGGGCGGCACTTGCTCTCCTCGGCCGGCCCCAGCCCTTCACGCTTCCCATGGTGGCGCTGGTCGCCATCGTCCCGCTCTACCTCGTGATCGCCCGCATCGTCCGTGACGCGCCGCTGCACAGGCCTCACGCCGCGCTCGATGACGCCATTGCCTTGTCGCCGACATGGTCCATCGTGTACGGATCGCTCTTCCTGGCTGCCCTGCTGCCTGGTTTCGTGGTCCACGAGGCGGAACTGTTGCGGCGCACGATCCTCGCGTATCTCGCCGTGTGGCTCGTCTCGTACGCGGTGTTCCTGGGCTATCCCACTGCCGCCCCTGCGCACGCGGATGTCGCCGGCAGGGGATTCGCGCGGTGGGGATTGCGCACCATCTACGGTGCGGACGTCCCGTTCAATTGCCTTCCTTCACTGCACGTGGCGCAGTGCCTCGTAGCCGCATTCGCCTGCCATCGCGTCCATCGCGGCGTGGGATGGGTCGCCGTGGCATGGGCCGCGCTCGTCGCGCTCTCGACCCTTTTCACCAAGCAGCACTACGCATGGGATGTGGCGACGGGCGCGCTCCTTGGCGTGGTCACGTGCGTCATCCTCTTCCGCGGACATGCCCGCGAGACCATCCCGATCGACCAACGGCGCGTGGCACCGCTTCTCGCCGCGGCGGCATTCGCCACCTACGGGATCATGCTCGCGGCGCTGTGGGCGCTCTACGCACTCGGCTCGTGAGAGGCCGCGCGCCGCTCAGTCGGCTGCCTGCGCGAACTCGACGCGGCACACCTTGCCTTCGTCGGAGTACGACTGGCCTCCGCCGTAGGTGGCGAGCTTGCCGATCTCGCCGCCCTTCGTGACCTTGACCGCGCAGTACTTGAGCTCCGCGATCTTGCCGAACGGGTCCAGCGCCGGATTGGTGAGGACGTTGGCCGCGGCCTCGTAGAACGCGAACGGGATGAAGATCGTGCCGCGCGGCGTGCCCTCGTCCACGCGCGCCACGAGCGAGATCTCGCCCCGGCGCGAGGCGACGGTGATGGTGTCGCCGGCCCCGGCGCCCATCGCGTCGAGATCGAGCGGGTGCATCGAGCCCACCGCGAGCGGCTCCAGCGCGTCGAGCACCGAGGCGCGCCGCGTCATCGAGCCGGTGTGCCAATGCTCGAGCTGGCGCCCGGTGATGAGCACGAAGGGATACGCATCGTCGGGGCGCTCGTTCGCCGGAATGAGGTCCGCGGGAACGAGCTTGCCGCGCCCGTCCTTCGTGGGGAAATTCTCGGTGAAGACGACGGACTGGCCCGGGTCGTCCTCGGTGCGGCAGGGATAGGTGACCGCCGACTGCGCCTCGAGGCGCTCCCACGAAATGCCGCCGATCGAGTTCATCGACTGGCGCATCTCCTCGTAGACCTGCGCGACACCGCTCTCGGGCCCCGCGTAATTCCAGCCGCAGCCGAGGCGATTCGCGAGCTGCTGGATGATCCAGAGGTCCTGGCGCGCATCTCCCGGCATGTCGAGCGCGCGGCGCCCGAGCTGCACGATGCGGTCGGTGTTGGTCACCGTGCCGGTCTTCTCCGGCCACGCCGAGGCGGGCAGCACCACGTCGGCGAGATACGCCGTCTCGGTGAGGAAGATGTCCTGCACGACGAGGTGGTCCAAGCCCGCGAGGCCCTCGCGCGCGTGGTTCGCGTTCGGGTCGGACATCGCCGGGTTCTCGCCCTCCACGTACATGCCGCGGATCTTGCCTTCGCACGCCGCGTCGATGATCTCGACCACGGTCAGGCCCGGCGTGTGGTCGAGCGTGCGGCCCCAGAACTTCTCGAAGCGCTCGATCGCCGCGGGGTCGTCCACGCGCTGGTAGTCGGGATACATCATCGGGATCAGGCCCGCGTCGGACGCGCCCTGCACGTTGTTCTGCCCGCGCAGCGGGTGCAGCCCCGTGCCGGGACGGCCGATCTGGCCCGTGACGAGCGAGAGCGCGATGAGGCAGCGCGCGTTGTCCGTGCCGTGCACGTGCTGCGAGATGCCCATGCCCCAGAGGATGATCGAGCCCTTCGATTTCGCGAAGGTGCGCGCGACTTCGCGCAGCGTCTGCGCCGGGATGCCGCAGATGGGCGCCATCTTCTCCGGGCTGTAGCCCTTCACGTTCTCGCGCAGGGCCTCGTAGTTGCTCGTGCGCTGGCGCACGAACTCCCGGTCGACCAGGTCTTCCTCGATGATCGTGTAGAGCATCGCGTTCAGCATCGCGACGTCGGTGTCGGCCTTGAACTGCAGGTATTTCCAGGCGTGGCGCGCGAGGTCGGGCCGGCGCGGATCGCAGATGATGAGCTTGGCGCCGCGCTTGGCCGCGTTCTTCATCCACGTGGCCGCGACCGGGTGGTTCGAGGTGGGATTCGAGCCGATCACGAAGATCACTTCGGCGAGATCGACGTCGGAGACCTGGTTCGACACCGCGCCGGAGCCCACGCCCTCGAGCAGCGCCGCGACGGACGACGCATGGCAGAGGCGCGTGCAGTGGTCGACGTTGTTCGAGCCGAAGCCGGTGCGCACGAGCTTCTGGAAGAGGTAGGCCTCCTCGTTGGAGCCCTTGGCGCTGCCGAATCCGGCGAGCGCCTGGCCGCCGTGCGTGTCGCGCACCTTCTTGAGCCCGTTGGCAGCGAAGTCGAGCGCCTCTTCCCAGGACGCCTCGCGGAAGACGTCGCTCCAGCGCGTGGGATCGACGGTAAAGTCGGCGGTCTTCGTCACGCCCGGCTTGCGGATGAGCGGCTTGGTGAGGCGATGCGGGTGGTGCACGTAGTCGAAGCCGAAGCGGCCCTTCACGCAGAGGCGCTCGTGGTTCGCGGGGCCGTCGCGGCCGTCGACGCGGACGATCGTGTTGTCCTTCACGTGGTAGGTGAGCTGGCAACCCACGCCGCAGTACGGGCAGACCGAGTCGACCTGCTTGTCGGCCACGACCTGGTAGGCCTTCTTGGCGGGCGCGAGCGCTCCCGTCGGGCACGCCTGCACGCATTCGCCGCACGCGACGCACGTGGAGTCGCCCATCGGGTCGTCGAAGTCGAAGACGATCTTCGAGTCGTGGCCGCGATACGCGTAGCCGATGACGTCGTTCACCTGCTCCTCGCGGCAGGCGCGTACGCAGCGCGTGCACTGGATGCAGGCGTCGAGGTTCACGTCCATGGCCGGATGCGAGACGTCGCACTTCGGCTGGTCGCGCATGTGGAAGCGGCTCCCGGTCACTCCCAGCTTCGCGGCGTACTGGAACAGCTCGTTCGCGCCGGGCTTCAAGTCCTCCTTCGGCACGTCGGTGAGCAACAGCTCCACGACCATCTTCTGCGAGAGGACCGCGCGCTCGGAGTTGCTCGCGACTTCCATGCCCTGCGCCGGATAACGGCAGCACGAGGGGGCCAGCACGCGCTCGCCCTTGATCTCCACCACGCAGGCGCGGCAGTTGCCGTCGGGCCGGTAGCCCTCCTTGTAGCAGAGGTGCGGGATGTCGACGCCGTGCCGCTCGGCGGCCTGGATGATCGTCTCGCCCTCGAAGGCGGAGATCGTGTCGCCGTTCAGCTTGAAGTCGATGGTCTGGGCGTTGGCCGCCAGGTCGTTCATTTTCATGAGCTTAAACCTCGTGCCCGAAGTGCTTCACCACGGTGCGGATCGGATTCGGCGCCGCCTGGCCCAGTCCGCAGATGGACGCGTCGGCCATGGCGACGGAGAGCTCCTCGAGGAGCTCGCGGTTCCACTTCGATTCCTGCATGAGCTTGACGGCCTTGGCCGTGCCGACACGGCAGGGCGTGCACTGGCCGCACGACTCGTCCTCGAAGAACTTCATCAGGTTCACCGCGGCATCGCGTGCGCGGTCGTGCTGCGAGAGCACGATGACCGCCGCCGAGCCGATGAAGCAGCCGAAGGGCTGCAGCGTGTCGAAGTCGAGCGGGATGTTGTCCATCGACGCGGGCAGGATGCCGCCGGAGGCGCCACCCGGCAGGTACGCATAGAGCTCATGGCCGTCCAGCATGCCGCCGCAGTACTCGTCGATGAGCTCGCGCACCGTGATGCCGGCGGGCGCGAGATGCACGCCCGGCTTCTTCACGCGTCCCGAGACCGAGAACGAGCGCAGGCCACGGCGCCCGTTGCGCCCGTGCTTCGCGAACCATTCGGCGCCGTTCTCGATCAGGTCCCTCACCCACAAGAGCGTCTCCATGTTGTGCTCGAGCGTGGGACGGTCGAAGAGGCCGACCTGCGCCACGTAAGGTGGGCGCAGGCGCGGCATGCCGCGCTTGCCCTCGATCGATTCGATCATCGCGGACTCCTCGCCGCAGATGTAGGCGCCGGCGCCGCGGCGCAAATGGATGCGCGGCAGCCTGGCCTGCGCATTCGCCTTCAGGGCGGCGACCTCGCGCTCGAGCATCTCGCGGCACGCGTGATACTCGTCGCGCAGGTAGACGTAGATGTCCTCGATGCCCACGGCCCATGCGGCGATGAGCATGCCCTCGAGGAAGCGGTGCGGGTCGCGCTCGAGGTAGTGGCGGTCCTTGAACGTGCCCGGCTCGCCCTCGTCGATGTTCACGGCCATGAGGCGCGGGCCCTTCTCCGCGCGCACGATGCGCCACTTGCGGCCCGCCGGGAAGCCGGCGCCGCCGAGCCCGCGCAGGCCCGCGTCTTCCAGCGTCTTGATCACCGACTCGACATCGCGCTTGCCGTTCACGCACTCGAGCCAGGTGTTGTAGCCGCCCTGCTTGACGTACTCCGCGTAGTCGTGGGCGTGCGGGCCGACGGGCTTCGTTGCGCCTTTCTTCACGCAGTCGACGACTTTCTCGACGGTGGCGTGGCCGAAGGCATGCTGGCCCACGCACACCGCCGGCGCCTCGGCGCAGCGCCCGATGCAGGGCGCGGCGATCACGCGCACGCCGGGGCCGACGAGCTGCGGCAGCTTGTCCAGCAGCTTCTGCGCGCCGGCCATGGCGCACGACAACGTCTCGCACACCCGGACCGTCACCTGCGGCGGTGCGCTCTCGCCTTCCTTCACGACATCGAAGTGATGGTAGAACGACGCCACCTCGTACACCTCCGCCTGCGAGAGCTTCATCGCTTCGGCGAGCGCGGTGAGGTGCGCCGCGGAAAGATGGCCGTGTCGATCCTGCACGCGATGCAGGTTCTCGATGAGATGGTCGGGCTCGAGCGATGCGCCCTCGAGCAGGCGCGCGATTTCCTCGCGAGCGGCCGGGTCGACCTGGCGCCCCTTGGGCGTGCGACGCGGGCGGCGGATCTTCGAGAGCGGGATGGCGATTTCAGTCATGGACTTCCAGTTTAGGACAGGAGGAACGCCCCGGGGCGGGCGATGCCAATGCGGCGGCCGGCATGGCTGCGGGTCGCCGCTCTGACCGTCGCGGGAGGTGCGAACGGTCTTTGAATCAATTGTTTAGCTTACCCGAGCCCTGCCCCGGCGGGCTTGACTGCGGTCAAGGCCGGGACCGCCCTGCGGACGGTCCCGGCCCGGATGGCTCAGTGGAAGAGCCCGGCCGCCTTCTGCAGCGCGATGCCGACGCCGATGAGGAACGGAATTCCGACGGCGAGCCAGGCGAGGACGCCCACCAGGCCGAAGCTGCCCCGCGCCGCGGAGCTGGCATCCGCCGCGACATACCGGCCGCGCGTGAGGGCGCGCTCGGCCTCCAGCTCCTTCTGCGTCATGAGATGACGTTCGTCGACGGGCTTCACCAGGAAGTTGCAGATGAGGCCGACGAGCAGGAGCCCGGCGAGGATGTAGAGCGTGCGGTCGTACACGAGGTTCCTGGGCACGCCGGCCTTGAGCTGGAGCTCGCGAATGTTCGCGATGAGCACCGGGCCGATGATGCCCGCCGCGGACCATGCCGTGAGCAGCCGGCCGTGGATCGCGCCCACCATCTGCGTGCCGAAGATGTCCGCGAGGTACGCCGGAACGGTCGAGAAGCCACCGCCGTACATGGACAGGATCACGCAGACCACCACGACGAAGAGTCCCGCCGCGCCCATGTGTCCCAGCGTCGGCATCGCGCAGTAGAGGAGGATGCCGAGCAGGAAGAAGGCGTAGTAGGTGTTCTTGCGGCCGATGAAATCGGACACCGACGCCCAGAAGAGACGGCCCAGGCTGTTGAAGAGGCTGATCAGCCCCACGAGCCCCGCGGCCGCCGCGGCGATCGCCACCTTCTGCACGGCCGTGACCGTGCCGCCGGCGGAGGCCCCGACGAGCAGCGGGCCGAAGATTTCCTGCAGCATCGGGGAGGCCATGACGATCACGCCGATGCCCGCGCTCACGTTGAGGCACAGCACCGCCCAGATGAGCCAGAACTGCGGCGTCTTCCACGCCTTGGAGAGATGCACGTGGCCGTGGGTGATCATCGGCTTCTTAGCGACCGCGCCCTTCCAGCCCGCCGGCAGCCAGCCTTCGGGCGGCGTGCGGAAACCGAAGGCACCCGCCGTCATCCACAGGAAGTAGATCGCGCCCATGGCGATGAGCGTGGCCGCCACGCCTGCGCTGTCGGTGCCGCCGCCGAAGCGATGCATGAACGCCACCGCGAGCGGCGCGCCGATCATCGCACCCCCGCCGTAGCCCATGATCGCGAAGCCCGTGGCCATGCCGCGGCGGTCGGGGAACCACTTGATGAGCGTGGAGACCGGCGTGATGTAGCCGAGCCCCTGGCCGATGCCGCCCAGGATCCCGCACCCGAGCCACACGAGCCACAGCTGGTGCATCTGCACGCCGATGCCGCCCACGATCATGCCGCCGCCCCAGCAGAGCGCGGCGATGAAGCCGGACTTGCGCGGGCCCGCGTGCTCGAGCCAACCGCCCCACAGGGCCGCGGCCACGCCGAGCATGAAGATGAAGAGCGTGAAGGTGAAGCTCACCATCGGCACCGTCCAGTTGCACTGCGTGGTGAAGAGCTCCGACATGAACGTCGGGCTCGCGCAGTCGCCCGTGGGCGTGATGAGCTTCGTCATCGGCAGCCAGAAGACGGAGAAGCCGTAGGCCATGCCGATGCACAGGTGGATCGCGAGCGCGGCGGGAGGCACCAGCCAGCGATTGAAGCGTGGGCCCGCGACGGTGCGCTCCTTGTCCAGCAGACCGACGCCGTCCGTGCGCCCCCCCTCGAGGGCGCCTGCAACCTGGGACATGTCTCCTCCTTTTATGTATGTATATATCGCACTGCGATAGAACCCCGCGCGACCCTACCATCGCGACTGCCCGCCGACAATATGAGCGCGCGGTGCAATCCGCTTTTGCAATGCGGAGCGCAATTTCCCGGAATGCCGCGCCCCTTCCGGGTATTCGCGGCCAGGGACGGACCGGCGCGCCAACCGGCGCACAATAGGTTTCCTGACCATTCCGCTCCCGGGGAGATGACGCCATGACGCCGCTGTTCTCGACGACCCTCGCCGGAAGCCTGCCCAAGCCGCGCTGGCTCGCGGAGCCCGAGAAGCTCTGGGCCGCGTGGAAGCCCCAGGGCGACGACCTCGCCGAAGCGAAGCGCGATGCCGTGCGGCTCGTCGTAGCGATGCAGGAGAAGGCGGGCATCGACATCCTCTCGGACGGGGAGCAGACGCGCCGCCACTTCGTGAACGGCTACATGGAAAAGCTCGAGGGCATCGACTTCGCGAATTTGAAGACGGTGCACATCCGCAATCGCTACGACGCGAACGTTCCACGCGTGGTGGGACCGGTGTCGCGGCCGGCACCGGTGCACGAGGCGGACGCGAGGTTCCTGCGCTCGCTCACGACGCGCAAGATCAAGTTCACGCTGCCCGGCCCGATGACCATGGTCGACACGCTCTACGACGAGCATTACGGAAGCCGCGAAAAGCTCGCCATGGCCTTCGCGGAAATCCTGAACGAGGAGGCGAAGGGCCTCGCACGCGCGGGCGTCGACACCGTGCAGTTCGACGAGCCGGCCTTCAACGTGTACTTCGACGAGGTGCGCGACTGGGGCGTGGCGGCGCTCGAGCGGGCACGCCAGGGCGTCACCTGCAAGACCGCGGTGCACATCTGCTACGGCTACGGCATCAAGGCGAACAACGACTGGAAGAAGACCCTCGGCGACGAATGGCGCCAGTACGAGCAGACGTTCCCGCTGCTCGCGAAGTCCTCCATCGACCAGGTCTCGCTCGAGTGCCAGAACTCGCGCGTGCCGATCGAGCTCATCGGGCTGCTGCAGGGCAAGGACGTGCTGGTGGGCTGCATCGACGTGGCGACCAACCGCATCGAGACGCCCGAGGACGTGGCCAAGGTCATCCGCGCGGCGATGAAGCACGTGCCGGCGGAACGCATCTTTCCCTGCACCAACTGCGGCATGGTGCCGCTCGCGCGCGACGTGGCGGAGCAGAAGCTGCGCGCGCTCGCCGCCGGCGCGCAGCTCGTGAGAAAGGAAGTGACGGGCGCGGCGCTCGCACCTGCCTGAGGCTTAAAGCACGCTCTTCAGCAGCTTGCCCATCTCGGCCGGGTTCTTCGTGACCTTGATGCCGCAGGCCTCCATCACGGAGAGCTTCTCCTGGGCGGTACCCTTGCCGCCGGAGATGATGGCGCCCGCGTGGCCCATGCGCTTGCCGGGAGGGGCGGTGACGCCGGCGATGAAGCCCACGACGGGCTTCTTCATGTTGTCCTTGACCCAGCGGGCCGCGGTCTCCTCGTCGTTGCCGCCGATCTCGCCGATCATGATCACGGCCTCGGTCGCCGGGTCCTCGTTGAACATCTTCAGCACGTCGATGTGCTTCAGCCCGTTCACGGGGTCGCCGCCGATGCCGACGGCGCTCGATTGCCCGAGCCCCAGCGCGGTCACCTGGCCCACCGCTTCGTAGGTGAGCGTCCCGGAGCGGGACACGATGCCGATCCTCCCCTTGCGGTGGATGTGGCCCGGCATGATGCCGATCTTGAGCTCGCCGGGCGTGATCGTGCCCGGGCAGTTCGGGCCGAGGAGCACGGTCTTGCGCCCCTTCATCTTCGCCTTGGTGCGCACCATGTCGCGCACCGGGATGCCCTCGGTGATGCAGATCACGAGATCGAGGTCCGCTTCCACGGCCTCGTCGATGGCGGCGGCCGCGAAGGGCGGGGGCACGTAGATCACGGAGACGTTGGCGCCGGTTTGCGCCTTCGCTTCCTTCACCGTCGCGAAGATCGGAATGCCCTCGAACTTCTCGCCGGGCTTCTTCGGGTTCACGCCGGCCACGTAGCAGTTCTTCCCGTTGCCGTACTCGAGCCCCATCCTGGTGTGGAACTGGCCGGTCTTGCCGGTGATGCCCTGCGTGATGACCTTGGTGTCTGCGTTGATGAGGATGGACATTTCTGTTCCTTAAGCGTGGGCGGCGACCTTGCCCCTGGCGGCGGCGACGACCTTCTGGGCGGCGTCTCCCATGTCGTTGCCCGAGATGATGGGCAGGCCCGACTCGGCGAGGATCTTCTTGCCGAGGTCGACGTTGGTGCCCTCGAGGCGCACCACGAGCGGCACCTTGAGGCCGACCTGCCGGGCGGCGGCGACGACGCCCGAGGCGATCACGTCGCACTTCATGATGCCGCCGAAGATGTTCACCAGGATCGCGGCGAGCTTCGGATTCTTCAGCATGATCTTGAAGGCCTCGGTCACCTTCTCGGTGGTGGCGCCGCCGCCCACGTCGAGGAAGTTCGCGGGGTTGCCGCCGAAGAGCTTGATGGTGTCCATCGTCGCCATCGCGAGGCCCGCGCCGTTCACCAGGCAGCCGATGTTGCCGTCGAGCTGGATGTAGTTCAAGTCGAACTTCGAGGCCTCGACCTCGGCCGGGTCCTCCTCGTCGAGGTCGCGCATCGCGACGATGTCCGGATGGCGGAAGAGCGCGTTGTCGTCGAAGTTGAGCTTGGCGTCGAGCGCCACCACGCGCCCGTCGCCGGTCACGATGAGCGGGTTCACCTCGAGGAGCGAGCAGTCGCACTCGTCGAAGCACTTGTAGAGGTTCTTGAACAGCTCGCGCGCCTGGGGCACAAGCTCGGCGGGCACGCCGATCTTGCGCGCGAGATCCTCGCCGTCGGCATCCTTCAAGCCGGCAAAGGGATCGATCGCGACCTTGTGGATCTTCTCGGGGTGCTTCTCCGCCACTTCCTCGATGTCCATGCCGCCTTCGCTCGAGGCCATGAGCACCGCCTTCTGCAGCACGCGGTCGATCACGAGCGCGGCGTAGAGCTCCTTCTTGATGTCCGCGCCCTCCTCGACCAGCAGGCGCCTTACCACGCGCCCCTGCGGGCCGGTCTGGTGGGTCACGAGCGTCATGCCCAGGATCTGCTGCGCGAGGCTTCTCACCTCGTCGATGGAGCGCGCGAGCTTGACGCCGCCGCCCTTGCCGCGGCCGCCGGCGTGGATCTGCGCCTTCACCACCCAGACCTTGCCGCCGAGCGACTGCGCTGCCTTCACCGCCTCGTCGACGGAGAACGCGGCGACGCCGCGCGGCGTGGCCACGCCGTATTTGCGAAAGAGCTCCTTGCCCTGGTACTCGTGGATATTCATGGCGGGGTGTCCTGCGGAGGAAGGGATGCGACGTGCAATCCGCTATTTTACTCGCGGGCGCAGGATCGCCTTCCTTGACTTGGGACAGGTTCCCCCGGCCCGTGCCGTTCGGGCCATGCGGTCAGTGCTCGTCGGCCTCGCCGGCGGCGTCAACGGGCTCGCTGCCTCGATACCACCGGGGGTAGTACCGGCCCACCACGCGGCCGGTCTCCGCCAGCGCATGGCAGCCGTCGAGCTGGAATGGCTTGCGCTCGGGATCCTGGACCCGTTGTCCCGCCATCGTCTGGACCGCGGCCGTGGCGAGCATGCTCGCGAGCTCGGTGATGTGCGTGCATCCGCGCACACCGCCGAGGAGCTCCTTCACGCGCTGGTGATAACCCGGCCGGATCGCGAGCCCGACGAGCTTGCGGTAGGCGGGCACGATCTCGTTGCAGTCGCCCACGTACGGCATCCCGTCCATGGCCGCGGCCGCGTCCACGATGTGCAGGTTGCGGTCGACGGTGATGCGAAGCCACATGTCGTGCACCGGCTCGCCCGCGCGGCGCACGCCGGCCGCGAGCCTGAAGTCGTACGGCTTGGTATCGACGAGATGCGCCTCGATGTCGTAGAGGCCGTCCTCGCGCTTGTAGCCCTGGATCTCGATCGCGCGGCGGTGGAGCGCCTGCCGCGCGACCACGGCGTCAAGTCCCGGCATGGGCGGCGGGGGCGTAGGTGCCGGTCTTGCGTGCCGTGCGGATGGCCTCGGCCATTTCCGTCCCCGTCTGGAAGCGCTTCTCGAAGTCCTTCGCGAGCGCGCGGTCCACGACGGCGTCGACCCACCCGGGCAGCGACGCGTTGATCGAACGGATCGGGGCGTGCTCGGCGTTCGCGATCGCGAACATGAGCTGCGTCATCGACTCCGCCTCGAACGGCAGCTTGCCGGTGAGCATCTGGTACAACGTCACGCCGAGCGAGAAGAGGTCGCTGCGCCCGTCGATGCGCTTGCCCGCGAGCTGCTCGGGCGACATGTAGGAAGGCGTGCCCAGCACCATCCCCGTCTTCGTGCGCGACGAGTCGGTGATGCGCGCGATGCCGAAGTCGGTCACCTTCACCGTGTCGCTCGCCGGCTCGTACATGATGTTCGCCGGCTTGATGTCGCGATGCACGATGCCCATGGAGTGCGCGTAGCCCAGCGCGTCGGCCACGCGCTCGACGATGGAGAGCACCTTGTCGGGCGGCAGCAGGTTCGGCTGCTTCGTGTACGGGACCAGGTCGCGGCCCTTGAGGAACTCCATCGCGATGTAGCAGAGGTCGTGCTCCTCGCCCGCGTCGAAGATCGTCACGATGTTGGGATGGGCGAGGCGCCCCGCGGTTTCCGCCTCGCGGAAGAAGCGCTCCTTCGCTTCCTTGAGCTCGTCGGCCTCGAACTCGTCGGAAAGCGCCATCGTCTTGATGGCGACGACGCGCCCGATCTTCGGATCCTTGCCGCCGTAGACCACGCCCATCGCGCCCTTGCCCAGCTCGCGCTCGATCTGGTAGCGCCCGAGCATCGGCTTCTCGGCGCCGCCGCCCTGCAGCACCATCGTGCTCGCGTTGGTGCGCGCCGCGGACGAGCCGCCGAGGATGATCGTCTCGGAGAGCTTCTTCGCGCGCGCGAGGCGCTCCTCGAGGTCGCGGAACTTCGCGTCGAACGTCGCCATGTAGCGGAAGACGCTCTCGGCCTTGTTGAACTGGCGCCGCCGCTCGAAATCGAGGGCCAGGTTGTAGAGGTTCTCCATCACCTCCGCGTTGAGCGGCGCCTTGCGGAACTTGTCGAAAGCCATGTCGAGCTGGCCCTGCTGCTGGAACGCGAGGCCGAGCATGCGGTTCGACTCGGCGCCCTCGAGGTCCGACTTCTCCTTGCCGCGCTCGGTCATGAGGAAGCGCTTGGTGGTGAGCAGGCCATGGCCCACGACGAGCAGCGCGGCCGGCAGCATGAGCTGGATCCACAGGCCCGCGCTCGCCATGAGCGCCAGGTGCGCGCCGAAGAGGCCCGCGAGGAGCACCGCCGTGATGATCGCCGCGGTGCCGGCCTTGAGCCGGGGCAGCAGGAGCACGATGTACACGGCCACGAGCAGGTAGACGCCAAGGGTCGCGAGCGGCGCCCAGGGCGGCGCCACGAAGAAGTGCTCCTGCAGGATCGAGGACACCGAGTGCGCGAGCGTCGTCACCGGGTTCATCTGCGAGGAGATCGGCGTCACCATGTTGGCGCCGACGCCCACCGCGGTGGCGCCGATGAGCACGATCTTGTCGGCGTACTTGGACGCGGGGATCTTTCCCGAGTAGACGTCGAAGAACGAGTCGACGGGGAAGGCGGCCTTGCCGTCCCGATCCTTGTAGAAGTACGTGTACATCTGGCCGTAGGCGTCGGTGCGGATGGTCTTGCCGCCCACGCTCACGCTGCGCCCCGCCTCGGCGCGGATGTCCTTCGCGGTGAGGTTCAGGCTCTTCGCGGCGATCATGAGCGGGAACGACGGGTAGTACTGGCCGTAGTACTCGACCACCAGCGGCTCGAAGCGCGTGCCGCCATCCTCGTCGGGCACCGAGTTGAGGTGCCCGAGCCCCGCGGCCGCGTTACCGATCATCTCGATCGGATAGGCGGCGCCCACGCCGTTCAGGAACGAGCCGCCCGCGTCGGTCACGCCGCCGATCGCGTTGCGCGCCACGAATTCCGGCAGCGGCTTGTCGGGGCGTCCTTGCGGCTTGCCATAGCTGATCGGATCGAAGAGCACGGGGACGAGCACGTTGCCCGCCTTCTTCACGCTCTCGGCCAGCCGCACGTCGCTGTTCAGGGCGACGGAGGCCTCGTTCAGGATCTTGCCGATCTCCGCCACCTCGGGGGCGGGCTGCACGCCCTGCGCCGCCGGCGTGGCAGCCCCGATGGGCGCGACGCCGGGCACTTCGGGCGCCGCGGGCGGATAGGCCTTGTTGTACACGGCCAGCATCTTCTCGACGTAACCCAGGCCCGGGTCCTTCTGGGGCTCGAAGAAGAACGTCGTGTTCGCAATGACCTTGGCCTTCGCGGCGACCAGCTCGTCGACGAGCTTCGCCTGCACCTCCCGCGGCCAGGGCCAGCGGCCGATGTTCGCGATCGAGGTCTCGTCGATGGCGATCACGGCAATGCGATCGCTCGGCGGCTTGGAGGTCGCGCGCACGCCCACGTCGTACGCCCATCGCTCGATGCCGGGGATGAACCCCGAGGTGCGCGCCAGGCCGAGCAGCCCGATCGCGATCACCACACCCAGGAACCCGTCGGTCTTCCAGAACGCGGTTTTCATGGCTCTCCCTTGGCTTTCCCGCGGCCGCGCTTCCCCGGCGCGCCACGGAGCTGTGTGCGTGGCGCCATCTTACCGGGACCGTCCCGCGGAATCAGCTTCCCAGGTCGAGCGTCGTGCCGAGACCCCGATCGGAGGCGAGTTTCAGGAGATGGGCGGCGATGATGAGGTCCTGCATCGCCATGCCCTGGGACTCGAAGAGCGTGATCTGGTCCGCGCCCGTGCGCCCCGGGCGGGTGCCGGCGATGACCTCGCCCAGCTCGGTGAGGCCGTTCGCGTGCAGGCGCCCCTTGTCGAGGGCGGGCAGCAGGTCGCCCGCTTCCTTGAGCGCCGTCGGGCGCGAATCGACCACCACCCGGTGGGCCATGAGAACCGTCTTCTCGTCGATCTCCCGGCGCACGAGCGAGTTGGAGCCCGCGGCGTTGATGTGCGTGCCGGGAGCGACCCATTCGCCGGAAAAGACCGGTGTCGCCGAGTTCGTGATCGTGACCACGATGTCGCTGCCGCGCACCGCGTCCTCGGCGCTCGCGGCGGGCACGACGTCCAGCCGCAGCTTGTCGCGCATTTCGCCGCAGAACTTCTCGAGCCGGTCGCGCGAGCGCGAGTACACCTTCACGCGCTCGAGCTTGCGCGCGAGGGCCAGCGCCTCGATCTGCCCATGGGCCTGCCAGCCGGAGCCGAAGACGCCTGCCACCTTCGCGTCGGCGCGCGCGAGCCATTTCGCCGCGACGCCGCCCGCCGCACCGGTGCGCGTCATGCCGAGGCGATCGGCCTCGACGACGCCCAGGAGCCGCCCGCTCTCCGCGCTGAACGCGTACACGAGGAACCGCGCGCCCTCCGCGCTCGTCGTATATGCCTTGTAGCCGAGGACCCCCGCCGAGGGCACCGCTCCCTGGAGGATCTGCAACGCCGCCTTCGGCAGGCGCGTGCGCTCCCGCGGCACGTCGATCGCATGGCCGGTCGAGTACTCGCGATGGACCCGTTCGACCAGGTCCATCGTGTCCTGCATCGTGAGCAGTCGCTCGACGTCGGCTTCGCGCAGCAGCAGGGCCATCTATGGGAACGCCGGCACCCCGGGCTCGTTGCCCCCGTCGATCGCTTCGGGATGGGTGCGCGCGATGATCTCGCGCATGTCCTGGTAGCGCCCGGACGGGACATCGAGCATGAGCAGCACCTTGCCCTCGTCGAGATCGCGATAGAAGGGCTTCAACCGCGAGTTCGGGAGCTGCAGGCCCATCATGCTCGAGATCCAGGCGCCCAGCCCCGCGCCCACGATGGCCGCGATGAGCACGGTGATGAGCTCCATCGAGGTGCCGTCGGGCAGCGGGAATTCCACGAGCAGCGCGCCCACGAGGATCCCCAGGATGCCGCCGATGATCGCGCCCTTGAAGGCGCCGGGAATGGCGTCGGTCTTCTCGATGTAGGACGCCTCGTGCAGCGGCTCGAGGTCCGTGCCGCGGCGGGCGAGGAAGTGCATGTGGCGGTCGTCGACGCGCGCGAGCAGCAGGTCATCGGCCAGCTTGCGCGCGCTCGCCACGTCGGGGAGCGTGAGGTACATCCGCAGTCTCATGATCGACCCTCCTTTCAACTTTGCAAGAAGGAGCGGTGTCCGAGTCGAAAGGCAAGCGCGGCTCGGGGCATCGCCGCTAGCGATGCGATCAGGCTAGTCCCGGGCCGCGCGGATGACAATGCCCTGCGTCCTACAGGGCGCTCAGGGCAGCAGGACCGTCGAGCCCATGGTCTTGCGGGCTTCCAGGTCCCGGTGTGCCTGCGCCGCGTCCTTCAGCGCATACCTCTGGTGCGGCGCCACCTTGATCTTGCCGGCCAGGACCATGTCGAACAGCTCCTTTGCCGCGGCGACCAGCTCTTCCCGCTTCGCGACGTAGCCCATGAGGGTCGGCCGCGTCACGTAGAGCGAGCCCTTGGCCGACAGGATCCCCAGGTCGGTGGGACCGACGGGGCCGGATGCGTTGCCGAAGCTCACCATGAGGCCGCGAACCTGCAGGCAATCGAGCGACTTCATGAAGGTGTCCTTGCCGACGCCGTCATAGACGATCGGCACCTTCCTGCCGCCGGTGATCTCGGCCACGCGCGCCACGAAATCCTCCTTCGTGTAGTTCACCGTGTGCGTGCAGCCGTTCTCCTGCGCGAGCTTTGCCTTCTCCTCCGAGCTCACGGTGCCGATCACGGTGATGCCGAGCGCCCTGGCCCACTGGCAGGCGATGAGCCCGACGCCACCGGCCGCGGCATGCCAGAGCACCGTTTCGCCCGGCTGCGGCACGCGCAGCAGCCGGCGCAGGAGGTACTGCACGGTGAGGCCCTGCAGCATCATGCACGCGGCCTGCTCGAAGCCGATGCCCTCGGGCACCTTGACACAGCGCTCGGCGGGGTGGTTCTTGATCTCGGAATACGCGCCGATCGGGCCGTTGCAGTACGCCACGCGATCGCCCACCTTGAACTCGGTCACGTTGGGGCCGACCTTCTCGACGACGCCTGCGGCCTCGAGACCGATGCCCGACGGCAGCGGCAACGGGTACAGCCCGGTGCGGTGGTACGTGTCGATGTAGTTGACGCCCACCGCCTTGTGGCGGATCTGCAGCTCGCCCGGGCCCGGCTCGGGGACGTTCACCTCTTCCCATTGCAGGACTTCGGGACCGCCGGTCTTGTGGAAACGGATCGCGTGCGCCATGGATCTCGCTCTCGTCATGGATGGACAGGGGAGCGCCATTGTCGCAAAAAAAAAGCGGGCACCGATCCGGATGTCCCGGACTCGGGCCCGCGGGCAACGCGGCTACTTCGTGGTGCGCGTGGTTTCCGTCTTCGTCGCCGTGCCGGCCGGCGTATCGACGCGAGTGGTCGACTTCGAGGTTTCGGTGGTCGGCGCGGGCTGGCCCGCGTCGATGTTCACGCTCGTCGACGTGCTGGGTGCGGGCTGCACAACCGTGGTCGAGGGCGCTGGAGGCGCGGACATATCACGCGTCACCACGGTCTCCTTCTCCTTCTGCACGACGGGTTGTTCCTTGACGACCGTGGTCGTGGAGCCTGCGGAGCCGGTCGTCCCGGGACGGTCGCAACCGGCGAGCGCGCCGATGGCGAGCACTGCGAGCGCGGGAATGGCGTATTTCATCGAGCCCTCCTGATGTCATTGTGAGAGACGCTATGACACCGCAGGGGCCCGCAAGATTTGCCGAAGCTTGTCTCCGGAAGGTGCTTTCTGGCGTGCGGCGGCGCTTACGCCATCCGGCGCAGAGCGCGGGATCGGACCGGACGGCATCTCCTTATCCCGGGTAGACTCGATTCCCCCATCCAGCGGAGGCAGCCATCATGGGCAAGGTTCTCGCAGCCGCCTTCTCGACCGCACTCCTCGCCGCATCCGCCGTCGCCCTTGCGCACGACGAGGCGGCGCCATCGGGCGGCCGTCTCGGCAAGGTCACGTTCCCGACATCGTGCGATGCCGGCGTGCAGGCCGACTTCGAGCGCGCCGTCGCGATGCTGCACTCGTTCGTGTTCAACGCGGGGGAGGAAGCATTCAAGGCGATCCTGGCGACGGATCCGTCGTGCACGGTCACCGCGTGGGGGTACGCGGCCGTTCTCATGAATAACCCGCTCGCCGGCGTGGGCTCGTCCGCCGCCAACGCGAAGAAGGCGCAGGAGGCGATCGAAAACGCGCGCCGCCATCCACCGAAGACCGAGCGCGAGCGCGACTACGTCGAGGCCGTCGCGGCCTACTACGACGACTGGGCGGCGAAGACCGAGAAGGCGCGGCAGCTCGCGCGCTCGAAGGCGTTCGAGGCCCTGGCCGCGAAGTATCCGGACGACGACGAGGCGCAGATCTTCGACGCGCTGTACATCGCCGGCACGCAATCGCAGGCGGACCAGACGTATGCCGCTTACATGCGGGCGGTCGCCATCCTCGAGCCGATGTTCGCGAAGTACCCCGACCATCCCGGCGTCGCCCATTACCTGATCCACAGCTACGATGCCGCGCCGATCGCGGCAAAGGGGCTGACGGCCGCGCGCCGCTACGCGAGCATCGCGCCCGACGCTCCCCACGCGTTGCACATGCCATCGCACATCTTCACGCGAGTCGGCGCGTGGGATGAGTCCATCGCGACCAACCTGCGTTCGGCGCAAGCCGCGCGCAAGGGCGGCGACTGGGCCGAGGCCTATCACGCGAGCGACTACGCGGTGTACGCATACCTGCAGCTCGCGCGCGATGACGAGGCGCGCAAGCTGATGGACGAAGCCCTGCGCTATTCGTACGGCGACTCGCCCATTCCCGCGGGCCCCTATGCGCGGGCCGCCATGCCGGCGCGGATGGCCCTCGAGCACAATGACTGGAAGGCGGCGTCGCAGCTCGAGGTATTTCCCTACCCACGGCTCGTCTTCACGGAAGGCATCACCTACTTCGCACGCGGCATCGGCGCGGCACGCAGCGCCGATCCCGCCGCCGCCGAGAAGGAGGCCGCGCAGCTCGCCGTCGTCCAGAAGAAGCTCGAGGACGCCAAGAACACGTACTGGGCCACCGAGACGGAGGTGCAGCGTCTCGCCGTGGCCGCCTGGATCGCGCAGGCGCGCGGCAACGCGCCGGAAGCCGAGCGGCTCATGCGCGCCGCCGCCGACCTCGAGGACCGCAGCGAGAAGCACATCGTGACGCCGGGCCGCATGCTGCCGGCGCGCGAGCTGCTGGGCGACATGCTGCTCGAGCAGAAGCGCTACGACGCGGCGCTCAGGGAGTTCGAGGCCTCGCAGGCACGCGAGCCCAACCGCTATCGAAATTACGCCGGCGCCGCGATGGCGGCCGAAGGCATGGGCGACCGCGCGAAGGCCGCCGTGTACTACGCCAAGCTGATCGAGCTCACGCGGGGCGGCGACGGCGGGCGTCCGGAGCTCGTGCGGGCGAAGGCGTTCGTCGCCCAGCGATGAGGCGATGGCTTGCGGCGTGGCTGGCGGGAGCCGTCCTCGCGGCGCTTGCGCCGGCCGCCCGCGCGGACCCCGAGGACACCGACCCGGACCTCGCCGCACGCGACGCCGATTACGCGGCGGGGCGCAAGGCCTTGCAGGCGCGCGACTGGACGACGGCGGTGGCGCGCCTTTCCCGGGCCGAGGTGCGCAATCCCGATCACGCCGACGTGCAGAACGATCTCGGCTTCGCCTACCGCAACCTCGGCAAGTACGACGCCGCTTTCAAGCACTACGAGCGCGCGCTCGCGATCGACCCGCGGCACCGCGGCGCACACGAGTACATCGGCGAGACCTACCTGCTGGTGGGTGACGTCAAGGGCGCGCAGCGCCACCTCGAGGCGCTGCGCGCGATCTGCCTGCTGGGTTGCGAGGAGCTGAAGGACCTCGATGAGGCGATCGCGAAGTACCGGGCGCCGAAGTAGCGCCCGCCCGGCGCCCCGACCGTGGGACCTCAGGTGCCGAGGATGGTGCCCACGGCGACGTTCGCGCCCTTGGCCCACTCCGCGGGCGAGATCTTCTTCGTCTCCTCGCCCTTGACCTTGGCCACCTCGACCTGGCCGCCCTGGCACGTGATGCGCATGGACGCGTCGGTGATCTCGGTGATCTCGCCGACCTTGCCCTTCACGGCGCCGAACGTGCGCACCCTGTGCTTCTTCGAGCCGAAGAGCTGCACCTTCTTGCCGTTCAGCGTGGTCCACGCGCCCGGCGCGGGGTCGGCGGCACGGATGATGTCGTGCACGAAGGACACGTGGTTGTGGAAGTTGACCTTCGACTCGTTGGCGCGGAACCAGCCTTCGTAGGTCGCCTGCGCTTCGTCCTGCACCACTTCCTTGTGCTTGCCCGCCACCACCAGGTCGGCGGCTTCGAGCATGGCCTTCACGCCCATCGGGAAGAGGCGATCGAAGTACACCGTGCCGAGGGTGTCGTTCTCGAAGATCTCGGTTTCCTTCTGCAGGACTACCGGGCCTTCGTCCAGGCCATCGGTCGGCCGGAAGATCGTGAGGCCGGTCTTCTTCTCGCCGAGCGAGATGGGCCAGTTGATCGACGAGGGGCCGCGATATTTCGGGAGCAGCGACGGGTGGTACTGGATGGTGCCGTGCTTCGGCAGGTTCACGAACTCCTGCGGGGCGAACTGCAGCACGTACGCCATGATGCCGATGTCGGCGTTCGCGTCCTTCATCGCCTGCAGCGCTTCGGGCCCCTTGAGGTTGGGCAGCTGGTAGACCTTGAGGCCCTTCTCCTGGGCGGCGGTGCGCAGCGGGTCGGCCTTGGCGCCCTCCTTCTCCGGCGCGCAGAACACGGCGGCGACGGTATCGCCGCGCGCGAGGAATGCTTCGAGGACGGACTTGCCGAAGTCCTGTTGACCGATGATCGCGATTTTCATTGTTGATTAAACCTTTGGAACACGGATGAACACGGATGAAGCCGGATGAACACGGATAAACCCATCGGAATGGACGGCACGGACAACAACAGGCACGGACGAAATGCTCTATCCGTGTTTATCCGTTGTTATCCGCGTTCATCCGTGTTCCAAAGGTCTACTGGCGGCATCACTGCTAGGCGGCGACCTTTTTCGGCGGCATCGAGAAGGCGCCGGCGCTCTTCAGCTGCTCGACCTTGGCGGCGTCGTAGCCGAGCACGTTCTTCAGCACGTCCTCGGTATGCTCGCCCAGCAGCGGGCTGCGCTTGATGACCGCGGGTGAGGCCGAGAGCTTGATCGGCATCCCCACGTTGAACCACTTGCCGCGTTGCGGATGGTCGACCTCGACCCACATCTGGCGGCCGCGCACGTGCTCGTCGTTGGCGAGGTCCGTCGTCGACATGATCGGGCCGCAGGGCACGTCCAGCGGGTTCAGGATCGCCATGAGGTCGCGCTTCGTGTACTTCTCCGCGAACTTGTTGAGCAGCGTCCACAGCAGGTTCTGGTTCTTGCGGCGCTCGGCGATGGTCGCGAGGCGCGGATCGGTCGCCATGTCGGGGACGCCCACGTCCGGGCCGATGCGCTTCGCGAGCGCGTCGAACACGGCCTCCTGCACGACCACGTAGAGCCAGTCGTTCGGCCCGTGGGGCTTGCAGTGGATGGCGTTGCCGAGCTGGCCGCCGCCGGAGTCGTTGCCGGCGCGCGGCACGTCACCCATGTCCTTGTAGGTGGGCACCGAGTACTCCGGCAGCGAGCCGCGCTGCAGGCGCTGGTGGTCGCGGAACTTGACGCGGCAAAGGTTCATCACGCCGTCCATCATCGCGACCTCGACGTACTGGCCCTGGCCGGTGGCCGTCGCCTGGTGCAGCGCGGCGAGCAGCCCGATGGCGAGGTGGAGGCCCGTGCCCGTGTCGCCGATCTGCGCGCCGGTCACGAAGGGCGGGCCGTCGGGCACGCCGGTCGTGCTCATCGCGCCGCCCATCGCCTGCGCCACGTTCTCGTAGGCCTTGAAGTCGGAGTAGGGACCCGTGGAGCCGAAGCCCTTGATCGAGCCCACCACCAGCTTCGGGTTGATCTCGTGCATCTTCTCCCACGTGAAGCCGAGACGCTCGAGAACGCCGGGACCGAAGTTCTCCATCATGATGTCCGACTTCTTGAGCAGGTCCACGAACACCTGCTTGCCCTCGGCCGTCTTCATGTTGACGGTGATCGAGCGCTTGTTGCAGTTGAGCATCGTGAAGTACAGCGAGTCCGCGTTCGGGACGTCGCGCAGCTGGCCGCGCGTGGCATCGCCCTGCGGCGGCTCCAACTTGATCACGTCCGCGCCCATCCAGGCGAGGAGCTGCGAGCACGTGGGACCGGCCTGCACGTGGGTCATGTCGAGGATGCGTACGCCTTTCAGTGCTTCCATGTCGCTTCTCCGGAATTAAGCGGGCTTCTTTTTCGCCGCGGTGGGGTTGAGGCTCGTGATGCGCCCGCTCTCGGTGCCCGCGGTCTCGTCGATCACCGCGTTGATGAGCGTCGGCTTGCGCGACTTGAACGCCTCGTCGATCGCGCGCCTGAGCTCCGCGGGCGTCGTGGCGTTCACGCCGACGCCGCCGAATGCCTCGATGATCCTGTCGTAACGTGCGCCTTTCACGAACACCGTGGGCGCCGGGTCGCGGCCCGTCGGGTCCTTGTCGGTGCCCTTGTACACGCCGTTGTTGTTCATGATCACGATGCAGACCGGCAGTTTGTAGCGGCAGATGGTCTCCACCTCCATGCCCGAGAAGCCGAACGCGCTGTCGCCCTCGACCGCGAGCACCTGCTGCTTCGTCTCGATGGCGGCGGCGACGCAATAGCCCATGCCGATGCCCATGATGCCCCAGGTGCCCACGTCGATGCGCTTGCGCGGCTTGTACATGTCGACGATGGAGCGCGTGAAGTCGAGCGCGTTGGCGCCCTCGTTCACCAGCATCGCGTCCGGATTGGCCTTGATCACCTCGCGCACCACGTTCAACGCGCTGTGGAAGTTCATCGGCGCCGGGTCCTTCGCGAGCGTCTCGGCCATCTTCGCGATGTTCTTCGACTTGCGCTCGTGGATGGCGCTGGTCCACTCCGCCGGGGGCTTGGGCCAGCCGGCGTTCACTTCCTTCAGCAGCGCGGAGACGACGGAGCCGATGTCGCCCACGATGGGCGCGTCGATCTTCACGTTGCTGTCCGCCTCGATGGGCGAGATGTCGACCTGGATGAATTTCTGGTTGCCCCAGTCCCTGGAAGACTTGCCGCCCCAGGTCTTGCCCTTGCCATGGGAGAGCAGCCAGTTGAGGCGCGCACCGATGAGCATCACCACGTCCGCTTCGGGCAGCACGAACGAGCGCGCGGCCGAGGCGCACTGCTCGTGCGTATCCGGCAGCAGGCCCTTCGCCATCGACATCGGCAGGTACGGGATGCCGGTCTTCTCGATGAGCGCCTTGATGTCCGCGTCGGCCTGCGCATAGGCAGCACCCTTGCCGAGCACGATGAGGGGCTTCTTCGCGCCCTTCAGCAGCTCGACCGCCCGCTTAATCGCCTCGGGCGCCGGGATCTGCTTCGGTGCCGGATCGACCACCTTGATCAGCGTCTTGCGGCCCGTTTCCGCGTCGATCGACTGCGCGAAGAGCTTCGCCGGCAGGTCGAGGTAGACGCCGCCGGGGCGGCCCGAGACGGCGGCCCGGATGGCGCGGGCGACGCCCACGCCGATGTCCTCGGCATGCAGCACGCGGAAGGCGGCCTTGCAGACCGGCTTGGCGACCGCGAGCTGGTCCATCTCCTCGTAGTCGCCCTGCTGCAGGTCGACGATCTCGCGCTCGGAGGAGCCGGAGATGAGGATCATGGGAAAGCAGTTCGTCGTCGCGTGCGCGAGCGCGTTCAGGCCGTTCAGGAAGCCCGGCGCCGACACGGTGAGGCAGATGCCCGGCTTCTGCGTGAGGAAGCCCGCGATGGACGCGGCGTAGCCGGCGTTCTGCTCGTGGCGGAACGACAGCACGCGGATGCCATCGGCCTGCGCACGCCGCGTGAGGTCGGTGATCGGGATGCCGGGCAGCCCGTAGATGGTGTCGAGGCCGTTGAGCTTCAGCGCCTCGATGACGAGCTTGAAGCCGTCCATCTGCTCGGCGGCCGGCGCGGCGGCGGGAGCGGCCGGGGCGGCGGCGGTCGAGGCGGGGGGTGTGACGGTTGCCATGGTGGGGTTCCTCCGAGGGGGTGCCGAGAGCCTCGCAAAGGACGGGCCGGCAGGGAATCGGGCTTGCGAATGAGGATTACAATGTTAGAAAAAGCACCCTCCGGGCGACCTTGATTGGGGTCAAGTTTAAGCCCCCATCCTCCCGCCCCCTGCCGAATGACCCTGCTCGCGCACCATCCGGACTACATCGAGATCCGCGAGAAGCTCCAGCGCAACATCGTGCTTCGCCGCCTCGGCCACGCCGATTTCGAGGAGCTCGCGCCCCAGCTGCACATCATGGACTACAAGAAGGGCGACGTGCTCATCACCCAGGGCGCCCACGAGATGGAGCAGTATTTCGTGATCGAGGGGATCCTCAAGCGTGTCGTGGCGAGCCCCGAGGGCAAGGAGATGATCCTGCGCTTCGCGACCGAGGACGACATGGACACGAGCTACGCGGCGTGGAAGCTGCGCACGCCCGCGCCCTACTCGATCCGCTGCGTGACGAAGGCGCGCGTGGCGAAGATGCCGCTGCCGCAATGGGCCGAGTTCCTCGACCAGCGCCCCGAGCTCAAGGAGGACTTCGAGTACGAGATCATGTACCTCATGAGCGAGGTCATGGCGCACACGATCACGCTGCACCTGCTCGATGCGCCCGGACGCGTGCACCGCTTCATGCGCAAGCACGCCGACCTCTACGATCGGGTGCCCAAGAAGGAGCTGGCCTCCTACCTGAACCTCTCCGCCGAGACGCTCTCGCGCCTGAAGCACTCGGGCAAGATCTAGCGTCGGCGCGGCAGCGGCCCGGCCGCGCCCGTCAACGCCGCCCCACGAGGCCTGCGGCTTGCGCCACCAGCAGCGCCGCCATGCCCCAGAGCACCGCGCGGATCATCTTCCGGTAGAGCGCCGGCGACACGCGCGGCTGCAGGCGCCGGCCCGCGACGTAGCCCGCGTAGCCGACGACACACACGGGCACGGTGAGCAGCAGGCCGTGGCCGTCCACGCGCCCGTGCAGCGCGAACACCACGGCCTGCGTGACCTTTCCCACGAGGAAGCACGCGTTCAGCACTTGCGTCATGACCACCGCGGGCACGGCGAGGGTCGAGAAGTAGATGAGCATCGGCGGCAGCATCACGTTCACCGTGCCCGAGAGGAACCCGCCCAGGAGCCCGAAAGCCATCCCGGCGCCATCGGGATGGCGTGCGACCGCCGACCAGTCGATGCCGCGGATGCGATCCTGCTGCAGGTACACGACGATGATCGCGGCGAGGAAGAGCCTCAATGCATCGGCCGGGGCCCAGATCACCACCTGGGTGCCCACGACGGCGCCGAGCAGCACCCAGAGCGGCATGGCCCGGAAGCGGCGCAGGTTGTCGCGCCAGTCGCTGCCGCTCGTCGCGCTCGCGACGTTCACGACGATGTTCGGGAAGAGCGTCACGAGCACCGCCGTGCGCACGTCGGTGAAGAGCGCCACCATGGGCGTCGAGATCAGCGGGAAGCCGAATCCCGACACGCCGTGGGCGAGACCGGCCACGAGCGTGATGAGGCAGACCCAGGCGAGGCCTCCGGCGGAACCGAGGAGCTCCGCCGGGCTCATCGCATCAAGCCCTCACGCCGCGGCGGTCGAAGCCCGCGCCGGCCCGGCCGCAGCCGCGCTGCCATCGGCCTGCATCATGCGCAGGCGCATCGGGCGCAGCACCGCGAGCGCCAGGATCGCCGCCACGGCATTGAGCCCCGCGGCGAGATAGAACACCGTGTGCCAATGCCCGCCGGCGGAGAGCACGCTCGTCAACGGCACGAGCAGCGATGCCGTGCCCTTGGCGGTGTACAGAAGCCCGGAGTTGGTCGTGGCGAAGCGCGATCCGTAGGTATCCGCGCAGGTCGAGGGGAAGAGGCTGTAGATCTCGCCCCAGGCGAAGAACACGAGGCCGGTGAGGATCACGAACCACACCGGGTCGTGCCCCAACTGCGCCAGGGCCACGATGCCCAGGGCCTCGGTGCCGAACGCGATGAACATCGTGTTCTCGCGGCCGATGTGGTCGGAGACCCAGCCGAAGAAGGGCCGCGTGACGCCGTTCAACACGCGATCGATGGATAGCGCGAAGGTGAGCGCCGGCAGGGTCAGGCCGAGGAGGGAGACCGGCACGTCGGCGATCCTGAAATCCTTGGCGATGGGTCCCAGCTGCGCCGTGGCCATCAGGCCGCCCGCGGCCATGAACACGAACATGGCGTACATGATCCAGAACACCGGCGTCCTGATCATCTCGTGCCAGGTGTACTCGCGCCGGGTGATGGCGACCTTCGCGACTTCGGGCACCTCGCCCTTGCGCGGAGCGGCGAGCCCGAACGAGAGCAGGAACACGACCACGCCCTGGCCGATGCCGAAATAGAGGAACGCCGTCTCGTAGCCGCTCGACTTGATGATGGCCTGGATCGGGATGATCGTGAGCGCCGAGCCCATGCCGAAGCCGGCGGCGGTGAGGCCCGCCGCGAGCCCGCGCCGGTCGGGGAACCACTTGAGCGCGTTGCCCACGCACGTGCCGTACACCGCACCCGCGCCGACGCCGCCGATGGCCGCCGCGACGTAGAGCATCATGAGCGAGGTCGCATAGGCATTCATCACCCACGCGACGCCGACCAGGATGCCGCCGACCAGCACGACCGGTCGGGGACCGAAGCGATCGACGAGCCAGCCCTCGATGGGCACCAGCCACGTCTCGCACAGGACGAACGTCGTGAACGCCACCTGGATGGCCGCGCGGCCCCAGTGGTATTTCGCGTCGATCGGGTTCACGAACAGCGTCCAGCCGTATTGCAGGTTCGCGATCATCGCCATGCAGACGATGCCGAGGAACAGCTGCAGCCAGCGGTTGATATGGGGGCGCGCCGCGTCGCCCGGGGTTGCTGCGGTGCTCATGGTCTCCTCCTTGGATTTCGTCGGACGCGAATCTCTGGCGGGGGCGAACCGGTGCCCCGCGCCCGGAGCATGCGAGCACAACCTTACACGATGCTGGCGGCGGTGCGGGGCCGCCCTTACGTCGCCTGCGCGTTCCTGCCGCGGGCGCGGCGCAACAAGGCCGAGATGAGCGGCCAGAAGAGGAGCAGCAGTGCCAGCGTCGTCATGCCGCCCACGAGCCCGTTCGAGTAGAAGATGCGCAGGTCGCCTCCCGACAGCAGCATCGACTGGCGGAAGCCGTTCTCCGCGTTGTCGCCCAGCACCAGTGCCAGCACCAGCGGGGCCATCGGGTAGTCGAGCTTCTTGAACACGTAGCCCATCACGCCGAAGCCGAGCATGAGCCACACGTCGAACATCGAGTTGTGCACGGTGTACGCGCCGATCGCGCAGATCACGAGGATCACCGGCGCGATGATCGCGAACGGGATGCGCAGGATCGCGGCGAAGAGCGGCACGCACGTGAGGACGACGATCAGCCCCGCGATGTTGCCGAGGTACATCGAGGCGATGAGGCCCCAGACGAAGTCGGGCTTCTCGGTGAAGAGCAGCGGGCCCGGCTGCAGGCCCCAGATGAGCAGGCCGCCCAGCAGCACCGCCGCGGTGGGCGAGCCCGGCACGCCGAGCGTGATCATCGGCAGCAGCGCCGAGGTGCCGGCCGCGTGCGCGGCGGTCTCGGGAGCCACGACCCCTTCGACCACGCCGGTGCCGAACTTGTCGCCGTCCTTCGACATCTTCTTGGCGAGGCCGTAGCTCATGAAGGATGCCGGCGTGGCGCCCCCGGGGACGATGCCCATGAGGCAACCGACGGTGGCGCTGCGCAACGACGTCTTCCAATAGCGGGGGAGCTCCTTCCAGGTCTCGATCACGACCTTCATGTCCAGCTTCGCCTTGGCGCCGCGGAACTCGAGACCCTCCTCGATCGTGAGCAGGATCTCGCCGATGCCGAAGAGGCCGATCACCGCGATGAGGAAGTCGAAGCCCTTGAGAAGGTCGGTGAAGCCGAAGGTCAAGCGCAGCTCGCCCGTGACCGTGTCGATGCCGACGGCGGCGAGCGCGAAGCCGAGCATCATCGCGGCGATGGTCTTGAAGGGCGATCCCTTGCTCATGCCGACGAACGCGCAGAACGTGAGCAGGTACACCGCGAAGAACTCCGGCGGCCCGAACTGCAGCGCGAAGCTCGCCACGATGGGCGACAGGAACGTGATCAGGAGCACGCCGACGAGGGCGCCGAAGAACGACGACGTGAACGCCGCCGTGAGCGCCGCGCCGGCGCGTCCCTTCTGTCCCAGCGGATAGCCATCGAAGGTCGTCGCGACCGACCAGGGCTCCCCCGGGATGTTGAAGAGGATGGACGTGATGGCGCCACCGAAGAGCGCGCCCCAGTAGATGCAGGACAGCAGGATGATCGCCGACGTCTGGCCGCCCGGCTGCTGGGCCATGGAGAACGTGAGCGGCAGCAGGATCGCCACGCCGTTGGCGCCGCCGAGTCCCGGCAGCACGCCGATGATGACGCCGAGCGTGATGCCCGCGAGCATCAGCAACAGGTTGAACCAGGAAAGCGCGACCTGGAAGCCGCCGATCAGGGATTGGATTTCGTGCATGGCGACCTCAGGCGTACCCGAAGGCCGCTTCGAGCGGGCCCTTGGGCAGCGGGACCTGGAACCAGATCTCGAACATCATGAAGAAGGCGAGCATCACGCCGATGGAGATCAGCGCGATCTTGAGCCAGCCGTACTTGCCGAGGAAGCGCATGAAGGCCGCGATGAAGAGGGCGGAGGGCACGTAGATGCCCAGCGGATACCACGGGTTGTCGATGAGCGCCACGTAGGCGATGCTCGGTATCAGCACCGTGAGGACCATCTTCAGCTGCCCGGAACGCACGAACGGCTCGCGGCCCTCGCTTCCCAGGCGCTGCGCGTTGACGAGGATCACGATCGCCGAGACCACGATGAAGAGCCCGATGTAGAACGGGAAGTACCCCGCCTGCGGACCGTCGTCGCCCCACCTCGCGCCGATGCGCCAGCTATCCCACATGACCCCGGCGCCGAAGACCAGGAAGAACAAGGCGACGACCGACTCCCAGAGCCGCATGGAACCGACGGCCCTTCCCTCTGCTGGGTGCTCCATTTTCTCCCCCTGCGGATACGAAAAGGCCCCGCTTCGCGCGGGGCCCTTGCTCGAGACGTCTCTCTACTTGTGCAGGAAGCCGGCTTCCCGCATCAGGTCCTCGTGCTGCTTCTCGGCCTTCGCCACCCAGTCCGCATACTCCTTGCCCGTCATGTGGCTCTGGTTGAAGGCGCCCTGGTCCATGAACGACTTCCAGTCCGGCGACTGGCGCACCTTGTCGAGGACGCCGACGTAGTAGTTCACCATGTCCTGGCTCACGCCGCCGGGCATGAAGATCCCGCGCAGCATCAGGTACTCGACGTTCAGGCCCTGCTCCTTGCACGTGGGGATGTCATGCCACGACATGTCCTTCGTGATCTTGTCGTTGTACGGCATGCGCTGGGAGTCGAACACGCAGAGCGGCCGCAGGTTGCCGGCCCGCCACTGGGCGACGGCCTCGATCGGGTTGTTCACGGTGGAGTCGACGTGCTCGCCCACGAGCTGGGTCGCCACCGCGCCGCCGCCCTTGAACGGGATGTAGGTGAATTTCACGCCCGCCTGCTTCTCGATCAGCGTCGTGACGATCTGGTCCTCCTGCTTGGAGCCCGTGCCGCCCATCTTGAACTTGCCGGGAGGCGCCGCCTTCATCGCCGCGATGTAGTCCTGCGCGGTCTTGTACGGCGTCTTGGCGTTCACCCACAACACGAATTCGTCGAGGGCCATCATCTCGACCGGCGTGAGGTCCTTGTAGCTGAAGGGCACGCCCGTCGCGAGCGGCGTCGTGAACAGGTTGGAGAGCGTGATGACGAGCTTCGTGCCGTCGCCCTTGGCGCCCTTCACGGCGAGGAAGCCTTCCGCTCCCGCGCCGCCGCCCTGGTTCTCGACGACCATGGGCTCCTTCATCAGGTGCTCCTTGGCGATCACCGACTGGATGAAGCGCGCCATCTGGTCGGCGCCGCCGCCAGTGCCGGCCGGAACGATGAACTCGACGGTTTTGTTGGGCTCCCACGCAAGCGCGGGGGCGACGGACATGACGGCCAAGGCCGCGCACGCGGTGACGCGGCGGGCGAAGGTATTGCGTTCCATGCTGGCTCCTCGTTCGTTTTGGTGATGCGCGGGACGTTTGCCTCGCCGGTGCCTGCCTGGCGCCGTGCGGGGGCCCGGGGTCCCTAACGGGCCGGATTTTTTTCCGCAGGTGACCTGGGACGATGCTCGACGGCTTCGAGATTCTCGCGCTGCTCCTCGGCCGAAGCCTCCAGGCTGCGCCCTGCAAGGATACGCCCGATCACGATCACCAGAATCGCGCACGACAATGCGAAGCCATAGTGCCCGGCCGCGCCGAAACGCCCGGTGAACCCGCGAATGGAGCTTTCTTCCCACGCCATCTCGCCGGCCACGAAGCCCAGCAGGCCGGCCCCGAGGGTAATGATGACGGGCCAGCGCTCCATGAGCTTCAGCAGCAGCGTGGCGCCGAAGATCACGAGCGGGATCGAGACCGTGAGCCCGACCACCATGAGGGCCCAGTGGCCGCCAGCGGCGGCGGCCACGGCGATCACGTTGTCGGTGCTCATCACCAGGTCGGCGATGAGGATGGTCTTGATGGCGGTGCCGAGGTTGTCGCTCGCCTCGATGTCGTCCGCGTCACCCTCCGGCAGCAGCAGCTTCACCCCGATCCACAGGAGCAGCACGGAGGCCACGAGCTTCAGGTACGGCAGCTCCAGCAGGGCGGCGGCAAAGAGCGTGAGCACGATCAGGCAGACGATCGCGGCCGCCGAGCCCCAGAAGATGGCGAGCTTCTGCTGGCGCCGCGGCAGCGACCGGGCCGCCAGCGCGATCACCACGGCGTTGTCGCCCGAAAGCAGCACGTTCACGCCGATGATCTTGGCGAGCGCGATCCAGAGGAGGGGGTCCGACAGCGAAGCCAAAAGAATGGGTCCTTGAGCGCGGTAGTACTGCTTATAATTTTATCCACACGAAGGTAAGTCACCGCGGGCGCGCATGGCCTTGACCTGTATCAAGTGGTTCCGGAGGGTTTCCTGTGGCGCATCGATTGCGTTTGCGATCGCGGCGACGCCGGCCCATGGGGCGACCGATGCCGATGTCCTCGCGGCGAAGGAGGCGCTCCAGAAGGGAAACTGGAAGGCGCTCGATGCGCTGCGGCCGCGTTTCGCCGGCGACATCCTCGAGGCCTACCCCACCTATTGGCTGCTGTCCGGCACGCTCGATCGCGCGGATCCGGCACAGGTGCGCGCCTTCCTCGACAAGTATCCCGCCTCGCCGCTCGCCGAGAGCCTGCGGCGCGAGTGGCTGCGCGCCCTGGGTGCGGCGGGTTCCTGGGAGATCTTCCGCGCCGAGTTTCCGAAGGTGTCGGGCGAGGACGTCGAGATCAGCTGCTATGCGTTGCAGGAACGCCAGTTGCGCAACGACGGCGAGGTCACCGGGGAGGCGCGCGCCCTTTTCGTCTCCGCGCGCGAGACGCCCTCCGCCTGCGACCCGCTCTTCGCGTCGCTCGTCGCCACGGGCGCGGTGACGGAGGCGCAGGTCTGGCAGCGCGTGCGCAAGCTCCTCGCCATCAACGCGGTCAAGGACGTGAAGCGCACGCTGGCGCTCATGCCGAGGCGCCAGGCGATTCCCGACAAGCTGCTCGATCGCATCCAGGCCGACCCCATGCACTTCCTCGCGCACGAGAAGGCGGCGGTTCTCACGCGCAGCCAGAGCGAGCTGGTGCTGTATGCGCTCGAGCGCCTGGCGCGATCGAGGGAGGACGACGCGGCCGACCGGCTCGAGGCCTTCGCCGCGCGCCTGGGCGACGACGCTCCCTATGCGTGGGCGCAGGTGGCGTGGCAGGCCGCGCTCAACCACAACCCGCGCGCGCTCGAGTGGTATGCGAAGGCGGCCGATGCGCCGCTCACCGATTCGCAGGTCGAATGGAAGGCCCGCGCCGCGATGCGCGCCGGCCAGTGGAAGGCGGTGCTCGCGGCGATCCAGGCGCTGCCGCCGGAAGTCGCGCGCGAGCCGAGCTGGCGCTACTGGCGTGCGCGGTCGCTGCGCGAGCTGGGCGAGAAGGAAGCCTGCGACGGGCTGCTGCGCTCGCTCGCGGGCCAACCCACGTTCTACGGCCTGCTCGCCTCCGAGGAGCTGGGCCAACCCTACGTGCCCGAGTGGAACGGCTTCCATCCGCAGCAGGCCGATCTCGAGCGCGTGCGCGCTGTCGCGGGCGTCCAGCGCGCGCTGGCGCTTTATCGCGCCGGCCTGGACAACGAGGGGGTGCGCGAATGGCTGTGGGCGATTCGCGGCTTCGACGACCGCGACCTGCTCGCCGCGGCGGAAGTCGCGCGGCTTGCCAACGTCGCCGACCGCGCGATCAACACCGCCAACCGCACGGTGCAGCTGCACGACTTCGCGCAGCGCTACCCGATGCCGCACCGGGAGGCACTCGCGAGCGCGAGCCGCCAGTGGGCCATGGACGAGGCCATCGTCTACGCGATCATCCGCCAGGAAAGCCGCTTCATGCCCGACGCGCGCTCGCGCGCCGGAGCCGCCGGCCTCATGCAGCTCATGCCCGCCACGGCGCGATGGGTCGCCCGCCAGATGCCGATGCACCCGTTCCACGTCGACATGCTGCTCAATCCCGAGGTGAACATCGCCATGGGCACGTACTATTTCCGCCGCGTGCTCGATGCCCTCGCGCATCCGATTCTCGCCACCGCCGCCTACAACGCGGGCCCCACGCGGGCGCGACGCTGGCGCGACGACAAGCCGCTCGAGGGCGCCATCTATGCGGAGACGATCCCCTTCAACGAGACGCGCGAGTACGTGAAGCAGGTCTTCACGAATGCGTACTTCTACACGAACCGCCTCACCGGCAAGCCCGCGAACCTGCACCAGCTGCTCGGCACCGTCCCGGGCCGCGAGAGCGATACTTCCAGCTTCGCCGCCAACATCCCCTAGGGGCGCCATGGACATTTCCCGCATCTGCATCTTCGGCGGCACGGGCTTCGTCGGCCGCTCGATCGTCGAGCAGGCCTACGCACGCGGACTGGGCGTGCGCGTCGTCACGGCCTATCCGCCGAAGGCCATGCCGATCACGGTCGTGCCCACGGTCGAGATCCTCGCGGGGGACGTCTTCGACGATTCCACGCTCGATCGGGCGTGCGAGGACATGGACGCCGTCGTGAACCTCGTCGGCATCCTGCATCCGTCGCGCGGCAAGGGATTCGACGAAGTCCACGTGGCGCTTCCGCGCCGCATCGCGCGCGCCTGCCACGGCGCGGGCGTGCAGCACGTCGTGCACATGAGCGCCCTGGGCGCCGACGAGAAGGGGCCCAGCGAGTACCAGCGCTCGAAGGCGCGCGGCGAGGCAGCGCTGCGCCAGGCCGCGGGCATCCTGCCGTGGACCGTGTTCCGGCCGTCGGTCATCTTCGGCGAGGGCGACCGTTTCCTGAACCTCTTCGCGGCGCTGGCGAAATCCTTTCCGGTGATCCCGCTTGCCGGTGCGCAGGCCCGCTTCCAGCCGGTGTGGGTCGAGGACGTCGCCCGCTGCTTCGTCGAGGCCGTCGGCGAGACGCGGGCCTTCGGCCAGGTGTTCCCCCTCTGCGGGCCGAAGGCCTACACGCTCGCGGAGCTCGTGGACTTCGTGGCCCGCACGCTCGGCCTGCAACGGCGCATCTGGCCCCTGCCGCCGGCGCTCGCGCGTCTGCAGGCCGCCGTGCTCGAGCATCTGCCGGGCAAGCTCATGACCCGCGACAACCTCGCCTCGATGAGCGTGGACAACACGTGCGACGAGCCTTTCCCCGTGCTCTTCGGCTTCAAGCCGACGCCCCTCGAGGCGGTGGCACCGCTCTACCTGGCGGGCGCCAGCACGCGCGAGCGCTACCAGCGCTATCGCCACGTCGCCGGGCGATGAGCCGGTGAAGGCGTACCTCGTGGGCGGTTGCGTCCGCGACGAGATGCTGGGGCTGCCCGTGCAGGATCGCGACTACGTCGTGGTAGGCGCGACGCCGGCCGAGATGGTTGGCGCCGGTTTCCGGCCCGTGGGCGCCGACTTTCCCGTCTTCCTGCATCCCGAGACGCACGAGGAGTACGCCCTCGCGCGCACCGAGCGCAAGACCGCGCCCGGCTACAAGGGCTTCACCTTCCACGCCGCGCCCGACGTCACGCTCGAGGACGACCTGCGCCGGCGCGACCTCACCATCAACGCCATGGCGCGGGACGAGTCGGGCCGCCTCATCGATCCCCACGGCGGCGAGCGTGACCTCAAGGCGCGCGTGCTGCGCCACGTGAGCGATGCCTTCGCCGAGGACCCGGTGCGCATCCTGCGCGTGGCGCGCTTCGCCGCGCGCTTCGGCTTCGCCATCGCGCCCGAGACCCTGGCACTCATGCGGCGCATGGTCGAGGCGGGGGAGGCCGATGCGCTCGTTCCGGAACGCGTATGGCAGGAGATCTCGCGCGGCCTCATGGAAGCCGTGCCCTCGCGCATGCTCGCGGTCCTGCGCGAATGCGACGCGCTCGCGCATGTGCTCCCGGAGCTCGATGCCGTCCTCGACCGCGGCGACGAGCCCGAGCGGCTCGCGGCTCGCCTCGACCACGCGGCCCATCGCGCCTACGCGTTGCCGGTGCGCTACGCGCTCATGGTGATCGACGTGGAGCCCGATGCCGCGGCCCGGCTCGCGCGCCGCCTCAACACGCCGTCGGATTGCCGCGATCTCGCGCTCGCCGCCCGGCGCGAGCGCGAGCTGCTGCACGCGCCGCTCCTCGATGCCCAGGCCACGCTCGACCTGCTGGAGCGCGCCGACGCATTCCGCCGCCCGGAACGCTTCCACCAATTGCTCGAAGTCGCCGAGTGCGACACGCTGGCCCCGTCGCGCGCAGCGTTCGCGCCGCGCCGCTGGCTCGAGCGCTCGCTCGCCGCGGCCCGCGCGATCGACGCGGGCGCCATCGCGCGCGAGCACCCGGAAGACATCGCCGGCGCGGTGCGCCGCGCCCGGCTCGTGGCGATCGCCGCACTCGAGGCGGCACCCGGCGCGTAGCGCGCCCTTCCGGCCGGCGCGGGGCCCCCGCGCCCGACCAAGTAGAATCGCAATCCGCGGCGGCCCGCCGCCGCTGCATCGCACCGCAATCCACCGGAAGAATCCCATGACCGCACAAGTGATCGGCGTTCCCAAGGAAGTGTTTCCGGGCGAGAAGCGTGTCGCCACCGTGCCCGACGTCGTGACGCGCCTCGCCAAGCTCGGGTTCGGCGTCGTGGTCCAGGCCGGCGCCGGCGAAGCCGCGAGCCTTTCCGACGACGCCTACGCGGCGGCCGGTGCGACGGTCGTTGCGGACGCGGCCTCGGTCTGGTCCCGTGCCGACATCGTGTTCAAGGTGCGTGCGCCCAACGAGAGCGAGATCGCGATGATGCGGGAGGGCCAGACGCTCGTGAGCTTCATCTGGCCCGCGCAGAACCCGGACCTGATGCGCGCCCTGGCGGCGAAGAAGGCGACCGTGCTCGCGATGGACAGCGTGCCGCGCATGTCGCGCGCGCAGAAGATGGACGCGCTGTCCTCCATGGCGAACATCGCCGGCTATCGCGCCGTGATCGAGGCCGCGCAGCACTTCGGCCGCTTCTTCACCGGGCAGATCACCGCCGCCGGCAAGGTGCCCCCCGCGAAGGTCTTCATCATCGGCGCCGGCGTGGCCGGCCTCGCGGCGATCGGTGCCGCCGCGGGCCTCGGCGCCATCGTGCGGGCGAACGACACGCGCCCCGAGGTCGGCGACCAGATCCGCTCGCTCGGCGGCGAGTTCGTGCCCGTGGAGTACCAGGAGGAAGGCACGGGGGTCGGCGGCTACGCGAAGGTGATGAGCGAGGGATTCCAGAAAGCGCAACGCGACGTGTTCGCGAAGCAGGCGCGCGAGGTCGACGTGATCATCACGACCGCGCTGATCCCGGGCAAGCCCGCCCCGAAGCTCATCACCGCGGAGATGGTCCGCTCGATGAAGCCCGGCAGCGTGATCGTGGACCTCGCGGCGGAGCAGGGCGGCAACTGCGAGCTCACCGAGCCCGGCCAGGTCGTGGTGAGGCACGGCGTCACGATCATCGGCTACACCGACCTGCCGAGCCGCCTCGCGACGCAGGCGAGCACGCTCTATGCGACCAACCTCTTCCGCCTCTCGGAGGAGCTCTGCAAGCAGAAGGACGGCGTCTTCCACGTCAACATGGAAGACGACGTGATCCGCGGCACGACCGTGATCCGGGAGGGCGAGATCACGTGGCCCCCGCCGGCGCCCAAGCTCTCGGCGGCACCCCCCCAGGCCGCGGCAAGGCCCGCTCCGGTGGCGGCCGTCGAGAAAAAGGGCCACGGCCACGGCGCGGGCGGCCCGATCCCCGCGGGACCGCTCGCGGCGATCTTCGGCGCGGGCGCGATCCTGCTCGCCCTCATCGGCCTGTACGCGCCGCCCGCATTCCTGCCGCACTTCACCGTGTTCGTCCTCGCCTGCTTCGTGGGCTACATGGTGGTCTGGAACGTGACGCCCGCGTTGCACACGCCGCTCATGAGCGTCACGAACGCGATCAGCAGCATCATCATCATCGGCGCGGTGATCGAGATCGCGCCGCCCGCGGCCGCCGGCACGGCGCGTCCCGACGAGCTCATCCGCTGGATCGCGGCCGTCGGCGTGGCACTCACCGCCATCAACATGTTCGGCGGTTTCGCGGTCACGCAGCGCATGCTCTCCATGTTCCGGAAATAGGGGCCAGTCCATGTCCGAAAGCCTGGTCGTCGTTTCCTACGTCGCCGCGGTCATCCTGTTCATCCTGAGCCTGGGCGGGCTGTCCAATCCCGAGACGTCGCGCCGCGGCAATCTCTACGGGATGATCGGCATGGCGATCGCCGTGCTGGCCACCGTCTTCGGGCCGCGCGTGACGCCGCACGCGATAGGCTGGATCGCCGTCGCCCTCGTGATCGGCGGCAGCATCGGCCTGTACCTCGCGCGCACGGTGCTCATGACGCAGATGCCGGAGCTCGTGGCGTTCATGCACAGCCTCGTGGGCCTGGTCGCCGTGCTCGTGGGCTACGCGAGCTACATCGACCCGGGCGCCACGGCCGGCATGTCGCCCGCGGAGGTGGCCGTCCACCACGTCGAGATCTACGTGGGCGTGCTGATCGGGGCGATCACGCTCTCCGGGTCGGTCATCGCCTTCGGCAAGCTCTCGGGCCGGATCACCGGCAAGCCCGTGCTCCTGCCCGGACGCCACTGGCTCAACCTCGCGGGCTTGCTCGCTGTGATCGGTTTCGGGTACGCGTTCCTGCACGCACCCGACGTCCACGCGGGCATGACCCCGCTCGTCGCCATGACCGTCGTGGCGCTCCTCTTCGGCGTGCACATGGTGATGGCGATCGGCGGCGCGGACATGCCGGTGGTGGTCTCGATGCTCAACAGCTACTCGGGATGGGCGGCGGCGGCCACGGGCTTCATGCTGTCGAACGACCTGCTGATCGTCACCGGCGCGCTGGTGGGCTCGAGCGGGGCGATCCTCTCGTACATCATGTGCCGCGCGATGAACCGCAAGTTCCTCGCCGTGATCGCGGGCGGCTTCGGCGGCGGGACGACGGCGCCTGCCGCCCCGGGCGGCGCGCAGCCCGCGGGGGAAGTCACCCCCATCAGCGCGCAGGAAACCGCCGACCTGCTCAAGGACGCGAGGAGCGTGATCATCGTCCCCGGCTACGGCATGGCCGTCGCCCAGGCGCAGCACACGGTGTACGAGATCACGAAGCGCCTGCGCGACATGGGCAAGAACGTGCGCTTCGCGATCCACCCGGTCGCCGGGCGCATGCCGGGGCACATGAACGTGCTCCTCGCCGAGGCCAAGGTGCCCTACGACATCGTGATGGAGATGGACGAGATCAATGCCGACTTCCCGGACACCGACGTCGCCATGGTCATCGGCGCGAACGACATCGTGAACCCGAGCGCGCAGGAAGATCCCTCGAGCCCCATCGCCGGCATGCCGGTGCTCGAGGTGTGGAAGGCGAAGACGTCGATCGTGATGAAGCGCAGCATGGCCTCGGGCTACGCCGGCGTGGACAATCCGCTCTTCTACAAGGAGAACAACCGCATGCTCTTCGGGGATGCGAAGAAGATGCTGGAAGAAGTGCTGGCGGCGCTGAAGGACTAGGACCGGACGGACCGCGGGCGCTTGCCCTAGCGCCCGCTCACCGGCAGCGTGAGCACCGGTCCGGGTCCGGGCTTGCCCGCGAGCTCGAGGCGCGACAGCTCCATCAGCAGCGAGAAGGTCGACTTGGTGTCCTGGTCGGCCGCGTCGATATAGAACCAGTAGCCGTGGTAGCGCACCGCCACCTGCGCGCCCGCGGGCCGCGCCTCGCCCGCCGCCCAGCGCACGTGGAAGAGGCCGCCCATCACGCGCTGCCAGTCGTACGCGCCGCCGGACTCGGTGCGCGTGATGGTGAGCGCCTCGCGCGCCGCGTGCTCCGGCGGGATGTCGATGCCGTGCGACACGTAGTAGAGCGCCTGCAGCAGCGAGCGCGTCTCGAGGTCCAGGCCGGTGCGCCGCGACGCCGTCTCGAACGGGTTCGTTCCTTCCTGGGTGATGTCGTACTTCCCGAGCCCCGGCTGGAGGTGGAAGGCGTCGACGAAGACCTGCATGTCCGGCGAGAACCCGGTCGACGGATCGACCAGCATCACCGGCGCGCTCGTTTTCTTCACCAGCGTCCAGGTGCCGGCCTTCGCATCCTGGCGGTACTCGAAGCCGTTCTTCGCCGCCTCGAGCACGTCGCGCGCCGACACGCTGGATGCCGGCAGCGGGCCGCCGGCGATCTCGTCGCGCGGTTCCTGCGTGAAGACGATGCGCGAGCGGTCCTGCAGCGACTGCAGCGCCGTGATGCCGCGCAGGAAGTCGTCGACCTCGGGCGGCTGGCGCGGCGTGGGACCGCTCGCCGTCTGCGCGTTCGACACCCAGTTGAGGTTCTCGAGATACAGCCGGAAGACCGTGGAGATCGGCCAGGTCGTCTTCGCGAGGTAGATGATGCCGTCGAGCGTCATCGGCGTGAAGAGCTTGCGCGTGAACTCCTGGTCGTCGAGCGGGGTGAGGCTCATCGTCGGCCGGTCGGCGGCCGCGACGCCCGCCTGCGGCAGGATCGCGGTGAAGCTGCGGTTGCTGTCGGCGCCGGCGGAGGTGAAGAACGGGCTGAGCTGCAGGTTCTGCGTGCGCTCGAACTGCGCGGCGATCGAGGAGACCGCGAGGCTGCTCGGCGTGTCGCCGTAGCGCAGCCGCACGATGTTGAGCAGGAGCTGCTCCTCGGTGGTCGTCTTCACCGCCTCGTTGTATTGCAGGCGCGTCTGCTGCAACGCGTCCGGCCCGATCGAGGCGCAGCCGGCGAGCGCGGCCGCGCCGAGCAGGGCCGCCGCCGCGCCGCGCCGCAAGGCCCGATCCAGCCTGGCGCACCCTCGCGCTGCCGGGAATCTCGCGCATCGTGCTCTGCCGGCCATGACCGTCGCGAGGCCGCCGTCAGAGCGCGATGTGCCGCGCCGACTGGAATCCCTGCAGCGGCCCCTCGAAGCCGCGGCCGATGGCGAGCACCTTGAAGAGCTCGCCCATCTCGGCGGGACTGATGAGCCGGTGCACGGCGCTGGTGGCCTTGAGGCGCGAGAGCGTCATGTCCGGGTCTCCCCCGGAGACGAGCACCGCGAGCCCGCACGAGATCAGGAAATACGCCTGCGTCGTGAAGCCGTAGACCTCGGCGCCTGCGGACTCGGCAGCACGGGCCATCGCCGAGAAATCGACGTGCGCCGTGATGTCCTGCAGCCCCGGCATGAAGAAGGGATCGCCGTGGAAGCGATGGCGGTAGTGGCAGCGCATGGTGCCCATCGAGCGCTGCGGATGGTAGTACTCGCGCTCGGGGAAACCGTAATCGATGAAGAGCGCGATGCCGCGCTCGAGGCTCGCGGCCACGGTGCGCACGAGCGCCTCGGCGGCGAGCGCGATCTCGGACAGGTAGTCGTAGTCGCCCGGCGGGAACACCGCCCCTGCGCGGCGCCTGAGCTCGTCGTCGCGCATGGGCTGGTCGTCCCAGGCGAAGCCCGCCTCCGAGAGGATCACCCCGCGCTCGCGCAGCCCGCCCTCGTGCCGGTGCACGAGCGAGAACGGCACCACGTCGAGCACCTCGTTGGCGATCACGAAGCCGTTGATCCTGTCGGGCAGCCGGTCGATCCATTCGAAGCGCTCCGCATCCTGTGGAAAACGCTCGCGGATGAGCGCCTGCTGGCGCTGGCGCAGGTCCGGGCTCACTTCGAGGAGCCGGTAGCGCGACGGTGCCGCGCCCTCTTCCTTGAGCGCGCCGTACAGGTCCGCCGCGAGCACGCCCGAGCCGGGTCCGAGCTCGAGGATCTCGCCGCCGCAGGCCTCGAGCACCTGGCGCGCCTGCAACGCGAGGCAGCGCGCGAACATCGGCGAGATCTCGGGCGACGTGACGAAGTCGCCCTCCCAGCCGAACTTGCGCGAGCCCGCGGCGTAGTAGCCGAGGCCGGGCGCATAGAGCGCGAGCTCCATGTAGCGCGAGAACGGCATCCACTCACCCTCGTCCACGATCGCTTGCGCGATGTGCTCGGCCACGAGCTGCGAATGGCGGGCAGCCTCGGGCGGCGGCGGCGGCAGGATCGGGTCGGCGGAGAGCGTCATGGCAGGGCGTTCGGCTAAACTTCAACCTTCCTTGTCCGAAGCGCGGCCGACTATAGCATGCAGGGTGGCGCGGTCCTCGTCACGGGTGCAGCGCGCCGCATCGGCGCGGCGATCGCACGCCGCCTCCACGCGGCCGGCGCGCGCACGGTGCTGCATTGCCACCGCTCGCGGGAGGAAGCCGATCGCCTCTGCGACGTGCTGAACGGCGAACGCCCGGGCTCGTGCGTCGTGGTGCAGCAAGACCTGCTCGACGTCGAGGGCTTGCCCGGCCTCATCGACCGCGCCACGGAAGCCTTCGGGCGCCTGGACGCGCTCGTCAACAACGCCTCGTCGTTCTACCGTACGCCGATCGGCGCGATCACGGCGCGCGAATGGGACGACCTGGTGGGCAGCAACCTGCGGGCACCGCTCTTCCTGGCCCAGGCGGCGGCGCCGGCGCTCGAACGCACCCGCGGGGCGATCGTGAACATCGTCGACATCCACGCCGAGCGGCCCCTCAAGGACTTCGTCGTGTACACCGTCGCGAAGGCCGGCCTCGTGGGCCTCACGCGCTCGCTGGCGCTCGAGCTGGCACCCCATGTGCGCGTGAACGGCGTCGCACCCGGCTCGATCCTCTGGCCCGAGCGGGGAGACCATTTCTCCGGCGCCGAGCAGGCCCGCATCGTGGCGCAAACGCCGCTCGGGCGGGTGGGCGGCCCGGAGGACATCGCGGGCGCGGTAAAATACCTCCTCTTCGATGCCCCGTTCGTGACCGGCCAGGTCCTGGCAGTCGACGGCGGCCGTTCCCTCCACCTGTGACCTCCTTGCCTGCCAGCGACAACCGGAAGGCGGACTTCGAGTCCGCCAAGCTCGCGAAGCGCCTGCGCCGCCTCGTGGGGCAGGCCATCGCCGACTACGCGATGATCGAGCCCGGCGACCGCGTGATGGTGTGCCTGTCCGGCGGCAAGGACAGCTACGCGATGCTGGATGTGATCATGCGCCTGCGCGAGAAGGCGCCGGTGCCCTTCGAGCTCGTCGCGGTGAACCTCGACCAGCGCCATCCCGGCTTTCCCGCGCACGTCCTTCCGGACTACCTCACGGCGCTCGGCGTGCCGTTCCGCATCGAGGTGCAGGACACGTACAGCGTGGTGAAGCGCGTGATCCCCGAGGGCAAGACGATGTGCGGCCTGTGCTCGCGCCTGCGCCGCGGCGTGCTCTACCGCCTGGCGACCGAGCTCGGCGCCACGAAGATCGCGCTGGGGCACCACCGCGACGACATCCTCGAGACGTTTTTCCTGAACCTGTTCCATGGCGGCAAGCTGAAGGCGATGCCCCCGAAGCTCGTCTCCGACGATGGGCGGCACGTCGTGATCCGGCCGCTCGCCTACGTCGAGGAGAGCGACCTCGAAGCCTACGCCCAGGCGCGGCAATTCCCCATCATCCCGTGCGACCTCTGCGGCTCCCAGGAGCAGCTGCAGAGGAAGCAGGTGAAGGCGATGCTGCGCGAGTGGGAGCGCCAGCACCCCGGGCGCGTCGAGTCGCTCTTCAATGCCCTGTCGAACGTCGCGCCGTCGCACCTCCTCGACCGCACGCTCTTCGACTTCGCGCGGCTCGCACCCGGCGCGCCCACGCAAGATTCCGAGTCCCAACCGATCCATCTCGTCGCGCGCCGCAAGCGCGCGCTCCAGGAACCCCGATGAACATCAAGCAAGCGCCCGCCCTGAAGAAGATCCATTCCTTCCATCCCCCGCAGCGCACCCTCATGGGCCCGGGGCCCACGGAGATCCATCCGCGCGTCCTCACCACCATGAGCCAGCCGGCGATCGGCTACCTCGATCCCGTCTTCGTCGAGATGATGGAGGAGCTGAAGGCGCTCCTGCGCTACGTCTACCAGACCGACAACGCGCTCACTTTCCCGGTGTCGGGCCCGGGCTCCGTCGGCATGGAGTACTGCTTCGTGAACCTGGTCTCGCCGGGCACGAAGGCGATCGTGTGCAGGAACGGCGTCTTCGGCGGACGCATGCTCGAGAACGTCGAGCGCTGCGGCGGCGTCGCGGTGGTCATCGACGACGAGTGGGGCAAGCCCGTCGATCCGCAGAAAGTCGAGGACGCGT
>DASRRY010000006.1:0-51542 GCA_035656735.1 Usitatibacter sp. | reverse complement strand
CTGCTCTACAAAAACGAGGCGGTGTTGAAGCGCGCCGAGGCCTCCGACCAGTGGAACTTCTACCAGGCGAAGAGCATGAAGCAGAACCTGGCGGAGCTCGCGTCCACCCTCAGCACGGATCCCGAGAAGGCCGCGAAGTATCGCGCCGAGGCGCAGCGCTACGCGAACGAGAAGAAGGACATCGAGAAGGAGGCGCGCGCCCTCGAGGCCCAGGCCGGGAGCTTCAACAATCTCTCCGAGACGGCGCTGCACCCGCACCACTTCCTTTCGATCTCGATGACGCTGCTGCAGATCGCCATCGCGCTCGCCTCGATCACGGTGCTCACGCAGAAGCGGTGGCTGCTGTACGGCGCCGCCATCGCGGCCCTGGGCGGCGCGGCGCTGGGCGCCGTCGCCTGGATGTGAGCCGCTAAGCGCTTCGATGCTCGCAGTCCACGGGCTCGCGAAGTCGTACGGGCCCGGCGCGGTCCTCCTCGACGGCGTGGAGCTCGAGGTCGCGCGCGGCGAATGGGTCGCGATCGTCGGCGAGTCCGGCTCGGGGAAGTCCACGCTCCTGAACGTCATCGCCGGCCTCGATCGTCCGGACCGCGGCGAGGTTCGCCTCGACGGGCAGGCCCTCGATTACGGCGATGACGACGCCCTCGCCCTATGGCGCCGCCGCCACGTGGGCTTCGTATTCCAGGCGTTCCACCTGCTTCCCTACCTCGACGTGGCGGGCAACGTGGAGCTGCCGCTCTCCCTCCTGGGCGCCGATCGCATGCAGCGCCGGCAGCGTGCGGGCGACGCCCTCGCGAGCGTGGGGCTGCGCGGCTTCGGGGCGCGGCGCCCCGGCACGCTATCCGGCGGCGAGATGCAGCGCACCGCCATCGCGCGCGCCCTCGTCCACGGGCCTGCCCTGCTCCTCGCGGACGAGCCGACCGGCAACCTGGATGCGGCCAATGCACAGGGCGTGCTCGGATGCCTCGCCGACGCGGTGCGGCGCACCGGGGCGGCCGCCGTGATGGTCACGCATTCGTCCGTCGCCGCCGGCGCGGCCGATCGCGTGCTGCACCTGCGCAACGGCCGGCTCGCATGAACGCCGCCGTCGCATGGGCCTTCGTGCGCGGCAGCCTGCGCGCCAACCGCCTGCGTTGGCTGCTCACCGTGTGCTCCATCGCGATCGGCGTGGCCCTCGCCGGCGCGGTGCATACGCTGCACGCGTCCGCGCTCGCGGAGATCGATCGCTCGGCCCATGCCCTCGCCGGCAGCGCCGATCTCGAGGTGCGCGGGCCTTCGACCGGCTTCGACGACGCGGTCTTCGTGCGGATCGCGCGCGATCCCCACGTGCGCGTCGCGAGCCCCGTGCTCGAGCTCGAGGCGCCCGTCGCAGGCGTGAAAGACAGCCTGCGCGTGCTGGGGATCGATGCCTTCCGCGCGTCGCGCTTGCAGCCGGGTTACCTCGTGGATGCCGGTGCGACGAGCATGGGGCAATCGGGCGGACTGCTCGATCCCGGCGCGGTGTTCCTGTCGCCGGCGGCCGCGGCGCGGCGGCACGTGCAGGCAGGCGGGTCGGTGACGCTCGTGGCCGCGCACGGGCCGCTCGCGCTGCGCGTGGGCGGCATCCTCGCGGCATTGCAGTCGGGCGGCGAGGTGGCGGTGATGGACATCGCGGCGGCCCAGGCGCATTTCGATCGCGTGGGGCGCATCACCCGCATCGACCTGCGCCTCGCTCCCGGCGCGGATCCCGCGGAAACGCGCCATGCGCTCGAGGCGCTCCTGCCGCCCGGCGTGGTGCTGGACGCGCCCGGCTCCATCTCGCAGCGCGCGGCCGCCATCACCCGCGCGTATCGCGTGAACCTCGATGCGCTGGCCCTGGTCGCCCTCGCGACCGGTGCGTTCCTGGTGTTCTCCACGCTCGCGCTGCAGGCGGCGCGCCGGCGCCAGGAGCTGGCGCTGCTGCGCGCGCTCGGGGTCACGCGGCGCGGCATCGCGGGCCTGCTCACGCTCGAGGGCGGCCTCATGGGGTGCGTGGGCGCGGCGCTGGGGACCGCGACCGGGCTCGGCGCGAGCCGCCTGCTGCTGAGGCGCGTGGGAGCGGACCTCGGGGCCGGATACTTCAGCGGCGAGGGCGGCGTCTATGCGCCGGATGCGGCCGCACTCGCGTTCATCGCGGGACTGGGCATCGCGATGTCGGCGCTCGGCGCGCTGTGGGTCGCGCGCGCGGTCGCACGCATGCCGGTCGCCGACGCGCTGCGCGACCGGTCCGTCGAGATTCCCGGCGGCACGGGCGGCGCGCGCATCGCGATCGCCCTGGTCGCGCTCGGGATTCCGCTGCTGCTCCTGCCTTCGATCAGCGGCTTGCCCCTGGGTGGCTATGGCGCGATCGCGGCATGGCTCGCCGCGGCCGCCGCGGCGGTCGGCCCGTTGTGCCGCGCGCTCCTGGCCCGGATACCCGCGCCGCGATCGACCCTCGCCGCCCTGGCCCTGGCGCAGGTGCGCGACCTTCCGGGCCATCTCGCCGCGAGCATCGCCGGCATCGTCGTGAGCGCCTCGCTCTGCGTCGCGATGGCGATCATGGTCCACTCGTTCCGCGTATCTCTCGAGGATTGGCTCGCGGGCGTCGTGGGTGCCGATCTCTATGTGCGCTCGAGCCCGGAGGGCGATAGCGGATTCTTCACTCCGGCCCAGGAAGCCCGCGTGGCCGCCCTCCCCGCGGTCGCCGCGGTCGAGCCGCTGCGTTACGTGCGCGTCGTGCTCTCCGCGCACGAAGACCAGCCGCTCTCCGTCATCGCGCGTCCCATCACGCCGCGCCTCCTCGCGGGATTCGATGCGCAACCGCCCCCGCGACCGGCCGCTCCGGGCGAGATCCGGGTGTGGATCTCGGAGGCGGCGCGCGACCTGCACGGCTGGCACGCCGGCGATCGGATCCGCCTGCCGATCGGAGGGCGAAGCGTCGACGTGCGCGTGGGCGGCGTGATTCGCGACTACGCGCGCACCTGGGGCGCCGTGATGTTCCCGCTCGACGCCTACCGCCGGCTGACGGGCGACCTGCGCGCCAACGACTTCGCGCTTCACCTGGCCCCCGGCGCCGACGTGGCGCGCGCCGAGACCGGCGTGCGCGAGGCGCTGCGCGACGCACCGGCGCTGCAGCTGGAGGACGCGGGGTCGCTCAAGCGCCGCTCGCTCGAGCTCTTCGATCGCAGCTTCGCGGTGACCTACGCCCTCGAGGCGATCGCCATCGCGATCGGGCTCGCGGGCGTCACGAGCAGCTTCGCGGCACTCGCGTGGTCGCGCCGCCGCGAGTTCGGCGTGCTGCGCTTCCTCGGGCTCACGCGCCGGGAGGTGCTGCGCATGATCGCGCTCGAGGGGGCGGCGGCGGGCACCGTAGGCGCCCTCCTCGGCCTCGCGTGCGGTGCCGCATTGAGCGCGGTGCTCGTGCACGTCGTGAACCGGCAAGCCTTCCACTGGACGCTCGCCCTGCACTGGCCCGTGCCGGCGCTCGCCCTCTTCGTCGCGGCCGTCGTGCTGCTCTGCGCCGTCGCGTCGCGCGCGAGCGGGCGGCTCGCCGTGCGGCGCGAGGCGATCCTCGCGGTCAAGGACGATGCGTAGGCTGGCCGCTCTCGCCGCGACCCTGGCGTTCGCCTGTGCCCATGCGTTCCACGCCGTGACGCCCGGATACACGCTGCGCTTTCCGCAGGATCGCGGCGCGCACCCCGGCTATCGCATCGAATGGTGGTACGTCACGGGCCAGCTCGACTCCGCGCGCGGCCCGCTCGGCTTCCAGGTCACGTTCTTCCGGGTGCGCAATCCCGCGGCCGACGCGATGCCCGGACGTTTCGCGCCACGGCAGGTTCTCTTCGCGCATGCGGCGCTGGCTGACGTGGACGCGCGGCGCTTCCACCACGACCAGCGTGCGGGCCGCGCGATGGAAGGCCTGGTCGATGCGGCGGCAGGCGAGACCGCCGTGCGCATCGACGACTGGACGCTCGAGCGGCGCGGCGCGGCCTATCGCACCGACGTGAGCGCCGCCGACTTCTCCCTCGCCCTCGACCTGGTACCGACCGGGGACGTGCTGCCCGAAGGCGAGCGCGGGTTCAGCCGCAAGGGACCGGCTCCGGCGCAGGCGAGCTACTACTACAGCGAGCCGCAGCTCGCCGTCTCCGGCCGCGTGCGCATCGGCACGAACGCCGTGGACGTCCGTGGCGTCGCGTGGCTCGACCACGAGTGGTCCAGCGAGGTGCTGGCGCCCGGCGCCGTCGGGTGGGATTGGCTCGGCGCCAACCTGGACGACGGAGGCGCGCTCATGGCCTTCCGCATTCGCGCGGCCGACGGGCGCACGCTCTGGTCGTCGGCGACGCTGCGCGCGAAAGGCGCCGCCGCCGCGAGCTTCGGACCGGGCGATGTCGCGTTCGCGCCGCGGCGGCGCTGGCGCTCGCCGGCGAGCGGCACCGAGTATCCGGTCGCCATGGACGTGCGCGTGGGCCCGCGCGAATTCCACGTCGAGCCGCTGATGGACGACCAGGAGCTGGACGCCCGCGCCACGACGGGGACGCTGTACTGGGAAGGTGCGGTGCGCGTCGAGTCCGCGGACGGCGCGCGCGGCCGGGGCTACCTCGAGCTCACCGGTTACGCGCAGCCGTTGGTGCTCTAGGCCCTGGAGGCGCGTGCGCGCGATCCCACCGCGAGCGCCGTGAGGATCGCCAGCGACTGCAACGTCGCGACGCCCCACAGCACGCTGCTGTACCGGCCGGCATCCATGAGCGGCCCGAACACCATCGGCGCGAGGGCGAGCCCGGTGTCGATGCCCGAATAGACGAAGCCGTAGATGCGCCCATAGGCGCCGGTGCCGAAGCGGCTCGTCGCCGCGCGCCGCACCAGGATGTCGCGCGAAGGACCGGTGAAGCCGACGCCGAATCCCATCACCGCCATCAGCACCGCGAGGCTCCACGCGGGAACGGTGGCGCTCGCGAGCGCAATGGAGCACAGTGCGGCGAGCGCCAACGCGCCCGCGATGAGGCGCTCCTGGTGCTGGCCGCGCGAGGCGACGAAGCCGCCCGCGGCGGTGCCGGCCGCATTCGCGAGCAGGTAGGCCGTGAGGCCGCTCGTGGCGACGGCGAGGCTCACGCCCCAGTTGCGCTCGAAGATGGGCGCGGCGAAGTTCTGCAGCCCCCCGAAGGCCATCACCGCCACGAGGAAGAAGGCGAAGCACATCCAAACCACGCCCACGCCGAGGAACGCGAACGAGCCGCCGCCGCGTCGCGTGCCCTCGGCCCGCGCCTGCGTGTCGTCGAGGCGCCTGCGATTCGCGAGCAGCAGCACGAGGGCCACGCAACCGACGGCACAGGCGCCGAGGGCCGCGACGCGCCATCCGCCCGCCGCCGCGAGCGCGAGGACGAAGGGCGGCGCCGCGGCCCAGCCGAGGCTTCCGGAGAGGCCGTGCACCGAGAAGGCATGGCCCAGGCGCGGCGTCGACACGCGCCGGTTGAGCAGCGAATAATCGGCGGGATGGAACACGCAGTTGCCGAGTCCCGCGAGGCCCGCCGACGCGAGCAGCATCGCGTAGTCCTGCGCGAACGAGAGCGAGAGCGCGGCGAGCGACAGCATGCCCACGCCGAATGCGAGCACGCGAAGCGCCCCCACGCGATCCACCACGAAGCCGGCCAGCGCCTGGCCCACGCCGGAGACCACGAAGAACACCGTCATCGCCGCGCCGACCTGCGTGAAATTGAGCCCGAAGTCGCGCATGAGCCACGGGAAGAGCGGCGGCATCACGAAATGGAAGAAGTGCGACACGCCGTGGGCGAAGCCGACCACCGAGATGATCGCGGCGTCGGTCCTGAGGCTCGAGCCGGAATCGGCTGCGGCGGCGGAGGCGGCGGACATTGCGACATTCTATGCCGGCAGGCCCGTGACCCGCATCAATCGACGGCGCACGCGCGGCCCATTAGACTAACGCGCGCAACCTACCCTGAACCCCATAAATCGAAGGAGGAGTCATGAACGCCCATATCCTGCGGCGCGTGGCCGTGCTTTTCGCGTCGCTCGCCGCAATGTCGGCCTTCGCGCAGACCGAGCTCAAGCTGGGCCACGTCGGCGAGCCCGGCTCGCTCATCGGGGCCGCGGCGGACCATTTCGCGGAGCTCGCGAACCAGAGGCTGAACGGCAAGTACAAGGTCGTCGTGTACGGGTCCAGCACGCTGGGCGGCGACAAGGAGATGATGCAGAAGCTCAAGCTCGGCACCATCGACATGGTCGAGCCCTCCACGGTCATGTCCTCGATCGCGGACATGTTCGGGGTCTTCGAGATGCCGTACCTCGTGAAGAGCCGCGAGCACATGAAGAAGATCGAGCAGGCGGTCTTCTGGTCGAAGATCGAGCCCACGGCCGAGAAGAAGGGGTACAAGGTCCTGGGCGTCTGGGAGAACGGCTTCCGCCAGATCACCAACAACAAGCGTCCGATCGTCAAGCCGGAGGACCTGCAGGGCATCAAGCTGCGCGTGCCCGAGGGCAAGTGGCGCGTGAAGATGTTCCAGGCGTACGGCGCGAACCCGTCGCCGATGAAGTTCTCGGAAGTGTTCACCGCGCTGCAGACGGGCGTGATGGACGGCCAGGAGAACCCGCTCGCCCAGATCGACAGCGCCAAGTTCTACGAGGTGCAGAAATACCTCTCGATGACCGGCCACGTCTACACGCCGGCCTACCTGGTCGCGAGCACGAACGGCTGGCAGAAGCTTCCGCCGGACGTGCAGAAGACGCTCGAGCAGGCCGCGAAGGAGACGCAGGACTTCGTCTACCGGACCGGGGCGAAGATGGACGAGGACCTGCTGCAGAAGATGAAGAAGGCCGGCATCCAGGTGAACGAAGCGGACAAGGACGCGTTCATCAAGGCCTCCAAGCCGGTCTACGACGAGTTCGCGAAGGAAGTGCCGGGCGCCAAGGAAGTGATCGACCAGGCCATCGCGCTCGGGAAATAGCCAAGGGAAAGAGACCCGAATGAAGCTCGACGCGCTGCGCGCGGCCTACGAGACGGTCCTCGAGTGGATCGTCATCGCGCTGATGTTCATCCTGGCGGTGGAAGTGACGGTGGGGGTGGTCTACCGGACCCTGGGGGCATCGCTCTCGTGGTATGACGAGGTCGCCTCGATCCTCCTCGCCTGGCTCACGTTCTACGGGTCCGCGCTCGCGTCGGTGAAGCGCGCGCACATCGGCTGTCCCGAGGTGGTCGCGATGCTGGGACCGCGCGCGCGCTTCGCCTTCCGCATCGTGGCCGAGGTGGCCACGATCGGCTTCTTCCTGCTGATCGGCTGGTACGGGTACGCGGTGCTGGGCGTGCTCGACACCGACACGCTCGTGAGCCTGCCGGACGTGAAGGTGGCCTGGGTGCAATCCGTGGTGCCGATCAGCGCCGTGATGATGGTGGCCGCGGAGCTCTTGACGCTGCCGCGCGTGCTGTCCAATGCGCTCCACCCGCCGGCGGTCACCGGGGGAGCGTCGCACTGATGGCCATCCTGCTCCTCTTCGTCTGCGTGCTGGCGCTCGTCGTGATCGACGTGCCCATCGCGGTCGCGCTCGGCCTGGTCGCGGTGGCCGCGATGATCGTCTCCCACGGCGCCGACTCGATGCCGAACCTGCCGATCACCCTCTACAACGGCGCCACGAGCTTCCCGCTCATCGCGATCCCGCTCTTCATCCTGGCGGGCGCGATCATGAACGCCTCGGGCATCTCGCAACGCCTGATCGCCTTCGCGAGCGCGGTGCTGGGCTTCATCCGCGGCGGCCTTGCAATGGTGACCATCGGCGCCTCGATGTTCTTCGCCGAGATCTCCGGCTCGGCGGTGGCCGACGTCTCCGCCCTCGGGTCCATCCTGATCCCGGCGATGAAGAGCAAGGGCTATCCGGCGCCGCTCGCCGCCGCGATCATGTCCTCGGCGGCGACGCTCGCCGTGATCGTGCCGCCCTCCATCCCGATGATTCTCTACGCCGTCATGGCGGGGACCTCGGTGGTGCAGCTCTTCGTGGCCGGCATCGTGCCCGGCGTGCTGGGCGGCCTCGGCCTCATGGCCGTGGCTTACTGGTTCGCGCACCGCTACAACCTGCCCATCGAGGAGAAGTTCGAGTGGGCCCGCGTGCGGCGCACCTTCCGCGAGGCGTTCTGGGCGTTCACCCTGCCGGTCATCATCCTCGGCGCGATCTTCGGCGGCATCGTGACGGCCACCGAGGGCGCCGCCATGGCGGTCCTCGCCGCGCTCTTCATCGGGCTCGTGGTCTACCGCGAGCTGGACCTGAAGGCGCTCAAGCGCGCGATGATCGAGGGCGGCGTGCAGACCGCCGTGGTGATGCTGCTCGTGGCGACCTCGTCGCTCCTCGGCAATTACCTCACCGAGATCCAGGCGCCCCAGCAGCTCGCGCAGTCGATCATGCACTTCACCACCAACAAGTGGCTGGTGCTGGCACTCCTCAACGTGCTCTTCCTGCTGCTCGGCATGTTCCTGCATTCCGCCGCCGCGATCATCCTCGTGGTGCCGGTGGTGATGCCTCTCGTGAACTCGGTGGGCATCGACCCGGTGCACTTCGGCCTCATCGTCACGGTGAACCTGGGCATCGGCCAGCAGACGCCGCCTGTGGCCTCGGTGCTGATGGTGGCATGCTCGATCGCCAAGGCGAGCGTCTGGGAGGTCACGCGCGTGAACATCTACTTCATCGCCATCCTGGTGGCGATCCTGCTCCTCATCACCTACGTGCCGGTCACCGGCATGGGGCTGGTGGATCTCTTCTACCGCTAGGCCGCGTTCCTACGGAAGCATCGCGATGCGTGGAGCCCTGGAAGGCATCAAGGTCGTCGAGCTGGCGCAGATCATGGCGGGGCCCACGTGCGGCATGCTGCTCGCCGACATGGGCGCCGACGTCATCAAGGTGGAGAAGCTGCCCGGCGGCGACGACACGCGCAGCTATTCGGAGCCGCAGATCGCGGGAGAGTCGGCCGCCTTCATGATGATGAACCGCAACAAGCGCGGCATCGCGGTGAACCTGAAGACCGCCGGCGGCCTCGAGGTCGTGAAGCGGCTGCTGGCCGACGCCGACGTCGTCACCGAGAACTACCGCAAGGGCACGCTCGAGAAGCTGGGCCTGGGCTACGACGTGCTGCAAAAGCTCAACCCGCGGCTCATCTACTGCGCGATCTCGGGCTACGGGCGCACCGGACCTTACGCCGACAAGGGCGGCTTCGACCTGATCGCGCAGGGCTTCGCCGGCATCATGAGCATCACCGGGGAGCCCGGCGGGCCGCCCGCGAAGAGCGGCACGTCCATCGCCGACATCAACGCGGGCATCCTCGCCGCCCTCGGCATCCTCGCGGCGGTCGTCGCGCGCTCGCGCACGGGCCGCGGCCAGATGGTCGAGACGTCGCTCATGGAAGCGGCGGTGCAGCAGACCTTCTGGCAGGCGGCGATGTTCTTCGCCACGGGCGTGAACCCGGGCCCGACCGGCTCGGCGCACCTGTTGACCGCGCCGTACCAGGCCTTCCCCACGCAGGACGGCTGGATCAACATCGGCGGCGCCAACCAGTCCAACTGGGAGCGCATCGTGAAGGTCATCGGCCGCCCGGAGCTCGCGACGGACGCGCGCTTCCGCACGAACGGCGACCGGATGAAGAACCTCGCGCAGCTCACGCCCCTCATCGCCGAGCGGTTGCGCAGCCGGCCTTCCGCCCACTGGATCCGCGAGTTCGAGGCGGCCGGCGTGCCGGTGGGTCCGGTCAACCGGATCGGCGACATGCTGGTCGACCCGCAGGTCGCGTCGCGCGAGATGGTGCTGGAAGTCGACCATCCCCGCGCCGGGCGCATGAAGACGCTGGGCACGCCGATCAAGTTCTCGGACACGCCGGGCGAGGTGAGCCGGGCCGCGCCCTTGCTGGGCGAGCACACCCGCGAGGTTCTCGGACAGCTCGGGTACTCGAGCGCGGAGATCGAGGCATTGCAGCGCGAAGGCGCCGTGCTCGCCGCCTAGGATTCTCTCCGACAACGCTTTACGGGCTCTTCCTACCGCCGCGTCCCCGCGCGCCGATGGCGCTGGGCCGCGTGGAGGAGTGCAATCGAGCCATCGTCGACGGTGTTCCCGACATGGTGGATTTCCATCTTCCGCAGCGCTGGCTCCCGCCGCACCGCCTGGTGCGGGCCGGGGATCGCCAGCGTCCCGGCATCGCCGCGGGATTCGACGCCTCGGCCGCGATCATCGCCTCGCTCGTCGCCGGCTCCGTCGTCCTCATCGCCTGGATCGCCTGCTCCACCACCATCTACGACGAGCCGGCGTGGAAGCTGCCGCGCATGATGGCCGCCCTCATCGCCGGACCGACGGCGCTCGAGCCCCAGGACGAGCCGGACGTCACGCTGGTCGCTACCGGTTTCGTGCTGCACTACCTGCTGGCGCTCGGCTTCGGCGCGGTGCTCGCGATGCTGCTGCGTTGCGTGCGCGATGGGGCGGTCGCCTGGGTCGGCGCGGCGTTCGGCCTCGCGCTCTACGTGGGCGACCTGCATGGCATGACGGCGTTCTTCCCCTGGTTCACGCCGTTGCGCACCGCGGACACGGTCGCGGCGCACGTCCTCTTCGGCATCCTCGCCGCGACCGCCTACCGGCACCTCGCGCGGCGGCGTTAGCGATTCTTAAGGTTCCGCCCTTGAGCTGAACCGTCTGCAGCCGAGCGCGCGGCGATCGCGGCGGACATGGCGCGCCATGATACTTTAGCCGCCTGCCATGCCCTCGCTCCTCGTCTTCTCGGTCCTCGCCGTCGCGGTCCTCGTCACCTCGTTCATCTCCGGCATCCTCGGGATGGCCGGCGGCATGATCCTCATGGGCGTGCTGCTCGCGCTGCTGCCTCTGCCCCAGGCCATGATGCTGCACGGCATCACGCAGCTCGCCTCCAACGCCTGGCGTGCCGTGATCTGGCGGCGCGACGTCGACTTCAGCGTCTTCCGCGGCTACGCGATCGGCGCGCTCCTGGCGCTCGCCCTCTTCGCCATCGTGCACGTCGTGCTGAGCAAGCCCGCGGCGCTCATCATGCTCGGCATCACGCCGTTCGTGACGCTCGCGTTGCCGGAGAGGCTGCACCTCAACGTCGAGCGCAAGGGGCACCCCTTCGCATGCGGCCTCGTCTGCACGGCGCTGGCACTCACGGCCGGCGTGTCGGGACCGATCCTCGACATCTTCTTCGTGCGCTCGAAGATGAACCGGCATCGCGTCGTGGCCACCAAGGCGAGCACGCAGAGCCTCTCCCACATCCTGAAGATCGTGTACTTCGGCGCGATCGTCGCCGTGCGTGGCTCGAGCGTGCATCCGGTGCTCGCGGCCGTCATGGTGGGCCTCGCGTTGGCCGGAACCTCGTGCTCGCAGCCCGTGCTCAAGCGGATGAACGACGTCTCGTTCCGGCTCTGGACGCGCTGGACCGTGATGTCGATCGGCGTCTTCTACCTGGTGAGCGGCGTGGCCCTCGTCCTCAAGGCCCACGCGCCCTGACCGCCTGAACGCTTGCGCGGCCCTGCTGTCTGTCGGGGCGATGAAAACGAAGAAGATGTCCCTGCCGCGGGTCGCGATCCTCGTGATCCTGGCGATGGCTCTCGTGCTGCTCGCCGTGAACCTGTTCGGGCAGAACGAGAAGCGCGTGCGCCAGGAGCTGAGACACGCCTACGACGTGTCGGACCCGCAGTTCCTGCGCGCCATGGGCGTGCTGCTCGGGCCGCCGCTGCTGCCCGGCAACCGCGCGACGACGCTCCTCAATGGCGACGAGATCTTTCCAGCCATGCTGGATGCGATCCGCTCGGCGCGCCGCAGCATCACCTTCGAGACGTACATCTACTGGAGCGGAAAGGTCGGCCGCGACTTCGCCGATGCCCTCTCGGCGAAGGCGCGCGAGGGCGTGAAGGTGAGCCTCCTCCTCGACTGGCTGGGCAGCGAGAAGATGGACCCGGCGCTGCTTTCCCGGATGCGCCAGGCCGGCGTCCGCATCGAGCGCTACCACGCGCTGCACTGGTACACGCTCGACCGGCTCAACAACCGCACGCATCGCAAGCTCCTCGTGGTCGATGGCCGCGTGGGATTCACCGGCGGCGTGGGCATCGCCGATGAGTGGAGCGGCCACGCGCAGGACCCGGAGCACTGGCGCGATACCCATTACCGCATCGAGGGGCCGGCGGTCGCGCAGATGCAGGCCGCCTTCCTCGACAACTGGATGAAGGTGACCGGCCAGGTGCTCGACGGGCCCGATTACTTCCCCGCGCTGCAGCCGGTGGGGCCGCTCACCGCCCAGGTCTTCAAGAGCTCGCGCGACGGCGGCGCCGAGAGCACGCACCTCATGTACCTGCTCTCCGTCACGGCGGCGGCGCGCTCGATCGATCTCGAGATGGCGTACTTCGTCCCCGATGAGCTCGCGCTCGATGCGCTCGTGAACGCGCTGAAGCGCGGCGTGCGCGTGCGCATCATCATGCCCGGGCCGATCACCGACGCGAAGCTGGTGCGCCGCGCCTCGAAGGCGTCGTGGGGGCGCATCCTGCGCGCCGGCGCCGAGATCTACGAGTACCAGCCCACGATGTTCCACTGCAAGGTGCTGGTGGTCGACGGGCTGTGGAGCTCGGTCGGCTCGACCAACTTCGACAACCGCTCGTTCCGCCTCAACGACGAGGCCAACCTCAACATCTACGATCGCGATTTCGCGGCGCGCCAGCGCGCCGACTTCGAGCGCGACCTCACCCACGCGCGCCGCGTCTCGCTGCAGGAATGGGAGAACCGGCCGTGGATCGAGAAGGCTTGGGAGCACGTCCTGTCAGTGGCCGACGGACAGCTCTAGGTGCAGTTGTCCCAAAGTGAGCACGTTCGGGGAACGCGACGCGGCGCGGCCGTGTCTTTCGCATAGCTCATCTCCGGAGAACCACCATGGCGAACGGGTCGTGGTATTCCCGCATGGCCAAGACCACCGCCCGCGCGACCGGGCGGCCCCTGACCTTCGCCGCGATGACTCTCCTGGTCGTCGCGTGGGCGCTATGCGGCCCCCTCTTCCACTACAGCGATACCTGGCAGCTCACGATCAACACCGGCACCACCATCGTCACCTTCCTCATGGTGTTCCTGATCCAGGCCACGCAGAACCGGGATGCCGACGCGATCCAGATCAAGCTCGACGAGATCATCCGGTCGCTCGACACGGCGCACAACTCGCTGCTGGACCTCGAGGAGCTCGAGGAAGACGACCTCATGCGCATGAGGCAGAGCTACCTGGACCTCGCGGAGCGCGCGCGCACGGCCTTGAAGCGCGGCACGCCCGACACGGGCGTGCCGGCGATCGGCAAGGGCGCGCAGGAGGGGCGCAACCTCGGCGGCGAGCGCCGGGCGCGCTAGCCGAAATCGACCGCGGTGGTGTTCGCGCCGCAGAGGAGCACGCCGACCGTCTCGCCCGCACGCGGCTTCCATCCGCCGCGGAGCAGCCCCGCCAGCGCGGCCGCGCCGCCGGGCTCCGCCACGATGCGCAAGGTCTTCCATAGCTCCCGCTGCGCCGCCCCGATCGCCGCGTCCGTCACCAGCACCGTGCGTGCGACGTGCCGCTGCGCGATGGGGAACATGAGCTTTCCGACCTGGCGCGGCGCGAGGGAGTCGGCCGCGATGCCGCCGGCGGGCGCGTCGACCGGCGCGCCGGCCTCGAGCGCGCGCGTGAGCGTCGGCGCCGCCTCCGGCTCCACGCCGATCACCGGCACGCGCCCGGCGTACCACGCGGCGATGCCGCCGATGAGGCCCCCACCGCCCACCGCCACGAGCAAGGCGTCGAGCTGCGGCGCCTGCTCCTCGAATTCCAGGCCCACCGTCGCCTGGCCCTGCAGCGTTTCCCACTGGTCGTAGGCGTGGATGGGCAGCGCGCCGCTGCGCTCGATCCAGCGCTCGCTCGCCTTCAGCGCGTCGTCGTAGCGATCGCCCCCGACCTCCAGGTGCGCGCCATAGCCGCGGATCTGGTCGATCTTGGCGCGCGACGCGACTGTCGGCACGAAGATCGTCGCGCGGACGTTCCTGCGCATGGCCGCGTACGCCACGGCCGCTCCGTGGTTGCCGCCGGAGGCCGCGACCACGCCGGCCTCGGGAATCGCGTGCGTGAGGAGGCTGTTGAACGCGCCGCGCGTCTTGAACGAGCCGGCGTGCTGCAGGAACTCCAGCTTGAAGACCAGGCGCACGCTGCCGAGCCCGAAGTCCGCGCCGTCGACTTCGAGCACGGGGGTGCGGCGAACGAAGGGGGCGATGCGCGAGCGCGCCGCGCGGATGGCCCCGGGGGCGAGGCTTAGTGCCTCACCACTTGCCGGGCTTCCTCGGCTTCCCTCAGCGACAGGATCGATTGCAGGGTGCTCACGTCTGCGGGCTTCACGAGATGGTAGTCGAATCCCGCCTCGTGCGTGCGGCGGCGGTCCTCGCGCTGGCCCCACCCGGTGAGCGCCACGAGCGTCACGCCCTTGTGGTCGGGATCCTCGCGCACGCGCCGCGCGACCTCGAGCCCGTTCATCTCCGGCATGCCGAGGTCGAGCAGGACGACCGCGGGCGCGAACGTCCCCAGCGCCGCGAGCGCCGACTTGCCGTCGTGCACCACCATCACTTCCGCCCCCAGGAACTGGAGCAGCATGCCGAGGCTGTCGGCGGCATCCTCGTTGTCGTCCACCACCAGCACGCGGCGCAGGCGCAGCGATTGCGCCTGGGGCGCGCGCTCCGCGGGCTCGCCCTTCGCCGCCGTTTCCATCGATGCGAGCGGCAGGCGCACGACGAACTCGCAGCCCTTGCCCTGGCCCTCGCTGAACGCCTCGATCGTGCCGCCGTGCAGGTGCACGAGCGTGCGCGCGAGCGTGAGCCCGATGCCGAGCCCGCCCTGCGCGCGCGACCCGGTGTTCACCTGGGTGAACATGTTGAACACGCGCTTCAGCATCTGCGGCGAGATGCCCTCGCCGTCGTCCTTCACGCGGATCACGGCCATGCCGCCCTCGGCGCTGACCGCCACGCCGATGTGGCCGCCCGGCTTCGTGTATTTCGCCGAGTTGTTGATGAGGTTCGCGAAGATCTGGGCGAGGCGCACGGGATCGGCGTCCATGACCATCGCGGCGTCGGGCAGGTCGATGTGCAGCTTGTGCTTGCCCGCCTCGACGAGCGGCATGCTCGTGTCGACCGCGGTGCGCAGGACGCCGGCGAGCTCCACGCGCTCCCTGCGCAGCTCGATCTTGCCGCGCGAGATGCGCGAGACCTCCAGCAGGTCGTCGACCATGCGCACCATGTGCGCGACCTGGCGCTCCATCATGTCGCAGACGCGGGCGACCGTCGGGTCCTGGATGCCGGCCATGCGGAAGATGTGCAGCGAGTTGCGGATGGGCGCGAGGGGATTGCGCAGCTCGTGGGCGAGCGTCGCGAGGAACTCGTCCTTGCGCCGGTCCGCCTCGCGCAGGTCCTCCTCGGCATGCTTGCGCTCGGTGATGTCCTCGATCACCGCGACGGCCGTGACGCCATGGGCCTGCGCTGGCCTCGCCGCGGACACCGAGAGCTTCACCCAGATCGTCTCGCCGTCCCGGCGCACGAAGCGGCGCTCCGCGGCGAAGGTCTCGACATGGCCGTCGAAGAGGCGCTTCATGAGCCCCTGCACGTCGTCGCGGTCGTCGTCGTGCGCGACCGAGACCAGGGGCAGCGAGAGCAGCGCTTCGCGCCGCTCGCCCAGCAGGCGGCAGAGGGAATCGTTCACCAGCGCGAAGCGTCCCGCGCTCGTGAGCTCCGCGATGCCCACGGCGGCGTTCGCGAAGAGGGCCTTGAGCCGTCCCTCGCTGTCGCGCAGCGCCTTGGCGATGTGGTCCAGGTCCACCAGGTGCTCGCGTGCGTTGTACTGGCGCGCCCGCGCGCGCAGCGCCGTCTGCACCGCCGTCATGAGCGCCGCCACCCGCACCGGCCGCTCGAGCAGCGTGACGTTGCCGAGCGCGCGCACCACCTGGCGCACCGACGGCGAATCGGCGCCCGGGTGCGCCAGCAGCAGCACCGGCAGGTCGGACCAGGGCGGCTGCCGCGACAGCCGGTCGCCGAGCTGGTGGAGCTGGGCCTCGTTGACGAGCGCCTCCTCCGAGATCAGCAGCGCACCGGCGCCGAGCGCCATCTCCTGCAGCAGTTGCGCCAGGTCGCGACAGGCGGTCGAGCGGATGCCCGACTCGCCGAGGACGGAGCGCGCGAGGGGAGCGTCCCGACCCGTCGGCGCGAGGATGAGGAGGCGCCGCTCGTGACTGGGAGAACCCGCTTGCGTCACAACTCGTTCGCCTCCCGGGCCATCGCGCGAATCGCCGGCTCGTACACCGGCACCCCGCTGAGGACGCCACGGAATTGCGTGAGGGGATCGCCGACCTTGATGCCGCCGGGCTCGAGCCTGAACTCGCGGATGGTGCGCTCGTGGTTGCCGCCGCGTTTCTTCATGACCGAGATCGCCTGGCGCACCTCGCCGCGCGTCTCGAAGTAACGCAGCAGCACCACCGCGTCGGCCAGGTAGCTCGCGTCGATCGGCGTCTGCATCTGCGCACCGATGAGGCCCTGGTGCGCGCCGATGAGCACCGTCGCCACGCCCTTCTCGCCGAGGTACATGAGGAGCTCGTGCAGGTGGATGGTGAGGAAGCGCTCGCCGGGCATCGCATTGAGGTAGCCGTTGAGGCTGTCGACCACGATGCAGCTCGCGTTGTTCTCCTCGACCTCGCGGCGGATGGCATGCACGAATTCCCCGGGCGTGAGCTCCGCGGGGTCGACCTGGCGTATGACCACCTTTCCGCTCTCGATGTGCTCCTGCAACGCGATGCCGAGCCCCGCGCTCCTCGAGATGAGCGTCGAGCGCGCCTCGTCGAAGGTGAACATCGCCGAGTGGCCGCCGCGGTCCGCATTGCACGCCATGAACTGCGCCGCGAGTGACGACTTGCCGGTGCCGGCCGCGCCGACGATCAGCGTGCTGGTGCCGCGCTCGAGGCCGCCGCCGAGCAGGTCGTCGAGGCCGGTGATGCCGCTCGACACCTTGCTGCCCTGCGTCTCGGCGCGATGTTCGGCCGCGACCAGGCGCGGGTACACGACGAGCCCACCCGGGGCGATGACGTAGTCGTGGTAGCCGCCGCGGAAGCGGCGTCCGCGGTGCTTCAGCACGCGCAGCCTGCGGCGGTCGGAGCCATACTCCGGCAGCAGTTGCTCGAGCACCAGCACGCCGTGCGCGATGCTCTGCACCTGCAGGTCGCGCCCCGAGCTCGTGAGGTCGTCCAGCAGCAGCACGGTGCAGCGCCGGCCGCGGAAGAACTGCTTGAGTGCCAGCAGCTGGCGCCGGTAGCGCAGCGGGTCGCCCGCGAGCAGGCGCAGCTCCGAAAGCGAGTCGAACACCACGCGCGCGGGCTTGAGCCGGTCCACGTCGGCGAGGATGGTGCGCGTGGTCTCCGAGAGCTCCACCTCGGCCGGGTGGAACATCGTGTACTGCTCGGCCGGCTGGAGCGCCTCCTCCGGCGGCACAAGCTCGCGGATGGTGACGCCAGCGAGCGACCAGTCGTGCGAGGCCGCCATCGCGCGCAGCTCTTCCTCGGTCTCCGAGAGCGTCACGTAGAGCACCGACTCGCCGCGGCGCGCGCCCTCCATCAGGTACTGCATGGCGAGCGTGGTCTTGCCCGATCCCGGGACGCCCTCGACCAGGTAGAGCCGGTAGGGGGTAAGGCCACCGCACAGGATGTCATCCAGTCCCTGGATGCCCATGGCGGCCACGTCCTCGTATTGTTCGCGCCCGGTGCCTGGCCCGGCGGGCTTGTTCATCGTTCGGTCTTGCAACTCTTGTCCCCCTATGGCGCGCGAGTCCTCTCCCGCGCGGTGGAAATCCACGCCCGTTGGTGCGCAGGAATCCTGATTAGTTCCAAAGGATCAACTGCCTGCGTCGGTTTTGAAGCCGCGAATTCTGCCACGGCTGGAGCGGCGCATACGGCCTTCACCGCTTGCCGCGCGGCAGCTCGTCGCCCTGCTCGTCGTAGGCGGGCGGCACATAGACATTCAGGGTGCGCAACAAACCGGTCCCGTCGTTGCGGATCTCGTGCTCGTCGCCCTTCTCGATGAGGAGCAGCGTGCCGGGGCCGAGGCGGTGGCGGCGTCCGTTGACGCATGCGACGCCGCGGCCCTCCACCACGAAGAGCCATTGGTCCGCGCCGCGATGGCGGTTGTGCGGATCGCCCTCGGCGTCTCCCGGCGGGATCACCATCTCCGCGGCCTGGGATCGCGCATTGCCGAGGGCGACGCGAAAGCCGCGTCCGAACCGAAGGGTCTTCTTCCGCATGGCCTTGCTCCTGCGTGAGATGGGGCTCGTGATCGTTCTTCCGTGGCCGGTAATGGACTGCGCCGCCCCGGCTCGAGTTCGGGGTGGAAACGCCGTGATGAAGAGCGGGTCCAACGGCCTGGACAGCCGGAGATCCCGATGACGCTGCACGTCAAGTCCCGCTCGCCCTGGATGAGCTTCGCGACACCCGAGCGCCCGGCGCTGGACGCGGACGCCCATGCGGACGTGTGCGTCATCGGCGCCGGCATCGCCGGCATGACGAGCGCATACCTGCTCGCCAAGAAGGGATACCGCGCCCTCGTGATCGACGACGGTCCGGTGGGCCATGGCATGACGAGCCTCACCACGGCGCACCTCATGACCGCCATCGATGACCGCTACTACGAGATCGAGCGGCTGCACGGCGAGGACGGCGCGCGGCTCGCCTATCGCAGCCACGCCGCGGCGATCGACGCGATCGAGGCGATCGTCGCGCACGAGGGTCTCGAGTGCGACTTCGAGCGCCTCGATGGATACCTGTTCCTGCCGCCCGACGGCGACCCCGCGGCGCTGGTGCGCGAGTACGAGGCCGGACTGCGCGCGGGCGTGGAGGGCCTCGCGTGGGCGGACCGCGCGCCGATCGATGCGCTGGACACCGGGCGATGCCTGCGCTTCCCGCGCCAGGGCCAGTTCCATCCGCTCAAGTACGTGGGCGGGCTCGCGCGCGCGTTCGAGGAGCTGGGCGGGCGCATCCACTCGCATGCGCATGCGGTCGAGGTCCATGGCGGCGAGCATCCGCGCGTCGTCACCGCCGCCGGCGCGCGCATCGGGTGCGATGCCATCGTCGTCGCGACCAACTCGCCGATCAGCGACCGCTTCGCCGTGCACACGAAGCAGGCGCCCTACACGACCTTCGCCGTGGCGCTGCGCGTGCCGCGCGGCTCCGTCGCGAAGGCGCTGCTCTGGGACACGCTCGATGCGTACCACTACGTGCGGCTCAAGGATGCCGAGGGCGAGGTGCTCATCGTCGGCGGCGAGGACCACAAGACCGGACAGGCGCGGGACAGCGAGACCCGATTCGCGCGGCTGGAGCTCTGGGCTCGCGAGCGCTTCCCCATGGCACGCGAGGTCCTGCATCGCTGGTCGGGCCAGGTGATGGAAACGATCGACGACCTCGCCTACATCGGGCGCGACCCCGGCGCGGACAACGTGTACGTGATCACCGGCGATTCGGGCATGGGAATGACCCACGGCACCCTCGGCGGGATCATCGTGACCGAGCTCGTGCACGGCAGCGACATCGCCTGGGCCCACCTGTACGACCCGAAGCGCAAGAACCTCAAGGCGGCGTCCACGTATGCGCGCGAGAACGCGAACGTGACGTGGCAGTACGCGGACTGGATCAAGCCCGGCGAGGTCGGCAGCGAAGACGACATCCTGCCGGGTACGGGCGCGGTGATGCGGCGCGGCCTGCAAAAGATCGCCATCTATCGCGACGAGGCGGGCGCGCTCCACGAGATGAGCGCGCGCTGCACGCACCTGGGCTGCGCGGTGCGATGGAACGCTCAAGACGCGACGTGGGACTGCCCGTGCCACGGCTCGCGCTTCGACGCGTTCGGCGAGGTGATCAACGGGCCGGCGATCGCGGGCCTGCCAGCGGTAGAAAGTTCCGGCGCCCCGCCGGTAAAGCCTTCCCAGCCGCCACTGGACACGCGCCCGGGCACGAGCGTATAGGTCCACTCCGACAAGGACTTGCCGTTCGTCCGACACTGGGCACGGACGTTGCACGCTGTTTGCGGTCATCCCGCTGATTCGCCTCCGTGCCCTTCGCCGATACCGCCGCAGCACCCCTCGTTTCCCCCGCAGCCGCCACCCTTCCCCCGCTCACGCGCGCCGACGTCTGCATCGCCGGCGCCGGCTTGCCGGCCTTGCTGGCCGCGTACCTGCTCACGCGCGAGCGACGCTCGGTCGTGGTGCTGGACCATTCCGATGTCGGTGCGGTGCAGCCGGGCATCGGGATCGCGCGGCTCTCGAGCCTTGCCGATGCGAGCTGGCGAACCACGGTGGAGCGCGAAGGGCCCCACGGCGCGCGCGTCACGGCGCAGAGCCACGCCGCGGCGGTGGACGCGCTGGAGGCGATCGTGCGACGCGAGCGCATCGCCTGCGAGCTCGAGCGGCTCGATGCCTGCTGCGACGTCGCGGGCGGGCTCGCCGGCGCGCGCGCGGAACGGGCCGCGGCCCTGGACGCCGGCATCGAGAATGTCGACATCGTCGAATCGCTCGCGGTCCCGGGTGGCGAATGGGGTCCGGCGGTGCGCCATCCCGGGCAGGTCCGCCTGCAGCCGCTCAAGCTGGCCCAGGGCCTCGCGCGCGCCATCGCCCGGGGCGGTGGTCGCGTCCTGCTCGGTGTCACGCCCGCTTCGCTGCATCTCTGCGGTGAACCGGCGCTCGTGACCGGCGGCGGACAGCGCATCGAGGCCGATGTCTTCATCACCGCCCACGAGCCGCACGCGGAGGGACGCCTCGACGCGCTCGTGCCGCCGCGCATCGCCCACGTCGTCGGCGTGCACGTGCCGCGCGGCGCGCTGGCGCAGGCGCTCTACCGTGACGCGCGCGGCTTCCCCATCGACGCGAGCCTGCTCTCCCACGGCCGCGGCGCGGGTGAAGTGCTGCTCGTGGGCCGCGAGGATCCGCCGGGCGATGACGACCACACCGCTTTCCGCTACCTCGCGCTCGAGCAGTGGGCGTACCAGCGCTTTCCCGGCGCCGGCCCCGTGGTGCATCGCGGCACCGTGCAGGCGCTGCCCGACGACGACCTTTTCGCCTATGGCCTCGCCAATGCGCAAGGCGTGCAGGCGTGCGCGCGCGGCGGCAGCGTCCTCACGCGCGCGATGCTCGATGCGCTCGCGATCGCCGACTTCGTCCGGGGCTCGGACAGTCCGTGGGCCGAGCTCTGCCTGCGCACGCCGGCCCGGGATCGCGCGGTCCACGCCGCCTGAGCGCGACGCTTGCTAAGATGGCGGCCTTCCGAGGAATGGCCGCTTGATCGTCACGCCCCGGGGCTTCGTGCCCCTCTTCACCCCCGAGTCCCATCCGGCGCCGCTCACGTTCGTCTTCCGCGGGCCGCAGCTGCTGGTGCATGCCGCGGACCTTGCGCTGCCTCGGCCGGAGGTCCTCGCGGCGCTCGCCATTCCGGAGGACCGCACGCTGCCGGTCGGCCGCTATCACGACGCCTACGTGCGCGCGACATCCGTCGACGCGCAGGTGCAGGCGCCGGCGGGCCACGAGTTCAAGGGCCTGCGCTCGCTCTTCGGCCACGTGGACGACGAGATGCTCGCCATCGCGGGCCGCGCGTTCCAGGTGGCCGAATGGGCGCGCACCCACCGGTTTTGCGGCACGTGCGGCAGGCCCACGCAGAAGGCGCCGGGCGAGCGCGCGATGCGCTGCGAATGCGGACACGTCACCTACCCGCGCATCGCTCCGGCGATGATGGTGCTGGTGAAGCGCGGGCCGGCGATCCTGCTCGCGCGCAATGCCGCGGTGGCGCCCGGAGGACGGATGAGCGCGCTTGCGGGATTCCTCGATCCGGGCGAATCGGTCGAGGATGCGGTGCATCGCGAGGTCATGGAGGAAGTGGGCCTGGAGGTGAAGGACCTGCGCTACTTCGGCAGCCAGTCCTGGCCTTTCCCCGGCTCGCTCATGATCGCCTTCACCGCCGAATATGCCGCAGGCGAGATCGCGTGCGACCCGAACGAGATCGCGGAGGCCCGCTTCTTCGGCCCCGGCGACAAGCTGCCCGACCTGCCGCCCGCGCAGTCGATCTCGCGGGCGCTGATCGACGCGAACCTGCCCGGGTGATCGGCACGCCGGCCTTCTCCCGGGGAAGAGGGAGCGCCTAGCGCCCGGCGGGCGCGACCGTCACGTCGCCGTTGCCGCTCGCCTCGAGCGCCCGCTTCACGAAGCCGCTCGCCTTCATCTCCTCGATGAACCGGGAGAGATAACGCGCGGCCTCGTCGCGCCCCTTCGGCACGCCGCAGGCCTGGCGAATGACCATGAACGATGCGTCCATCACGCGCAGGCCCGGGTCCACCCTGGCGGCCGCCATGAGCGGCTGGCGCACGCCGGCCGCGGCATCGAGCCCTTGCTCGCGAAACATCGCGATCGCTTCGAGCGACGTCGGCCAACGCACGAGCTCGGCATGCTTCAGGTTGCGCGTGAGGTAGAGATCGTAGGCGGTCTTGTCGCCGACGCAGACGCGAATGCCGGCGCGATCGACGTCGGCAACGCTCTTCAGCGGAGAATCGCGCGGCACCAGGTACGTGCCCTCGATCTGCACGTAGGGCGGCGAGAACGCGATCTCGGCCGCGCGCTCGGGCTCGCCCGCGAGGAAGGCCACGTCCCACGCGTCCTGGCGCACGCCATCGGCGAGCTTGCCCGCCGTCTCGTAGGTGACATACGCGATGCCCACGCCCACCCGCTTCGCGAGCTCGCGCGCGAGGTCGGGACCCACGCCGCGCGGCGCGCCGCCCGCCGGGTCCTTCTGGGCGATGACGGGATTGCCCAGGTTGATGCCGGCACGCAGCGTGCCGGTGGGCGCGAGCGCGTGCCGCAGCGAGTCGGGAACGGGGGAAGTCATGGCGCATTCTGGCAGAAAGCGCGGTGCGCCCGGGCGCGGGGTCAGCGGCGCGAGACGAAGGGATTGTCCTTCACGTAGAAGCGCAGCAGCCGTTTCGCCCAGCGGCCGGCGTAGTCGACGCCGATGCGCGGCCGCTTCACGATGCGGACCTTGGGCTCCACGCGCGGCGCGGCGATGAAGAGATCGTCGCTCAGGAAATCGTGGCCGTTGTGGCGGCGGTCGATGCCGAGCGCCTTGCAAAGCAGCGCCGGCCCCTGGGTGCGGCCCTCGATGTTCCTCACCGGCTCGAGCGCGCGCAGCAGGACGGCCGATGCGACGCCCTCCTCCTGCGTCACGGCGTTCATGCACCAGTGCATGCCGTAGATCAGGTACACGTACGCGTGGCCGGGCGGACCGAACATCACGCGCGTGCGCTCGGTCAGGCCTTTCGCCGAATGCGCCGCGAGGTCGTGGGGGCCCAGGTACGCCTCGGTCTCGACGATGCGGCCCACGCGCGCAAAGCCGTCGACCACGTGGACGAGGTGCTTGCCCAGCAGCTCCTGCGCCACGACGATGGTGTCGCGGTCGTAGAAATCGCGGGGCAGCTTGCGCACGCCCGCATGTTAACCGAGCGTGCGCGCAAGCCGCATCATCAGTAACGCACCGCCGGGCGGTCCGGCGTGCTGAGCGCCGGGCTCACCGGGTCGTCCGGCACCTCGGCGCTGCGATCCACGTTGCTGCGCGGCGTGATGCTGTAGAGCATCTGCCCGCGGCGCTGCACCGTCGCTCGCTGGTGCTGCGCCTCGCGGCGCGTGGCCGCATCGACCGCCGGCGCCGCGATGCCGGCGGCGGCGATCGATGCGTTGCCCGAAGCCGGATTGACCGCGCCCGCCGCACCGGCATAGCCGGCCACGCCGCCCGCGGCATAGCCTGCCGCGCCCGTCGTGCCGGTGCCGTATCCATTCGCGGTACCAGCCTCCGTATCCGCGGACGTCATGTTCGGCGTGCCCCAGGTGGGTCCGGGAAACAGGAAGCCCGTCGTGACGTCGCTGCTGATCGGGCCGCTCGTGCCCGTGCCGGTGTTGGCGCCGAGGCTGCCGCCGGTGCCCGGGCCGGCCGTTCCGTTCACGGCGTTGCCGTTGAGGCCATTGCCGTTCACGTTGGTGCCGGGCTGTGCGCCCGTGCCGAAGCCGTTCACGTTCACTCCATTGGCATCGACCGCGGCGGGACCCACCGGCGGCACGTTGCCCCGCGATGCGCCGGAGAAGGCATCGCCGCTCGACGTGCCGGACACCGAAGCGCCGCTGGTCTGGCCATACGTCGGGGAGCGCGAGGCGCCCGAGAACGCATCACCGCTCGACGTGCCCGATTGCGACACGCCGCTGGTCTCGCCGTTGCTCCCGGCCGTCCCGGTCGAGGATGACGTCGTGGCAGTGGTGGGGTTGGTGCCGGTGGCCGAGCCGGTCGCACCGGAGCTGCCGGTGTTTCCGGCGGCGCCCGGCTGCGCCATCGTGGCCGTGGTTGCGGCGGCGCCGCTGCGGACCTGTGCGAAGGCGGTGGCCGACATGCACAAGGCCAGGGTGCCGACGGCGAGCGTCGCGGTTCTGAGCAGGTTCATGTTCGTCTCCAGGGGTTCCCCCCTTAGACATCGCAGCGCCGTCTCCCCGGAGCGCCGCCCGGACTATGAGCCGCCGTCGCCGTCCTGCGGCGTGCCGCCCAGCCATTGATAGAGCCCCGCGTTGTACGCCGCCTCGAAGCGTGCGGAGGTGGCGCTGCCGGCCGCGCACTGCCCGAGCGTCGCGCTGCCGCCGGCAAAGCTCGCCTTGACCAGCCCTCCGGAGGCGGCCGCGCTCGCCGACTGCTGGTTGCCGACGGTCCACCCGGCGTACGGGGCGCCCTCGGGCGGGGCGTGCTGAAGCCTCAACAAGGTGAGGTCCGACTTCGCGTCGGCATGCAGCAATGTCGCGCCCTGCGCGCCCGCCTGCAGGGCGGCCCCGGCGCCCGCGGTGCACGCCTTCCCGGCCTGGGGCCAGTACGGTTGCGCGCTCGAGGCCGCCGCCTGGCTCGCGATGCAATGCCGCGCCGTGAGGAAGAACGGGATCACGGTGTCGGGATCGCGGTCGGCGACGAGCATGCCGTTGCACGCGTACGTCGCGCCGTTCTCGGTGAAGACGATACGCGTGACGGCGCTGCCGTCGCCCGGCCCGCCCTCGCCGTCGCACGCGACCGTGCCGCACGCGGCGGAAAATCCCTGCGCGGCCGCGGCGACGAGGTGCGACACGAGCGGAAGCGCGATGTGCAGGTCCGCGACGGCCGCGGCGAGCGGCATCTCGATCTCGACCACCGCGGTATCGCCCTCGAGCACCGGCGACCAGAAGAGATGGGCGCCGGGCGTGTCATCGTCGAAATACAGGTTGCGCGCCACGCTCGCCTCCACGTCGGCCGCATCGACCTCGACGCCGGAGCTGCCCGGAGCGGCAAAGCGGAATCGCGTATCGCGCGGGACGCTGCCCATGCGCAGGGCCACGCGCAGCGCCGACGCGCCCGGCGAGGTGATCGCGATCGCCGCCACCTGGCGGTCGCCATCGCCCGGCTTCCACGCGAGGTGGCGTGCGAGATCGCCCGCGGTGCGCAGCTCGGTCACGGTGCGCGCGAATCCGATCTGCGCGCGCACGGGCCCTGCGGCGCCATCGCTCGCATTGGCTTCCGCGGGCTGCGGCTCGGCAAGCCGCACCGCGGCGGGTACGGCGAGGGGACGCGCGGCCGGGATCGCCGCCGCGGCTTTCGCGGGCTGGAGCTCGGGTTGCGTGCGCACCATCGCATGCACCGGCAGCATGGCCGGAATGGCGAGCGACGCGAGGGCGATAAGGACGCAGCGCTGCATGGGCCGATGATGCGGTGCCCATGCGAAAAGCCGCAGCACGGATGCTGCGCTGTCAGGACTACCCTACTCCGGCTCCTTGAGCGCGGTGATGATGGGACAGGGCCCCGCCCCGCGCGACTGCTTCGCGAGATCGATGAGGTGCCTCAGCTTCGCGCGCATGTCGTTCAGTTGCTCGACCCGCGCGCCCAGCAGCTCGTACTTCGTCTCGGCGATCTGGCGCACTTCCTTGCGGCTGCGTCCGTCCGAAAACGACAGGAGCTTCTTCACTTCCTCGAGCGAGAAGCCGAGCTGCTGCGCGCGCCGGATGAAGGTGATCCGCTCCATCACGGCCGGTGCGTAGCGACGATGTCCACCCTGCGGCTTCTGCGGCTCCGGAATGAGCCCTATGCGCTGGTAGTACCGGATCGTCTCGACGTGGACCCCGGCGGCTTTCGCGAGCCGTCCGATGGTCATGCCCTGCTGCATGCGACTCGCTCCCGTGTTCTTCTTGGCGAACTTCGGCCAAGCATAGAGGCCGTACCCCGGTACATGGTAAATGGCCGCGGATGGTCCGAAGGAAGGCGGCGCCCTTGGTCCCGACGGCTCAGCGGGCGCGGAAGACCTCGGGACGCGCACGCGCACGGCCCTAGCCCGGAGGGGGACCGAAGGAGCCTACGGTATGGCCGCTACGCGCGCGATGCATGCCCGTGTGACATGCGGGCCCCGCGCCCGTTCGCGCTATTCCAGCGCGGCGCCCCGGTCCCGCAGGAACTGCCGGTAATCCGCGTAGCCCACGCGGCCGGCATGGCGCCGGTCGATGGCGTCGAAGTTCCGGTCGATGAATCCGAGGCCGGCCGCGCGGGCGCCTTCGCGCGTGAGAAGACCGCCGGGACCCGCCGCGGCCTCGAAGCGCGTGCGCAGCTTGCGCTCGACCTCCTGGCGCAGCTGCGCGCCGCTCGATGCCGGCTCGACGCGCGCCTGCTTCGCGAGCTCGGGCGGGACCCAGGGATCGCGCATCGGTACCTCGACCTTGGCTTCGGCTGCGAAGGCACCCGGCACGGCGCACGCCGCCGCGAATGCCAGCATCAGCGCGACCCCGCAACGCTCAGGAGCCACGGGCCCTCCGGTAGAACGCGGCCAGGTCCGTTTTCGCCTGCGGCCGCGCGGCATCGTCGAGATAGAGCATGTGGCCTCCCACGTAGCCCCGCACCTGCACGTCGGCCGTCCCGCCCAGGCGCGCGAGGTCGCGCTCGGTCGTGAAGAACGGCGTGGCGAGGTCGTCGTATCCATCGAAGACCAGCAGCTTGAGGCGCGGGTTCTGCGCGAAGGCGGCGGCGAGGTCGGGGACCGTATCGGGCAGCGGTCGGCCGTCGTGGGAGAAATTCCACGACTGGATCGCGTTGCTCAACAGCGTATAGCCCGAAGGATTGGTGTACCCGAGCTCGTTCGCCAGGTAATCGCCGATGCGGAAGGCAAACGATGGCGTGATGAGATAGCTCGAAGGATCGTCGTCCCCGCTGGGCGGCGTGGTGCCCGCGACCGTGACCCGCGCGTCGTAGCGGCCCGTGGTCATGCCCGCGAGCAGGTTGTAGCGGAAGAAGTCGGGCGCCATGTTGAAGTGCGACTGCCACGTGCCGGCCGGCATTCCGGTGAAGGCCGCGAGGTCCGCGATCAGTGCGGCGTCGGGCTGCGCCCCGGCAGCGAGCGCCGCGCGCGCTTCCGGATCGAAGCGCGTCGATGCGAGCGTGCGGGCCTGCCCGAGGAAATCGGGCAACGCGCTGTCCGCGGGCACCGGGCGCGAGACGCCGAACCACGCGGCCGTGGCGGCGTAGCTCGGCACATAGCCGGTGCACGGCTGGATGATGCGGGCGACGAGCGCGCAGTTGCTGTTGTAGTCGAGCACCGCGGACTGGAGCACGACGCCCTCCAGGTCGACGCCCGCGCTCTCGAGCAGGTCGGAGAGGACGGCGCTGCGCGTGGTGCCGTACGATTCGCCGAAGAGGAACTTGGGCGACGCTTCGCGCTGGTTCACCGAAACGTAGCGCATGACGAAGTCGCGGAACACCGCGGCATCGGCGTCGACGCCCCAGAACGTGCGGTTGATGTTGGGCGCGATCGCCTCGGAATAGCCGCTGCCGATCGCGTCCACGAAGACCAGGTCGCTCACGTCGAGCAGCGTCTCGGCGTTGTCCACGAGGGCGAACGGCGTGGGCGCATCGGTCCGCGGCATGCCCGTCACGAGCCGGCGCGGCCCGTAGGAGCCGAGGTGCAGCCACGCGCTGGCCGAGCCCGGGCCGCCGTTGTAGAAGAACGTGACCGGACGCGCCGCCGGCGCGGCACCGTCGAGCGTGTACGCGACGTAGAAGAACGAGGCCTCCGCGGTGCCCGCGACCGGAGCCATCGCGGTGAGGTGACCCGCGGTCGCCGTGTAATGCAGGGTCGTGCCGCCCACGGCGATCGCGTGATGCGTCACCGAGGCGGTCTCCACCGGCTGTGCGAGCGATGCGCCGCCCGCGCTCGAATAGGCCGTGGGATCGAGGTACGACTGCGATTGCGGAGGGGGCGGCGCGGGGCCGGAGCCGCTGCTTCCGCCGCCGCCGCCGCATGCCGCCAGCAGCAGCGCCGCGACGATCGGAAGCGCCCGGCGCGCACGCTGGAAGTCCATCCGCATGCCCGAAAGTATAGGGACTCCATGCGCCCCGCGGGCACGGGCGATATACGGTAACAAACTGAATTGCAACTGAAACGTTGCGCTGTCGGCGCCTGTGACCCCCTTCACTTCGACCCTCGCGGCCGCGCGTTAACTTAGGCGCACACCACCGCGGCGAGGGACCCCGTGCACCCCGAAGAAGAATGGATGTCGTTCCGCGAGTTCGATGAGCCCCGCGCCGCCACGGGCCTGTGCCTGTGGCTGCACAACGAGCAGGTCCACGCGCGCGCGGAAGGCGGCACCGTGTACGTGCCGCGCAACCAGTTCCATCGCGCCGACTGGGTGATGGAGCACCTGCCGCCCACCGAGGAAGACCTGCTCGCGCTCTCCGCGGCCGCCGCATAGTCGCAGGTCCCGCGCCCCCCGCCGGGCGCGTTTGCGGCACACTGGCGCCTTTTCGCACCGTTGGCCGCCATGCGCCCGCTCGTCGCCCCGCTCTTCCTCGCCGCCGCCCTCGCCGCTCCGCTCGCCTCCCACGGGCAGGATCGGCCGCTCCAGTCGCTTCCGTATTCGCCCGGACTGAACGTGAAGTCGATGGACACGTCCGCCGACCCTTGCGTCGATTTCTACCAATACGCGTGCGGCGGGTGGATGCGCGACAACCCGATCCCCGCGGACCAGCCGCGCTGGGACGTGTACTCGAAGCTCGCGCGCGACAACCAGCAGTTCCTCTGGGGCATCCTCGAGGACCTGGCCGCGAAGCGCCGGGGACGCAACGCCGCGCAGCAGAAGATCGGCGACTACTTCGCCGCCTGCATGGACGAGGAGGCGGTCGAGCGCCGCGGCCTGCAGCCGCTCCGGCCGCTGCTCGAGCGCGTGACGCACCTGCGCTCGAAGCGTGAGCTCGCACCGCTGCTGGCGCAGCTGCACGTGGATACCGGCGGCGGCATGCTCTTCGGATTCGGGTCCGACCAGGACTTCGCCGATGCGACGCAGGTGATCGCCTTCGCTTCCGCGGGCGGCCTCGGGTTGCCCGATCGCGACTACTACCTGAAGGACGACGAGCGCATGCGCGACATCCGCGCGAAGTACGTGCTGCACGTCGGCCGCATGCTCGAGCTCGCCGGTGAATCGACCGCGGACGCCGAGCGCGATGCGGGGACGGTCCTCGAGCTCGAGACCGCGCTCGCGCGCGCCACCCTTTCGCGCGTGGACCAGCGCGACCCGTACAAGCTCTTCCACAAGTTCAACCGCCAGGCGCTGCGCGCCCTCACGCCGGCCTTCGACTGGAACGCGTACCTGCAGCCGCTGGGGCTCGCGAAGGTGCAGATCTTCAACGTGACGGAACCGGAGTTCTTCCAGCAGCTGCAGCGCGAGCTTTCCACGCGCAGCCTCGACGATCTCAAGGCTTACCTGCGCTGGCACCTGGTGCACGAAGCGGCGCCGGCGCTCACGCGCGCCCTCGTGAGCGAGAACTTCGAGTTCTACAGCCACACGCTGCGCGGCGTGCCGGAGCTCGCACCCCGTTGGAAGCGCTGCGTGCGCCTGGTGGACGGCCAGCTGGGCGAGGCCCTCGGGCAGGAGTTCGTGCGGCGCGCCTTCGGGCCGGAGTTGAAGGCGAGCGCGCTGCACATGACCCGGCAGATCGAGGACGCGATGGGCGCGGACATCCGCTCGCTCGACTGGATGAGCGAGGGTACCCGGCAGAAGGCGCTCGAGAAGCTGCACGCCGTCGTGAACAAGATCGGCTATCCCGACAAGTGGCGCGACTATTCGGCCGTGGCGATCCGGCGCGACGACTTCTTCGGCAACGTGGTGCGCGCCGAGCGCTTCGAGGCGAAGCGCCAGCTGGCCAAGATCGGCAAGCCGCTCGATCGCGGCGAGTGGGGCATGACGCCGCCGACGGTGAACGCGTACTACAACGCGCAGATGAACGACATCAACTTCCCTGCCGGCGTGCTGCAACCGCCGCTCTACGACCCGAAGATGGACGATGCGCCGAACTACGGCAACACCGGCGGCACCATCGGCCACGAGCTCACCCACGGCTTCGACGACGAGGGCCGGCACTTCGACGCGAAGGGCAACCTCAAGGACTGGTGGACGAAGGACGATGCGAAGGGCTTCGAGGACCGTGCGCAATGCATCGTCGACCAGTATGCGCAGTACGTGATCGTGGACGACATCCGGATCAACAGCCGCCTCACGCTGGGCGAGGACATCGCGGACCTGGGCGGGCTGTTCCTGGCGTATGCGGCGTGGAAGGTGCAGACCGAGGGACAGAAGCTCGCGGACCGCGACGGCCTCACCCCGGACCAGCGCTTCTTCGTGGGCTACGCGCAGTGGGCGTGCGAGAACAACCGGCCCGAGAACCAGCGCGTGAGCGCGCTCACGAATCCCCACTCGCCCGGCAAGTACCGCGTGAACGGGCTCATGGTGAACATGCCGGAGTTCGCGAAGGCCTTCTCGTGCAAGCCCGGGCAACCGATGTCCTCGGCGAAGCCCTGCCGCGTGTGGTGACTCAGCGCGAGGCGGGCACCACCGCGATCGTGCAGCGCGATACGCACACCAGCTTGCCCTCCTCGTCGGCGATCTTCACGTCCCACACCTGGGTGCGGCGCCCGATGTGCAGCGGCGTCGCGACCGCCGTCACCTCGCCGTCGCGCTTGGCGCGCAGGTGGTTCGCGTTGATCTCGAGGCCGACCACGTGTTCCTGCACCGGGTCGACGTTCATGTAGCCGCCCACCGAGGCCACGGTCTCGGCGAGGGCCACCGAGGCGCCGCCATGCAGCAGCCCGAACGGCTGGTGCACGCGCGGGCCCACGGGCATGCGCGCCTCCACGCGCTCGGGCGTGGCGCTCGTGATCTCGATCCCGAGCGCCTCGAGCAGCGTGTTCTCCCGCGGCAGGGGCTTTCTTTCCATGCCGCGCAGTGTAGCGGAACGGGCTCAGCGCGCCGCGAGGACCCTCACCGAGGAATCCACCTGGCTCGCGTCGATGTATCCGATCGCATGCGGGTTGTCCGAGACGATGCGCTTCACCTCCGTGCTGTCGGCCGCCTGGCGCGGCGGCTGGCCGCGGCCCGTGAAGATGACCTTCGACCAGTACGCCTTCACCTGCGCGGGCGACTTGCCGGTGAACTGGGCGTAGAAGCGGTCGCGCACCGGCGAGTCCTCGCTCTGGTCGACGGGCATGGCGATGCTGCCATCGGGGAACCGGCTGGTCTTGCCGAGGAAGATGTCCGCCACCTGGGCGGCATCCAGCCGGGCGATCGGGCTCCTGGCCGAGACCACCGGGACCACGTCCTGCGCCATGGCCGCGGCGCTCCCGAGGCAGAGAGCCAGTCCGGCCACGAGACGCTTGATCTGTGCGTTCATGTCGGCCCCCTAGAACACGAAGTCCACGACGGCGCTGAAGATGCCGACGCGGCCTCCGGGCTGGAATCCCGGCTGGATGTTGCCGAAGGTGCCGGTCGATCCGGCGTCGAGATCCACATGGTCGTATTGCACTTTGAGCGCCGCGTTCTTCGCGAAATCCCATCTTGCGCCGATCGACACCGTGCGCTGGCGGGGCAGCAGGTTCAGCGTCTGGTTCAGCGCGGCGTTGAGGGCTGCGGCGCCGGCCGCGACCGGCGGCGGCAGGCCTGCGAGCGGGATGCCCGGATCGCCGGTCGGGCTGTCGACGCTCGCACGAGCGTAAGTGACATAGGGCGTGAATTTCCCGAGGCGATAGCCGGCGCTGCCGTACCAGGCGACCTTCGTCCCGAGCACCGAACGGGTGTCGAACCGGCCCCATTCTCCCATGGCGAACCAGCGTCCGGGGTCGTAGGTCGCGCCGAGGCCGACGTACTTGAGGTGCATGGTGGACGGGAAGTAGCGCTCGTCGATGCCCTGGCCGAGCGGACCGAATGCGGCGAAGGCGTCCGTGAACTGGCTGAACTGCGGAATCTCGAGATTCGCCCGGCCGAGGCTCAGGCGCAGCGTGAGCGGACCCTGCTCGAAGGTGTCGATGAACGCGAGGATGTCGCGCGCCTTCGCCGTGCCGCCGCCATAGCCCGTGGCCGTGGGGAAGTCGTGCTTCCACGTGCCGGCGGTGAGCTGGAAAGTGTTCGCGGCAGCCCCGAGCTCGAGCCGATAGCTCGCGTCGACCCCGTCGTTGTGCGAGACCGGCACCATCGCGTACATCTCCACGGGAGGGCGCACCCAGGGGGTCGCGTACCCTATGCGGCGCGTGTCGGTGACCATGAACACGGGCAAGACGATGCGGCCCGCGCGGATGCTGAATTCGGGCGTCGGTTGCCACCGCACGTTCGCCCACTCGACCTGCGGCCGATACGAGTTGTTCTCGTCCTGCTGGGAGAGCACCTGGACCACGGCCGAGATCGTCGGCGTGATCTGCGCGGAGAGCTGCAGGCCCAGCCGCGAGTCGACATCGGCGCTCCACGCGCGGGTGTATCCCGGACCGTTCGGCTTGAACTCGTCGACCAGGTAATCGGCGTTGCGGTTGTCCGAATGAGCGAGGCCCACCGTGCCGTAACCGCTGAATTTCCACGAGGGAGCTTCCTGGGCCCAGGCGGCGAGCGGGAGCGCCACGAGCAGCGTGGCAAGAAGACGTGGATTCATGTCGTTCCTTTCGTTTTCATGTTCGGCCTCACATCACGAGCGCCGAGGCCGCGTGCACGACGTTCGCCGGCCGTCTCTCGAGGCGGCGGTCTTCCCTCAGCAACTGCGCGAGCCCGCCCGCGTCGAGAGGCGGGCTGAAGTAATAGCCCTGGATCGAGTCGCAATCGCGTGCCTCGAGCAGGGCGAGCTGGTCTTCGGTCTCGACACCCTCCGCGACCACCTGCAGGCGCAGGCTGTGCGACATGGTGATGATCGCCTCGGAGATCGCGAGGCTGCCCGGGTCCGTCGTGATCTCGCGCACGAATGACAGGTCGATCTTGAGTCGGTCCACCGGGAAGCGGCGCAGGTAGCTCAGGTTCGAGAATCCGGTGCCGAAGTCGTCGATGGAGAGGGTCACCCCGGTCTCCTTCAGCCGGTGCATGAGCGGCACGCTCTGCGCCGGGTTGGCCATCGAGATGCTCTCCGTGATCTCGAGCTCGAGGTATTCGGGCGCGAGCCCGGAGGCGTCCAGCGCGCGGCGGATGACGTCCACCACGTCGGGCTGCTCGCACTGCAGCGCCGACATGTTGACCGCGATCGGCACCGCCGGGAGTCCCGCGTCCTGCCACGCCTTGTTCTGCCGGCACGCCTCGTTCAGCACCCACTCGCCCATCGGGACGATGAGGCCGGTCTCCTCCGCGAAGCCGATGAACTCGGCGGGCCCGACGATGCCGCGCTGCGGATGGCGCCAGCGCAGCAGCGCCTCGATGCCCACGATGCCGCCGCCGCGCAGCGTCACCTGCGGCTGGTAGCGCAGCTCCAGCTCGCCGCGCTCGAGCGCCCGGCGCAGGCTCGACTCGAGCTCCATGCGGTGGTGGATGCGCTCGTGCACGTCCGTGGTGAAGAACTGCAGGCGGTTGCGCCCCAGCTCCTTCGCCCGGTACATCGCGGCGTCGGCGTTGCGCAGGAGGCGCTCGGAGGTATCGCCGTCCTGGGGATAGAGGCTCACCCCGATGCTGCACGTGGGCCGCAGCTCGCGCTCGCCGAGCGCGAGGGGCTGCGCGATGGCCGCCAGCACCTTGTGCATGAGCCGGGTGATGCCGGACTCGAGCGCCGCGGGATCGGACTCGCGCATCGGCAGCACCAGCACGAATTCGTCGCCGCCGTGGCGCGCGACCGTATCGCTCTCGCGCACCGACGCCTCGAGGCGCGTGCCGATGCGGCGCAACAGCTCGTCGCCCATGCCGTGGCCGAGGCTGTCGTTCACGACCTTGAAGTGGTCCACGTCGAGGAACACCGCCGCGACTGCGCCCCCCTCGCGCCGCGCCGCGGCGATCGCCTGCTGCAGGCGGTCCTGCAGCAGGTTGCGGTTGGCAAGTCCCGTGAGCGGATCGAACTTCGCCTGGTGCGCGAGCTGCTCCTCGTAGTTGCGCGCCTCGGTCACGTCGTTCATCACCTCGACGAAGTGCGTGACGCGACCCTCCTCGTCGCGCACCGGCGCGATGAAGAACTCGTTCCAGAATGGCGTGCCGTCGCGGCGGTACGCGCGCAGCACGGCATGGCCCTCGCGCTGCTCGCGCAAGGCGAGGCGGATTTCCTGCAGGCCGGGCTGGTCCACGTCGGCACCCAGCATGAAGGCGGCGTCGCGGCCGATGACCTCGGCGGCGGGGTAGCCGGTGATGCGCTCGAATGCCGGGTTCACGTATTCGATCGGACGGCCCGGGCGCGAGACGTCGGTGATGAGGATCGCGTTCACGCTCGACTCGATGGCGCGGTTGCGCAGCTTGAGCGCCGACTCGGCCTGGCGCCGCACGGAGATCTCGTCCTGCAACGCGCGGTGCGCCTGCGCCTTGGTGCGCGCGAGCTGCCACGCGAGGCGGCCGAGGCCCGCGAGCACGAGCACGATGACCGCGCTCGCGGCCACGGCACGCCAAATGTAGGTGCCGGCACGACCCTCGACCGCCTGCAGCTGCTCGTGCTCCGACAGTCCGGCGAGGACCGCGAGCGGCGATTCGTAGAGCTCGCGCGCGGCGGTGAAGCGGCGCACGCCATCCCAGGGGCTCACCGCGAGCGCCGAGCCGTCCTCGGGCAGCGCGCTCACGACCTTCGAGTAATCGACGTTGCTGCCCTGGAAGATCGTATCTCCCGTGCGTCCCGCGCGCACCACGCCGTCGCGCCCGATGAGCGCGAGCACGCCATGCTGCCCCAGGCGGGAGGGCTCGTAGCCGGCCACGAAGTAGAGCGAGGCGACGCTCACTATGGCGACGCCGTCGAAGCTGCCGTCGTCCGCGTGCAGCGGCCGGCTGAAGTACAGGTTGGCCTCGCCGGCGCGGCCCTCGAGCGGCCGGCTCACGGCGAGCGCATCGCCCTCGCGCTGGGCGATGAAGAAGTCCATTCCGGAGACGTCGGTGAGGCCGCCCGGCCGCGTGCTGGCGACGATATGGCCATCGCGGTCGGCAATGCTCACCGCGAAGAGCAGCTCGGGCAGCAGCAGCCCGCGCGACTTGAGCTCGGCGAGGTCGATGCGGCCGGACCGGGTGTGGTGCGCGAAGGCGACGACCTTCAGGGCCTGGTCGATCTCGCGCACGGCACGCACGACCTGCGCCTCGTACGTATCGGCCACCTCGCGGCTCGATGCGCCCGCGGCGCGCATCGTGGCGTCGCGTTCGATCGAGATGAGGCCGAGCACGTTGCCCCAGACCAGCGCGAGCAGCACCACGCCGATGAGGGGAAAGAGCGCCTGCGGCTCCGCGAGGCGACTCAGCGCGCGCTTCGGCCAGGACAGTCCTCGCAGCATCCGTACCCTTTTTCTTGTTCACGGCCGAGCCGTGGGCCAGAGCGGCAGTCTATCCAAGGCCTTAGCAACGGCCCTGTGACGCACCTCACAATGGCCGGGGTCGCCGGAATACGGATGAAACGTGGTCCCGGAACTATGCGGCTTGGGGCTTGCGCGCCGGGCCCGATGGCCCGCGAAAGCCCAACCGCACGCCGGTCAGCCTTGCGCGCCGCGCCCCTTGCGACGGAAGAGCAGGATGCCGGCGAACCAGCCGATGAAGGCGCCCGCCGCGCCGCCGCCCATCGCCTGCAGGCCCGGCCCGCCAGCGCCCGAATGCATGACGACGTCGAAGATCCAGGAGAAGAAGACGGCGAGAACGACGCCCACGATCGCGCCGATGATGGCGCCGCGGATGCCGCTGTGGAAAAGGGCCGTCGAATGGTCGATACGCGTATCCATGTTTCCTCCTTGCCGAGGGCTGTGCCGAACGAGGTCTAAGCTATGCGACACCCCGCGCGGCGCGCGGTGCCCCCAACGAGCCCGCCGCCTACAAGAGACGCGAATCCATGCGACACGAATCGAAGCGCAGCGCCGGGATCCTGCTGTTCAGGCGCCGCGACGCCCACCTGGAGGTGCTCCTGGCCCATCCCGGCGGCCCCTTCTGGAGGGCGCGGGATGACGGCGTCTGGACCGTCCCCAAGGGCGGAATCGACGAGGGGGAGGAAGCCCTGGATGCGGCGCGCCGCGAGTTCAACGAGGAGACCGGCTTCGTGGCGGACGGACCGTTCCTCCCGCTCACCCCACGCCGCCAGCGCAGCGGCAAGGTGGTGCTGGCCTGGGCGGTCGAGGGCGATTGCGATCCGGCGCAGTTGACGAGCCTGCACTTCAGCATGGAGTGGCCGCCGCACTCGGGGCGCATGCAGTCGTTCCCCGAGATCGACCGGGCCGCGTGGTTCGGGCTCGAGGAGGCGCGCGGGAAGATCCTCCCGGGCCAGCGGCCCTTCCTCGACGAGTTGGAGCAGTTGGTCGCGACCCTGTAAGATGCGCACTCGCCACAACAAGAATTCATGCGCACGCACACGCCCTACAGAGGCTTTGGCATGTCGTCTTTCCGCGTGCTCGCGAGCGCGTTCGCATTGGCGCTCGTCCTGCCCACGCTCGCGCCCGGCGCGCGCGCCCAGCAACCGCAGCTGCAGGAGATCGCCGCGCGCGCGAAGGCCGCCGCTCCCGCGAATCCCCTCGCGTCGATCAACCTTACCGACGTATGGCACAACCCCGCCGAGCCGGGCTGGGGCGTCTTCATGGACCACCAGGGCGACAAGCTCTTCGGCGCCCTCTTCACTTACGACGCCGCGGGCAATCCCATCTGGTTCGTGATGTCCGATGGCACGCGCCAGCCGGACGGCGCGTATGTGGGCCAGCTCTACCGTTCGAACGGACCGCTGGCGGATGGCCTGGTCAACACGGAGGCGGTCGGCGTCATGCGCTTCGAGCCGGGCGACGGCAGCTCAGGCGTGCTCACCTACGTCGTCGGCGGTGTGACGCAGACCAAGGACGTCGAGCGCTTCCGCTTCAGCACGCCGCTGCGCGACTGCCGCTGGAGCAGCGATCCGCAGAAGGCCACGCTCGAGCGCGCGAACTTCACCTCTCTCTGGTGGAGCCCGGCCCGGCCCGGTTGGGGCCTGGCCCTCTCGCAGCAGGGCGAGAACACCTTCGGCGTGCTCTTCGTCTACGACTCGAAGGGCCGGCCGTCATGGGTCGTGATGGCGAGCGGCGTCGAAAAGTCGATCGGCAACTTCACCGGCACGCTCTATCGCGCCGCGCGCGGGGCGATCCAGGACGTAGGATCGATTTCGCTCAAGTTCTCCTCGGCCTCCGACGGCGTGCTCAAGTATCGGGTGGATGGCGCCGACTACGAGGAGAAGATCACGCGCCAGACGTTCTCTGCCTTGCGCGCGCAGTGCTCGTCCTGAGACGGCACTAGGCTCCCGGGCTTTCCCTAAGCTTTCAGGCGGCTTTGCTGCATTTGTCACAGCATTCCGCGGCTGGGAAACGCTAAGATGTGGCATCTCAGGGAGAAATAAATGAATGTCATGGCGCGGCTTTGGATCGGTGCGCTGCTTTTAGCGGTTGCGCCTGCGGTGGCATCTGCTGGGCAGCCGAGCTTTACGCCCATCGAGGGCTCGAGCCTCGGTCGCGTGCCCGCGGGAGCCAAATCCCAGTTCGGGGCGGCGGAATCGAAAATCGACGCAACGCTATTGGCAGCCGTGCGCGCCGTCACGACGCCGCCCGTCCCCGGCGCAGCGCAAGCGATCCCGGAGAATATCCAGTCGTTCATCCGCAAGAACGTCGAAGCCGACAACACGATCTTCGTCGTTATCCGCGGCACCGTGACTCCTGAACTCGTGGCGTCGCTTCGGGCGGTGGGCGCTCGTGACATTTCCCAGTTTCCCGAGTCGGACATGGTCACCGCAAACGTACCCGCAAGCGCGATCCCGAGTCTCGCCGATCACGCCGAAGTGCGCACCGTGGGCCCGCGACAGAAGCGGCAAACTCAACGCTATATCCCCAAGGCGGACGGTCCTCTCGCCGCGCAGTCGCTCGCATCCGGGATCGCGAAGGCCGGGAGCATCACGTGGCAGGGCGTCACGGCGCACCAGGCGAATGTCGTCCAATCCGCCGGCATCACGGGCGCCGGCGTAAGGGTTTGCGTGATTTCGGACGGGATCGATACGCTCAGTGCAAGAGTGCTCACCGGGGACCTGCCCAGCGTCACCGTGCTGTCCGGACAGGCGGGTAGCGGAGACGAAGGCACGGCGATGCTCGAGATCGTGCACGACATGGCTCCCGGAGCGGCCTTGGCATTCGCGACGGGCGATCCGAGCTCGGCGCAGATGGCGGCAAACATCCGGTCATTCCGGACCATCGGCTGCAACATCATCGTGGACGACCTTAGCTACCTCGGCGAAGGTGCATTCCAGGACGACGATATCGCGCAGGCGGTAAACGACGTGACGTCCTCAGGGCTCCTCTATTTCTCGGCCGCGGCCAACTCGGGCAACGTGGCCCACGGCAACTCCGGGACCTGGGAGGGTGACTTCAATCCGTATCCCACGCTGCCCTCGACGATCGCGTCACTCTATTGCTCACCCACCGACAGCGCGTGCCTCTCTCACGTCAGGGTCCAAAATTTCGCCGGCCTACCCTACGCGTCGCTAACGGTCGCGACTGACACCATTGGTGTGCAATGGGCGGATCCGCTGACCGGCACGTTGAACGACTACGACGTGGTCGTCCTCGATGCGGCGGAATCAGGGTATTACTGCAATCCAGGGATAAACCGGGGTTTCCAACGGCCTGTCGAAATCTCGTGGTGCGACACGGGCTCGTTTCCGGCAGGTTCCCACGTTTATGTCGTTCGATGGTCCGGCGTGAACCGCCCGATTCGCCTGGATACGTTCCGTGGCCGCATCTCGGGCGGCACGGTTGGAAGCACGTTCGGCCATAACGCCGCAGCGACTGCGATCACGGTCGGGGCGGTCGACGTGCGCAACGTCGGATCGTCCTCCTTCACGAGTTCCAACCAGGTCACCTTCTACAGTTCCGACGGCCCACGCAAGATGTTCTTCAACGTGAGCGGTCTCGAAATCACGCCCGGCAACTCGTTCTTCGCAACCAACGGCGGCAACACCGTCGCCAAGGTCGACATCGCGGCCTCCGACTGCGGCAGCACGACCACGCCCGGATTTACGCCGTTCTGCGGCACGTCGGCCGCAGCGCCGACCGCCGCTTCCATCGCAGCGCTCGTCAAGTCCGCCAATCCGGCGGCGACCCGCGTGACGATCGCCAATGCGCTGGCAAGCGGTGCCCTCGATATCGAGGCCGCCGGCCGAGACGTCGACGCTGGCAACGGCATCGTCATGGCGCCCGCGGCCGTACGCGCTGTGCTGCAGCCCCTCGTCATCACGCGCAGCTTCTCGGCATCGAGCGTCATCGTCGGGCACAACCTCAATTTCGTCACGCAGGTATCCAATCCGAACGCCGTAGCGATCACCGGGGTCACGCTTCCCGTGACCTTTCCGACGTCCCTTCTGGTCCTCACGCCATTCGGCACATCGGGGACCGGCTGCATTGCAACGGAGAGTGACAGCGTCAATGGCATCGCGATCACGAATGCGACGATCCCCGCGCAGGGCAGCTGCACCTTCACCATGCTTCTGACGGCCGGATCGCTCGGCACGTCCGCATCCAGCGCGAATACGGCGACCACCGCGATCGGATTGACCTCCTCGGCTTCCAGCGCGAGCGTGCTCGTGCTTGCCGTGCCCGTGCCGGGCTACACGCTCAGTGCGAACAGCCTCTCGGTCAACTTTGGCGACACCGTCACGATTACCGCCACTGTCACCGCGGCGAGCGGCGGAGCGCTGCTTTCGGGGCTTACGTTCTCGACGACCACCGGGCCGATCCCCGGCTGCAGCGGACTCTTGCTCTCTTCGACGCCCGGTTCGACGGCCACCTGCTCGACGAATTCGCTCTCGGCAGGCCCGCAGCACATCACCGTGACGTACCCGGGCGACGCGAACTACGGCGCCGCGAGCGTTTCGATCGATGTCGTCGTGCACGTGCCGACGACGACGGCGGTCACCTCTTCGCTGTCGAGCTCTCTCAATACGCAGACCGTGTTCTTCACAGCCACGGTCTCGGCGGCAACCGGCACGCCGACCGGCACCGTGCAGTTCCGTTCGGATGGCACCGTCATCAACGGCTGCTCGGCCGTCGCGCTGAGCGGCCTGGAGGCTCAATGCTCCACGGGCGTTCTTCCCTCCGGCTCGCACACGATCAGCGCGATCTACTCGGGCGACACGACCTTCGTGACCAGCACCGGCACCACGGCACAGGCCGTGGACACTGCCTTGCCGCCGCCTCCCACGGGATCCGCCCAGCGCCTGGACTTCAACGGCGATGGTCATTCCGACATCGCCTGGCAGCTCCCGGACGGCAGCCTCAGCATCTGGCTCGAGAACGGCCTGCCGATCGGTCGCGGCATGGTGTTCTCGCCGGCGCCGGGCTCCGTCACCAAGGCGGCGGACTTCAACGGCGACCACAAGACGGATTTCGTGCGCCAGCTCGCCGACGGCTCCGCGGCGATTTACCTCATGAACGGCATCGACATCGCGGCGACGGTCCCGCTTGCGCCGGGCTCGGGCTGGCACCTGGTGAACGTCGGCGACTTCAACGGCGACGGCAAGCCCGACCTGCTCTGGCGCCATGACGACGGCTCGGTGCAGATCTGGATCATGGACGGCACCACGGTGACATCGAGCACCCCGATCATGGGTCCGAATCCGTACTGGACACCGGCGAAGGTGGGCGACTTCGACGGCGACGGCAAGTCCGACATCGTCTGGGTGAACGTCGATGGCACGACGAGCCTGTGGCTCATGAATGGAGCTTCGCGCACGGCAGCCGGCACGCTCATGGCCGCGGGCACCGGCTGGCGCGTGATCCAGGTCGCCGACTTCAACGGCGACGGCAAGAGCGACCTGCTCTGGCGCCACGATGGCGACGGCGCGGTGAGCATGTGGCTGATGGACGGCCTCACGGTGCTCGACAAGGGTCCGCTCATGCCCGCGAACTCGGGCTGGAGCGTGATGCAGGTCGGCCATCTCGACAACAACGCAAGCGACGACATCATCTGGGTCCACACGAACGGCACCGTCAGCGCGTGGCTCATGTCGGGACGCACGCCGGTCCTCAAGGGCCAGCTCATGCCCGCGGGCAGCGGCTGGAGCGTGACCCAGCTGCTGGACGTCGCCGCACAGGGCAGCGCCCAGCTGATCTGGACCCATACCCTGGGCAACGTGGGCCTGTGGTTCGTGGACTGGACGTCGGTCGCCAACGGCTCCTTCACGATCACCAGCCACACGCCGCTTCTGCCCGCGGGCAATCCGTGGGTGCCGGCCGTGTCGATCGAGGCGAACCACTAAGCCTGCCGCCCGGTCGGCGGCATTCTTCCGGCGGCTCGCTCAGCGCCGGAAGAATGTGTCGATGGCGTGGAACACCGCCTGCGGCTCTTCCATGTACGCGAAGTGCCCGCAGTCCGCGAGCACGGCGAGGTGCGCGCCGCCGATCGCCTCCGCGATGGGCTTCACGCAATCGAGCGGGATCAGGTCGTATTGCGCGTGCAGAACCAGCGCGTCGACGGTCAGCGCGCCTAGTTTCGGCCGCAGGTCGTAATCGGCATGGTCCCATGTGTCCGCGTTCAGGCGATCCTCGATCGCCCTCGCGCGCAGCACGTCGCCCGGCGTGGCGCCGACGCGCAGGCGAGCGACAAGGCGATCGACCAACGCGTGAGCCCGCAGCGTGCTTCCGTAGTGCAGCCGGTAGTAGCGCGCCTCGGTCTCGATGTCCCCCGCGGCGAATTCGGGCGTCGCGGCGATCCCACGCATCTTCGCGAGCGTCTCCGGCTCGCTCCTTTGGCGACGCGAACGAAACAGCTCAACGTCGGCGTGCGAGGCCGGTGCGGTGTTCATGAGCACGAGGTGGCTCGCGCGGCCGGGATGGCGCGTCGCGAATTCCATCGCGAGCAGGCCGCCCCACGAGTGACCGAGGATCGCCGGCCGGTCGAGGTGCAGGTGGCGGCATAACCGCTCGAGGTCCTCCACTTCCGACCCGATCGTGATGTCGGCCGCCTCGCCCGTCGAGCGCCCTCGCCCGCGCTGGTCGTAGTAGACGAGGCGGAACGCGCTGGCGAGGACGTCGAGCTCCGGCAGGAGGTATCGATGGTCGAAATCGGGGCCGCCGTGGAGCACCACGACCGGCTTCCCGAGACCCACCTCGCGGAAATAAAGGTTGGCGCCGGGGACGGCGATGAATCCCTCGCTCATCGGCGCATTGTGCGCTGCGACCGGCCCGCATTGCGTTTGACAATGCCCGATGCACGGCCGCAGACTGGCCACGCCATCGCAGCAGCGGGACCACGATCAACAACGTCCAAAGGGAGCCACCCGCATGTGCAATCCACGGATCCACAAGCTGTACGTTGCCCTGGCGATGATCGCCGGAGCCGGCGTGTCGATGTCCGCCCTGTCGCAGGCACCGGGTCCCCAGGCCCGCGAGCGCGTCGAGGTCACCGGCTCCAACATCAAGCGCATCGAGGGCGAGACGGCCCTGCCCGTCACGGTCATCACGCGCGGCGACATCGAGCGCATGGGTGCCACCGACACCGAGGACATCCTCAAGCGCATCACCGCGAGCACCGCGATCTACTCCGAGACCACGCAGGGCGTGGGATACGCGGTCTCCAACGCCAACATGCGCGGCCTGGGCGCCAGCTCGACGCTCGTGCTCCTCAATGGGCGCCGGCTCGCGAACCACGCGTTCGGCAGCATCGGCGGCTTCAACGCCTCCGCCAGCGCCGTCGACCTGAACAGCATTCCCTTCAGCGCCATCGAGCGCGTCGAGGTGCTGCGCGACGGCGCTTCCGCCGTGTACGGGACCGACGCCGTCGGCGGCGTGATCAACTTCATCACACGCAGCGACTACCGCGGCGCCGAGATCCAGGTGATGTACGGCAACACGGAAGACAACATCGGCGGCGCCGAGCAGAGCGCGCGCGTGGCCTACGGCGTGGGCGATCTCGCGAAGGACGGCTGGAACCTCCTCTTCACGGGACACTTCGAGTACAAGGAGCGCGTCAAGGCGATCGACCAGAAGCTCTACGCCCGGGCCGACAACATCGAGGGCGCGAGCTTCCCCACGTCCTTCCGCGCGTTCCCGGGACGGCTCATGGATTACGGCTTCAGCCCCGGCGCGTATGCGGGCACGCTGACCAGCGATCCTTCCATCGCCGGGTGCGACCCCAACTTCACGGTGCTGCAGGTTTCCGGGACGACGCCCTCGGGCGATCCGAGGATCCGCTGCCGCGGCATCTACGCGGCGTACCTCGACAACCTGCCGGACAACCACAAGGCCGACGTCTTCGGCCGCTTCACCTACGACCTGAGCCCGCAGCACCAGTACTTCCTCGAGGCCTCGTACGCCCGCAACCACAACATCGGCCGCATCGCGCCGGTGCCGATCGACCAGACGGCGGCGCACATCCGGCCCGACGGCACGCAGCCCAACATCCTGCTGCCGCTCACGAGCCGCTACGCGCCCATCGCGCTGCTGAACCGCCTGGGCTACAGCACCGCGGACGTCGGCACGCCGGGCTATCTCGAGATCGCCGTGCGCTCCGCCGATGCGGGCAACCGCATCAACGATGTCACTGCGGAGCAGCAGCGTCTCTCCACCGGCCTGAAGGGCGTGCTCGGCGGGTGGGACTATGACGCCGCGTTCACGTACGCCGAGTCCAAGGACAAGCTGGCGGTCACGGGGTACATCCAGGAGCAGCGCTACATCGCCGCGCTCGCGACCGGCGACCTGAACCCGTTCGGTGCCAACGACGCGGCGGGTGCGGCCTTGCTCAATGGTGCCAAGATGGAAGGCGACATGCGCAAGTCGACCAACAAGGAGACGCAGGTCGACGGCAAGATGAGCCGCGACCTCTTCCGCATGGCGGGTGGCAATGCCGCCATCGCGGTCGGCGCCGACTTCCGGCGCGAGGAGATCGACGACAACGCGGTCAATGCCGACTATGGCGCGGGACTCAACATCGGCGGCGAAGGGACCGTCCCGCACACGAGTGCCAGCCGGAACGTCTCGGCGCTCTTCACCGAGCTGAGCCTGCCGTTGTTGGCCAACCTCGAGGTGACCGGCGCCGCGCGCTACGACCACTACAGCGACGTGGGCTCGAAGACGAGCCCGCAGGTGCGGGCGCGCTACAACCCGGTGCACGAGCTGCTCCTGCGCGCATCGGCCGGCAAGGGATTCCGCGCGCCGTCGCTCTGGGACCTCAAGAGCCCGCCCAACTTCGGCAACTCGGCCAACTCGCTCACCGACCCCGGCTGCCCGCCGCAGCTCCTGGCCGATGAAGACGCGCGCTGCGTCGATACCCAGCTCAACGTGCGCAACATCGCGTCGCCGAACCTCAAGCCGGAAACGTCGACGCAGTGGAGCGCCGGTTTCGTATTCGAGCCCACGCAGAGGACGTCGATCGCCCTCGACTACTGGAACATCGAGAAGAAGGACACCATCGGCTCCGTCACGGCCGACGCCATCCTCGCCGATCCCAGCAACCTCACGCTCTACAACCAGTTCATCAACCGCTTCGTGCGCAGCGCCGCCGGCACGACGCTCTACGTGGACCAGCCGCTCGAGAACCTGGGCACCCTCAAGACCTCCGGGTGGGACGTCGATGCGCGCATGCGCTTCACGCCTACCTTCGGCCGCGTGACGCTCTCGTTCATGGGCACGTACGTGACCAAGTACGAGCAGCAGCTCGGCCAGGGATTCCCCACCGTGAGCTATCTCGGCAACAGCTTCAACGGCGGCAACGCGTATCCGCGCTGGCAGCACGTGGCGTCGATCGACGTCGAGCACGGCCCGTGGCTCGGGACCATCGAGCAGACCTTCACCGCGGGCTGGACCGAAGCGTTCCTGGCGGGCGGCACCCACGAGATCCCGAGCACGTCGCGCATCAACCTGGCCGGCACCTACTCGGGCATCAAGCACGTGAAGCTCAAGGTCGGCGTGCGCAATGCCCTGGACGACTTGCCGCCTTATACGGACGTCTCGTCGAACGGCTCCCATGCCGCGGGCTGGGCGAACGCGGTGGCGGACCCGCGCGGGCGCTTCTGGTACACGGTGGCCACGTTCACCTTCTGAGCGGTGTGACGGGATGCATTGACTAAAGGCCGGCCTTCAGCCACCTTCGGGGGAACACCCCCAACCCTAAAGGTGTCGAGGGCCGGCCATGAAATCGCAGGCATTCATCCGGGCGCGGCCGCGCCTGGGCGAGCGCGCACACGTCGCAATTGTGCTCGTTGCACTTGTCGCTCCCATCGTCGTAGCCGCCGTCGCCGGCGCACCCCTGTCGGGGCGGCACTGGGTGAATCTGCTCGCCGCAGCCGCCGGCGCGGTAGCGTTCGTGATCGCCAATCGGCTGGTCGACCCAGGCCGCCTCATCATCGACGATCGAGGCATCCGGTTCACCAGCGGTGGCCGCCAGGTGTTCGCTTCCTTCTTCTCCCGGTCGTTCAGCGCCGACTGGAACCAGGTCGCGAAAATCACCGCCGATCGCAGCTTCGGCATCATCCAGGTCCGCCGCAAGGACACCCGCATTCCGTTGCGCATCCACGCCGTCCAGTGGGTCGCGGAAGGCGGCCGCGAGCCGCCGCCGAAGCGCCTCGCGTTGAGGCGGCCTCCGGTGGAAGGCACGGCCGTATACAAGGCCCTGCAAGCGCATGGCGCGTTCGACCCGGCACGCTACGGCGCTGGCACGTCCGCAGCCGATTTCGACATGGCGAAGCACCCGGCGACGCGCATCGTGCTCGTGGCGATGGCCCTCCTCTTCGCCGCTTCCGTCGCCGACTACGTGCTCACGCCGGAGCATTGGGTCGAGGCAAGCGTGCCTTACCTCACGCCGCCCCTCGTGATCGCCGCCTTCGGATGTGCCGGCGCGTTGATGTACCTCCATGCGGCACGCAAGCCGCGTCCCATCCCGCTCGGGGTCATCCTGGCGCTGGCATCGCTTTTCGCGGTGACCGCCGGACTCGCGAGCTGGACCGGGCTCGTGCACGTGAACCAGCTGCTCGGCGGCGAGCTCGAGCCGCACCACTACGTGCGCAACGACCGATGCGACGCCCTGGTGTCCGTCGAACCGGGCCTGCCCACGATCGAGTTCGGCGAGATTGGACGCCAGTACTGGTGCCGCTTTCCGAAGGTCCAGTGGCATGACGTGCTGGTGCGCCGCGGCCTGGGAGGCCTCTTCACGGTCGACGTGTCGGAGTACAACCGCGAGATCCGCCGGTTCAACGGACACCACTGGTAGGACGCGCAGCACGCCGCGCCCGATTCGGGTAGCCTGCCCGTTTTCCGCGGGAGGCGCCCATGAAAGCCCCGAACATCCTCGCAACCATCGGCAACACGCCGGTGATCCGCATCAATCGCCTGTTCGGCCCGGCGGAAGTGTGGATCAAGAGCGAGCGCGCGAATCCCGGCGGCTCGATCAAGGACCGCATCGGCCTCGCGATGGTCGAGGACGCGGAGAGGAGCGGTAAGCTCAAGCCCGGCGGCACGATCGTCGAGCCGACGTCGGGCAACACGGGGATTGGGCTCGCGATGGTCGCCGCCGTGAAGGGCTACAAGTGCGTGCTCGTGATGCCCGACAGCATGTCGGTCGAGCGGCGGCGGCTCATGGCCGCGTACGGCGCGACCGTCGTGCTCAACCCGCGCGCCGAGGGCATGAAGGGCTGCATCGCCAAGGCGAGCGAGATCGCGGGCAAGACGCCGGGTGCCTGGATTCCGCAGCAGTTCGAGAATGCCTCGAACGTGAAGGTGCACATGGAGACCACCGCGCGCGAGATCTTCAGCGATTTTCCCGACGGGCTCGACACGCTCATCACCGGCGTCGGCACCGGCGGCCACATCACCGGCTGCGCGAAGGTCCTGAAGAAGTCCTGGCCGGACCTCAAGGTGTTCGCCGTGGAGCCGACGGCCTCCGCGGTCATCTCGGGCGGTACGCATTCGCCCCACCCGATCCAGGGCATCGGCGCCGGATTCATTCCCGCCATCCTGGAGGTGCCGCTCCTCGATGGCACGATCCAGGTCGAGGCCGAGGCGGCCAAGGAAATGGCGCGGCGCTGCGCGCGGGAAGAAGGCATCCTCGTGGGCATCTCGTCGGGCGCCACGCTGGCGGCGATCCAGCAGAAGCTGAAGGACCTGCCCAAAGGCGCGCGGGTGCTCGGCTTCAACTACGACACGGGGGAACGCTATCTCTCGGTCGAAGGGTTCCTGCCCGCCGAGTAACGCATTGCACGTGCGCCTGCGCGCCCATGCCGCGGCGGCGCGGCGCTATGGCAGCGTCAAGGGCTGCACGATGCCGTCCGCCGCGATCAAGGCGGGATTGCCGTCGCCCGAATGGGTGCCCGGGCCGTTGACGAGCCCCGCCACGGTCCACGTCGATCCTCGCAGCGCCAGCGAACGCAGCTCGTTGTGCCGCGGGCCGGAGGGGAACGGCAGGCGTTGCGACACCGATCCGTCCGCTTCGAGGATCAGCAACATCGGCGCCGTGTCCTCCGAGACGCTGGCGCCCGTGGGATTCTGCGTGTAGCCCGCGGCGCCGACGGCGATGAATCGGTCCGCTGGGAGCGCCCCGGTATCGAACAGGATTTCGCCGCGGTCGACATCGATCGGCCGGTACGCGAGCCGTGCGCCGTCGTCGCGCCCGATGCGGGCGAACCAGGCGTCCCAGCCGCCACCATCCGCACGCTGCGCCGAGAACACGCGTCCCACGAGGACAGCCGACGCCCCGTGCACACGCAGGCCATGCAGCTCGCCGGTGGTGCCGGTATCGATCACGGTCGTGCCAAGCCTTTGTCCGGCAGGAGTGAGGCGCGTGAGCAGCGCTCCATTGACCGCCTGGACGGGCTCGCCGAAATAAGCGGCGTGGCGCTCGAAGACCGGTGCGAACTGCTCGCGCGAGGGAACCGCGACGGCGATGCCCGCCGCATCGGCGTCGACGAATACCTGCCAGTGGTTCTTCAACTGGTCGAACGTGTCGAACGTGCCGGAAGTGATGCCGATCGCGAACACCGAGAGGCCCGGCTCGACGAGCGCGCGCCAGGCGCGCACGTAGGTGGTCCCCGCGCGATCGAAACGGTAGGCGATGGCCGCATTGCGGCCCGTCCTCAGCGCGACGATCGCGCTCTCGCCCAAGGCGGCAAGGCGCACGGCATCGCGCGTGAGCACCGGCACCAGCGCCGAGTCGTCGTGGACGCCGCCCTGGTCGTAGAAGGGGTCCGTGGCGGCTTGCTCATCCACGAGGAGCATGTCGATGAGCACCGCACCGGCGGCGTCGATGCGCATGACCCGCACGTCGCGCGCGGTGGCCAGGGCGAGGGACGTCTCACCGGACGCGTGGCGTGCGAAGTCGATGAGCGACCAACCGGCAGGCGGCGCGAAGCGTCCTCGCTCGCGCGCCTGGTCGTCGAGGAGCACGAGCTGGCGGAACGGTCCCGGATCCGTGAGCGATCCGAGCCTTTCCTCCATCAGCGTGGCGCCGCTTCCCGCCTCCTGCATCTTGGTGACCGCGAGACCGCTCACGGCGAGCACGATCGGCACGACGACCGGGGGCGGTGGCGGCGAGGGATCCCCGGCCGTGCTTCCGGTGCCGCCACCCCCGCCTCCGCCACACCCGGCGAGGGCCGCGATGAGCCATGACGCCACGGCCGCGCGAAGCATGCGCGGGGCGAACGGCGGGGGATGAAACGGTAGCGACATGGGACCTCCCTGCTCCGCAGCATGCGCCGGCATCGAAACAAGGACCTCGGTACCACTACCCATATTGGTGAGGGGCCTGTGGGACCGGTCCCACAACCGGTCGCGCACGTCGCGATGCGCCGATGGGGACCCACCTTGGCCTCGGGACAGCGAAACATTTCCCATCCCGCGGAGCCTCACCCAGATACGGCACGGAGGCTCAAAAATGAACGGGATGAAATCGGTACTTGCGCTGGTGGGCGCCGGCGCGTTGCTCGCGGGCTGCGCGGCGGGTCCCTACTACGACAATGGCTACGGCTACGGCAACGGCTATGACGCCGGCTATGGCTACAACGGCTACGACTACGGCCCCGGTCCCGCGTATTACGAACCGGGCTACGTGGCGCCCAGCGTGGGCTTCGGGGTTGGGTTCAACAGCTGGGATGGCGGCGGCCACGAGTGGCACGGCGACCATGACCGCGGCCATCATGATTGGCGCGGAGACCGCGGCGACCGTGACGGACATGGAGATCATGGCGGCGGCGACCACGATCGTTCCGACGACCACGGCGAGCACTCGGGCGGCTAGCTAAAAGCGGGCGAACAGCCCCGAACGCACCATCGGCGCGACCGCCTCGATGTCGGTCGCGAGGAAGCGGTCGCCCTCCAGGTGCGGCGCCGCCGCGCGGGTGAGCGCGTGCGCTTCCTCCAGCGGCGGCGAGGTGCGCAGGGGCCGGCGGAAGTCGATGCCCTGCGCTGCCGCGAGCAGCTCGATGGCGACGATCATCGCCGTGTTGTCCGCCATGTCGGTGAGGCGCCGCGCGGCGAAGGTGGCCATCGAGACGTGGTCTTCCTGGTTCGCGGACGTGGGCAGCGAGTCCACGCTCGCGGGATGGGCGAGCGACTTGTTCTCGGAGGCGAGCGCCGCCGCGGTCACGTGCGCGATCATGAAGCCGGAATTGAGCCCGCTGGCCGCGGTGAGGAACGGCGGCAGGCCCGAGATCGAGGCGTCGATGAGCAATGCAATGCGACGCTCGGAGAGCGCGCCCACCTCGGCGATGGCGAGGGCCAGCGCGTCGGCCGCGAGCGCCACGGGCTCCGCGTGGAAATTGCCGCCCGAGAGCAGGTCGCCGCTATCGGGAAACACGAGCGGATTGTCGGTCACGCCGTTCGATTCGATGAGCAACGTGCGCGCGGCGTGATCCATGACGTCGCGGCACGCCCCCATCACCTGCGGCTGGCAGCGCAGGCTGTACGGATCCTGCACCTTGGAATCGCCCGTGAGGTGGGAGGCGCGGATCTCGCTGTCCTTCAGCAGTCGCCGGTATGTCGCGGCGACCGCCACCTGGCCCGCGTGGCCGCGCAGCTCGTGGATGCGCGGATCGAAGGGCGTATCGCTTCCCATGGCGGCGTCGACGCTCATGGCGCCGGCCACGAGCGCCGCTGCGTAGAGGTTTTCCGCGGCGAAGAGGCCCTGCAGCGCCAATGCCGTGGAGACCTGGGTGCCGTTGAGGAGCGCGAGGCCTTCCTTCGGACCCAGGCGCAACGGTTGCAGGCCGGCAACCTTCAAGCCTTCGGCCGCGCCCATCACGCGTCCCTGGTGGCGCACTTCGCCCAGGCCCAGGAGCACGGCGCTCATGTGCGCGAGCGGCGCGAGATCGCCCGATGCGCCCACGGAGCCCTTCGACGGGATGCAAGGGTAGACGTGAGACGTGAGAAGTGAGAGAAGAGCATCCACCACTTCCGCGCGCACGCCCGAGTAGCCGCGCGCGAGGCTCGCCACCTTGAGGAGCAGGATGAGGCGCACTGTCGAGTCATCGAGCAGCGGGCCCACGCCCACGCTGTGCGAGAGGACGAGGTTTCGCTGCAGGAGCTCGAGCTGGTCGGGGGCGATGTGCGTGTGCGCGAGCTTGCCGAAGCCCGTGTTGATGCCGTACGCGGGTTCGCCGCGCTCCACGATGCGGCGTACGGATGCGGCGCCCGCATCCAGGCGCTTGCGTGCCGGCGCATCGAGCGTGGCGGCCTCGGTCGAGGCCGCGAACGCCTCGAGCGACTCGAGCGTGAGCTCCCCGGGGACGAGCCGCACTATTTGAGCCGCGACTCGATGAGGCGCGCGACCTGCGACGTGTCGAGCTCGTTCTTGTTCTTGTCGCGCGCGAAGCGCACGCTCACGATCGTCTTGCCCTTGCGGAACTCGAGCTGCTGGGTGGCCGGCATCCAGAACGCATGCTCGCCCACGCCATCGAGCCACTTCGCACGGGCCTTGTAGATCTTCTCCAGGCTCTCGCGGTCGCCCTGCAGCTCGTTCTCGACGGCGTATTGCACCTGCCGGATGGAGATCACCAGCACGGCGGCGTGCTTGTCGTTCACGAACTGGCATTCGCTGGGATTGCCCG
>DASRRY010000005.1:0-92939 GCA_035656735.1 Usitatibacter sp. | reverse complement strand
GGGGCGCTGCAGTACTCGACCAACGAGGCGGACACGTCCGGCAACAACTCGCGCCATCCCCATGTGTGGTCGGGTGCGATCGCGTGGGCTGGCGGGCCGATCGAGGTCAGCCTCGCGCACGAGATCCACTGGGACCTCTTCGGGGGCTCCCGCAACGTGCCGAGCGCGCTCTCCAACTTCAACGATACGAACGTGCGCTCCAAGGACAAGGCCACCCAGGGCATGATCAAGTGGAAGATCAACAAGGTCCACCAGGTCGAGGCCGACTTCATCCGCAAGGAGTACGACGAGAATCCCTCCGTCGTGGGCCGGTTCGAGAACTACAAGAACAACGCGTACGAGCTGCTGTGGTCCGCCCGCTGGACGCCGCAATGGCGTACCGACGTGGGATACATCCATTCCGAGAAGGGCAGCTGCTCGCGCCATGGCGGCGTGACGTGCACGACGGACGGGCTCGAGGGCACGCAGATCCAGGCCGGCCTCGCGTATTACTTTTCGCGCCAGACCTACCTCTTCGCGATGTACGCGCTGCTGCGCAACGGCTACTCCGCGCAGTACAACAACCTCGAGCTGCAGGACGTCTCGATCGGCGAGGACATCAAGCAGTGGGCGGTGGGCCTGAGCCACGCGTTCTAGCCGCGCGTCGTTCCGCTCTCGCGAACGAGAAAGAAATCCCCTCGGCGGGCGCCCTTTGGCGCCCTTTTTTCTGTCCGCGTTTTATAATGGAATGGCATTCAACATGAAGGAACACGTTCCCGGCCGTCGCGCGTTCACCCTGGGGCTCCTCGCTGCGGCGGCGAGCCCCATGCTCGCTCGCGCGCAGAAAGGCGCGCCGGCCGCGCCGTGGCGCGACCTCTACATGTACGAGGGCGCCGACCGCGATGCGAAGCTCGCCGCCGCGGCGAAGAAGGAAGGCCGGTTGAGCATGTACACGTCGCTCAACCTCAAGGACTCCGTGCCGATCACGGAGGCCTTCGAGAAGAAGACCGGCCTCAAGGTGGAGATCTGGCGCTCCTCGAGCGAGAAGGTGCTGCAGCGCGCGGTCACCGAGGCGAGAGCCGGCCGCTACACGTGCGACATCATCGAGACCAACGGTCCCGAGATGGAAGGCTGCTACCGCGAGCAGCTGCTCGACGAGTTCTGGAGCCCGTACTTCAAGGACCTTCCGCCCGCGGCGTTCCCGAGGCACCGGCACTACGTCGCCGACCGCTTCAACATGTTCACCATCGCCTACAACACGAACCTCGTGAAGCCGGCAGAGGTGCCGAAGTCGTACCAGGACCTGCTCGACCCGCGCTGGGCCGGGCGCATCGCCCTCGAGGGCGGCGACGTGGACTGGTTCGCGGCGATGGTCAAGCACATGGGCGAGGACCGCGGCCTCGCGTTTTTCCGCAAGCTCGCCGACAACCGCCCGCAGATCCGCACGGGCCACACGCTCATGGGCGAGCTCATCGGCTCCGGCGAGATCCCGCTCGCGGCCGCGATCTACAACCACAACGTCGAGCGGCTGAAGGAAAAGGGCGCGCCTGTCGAGTGGAAGGCGCTCGACCCGACCTTCGGCCGCCCCAACGCCATCGGCGTCGCGCGCCATGCGCAGCGTCCCCATGCCGCGCTCGTCTTCGCCGATTTCATGCTTTCTCCCGAAGGACAGCAGCTCATCAAGAAGCGCAACCGCGTACCTTCCAGCCGCGCGGTCAAGACGCCCCTCAACGACTTCCCATACCTGATGATCGACCCGGTCATCTCGCTCGACGAAGAGGCGAAATGGGAAAAGATCTGGACCGACCTGTTCCTCAAGGGACAGAAGATCAGGAAGGAATCCGACTGATGAACCGACGCAACACGCTTTGCCTGCTGGCGGCCGCCGTCCTCGCGTGCACGGGCGCGATGGCGCTGCCCGCGGCGGCGCAGGACATCGCGCAGATCTCCGCCTACTCCGGACCCGATCGCACCCAGAAGCTGCTCGAGGGCGCGAAGAAGGAGGGCACCCTCACCATCTACACGTCCGCCCAGACCAACGACATCGGGGCCCTGGTGGAGCCGTTCGAGAAGAAGTACGGCATCAAGGTGAGCGTGTGGCGCTCGTCGAGCGAGAACGTCCTGCAGCGCATCGTGACCGAGGCGCGCGGCAACCGCTTCACGGCCGACGTGGTCGAGACCAACGGCCCCGAGCTCGAGGCGATCTCGCGCGAGAAGCTCTTCGCGCCGGTCAAGTCGCCCTACCAGGCGGACCTCATCCCCCAGGCGCTGCGCTCCCACGGCGGCTGGGTCGGCACGCGGCTCAACGTCTTCGTCCAGGCGTACAACACCGGCGCGGTCAGGAAGGCGGACCTGCCGAAGAAGTGGGAGGACCTCACCGACCCGAAGTGGAAGGGCAAGCTCGGCATCGAGCAGTCCGACTCGGACTGGCTGCAGGGCGAGGTGAGCGAGATGGGCGAGCAGAAGGCGGTGAGCGTCTTCAAGGACATCGTCGCGAAGAACGGCATCTCCGTGCGCAAGGGACACACGCTCCTCACCCAGCTCGTGGTCTCGGGGGAGATCCCGATGGCGCTCACGGTCTACAACTACAAGGCGGAGCAGCTGAAGAAGAAGGGCGCGCCCATCGACTGGTTCTCGATCGGACCCGCGATCGCCCGGCCGAACGGCGTGGGCGTCGCGGCACGCGCGCCGCACCCGTATTCCGCGCTCCTCTTCTATGACTTCGAGATCAGCCCCGAGGGCCAGAAGATCCTCGAGACGCGCGACTTCGTGCCGACCAGCCGCAAGGTGGACAGCCCGCTCGCGAAGATCCCGATGAAGTTCGTGGACGCGGCGGAGACGCTCGACAAGGGCAAGAAGTACGAGAAGATGTACGACGATATCTTCGTGCGCGGCGCGCACTAGAAAGAGAGCATGGGCAAGGAATCGCACTACAGCAGCAAGAAGGATCGCGTCTTCGTCCGCGGCATCGAGGGGCAGTACAGCCTGAAGGACGAGCTCAAGCGCCTGCGCGAGATGCCGCGGGTGATTCGCGGCCGCGACCTGCTGTTCAACGACGGCCCGCAGTCCTTCAGCAAGCACTTCATCGAGCCGGTGGACGGGCTCACCCAGACGCTGCACGTGCACCTCGAGGAGTACGGTCCCGGCGGCCGCACGCAGAAGCACGGCCACGTGAACGAGGCGGCCTTCTACATCCTGGACGGGAAGGGCTACGAAGTGCACGACGGCATCCGCTACGACTGGAATGCGGGCGACGTCGCGATCGTGCACATGAACTGCGTGCACCAGCACTTCAACGCCGATCCGGTGAAGCCCGCGCGCGCGCTGGTGCTGAAGCCGAAGCCCATGGTGATCTTCATGAACCTGCTGTTCCAGAAGTCGGTGATCCCGCGCCCCACGGAGCCGACGCCCGAAGGCCGGGGCTTCGTGCCCCGCCACTTCGAGGAAAACGACAACCACGAGTGAGGTGATCGTGAAAGCGCTTCTCCCATGGATCGGGGCCTTCCTGGCGTTCGGCGCCACGACGGCTTTCGCGCAGGCTCCGCAGAACCTCTACACCTACGAGGGCGCGGATCGCATGGACAAGCTCGTCGCCGCGGCGAAGAAGGAAGGCGAGCTGATGTTCTACACGACCATCGCCGAGCGCGATCTCAAGACGATCATCGATCCCTTCGAGAAGAAGTACGGGATCAAGGTGACCGTGTGGCGCGCCGGCACGGAGAAGGTCCTCCAGCGCACGATCCAGGAGCAGCGCGCCAGGCGCTACACGGTGGACGCGGTGCACTTCGGCGCCCCGGAGATGGAGGCGCTCGCGCGGGAGAAGATCCTGGCGCCGGTGAAGTCGCCGGTGCTGGCCGACCTGCTGCCGGGATCGGTCCCGGCCCACCACATGTGGGCATCGACGATCCTGTCCGTCTGGGTCCAGCCGTACAACACGACCCTCGTCAAGAAAGCCGACCTGCCGAAGACGTACCGCGACCTGCTCGATCCGAAATGGAAGGGCAAGCTCGGCATCGAGGCCAAGGACGACGACTGGTTCGCGACGGTCGTGCACGAGATGGGCGAGCAGCAGGGCCTCGCCTTCTTCAAGGAGCTGGTGGCCAAGAACGGCATCACCCCGATCAAGGGCCATACGCTCCTCAACGAGAAGGTGGTCTCGGGCGAGATCGCCCTGGCCCTCACCGTGTACAACTACATGCCGGAGCAGGCGAAGCGGAAGGGCGCGCCCATCGAGTGGACCGTGATCGAGCCCGCGGTCGCCCGCGCCAATGCCGTCGGCGTGTGCCAGCACGCGCCGCATCCCAATGCCGCGCTGCTCTTCTACGATTACCTGCTGGGGCCGGACGGGCAGAAGGCGATGACGAGCATCGACTACGTGCCGACCAACACGAAGGTCACCTCGCCGCTCAAGGGCGTGAAGATCGTCCAGACCGATCCCGTGCGCTCGCTGGACGAGGAGCAGAAGTGGAGCAAGCTCTACGACGATATCGTGATCAAGAAGGCGGGTCCCCGGTAGAATAAGCATCCGCATGAACGCCACCGTCCTGCCCGCTTCCGGCGAAGCGGCCCCGAAGAAATCCTCGCGCGAGCTCTGGCTGATCACGCTGGGCCACGCGCTCACGCATTGGTATCCGGCGACGTTCTACCTGCTCCTGCCGATCATCGGCAAGGAGCTCGGCCTCAACTACAGCGAGATCGGCCTCATCATGACCTGCCAGTACGTGGCGGGCGCGGTCGCGAACATCCCCGGCGGCATCCTCGTGGACACCGTGGGCCGCAAGGGCGTGCTGATGGCGCTGTCGCTCTTCTGGGTCGGCTTTCCCTACCTGCTCATGGGTTTCAGCCACGGCTACCTCATGCTGCTGGGATGCGTGGCGCTGGTCGGATTCGGCAACAGCCTGTGGCACCCGACGGCGATCCCTACCCTGGCGCGCCGCTATCCGGAGCGCAAGGGCCTGGTGCTGTCGCTCCACGGCATGGGCGGCAACGCGGGCGATGCCCTGGCGCCGCTCGTGGTCGGCGCGCTCCTCGCGGTGCTCACGTGGCGCCAGGTGGTGGTGCTGAACGTGGTGCCGGGCCTCGTCATGTCGCTCATGATCCTCGTCTTCCTCGGCACCCTTCGCCTCGGGCCGAAGAACGCGAAGGCCGCGGGCGAGGAGCACAAGGGCCAGTCGCTGCGCGAATACTTCCAGGGCGTGCCGGCGCTCTTCCGCAACCGGTCGCTCATCCTGCTCAGCACGAGCTCCGCCTTCCGCTCGATGACGCAGAACGCGCTGCTCACGTTCCTGCCGGTGTACCTGGCGTACGAGATGCATTTCTCGCCGTTCTGGGTCGGCGCCGGCATGTTCGCCCTGCAGGCCGCGGGCTTCGCCGCCTCTCCCATCGCGGGCCACCTCTCCGACTCGATGGGCCGGCGCAGCGTCATGATGACCAGCATGCTGATGAGCGCGGTGGTGCTCGTCTTCATGGTGTTCGCGGGGCACTCGCGCGCGTTCATCGCGTTCATCGCGGTGCTGGGCTTCTTCCTCTACGCGATCCGCCCGGTGATGCAGGCGTGGCTGCTCGAGACCACGCCCAAGAACATGGGGGGCACCAGCATCGGAGTGCTCTTCGGCGCGCAATCGCTCGGCTCCTCGGTCGCCCCGCTCGTCGGCGGCATCATCGCCGACCGCTTCGGGCTCATCGCGACGTTCTGGTTCCTGGCCTTCACCATCGTCGCGGCGAACATGTTCATCTTCGCGATGCCGAAGACCGCGCGCGACGCTTGACGCTTCGCCGCTGGCTCAAGGGCACCTCCAACCGCACTTTCATCGTGTGGCCCCTCGTGCTGGTGGCCGTCGAGGCCGCGATCCAGCGCGGCGTGCCGGTCGTCCACCCGTGGGCGCTGCCGTTGCTCGCGTGGGGTTACCTGCAGTACCGCTGGGTCGGCACGTATCGCACGAAGCTCGGCGGAGGCGGCCCGGGCCTCTCGGTGCCGCCCGACCGCATCGTGAGCGAGGGACCGTATCGCTGGGTGCGCAACCCCATGTACCTCGGCCACCTGCTCTTCTTCGCCGGCCTGGCGCTCGCCCTGGGTTCGTGGGTCGCGGCGGCCGTGCTCGCCTTCCACGTCGCATGGTTCGACCGCCGCGTGCGTGAGGACGAGGCGCACCTCGAGCAGCGCTTCGGCGAGGCGTACCGCGAGTATCGCCGTCGCGTGAAGCGCTGGATCCCCGGCGTGATCTGATGGATGTCATTCCGGCCGGCGACGCGCTCGCGATCGCGTCCGCGACGTCGTTTTCCCTCGCCAACATCCTCATCGCGCGCGGCAGCCGGCCCGAAGGCGGCGACAACGGCGCCTTCCTCTCGCTCCTCGTCACGGCGGCGATCGCCGGGGCGGGTTGGGCGATCGAGGGGACGGTGCGCGGCTTCGAGCCGGTCACGCGAGCGGCGCTGCTGTGGTTCGCGGGCGCCGGCGTGTTCACGGCTTTCATCGGCCGGGTCTTCTACTACGCGTCCGTGCAGGCCCTGGGCGCGATGCGCTCCTCGGCGATGAAGCGCCTGAATCCGTTCTTCTCGGTGCTGCTCGGCGTGCTGGTGATGCGCGACGCGATGAACGGCAGCATGCTCACGGGTCTCGTCCTCATCGCATCCAGCTTCATCGTGCTCGTGGCCGGCGCATGGCGGCGCGGTGCCGCTCGCTCCGACCGCCTGGAGCGCGTGCGTGGCCGCGTGCTGAGCTGGGGCTACTTCTACGGGCCGATCTCGGCGCTCGGGTATGCCACGGGTTACATGCTGCGCAAGATGGGCCTCGCGGAGGCCCACGATGCGATGCTCGGGGCGGCGGTGGGCTGCCTCGTCGGCGCCTTGCTCTTCCTCGTGACCGCGGCGTTCAACCGCGAATACGCGCGCGCGGTCAAGGCCACGTTCGGGCCGCCCAACCCATGGCTCATCGCGGCCGGCGTGATGAGCTCCTTCGGGCAGATCCTCTACTTCTATGCGCTCAACGCGAGCACCATGTCGCGCGTGGCGCTCCTCTCCGCGATGGAGATCTTCGTGACCCTCTTTCTCGGCAGCGTCTTCCTGCGCAAGCGCGAGACGCTCACGCCGTCGCTGCTCACCGCGGCGGCGCTCGGCTTCGGCGGCAGCGCGTTCATCATCCTGCACTAGGCCGCTAGCGCAGCCACCCGCTCGCCGCGACGAGCATCACGACGACCTGCAGCACCACGATGAGCGCGAGGGCGCGCTCCCGCGCACGCAGCAGCGGCACCACGATGCGCACGCTGCACGCGATGGTGACGCTGCAGAGCAGGGCCACGCCGGCGAAGTTCAGCACGTCGCCCTGGTAGAGGCGATGGATCCATTCCCAGCCGCTCGGCGCTCCGGTGCGCGCGATGTACTCGGCCGTGGGCAGGCTCCAGACCGACGGCAGCTCCGCGGGCGGGATGTTGGCGGGCAGGAGCCCGGTCACGTAGACGGCGAAGCTCGCGAGGATCGCGGCGAGGCCCACCCACACGCCGGCCTGCATCCAGCGCGCGTAGATCGCCTGCCAGCCGGAAGCGGCGGCGCGCGGTGCGGATTCTTCTCCGGTCTTCATGAGGTGAGTCCCTGGAGGAGGGCGCGCGCGCCCGCGATGAAGAGCACGCCGATCACGAGCCAGCGTGCCGACTCGGCGCTCAGGACTTTCAGCAGCCGCACGCCCACGCGCGCGCCGGCGATCACGCCCAGGATCGCCGGCACGTGCATGATCGGCAGCAGGGCGCCCTGGTTGAGGTAGACCCAGGCGGCCGACGTGTTGATCGCCGAGATCGAAAGCGTGCTCGTCCCGAGCGCCAGCTTGAGCGGCAGGCCCATGAGGAGGTTCAACGCGGGCACGTTGGCCCAGCCGGCGCCGAGGCCGAACATGCCGCCCACGAAGCCGATCACCGCGAAGGTGGCGACGCCCGCGGCCACGTGGCGCGCTTGCCACGGCACCTCGCTGCCCGATGCGGGATCGCGATAGAGGCCTCCCATGCCGAATGCGACGGCCAGCGCGTCGGGCGGATCCCGCGGCGCCGTGTCGCCTTCCCGCGATGCCCACATGACGATCGCGATGACGAGCACGATGATGCCGAGGGACGCGTGCAGCATGTGGGTCGGCAGCAGCAATCCCATGTGCGCCCCGGCCATGGAGGCGGCGCTCCCCGCGAGCGAGAGCGGAATGACGACGCGCAGCTCGGCGAGCCCCTGGCGCAGCAGGCGCGGGCCGGCCGAGAGCGCGCCGCAAAGGGCGAGCATGAGCCCGGCGCCGCGGATGAAGTCGAGGTGGAAGGGAAAGAGCGAGCCCACGATCGGCACGAAGAGCACGCCGCCGCCGATTCCCGCGGCCACCGCGATGATGCCGATCAGGAAGGAGACCCCGAAGAGCAGGAGGGGCCACGCCCACCAGGGCAGGCCCGCCGTCGCGGCAGGTGCCGCGGCCCACGCGCCCGGGGGCAGCAGGGCGCATGCGCCGAAGACGGCGGCGCCGGCCAGCGTTGCCAGGCCGGCGCAGCGCCGCGTCATGCGGCGGCGAGAAACCGCATGACGGCCGCGTCGAAGGCCTGGGGCGCCTCGACGGCCGCGAGGTGCGCCGCGCCGGGAATCACCGTGAGCTCCGCACCCGGAATGGCGCGCGCGATCGCCTCGGACATCGCGGGCGGCGTGCCGGCATCGAGCTCGCCGGCGATGACGAGGGTGGGCGCCGCGATGCGCGCGAGCGACGCGGTGAAATCGAGCTGACCGATCGCGTCGCAGCAGCCGAGGTAGCCTTCGCGCGGCGTGCGCACGAAGCGGCTCATCACCGTGTCCACCACGTCCGGCTGCGACGCGCGGAAGGCGTCGGAGAAATAGCGCGCGGCCACCATCTCGCGAATCGCCTCGAGGCCGCCTTCTTCCACCATCTTCGCGCGCGCCTGCCAATTCCTCGGACCTTCGGGACCGTAGCTCGACGTGCTGTTCGCGATGACGAGCCGCGCGAGGCGCGCCGGATGGCGCAGCGCCAGCGCCTGGCCGATCATGCCGCCCATGGAGAGGCCCACATAGTGCGCGCGCTCGACTCCCACGCCGTCCAGCACCGCGACGATGTCGTCGGCGAGCCCGTCGAGCGTGTACGGACGGGGCGGCACGGGGCTGCGGCCATGGCCACGCACGTCGACGCTCACCACGCGGTGCCGCTGCGTGAGCGCGCCTTCCAGCGATTCCCACATGCGATGGTCGCAGCCGATCGCGTGCACCAGGACGACGGGAATTCCGGCTCCGCCCCGGTCGCGGCGGAAGAGCTTCACGGCGCTCATCGCGCCGTATTGCCCATGCCGAGCTCGTCGAGGATCGCGCGGGCTTCCTTGAACGCGTGGTTGGCCGCAGGCACGCCGCAATAGATCGCCGACTGCAGCAGGATCTCCTTGATGTCGTCGGGCCCGAGGTCGCCCGACTGCAGCGCCGCGCGCACGTGCAGCTGGAACTCCTCCCAGCGTCCGAGGGCGACCATCTGCGCGATGACGATCATGCGCCGCGTGGGATGGGGGATCGCGGGACGGTTCCAGACCTCGTTCCACGCGTAGCGCGTGATGAGGTCCTGGAACTCCTCGTTGAACGGCGTCTTCCCGGCATTGGCGCGGTTCACCCACGCCTCGCCCAGCACCTTGCGGCGCGTGGCCATGCCCTTCTCGTAATCGTCGCGGCTCATTCTCCTCCTCCTCGTTCAGGCCAGGTACGGCGCCAGCGCCTCGAGCAGCTCGGCCGTGGCCGCGTCGCAGCCGCGCGCGTCCAAGCCCTTCTCGCCGAAGCGCTCGACATTCTCGCGCATGCGCGCGGCGTTCACGACCAGCGACTCGCCGATCGTCTCCAGGAAGTCCAGGGCCGTGCCCAGCGTTCCTGCGAGCTGCGGCACGAGCGCGAGCTCCGCCTGCCAGCCGCCGAGGGCGCGCTCGTGCTCGGCGATGCCGCCGGCGTGGATCGCCGCGAGCAGCCCCGGCGCGGTAATGGCTGCCGCGAGGCCGTGCGCGCAGCCGACGGGATTGCGCTTGTGCGGCATCGCGCTCGAGGCGCCGACGCCTTCACGCGGCGGCGCTTCGAGCATCTCGCCCACCTCGGGCTGCCCGCAGAGCGACACGTCGCGCGCGATCTTGCCGGCGCTGAGCACGACCTGGGCGATGCGATCCATGAGGTCGATCCACGCGTTGCGGTGCGACTGCCACGAGACGACGGGGGCGAGTCCCAGCTCGAGCGCCATGTGGTGGCGCACCGCGGGGCCCTTCGCTCCCATGGCCTCGAGCGCGCCCACGGGGCCGCCGAGCTGGAGCGCCAGGCCGTTCTCCGCCGCATCGCCGAGGCGTTCCCGGTCATGGGCGAGGGCGTGGGCCCAGCGCGCGATCTTGAGGCCCGCGGTGATGGGGATCGCCGGCTGCATCAGCGTGCGGCCGAGCATGGGCGTGGCGCGATGCTCCCCGGCGCGGCGCGCGAGCGAGCGGATGACGGCCTCGAGCGAGCGGTCCGCCTCCTCGAGGCAGCGCGCGAGGCAGAGCGCCATCGCGGTGTCGAGCACGTCCTGGCTGGTCGCGCCGAAGTGGACGTGGCGCGCGGCGTCGGCATCGACCTTCGCGACGGACGCCTTCAGCATCTTCACGAAGGGCACGGCGAGCGTGGCCGAGAGCTTGCCCTCGCGCACGAGCTCCTCCTCGTCGATGAGCGTGCCGCGGCACGTGACCGCGATGACCTGCGCGGCCGTGAGCGGGATCAGGTCCTCGGCGCCTTGCGCGCGGGCGAGCGCCGCCTCGAAGGCCAGCATGGCGCGGGTGAACGCGGGGGCGGCGAACGCCGCCGCGAAGGACGGCCGCTCGAGCGTGCGGCCGGGCAGGCTCGCGGCCATCCCGCTAGAGCGCGAAGAAGACGGTCTCGCCCTCGCCCTGCAGGCGCACGTCCCAGCGGTACTCGCCGGGTTTCGTGGCGGTCGCGATGAGCGTGCGCACGCGCGGCGACCGCGCGAGCGCCGCGAGCGCGGGATCGCGGCGCGCCGCGTCATCGCCCGCGAGGTACACGCGCGTGCGCAGGGCCTTGAGCAGCCCGCGCGCGAAGATGGCGACGTCGAGGTGGGGTGCGTCGCCTCCCGGCAGCAGCGTCTCGATGGTGAACGTGCCGTCCTTCGCCGTCTCCACGCGTCCGAAACCATGGGGCTTCGTGTCGCCGGGATTGCCCCGGGGCGGCGTGCCCTCGGGCGAAAGCTGCCACGTCTCGATCATCGCGTCGCCCACGGGCTCACCGGCGCCGTCGGTCACGCGTCCGCTGAGCCGCACCCGCGTGCCGCTCTCGGCGAAGCTCACCTGGCCGCCGTCGCGCCAGCGCAGCGCCTCGTGGAAGAACGGGCCGACCGTCTGCGAAGGGGTGCGTGCGGCCATGTCAGATCCCGAGCGGGGTCGCCTGCGCGCCCGCGAGAACGATGTCGAAGCGATAGCCGAGTGCCACGCCCTCGACGCCGGTCTCGAGGGCCAGCTGGGCCACGAGCCGCGGACGCGCCGCGGCATCGGGGATGCTGTTGTAGATCGGGTCGATGTCGAGCAGGGGATCGCCGGGGAAGTACATCTGCGTGATGAGCCGCTGGATCGGCGCGTTGCCGAGGAGCGAGAAGTGGATGTGCTGCGGACGCCACGCGAACGGATGGTTCTGCCACGTGTACGAGCCGGGCTTGATGGTCATGAAGCGATAGCGGCCCTCGGCGTCGGTGAAGGTGCGGCCGAGGCCGTGGAAGTTCGGGTCGAGGGGCGCATCGTGCCGGTCGCCCGGATGATCGTAGCGGCCGGCGGCATTCGCCTGCCAGATCTCCACGAGCGAGTCGCGGATGGGCCGGCCGCTCTCGTCCACCAGACGCCCGGAGACGACCATGCGCTCGCCGATCGGGAGCGACTGGCCGTGGATCGTGAGGTCGTTCTCGCCGTTCCTCGCGAATCCGCGCGGGACATAGGCGCCGGGGACGTCGAGCGTTCCGGGCGGAAGCTCGAGGAGCGGCTCCTTCGGCGAGCGCAGCCGGGTGCTGCGGTATTCGGGATGCAGGTACGGCGGATCGATGTCCGGCCGCGTCATGTCGTTCATGAAACCGGTCTCCCTAGCTGCCGAGCGCCGCGAGCATCGCGGCGACGTAACCCTCGTCGCTGGCGATCACGAGCATGTGCACGTCGGCGCGAAGCGTCTTGAGGTGCGGGTCGTCGGGCCCCAGCGCGGCCTGGGGAACCACGTAGATGGCCGTGACCTGCACGTTGCGCTGGCGCGCGATGCGGTTCACGACGGGCACGAGTCCCACGTCGTCGCCCTGGGTGGCGACCACGAAGATCATGTCCGCGTTCTTCAACGCGCGATGCAGGTCGTCCCCGTCGGACTTGATCGTGGCGAGCGCCTCTTCGGGCAGGGGCTTCGGGCTGTCGAAGACCTGCACGTGGAGCGCGCCCATGGCGTCGCGGGGCAGGGAGCGCACGATGGCGCCGCCGCCTTCGCCCAGCCCGATCAAGGCGATGGCGCGCGGCTTCGAGTTGGGGTCCTGGATGCGGCCGGGCAGGCCGAAGGCGGGTGAGGTCTGCTCGATCATGGTCAGGCGGCCTTTCGCCCGGGCTTGCCGCGCTGGGCGAGGATGCGGTCGAGGCGCGGGTACACGCGGCGCGCGTTGCCCTCGAAAATCTTGTAGCGATCGGCGTCCGGCAGCGGCTTCAGCTGGTCCACGTAGCGCTTGGTGTCGTCGAAGTAGTGGCCGGTCTCCGGATCGATTCCCTTCACGGCGCCCAGCATCTCGGAGGCGAAGAGGATGTTGTCGACCGGGATCACCTTCGCCATGAGCTCGATGCCCGGCAAATGGTAGACGCAGGTATCGAAGAACACGTTCTTCAGCAGGTGCTCCGTGAGCAGCGGCTTCTTCATGTCCTGCGCGATGCCGCGATAGCGTCCCCAGTGGAAGGGCACCGCCCCGCCGCCATGGGGAATCACGAACTTGAGCGTGGGGAAATCGCGGAAGAGGTTGCCCTGCACGAGCTGCATGAAGGCGGTGGTGTCGCCGTTGATGTAATGCGCGCCCGTGAAGTGCACCGCCGGATTGCACGATCCGGTGACGTGGATCATCGCCGGGATCTCGAGCTCGACCATCTTCTCGTAGATCGGGTACCAGTAGCGGTCGGTGAGCGGCGGCGACTTCCAGTAGCCGCCCGACGGATCGGGGTTCAGGTTCACGCCGACGAAACCCAGCTCGCGCACGATGCGCTCGAGCTCCGGGATGCAGTTCTCGATCGGCGCGCCGGGGAACTGCGGCAGCTGCCCCACGGGCGCGAAGCTTTCGGGCAGCAGCGCGCAGACGCGATGGATCAGGTCGTTGCTCATGCGCTACCAGACCTGGCCCACCGCCTCGTTGCCGACGTGGTGTCCCATGCCGGAGGCGCGCGGCGAGAAGATGGTGAGGTCGCTCCCGCGCTGTTTCTGGAAGTCGAGCTGCGGCTGCACGCTCTTCACGAGCTGCTCGTCGCTGATGCCGAGGTCCGTGGTCGCGGGCTTGCGGCCGGCATCGGCCAAGCCTGCGAGCTGCTTGTCGCGGAACTGGTGGAGCGCTGCGGGCTCCGTCGTGTAGTGGCCGTGGATGTCGATGATCATGCGGGTTGGGCGTCGAGGAACTGCAGGACGCGGGCGGTGGAGTTGTCTTGGTCCTGCGCGGCGGGCGCGATGTCCCAGTATTCGCTCTTCGGCAGGCATTCCTCGAGGAATCGCGCGGCCGACGTCGCATGCGCCTCGTCGCGGCCCGGCACCACGAGGGCGGGGATCTCGAGCCGCATCAGGTCCTCGGGCTCCGCGCCCGGTGCGGTGTCGCGATCCAGGAGCGTGCGCACCATGCCGGCGACCACGAGCTTGTAGGGCTCGGGATCGAGCTTCGCGTACGCGGCGGCGAAGGCGGCGTCGCGCTTGATCACGGAAGCCCACGGGCCGCCGCGCGGGTCGGCGCCGAAGGGCTTGCCTTCCTTCGTGACCAGATCGACCACGCCCTTGAGGCCGTTGTGCTGAACGAAGGCGAGATGCTCGGCAAAGCGTCCGTGGCCCTTGATGCGGTACCTGGCGCCCCCCACGGGCCACCACAGGACCATCGACAGGGTGCGCCCAGGATGCGCGACCGCGAACGCGGCGACCGGCGCGCAGCCCATGCAGCCGCCCATGAGATGGGCGCGCTCGATGTTCAAATGATCGAGGAGGGCGCGCCCCTGGTTCACGTAGTCCGTCCACGTGACGCGCTCCACGCGGCCGCCGGATTGGCCGCACTCGCGGCGGTCGAACACGATGCAGGTGTACTTCTTCGGCAGCCACTCGAGCGGCTTCACGCGGGCATAGACGCCGAGACTCGACCATTTCTCGAGGGTCGCGTCGAAGCCGCCGGGCGCGTACATGAGAAGCGGCGGCCCGCTGCCCACCGTCTCGTAGCGCGTCGAGATGCCGTCGAGGATCGCGGTCGCCATCGTCAGGCCTTCACCGGGATGCCGCCCTTGATCTGGCGCCCGGCGCGCACGTCTTCCACGAGCGCGCTCATCGCCTCGAGGGCGGTGCGGGCGACGTAGGCGTAGGTTTCCTGCTGGCTCTCGATCCAGCTCGGCGCGTAGCCGATCGCCGCGTGCGCGAGGCGCATGCGCCCGTCGAGCCAGGGGCCGCCGCCCTGTCCGCCGATCACGGGGATGGATACCGCCTGCGTGACGGCGGGGCCCGCGACCGGGCCGGAATGCTGGAAGTCGAGGAGCGATGCGCCGGCTTCCTCGAGCAGCTGGGCTTCCCCGACCAGGCTCTGCGTCATCTGCGCCGGAAGCTTCGCATCCGGCTTCATCACGTCGGCATACGGAATGCCGTATCTGAGCGCCGTCTGCGGCGTGACGCCGAAGTGCGCGAAGACCGGAATGCCGGCGCGGGCCACCGCACGCACCGCTTCGGGATAGGACGCCGCGCCATCGAGCTTCACGAGGTCGGCGCCGCCCTCCTTCACGAGGCGGATCGCGGCGCGCACGGCGCTCTGCGCACCCTCCTGCAGGGGACCGAACGGAAAGTCGCAGCTCACGAGCGCGCGCTTCACCCCACGGCGCACCGCCTTGCACACGACCAGCATCTCCTCCATCGTGACCTCGAGGGGATTGGTGTGCCCCCAGAGGTTCACGCCCACGCTGTCGCCGACGGAGACCAGGTCCACGCCGGCACGATCGGCGATCTGCGCCATGGGGAAGTCCCAGGCGACCACGCCCACGATCTTGCGGCCCTCGCGCTTCATGCGCTGGAGGGCCGGGACCGTCACGTTCTCTTCACTCTTCAAGTCCACGCCCTGTTGTCGACGGTGTTCTCGTACGTGGCGCCCGGAACGGTCATGTTCCAGCCCACGGTCCAGTTGTAGGTGTCGTCCCAGCGCTCGCGCGTATAAGGCTGCGGGGCCGCGTGCAGCAGGCGCCAATGCTGGAACTCGTGCGGCTCCAGCAGGCCGCCGGTTTCGGCGACGAGGTATTTCACGTACGGGCGCGGGTCGCGCTCGAGCACCTCCACCGCGCGCGCCTGGGCGCGGAACATCTTCTTCAGCGTCTCGCCGTCGAGGTCGTCGCCCGCGGCCTCGCTGCGCGTGGAGTGCGATTCCACCAGGATGCGAAGGCCCAGCTTCTGCGCATAGCTGATCCATGGCTCCATCAGGCTCACCGCGGCCACGCGACCTTCGCGCAGCGCCTCGATGCGCTTGGGCATCGAGCCGGCGGTCGTGGTCTTGATGTGCTCCTTCGGCAGGAAGCCTTCCATGATCTTGAGCGTGGTGAAGTGCGAGCCGTTGTTCGGCGTGACGGCGATCGGCACGTTCTTCAGCATCTCGGGCTCGTAGGCCTTCGAGTCGCGGCCCACCACGATCGCGAAGGACGACATCGAGGCGCCGAGCGCCACGATCTTGCGCGGCCTCAACCCCTCCGCGTTCGCCTCGACGGCGCGCTTCATGATGCCCCACTCGCACATGCGGTACGTGTCGATGCCGCCGTCGTTGTACGCGGAGTCGAGCGGACGGTCGAAGATGGAATCGAACTTCACGAAGTGCTTCGTCGACACCTGGGCCATGCCGGGAGTCGTCACGAAATCGATGTCGAGCCCTTCATCGCGGAAGAATCCCTCGTCCCTCGCCACCAGCACCGGCAAGTCGTGCACCGCGTTCATGATCGCTACCTGCGGCCGATGGGCGACCGCCTTGCGCGCAATATCCTGGACCGTCATGGTTTTCTCTCCTCCGTATGGGGACCGACCCCGTTGATCAGTGACGCACTTCCTCCCTGGTTTTCGGGGCCTGCGCCCCGATCGGTTGCCTCGCTTCCATCATCCCACCAGACCCAGGGTCTCGCGGGCGAAAAGGTCGTCCACCTTCACCGGCTGGGTGAGGATGCCCTGCTCGAGCGCCGAGGAGACCAGCTCGTCCAGCACGTGGCGGTTGGGCTCGATGCCGTAGGGCAGGGGATCCTTGCCCGTGACCTCCATCACGCGCTGGTGGGTCTCGTCGGCCGCCGTCATCTTCTCGATGCGGCCGGCTTTCAGCTTCTCGACGTACAGGCGCTTGGATTCCGCGAACGCCCTGAAGATGTCCGCCGCGAGCCCCGGATGCCTCTCGAGCAGCTCGTTCTTCACCACGACCGTGTGGTTGATCGGATAGTGCCCCGTTCGGGCGAGCGCCTTCAACGCCTCGTCCCTCGCATTCGCAATGAGCGGCTTCACGTCGGGCGAGTCGCACTCGAGGTTGATGGCCGCGGGCAGCTCCCCGGAAGCCAGCAGGTCCGCCATCTTGCGGCCCTTTTCCATCGGCACGACGTTGGAGGGCGGCCGGTATTCCGCCACGTGCTCGTCGCCGGAAAGCACCCACGTGATCTTCTTGAGGTCCACGCCGTACTGGTGCTGCAGCACGCTGCGCGCCCACACGCCGGTCGTGACCGTGTAGCCGCGGCTCACCCCGACGCGCTTGCCCTCGAGGTCCTTCGGTGTGCGGATGCCCGACTTGGTGTTCACCAGGATCGCGCCGTGGTGGAACGCGCGCACGAGGAAGATCGGGAGCGCGGTGAACGCCTTGCCGTGCTCCCGGGCGGTGATGTAGGTCGTGAGGGCGAGCTCGGAGATGTCGAACTCGAGGCCGCGCACCATGCGGCGGAAGGCGTCGATGAGCGGATCGACCTCGATGAACCCGAAGTCGAAGGTGGCGGGCTTGACGGTGCCGTCCTTGAGCGCGCGGTTATTGCCCTGGGTGCGCGTGACGGTCTTGAGCTTGAGGTCGGCCATGGTCTCGGTGAGGGGACGGTTTCAGCAGCACGAGCATTGGAAGCCGGGATCGCCGGCGAGCGTGTCCTTCATCCATGCGGGCGGGATGTCGCCCTCGTTCACCTGCTCGATGGGACGGAACACGCGGAAGCGATGACGCGTGCCGTCCGCCGTCCAGAAGCCCACGTGGGTCTCGATCGGCGGAAAGCCCGGCTCGCGCGAGGCTTCCTCGTTCACGAGGATGGTGTCCTCGTCGCGCAGCGCGAAACGCTCCCGCGTCCACGCCTTCAGCTGCTCGACCGATGCCGCGCGTTGCGCGCCGCGCCGCGCCTCGCCGAAGCGCGCGCCGGCGCCCGCGGGATCGGACCAGAGGCTCACGCGGTCTCGAGCCAGGGCATGAGGGAGGCGTGGATCACGTCGGGCAGCCCCTGGCCGCCGACGGACCTGATGGCGAGGTCCACGTCCTTGAGCGGGAAGCGGTGGGTCGTGATCTTCTCGAGCGGGAAGCGCCTCGAGGCGAGCTGCTCCAGCGCCAGCTCGCACGCCTTCCAGCTGTGGCCGCGCGCGCTCTTGAGCGTGATCGCCTTGGTGGTCATCTTGCCGATGGGGAAATTGGGGAACTCGGGGAATTCGCCTTGCACCACCATGAGGCCGGCCTTGCGCTTCAGCGCCTCGATGCCGAGGAGCACGGGCACCGTGCCGGCGCCGGCGGTGCAATCGAGCACCACGTCGACGCCCTTGCCGCCGGTGATCTCCTTGATGCGCTGGAGCGGGTCTTCGCGGTTCACGTCGATCACGTGGTCGGCGCCCATGATCTTCGCCGTTTCCAGCCGCGCGCGATCCTTCGACGTGCCGGTGACGATGATGAGCGAGGCACCGGCCTGCTTGCAGATGACCGTCTGGGAAAGGCCCTGCTGGCCCGGGCCCTGGATGAGCACCGTCGAGTTGTAGCCGACCTCGCCATCGAAGAGCGACCACTCGACGCCGTTCGCCATGGGGGTCACGAGTCCCGCGAGCTCGGGCGTGACGCCTTTCGGCACATGGTGCACGACCGAATTCCACGGCAGGTACATGTACTGCGCGAAGCCGCCCCACAGGTGGGGCGCGCGCTCGGCCGACGTGTAGCCGTAGCGGATCGCCTCCGGGTTGTTGCGCCAGTCGGTGTTCTCGCAGTGGCGGTACTGGCCGATGGTGCACCACTCGCACTTGCCGCACATCACGTAGTGCTCGACGAAGACGAGGTCGCCTTCCTTGAAGCCCTTGCGCCGCGTGAACTCGCGGCCCGCCTTGGCGATGTAGCCGATGTTCTCGTGGCCCATGATGACCGGCGCCTTCGTGGGCGGGGTCTTGTAGAGCTTCACGTCGGTGCCGCAGATGCCGCCGACCTCGACCTTGAGCAGCGCGGCGTCGTCGGGCACGTCGGGCATGGGGTATTCGCGGATCTCCGTCGTCGACGGAGCCGTCCTGACAGCGGCCAATACTTTTTCCAACTCGAAAATCCTTGTCTGATTGATCGCCCTGCGAAGCCTCGTGCGGGCCGCGGCCATGGCCGCTCCCGCACGAATGTCCTTCGAAGCCGTCGCCGGGCTCGCGGATGCTACACCGAGGTCTGGGCGACGCCTTCCTTCGCCTTCAGCGCCTCGCCCGCACCTTCCTTGAAGGGCGTGGTCGGGGGCAGCACCACCGCGACGGAGCGCACGCGCTGGTGCGCGGGGTCCCGTCCGACGGGAAGCGTGCCCTTCGCCACGAGGTCCTTCGCCGCCTTCATCAGGCGATGGCGCGCCATGATAATCCCGTTGTCCGTCGAGACGAGGTTCTCCTTCGTCCGGTCCTGGATCGGGCCCATGCTCTCCTGCAGCGAGGCGTCCTGCATGCCGATGCCCTCGACGCCGCTGTAGTTGCGGCCGGATTTCTGCGACGCGCGGTCGATCAGGTACTCGTTGTCCTTGTTCTGCAGCGGCCGGAAGTTCCGGTCCACCTTCACGTGGATGCCCTTGCCCTCGAGCATCGCGTCGCGCTCTTCCTTCGTGAGCGCGCGCACCGGATGGTAATCGAAGCTCCACGCCATGCAGCTCTCGTCATCCATCGGCACCCAGAAGTGGCCGTGCATCGGGTGGTCGCCCCGCGGGGGCACCATCGTGAAGCAGGGCATGACCCACGGCGTGATGCGCCAATAGTAGTTGCCGTCCTCGGCGTTGCGGCGCGCGCCGATGTAGAGGCCGCCGTCGCTCTCCACCACTTCGAACACCGGGCGCTTGTCGCCGATGTTGTACTGGTTGCCCTTGGCGCCCTTGAAGAGCGGGTCGTGGTTCAGCTGGCCGCTATGCAGGAAGGACACGTGGCTCGAGTCGATGCCGCCTTCCATCGCCTGGAGCCAGTTGCACTCCTGCGTGCGCTTGGACACGTAGCTCTGCTCCGGCTTCACCATCGCGAACTCGTACTCGGGTTCGGGCGGCCGCTGGTCCGCGGGGCCCATGTACACCCAGATCACGCCGCCGCGCTCGATCAACGGATAGCTCTTCAGCTTGATCTTGTTGCAGAAGCCGCTTTCGGCCGGCTCCGAAGGCACGTCGACGCACTGGCCCGTATGGTCGTACTTCCAGCCGTGGTACGGGCAGCGGATGCCGTTCTCCTCGTTGCGCCCGAAATACAGCGAGACGCCGCGATGGGCGCAGAACTCGTCGACCAGCCCGAGGCGGCCCTGGGTGTCGCGGAACGCGACCATGCGCTCGCCCAGGCACTTCACGCGCAACGGCGGGCCATCGTTCTCGGGCAGCTCCCAGGACAGGAGGATGGGCTGCCAGTAGCGGCGGAAAAGCTCGCCCATGGGCGTTCCGGGCCCGGTGCGGATGAGCAGCTCGTTCTGTTCGGCTTTCATGGAGACCTTTCTACGGTCGGGTGGCGGACGGCGCCGCGGGCGGTACGCTCGGGCGTTCCGCTATGTCGAACGCCGTTCCTGTATAGCATCCACTCTATCAAACGCGATAAAATACGGTCAATGCGCCGCGCGATCTTCCGCAGCCCGAAGCGGTCTCTTTTTGATTCCCGTCAATTTGCCGAGTTGCTTCCATGTCCGGAACCGGAACGATGTTGTCCCTTTGCGCCACGAGCGAGATCCCCGAGGGCGGCGCCCTCAAGGTCGAGCGCGACGGCCTGATCCTCGCCGTCTTCAACCTCGGCAACCAGTTCTACGTGACCGACGACGCCTGCACCCACGGCCCGGGGTCGTTGTCCGAGGGCGAGATCGACGGCGACATCGTGGAGTGCAATTTCCACAATGGCTGCTTCAACATCAAGACGGGCGCGGTCGAGGCGCCGCCCTGCATGGTGCCGCTGAGGACGTACAAGGCGCAGGTCGTCGACGGCCAGGTCTGCATCGAGGCGCCATAGGCTCGCGACCGTCGCTAGCCCCTGCCGTCGGCGAGCTCCGCCACCCGCGCCGCCAGCGGCATGAGCTCCTTCACCTTGTCGTAGTAGCCGTCGGCGCCGAGCTGGAGGCAGGCCGTCCGCAGCTGGGGCGACACGTGGTTCGAGGTCACCAGCAGGCGTACAGCCGCGAGGGCCGGGTCCGCACGCACCGCACGAATCACGTCCGTGCCCGAACCGCTCTTGAGCTGCAGGTCCAGGATCACCACGTCGGGGGTCAGGCGCCGCACCGCTTCGACCGCCGCATCCTGCGAGTCCGCCGAACCCACCACTTCGACGCGGCCGGGATCGGCGATGAGTTGCGCGAGCATTTCCGCCACGGGAGCGGAATCGTCCGCGATGAGCACCTTCAGCGGGGGGGCGGGAGCCCGGCCGGCGTTCGCCATGCTGTTCGTTTCCTGTCGTTTCGTGGCCCGGCGGCTGTCGCATTGTAGCCGTTCAGCCACCCGGCAAAGGAAACTGGGCGGTGTAGGCCGGGTCCTACATTTTGGACGAAAACCGGCGTCTATACTCGATTGGCCTTCTCTAATTGCTGCATTTGCGCCGCCGCCCCAAGCGCCGGCGCGGCGAACATGACGACGACGATACTGAAGATGTCCAGGGACAATGCGGCGCGAGCCGACGTAGGACGCCTCCTGCGCGATGCCGGGTTCGGCGTGGTCGAGGTGGACGATTGGGATGCCGCCGCGCAGGCCGCCACCGGGACCGAGCCCGCCATCGTGGTGGGCGATGCGGAGGTGATCGAGCTCGCGCGCGGGCCCGGACCTGCCGACGCGCCGCCGCGCGACATGATGAGGCAGCTCTCGCACGAGCTGCGCACGCCGCTCTCGGCCATGGCCGGGTGGCTGCACCTGCTCGAGTCGGGAAAGCTCGATGCCGCCGGCACCAAGCGGGCGATCGAGAAGCTGCGCGGCAACATCGAAGACCAGGTCCGCACCATCGACCGGTACCTGGCATCCACCAGCCAGAAATCGTGAGGACATCGCCGAGATGAAAGATCCCAAGACGATGAACGAAGCCGGATCGACGGCCGCGCGCCGCAAGGTCAAGACGACCGAGCGGCGCGCGGCGCCCCCTGCCGCCGGAGCGCTCACGACGAACGAGGCGAAGCAGATCCTCGCCGCGCTGGCCGCCCTCAAGCAGGGCGACAGCTCGGTGCGCCTGCCGGTCGAGTGGACCGGCCTGCAGGGCAGGGTGGCGGAGACGTTCAACGAGGTGGTCGAGCTGAACGAGCGCATGGCGGACGAGCTGGCGCGCCTGCGGCAGAAGGTCGGCAAGGAGGGCAAGCTCAAGCAGCGCGCCGAGATGAGCGACGTGCGCGGCTTCTGGCGCGCGCAGGTGAGCTGCGTGAACGCGCTCATCGACGACCTCGTGCACCCGACCTCGGAGACCGCGCGCGTGATCGGCGCCGTGGCCCAGGGCGACCTGTCGCAGACGATGGCGCTGGAAGTGGACGGGCGCCCGCTCGAGGGCGAATTCCTGCGCACGGCGCGCACGATCAACAAGATGGTGGACCAGCTCGGATCCTTCGCCTCCGAGGTCACGCGCGTGGCGCGCGAGGTGGGCACCGAGGGCAAGCTGGGCGGCCAGGCCAAGGTGAAGGGCGTTGCCGGCACCTGGAAGGACCTGACCGACTCCGTGAACTACATGGCCTCGAACCTCACGGGCCAGGTGCGCAACATCGCGGAGGTGACGACCGCGGTGGCGCTGGGCGACCTCTCCAAGAAGATCACGGTCGACGTGAAGGGCGAGGTCCTCGAGCTCAAGAACACGATCAACACGATGGTGGACCAGCTGCGGTCCTTCGCATCGGAAGTGACGCGGGTGGCGCGCGAGGTCGGCACCGAAGGCCGGCTCGGCGGCCAGGCCGTGGTGGAGGGCGTGTCGGGCACGTGGAAGGATCTGACCGACTCCGTGAACTCGATGGCGTCGAACCTCACGTCCCAGGTGCGCAACATCGCCGACGTGACGACCGCCGTGGCGCGGGGCGACCTGTCGCGCAAGATCACGGTGGACGTGAAGGGCGAGATCCTCGAGCTCAAGAACACCATCAACACGATGGTGGACCAGCTCTCGTCGTTCGCGGCGGAGGTGACGCGCGTCGCACGGGAGGTGGGAACCGAAGGCAAGCTGGGCGGCCAGGCGAAGGTGAAGGGTGTCGCCGGCACGTGGAAGGACCTCACCGACTCCGTGAACTCGATGGCGGGCAACCTCACGGCCCAGGTGCGCAACATCGCCGAGGTGACGACGGCGGTCGCGACGGGCGACCTCTCCAAGAAGATCACGGTGGACGTGAAGGGCGAGGTGCTCGAGCTCAAGAACACCATCAACACGATGGTGGACCAGCTCCGCTCCTTCGCATCGGAAGTGACGCGCGTGGCGCGGGAAGTGGGTACGGAAGGAAAGCTTGGCGGCCAGGCCCGAGTCGAGGGCGTGTCGGGCACGTGGAAGGACCTGACCGACTCGGTGAACTCCATGGCCGGCAACCTCACGGGCCAGGTGCGCAACATCGCCGACGTGACCACGGCCGTGGCGCGGGGCGACCTCTCCAAGAAGATCACGGTGGACGTGAAGGGCGAGATCCTCGAGCTCAAGAACACCATCAACACGATGGTGGACCAGCTCTCGTCGTTCGCCTCGGAGGTGACGCGGGTCGCGCGGGAGGTGGGAACGGAAGGTCGACTCGGCGGCCAGGCGGATGTGAAGGGTGTCGCCGGCACGTGGAAGGACCTGACCGACTCCGTGAACTCGATGGCCTCGAACCTCACGGCCCAGGTGCGCAACATCGCCGAGGTGACGACGGCGGTCGCGAAGGGCGACCTCTCGACCAAGATCACGGTGGACGTGAAGGGCGAGATCCTCGAGCTGAAAAACACCATCAACACGATGGTGGACCAGCTGCGGTCGTTCGCCGCCGAGGTGACGCGCGTGGCACGCGAGGTGGGCACCGAAGGCAAGCTCGGCGGCCAGGCCGACGTGCAGGGTGTCGCCGGCACGTGGAAGGACCTGACCGATTCCGTGAACTCGATGGCCTCGAACCTCACGTCGCAGGTGCGCAACATCGCCGACGTGACGACGGCGGTCGCGAAGGGCGACCTCTCGCGCAAGATCACGGTGGACGTGAAGGGCGAGATCCTCGAGCTCAAGAACACCATCAACACGATGGTGGACCAGCTCTCGTCGTTCGCCGCCGAGGTGACGCGGGTGGCGCGCGAGGTGGGAACCGAGGGCCGCCTCGGCGGCCAGGCCGACGTGCAAGGCGTGTCGGGCACGTGGAAGGACCTGACCGACTCGGTGAACTCCATGGCCGGCAACCTCACGGCCCAGGTGCGCAACATCGCGGACGTGACGACCGCCGTGGCGCGGGGGGATCTCTCGCGCAAGATCACGGTGGACGTGAAGGGCGAGATCCTCGAGCTCAAGAACACCATCAACACGATGGTGGACCAGCTCTCGTCGTTCGCGGCGGAGGTGACGCGCGTCGCGCGCGAGGTGGGAACGGAAGGTCGGCTCGGCGGCCAGGCGGACGTGAAGGGTGTCGCCGGCACGTGGAAGGACCTGACCGACTCCGTGAACTCCATGGCGGGCAACCTCACGGCCCAGGTGCGCAACATCGCCGAGGTGACGACGGCGGTCGCGAACGGCGACCTGTCGAAGAAGATCACGGTGGACGTGAAGGGCGAGGTGCTCGAGCTCAAGAACACCATCAACACGATGGTGGACCAGCTGCGCTCCTTCGCCTCGGAAGTGACGCGGGTGGCGCGCGAGGTGGGCACCGAAGGCAAGCTGGGCGGCCAGGCGCGAGTCGAGGGCGTGTCGGGCACGTGGAAGGACCTGACCGACTCCGTGAACTACATGGCCTCGAACCTCACGGGCCAGGTGCGCAACATCGCGGACGTGACCACGGCCGTGGCGCGGGGAGATCTCTCGCGCAAGATCACGGTGGACGTGAAGGGCGAGATCCTCGAGCTCAAGAACACCATCAACACGATGGTGGACCAGCTCTCGTCGTTCGCGGCGGAGGTGACACGCGTCGCACGGGAAGTGGGTACGGAAGGGCGCCTCGGCGGCCAGGCGGACGTGAAGGGTGTCGCCGGCACGTGGAAGGACCTGACCGACTCGGTGAACTCGATGGCCTCGAACCTCACGGCCCAGGTGCGCAACATCGCAGACGTGACGACGGCGGTCGCGAAAGGCGACCTCTCGCGCAAGATCACGGTGGACGTGAAGGGCGAGATCCTCGAGCTCAAGAACACCATCAACACAATGGTGGACCAGCTCTCGTCGTTCGCGTCCGAGGTCACGCGCGTGGCGCGCGAGGTGGGCACCGAAGGACGCCTCGGCGGCCAGGCGCAGGTGCGCGGCGTCGCCGGCACGTGGAAGGACCTGACCGACTCGGTGAACTACATGGCCTCGAACCTCACGGGCCAGGTGCGCAACATCGCGGAGGTGACGACGGCGGTCGCCAAGGGCGACCTCTCGAAGAAGATCACGGTGGACGTGAAGGGTGAAATTCTTGAATTGAAGAACACCATCAACACGATGGTGGACCAGCTCCGGTCGTTCGCCGCCGAGGTGACGCGCGTCGCGCGCGAGGTCGGTACCGAAGGCAAGCTCGGCGGCCAGGCGGTGGTGGAGGGCGTGTCCGGGACGTGGAAGGATCTGACCGACTCGGTGAACTCCATGGCCGGCAACTTGACCGACCAGGTGCGGGGTATCGCGAAGGTCGTGACCGCGGTCGCGAACGGCGACCTGAAGCAGAAGCTCACGGTGGAAGCCAAGGGCGAAATCGCCGCATTGGCGGAAACCATCAACAGCATGATCGACACGCTCGCGACCTTCGCCGAGCAGGTGACGACGGTGGCGCGCGAGGTGGGCGTCGAAGGGCAGCTGGGCGGCCAGGCCAAGGTGCCGGGGGCCTCGGGCACGTGGAAGGGCTTGACCGAGAACGTGAACCAGCTCGCGGAGAACCTCACCACGCAGGTGCGGGCGATCGCCGAGGTGGCGACGGCCGTGACGCAGGGCGACTTGACCCGGAGCATCACGGTGCAGGCCAAGGGCGAGGTGGCCGCGCTCAAGGACACCATCAACGAGATGATCCGCAACCTGCGTGACACCACGCAGAAGAACACCGAGACGGACTGGCTCAAGACGAACCTGGCCAAGTTCTCGCGCATGCTGCAGGGCCAGAAGGACCTGAACACCGTCGGCCGCCTCATCCTCTCGGAGCTGGCGCCGGTGGTGAGCGCGCAGCACGCGGAATTCCACGTGCTCTCCGGCGGCGAGGAGTATCCGCACCTCACGCTCCTCGCGAGCTACGCCTCGGATGGCGAGGGCGCCCATGGACGGCGCATCGGCCTGGGCGAAGGGCTCGTGGGCCAGTGCGCGCTCGAGCGCCGCAAGATCCTCCTCACCAACCCGCCGCCCGACTACCTGCGCATCACCTCCGGCCTCGGTGCCGCGAGCCCGCGCAACATCCTCGTGCTCCCGATCGTGTTCGAGAGCCAGGTGAAGGGCGTGCTGGAGCTCGCGTCGTTCGAGGGCTTCAGCGAGGTGCACCAGGCCTTCCTCGACCAGCTCACGGAATCGATCGGCATCGTGATCAACACGATCGAGGCCAACACGCGCACGGAAGACCTGCTCACGCAGTCGCAGACGCTCGCGCAGGAGCTGCAGAGCCGCCAGGAGGAATTGCAGACCACCAACCAGGAGCTGCAGGAGAAGGCGCGGCTGCTGGCGCACCAGAACCAGGAGGTGGAGCGCAAGAACCAGGAGGTGGAGCAGGCCCGCCAGGCGCTGGAGGAAAAGGCGCGGCAGCTGGCCCTCACGTCCAAGTACAAGTCCGAGTTCCTCGCGAACATGTCGCACGAGCTGCGGACTCCGCTCAACTCGCTGCTCATCCTCTCGGACCAGCTCTCCAGCAACGCCGAAGGCAACTTGACGCCCAAGCAGGTCGAGTTCGCGCGCACGATCCACTCGTCGGGCAACGACCTGCTCATGCTCATCAACGACATCCTCGACCTCTCGAAGATCGAGTCGGGGACGGTCGCGGTGGACGTGGGCGAGGTGCGCCTCGACGAGCTGCAGCGCTTCGTCGAGCGCACGTTCCGCCACGTGGCCGAGACCAAGGGCCTCAACTTCGAGATCCGCATGGACCCGCGGCTGCCGAAGGCGGTGGCGACGGATGCCAAGCGCCTGCAGCAGATCCTGCGCAACCTGCTCTCGAACGCGTTCAAGTTCACGCACAAGGGCGAGGTCAACCTGGTCATCCGTCCCGCGTCCGCCGGCTGGAGCCTGGACAACGAGGACCTCGGGCGCGCCCCCGACGTGGTCGAATTCTCCGTCACGGACACCGGCATCGGCATCCCGACGGACAAGCAGCAGATCATCTTCGAGGCGTTCCAGCAGGCCGACGGATCCACCAGCCGCAAGTACGGCGGCACGGGCCTGGGCCTCGCCATCTCGCGCGAGCTCTCGCGCCTGCTGCGCGGCGAGATCCGCCTGGTGAGCGCGCCCAACAAGGGCAGCGTGTTCTCGCTCTACCTGCCGGCGACCTTCCCGTCGACCAAGACGCGCAAGACGGCCGACGCGGCCGCGGTCGCGACCGCCGCCATCGAGGCGGCCCGGCAGGCGGCGGAAGTGCGCGCCGAGAAGGCCGGCGTCTCGCTCGACGATACCGGCGCCCTCACGGGCGCGGCGGAGTCGCTGCCGATTCCGGCGATGCTCGTGAACGAAGCCGACGACGACCGCGATTCGATCCATCCGGGCGACCGCACGGTGCTCATCGTGGAGAACGACCTCGCGTTCGCGAAGGTGCTGCTCGAGTCGGCGCGGGAGCAGGGCTTCAAGGGCGTCGTGACCTCGCAGGGGACCGCCGCGCTCACGATGGTGAACGAGCTCAAGCCCACGGCGATGCTGCTCGACATCTTCCTGCCGGACATCGACGGCTGGCGCGTGCTCGCGCGCCTCAAGAACGACCTCGCGACGCGCTCGATTCCCGTGCACGTGATCTCCACGGAGGAGGCGCGCGAGCGCGCGCTCGATTCCGGCGCACGCCGCTTCATCGCGAAGCCGATCCAGAGCCGCAAGGCGGTGGATGACGTGCTGCGCGAGGTGAACGAATACGTCTCGCGCGGCCTGCGCAAGGTGCTCGTGCTCGAGCCCGATGCGGCGCGCCTCGAATCGATCCGCGACTACCTCGCGCAGCTCGAGGATGTCGAGGTCGTGAGCACGACGGACGGGCGCGAGGCCAGCCGGATGCTGGGCGAAGGCTCGATCGACTGCGCGGTAGTGAATCCGGAGACCCCGGAATTCGACCTGGCGCAGGTGATGGACGAGATGCGCGATCGCGACGGCGCGCAGGTGCCGGTGATCGCGTACGGGCGCCAGCCCGTGGCGTCCCTCGGCGCCGCCGCCGTGCAGGAGCGCATACCCGGGGTGCGCGAGGTCCACTCGATCGAGCGGCTGCTCGACCAGGTGGTGTTCGCGCTGCACCTCGACGTGTCGCGCGTGAAGGACGAGCACCGCAAGGTGCTGGACGACATCTACGGGTCGACGCGCGCGCTCGCCGGACGGCGCGTGCTCATCGTGGACGACGACATCCGCAACATCTTCGCGCTGTCGTCCGTGCTGGAGGATTACGGCATGGACATCAAGACGGCGGACAACGGCCGGGAGGCGATCGGCCTCGCGCGGCAGGGGGAGCTCGACGTGATCCTCATGGACATCATGATGCCGGAGATGGATGGGCTCGAAACGATGAAGGAGATCCGCAAGATCCCCGGCTGCAAGGACCTGCCGATCGTGGCGGTCACGGCCAAGGCCATGAAGGGCGACCGCGAGCGGTGCATCGAGGCCGGGGCCTGGGACTATCTCTCCAAGCCGGTGGACCGCGAGCAGCTGCTCACGGTGCTCAAGGCATGGCTGCACCGTTGAAAATGGGCGAGGCCACCATGAACGCGACGACGCTCCACGTTGCCAGCAGCGCTGGCGATCCCGCCGCCCCGGCGGTCCCGCTCGAGCGCAGCAACATCCTGATCGTCGACGACCGGCTCGACAAGCGCGTCGTCTTCCGCACGATCCTCGAGGAGCTCGACCAGAACATCGTCACGGCTTCCTCCGGCGAGGAGGCGCTGCGCTGGCTGCTGGACCACGAGTGCGCGGTGATCCTGCTGGACGTCAACATGCCGGGCATGGACGGCCTGGAGACGGCGGAGCTGATCCGCTCGCGCCGGAAGACCGCGCATACGCCGATCATCTTCATCACGGCCTTCGCCGACGAGATGCACACGGCGCGCGGATACTCGCTGGGCGCGGTCGACTACATCCTGTCTCCGGTCGTCCCGAACATCCTGCGCAGCAAGGTCAAGGCGCTGGTGCAGCTGCACCGCCTCAACGCCGAGCTCAAGCGCCGCTCCGACGAGCGCGTGGCGCTGGTGCGCGAGCAGGCGGCGCGCACGATGGCCGAGGAATCGCAGCGCCGTGCCAGCTTCCTCGCCGAGGCGACCCAGGTCATGGCGAGCTCGCTCGACGTGGACACGATCCTCAAGGGAGGCTCGACGCTGCTGGTGCCTTTCCTCGCGGACTACGCGGCGGTGATGCTCGCGGGCGAGGACGGCTCGGTGCGCGCGCGCCGCAGCTCCTCGGTCGCGGGCTGGGAGCATTATCTCGGCCAGGCCCGCGCCGGCTTCGAGTCGCTGCTGGCCGAAATGCAGATGCGCGCGCTGCACGGCGCCTCGCACGAGGTGGCCGCGGCGCTCGCTCCGCCCTCGGTCATGGAGGAGGGCGAATCTCCCGCGGGCGAGGTGCATGCGTTCCCCCTCGTCACCCGCGGCAAGGCCCGCGGAGCCCTGCTGCTCGCCCTCGGTCCCTCGGGCCGGCGCCTCGTCGGCCAGGACCTTTCGCTCGCGGAGAACCTCGCGGGCCGCGTGGCGAGCGCGCTCGAGAATTGCCTGCTGTACGAGGAGATCCAGCAGGCCGACCGGCGCAAGAACGAATTCCTCGCCACGCTCTCCCACGAGCTGCGCAACCCGCTGGCACCCATGCGCTCGGCGCTGCACATGCTCAAGTCGCAGCCCGTCGAGCCGGACAAGATGCGGGCTCTGGTGGACACGATGGACCGCCAGGTGGGCCAGATGACCCGGCTGGTGGAGGACCTGCTCGATATCTCGCGCATCACCCGCGGCGTGATCGAGCTGCGGCACGAGACGCTCGAGGTCGGCGCGGAGTTGCGCAACGCCGTCGAGTCGTGCCGCGGCGCGATCGACCTCGGGCACCACCAGATCGAGATGCGGCTGCCGCCCGACCCGGTCTACGTGGTCGCGGACCGCGTGCGGCTGCAGCAGGTGCTGGAGAACGTGATCCTCAATGCGGTCAAGTACACGAATCCCGGTGGCCGCATCGAGGTCTTCGCAACGGGGGAGCTTTCCGACGCCGTGATCCAGGTGAAGGACAACGGCATCGGCATCGCTCCGGAGAAGCTGCAGCAGGTCTGGGACCTGTTCGTCCAGGTGGACGATTCGCCCGAACGCGCGCGCAAGGGACTGGGCATCGGCCTCGCCCTGGTGCGCGACCTGGTGAAACGCCATGGGGGCAGCGTCGAGGCCTGCAGCGAGGGGCTGGGGCGGGGCAGCACTTTCACGCTGCGGTTCCCCAGGGCCGTGAGGCATGACATGGAAACGAAGCAGATGAACTCGATTCCCCCGGCAGAACGGCCCGTCGCGGGCGCCGTCAAGCGCGTGCTGATCGTCGACGACAACGTGGACGCGGCCGAGACGCTCGCGATGATGCTCGAGCTGCTCGGGCAGCAGACGCGCCAGGCGCACGAGGGCAACAACGCGCTCACGGTGGCGCAGGAATACCAGCCCGACGTGATCTTCATGGACATCGGGCTTCCCGGGCTCTCGGGGCATGAGGTCGTCACCAAGATGCGCAACGAGCTCGGCATGACCACGCCGTACATCATCGCGCTCTCCGGTTACGGCACCGAGGAGGACCGCCGCAAGTCGTTCAAGGCGGGGTTCGACAACCACCTGGTGAAGCCGCTCGATCCCTCGGCACTTCCCGGCCTCCTCGAGCTCGCCGAGCGGCGTGCGGCGTAGATGCTATGATTCGGGCATGAAGACGATGTCGGCGAGCGAAAGGGCCGCGGTTATGAGACCGCCAACTTCCCGTTTACCCGGAGATCCCCGGTAGACGGGCGCGTGCTGCTTCGTCGTACGAAAAAGCGCGGCTCGTCCGCGCTTTTTTCTTTCCCGGAACCCCCATGCCCAACATCACCCTCCCGGACGGATCCGTCCGGCCCTTCGAAAAGCCCGTCTCGGTGGCGGAAGTCGCGGCCTCGATCGGTCCCGGCCTCGCCAAGGCCGCGCTCGGCGGCAAGGTCGACGGCAAGCTCGTCGACGCGTCGCATCGCATCGACCGCGATGCGAAGCTCGCGATCGTGACGGACAAGGACGCCGAAGGCCTCGACCTCATCCGGCACTCGACCGCGCACCTGCTCGCCTACGCGGTGAAGGAGCTCTTCCCCGATGCGCAGGTCACCATCGGCCCGGTGATCGAGAACGGCTTCTACTACGACTTCTCGTACAAGCGGCCCTTCACGCCGGAGGACCTCGCCGCGATCGAGAAGCGCATGGGCGAGCTCGCGAAGCGCGACCTGCCCGTCACGCGCGAGGAATGGAAGCGCGAGGACGCGGTGAAGTTCTTCGACTCCATCGGCGAGAAGTACAAGGCCGAGATCATCGCCTCGATCCCGTCGGAAGAGGGCATCAGCCTCTACCGCGAGGGCGATTTCATCGACCTCTGCCGCGGGCCGCACGTCCCGTCGACGGGCAAGCTCAAGGTCTTCAAGCTGATGAAGGTCGCGGGTGCCTACTGGCGGGGCGACTCGAAGAACGAGATGCTCCAGCGCATCTACGGCACGGCGTGGGCGAAGAAGGAAGACCAGGAGCAGTACCTGCACAGGCTCGAGGAGGCGGAGAAGCGCGACCACCGCCGCATCGGCAAGCAGCTCGACCTCTTCCACATGCAGGACGAGGCGCCGGGCATGGTGTTCTGGCACCCGAAGGGCTGGGCGCTCTGGCAGCAGGTGGAGCAGTACATGCGCCGTGTCTACCAGGACAACGGCTACCTCGAGATCAAGTGCCCGATGATCCTCGACCGCTCGCTCTGGGAGCGCTCGGGCCACTGGGAGAACTACAAGGACAACATGTTCACCACGGAGTCGGAAAAGCGCGACTTCGCCATCAAGCCGATGAACTGCCCGGGCCACATCCAGGTGTTCAACTCGGACCTGCGCAGCTACCGCGACCTGCCGCTGCGGTACGGCGAGTTCGGCGCGTGCCACAGGAACGAGCCCTCGGGCGCGCTGCATGGCCTCCTGCGCGTGCGCGCCTTCACGCAGGACGACGGCCACATCTTCGTTGCCGAGGAGCAGATCGAGCCGGAATGCGTGGCCTTCCACAAGCTCGCCTTCAAGGTCTACGCCGACTTCGGCTTCCAGGACATCGCGGTCAAGCTCGCGCTGCGTCCGGAAAAGCGCATCGGCACCGATGAGCAGTGGAACAAGGGCGAGGAGGCGCTGCGCGCGGCGCTGCGCGCCTGCGGCACCGAGTGGACGGAGCTGCCGGGCGAAGGTGCCTTCTACGGCCCGAAGATCGAGTACCACCTCGAGGACTCGCTCGGCCGGGCCTGGCAGGTGGGCACGATGCAGGTCGATTTCATGATGCCGGGGCGGCTGGGCTCCGAATACGTCGCCGAGGACAACACGCGGCGCGTCCCGATCATGCTGCATCGCGCCATCGTGGGCTCGATGGAGCGCTTCATCGGCATCCTCATCGAGCACCATGCGGGCGCCATGCCGCTGTGGCTGGCCCCTACGCAGGTGGTGGTGATGAACGTGACGGACCGGCAGGCCGATTACGTGGAGGAAGTGGCCGCGCAACTGCGCGCCAGCGGCTTCCGCGTTGCCACCGATTTGCGGAACGAGAAAATTACGTATAAAATACGGGAACATAGCATTCAAAAGCTTCCTTACCAGCTGGTGCTGGGCGATAAGGAAGTCGCCGCGAGGACGGTCTCGGCGAGAACCCGCTCGGGAGAGAACCTGGCGCCGGTCGCGCTGGCCGAGTTCGTTTCGCGCTTGAAAAGCGAGGTCGACGCTCGCACCTGAATGCACTTGGGGGCACCGCCCGCGGATCTCGACCGCGCGCCGCGCCGTGTGAACAACGGACAGAGGACATTTTCAGCATCGCTCAGGACAAAAACGCAGTACGCATCAACGGCGAGATCAACTCGCCGGAGATCCGCCTCGTAGGAGTGGAAGGCGAGCCGATCGGAATCGTCAAGATCGAGGAGGCCATGCGCATGGCCGAGGAGATCGACATCGACCTGGTGGAGATCGCACCGACCGCCAAGCCGCCGGTCTGCCGGCTGATGGATTACGGGAAGTTCAAGTATCGCGAGAGCAAGAAGGCCCACGAGGCCAAGCTCAAGCAGAAGCAGATCCAGGTGAAGGAAGTGAAATTCCGCCCTGGGACGGACGAAGGCGACTACAAGATCAAGGTCCGCAACCTTCTTCGCTTCTTGACCGAGGGTGACAAGACGAAGATCACGTTGCGGTTCCGGGGGCGCGAGATGGCGCACCAGGAGCTGGGATTGCAGCTGCTCAAGCGGGTCGAGGCCGATCTCAAGGAGGTCGGGGCCGTGGAGCAGTGGCCGAAGCTGGAAGGGCGGCAGATGGTGATGATCATCGCGCCGAAGAAGAAGCATTAGCTGAACGCGTAGTAACTCAGCGGGAACGGCGTATTCGATCGGACGGCAAGCCGCCGATCAATGCCGGCAGGCAGCAGCACCACAAGGTGTCTTCAGGTCGCAAGCGCGGAAGGGTTCCGCCACCTGCTGCACCAACGTAGCGAAAGGAGGGCCATCGTGCCCAAGATGAAGACCAAGAGTGGCGCCGCCAAGCGCTTCCGGGTCCGCGGCAGCGGATCGGTGAAGCGTTACCAGGCGGGCAAGCGCCACATCCTCACCAAGCGTGCCACCAAGAACAAGCGTCAGCTGCGCGGAGCCACGGGGGTCGATGCGACCAACCTCGGCCACGTGAAGGCGATGCTTCCGTACGCCTAAGGAGCCGCCACCATGCCACGCGTAAAACGCGGAGTCACGGCGCGCGCGCGCCACAAGAAAGTCCTCGAGCAGGCCAAGGGTTACCGCGGCCGCCGCAAGAACGTATACCGCATCGCCAAGGAAGCGGTGATGCGCGCGGGGCAGTACGCCTACCGCGATCGCCGCAACAAGAAGCGCGAGTTCCGCGCGCTCTGGATCACCCGCATCAACGCGGGTGCGCGCGAAGCGGGCGTGAGCTACAGCCAGTTCATGGCGGGCCTGAAGAAGGCCGGCATCGACATGGACCGCAAGGTGCTCGCCGACCTCGCGGTGTTCGACAAGCCTGCGTTCGGCAGGATCGTCGAGCAGGCCAAGGCGAGCCTCGGGGCCTGACGGACGACGTAAACCACCGAGAGGGGGCTCGCAAGAGCCCCCTTTTCATTTCATGCAAGCACTGGAAGAAATCCTGAGGGACGCCTCGCAGGCCATCGGCTCGACGTCTAGCATCGCGGACCTCGAGCAGGCCAAGGCGCGCTTCCTCGGCAAGGCGGGCTCGCTCACCGAGCTGCTGAAGGGCCTGGGGAAGCTCCCGCCCGAGGAGCGGCGCACGCAGGGCGCGTCCATCAACCAGGCGAAGGCGCAGGTCGAGTCGCTGGTGCAGCGGCAGATGGAGCAGCTGCGCACGCGCGAGCTCGAGTCGAAGCTCGCCGCCGAGTCGGTCGACGTGACGCTCCCCGGCCGGCGCCAGTCGCCGGGCGGCCTGCATCCCATCACGCTCGTGCAGCGTCGGGTGGAGCAGCTCTTCGCGTCGATGGGCTTCTCGGTCGCCGACGGTCCCGAGATCGAGGATGACGAGCACAACTTCACGGCGCTCAGGATGTTTCCCAATCATCCCTCGCGCAGCATGCAGGACACGTTCTACGTCGAAGGCACGAGCAACGTCCTGCGCACGCACACGTCACCGGTGCAGATCCGCTACATGGAGTCGCACAAGCCGCCCGTGCGCATCATCTGCCCGGGACGCGTCTACCGCGTGGACCACGACGCGACGCACTCGCCGATGTTCCACCAGGTCGAGGGCCTCTGGGTCGAGGAGGGCGTGAGCCTCGCGGACCTGAAGGGCACGATCACCCAGTTCTGCCGCGCCTTCTTCGAGCGCGACGACATCGGCGTGCGCTTCCGCCCGTCGTACTTCCCGTTCGTCGAGCCCGGCGTCGAGATCGACATGGAGTGGTCGCGCAAGGACGGCGAGGTGGGCTACCTCGAGATCGCCGGCGCGGGAGTCGTGCATCGCGACGTGCTGAAGAACGTGGGCATCGATCCCGCGAAGTACTCGGGCTTCGCCTTCGGCATGGGGATCGACCGGCTCGCGATGCTCAAGTACGGCGTGAACGACCTGCGGCTCTTCTTCGAGAACGACCTTCAATTCCTGGCGCAATTCAGATGAAGATTTCGGTTCAGTGGCTGCGCGAGCTCGTCGACCTGGGCGACATGCCGGTCGAGGCGATCGCGCGCACCCTCACGATGGGCGGCCTCGAGGTGGAGGAGATCACGCCCGTGGCGCCCGCCTTCAGCGGGATCGTCGTGGCGCACGTCGAGAGCGTGGCGCCGCACCCGAACGCGGACAAATTGCGCGTGACCGAGGTCGACGCGGGCACCGGCGAGACGCTCACGATCGTGTGCGGCGCGCCCAATGTCGCCGCGGGCCAGAAAGTGCCGTGCGCTCTCGTGGGCGCGAAGCTTCCGGCGGTGGACGGCAACGCCGGGTTCGAGATCAAGCGCGCGAAGCTGCGCGGCGTCGAGTCGAACGGAATGCTCTGCTCGGCGCGCGAGCTCGGCCTCTCGCAAGACCACGCCGGGCTCCTCGTGCTCGAGGAGGACGCGCCCATCGGCCGCGACGTGCGCGAGGCGCTGGGACTCGACGACGTCTACCTCACGTTGAAGCTCACGCCCAATCGCGGCGATTGCCTTTCGATGCTCGGGGTGGCGCGTGACCTCGCGGCGCTGCTGGGCAAGGAGCTGCGCGCACCGCGGGTCGCTCCCGTCCCCGCGAAGGGCGACGCGTCCCGCAGCATACGCATCAGCGCGCCGCGGGCCTGCGGCGCGTACTTCGGCCGCGTCGTTCGCGGCCTCGACCCGGCGGCCCGCACGCCGCCGTGGATGGCGCGGCGCCTCGAGCGCGCGGGTCTGCGGCCGATCCATCCGCTCGTGGACATCACCAACTACGTGATGCTCGAGCGCGGCCAGCCCATGCACGCGTTCGACCAGCAGAAGCTCGAAGGGGCCATCGACGTGCGCTTCCTGCGCGAAGGCGAGCGCGTGAAGCTGCTGAACGGCGCGACCGTCGACTATCGGCCGGACCTTCTGGCCATCACGGACGGCCGCGGGCCGGTGGCGCTCGCCGGCGTGATGGGAGGCTTCGACTCCATGGTCACGGACGCCACCACGGACGTGTTCTTCGAGTCGGCCTTCTTCCACCCCGAGGCGGTGCAGGGGAAGGCGCGCGAGCTCGGGCTCACGAGCGATGCGGCATACCGCTTCGAGCGCGGCGTCGACTTCGCGGGCTCCCGTGACGCGCTCGAGCGGGCCACGCAGCTCGCGGTGGAGATCGCCGGCGGCGTCCCCGGGCCGGTCACCGACGCGTCGGGCGAGTTCCCGTCGCGTCCCGTGGTCGCCGTGCGGCCCGGGCGCGTGCGCCAGCTCCTCGGTTACGAGGTCGACGATCGCACGATGCGCACGATCCTCCAGCGGCTCTCGTGCAAGGTCGAGGCCCGCGGCGAGACGTTCGAGGTGATCGCGCCGACGTGGCGCTTCGACCTCGCGATCGAGGAAGACTACGTGGAAGAGGTGGCGCGCGTGCACGGCTACGACCACGTTCCCTCGGTGCCGCCGCGCTCGACGCTCGTCATGGTCGCCCATCGCGAGGGCAGCCGCACGCGCTTCGACCTGCGCGACCTGCTCGCCGCGCTGGGCTACCAGGAAGTGGTGAACTACAGCTTCGTCCCGGAAGCCTGGGAGCGCGATTTCGCGGGCAACGACCATCCGGTGCGCCTGGCCAACCCGATCGCGGCGCAGATGAGCGTGATGCGCACGACGCTTCTGGGCGGCCTCGTCGCGTCCCTGCGTTCCAACCTCAACCGGGGCGAGCCGCGCGCCCGGCTTTTCGAGATCGGCCGCTGTTTCGAGGGTGCCGAGGCCAGGCTCGAGGTCCAGCCGGAGAAGGTGGCGGGGCTCGCCTACGGCAGCCGGTTCCCGGAGCAGTGGGGCGAAAAGGACGTCCCGGTCGATTTCTTCGACGCGAAGGGCGACGTGGAGGCCCTGGTGGGCCGCCAGCTGCCCGGCTTCGAACCCGCCAGCCATCCCGCCTGCCACCCCGGCCGCTGCGCCCGGGTCACCCTGGACGGCCGGCCGGTCGGGATCGTCGGGGAGCTCCATCCCCGCCTGCAGCAAGCCTATGAGCTGGACCGGGCGCCGGTCGTCTTCGAGCTCCGGGTGGCGCCCCTCCTGGAGGCCCCTGCGCCGCGTTTCCAGGGCCTCTCGCGCATGCCCGTGCTGCGCCGGGACCTCGCCTTCACCGTGGCGGAAAACCAGCCTGCAGGACCCCTGGTGGCCGCCGTGCGGGGGCGCGTCCCGGCCTTCGTCCGCGAGGTCGAGATCTTCGACCAGTACCGCGGCAAGGGCATCGAGCCTGGGCAAAAAAGCCTTGCGCTACGGATAGTTATGCAGGATACTGACAGAACTTTGACAGATTCCGACGTGGAGGCGGTCATGGCTTCCATCCGGGAACAACTGCTCCAACAATTCAAAGCCAAGCCGCGCACGTGAAAGACAAAGTCACCCTCACCAAGGCCGAGCTTGCCGACCTCATGTTCGAGAAGGTCGGACTGAACAAGCGCGAGGCCAAGGACATGGTCGAGTCCTTCTTCGAGGAGATCCGGATCGCCCTGGAGCGGGGCGAGATGGTGAAACTCTCGGGCTTCGGCAACTTCCAACTCCGGAAGAAGCCACAGCGCCCCGGGCGCAACCCGAAGACCGGCGAGGAGATTCCCATCACGGCACGGCGTGTGGTCACCTTTCACGCGAGCCAAAAGCTGAAAAGCCTGGTGGAGAAGTCCTTCAATGGCCACGGAGAACCTGGCGACGACTGACCTGCCGCCGATCCCCGCGAAGCGCTACTTCACGATCGGTGAGGTGAGCGAGCTCTGCGGGGTCAAGCCCCATGTGCTGCGCTACTGGGAGCAGGAATTCACGCAGCTGAAGCCGTTGAAGCGACGGGGAAATCGCCGCTACTACCAGCACCACGAGGTCCTGCTCATCCGCCGCATCCGCGAGCTGCTCTACGAGCACGGCTTCACGATCAACGGCGCGCGCAACCGGCTGGACGACCCGAATCCCGGCTCCATTGCGGCCACGCGCACCATGACGGTCCCGCAGCCGATCTCGCCCAGCAGCATCCGCAAGGAGCTCAAGAGCATCCTCAAGATGCTCGAGCGCTAGGGCCTTTCCCGACCCGCCGTGCGATTCGCTCCAGGAGCGCCGATGCCTCCGGGGCCAGGCGAGCCGGCTTCTCCGCCACCGCGAGTGCCCCGAGCAGCCGTTCGACCACGCCGCGCTGTGGCGGGCTCGGCCCGTAGTGCACCGGCAGCCCGCCGCGCCAGACGGCCAGGCTCGGAAACGTCTCGATCTCCGCCTCACCCAGCACTCCGGGCTCATCCTCGATGTCGATCCATGCGAAGCGCGCACGCGGGCGCGCCGCGGCGATCGCCTCGAAGACCGGCCTGAACTCGCGGCAGGTACCGCACCACTCGGCGCACAGGGCCACCACGGTCAGCCCCTCCTCGTCGCTCTGCATATGTCGACGATAAACCATCGGCCGCCGCGCGCGCTCGTGCGATGCCGAGGCGGGCGATCGGCCGCTGCTGTATAATTTCTGGCTCGGTCGGGGCGTAGCGCAGCCTGGTAGCGCACCTGCATGGGGTGCAGGGGGTCGCAAGTTCGAATCTTGTCGCCCCGACCATTCCTCCTTCTCGCCGCAAGAAGTGGCCTTCGTCCCGGCTACTTGAGCCTCGCTGCTCGTGCCGCCTCTTCCCACGATTGCGGGTGCACCTCCAGCTCGGCCCTTATCCTTTCAAGCGATTTTCGCAGGTGGCTTCGACTCGATCTCGGTGTCTTGCCCCACGCGTCCTCTATTGCGCCGGGAAACAATTCTCCCAGCGCGGCGATCAGCACGGCGGCTTGCTTGAGGTCCTTTTGGCTCTTTTCAGGGCGGCCAACTCGAAGCTGTGCCACGATCAGTTTGTGAACGGCAAATCGCTCGGGAATGGGGACGCGCACGGCAATTGCGCCGTGGCTCGACAGGGCCGCGCCCATTTGGGTCTCCGTGAGCAGATATCGCAGATACGGTAGTCCCGTAGCGTGCGCATTGAGCTCGGGCACAGGGAGTATTTCGATGTGCTCACCCGATGTCGGAACAAGCAAGTCGAACGTAAAGCGCGAGCGACCTCGCTCCTTGAAGCTTGTCGCCGGGGCGCCGCGCGTAAAGCCGGGGACATCGACAAAGTCGATGCCTGACTCCCTCAAGAGCTGGAGTATTCCACCGGCAGGTGGTTTGTCGAGCGCAAGCTTGTTGAGTCGCGCGACATCGATGTCTTCCGTGGCAAAGGCGGCGACGCGGATTCCAAGTCTGTTGACCATGACTTCGAATGCGTGCGTCCCTGCTACTACAGCCCCAGCCTCGAAGATCTTATGTTTGGAGAGCATGGCCAGTGCTGCCAGCGGCTTGGGCCCGAGCGTGGAGTAGCCTTCCCGTGCGAGAAGCCGAATGCTGGCTTGCAGTTGTCTGGCTTCGTCGATTCGCCTTTTCCACGCTTCGACGACTCGTTCACAGTCTCTTGCGTCTTTTTGGCAAAGATACTGGTCACGTTTCCTGCCGTCGAAATCGTAGTACTGGCGGACGTAGAACCGGGTCTTCGCCGCGTTTTCCCGGATGCTTATTGCTCCCGGTGTTCCAACCAGGATTTCATCCTGATGCAGGGCGTGATTTTCGACGTCGGCATAGGTGGTTGCGAGGCTTTGTGGGTGCCTTTTGTACAAGGGCGTTGGCATGAGCCTCCGTATCCTCCAGACGAGCTTCCTGGAGGATACCCAAATATCCTCTAAATGACAAAGTTAGAGGATACGCATCCCTGCTTTGCGTCACGGGCCGCGCGTATGGCGCTACCATCGGCCACCTCGTACCCAGGCGCGCGCCCATGGTCCCCTCCGATACCGACGTCACGCAGATCGTCCACGCGATCCAGCTTTCGGTGGCGCCCGTCTTCCTCCTCACCGGCATCGCCGCGCTCTTGGGCGTCATGGCGACGCGGCTCGCGCGCGTGATCGACCGGGCACGCCATCTCGAGGGCGCATGGAAGCTCCTGGACGCCCGCGAGCGGGAAGATGCCCGCGCCGAGCTTCATGTCCTCTCGGAGCGCGCACGCCTTTCGAGCTGGTCGATCAACGCGTGCGCGATGGCGGCGCTCCTGGTCTGTCTCGTGATCGCCACCCTGTTCATCGATGCTTACGCGGGCACGCGGCTGCGCGGCTCGGTGGCGGCGCTCTTCATCCTCTCGATGGCGGCGCTCATCGGCGGCGTCATGTGCTTCCTGCGCGAGGTCTATCTGGCGACGCATTCGCTGAGGATCGGGCCGCCGCCTGGTCCGACCGGCCCATCGGAGCGGCCCTAGAACGGTTCCCCCGCGTCCGGCCGGCCCCCTTGCGCGAACCCGGCGTGCGCACGTGCGGTCGCAGGTTTACCGGGCCGCGATCCTCAAGCGCGACCCGATGTTCCCCCAATACGCTACGGAGACGCGACATGAACAAGGACCAGATGAAGGGCTCGATGAAGGAAGCCGGTGGCAAGGTGGAGAAGGCCGCGGGCGACCTCACGGACAACACCTCGCAGAAGCTGAAGGGCGTCGCCCACGAAGCCGAAGGCAAGGTGCAGAAGAAATTCGGCGACGTGAAGCAGGACGTCGAGGAGAGCAGCCGCGAGAACCGCGACAACCCCGACCAGCCGAAGCACTGAGGCACCGCGTGGCGCAGTTCCCCTGCGCCACGCGCCCAGCCGGAGGAAGACATGATCAGACCCCAGATGGTCTCGATGCTCGCGCTCGCCGCGCTGCTCGGCGCCTGCGCCACCGACACCCGCACGCACACCTACTCGGGCGACACGCGCCGGGACGCGGTCACCTATGGCAGCACGTCCCGCACCTACACGACTCCGGGGGTGTATGTCGCACCAGGCTCGGCGAACAGCCTGGACGGCTCCACGAGCGCCAACCGGCAATCGAGCAGCAACACCAACAGCTCGACCGGCACGAACCCCAACGACAAGAACAACGCGGAAAGCGCGCCGACGTCGCACTGATCCCGGCAATCCCGCATGACGGCGAGGACGGGCCGCAACGCCCGTTTTCGCTGGCGGGCCCGCGCCGGTGCCGCGGATTCACGACCTGCCAGGGAGACCTTCGATGACGCGTATCCACTTTTTCCGGCGACACCTCGCGGCCATTGCGCTCGGGGCGCTGGCCATCCCGGCGCTGGCCGCGCGCCATGCGGGCGCGAACGAGTCCGCCCATGCCGGCTCGCCCAGCGCGGACCGCGTGGTCGAGGGCTTGCGTGACGACGACGCCCTGCTCGAGCGCGTGGCCAATGCGCTCGCGAATGACCCCGAGCTCGGCGATTCCGACATCACGGTCTACGTGGGCGACGGGCGCGTGGCGCTGCAGGGAGAAACGCGCAGCGCGATCCAGGCCGTACGCGCAGTCGCAGTCACGCGTCGGGCGGCGGGCTCCGGCGTGGAGGTGCGCAGCGAGCTGACCAGCGAGGATCTGCGCGACGCCGCGGGCGCGTGACACGGCACGGCTTGCCGGAACGAGCAGCTAAGGCTTCGCCGGCGGATTGGAGGTGATGGCGGCGCGGATCTCGCGCAGCTTGGCCTTCACCCGCTTCTCGTTCTCCAGCCCCATGCGAACCATCACCTTGCGGCCGCTGGACATGGCTTGCAGGTCCGGGTCGGCATACTCGTAGAGGACATGCGGCACCACGAGACGCACGGGCCCCGTGACCTCCGGCGCGTCGAGCAGGTGGTCGATGACCTCCACCAGGCGGTCGTTGAAGTAGCCGTTCGGGTAGCCCAGCTCCACGTAGGCCTGCTGGAAGAGTGGATAGAAGCGGCGATAGACCTGCACCAGCCGTTGTGTGTCGATCGCATCCATCGCACGGATGAAGGGCGTGTAGCGGGCGGCGTTCTCGGGTGCCAGAACGAGGCCGGAGCCCTCGCCGCGGGTGACGGGCAACCCCGGCACGGGCTTCACCGGATCGAGACGCGCCGCGTACGACTCGCGCGGCAGGTTGTCGAGGGTCGCCACCACGCGACGCACGAATCCCTGCAGGTTGAGCCACTTCGCGACCGCATCGCGGTCCATGCCGGCGAGCGAAGCGCCGATCTCTCCATCGCTTTGGTCGAGGGCCGGCAGGGGTTGCGACGCGGGCGTCTCGATCGGGTGCTGCGGCCCGGCGGGCGGCGCCGGGGGCGCGGGCGCCATGGGCGCGGGGGCCGGCGGCAGCGGCAGGACGGGCGGGTGCGAGTGGTTCCAGTACCAGACGCCGCCGGCGGCGAGAACCGCCAGCGCGATGATGACGAGAATGGCCTTGGTGGCAGAGCTCATGACAGTCCCGGGGCAGGGGGCCCCATGGATGCCATGGTACGTGCCGTTTCATGGCCCCGCGACCCGCCATTGCGTCGCGCTATGCCGCCCGGTCGAGCATGTCGTCCAGCACCGCGCGCCATGCCGAGGCTCGCCGGGGTCCTACTCCGGGGAACGCGTCCAGCCGTCCATCGCGCGCCGCCTCGTGCAAGCCTTCGAGCGTCGAGATGCGCAGCTCCTCGTGCACGCGGCGCGCGAGCGCGGGGCCCATGCCCGGCACGGCCTGGAGCACGACGGCGGGACGCGACGAGGCGCGCAGGTGCTGGAGCAGCGACCAGCGTCCCGTGCGCAGCATCTGCTCGATGCCCGCGGCGATGCCCAGCCCCACGCCCGGGATGCCGTCGAGTCCGCGCACGCCGCCCTGCGCAAAGACGAGCGGCAGGGGCCGCGGATGGGATGCCACGCCGCGGGCCGCATTCCGGTACGCCTTCACCCGATAGCGCGAGGCTCCCTGGGCCTGCAGCAGGCGCGCAGCCTCCGCCAGCCGCTCGGCGATGCGGCGGTTCGTGCCCTGTGCTCGCGGCAGGGAAGCCATTCCCGCTCAACGCCTGCGGCAGCGTGGGCGATGACGTGCTCACGCGCGGTGCACGCATTTCTCGTAGAGCGTCGGGAAGCGGCCCTGCGGATCGTATTTCGCCTTGAGCGCGGCGTAGGCCTCGCCGCCATACAGGGCCTCGAATTCCGCGCGCGGGAAGAAGCTCTCCGAGTAGAGCGACTTGATGCCGCCGCAGCGCGCCACTTCCTCCTCGATGAGGCGGTTGAAATGGCCCGGTTCATGGGGCTCGCCGCGGCGCACCACGTCCCAGAAGCCGAAGTTCACGTACCACGCGCGCCGCATCGGATAGAGCGTGAAGCGCGAGGCATGGGCCTGGGGCCCGATGGGGCACATCCATACCGGCCAGACGCCGATCTCGCGCGCCAGGAATTCGAGGAAACGCGGCGCATGGGCGATGGGGATGTCCACGTCCTGGATCACGGACTCGCCGTGGACTCCGCGCACGCGATCGAGCATCCGCGTGAGTCCCACGCGGCTGTTCCAGCGCATGATCTTCGTGTAGGTGCGGGAGCCGAGCCGCGCGCGGCCGTAGAGGCGGCGCACCAGCGGGTTCTGGGCGAGGAGATTCTTCGAGCACCAGAACCAGTCGGTATCCCAGCGCCAGAGGAAGTCGCGCGTCGCGAGCCAGTCCTCGCGCCGCTCCGCGACGGAGCGGTAGTAGATTCGCTCGAAGGAATAGTCGCTGGTGTACGGCGCCTCGGCGGCGAAGCGTCCCTGCGTGAGGTACAGCCGGTCCGGTGCGAACAGGGTCCCGTCGATGAAGTCGGCGGCGCCTTCGTTGCATGCGCGCTCGACCGCCACGAAGTACGCCACCGCATCCGTGAAGGCCCTGTGCTCGACGTGGACGAAGGGCTTCACGGGGCGGGTGCGGCCGCGGACCCTCAGCGCGTAGCCCAGCGTTCCATAGGAATTGGGAAACGCGAAGAAGAGGTCGGCGTGCTCGTTGTCGGCGCGGCACGTCACGATGCGGCCATCGCCGGTGAGCACTTCCAGCTCCTCCACGCCCTCGTGCACGAGCCCGTCGCGAAACGAGGTCGCCTCGATGCCCACGCCGGCGACCGCGCCCCCCAGCGTGATCGTCTTGAGCTGCGGCACCACCGTGGGCATCACGCCGTGCGCGAGGCAGGCATCCACCAGCCTTTCGTACGGCACCATGCCTTCGGCGTCGACCGTTCCGCGCCGGGGATCCACGTCGAGGACCGCGTTGAGCGAGCGCACGTCGAGACGCCGGCCCGGCTCGGCCTGGCGCTCACGAAAGAGGTTCGAGGTGTCCTTGGCGAGGGCGATGCGGCCGTCGCCTTCATGCAACGCCCGCGCCAGCGCCTGCACGCGCTGCGCGTGCGCGGCGAGCGCGCTCACTCGTCGCCGCTTTGCACGAGCCTCACGCGCGGCTCGCGGTCTCGCGGCGCGTACATGTACTCGCGGCTGCGCGGGAAGTTCGCGAGGGACACGTTGCCGCGCGAGAAGAGGATCTGGAAGAGATGCGTGCGGCCGTTGGGCAGGCGGAACATCTCCGCGCAGCCGAGCAGGTATGTGCGCCAGATGCGCCGGAAGCGCTCGTCGAAGCGCTTCGGGTCGAGCGCGTGGATCGCCTGCCAGTTGGCATCGAAGCGCTCCGCCCACGCGTCGAGCGTGAGGGCGTAATGGCGGCGCAGGTTCTCGATGTCGATCACCTCGAGCCCCGCGTCCTCCATCGCGACGATCACGTCCGCGAGGCTCGGGATCCAGCCGCCGGGGAAGACGAACTCGCGGATGAAGTATTCCGTCGGACGCCGTCCCACATGGCCGATGAAATGCAGCATCCCCAGGCCGCCGGGCTTCAGGAACCGCGCGTGGGCACGCACCACTTCCGCGAGCTGGTCCCGTCCCGCATGCTCGAGCACGCCGATGGAGACGACCTTGTCGAACTCGCGGAACGCATCGCGGAAGTCGGTCTCGACGACCGACAGCGATCGGCCGAGCCCGCGGCGCTCGATCTCCGCGCGCACCATCGCGTTCTGCTCGGGGGTGACATTCAGCCCGGTCACGTCGACGCCGTGATGCTCGTGCGCGTGGAACATGAAGCCGCCGAAGCCGCATCCCACGTCGATCACGCTCTCGCCCGGCTGCAGCATCACCTTGCGGCACACATGCTCGACCTTGTCGCGCTGCGCCTCCTCGACCGTGCGCGTGCCGTCCTTCCAGTAGCCGCACGTGTACATCATGAGCTCGGTGTCGAGCCAAAGCCGGTAGAACTCCGTTCCGAGCCCGTAATGGAAGCACGCGTTCGCACGCGCCTGCTCCCACGTGCGGTTGGAATGGCGCCATTCGTGGAGCTGGTTGCGCAAGGCGACCAGCCAGTTCGGTCGTTCGCGCCCGCCCTGCATGCCGTCGCGCAAGGGCGCGCGCAGGTCGCCCTGCACGTCCAGGTCACCGTCGAAATACGACTCGAGCAGGCCGATATGGCGGAACAGCAGCGCGCGGGCCTTCGCGCGGTTGTTCCTGAATACCAGCTGGAAGGAAGCGGCGTGGGCGGCCATGGGGCGAAAGTCTATGTGTCCTCGGGACGTTGTCAATTCGTGGAAATTCTTTCCGCGGATTCCCGCTTTGACCTTCGTCAAGGCCGGTGGATCAACGCGGCGCATCGTGGAGCTTGCGACCGCATCATGCCCGAGCCTCTACAGACCCTGGAATCGTTCTACGCCTGCGCGCTCGCGATCGAGCGGGAAGCGGCGGAACGGTACCGCGAATTCGAGACATTTTTCGCCGAACGCGGCGAGGCCGTGCTTGCGGCAATCTGCGGCATGCTCGCACGCATGGAAGCGGAGCATTACGCGGAGCTGACGCGTGCTTCCGAGGGCCTCGCCCTGCCGTCGATCGATCCCGCGGCGCTCGGACCGGACACGGAGCCGGCCCACGAGAGCGGCCCACGCAAGGACTTCTACCGCATCGCGGACGCCGAGCAGCTCCTCGAGATTGCCCTGGCCGGCGAGATCCGGGCGCAGCGATTCTTCGCGTGGGCGGCGCAAAATGCCGCCGACGCGGCGATCCGCGAGCTCGCCGCCGGCATGGTCCAGGAGGAATCGCGTCATATCGCCTGGGTCACCCGGGCGATCACGCTGCGCAACCCGCTGCGCGCATAGGCGCCCCTATTCCTGGCGCTCCAGGGCGATGCCGAGCATCGCCAGCAGGCGCTCGCCCAGCGGCCGCCGCGCCCACTGCTCGTAGTCGATCCGCGTGCTGTGCGCGACATCGTGCGCGAACTGGTCGGCCATGCGCGCGGCGAGGGCGCGGTCGAGCAGGGCCACGTTCACCTCGTCGTTCAGGCCGAAGGAGCGGTTGTCGAAGTTGGTGGAGCCCAGGATGGTCCAGGCGCCGTCCACCACCATCACCTTGGCATGGATCATCGCCGGCTGGTACTCGTGGATCTCGACGCCGGCGGCGATCAGCTCTCCGTAGCGGCGCCGGCTTGCCAGCCGCGCCACCGGATGGTTGTTGAGGCGGTTGGGCGTGACGATGCTCACGCGCACGCCGCGCTTCACCGCGCGGATCAGCTCCGCGCGCGCGCTGCGGTCCGGCACGAAGTAGGGCGAATTCACCAGGATCGACTCGCGTGCGGAGGCGAGGAAGAGCTGGAACAGCATGCGGGCGCGCGTCGCGCGGCCGGCCGACGGCGTGCTGTTGACGACGATGCCCACCACGCCGCCCTTGTTCCGTGCTTCGGGATCGTGCGCGCGCACGAGCGGAAATTCCTCCGGACCCGTGAGGATCTCGCCGTTCGCCTCGAGCCAGTTCTCGACGAAGGACGTCTGCAGTCCCGCGACGAGCGCGCCCGTGACGCGCACCGTGGTGTCGCGCCATGGGCGTCCCGCCCCCGGCGTGGGCAGCCAGTAATCCGCGATGCCGGCCCCGCCCACGAAGCCGATGCGTCCGTCCACCACGAGCAGCTCGCGGTGCGTGCGATTGTTGAATCGCTTGAGGGTGTACCAGCGCACGGGCTGGTACCACGCCACCTGGCCGCCGGCCGCGCGCAGCGCCTCGAAGTAGCGCGACGGCGTGATCAGGCTGCCGATCGCATCGACGATCACGCGCACCTTCACGCCGCGCTGCGCCGCGGCGGTGAGCGCGGCGAGGAAGCGGGCGCCGGCGGTGCCCCGCAGGAAGAGGTAGGCCTCGAGATGGACGCTCGAGCGCGCCGCGGCGATCGCCTCGAGCTGCGCGGCGTAGATGGACTCGCCGCTGGTGTAGGGCTCGATCGCGCTGTCCCGGAAGATGCGCGCGTTCATGATGGAGCCCAGCAGCTGCACGAAGGGCTCCGCATCGAGCGCTCCACCCGGGGCGGACACGCGGTACTGGAGTCCCGGCTCGAAGAGGACGAGCAGGAAGAGGACCGCCATCGTGGCTGCGGAGCCGAGCAGGATGAATTCGGAGAGCGTCACGCGGCGGCCGCAGGCTGGGGTGGCCGAATACTAGCGCGGCCGCGGGCGGGCGCGGTGGGGCCGCCCCCTAGTCGGGTTCGACTACATGGAGCGGGAAACGGCGTGTCGCCCGCCGGGTCGATAGTTCATCTGCCCGGAGGATACCGCCATGGCCGCCACCACCCAGGACCTGCGCCAGGAACGGCGCATCGGCGCGTTCGATCGCCGCACGAATCCCGTCACGGCCGCGCGGCCCCTCAGCACCGAGGGCATTCGCGTCTCGTGGGGCGGCATCTGGGGCGGCGTGCTCACGGCCGTGGGACTGGTGGTCCTGCTGGCCGCGCTCGGCATGGCGATCGGGATCACGGCGACGGATCCGGCGCAGGCCGACGGGACGAAGATCGGCATGGCCGCGGGCGCCTGGGCCGGCGTGTCGCTGCTCATCGCGCTCTTCGTGGGCGGCATGGTCTCGACGCGCATCGGCGCGATCTTCGATGGCGCAACCGGCTTCTGGGAAGGCGCGCTGGTGTGGATCGTGACGCTGCTCGCCGTCGTGTACCTGGCCTCGACCGGGCTGAGCTCGCTCATGGGCGGCGCCATGCGCGTGATGGGCGCGGCCTCGCAATCGGTCGCGACCGCGATGCAGGGGCCCGCGGCGACGAAGGCCGCGTGGGCGACCTTCGGGGCGCTGGTATTGACGCTCGTCGCCTCGGTGCTGGGCGCGGTGGCAGGACGCCGCCGGCATCCGCTGTTCGAGCGGCATCGCTGAAGATCGCGACCTTCAACGTGAACGGCGTGGCCGGGCGCATGCCGCGGCTGCTGGAATGGCTGCAGGAGACCTCCCCCGACGTCGTCTGCCTGCAGGAGATCAAGACCGGAGATGCGACGTTTCCCGTCGCGAAAATCGAGGCCGCCGGCTACGGCGCCGTCTGGCATGGGCAGCGTGCGCATCACGGCGTCGCCATCCTCGCGAAGGGGCGAACGCCGCGGGAAGTTCGTCGCGGCCTGCCGGCCAACGATGCTGACGCGCGCGCCCGCTATCTCGAGGCGGAGGTCGACGATCTCGTCGTGGCCTCCGTGTACGTGCCGAACGGCAACCCGGTCCCGAGCGCGAACTTCGACTACAAGCTCGACTGGACGCGGCGCTTCAATGCACACGCGAAGAAGCTCATCGGCTCCGGACGCCCGGTCGTCCTCGCCGGCGACTTCAACGTGGTGCCGGCCAACATCGACATCTACAACGCGGGCTCCTGGCGCTTTGATGCGGTGCTGCAGCCGCAGACCCGCGCGCTGCATGAAGAGCTTCTCGCGCAGGGCTGGACCGATGCGACGCGCCATCTCCATCCGAAGGAGCGGATCTGCACGTTCTGGGTGAACGCCGCGGCGTTCCAGCGCAACGCGGGCTTCCGGATGGACTTCCTGCTGCTTTCGCCGGCGCTGCTGCCGCGGCTGGAGGAGGCGCAGGTGGATGCGGAATATCGCGGCCGCGAGAAGCCGAGCGACCATGCGCCCACGTGGATCCGCCTCGCGCCGAACCGTGGTTGAATAGGCCGATGGGACACGACCCCGACCCCGGCCACGACCGCGACCCCGATCACGCGCACGATCACGATCACGGCTCCGAGCTGTCGCCGATGGACCTGCGCGTGCGGGCACTCGAGTCGCTGCTGGTGGAGAAGGGGTACATCGACCCGGCCGCCGTCGACGCGATCATCGAGACCTACGAGACGCGCGTCGGGCCGCGCAACGGCGCCCGCGTCGTCGCGCGCGCCTGGGCCGATGCCGCGTACCGGCGCTGGCTGCTCGAGGATGCGACGGCGGCGATCGCATCGCTCGGCTACACCGGCCGGCAAGGCGAGCACATGGTCGCGCTCGAGAACACGGAGCGCGTGCACAACATGGTGGTCTGCACGCTCTGCTCGTGCTATCCGTGGAGCGTGCTCGGCCTGCCGCCGGCGTGGTACAAGTCCGCGCCCTATCGATCGCGCGCGGTGATCGATCCGCGCGGTGTGCTGCAGGACTTCGGCGTGGAGCTCCCGCGCGGCGTCGAGGTGCGCGTGTGGGATTCCACGGCCGAGGTGCGCTATCTCGTCCTGCCGCGGCGTCCGCACGGCGCGCAGGGGTGGAGCGAAGAGCGCCTGGCCTCGCTCGTCACGCGCGATTCGATGATCGGCACGGGGCTCGCGAGGCCCGCGCGGTGAACGGGCCGCACGACATGGGCGGCCAGCAGGCTTTCGGTCCCGTGAGGCCGGAGCCGGACGAGCCGCTCTTCCACGCTGCGTGGGAACGCCGCGCGCTGGGCGTCGTCATCGCGATGGGCGCGACCGGCGCCTGGAACCTCGACATGTCGCGGGCCGCGCGGGAAAGCCTGCCGCCGGCCACGTACCTCGCGAGCGGCTACTACGAGATCTGGATCCGGGCGCTGGAGCGGCTGTTGGTGGAGCGCGGCCTGGCCGATGCCGGTGAGCTCGCGTCGGGCCATTCGGGGCGCGAGCCCGTGGCGCGCGTGCGCAAGCTCGTCGCATCGGACGTCGCCGCGGCCCTCTCGCGCGGTGCGCCGACCGCGCGTGTGGCGGGTGCGCCCGCCCGCTTCGCCGCGGGCGACCGCGTGAGGACACGCAACATGAACCCGGCGACGCACACGCGCCTGCCGCGCTATTGCCGCGACAAGCCCGGCACGATCGTGAAGGTGCACGGGGCGCACGTCTTCCCCGACACTCACGCGCTGGAAACGGGCGAGCATCCGCACTGGCTCTACACCGTGCGCTTCGAGGCGCGCGATCTATGGGGCGACGACACGACCGCCGATGCGGTGCACGCCGACCTGTGGGAGCCGTACCTGGAGGGCGCTTGAGCTTCCCGCGCGACCCGGTGTTCGAGGCGCCGTGGGAGGCGCAGGCCTTCGCGATGGCGGTCGCCCTGCACGAGCGCGGCGCGTTCACGTGGAACGAATGGGCGGCGACGCTCGCCGAGGTCATCGCCGAGGTGAAGGCGCGGGGCGAGCCCGATACCGGGGAGCGTTACTACGAGCGCTGGCTCACGGCGCTCGAGCGCCTCGCCGCGCGCAAGGCGCTGGTGACGCTGTCTTCGCTCGAGGAGCGGCGCGAGGCGTGGGACCGCGCGGCGCGCGCGACGCCGCATGGCGAGCCCATCGAGCTCGGGCGCGCCCGGCGCATCGCACCCGGATGACGAGCCCGCGCTCCATGGGCACGAGCGACGTCCGCGCGCTCTTCTTCGATGTCTTCGGCACGCTGGTGGACTGGCGTCGCGGCATCGCGCGCGAGGCGCGGACGATCCTCGAGCCGCGCGGCCTTGCGCTGGACTGGATCGCCTTCGCCGATGCGTGGCGCGCCGAATACCAGCCGGCGATGGAGGAGGTGCGCTCGGGCGCGCGGCCCTTCGATCGCCTCGACGTCCTCCACCGCCGCATGCTCGACCGCGTGCGGCCTCGCTTCGGCCTGGACGCGCTCGATGACGCAACCCTCGCGCGCCTCACGCTCGCGTGGCACCGGCTGGATGCGTGGGAGGACGTGAAGCGTGCCTTCCCGCGGCTTCGCGAACGCTTCCTCATGGCGCCCGTGTCGAATGGCAACATCGCGCTGATGGTCGATCTCGCGCGGCGCAACGGCTTCACGTGGGATGCGATCCTGGGCGCGGAGATCGCACGCGACTTCAAGCCGAAGCCGGGGGTTTATCTCGCGGCTGCCGAGGCGCTCGGGCTCGAGCCCGCGCAGTGCATGATGGTCGCCGCGCACAGCTACGACCTGCAGGCCGCGGCGGCCGTGGGCCTGCGCACCGCGCACGCTGCACGACCCCAGGAGTCTCCGAAGGGCGAAGCCGGAGCTGTCGTGCCCGTGGATGTGGCCGTGACCTCGTTCGACGAGCTCGCCGACCGCCTCGCATGAAGCGGGCACGCACGCCGGATTCGCGGGAGAAACCCGACTGCGTCCCCGGTCATTTCTTGAGCGAGAAGCCGGCGATTTTCTTGTAGCTCTCCGACAGCTCGCGCAGCTCCGCCTGGCTGATCACGTCGTCGATGTGCCGGAAGGGCTGGCCGCCGGTGAGCTCGTCGACCTTCATGATGATGTAGTCGGGCGGGTGCTCGCGGTTCGTGCGCACGACGCGCGCGGTGGGCTCGAGCCGCGCCGCCTCGTATTCGCGCAGCGCCGCTTGCGGATCGCCCTGGCGCGCGAGGAGCTCGGCGAGCGTGCGCGCGTCGATCAGCGCCTGCGCCGCGCCGTTCGATCCGCGTGGATACATCGGGTGCGCCGCGTCTCCCATGAGCGTCACCCGGCCGAAGGACCAGCGCGCGACCGGGTCCCTGTCCACCATCGGGTACTCGAGGATCGCGTCCGCGTCGCGAACCAGCTGCGGCACGTCGAGCCAGTCGAAACGCCAGCCGGCGTAGAAGGGCAGGAAGTCCTCGAGCTGCCCCGGCTTGTTCCAGTCGTTCATGGGAGCGCCGGGCATGCGCCGCTCGGCCATCCAGTTCACGAGCTGGCGGCCGGTTCCATCCACGTCGTCCACGATGGGATAGATCACGATCTTGCCGGTCTCGACGGTGCCGATGCGGATGTAGCTGCGTCCCGTGAGGATGCGCGGCCGGCGCGTCACGCCGCGCCACGTGTTGATGCCGGTGAACGCGAGTGCCTCGCCGGGATAGAACTGCCGTCGTATCGTGGAATTCACGCCGTCGCACGCGATGGCGACATCGCCGCGCACCGTTTCGAGCGCACGTCCCGTCGAGGCCTCGCGCAGCCCGAGCGCCACGCCGCGCGCATCCTGTTCCACGCCGGCGCACTCCCGGTCGAGCACGACGCGATCGGCGCCCAGCCGCTCGAGCGCCGCATCGTAGAGCACCCGGTGCAGGCGCCCGCGATGGATGCCCAGCTCGGGATCCGGATAGCCCGCGAAGCGCCCACGCGGCTCGCGGTAGATTTCCTGGCCGTGGCGATTGAAGAAGACGCTTTCCTCGTTCTCGATCGCGACGGCGCGCAGCTTCGCATCGAGTCCCAGCGCGGAGAGCTCCCGCATCCCGTGGGGAAGGAGCGTGATGCCCACGCCGAGCTCGCGGAACTCGCGCGCGCTCTCGAAGACGCGGCAGGTGAGCCCCCGGGCATGGAGCGCGAGCGCGAACGCGAGTCCGGCGATGCCGCCGCCGGCGACGAGGATCTCCAAGCGGCTATTCGGCCTTGATGCCGGCCGCCTTCACGATGTGCGCCCAGCGCGCCGCCTCGGCCTTCTCGCGCTCGGCGAGCGCCGCGGGTGTGCTGGTCGTGACCTCCATGCCCTGCCGGGCCAGCGTCTCGCGGACGTCCGGGGCGGCGAGCGCGTGCCCGAGGTCCGCGTCGATCTTCGCGATGATCGCGGGCGGCGTTCGGGCGGGCGCCCACATCGCGTACCAGATGTCGGTGTCGGCGTCGCGCAATCCGAGCTCGCCCAGCGTCGGCACCCCGGGCAGCAGGGGCGAGCGTTTCGCGCCGCCCATCGCGAGCGCGGTGAGGCGTCCGGCCTGCACATGCGCGATCGCCACGTGCACCGGCAGGAACATGAGCGGCACCTCGCCCCCGAGGAGCTGCGTCAGGGCCGGTCCCGTCGCGGAGAACGGCACGTGCACGATGTCGATGCCGGCGCGATTCTTGAGGAGCTCCATGGCGAGGTGATGCGGCGTCGCAATGCCGGGGGATGCGTACACCATCTTTCCCGGACTTTCCTTCGCCCTCGCGATGAGCTCCTGCGCGCTGCGCAATCCCGTCTTCGGGTTGGCGACGAGCAGCAGGGATGCGTTCGCCGCAAGGCCCACGGGTGCGAGGTCGGTGAGCGGGTCGTACGGCAGGTTCGCGTAGAGCGCGGTGTTGATCACGAGCGTGCTCGCGCCCATCACGAGCGTGTACCCGTCGGGCGCGGCCTTGGCGACCTGGTTCGCGCCGACGTTTCCCGATGCGCCGGGTTTGTTCTCGACGATCACCGGCTGGTGCCACATCTCCGAGAGCCTCGGCTGCACGGTTCGGGCGAGGATGTCCATGCCGGTACCGGGCGAGAAGGGCACGACGATCTTCACCGGTTGCGCCGGCCACTGCGCCGCGGCGAGCAGCGGCAGGGCGAGCGCCGCGGCGATAGCGGCAAGGCGGCGAATCATGGGAAATGGCGGGTCACGATGGGCTGCCAAGAATGGAGGAGCCCGTGGCGGGACGTCAACCCGCCGCGGGCCGCGGCTCCAATGCGAGAATGGGATATGCAAACCGAAGCGGCCCCGGCGGCATTGGACCTCGCGCGGCGCGTCGACGCCATTTATCGCGCCGAGTCGCGCCGCATCCTGGCGACCCTGATCCGCCAGCTCGGCGACTTCGATGTCGCCGAGGAGGCCATGCACGAGGCGTTCGTCGCGGCGGTGGAGCAGTGGCCCGCGGAAGGGGTGCCGGACAATCCCCGCGCATGGCTCATCACGGCGGGGCGCTTCAAGGCGATCGACCGCCTGCGGCGCCGCTCGAAGCACGAGGTGCCCCTCGACGACGCGCTCGAGGACAAGCTCGAGTCGCTCGCGGATCCGTCGCAACCCGACGAGGGCGGCGGCATCGAGGACGACCGCCTGCGCCTGGTCTTCACCTGTTGCCACCCGGCGTTGGCGCCCGAGGCACAGGTCGCCCTCACGTTGCGCGAGGTCTGCGGGCTCACGACGGAGGAGATCGCGCGCGCCTACCTGCTGCCGGCGCCCACCATCGCGCAGCGCATCGTGCGCGCGAAGGCGAAGATCCGCGACGCGCGCATCCCCTACGAGGTCCCGGAGCCGCGCGAGCTGCCCGAGCGGCTGCAGAGCGTGCTGCGCGTGATCTATCTCGTGTTCAACGAGGGTTATCTCGCGTCGTCCACCGCCGAGGCGATCCGCGCGGACCTCTGCGCGGAGGGCATCCGGCTGGGCCACCTCGTGATGGAGCTGCTGCCCCATCCGGACGTGATGGGGCTGGTCGCGCTCATGCACCTGCACGAGTCGCGACTCGCGACGCGGACTTCGCCCTCGGGCGACCTCGTGACCCTCGAGGACCAGGATCGCTCCCGGTGGGATCGTCCGCGCATCGACCGTGCGCTGAAACTCGTGGAAGGCGCCTTGTCGTCCGGCTCGCCCGGTCCCTACGCGGTGCAGGCCGGCATCGCGGCGCTGCACGCCCAGTCGCCATCGTGGGACGCCACGGACTGGCCGCAGATCGTGGCCCTCTACGACGTGCTGACGGGAATGGACCCGTCGCCGGTGGTGGCCCTCAACCGTGCGGTGGCGCTCGCCATGCGCGATGGACCCGCCGCGGGATTGAAGGAGATCGATGCGATCCTCGCCCGTGGGGAGCTCGCGGATTATCACCTGGCGCACGCCGCGCGCGCCGACCTCTGCCGCCGCCTCGGTCGCGCTGCCGAGGCTCGTGCCGCATACCGGCAGGCCCTGGCGTTCGTGCGGCAGCCCGCCGAGAGGCGTTTCCTGGAAGGGCGGCTGGCGGCGCTGGGCTAGCTCATTTCTTTTTGCCGAGCCTGTCGAAAGGGCGCCGCGCCATTCGATCCAGGAGGAGAGGCGCCGGCCGGCGCCGGAGGGAAGCGACGATGCGTTACCTGTGCCTCATCTATCTCGACGAAAAGCAGCTCGCCGCCATGCCGGAGCCCGAAATGAGCGCCCTGAACGCGCGTCATCTTTCGTTCAACGACGGGCTGCTCGACCGAGGCCATTTCGTCGAGGCGGAAGCCCTGCAGGCCGCTGCGGCCGCGACCTGCCTGCGCGTACGCAACGGCAAGGTCTCGCTCACCGACGGGCCGTACGCCGAGACGAAGGAAATGGTGGCGGGCTTCTACCTCATCGAGGCGCGCGACCTGAACGAGGCGGTGCAGGTCGCGTCGCGCATTCCCGCCGCGCCGCTGGGCACGGTCGAGGTGCGGCCGTGCCGCGACCTGGAGGTCGATGGGGTGGCGCGCAAGGCATCCCGCAAGTCAGGCTGATCCGAAAACCCGAGGAGACCCCGATGCGATTCATGGTGATGGTGAAGGCCACGCAGGATTCCGAGTCCGGCACGATGCCCGACCAGAAGCTCCTGGAGGCGATGACAAAGTTCAACGAGGAGCTCGTGAACGCGGGCGTCATGCTCGCGGGCGAAGGGCTGCAGCCGAGCTCGAAGGGCGCGCGCATGAAGTTCTCGCGCGACGGCAGGCGCACGATCGTCGACGGTCCGTTCGCGGAGACGAAGGAGCTCGTCGCGGGGTTCTGGCTGTGGAAGGTGAAGTCGCGCGACGAGGCGCTGCAATGGCTGCGCCGCTGTCCGGCCCCGTTCAGCGACCAGGAATGCGAGATCGAGCTGCGCCAGGTGTTCGAGGCGGAGGACTTCGGCGAGGAATTCACGCCGGAGCTGCGGGCCCAGGAAGAGCGCCTGCGCGAGAGGGCCGGCCGGAACAAGTAGCGCCGCGGGCCGATTCCGCGGGTGTGGGAGATATCCCACGCGCGCGTGGCGGTGCGCCGATGCGATCGTCCAACAGGCGCTCGAACCCGAAAAAAGCTCCCGGCGTCCAATGGCAAAGGAGGAATGCCATGAAACTTTCGAGGACGCTCATCGCGTTGCTGGCGCTTTACGGGACGGCCCAGGCTGCCGAGCTCACACTCTTCAAGCAGCCGAACTTCACGGGCCAGGCGCTCACCCTTCGCAACGAGACCGATGACCTTTCGGGTGCCGGCTTCCAGGACCAGGCTTCCAGCGTGGTCGTGCGGTCAGGCCGCTGGCAGGTATGCACGTCGCCCAACTTCCAGGGCGATTGCGCGGTGCTCGAGCCCGGGCGCTATTCCCAGCTCGAGCAGAACCTGAACCACCGCATCGAGTCGGCGCGGCTGGTCCCCGGCTATGCGCAGAACGAGCGGGACCGGCGCTATGCCGATCGCGACCGGCGCGACCGCAGCTATAACGGCTACGACAACGGAACCGATTATCGGGACCGCGGCTACAACGGCTACGACAACGGAACCGATGCGCGCGACCGCGCCTGGGACAATCGCGACAATCGGCCGGATTGGCGCGACAACCGCCCCCAATACGACCCGCGCAGTTACGAGTACGGCCACTGAGGCCGCGCGGCATGTCGGCACCGGCATCCCGTAAGGGTTGCCCGCGCCTGTAACTTTTCCCGCGCCGGCGGTCCCCTTGCGCGGGGATGGCGGTACTTTGCGGCGGGAACGAAGCTTGCTGCGATCCTCGCATGCAGCCTTTCTCCTACGTGCGTGCGGACCGGCTCGAGGATGCCGTCGGGGCCGCGGGACCCGGCGTCCGCTTCCTCGCGGGCGGCACCAACCTGGTGGACCTGATGAAGAACCGGGTCGAGCGTCCGGTGCGCGTCATCGACATCAGCCGCCTGCCGCTGGGCGACATCACCGAGACGCGCAGCGGCGGCGTGCGCATCGGGGCACTGGTGCCGAACAGCGACCTGGCGGCGCATCCGCTCATCCGCAAGCGCTTTCCCCTGCTGTCCCAGGCGCTGCTCTCCGGCGCCTCGGCGCAGCTGCGCAACATGGCGACCGTCGGCGGCAACCTGCTGCAGCGCACGCGCTGCTATTACTTCATGGACCCCGAGCTGGGTCCCTGCAACAAGCGGCAGCCGGGCAGCGGTTGCGGCGCGATGGATGGGCGCAATCGCATCCATGCGATCCTGGGTGCCAGCGAGCAGTGCATCGCCACGAATCCCTCGGACATGTCGGTCGCGCTGTACGCGCTCGATGCCGTGGTCGAAGTCCAGGCCGCGTCGGGCACGCGGCGCATTCGCGTGAACGACTTCCACCGCCTGCCCGGCGACGCCCCCGAGATCGACACGGTGCTGGCACCCGGCGAGCTGATCATCGCCGTGGAGCTGCCGCCCAACGCTTTCGCGGGGCGCTCGCACTACCTCAAGGTGCGCGACCGCGCGAGCTACGCCTTCGCGCTCGTCTCCGCCGCCGCGGCGCTCGACGTGAGCGATGGCGTGATCCGCGGCGCGCGGCTGGTGCTGGGCGGTGTCGCGCACAAGCCCTGGCGCTGCCTCGAGACCGAACGGCTGCTGGTCGGGTCGCGCCTCGACGGCGGTTCCCTCGAGCATGCGGCGACGCGATGCGTGGAGGGCGCCCATGGCCATCGCGACAATGCGTTCAAGGTCGAGCTCGCACGGCGCACCGCCACGCGCGCGCTCCAGGTGGCCGCTGGCCTCGCCTAGAACCCCCTGCTAGAATGCGCTCATCCGATCGGGAGAGCGCGTCGCAGGACGCCGCCGAAGGGGTAGCACCCGCAAACTCTCAGGCAAAAGGACCGTTCGGAACCGGAAGAGCATCCGGACTCTGGAGAGCGACGGGAAACCGTCCACCGAAGGGGCGCGCGGCCGCGAGGCCGTAATCTCTCAGGTACCAAGGACAGAGGGGTCGGGCGAGCGAAGGCTCGCGCCGGCCCTTTTTCATTTCCGGAGGCGAGGCCCCGCGATGCCCAAGACGACGCCGCTCCATGCCACCCATCTCGCCAGCGGCGCGCGCATGGTCGATTTCGGCGGCTGGGACATGCCGCTGCACTACGGATCGCAGATCGACGAGCACCATGCGGTTCGCCGCGACGCGGGCCTCTTCGACGTCTCGCACATGCTGGCGCTCGACGTGGAAGGGCGCGGCGCCAGGGCCTTCCTGCGCCACGCGCTCGCCAACGACGTCGATCGGCTGAAGGCTCCGGGCAAGGCGCTCTACAGCTGCGTGCTGAACGACGCGGGCGGCGTGATCGACGACTTGATCGTCTATGCGCTCGCTCCCGATCGTTACCGCGTCGTCGTGAACGCGGGCACCGCCGACAAGGACCTTGCCTGGCTCGAGGCGATGCGCGTGAAGATCGCGCCTCACGCGCGCCTCACCCCGCGGCGCGATCTCGCGATGATCGCCGTGCAGGGACCGTCGGCGCGGGAGCGCACCTGGAATGCGTTGCCCGCGCTGCGCGACGGCACCCGCGAGCTCGCGCCGTTCCATGCGCACGAGGCGGGCGGCATGCTGGTCGCGCGCACCGGCTACACCGGCGAGGACGGCTTCGAGCTCACGCTTCCCGCGGCGGACGCGGTGCGCGCGTGGGAGGCGCTCGTGGCCGCCGGCGCCACGCCCTGCGGTCTGGGCGCGCGCGACACGTTGCGTCTCGAGGCCGGCATGAATCTCTACGGCCAGGACATGGACGAGTCCGTGAGCCCGCTCGATGCAGGCCTTGCCTGGACCATCGACTCGAAGCCCGGGCGCGACTTCGTGGGACGCGCAGCTCTCGAGCGCTCGGCCTCGCCCGCGGTCTTCGCCGGCCTCGTGCTGCTCGAGGCGGGCGGCGTGCTTCGCGCGCACCAGGTGGTCGAGACCGCGTGCGGCGAAGGCACGATCACCAGTGGCACCTTCTCGCCCACGCTCGGCAAGTCGATCGCATTGGCGCGGCTTCCCGCCGGCACGGCGCACGGCGAGACGGTGCGGGTTCGCGTGCGCGACAAGCACCTCGCCGCCCGCGTCGTGAAGCTGCCGTTCGTCCGCCAGGGCCGCGTCCTCATCAACCTCCAAGACGAAGAAAAGGAAACCACATGAAGCTTCCCGCCGACCTGCGCTACACGGCCTCGCACGAGTGGGTGCGCCGCGAGGGCGACGGCACTGTGAGCGTGGGCATCACCGACCACGCGCAGGAGCAGCTGGGCGACATCGTGTACGTCGAGCCGCCGAAGGGCGGGCGGCGCGTGAAGGCCGGCGAGACCGTGGGCGTCGTGGAGTCGGTCAAGGCCGCCTCGGACATCTATGCGCCCGTCGCGGGCGAGATCGTGGGCGTCAACGACGCGCTCGCCGGCGCGCCGGAGAAGGTGAACGAGGACGCCTTCGCTGCCTGGATGTATCGCATCAGGCCCGACAATGCCGCCGACATCGATGCGCTGCTCGATGCCGCGGGCTACGAGAAGGCCGCCTCGGCCTGAACGACGGAGATCCCATGCCCGATACCGTGCTGCATCCCGCACCCACGCTCGCCGAGCTGGAGGATCACTCGGCCTTCGTGCACCGCCACATCGGCCCCGGCAAGGAGGAGCAGGCGCAGATGCTCGCGCTGCTGGGCTTCAGCTCGCGCGCGGAGATGATCGACGCGGTGGTGCCGGCCGCCATCCGCCGGCGCGAGTCGATGGGGCTCGGACCGCGGCGCGACGAGGCCGAGGCCCTGGAGCGGCTGCACATGCTGGCGCGCGGCAACCAGGTCTTCCGCTCGTACATCGGGCAGGGCTATTTCGGGACGTTCACGCCCGGCGTGATCCAGCGCAACGTGCTCGAGAGTCCCTCCTGGTACACCGCCTACACGCCGTACCAACCCGAGATCGCGCAGGGGCGGCTCGAGGCGCTGGTGAATTTCCAGACGATGGTCGCGGACCTCACGGGCATGGCGATCGCCAACGCGTCGATGCTCGACGAGGCGACCGCGGCCGCCGAGGCGATGACGCTCTGCCTGCGCTCGACGCGCGCATCGTCGCGGCTGCTCGCGGTCGCCGACGACGTGCTGCCGCAGACGATCGCGGTCCTGCGCACGCGGGCGGAGCCGCTCGGAATCGACGTGCGCACGATGCCGCCGGCGGAGCTCGCGCAGGCGGAGGCCTTCGCGGTGCTGGTGCAATACCCCGGTGTCGAGGGCGACGTGCGCGATTACCGCGCTCTCGCGGAGCCGGTGCACGCGCGAGGCGGCTTCGTGATCGCGGCGGCCGACCTGCTCGCGCTCACGCTGCTCGAGCCGCCCGGTGCGTGGGGCGCGGATGTCGTGGTCGGGAGCGCCCAACGCTTCGGCGTGCCGATGGGCTACGGCGGCCCGCATGCCGGCTTCTTCGCGACGCGCGACGAGCTCAAGCGCGGCATGCCCGGGCGCCTGGTCGGCGTGACGGTCGATGCGCAGGGCCGGCCCGCCTATCGGCTGGCATTGCAGACCCGCGAGCAGCATATCCGCCGCGAGAAGGCGACTTCCAACATCTGCACGGCGCAGGTGCTGCTCGCCGTGATCGCGTCGATGTACGCGGTCTATCACGGACCGCGCGGGCTCGAGCGCATCGCGCGGCGCACGCACCGCCTCGCCTGCATCCTGCGCGCCGGCCTCGAGCGCCTCGGCCATGCCGTGGGGCCGGCGGCGTTCTTCGACACGGTGCAGGTGCGCGTGGGCGGCGAGGAGGAGGCGATCGTGGCCCGCTCGCACGACGCCCGCATGAATTTCCGGCGCGCGGCGCCGGGCGTGCTCGGCATCTCGCTCGACGAGACCACCACGCGCGGCGACGTGGAGCGCATCTGGAGCGTGTTCTCGGGGCGGGCGGCGCCGTTCAGCGCGGCCGACCTGGAGGCGGGCGCCCACGAAGCGATCCCGCAGGCGCTCGCGCGGACGACGCCCTTCCTCACGCATCCGGTGTTCAACCGGCACCACTCGGAGACGGAGATGCTGCGCTACCTGCGCCGGCTCGCCGATCGCGACGTGGCGCTCGACCGCTCCATGATCCCGCTGGGCTCCTGCACGATGAAGCTCAACGCGACGAGCGAGATGCTGCCGATCTCATGGCCGCAATTCGCGCACCTGCATCCGTTCGCGCCGGCCGCGCAGTGCGAAGGTTACCGCCGGCTCGCCGCGGAGCTCGAGCACAAGCTCGCGCGCGCCACGGGGTACGCGGCTGTGTCCCTGCAGCCCAACGCCGGCTCGCAGGGCGAGTACGCGGGCCTTCTCGCGATTCGCGCGTGGCACCGCTCGCGCGGCGAGGGACATCGCAATGTGTGCCTGATCCCCAGCTCGGCGCACGGCACCAATCCCGCATCCGCGCATATGGCGGGGTTCGAGGTCGTGGTCGTGGGCTGCGATGACCAGGGCAACGTCGACGTGGAGGATCTGCGGCGCAAGGCGGGCGCGAACGGCGCGCGGCTCGCCGCGCTGATGGTGACGTATCCTTCGACCCATGGCGTCTTCGAGGGGCGCATCCGCGAGATCTGCGACATCGTGCACCAGCACGGAGGGCAGGTGTACATCGACGGCGCGAACATGAACGCCATGGTGGGCCTTTGCGCGCCGGGCGAGTTCGGCGGCGACGTCTCCCACCTCAACCTGCACAAGACGTTCTGCATCCCGCACGGCGGCGGCGGACCGGGCGTGGGACCGATCGCCGTGGCGGCCCACCTCGCGCCGTTCCTCCCCGGCGCCGGGGCCAAGGCCATCGGCGCCGTGAGCGCGGCGCCGCTCGGCAGCGCATCGATCCTGCCGATTTCCTGGATGTACATGGAGATGATGGGCGAGGGCGGCCTCACCGCGGCGAGCGAGGTCGCGATCCTCAACGCCAACTATGTCGCGCGGCGGCTGGCGGCCCACTATCCGGTGCTCTATTCGGGGCCGGGCGGCCTCGTCGCGCACGAATGCATCCTGGACCTGCGCCCGCTCAAGGAGACGTCCGGCATCCAGGCCGAGGATGTCGCGAAACGCCTCATCGACTACGGCTTCCACGCGCCGACGATGTCCTTCCCCGTTCCCGGAACGCTCATGGTCGAGCCGACCGAGAGCGAATCGAAGGCGGAGCTGGACCGCTTCTGTGACGCCATGATGGCGATCCGCGAGGAGATTCGCGCCATCGAGGAGGGGCGCATGGACCGCGAGGACAATCCGCTCAGGCATGCGCCGCACACCGCGGCGGTGGTCGGCGCCGACACCTGGACGCACGCCTACTCGCGTGAGATGGCCGCCTATCCGGTGCCGTCGCTGCGTGAAGGCAAGTATTGGCCTGCGGTCGGCCGCGCCGACAACGTCTACGGCGACCGCAACCTCTTCTGCACCTGCCCGCCGGTGGACTGAAAACCCGGGACGCAGTCGATCCTGGACAACCGGTTCGCCTCCGGGTGCCGCGGCCGGTCACGTATAATTTTGGTCCAGCATGCGAATCCTCCTCTCGAACGACGACGGCTACTTCGCGCCGGGCCTGGCCGCGCTCGCCGAGGGACTCGCTCCGCTCGGCGAGATCACGGTCGTGGCGCCCGAGCGCGACCGCAGCGGCGCGTCCAACTCGCTCACCCTCGACCGGCCGCTGCAGCTGTCGCGCGCCCATAACGGGTTCCTCTACGTGAACGGCACGCCGACCGACTGCGTCCACATGGCGGTCACGGGCCTGGTGGACTTCGAGCCCGACGTCATCGTGTCCGGCATCAATTCCGGATCCAACATGGGCGACGACACGCTGTACTCGGGCACCGTCGCGGCCGCCACCGAGGGCTACCTGCTGGGCATTCCCGCCATCGCCGTGTCCCTCGTCGGCCACGACTTCGAGCACTACGCGACCGCGGCCCGGGTGGCGCACGATCTCGTGGCGCGTCTCGCCCGCGCGCCCTTCGGTGCGCCGGTGCTGCTCAACGTGAACGTGCCCGACGTGCCCTACGAATCGATCAGCGGCTTCGAGGTGACGCGCCTCGGCCGCCGCCACAAGGCGCAGCCCGTGGTGCCCGGCAAGAATCCGCGCGGAGAGACGGTCTACTGGGTGGGGCAGGCAGGTGCCGCGCGGGAAGCCGGTCCCGGCACCGATTTCCACGCGCTCGAGCGCAACGCCGTGTCGGTGACACCGCTCCAGGTGGACCTCACGCACGCGACCCAGATCCCGCTCGTCTCCGGGTGGATGGGCAAATGAACGGCCGCCCCGGCATCGGCATGACCTCGGAGCGCACGCGCCTGCGCATGGTGGAGATGCTGCGCCGCGAAGGCGTGACCGATGAGCGCGTGCTGGGCGCGATGGCGGAAATCCCGCGGCACCTCTTCGTGGACGAGGGGATCGCCACGCGCGCCTACGAGGACGTCGCCTTGCCGATCGGGCATGGACAGACGATCTCGAGCCCGTCGATCGTGGCGCACATGACGCAGCTGCTGCTCGCGAAGGGCCCGGTCGGCAAGGTGCTCGAGATCGGCACGGGTTGCGGCTACCAGACCGCGGTGCTCGCGAGGCTCGTGAAGGAGGTCTACACGCTCGAGCGGATCGCGCCCCTCATGGACAAGGCGCGCCGCCACTTGCGCGACCTGCGCTTCTACAACGTGCGCTACAAGCACGCCGATGGCCACGGGGGGTACACCGAAGGAGCGCCGTACGATGGCATCCTGATGGCGGCCTCCGCGACCCACGTGCCCGAGGCGCTCAAGCAACAGCTGGCCGTGGGCGGGCGCCTCGTGCTGCCCGTCGGCGTCGAGGACCAATGGCTCTACGTGATCGATCGGACGCAGGCGGGATTCACCGAACAGAAATACGAGCCGGTGCGCTTCGTGCCGCTCCTGCCGGGGCTCGCGTGAAGGCCGCGCTGGCGCTCGCCGTGGTGGCGCTGCTCGCGGCCGCCTGCGCCGCGCGCGGTCCGGCACCGGTCTCGGAACGCCCGCCCATGCCGCCCGAGCCGGTCACCGGCCAGGCCACGCCGCCACCGCCTGCTGCGCCCGTCGAGAAGCCGCTGCCCACGCACACCGTGAAGAAGGGCGAGACGCTCATGAGCATCGCGCTGCAGTACGGGCTCGACCATCGCGAGCTGGCGGCGTGGAACAACATCGTGAACCCGGGCAGCCTGAGCGTGGGGCAGGTCCTCGTCCTGGCGCCTCCCGCCGGCGCCGCGCCGCCGGCCGTTGCTTCGCCGGCGCCCACCGGGCCCGTCGCCATGCCGCTCATCCCGAACGGTCCGCCGATCGAGGCGCGGCCGCTCGCGAATACGCAAACGACGAAGGTCGAGCCGCGCGCCGAGAAGCTGCCGTTCTCCGATCGCGCGCTCGCCCAACTTTCGGGTGGCGAGGCGCCGCTGCCGTCCGAGACGCCGCCCGCGCCCGGCATGGGCGCCACGCCGCCGGCGCTACCCCCGGCCGCGAAGGGGACCGACGCCGACGACATCGACTGGATCTGGCCCGTGAAGGGCAAGGTCATCGCGCCCTTCACCGAGTCGAGCAAGGGCATCGACATCGCGGGCAAGAAAGGCACCGCGGTCCGCGCGGCGGCGGCCGGGCGCGTGATCTACGCCGACCACAACCTGCGCGGCTACGGCAACCTGGTCATCATCCGCCACAACGACACGTGGCTCTCGGCCTACGCGCACAACGACAAGGTGCTGGTGAAGGAGCAGGAAGAGGTGAAGAAGGGCCAGAAGATCGCCGAGATGGGCTCGAGCGACAGCGACCAGGTGGAGCTGCACTTCGAGGTCCGGCGCCAGGGAAAGCCGGTCGATCCGGCGAAATTCCTTCCTCCGATGTAATCCGGGGTCGCGCCGGGCTAAGCCGCATGGGTGGTGCGGAATGCGCGGACGCGCTCGGCCAGTTCGCGCAGCTCGTCACGGCTTGCGCCGGTGCCGTAGCGCGCTTGCACGTAACGCCGGGTGATTTCCTCGGCTTCCGCAGCCCACTCGGGGCTCGTCGACTTCACGCGCGCCAGGAAGTCGAGCGGGCCCTCGTGGGGCAAGCGCGGGAGGCCGGCGGCGGCGAGCTTGGCGCAGAAGCGGTTCCAGGCGGCGAGGGAAGCCTCGGCGCGCGGCTGGCGCTCGCGGAAGAGCAGGCCCAGCGTGACGGCGCCGCCCACGATGAAGATCGCCACGGTGAGCCAGAAGGCCAGGGTGCGCCAATCCACGTTCTTGAGCCCGAGGTCGGAGAAGAATTGGCGCTGCCGGCCCATGTCGTAGCCCACGACCCACTGGTCCCACTGGCTGTTCAGGTACTGCCAGCCGAATCTCATCGACGAGAGGATCCCTAGCTTGTCCGCCGCGATCATCGCGGCCGCGACGCCGATCGGACCGAGGGCCGCGTTGACGCCGTTCTCCACGCGCAGCGGCGACACCACCGCGGTCGGATCCACGCGCACCCAGCCCTGGTCCGCGAGCCACACCTCGGTCCACGCGTGGGCGTCGGCCTGGCGCACGATGAGCTCGCCGTTGAACGGGTTCACCTCGCCGCCCTGGTAGCCCGTGACGACGCGCGCCGGGATGCCGGCGGCCCGCATGAGCAGCGCGAAGCTGCCGGCATAGTGCTCGCAGAAGCCGCGCTTGGTGCGGAAGAGGAAGTCGTCGTACGGATTCGCCGGGTCGAGCAGCGGCGGGTCGAGCGTGTACGTGAACTCGCGGTTGTAGAGCAGGATGGCGCGCTCGATGATGCGGCGCGGGTCGTGAAGCTGCGCGGCCCACTCGCGTCCGAGCGCGACGGTGCGCGGATTGCGCGTCTCGTCGAAGCGGCTCGCCCACTGCAGCATGTAGCGCCCGCTGCCCTCCTCGTAGCGGTATTGCAGGTACGAGGTGAGGTCATAGCGCTGGCGTTGGTCGACGGGCCGGTACGAGCGCAGCTGCAGGTCCTGCAGCGCGTAGGCGCCCTTGGGCGGACCCGCCGGCACGTCGAGCGCGAAGAGCCAGTTCTTGTTGTGCGGCTCGAGCGTGATGGTGTAGCTCACGGGACGGGAGGCGGCGGCATAGTGCAGCGGCGAGGCGAGCAGGCCGCTGCCCTGCATGCGCCAGGTGCGGCCGTCGAAGTCCGTCATCACGGGGCCGCGCCAGTACATCGTCGAGAACGGCGGCCGGTCGCCGTGGAACTGGACGCGGAACGCGATGGCGTCGGACTTGATGAGGTTGGCGATGTTGCCCGGCGTCATCGAGTCCGAGAGGCCCGAGGAGGCGCCACGGGCATCCTGCGGCAGCGCCCACAACGGCCCCTGCACGCGGGGGAAGAGGATGAAGAACGCGGCCATCAGCGGCAGCGCCTGCAGCAGCAGCGCCCCCGCGGGGCGCAGGCGCTCCATGATCGTGGGCGAGCTGCCGATGCGGTTGAACCCCACGAGCGTCGCGATGAAGATCCACACGCAGACCAGCATGTAGAGCCCGAGCGGGATCGACTGCGAGAACAGGAAGTTGGTCATCACGAGGAAGAAGCCCAGGTAGATCGAGAGCACGACCTCGCGTTGCGTGCGCATCTCCAGGAGCTTGAGCGACGCCATGACGATGAGGAGCGTGACCCCGGGCTCGCGCCCCGTGATGCGCTGGTACTGCAGGAACGTGCCGGCCGCGGCCGCGGCGGTGATGAGCAGGACGAGCGGGCGTGGCGGCAGGCGCAGGGCCGCCCACGCGATCCACGAGCGCCACGCCACCACGACGCCGAAGAAGACGCCGACCCAGTACGGAAGCCGCGCCAGGTGCGGTGCGACCACGAAGACCATGGCCGCCATGAGCCACAGCACGTTGCGCACGTCGAGCGGGGGCGGTGCGGGCAGCTTGCTCATCACGGCAGCTGGAAGAGGGCGAGGGCTTCGAGGCAGCGGCGGCAGTGCGCCTCGCCGCGATCCGGCGCCAGGCGCACGCCGGGGATCCGCAGCCCGTACGCCTGGCCATAGTCCTCGGCCTTCACCACCCAGTGGGCGAGGGCCGAGAGCCGCGCCTCGACGTCCATGCCGGGGGCCTCGTCGTATTCGAGCCAGAGCTCCGCGGACGCCGTCGCGTTGAACTCCTTGGTGAGCAGGCCCTGCTCGCGCGCGAGCGCCTTCCACGCGATGAGCTTCGGCGCGTCTCCCGCGCGGTAGGCGCGCAGCATGTTGAACTCGTCGTCACCCGGGACCGGGATGCCTTCTTCCGCGTCGCCCCCCGCGCTTTGCGGAGGCGCCCCGGCCGCGGGATCGGGCCGCGGATACACGATCACCTTGAGGTCGAACTCGACGTAAGACCACGCGTGGAAGAGTCCCACCGGGTAGCGCGTGAAGACCTCGAGCCGCCCGCAACGCAGCAGCCCGCGCGTCTGCGTCTGCACCGGCAGCCCGATCATCGCGGGCTCCCGCACGCCGATGTCCGAATACACGGGGTCGCCCTCGCGCTGGCGCAGCGCGATCGAGAAGCGCGTCAGGGCGGGCGACTCCACCGTCACGCCGAAGTGCGCCACGTCGCCCGCGAACACCGGGTCGCACCGTCCCGGCCGCAGCCGCAGGTGGGCGAGGTTGCGCCACGTGTGCAGCATCGCGACCGCCGCCATGCTCATCAGCAGGAAGGTGAGCACGAAGCCCAGCGAGAGCGCGTAGTTGATCGAGGAGAGCAGCAGGATCACCACCGTCGCGCCGAAGATGTAGCCCATCTTCGTGGGCAGGATGAAGATGCGCCGCTGGACGAGCGTGACCGGCGGCGTCTCGGGAGAGGCGGCGCGGAAGATCCAGTCCGAGATCGACTGGCGCAGCGACACGGCCAAGGTCGTCGGGGCCGCGCGGGCGCTCAGGGAATCGCCACTCCGGCGACGAGCTCCTTCGCCGGGTCGAAGCCGCCCTTGCCGGCCTCGTTGCTGCCGTGCAGGCGGTGGCCCACGACGGCCGGCACGACGGCCTGCACGTCCTCGGGCAGCACCTGGCGGCGGCCCTCCATCATCGCCCACGCCTGCGCGGCCCGCAGCAGCGCCACGCCCGCCCGCGGCGAGAGGCCCTGGGTGAAGCGCGGCGAGTGGCGCGTGAAGTGCACGAGGCTTTGCACGTAGTCGAGGAGCGCGTCGGAGACCTGCATCTGCGGCACCGCGCGCTGCAGCTCCTGGAGCTGGTCCTGCGTCATCGCGGGCTTGAGCTGCGAGATCATGTCGCGCCGGTCGGCGCCGCGCAGCAGGTCGCGCTCCGCCTTCGCGTCGGGATAGCCGAGGCTGATGCGCATGAGGAAGCGGTCGAGCTGCGATTCCGGCAGCGGGAAGGTCCCGACCTGGTGCATCGGGTTCTGCGTCGCGATGACGAAGAAGGGCTCGGGCAGCGGGCGCGTGGCGCCCTCGGCCGTGACCTGGTGCTCCTCCATCGCCTCCAGCAGCGCGCTCTGGGCCTTGGGGCTCGCGCGGTTGATCTCGTCGGCGAGGATGATCTGCGCGAAGATCGGGCCCGCATGGAAGCGGAAGGTCGACGTCTCGCGGTCGAAGATGGAGACCCCGATGATGTCCGCCGGCAACAGGTCGGATGTGAACTGGATGCGCTGGTACTCGAGTCCCAGCAGGCGGGCGAGGGCGTGGGAGAGCGTGGTCTTGCCCACGCCGGGCACGTCCTCGATGAGCAGGTGGCCGCGCGCGAGGATGCACGCCATGGCCAGCCGGATCTGCCGCTCCTTGCCCAGGATCACTTCCCCGGCGCGGGCCACCACGGCCTCGATGGGCCCTGCGGCAAGCCGGCTGCGCGCGTCGATCAGCATGAAAAACGGAACCCCTTCAGCGATTTACGAGTCACTGCTTGTGCGATGATGATTATAGGGGAAGCATCCCCTTGGAAGTCTGTTTACACCATTGGTTGCAACCGCGAAATGACCATGTTCACAAGACCCTTACGCCGTCTCGCCGCTTGCGCGGCCCTCGTTCTCGCCGCCGTCGCGCCTGCGCTCGCCGACAGCACGCCGGCCACGAACTACAGCGACATGTGGTACCTGCCCTCCGAATCCGGCTGGGGCATCAGCTTCGTGCAGCACGCCGGGACCAACAATGTCTATGCGGTCTGGTATACCTACGACCCGCGCGTGTCCGCGAGCTCGCCCGACCCGAGCACCAACTTCGTGCCGCTCTGGATCGTGCTCGCCGGCGGGGGCACGTGGACATCTCCCACGTCGTACTCGGGGCCGGTGTACATGACCAATGGCGTGCCGTTCAGCCTGACCGGGTCGAATACGACGGTTACGAAGGTCGGCACCTTCACCTTCAACTTCAGCGACGCGAACAACGGCACCTTCACGTACAGCATCGCGCCGCCTGCGACCGGCTGCTCGGACGCGAGCTGCCCGGCATTCCAGTTGCCCGCGTTCTCCGGCACGAAGACCATCACTCGCCAGAGCTTCTGACCGACAACCGGCAGTGGTCTGTCCCCTGTCGTTACCGCGTCGTTAGAATGCGTTCATGGCTACCGCACTCTTCACGCATCCTGACTGCGTCCTGCACGAGATGGGCGCGGGACATCCGGAGTCGCCGCAGCGGTTGCGGTCGATCCTCGCGGCGCTCGAATCCTCGGGGCTCATGGCGCGCCTCGCGGTGCGCGACGCACCGCGCGCCGCGCGCGAGCACCTCGAGCGCGTGCATGAGACCGATCACGTCGAGGGCATCTTCGCGGCGGCGCCGCAGCGCGGATACGCGTATCTCGATCCCGATACGTCGATGAATCCGAAGTCGCTCGACGCGGCGCTGCGCGCGGCCGGTGCCGTCGTGGCGGCGACGGATGCGGTGATGTCGGGAGAGGTCCGCAATGCATTCTGCGCGGTGCGCCCGCCCGGGCACCATGCCACGCCGCGGCGCCCGATGGGCTTCTGCATCTTCAACAACGTGGCGATCGGCGCGATGCATGCGCTCGAGGCCCATGGCCTGGAGCGCGTCGCGGTGCTCGACTTCGACGTGCACCACGGCAACGGCACGGAGGACGCCTTCCACGAGGATCCGCGCGTCATGCTGTGCTCGACCTTCCAGCACCCGTACTACCCGTATTGCGGGGCCGACTCGGGCAACGAGCACATCATCAACGTGCCGCTCCCCGCCATGACGGACGGGACGGGATTCCGCCAGGCCGTGGAGCGCTCCTGGCTCCCGGCGCTCGAGCGATTCCGCCCGCAGCTCGTGTTCGTGTCCGCGGGATTCGACGCGCACCGCGACGATCCGCTCGCCTACCTCAAGCTCGACGACGCGGACTATCGCTGGGTGACCGAGCGCCTCGTGGAGGTGGCCGAGCGCGATGCCCGGGGTCGGGTGGTGAGCACGCTCGAAGGCGGGTACAACACCGAGGCGCTCGGCCGCTGCGTGGTCGAGCACGTGGCGGTGCTGGCGGCCTAGGCGAAGAGGCGCGCCGGGTCGGCCGGCGCACGGACCTCCACCCGCTTGTCGCGCGAGCGCGTCCCCGCGGCGATCGCGACGTCGCGCTTCGCGACCCCGAGACGTTGCGCGATGAAGGCCACCAGGGCATCGTTGGCGCGATCCTCGACGGCCGCGGCGGCCACGCGCACCTTGAGCGCGTCGCCATGCAGGCCGGCCACCTCGGTGCGTTTCGCGCCGGGCTGGACGTGGATCTTCAGGAGGAGCGAGCCGTCGGCGGCCCGTTGATGCCAGCTCACGGCACGGAGCCGCGGCCTCAGTGCATCGACGCCATCGAGTACGAGTACGTGTACGTCGGCACGTCGGAGAGGAGCTTGCGCTTTTCCGGCGGCTGCAGCCCGATGAGGGCCCAGTTCTGGCTGTTGATCGCCGTCATGATCATCGAGCTGTAGCGCGCCGCGTTGGAGTACACCCACGGCGACGCGAGGAAGTTCTGGAACAGCTGCTCGTAGGACGTCGCATCGCAGTACGCGCCGTATGCGCACGCGGCCTGCGGATCCTTCGTCATCGAGATGCAATCCGGGCCCTGCTGGCAGGCGACGAGCGAGAACGCACCGAGCAGCGCGGACGGCTCGGGCGTCTCGCCCTGGGGGCCGATGCGAAGCTGGCTCACCATGGCGCTCGAGGCGAGGAAGTTGCCCACCTGCATGGTGGTCTCCGGATCGCGCGTCTCGAGCAGGCGGATCAGCTGGGACACGTCGTCGACGTTCACGCCGCGCGACGTGGTGCCGCTGCCGTCGGCCTTGCCGCCGCCGTTCACCTTGTTGGTGATGTCGGCGATGAGCAGGCGAGCCTGGGCGCGCGGATCGCCCTCCTGCGCCGCGTCGGCCATCAGGTCCTCGATCTCCTTCGACGAGATCTTCGTGCCCTGGAAGCGCAGGCAGCGCTGGCTGTTGTCCATCGCGTCGTATGCCGCGATGCGCTTGCGGTTGATCGGGTCGTTCTGCGTGAGCGTCGCGAGGAAGGCATTGCGCTGGCGCGCGCTGTACGCCGCGAGGTCCTCGTTCACCGTCGTGGCGAACTGGCACTCCTCCAGGGCCTTCGCGAGGAAGTAGCGCTCGTCGGCGGTGAGATACGGGCGGCGCGCCTCGAGCGCGTCGGCGAACGCCCGCAGGTCGCGCGTGGCGCGGAAGTCGACCGCGACGGCGGACGCCCGCGTGGGCTCGATGCGCGGCAGCGGCGCCGGCATCGCGAGCGCCTTCGGATGCACCTGCTCGGGGGGCGCCATGGCGACGATGGACGACCGCGGCGCGACCTCGTCGTGCTTGGCGATGGGAGTGGGATCGCGCTCGCGCGCGATCGAAACGACGCCTGCGTACTTCGTCGCCACGAGGAATCCGTAGGCGACGAGCGATGCCAGGCCAATGGCCGTAAGGCGATTCATGCCGGGGAGTTTGGGGAAAAAACTACGCGCCGTCAATGATTTCCGGAGGGCTTTGAAAGGGCCACCGGAAGAATGTTCCGGTGGGTCGGGCTGTGAAACCGGTCACATCAATGGTGCAGGATCTTCGACAGGAACTGCTGGGCCCGTTCGCTGCGGGGTTTTCCGAAGAATTCGTCCTTCGGCAGGTCCTCCACGACCTGGCCCTGGTCCATGAAAATCACGCGGTGGGCGACCTTGCGCGCGAAGCCCATCTCGTGGGTGACGACCATCATGGTCATGCCCTCCTTGGCGAGCTGCACCATCACGTCGAGCACCTCGTTGATCATCTCCGGGTCGAGCGCGGAGGTGGGCTCGTCGAAGAGCATCGCGATCGGGTCCATCGAGAGGGCCCGTGCGATCGCCACGCGCTGCTGCTGCCCCCCGGAAAGCTGGCCCGGGAACTTGTCCTTGTGCGCGAGGAGCCCCACGCGGTCGAGGAGCTTGAGCCCCTTCGTGCGCGACTCCTCCTCGGAGCGGCCCAGCACCTTCACCTGCGCGAGCGTGAGGTTCTTCTGCACGGACATGTGCGGGAAGAGCTCGAAGTTCTGGAACACCATCCCGATGCGCGAGCGCAGCTTGGAGAGGTTCGTCTTGGGATCGTTCACCGCGATGCCGTCGACGGTGATCGTCCCCTTCTGGAAGGGCTCGAGGCCGTTGACCGTCTTGATCAGGGTGGACTTGCCGCTGCCCGAGGGGCCGCAGACCACGACCACCTCGCCCTTGGAGACGCTGGTCGAGCAGTCCTTCAGGACCTGGAAGGAGCCGTACCACTTGCTCACGTCCCGGATCGAGATCATGGAGGAGGGGCTGGCATTCGGTTGGGCGCTCATCGGATCACCGCGATTTTGGCCTGCAGGCGCTTCACCAGCAGGGACAGCGAGAAGGAGATGACGAAGTAGACCACGGCCGCGAAGGTGTACATCTCGACCAGGCGGTAGTCGCGATTGGCGATCTTGGAGGCGGCCCCGAGGAAGTCCGTGGCCGAGATCACGTACACGAGCGACGTGTCCTGGAACAGGATGATGGTCTGCGTGAGCAGCACGGGGAGCATGTTGCGGAACGCCTGGGGCAGCACGATATGGCCCATCGACTGCCAGTAGTTGAGGCCGAGCGCGTAGCCCGACCACACCTGCCCGCGGGGAATGGACTGGATGCCGGCGCGCATGATCTCGCAGTAGTAGGCCGCCTCGAACATCATGAAGGTGATGACCGCGGAGTAGAAGGCGCCGACCTGGATCGGGTGGCCCTCGCGCAGCACCCAGCCGCCGATGTACGGGACGAGGAAGAAGAACCAGAAGATCACGAGCACCAGCGGGATGGAGCGCATGAGGTTCACGTAAGCGCCCGCGACCCACCTGAAGATGCCGATGCTCGAGAGCCGCATCATCGCGAGGATCGTCCCGAAGATGATGCCGCCCGCCATCGCCAGGCCCGTGAGGGTCAGCGTGAACACCATGCCGACCTTGAACAGGTAGGGCAGGTTGGAGGTGATCTCGCCCCAGTCGAAGCCGGCCATCAGTGACCGCCCCCGGCGCCGATCGCGATGAGGCCGGGCACGCGCACGCGCGACTCGAGCCAGCGCATGCCGACCACGACGAGGAGGTTGGTGACGATGTAGAGGACGGTCGCCGCGGCGAACGCCTCGAACACCTGGAAGCTGAATTCCTGCATCGCACGGGCGCGGGCCGTGAGCTCCATGAGCCCGATGGTGAGCGCGACCGACGAGTTCTTGATGATGTTCATGAACTCGCTCGTGAGCGGCGGCAGGATGATGCGGAAGGCCTGCGGCAGGATCACGTGGCGGTAGGCCTGCCCCTGCGTGAGGCCCATGGCGGTGGCCGCCATGCGCTGGCCGCGGGGCAGCGAGTTGATGCCGGCGCGCACCTGTTCGGCCACGCGCACGGAGGTGAAGATACCGAGGCAGAGCACCGCCGGGACGAACACGCTCCACGGCGGGGGCATCTGCTTGATCGCATCCCCCCATCGGGTGGGCACGAGCTCGGGCATCACGAAGAACCAGAGGAACATCTGCACGAGCAGCGGGATGTTGCGGAAGATCTCGACGTAGGCGTTGCCCAGGCGCACGACCCAGGGGTTCTGCGTGGTGCGCAGCGTCCCGACGATCGAGCCCACGGCGAGTGCCAGCACCCAGGCGGTGAGCGCGGTGGCGAGCGTCCAGCCCAGGCCCACCACGAGGTAGTGCAGGAACGTGCCGGTGCCGCCCGGCTCCGGCGCGAAGAGGATCTTCCAGTTCCAGTGATATCCCATGGACTTTCCGGGCGCTCAAGCGAGAAGGGCCCCCGCGGGGGCCCCTCTGGACGGGTTACTTGTACACGTCGGGATCGCCCGAGTGCGTCGGGTTCGCCAGCGCCTTCTTGAGCTGCTCGCTCATCGGCACGTTCATCGTGATGTTCTTCGGCGGGATCGGCTTCAGGAACCACTTGTCGTAGAGCGCCTGCATGCGCGGCGACTTGTAGAGCTCCGCGGTCGCGTCGTCGACCACCTTCTGGAAGTCCGGGTCGTCCTTGCGGATCATCGGGCCGTACGGCTCGAGGGACAGGAAGTCCTTGGAGATCGTGAAGTCCGAGGGGTTGCGCGAGTTGGCGATCAGGCCCGCGAGCAGGATGTCGTCCATCACGAAGGCGACGGCGCGGCCCGTCTCCACCATCTGGAAGGCCTCGGGGTGGCCGTTGGCCGAGATGATGTTCATGCCCAGGTTCTTCTCGTTGTTGAGCTGCGTCACGAGCTTGATGTTGCTCGTGCCCGCCGTGGAGACGATCGTCTTGCCCTTGAGGCTGTCGAGCGTCGGCACGTTGGAGGACTTCTTGTACGCCCAGCGGTTGGCCGGGATGAAGTAGGTGTTGCCGAAGCTCACCTGCTTCTCGCGCTCGAGGTTGTTGGTCGTCGAGCCGCACTCCATGTCGATGGTGCCGTTCGAGATCAGCGGGATGCGGTTGGCCGAGGTGACCAGCTGGTAGTTCACCTTGAGGTTCGGCATGCCGAGCTTCTTCTTCACGGCCTCGACGACGGCCTGGCAGATGTCCATCGCGTAGCCGACGGGCTTCTGGTTCTCGTCCAGGTACGAGAAGGGAATCGACGCGTCGCGGTGGCCGATGGTGATGGCGCCGCTGCTCTTGATCTTTTCGAGGGTGCCTTGCTGCGCGAGGGCCGGCGCGGCGATGAGCGCGCAAGCCACGGCCGCAACGGCGGCCCGGGTGAATCGCAACATGTAAGTTCTCCTGTTGTTTGGATGACGCGGCGTGGTGTTCCGTGCTGGCCAAGAGGGGCTGCCGCGTACGGCGGCTAGGATACGCCGGTTTGGCGCAGAATGGCGCTTTGCCCGCACGCCGAAGGCACCTCATGCACTTTCCCACCCATGAGCAGAAACAGGCGCTTCTCGAGCAGGTGATGCGCCTCGCCGACGCGCGCCTGCCGGCCGCACAGGCGCGCGAGGCTCGCGAGTTCATCGCCCGCTACTACGAGATGCTCGACCCGGAGGACCTGCAGGCGCGCGATCCGGAGGACCTCTTCGGGGCGGCGCTCGCGCACTTCGGCTTCGCGCGCCGCTTCGCGACGGGCACGCCCAGGCTGCGCGTGTACAACCCGCGCAGCGAGGAGCACGGCTGGACCAGCGACCACACCGTCATTGAGATCGTCAATGACGACATGCCCTTCCTGGTGGACTCCATCACCATGGAGGTGAACCGGCAGGGCTACACGATCCATCTCTTCAACCATCCGCTGCTCACGACGAAGCGCGATGCGGCCGGCGAGCTGCAGTCCTTCGCCCCGCCCGGCGGCGAGGGACCGCAGGAGTCGCTGATGCACGTCGAGATCGATCGCGAGATCGACCCGGCGCGCCTGAAGCAGCTGGCCGACGGGATCGTGAAGGTCCTGGCGGACGTGCGCGCCGCGTGGCAGGACTGGAACGCCATGCGCGGCCGCATGGAAGCGCTGGTGCAGGAGCTGCAGGCGCCGCCCGCCGCCGTGCCGGCCGAGGAGGCGACCGAGGTGAGCGCGTTCCTCGCCTGGGCCGCGGACCATCATTTCACCTTCATCGGCTATCGCGAGTACGAGCTCGCGACGGCCGGTGGCGAGGACCAGCTCAAGGTGGTGCCCGGCTCGGGGCTGGGCGTGCTGCGCCGCGAGCCTTCGGGCGGATTCTCCGCGAGCTTCGCCGAGCTGCCGAAGGAGCTGCGCGCCATCGCGCGGGAGCCGAAGCTGCTGGTGCTCACGAAGGCCAATGCGCGCGCCACCGTCCACCGGCCGGGATACCTCGACTACATCGGCGTGAAGCGCTTCGACGCGAACGGCAAGGTCGTGGGCGAGCGGCGCTTCGTCGGGCTCTACACCTCCTCGGCCTACCACGCGGACGCGCGGCACATCCCGCTGCTGCGCCGGAAGGTGGCGCGCGTGGTGGAGCGTTCCGGTTTCCGCCAGTACAGCCACTCGTACAAGAACCTCCTCACCGTCCTGCAGGAATACCCGCGCGACGAGCTCTTCCAGGTCGACGAGGACACGCTCTTCGAGACGGCGATGGGGATCCTGCGCCTGGGCGACCGGCGCAGGACCCGGGTCTTCGTGCGCCGCGACGTCTACGGCCGCTTCTACTCTTGCCTGGTCTTCCTGCCGCGCGAGAACTACAACACCGACGCGCGCGTGCGCATCCAGGAGATCCTGAAGCGCCACCTGGACGGCACCTCCACCGAGTTCACCGTGAGCCTCTCCGAGGCGGTGCTCGCCCGCATCCACATGCTGGTGCGCTCGCGCCCCGGCGAGGCACCGAACTTCGACGACCGCGCGATCGAGGCCGACATCGCGCGTGCGATCCGCCGCTGGGAAGACGACCTCAAGAGCTGCCTCATCGACTCGCAGGGCGAGGAGAAGGCGACCTCGCTGCTGCGCGGCTACGGCTCGTTCCCGGTGGGATACCGCGACGCCGTGCCTCCGCGTGCCGCGGTGCGCGACCTGGAGTTCATCGAGGGGCTCGACGCGGAGCACCCGTTCGCCGTGAGCCTCTACCGGCCCGCCCACGCGGACGACCACACGCTGCGCCTGCGGGTCTACCGGCTGGGCAGCCCGGTGCCGCTCTCGGCGAGCCTGCCGGTGCTCGAGAACATGGGCCTGGAGGTGCTGGACGAGTCCGCCTGGCGCCTGGAGCGCGCGCAGGGCGAGGCGGCGTTCGTGCACGACTTCGGCCTGAAGAGCGCATCCGCCATCCCCGAGGTGGAGGCGGTCAAGTCGATCACCGAGGAGGCGCTCACCCGCGTGGCACGGCGCGAGATCGACAACGACGGCTTCAACCGCCTGACCCCGGTGGCGGCGCTGCCGCCGGACGACGTGGTGGTCCTGCGCGCCTACGCCAAGTACCTCAAGCAGGCGGGCTTCACGTTCAGCCAGGCGTACATCGAGCAGACGCTGGCGGGGCATCCCGCGATCGCCGCCGACCTGGTCGGCCTCTTCAACGCCCGCTTCGAGCCGGCGCGCGCCGCCGGGCGCGACGAGGCGCAGAAGGAGATCGAGGCGCGCATCCGCGAGCGCCTGAACGGCGTCCCGAACGCCGACGAGGACCGGATCCTCCGGCGCTACCTGCACCTCGTGCGCGCCACGGTGCGCACCAACCGCTGGGTGCGCGCGGCCGACGGCTCGCGCAAGCCCTACCTCTCGTTCAAGCTCGTCTCGGCGCAGGTGCCCGAGCTGCCGGAGCCGCGTCCGCTCTTCGAGGTGTGGGTCTATTCGACCCGCTTCGAGGCGATCCACCTGCGGGGCGGCAAGGTCGCGCGCGGCGGCCTGCGCTGGTCCGACCGCCCGGAAGACTTCCGCACCGAGATCCTGGGCCTCATGAAGGCGCAGATGGTCAAGAACGCCGTGATCGTGCCGGTAGGATCGAAGGGCGGCTTCGTCCTCAAGGCCGCACCGCCCGCATCCGAGCGCGAGGCCTTCCTGCGCGAGGGCCAGGAGTGCTACCGCAACTTCCTGCGCGGCCTGCTCGACGTCACCGACAACCTCGCCGGCGGCAAGGTCGTCCCGCCGCGTGACGTCATGCGCCATGACGCGGACGACCCCTACCTCGTGGTCGCCGCGGACAAGGGCACGGCGACCTTCTCGGACATCGCCAACTCGATCTCGCTCGAATACGGCTTCTGGCTGGGCGATGCGTTCGCCTCGGGCGGCAGCGCCGGCTACGACCACAAGAAGATGGGCATCACCGCGAAGGGCGCCTGGGAAAGCGTGAAGCGCCATTTCCGCGAGCTCGGCCTGGACACCCAGTCCCAGGACTTCACCGTCGTGGGCGTGGGCGACATGTCGGGCGACGTGTTCGGCAACGGCATGCTGCTCTCGCAGCACATCAAGCTCGTCGCGGCGTTCGACCACCGCCACATCTTCCTCGATCCCGACCCCGATCCGGTGAAGAGCTTCGACGAGCGTGCGCGCATGTTCGCGCTGCCCCGTTCGTCGTGGGACGACTACGACAGGTCGCTCATCTCCCGGGGCGGGGGCGTGCATCCGCGCAGCGCCAAGACGCTCGCCATCACACCGCAGGTGAAGAAGGCGCTCGAGATCACCGCCGACGAGATGACGCCGGTCGAGCTCATCCGCGCGATCCTCAAGGCGCCGGTGGACCTGCTGTACAACGGCGGCATCGGCACCTACGTGAAGGCCTCCACGCAGTCGAACGCCGAGGCGGGCGACCGCACCAACGACCCGGTCCGCATCAACGGCGCGGACCTGCGCTGCAGGGTCGTGGGCGAGGGCGGCAACCTCGGCTTCACGCAGCTGGGCCGCGTGGAGTACGCGCAGGGCGGCGGGCGCATCTACACCGACGCCATCGACAACTCGGCGGGCGTCGACTGCTCCGACCACGAGGTGAACATCAAGATCCTCCTGGGGCTCATCGAGCAGGATGGCGAGCTCACGGAGAAGCAGCGCAACAAGCTGCTGGCGGAGATGACGGAGGACGTGGGCCGGCTGGTGCTCGCGGACAACTACTACCAGACCCAGTCGCTCTCCGTGTCCGGGCTGCGCGGCGAGAAGCTGCTCGACGCGCAGGCGGCGTTCATCCGCGCCCTGGAGAAGGCGGGCCGCCTCAACCGCGCCGTCGAATTCCTGCCGAACGACGAGGAGATCGCCGAGCGGCGTGCCGCGAAGCAGGGTCTCACCGCGCCCGAGCGCGCCGTGCTGCTGGCCTATTCGAAGATGGCCGTGTTCGACGAGCTTGTCGCCTCGCCCCTCGTGGACGACGACTACGTGCAGAGCGCATTGGTGGACTATTTCCCGCCGGCCCTGCGCCAGCGTTACGCCGATGCCATGCCGCGCCATGCGCTGCGGCGCGAGATCGTGGCGACCGTCGTCGCCAACACGATGATCAACCGCACGGGCGCGGTGTTCGTGCACCGCATGCTGGAGGAAACCGGCGCGGCGCCGGCGGATGTGACGCGCGCCTTCATCCTCGCCCGGGACATCTTCCGCCTCGAGCCGCTCTGGCACGAGATCGACGCGCTCGACAACCAGGTGCCCGCGCAGCTGCAGTACGAGCTGCTGGTGGACGTGGGCCGGCTCCTGTTGCGCGCGACGCTCTGGTTCCTGCGCCGCCGCCGGGAGCGGCTGCCCATCGCCCGCGTGCTCGGCATCTTCCAGCCGGGGCTGGACGCGCTCGGCTCGCAGCTGCCGGGGATCCTCTCGGAGGCCGATCGCGGCGCCTGGAGCGGCACCGTGGACCTCCTTTCGAGCAAGGGCGTTCCGCAGCCGGTCGCGCAGCGCCTGGCGAGCCTCGACCACTATTACGCGGTGCTCGACGTGACCGAGGTCGCGCTCGAGCAGAAGAAGCCCATCGACACCGTGGCGGCGGTCTACTTCGCGCTCGCCGGTGCGCTCGACCTGCGCTGGATCTCGCAGAAGATCGCGCTCCTGCCCACGGACACATCGTGGCAGGCGCTGGCACGCAACGCGCTGCGCGACGATCTCTCGAGCCAGCACCGGGCGATCACCTCGTCGGTCGCGAAGCTCTCGCGCGAGGCGAGCGATCCGGCCGCGATGCTGGCCGCGTGGAACGAGCGCTACGGCCCCGCGGTGGTGCGGCTTAAGACGATGATGGACGAGCTCAAGCGCACGCCCGTGCTCGACCTCGCGGTGCTTTCGGTGCTGCTGCGCGAGCTGCGCGGGCTGGCCTGAAGATCCCCGATCTTCAGCCTTCGCCGTTGTGCGTGACGATCATGAGCGGCACGGCGGCGATGGCGGCGGCGGCGATGAGGGCGAGGAAGACCCAGCCCGCCCACTTGATCAACGGCTTGTTCACGTGCGCCCCCATGAGACGCGGGTCGTTGGCGACGCGCAGGATCGGGTAGTAGCTGAAGGGCAGCACGACGACCGCGAAGATCACCGAGTACTGCACCACGTCCAGCGGCTTCACGCCGGTAAGCGCGATCACGAGGCCCAGCGCGATGGAAGCGCCCCACAGCCCGTGGAAGAGCGGCGCCTCGCGCCACTTGCGGTCCTTGCCCCAGGGCCGCCGGAAGAACTGCGTGATGGTGTAGGCGTTGCTGAGCGCCGTCTCGGCCGCCGCCCCGGCGATCGCGAAGAACATCCCGATGAGCGCGACGACCAGCGCCTGGTGGCCGAGCAGGGTGCCGACGGGCATCGCGGTGGTGCCCAGCAGGTGCGGATCGACGCCGGTGCCGAAGTACGCCTCGGCGCCCACGATGATGAGCGCGACGGTCAGGATGCCGCCGAGCGCGAAGCCCACCACGCCGTTGGTGAAGTTGGCCGGCAGGTCCTTGATGGTCCACTTCTCCTCGATGGCGCCGGACGAATAGAAGTCCACCTCGTACGGCATGAGGATCGCGCTGAAGAGGCCGACCGCGAAGTACGCGTACACGGCGAGGCCCGGCATCATGGACGGGTCGGGCAATCGAGGCACGAGTCCCAGGGCCACCTGGGACCAGTCGGGCTCGCCCTTCACCGCCGCCAGCACGTAGATCACGAGGCCCAGCCCGAGGATGCCGAACAGGCGGTCGAGCGAGTCGAACTTGAGCAGCGCGATCGCCGCGAGCAGGGCGAGGGCGCCCGCGGCCATCATGAGCTGCTGCTCGCCGCCGAAGAGCAGCTGCAGCACCACGCCCATGCCGCCGACCTCCGCGGTGCAGGTGAGGATGTTCACGAGCGTGGAGGCGACGAGGAGTGCCATGCCCATGCGCGGGCCGAGGCACTCGCGCACCAGGTCGAATGCCGGCTTGCCGCACACCACCGCCACGCGGCCCGACATCTCGGCGTAGATCGTGATGCCCACGGTCGACACGATGACGACCCAGAGCAGGAGGAAGCCGAACTTCGCGCCGCCCTGGATCGTGAAGACGAGCTGGCCGATGTCGACGTTGCCGCCGATGGCCGACATGATCCCGAGGAAGACGTCCCAGGGCTTCACGAGCCGGCCCCGTCGTCGATGCTCGCGGCGACGGCCGCCTCTTCCGCGGCGATGTGCGACATCGCCTGCGCGTCCGCGATCCGGGGACCGACGCCCTGGAGGATGTCGTCGAGGCGTTCGGCCGAATCCCGCACGCGCTGCGCCTCGGCCTCGCGCCCCACGGGCGCCGGCTGCTCCAGCTGCTTGCGCACGTCGCCGAGGTCGCTCGTGAGCTCCTCGTGCTGGCCGCGGGCGAAGTGCGCGGTGAGCTGGCCGGCGGCCAGGGCCCGGGCCAGCGCCGACGCCTCGAGGGCGTCGCTCTTGACCTTGCGCGCCGCACGCGCGAGCTCGTCCGGCTCCATGGGCTCGGGCACGCGGGAGGCGTGCTCGTAGAGCGTCGCGGCGCACGCGGCAACCACGAGCCATCCGGCTACTTTCCAGGCGACCGCGCGCGGGGTCCCGCCCTTCACAGCACCAGGGCGGCGACGACGTTGCGGCCCTCGCCAAGCAGGATGTTGTAGGTGCGGCATGCGGCGGGCGTATCCATCACCTCCACGCCGATGCCCGCCTGGTACACGGGCGCGAGCAGTGCCGGGTCGGGGAAAGCGAAGCGCGCGCCGCTGCCGAGCAGGAGCACCTCGGGCTGGAGCTCCAGGATGGCCGCCAGGTGGTCGGCGGTGAGCCCGGCCACCGACGAGACGGGCCAGTCGGTCACGAGGCGCTCGCCGCTCACGACGAGGCTCGAGGTATGGCGCGCGCCGTTCACGGCCACGTAGCCTTCGCCGTAGCCGGTGAACAGGTTCTTGCCCTGGGCCGTTTCGCGTTCGAACTTCATCCGGGAACCCCGATTCCTCCTGCTAGAATCTTGCAGTGCAGCATACCGGGACCGGCGGTCCCTATCGAGCGAAGAGCATGAACCTCAACGACAGCGCCAAGCCCATGGTCCCCGAATTCTCGCGCATCAAGCGCCTGCCGCCGTATGTGTTCAACATCACGAACGAGCTCAAGATGGCGGCCCGCCGCGCCGGCGAGGACATCATCGACCTGTCCATGGGCAATCCCGACGGCCCCACGCCGCGCCATATCGTGGACAAGCTGGTCGAGGTCGCCCAGCGCGAGGACACGCACGGCTACTCCGTCTCCAAGGGCATCCCGCGCCTGCGCCGCGCGATCTGCCAGTGGTACAAGCGCCGCTGGGACGTGGACCTCGACATGGACCGCGAGGCCATCGTCACCATCGGCTCCAAGGAGGGCCTGGCGCACCTCATGCTCGCGACTCTGGACCGCGGCGACACCGTGCTGGTTCCGAACCCGAGCTATCCGATCCACATCTACGGCGCCATCATTGCCGGCGCCGATATCCGTTCCGTGCGCATGACGCCGGGCGTGGACTTCTTCGAGGAGGCCGAGCGCGCGATCCGCGAGCTCTTCCCGAAGCCCAAGATGATGATCATCGGGTTCCCCTCGAACCCCACCGCCAAGTGCGTGGAGCTCGACTTCTTCGAGAGGGTCATAGCGCTCGCGCGCCAGCACGGCATCCTGGTCGTGCACGACCTCGCCTACGCCGACATCACCTTCGACGGATGGAAGGCGCCCTCCATCATGCAGGTGCCGGGTGCCCGCGAGGTCGCCGTCGAGTTCTTCACCATGTCGAAGAGCTACAACATGGCGGGCTGGCGCATCGGCTTCATGGTGGGCAACCCGGAGCTCGTGTCGGCCCTGGCGCGCATCAAGAGCTACCACGACTACGGCACGTTCACGCCCCTGCAGGTGGCGGCGATCGCGGCGCTCGAGGGCCCGCAGGAGTGCGTCGAGGAGATCCGCGCCAAGTACGAGCGCCGCCGCGACGTGATGGTGAAGGGGCTGCACGAGGCCGGGTGGATGGTCGAGAAGCCCAAGGCCTCGATGTACGTGTGGGCGAAGATTCCCGAGCAGTACAACATGGGCTCGATCGATTTCGCGAAGAAGCTGCTGCGCGACGCCAAGATCGCCGTCGCCCCGGGCATCGGCTTTGGCGACTACGGCGACGACCATGTTCGCATCGCGCTGATCGAGAACGAGAGCCGCTCGCGCCAGGCGGTGCGAGGCATCAAGGAGATGTTCCGCAAGGACGGCATCCAGTGACGATCGTGGTGGTGCCGGTCACGGACGCGCGCGGCGCCGTGACCGACGCGCAGACGCTTGCGGCCGCCGAATCGATGCACCGCCAGCTGCGCCCGCAGCTGCCGCCGGATTACGTGAAGCGCATGCGCCAGGTCGTGGCGGGCGGGGCCGAGATGGCCGTGGCGCTGCACAACGGCGATCCCGCCGGGCTTGCGGTATGGCGCGTGCTCGAGAAGACGCTTTCGGCACGCGAGCTCTACTGCGACGACCTCGTGACCGACGAGGCGCGGCGCTCCGTCGGCGTCGGGCACGCGCTCATGGAGCACATGGCGCGGATCGCGCGCGAACGCGGCTGCGACCTCTTCACGCTCGACAGCGGCACGCAGCGCCAGCAGGCGCACAAGTTCTATTTCCGCGAGGGCATGGCCATCACCTCGTTCCACTTCAGCCGCAAGCCATGAAGCCGATCCACGTGGGGCTCCTCGGCCTGGGCACCGTCGGCGGCGGCACGATCGAGGTGCTGCGCCGCAACCGCGAGGAGATCTCGCGCCGCGCCGGGCGCGACATCGTGATCCGCGCGGCGACCGCGCGCGACTTGAAGAAGACGCGCAACGTGCCGCTCGACGGCATCGAGCTGGCCGCCTCGGGCGAGGCCCTGGTGGATCGCCCCGACATCGACATCGTGGTGGAGCTCATCGGCGGCGAGACCGTGGCCCGCGACCTCGTGCTGCGCGCCATCGGCCAGGGCAAGCACATCGTCACCGCCAACAAGGCGTTGCTCGCGAAGCACGGGACGGAGATCTTCGCGAAGGCCCACGGCAAGGGCGTCATGGTTGCGTTCGAGGCGTCGGTGGCGGGCGGCATCCCGATCATCAAGGCGATCCGCGAGGGGCTCACCGCCAACCGCATCGAGTGGATCGCGGGAATCATCAACGGCACCTGCAACTACATCCTCTCGGAGATGCGCGACAAGGCGCTGCCCTTCGACATGGTGCTGGCCGAGGCGCAGAAGCTGGGGTACGCGGAAGCGGATCCCGCGTTCGACATCGACGGCATCGACGCCGCGCACAAGCTGACCATCCTCGCGGCGATCGCCTTCGGCATCCCGATGCAGTTCGACCGCGTTTATACCGAGGGCATCCGCAAGCTCACCGCGACCGACATCCGCTACGCCGAGGGGCTCGGCTATCGCATCAAGCTGCTCGGCATCACGCGCAGGACGCCCAAGGGGATCGAGCTGCGCGTGCATCCGACGCTCGTGCCCGCGCGGCGTCTCATTGCCAACGTCGAGGGCGTGATGAACGCGGTGCTCGTGAAGGCGGATGCCGTCGGGCCCACGCTCTACTACGGCCGCGGCGCGGGCGCCGAGGCGACCGCGAGCGCGGTCGTGGCGGACCTGGTCGACGTGACGCGCATGGCGACGGCGGACCCGGAGCACCGCGTGCCGCACCTCGCGTTCCAGCCGGACCGGCTCTCCAGCGAGCCGATCCTGCCGATGGAAGACGTGATGACCGGCTACTACCTGCGGCTTCGCGCGCTCGACCGCCCGGGGGTGCTCGCCGACGTGACGCGCATCTGCGCTGACAACGAGATCTCGATCGACGCCATCTTCCAGAAGGAGGCGGGCGAGGGCGAGGAGCAGGTCGACGTCGTGATCCTCACCCACGTGGTGCAGGAGAAGAAGATCAACGCGGCGATCAAGCGCATCGAATCGCTGCCGACGATCCCGACGCCCGTGGTGCGAATCCGGCTGGAAGAGCTGCTCTGAAGTACGTCAGCACGCGCGGCCACGCGTCGTCCCAGGCCTTCACCGACATCCTCCTCGAGGGCCTGGCTCCCGATGGCGGGCTCATGGTGCCGGAGCAATGGCCGCGCATCATGCCGGCGAAGCTCCAGGCCATGCGCGACCTGGCCTATCCTGAGCTCGCCTTCGAGATCCTTCGCTTCTTCGCGGACGACTTTCCCGGAGGCGAGCTCAAGTCCCTCGTCACGCGCACGTATACCGCCGACGTGTTCGGCGCGCCCGAGATCACGCCGCTGCGCACGCTCGAGCCCAACCTGCACATCCTCGCGCTCTCGAACGGACCGACGCTCGCCTTCAAGGACGTGGCGATGCAGCTGCTGGGCAACCTGTTCGAGAACGTGCTCGAGAAGCAGGACCGCCGCCTCAACGTGCTGGGTGCCACCAGCGGCGACACCGGCTCGGCCGCCGAATACGCGCTGCGCGGCAAGGCGAGGGTGGGCGTGTTCATGCTCTCGCCCAGGGGGCGCATGAGTGCCTTCCAGCGGGCGCAGATGTACTCGCTCATGGACGCGAACATCCACAACATCGCGGTCGAGGGCACGTTCGACGACTGCCAGGACCTCGTGAAGGCCGTCGCCTCGGACCTCGCCTTCAAGGAGGCGATGAGCCTGGGCGCGGTGAACTCGATCAACTGGGCACGCGTCGTGGCCCAGGTCGTCTACTACTTCAAGGGCTACTTCGCGGCCACGCGCTCGAACGACGAGGCCGTCTCCTTCGCGGTTCCGTCGGGCAACTTCGGGAACATCTTCGCGGGCTACGTCGCGAAGAAGATGGGCCTGCCGATCCGCCGGCTCGTGCTCGCCACCAACGAGAACGACGTGCTCGACGAATTCTTCCGCACGGGCCGCTATCGCCCGCGCGCGGCCGCGGAGACGCACGCCACCTCGAGCCCCTCGATGGACATCTCCAAGGCGTCCAATTTCGAGCGCTTCATCTGGGACGCGGTGGGCCAGGACGGCGACAAGGTGCGCTGGCTGTGGGAGCAGGTCGAGACGAAGGGCGGGTTCGACCTCTCGTCCGACGACGCGTGGGAAGCGATCCAGGACGAGTCGGGCCTGGTCTCGGGGCGCAGCCTCCATGACGACCGCATCGCGACCATCCGCCTGGTCCACGAGAGATACGGCGAGATCATCGACCCGCACACCGCGGACGGCGTGAAGATCGCGCTGCGCCTGCGCGAGGCGCGCACGCCGATGATCTGCCTGGAGACGGCGCTCCCGGTCAAGTTCGACGCCACGATCGTCGAGGCGCTGGGGCGGCATGCGCCCCGCCCGCAGGCCTTCGAGGGCATCGAGCGCCGCCCGCAGAAAGTCCACGAGATGGCCCGCGACGACGCGGCCCTCAAGCGCTACATCGAGGAAAGGGCGGCGTTCGCGGGCGCGACCGGCTAGAATCCCGGTCCATGACCAGGCGTTTCGCCATTCTGCTGGCGCTCGTCGCGTCGCTCGCGGCACCGCTCGCCGCGTTCGCCCAGTCCGTATACGTCGCGGCGATGCGCGGGCAGGCCGGCACTTCCAATGTGATGAGCGGCCTGTACGTCGTGAACCTCGCGAACGGCGCGGCCACGTTCGTGACACCGCTGCGCGCGCCGAACGGCGGCCCCGTGGCGATCACCGGCCTGGGCGTCGATCCGGTGACGCGCGCGTTCTACGGCATCACCTCGAACCTGTCGCCCAACGCGCCGCAGTCGCTCGTCATGCTGGATCCGCAGACGGGGAGCCTCTCCGTGATCGGGCACATGGAGCTTCCGGGCACCGACATCGTGTTCGACAACGCGGGGCGGCTCCTCATGTGGCTGCCGTCGACCCGGCAGCTCGCGACGGTCGACCTGAAGACGGCGCACGTGACCCCGCTCGGCCCCCCCGGCCCGCCCGACGCCTTCGGCGGTCTCGCCGTGGACCAGGGCGGGGTGCCATACGTCACGCCCACCGGCGCATCCGGCACCCTGGACACGGTCGACCTTGCGACCGGAGAGATCAAGACCGGGCCGCAGCTCAAGGGCGCGCCGTTCCCGGGGGCCATCACCGCGATGACCTTCACGCCGTCGGGCATGCTGCTCGCGATCAACTCGAACGTGGGCTCGCCGGCCGCGGCGAAGCTCGTGGCGATCAACACGTCCACGGGCGCGATGGCCGAGATCGCCAACCTTCCCGAGGACAGCGACGCGATCAGCTACGCGCCGCCGCCGCACGGCATGAGCGAGATCCTCGCCACGATGAGCGGGCGCACCCTCGCCTTGCTGGCCCTCGTCGTGGGACTCGTGCTCGCGATCGCCGGGATGTTCGCCGTGAAGTGGATGCGCCGCCGCTAGCGGAAGAACACGACGTAGGCGGTGACGAGGGTGAGCAGCATGCCGCCCACGATGGCGCTGAAGATCACGGCCAGCACGCGCGCATCGGAGGCCTGCTGCGCCTCGACGTCGTCGGTGCCGATCGATTTGCCGAGGCGCCGCTCGCGGAAGGCGAACCAGATCACCGTGCTGAGAATCGCCACGAAGGCGCCGATCACGAGCGCGAGCTTCCATCCCATCGTCGCGAGCACGCCGCCCATGGCTACTGGTCCTCGTCCTTCGGCCGCGGCGGATGGCCGTCGTAGACCTGGCTGCGCCGGCGCTGCATCCACGCGTCGCGGATGAACGAGTAGCGGTCGAGCGCGGCCTGCTGGAGGATCGTCTCGGCCTGCAGCAGGTTCGCGCGGGTGCGCACCTTGTCGAGCGTCCAGAGGCCCCAGTAGAGCGACTCGGGATTCACGTAGCTGTTGTAGAACCACTGCGGGTCCACGATGCGCGCTGGAGCGTCGCGGGCGCTGCTCGGCCCCAGCAGCGGGATCACGAGATAAGGCCCGGAATCCACGCCCCACACGCCGAGCGTCTGGCCGAAGTCCTCGTCGTGCTTCTCCAGCCCCAGCGGTGTCGCCACGTCCCAGAGGCCGAAGATGCCGAACACCGTGTTGAACACGAAGCGCGCGGCGTCGGAGAGCCCTTGCTTCGGCTTGCCCTGCAGGAACTGGTTCAGGCTCGTGTTGACGTCGAGCACGTTGTCGAAGAAGTTGTTGACGCCCGCCTGCACGAAGCTCGGCGTGACCTTCTTGTAGCCCGTCGCCACGGGCTTCAGCACGGCGCGGTCGACCGCGTCGTTGAAGGCGAAGGTCTTGCGGTTCATCGACTCCCACGGATCGGGATTGTCGGCGGTCGTCGCGCAGCCCGCGAGGAGGACGAGGGCCAGCGCGGCCAGGATGGAACGCATCGGGGAAATCCTTCCGTTACTTGTTGTGCACGAACCGCATCGAGAGATCCATGGCGCGCACGTCCTTGGTGAGCGCCCCCACGGAGATGCGGTGCACGCCGGTCTCGGCGATCTCGCGCACGGTCTTCAGCGAGACGCCGCCTGACGCTTCCAGTTCCGCACGGTCGCCGGCGATCGCCACGGCTTCGCGCATCTTCGGCACGTCGAAATTGTCGAGCAGGATGAGCGTCGCACCGGCGTCGAGCGCCTCGCGCAGCTGCTCCAGCGACTCGACCTCCACCTGCACGAAGACCCCGTCGGAGTTGTCCGCGTCGTGGGACGCCTGCTCGATCGCCGCGCGGATGCTGCCGGCAGCCATGATGTGGTTTTCCTTGATGAGGATGCCGTCGAAGAGCCCGATGCGGTGATTCGTCCCGCCGCCCACCCGCACGGCGTACTTCTCGGCCATGCGCAGGCCGGGCAGGGTCTTGCGAGTATCGAGGATCCTCGCCCGGGTGCCTTTCACCGCATTGACGAACTGGCGCGTGTGCGTGGCGACGCCGGAGAGGAGCTGCACGAAGTTGAGCGCGGTGCGCTCGGCGGTCAGCATCGAGCGTGCCATGCCCTCGATCTCGCACAGCGAGGAGCCGGCGACGACGTCCTCGCCGTCGCGGTGGTGCCAGAAGATCTCGACGTCGGGATCGAGCTCCTGGAAGGTCCGGTTGAACCACTCGGCCCCGCAGAGCACGCCGTCCTGGCGCGTCATGAGGCGGGCGGTGGCGGTGCGGCTCTCCGGGATCAGGCGGGCGGTCAGGTCGCCCGGGCCGATGTCCTCCTCGAGCGCGCGGGTCACGTCCCGGGTGACGGTTTCTTCGATGGTGTGGAATGCGTCGGGCATAACCCAGAACAATACCGCAACCCGCAAAATCCGGGACGCAGTCGGGTTTCCGCAGTGTTGCGCGCCGCGCGGATGAAACCCGACTGCGTCCCGGGTTTCCAAGCTTGAAATGCCCCGATCAGCCCAGAATTGGGGGATAGCCCCGGCAAACGGCCGGAAAGGATTTCACATGCGAATCGACAAGCTCACCACCAAGTTCCAGCAGGCGCTCGCCGATGCCCAGAGCCTCGCCCTGGCGGGGGACAACGGGTTCATCGAGCCGCAGCACCTGCTCCTGGCGCTCCTCAACCAGGAGGACGGCGCCACCACCTCGCTCCTGCAGCGGGCCGGCGCCAACGTGCCCGCGCTCAAGCGCGCGCTCGAGGATTCCGTGCGGCGGCTCCCCAAGGTCGAGGGCACGGGCGGCGAGATCACCATCTCGCGCGACCTGAACAACCTGCTGAACCTCACCGACAAGGAAGCGACCAAGAGAGGCGACCAGTTCATCTCGTCGGAGCTCTTCCTGCTCGCCGCCGTGAAGGACAAAGGCGAGACGGGCCGCATCCTCAAGCAGAACGGCGTGGACGCCAAGGCCGTGGAAGACGCGGTCAACGCGGTGCGCGGCAACGAGACCGTGCACAGCGCCGAGCAGGAAGGCCAGCGCGAGGCGCTCAAGAAATACACCATCGACCTGACCGAGCGCGCGCGCTCCGGCAAGCTCGACCCCGTGATCGGCCGCGACGAGGAGATCCGCCGCGTGGTGCAGGTGCTCCAGCGCCGTACCAAGAACAATCCCGTGCTGATCGGCGAGCCAGGTGTCGGCAAGACCGCGATCGTCGAAGGACTCGCGCAGCGCATCGTCAACGACGAGGTGCCGGAGGGCCTGCGTGGCAAGCGCGTGCTGTCGCTCGACATGGGGCTGCTCATCGCGGGCGCCAAGTACCGCGGCGAGTTCGAGGAGCGGCTGAAGAGCGTGCTGAAGGAGCTCTCGCAGGACCAGGGCCAGACCATCGTCTTCATCGACGAGCTGCACACCATGGTCGGAGCCGGCAAGGCCGAGGGCGCCATGGACGCCGGCAACATGTTGAAGCCCGCGCTCGCGCGCGGCGAGCTGCATTGCGTGGGCGCCACGACGCTCGACGAGTACCGGAAGTACATCGAGAAAGATGCGGCCCTCGAGCGCCGGTTCCAGAAGGTGCTCGTGAACGAGCCGTCCGTCGAGGACACCATCGCCATCCTGCGCGGCCTGCAGGAGAAGTACGAGGTGCACCACGGCGTGGACATCACCGACCCGGCCATCGTCGCCGCGGCGGAGCTCTCGCATCGCTACATCACCGACCGGTTCCTGCCCGACAAGGCGATCGACCTGATCGACGAGGCCGCCTCGCGCATCAAGATGGAGATCGACTCGAAGCCCGAGGTGATGGACCGCCTCGACCGCAGGCTGATCCAGCTGCGCATCGAGGAAGTGGCCGTCATGAAGGAGAAGGACGAGGCGTCGAAAAAGCGCCTCCAGCTCATCCGCGAGGAGATCAAGCGGCTGGAGAAGGAATACGCCGATCTCGAGGAAGTTTGGAAGGCCGAGAAGGCGCGCGTGCAGGGCTCGCAGCACATCAAGGAAGAGCTCGAGCAGGCGAAGCTGCAGATGGACGAGGCCAAGCGCAAGGGCGACTGGAACCGGATGAGCGAGCTGCAGTACGGGAAGATCCCGCAGCTCGAGAAGCAGTTGAAGGAAGCGGAGAAGGCGGGCGACTCGAAGGAAAAGCCGCGACTCCTGCGCACCCAGGTCGGCGTGGAAGAGATCGCCGAGGTCGTGTCGCGTTCCACGGGCATCCCGGTCTCCAAAATGATGACGGGTGAGCGCGAGAAGCTCCTGCACATGGAAGAGAAGCTGCACGAGCGGGTGGTGGGACAGGACGAGGCGGTGCGTCTCGTCTCGGATGCGATCCGTCGCTCGCGCGCCGGCCTGGCGGATCCGAACAAGCCCTACGGCTCGTTCCTGTTCCTGGGACCGACGGGTGTGGGCAAGACCGAGCTATGCAAGTCGTTGGCCGCGTTCCTCTTCGATAGCGAGGAGGCGCTCGTGCGCATCGACATGTCCGAATACATGGAGAAGCACTCCGTGGCCCGGCTCATCGGCGCGCCGCCGGGATACGTGGGCTACGAGGAGGGCGGTCACCTCACCGAGATCGTTCGCCGCAAGCCCTACTGCGTGATCCTCCTCGATGAGGTCGAGAAGGCGCACCCGGACGTCTTCAATGTGCTCCTGCAGGTGCTCGACGACGGCCGCATGACCGATGGCCAAGGCCGCACCGTGAACTTCAAGAACACGGTGATCGTGATGACCTCGAACCTGGGCTCGCAGATGATCCAGGCGATGTCCGGCCAGGACTACCAGGTCGTGAAGCTCGCGGTGATGGCCGAGGTGAAGACGCATTTCCGCCCCGAGTTCGTGAACCGCATCGACGAGATCGTGGTGTTCCATGCTCTTGACGAGAAGAACATCGCGCAGATCGCCCGCGTGCAGCTCAAGTACCTGGAGAAGCGCGTGCGCGAGATGGACATGGACATCCGCTTCTCGGATGCCGCGGTGGCGGAGATCGCGAAGGCCGGCTTCGATCCGGTATATGGCGCGCGGCCGCTGAAGAGGGCGATCCAGCAGCAGATCGAGAATCCTCTGTCCAAGCTGATCCTCGAAGGGAAGTTCGGACCGAAGGACACGATCCAGGTCGATGCGAAGAACGGCGTGTTCAGCTTCGAGAAGTCGAAGGTGAAAGAGCCGGAGGTCGCGGCGGCTTGATCGTCGTCCAAACGTGCCACGCGGGCGAGGGCCCGATTTGATCCTGAGGGCCGCGAAAGCGGCCCGTTTTATATTGCTCGCGACAACAGCTGGGTCGGCACTTGCAGCTCTTGTATTACCATGGTAATGTAAACGGATGCCGATCGCGCATTCCAAGCTAACGACCCAAGGCCAAATCTCCGTTCCCGTGGAGGTCCGGCGGCGTCTTGGCCTGGAACCTGGCTCCGTCATCGAATGGTCGGTTGAGGGCGGCCAGATCGTAGTCCGTCCGGCAGGGCGATTTACCTCGGAGGAAATCCACAAGAAGGTTTTCCCCGACGGGACGCCAGGCCGTGTGGAGGTGGGCGAAATGAAGGCTGGCGTTGGCAAATTGATCCGGAAGCGGCGTGCCAGCGGTCGATACTAACGTTCTTGTGCGCCTCATTGCTCGGGACGACCTGAGCCAGGTGAGCGCCGCCGAGCGGTTTATCGCGGATGGTGGGTGGGTGTCGCTTCTCGCGCTCGCGGAAACCGCATGGGTATTGGAGTCGGCATACGAGGTCCCTCCGGGGCGACTTGCGGATGCGATCGAAATGCTGCTGGATCACAAGCAGCTGGTGCTGCAGGATCGAAGCGTCGTACTCGCTGCATTGTCCGTCTTTCGCAAGCGGCCGCGCCTGGGGTTTTCGGATTGTTTGCTGGTCGAGATCGCCAGAAGCGCAGGACAGTTGCCGCTGGGAACCTTCGATAAGAACCTCGCAAAGCTGGACGGTGCGAGCCGCCTCTAATGGGGCCTGGGGCGTGGCGGCGGAGCATAGGTCAATATGGCGGCGCGCTTCAGTCCAAATCGCGGCTCGGTGGCGAAGGACGCGGTACGCCGCCGTGCGTGAGGTGCGGTGCGCCATCCATTGGGCTCTCGATGACCGTGGCTAGGCCTGCTCCGCCGCTTGCCTTGCCGCCCGGGCTGCCGCCCTTCTCTTCTCGATCTCGCCGGAGCGGACCAGTTCGCGGCGTTCCTCCAGCCCCCGTTGCAGCTCCGCCAGGATGCGC
>DASRRY010000004.1:0-256186 GCA_035656735.1 Usitatibacter sp. | reverse complement strand
CGAGCTCGAGCGGTGGATACACCACTACAACTGGCACCGGCCGCATCAAGGCATTAACGGAGTGGCGCCTACTAGCCGCCTACGCAGCTCGAGGAACAACCTCTTGATGCTTCACAGCTAGCTACGCGTCGCCCGCGATCGCGGCGCGAAAGGCGCCCTCGCCGCGCGGCGTGAAGGCGATGACGCGCGTGTCCTTCACGCGCCGCGCCCAGCCGAGATGCTGGATGCGCTCCAGCAGCGCGGCTCCCAGCGCCCCCGCGAGATGGTGCCGGCGCTCGCTCCAGTCGAGGCAGGCGCGGCACAGCGGACGCCGCCCGGATTCGCGCGCGACCTCGACGCCAAGCTGCGCGAAAAACGCGCGGCCCGCGGGCGTCACGGCAACGCCCGCCGCGGTCTGCCGCAGCAATCGGCGGCGCTGCAGGGATTCGTACGCGAAGACGCCCAGCTCCCCCGCGAGATGGTCATAGCAGACGCGCGCCTTGCGCAACTGCGGCTCGCGCGGGCTCGAACGCAGGCGCACGGCGCCCGCCCGGTACGCGACACCCATCAGGCTTTCCAGCAGCCGCGCCACGTCCGGATCGGCCAGGCGAAAGTAGCGATGCCGCCCCTGGGCTTCGGCGGCGACGAGCTTCGCGCCCGCGAGCTTCGCCAGGTGCGCGCTCGCGGTCTGCTTGGTCACGCCGGCGATGCCCGCGAGCTCCGTGGCGGTGAGGGCCTGGCCGCCGAGCAGGGCCGTGAGCATCTCGGCGCGCGCCGCGTCGCCCACGAGCGAGGCGATGCCCGCGATGTGGGGACCGTCTTTCATGGTTCGATGCTAGACGAACTATTGCGGCGAGGCAACCGGGTAGCCTGCGGCTTTCCCCTCCAGGAGGCGGCCGTGGCCGTGACCTGCTTCATCCGCTACCAGATCGACCCGTTCCAGCGCGACGCCTTCCACGACTACGCGCGCCGCTGGCTCGCCATCATCCCGCGCTGCGGCGGGGACGTGGTGGGCTACTTCCTGCCCCACGAAGGCACCAACGACGTCGCCTGGGGCCTCATCCGGTTCGACAGCCTCGCGGCGTACGAGGCGTATCGAACCCGCTTGCGCGGCGACGCCGAGGGGTGCGCCAATTTCGCCGTGGCCCGGGAGCAGCGCTTCATCCTGCGGGAGGAGCGCACCTTCCTCGAGGACGTGGTCGCCGCTCGATGATGCGGCCGCTACTTGCGGCGCGACCTGCGGCGCCATATCGACGGCGGCTTGCGGAACTGGCGCTTGAAGGCGCTCGAGAAGGCGCTGGCCGACTCGTACCCGGCTTCCTTCGCGATGGACTCGATCGGCCGCGGCGTCGTGAGGAGGGAGTCGGCGGCGAGCTGCAAGCGCCAGCGCGTGAGGAAGGCGAAGATGGGCTCGCCCATCACGTCGCTGAAGCGCTCGGCGAGCGCGCTGCGCGACAGGCCCACCTGCCGTCCCAGCTTCTCCACGGTCCAGGGTTCGCCCGGCCGGCCGTGGACGAGCGCGAGGGCGCGTCCCACATAGCGATCGTTCACGCCCTCGAGCCAGCCCTTGCCGCGGGGCGCCTGCGCGCTCACGTGGCGCCGCAGGGCCTCGATCACGACGAGCGTCGCGAGCGTGTCGCGGCGCAGGCCCGCGCCCACCGCCGGCGCGTCGCTCGCCGACAGGGTGAGCCCCAGCGCACCCAGCAGCGCATTCAGGGAAGGCGCGCCGCTCATCGGCACGCACAGCGAGCTCGGCAACGCGGAGACGAGCGGCTCGGCCAGGTGACGCTCCCACGCGGCGGCCAGCGAGATCCAGCGCACCGGCAGGCCGTCGCCGCCGAGGCGCACGGGAACGAGCTCGCCCGCTACCGGCGCGCGCGCGAGCGTTGAAAGGGCGACCGCCGGCGACTCGTCCCGGCTGCCGATCAGGTGCGCGTCGCCATGGGGGACGAGGATGAGGTCGCCGCTTTCGAGCGTGCGCGGGGGCTCGCCGGACAGCGTGACGCGCGCCGCGCCCTCGAGCACGACATGGGCGCGGGCGAGGGAGGCCGTCGCCGGGATCGACACGGACCAGGGCGAATGCGCCGATGCGTCGAGCACGACGCAGGCACCGAAACGCGCGAGCCGCAGGACTTCCGAGAGCGCATCCACGATGTCACCCCGAAGCGTTGTGCGACGATCGAGCCCTCTCCTGCATGGAGAGGGCGTGCTTCAATGGAAGTGCGCCGCCTGCGTGTCCGCTTCCTCGGGCAGCTCCGCATGGACGATCTCGCCCTCGGCGTTGGCGAAGAGCGGCGCGCCGCAGTCCTCGCAGTACTCGGGCGTGAACGTGCCCGGCAGCCGCTTCACCTGGGTCACGCCGCACTCCCCGAGCTGGACGAGGAGGTCGTCCACGGGCCCGGGGCGCGCCGTCTCGTCCTCGCGTCCGTAGAGCGGCCACACGACGCCGTGCGCGACTTCGGAGTCGTCGCCGTGCGCGGTGAAGGCCACGCGGTACTCGTCGACGCGCTCCTCGCCGAATCCGGCGACCACCGCCTGGAGCTCCGTCGCCTTGACCTTGAGGGCGTTCTCGAGGAACGCCACGGCGGCGCGAATGCCGAACGGCCGCACGCGGCGGTCCGACTCGCGGCAGTTCACGTAATAAGCGTCGGGCAGGAGGCACTCGTAGACGCATCCCGGCAGCAATCGCGAAAGCGTGGGACGCGCCTGCGCGATCCATTGCTCGAGGCTTCCGGCGCGCCCCGCGTGGCCCGATGCGTCCTCCTGCCAGCGGAAGAGCGGCTTGCCGCGCGGCGACGCCACGGCGGCGATGAGGAAGCGCGTGTCGGCGAGGAGATGGGCCGTCTCGGGCAGGCGCGCGAAGTCGATGCGCGCGGCCTCCTTGGCGATCGCCGACTCGGCGAGCTTGACCGTGAGCTTGCGCAGCTCCGAGAAGTGGCGCGGCAGCTGGTCGATCGAATAGAGGTACGGCACCAGCGTGATGCGGGTGCCATCGGCGAGCACGTGTCCCTGCAGCTGCGCGCGCAGCGCATCGGCGGAATCGCGATCGATGGTGCCCGAGGGAATCTCGTACTTGGACCAGGCGACGATAGGAGCGGCCACGAGGAGCGCCTGCCACTCCGCGTCGCCGACCTTCAGCGTCGCCGATTCGGACTCGTTTTCCGCGAGCTCGATCAGCGTGTCGTACGCGCCGAGATTGGTCTGGTACAGGTGGTCGAGGGCGCCGTCGATGGGCGCGTCGTTGCCGTTCTCGAGCAGCCGCGCGATGACCGCGCTCATCTCGGCCTCCCAGAAATGGTCCTCGGTGAGGCTGCCGGACGCGTTGAGCCCGTTGGCCAGGGCGATCAGGCGCTCGGCGTCGCGGGTCAGTCGGGGTGGGGATTTTGCGCGGGTACGGGCCATGGGGCTCTCCGGTTATCCACAATTTTATCGCGGATCGCGACCGGCCCCGCGGCGCCCTACAATCGACGCATGCTCGCGCCCGCCGTCGCCTTCGTCGACCTGGAGACCACCGGCTCCGCCGGCACGCGCGACCGCGTGACCGAGATCGGCATCGTGCGCGTGATGGACGGCGAATGGGTGGACGAATGGTCCACGCTGGTGAATCCCGGGTGCAGCATTCCCGGGGAGATCCAGGCGCTCACCGGAATCACCAATGCGATGGTGCGCGATGCGCCGATGTTCTCCGAGCTGCGGCGCGAGGTGCACGAGCGGCTCGAGGGCCATCTCTTCGTGGCGCACAACGCGCGCTTCGACTACGGCTTCCTCAAGAACGAGTTTCGCCGCGTGGAGATGCCGTTCAGCGCCGACGTGCTGTGCACGGTGCGGCTGTCGCGGCGGCTTTATCCCGAAGCGGCCGGCCACGGCCTGGACGCGCTCATCGCGCGGCACGGCCTGCAGGAGGCGTTCGCCGGAAGCGAGGGACGCACGGGCCGGCACTCCGCGCTGGGCGATGCGCGCGCCCTCTGGCGCTTCGTGCAGATGCTCTATCGCGAGCGCGAGGAAGGCGAGATCGCGGCGGCCGTGCGCCGGCTCCTCAAGGTCCCGAGCCTGCCGCCGCAGCTGCCGCCCGACGCGCTGGAAAACCTGCCCGAAGGACCGGGCGTCTACCGCTTCTACGGCGTGAACGACCTGCCGATCTATATCGGCAAGAGCGTGAGCCTGCGCGAGCGCGTGCGTTCCCACTTCTCCGCCGACCATCGATCCGCGAACGACCTGCGCATCTCGGGCGAGATCCGCCGCATCGAGGTGGAGGAAACCGCGGGCGAGCTGGGCGCGCTGCTGCGCGAGGCGCACCTGGTGAAGACCGTGCTGCCATTGCACAACCATCGGCTGCGCCGCAAGCTCGACGCGTGCTTCCTGCGCCTGCCCGACCTGGCGTGCGCGCCCGAAGTCGTGACCAACGCGCACGTGGACTGGAGCACGCGCGACGCGGGTGCCGAGACGCTCTACGGCCCGTTCGCGACGAAGCCCGGCGTGAAGAAGCTGCTCGAGGAGCTCGCCGGCGAGGAGGGACTCTGCTGGCGCCAGCTGGGCTGGGAGAAACGCGGCGGGCCGTGCTTCGCGCGCCAGGTGCGCAAGTGCCGCGGCGCCTGCATCGGCGAGGAGTCGCCGATGCAGCACAACCTGCGCCTCGCCACTGCGCTCGCGCCGTGGAAGCTCGCGGACTGGCCGTGGCCCGGCCAGCGCGTCATGGTGCGCGAGCGCCATCCCGACGGACGCTTCGAGGAGGCGCACGTCTTCGATCGCTGGTGCCACGTCGGCACCGCGCGCAGCGCCGAGGAGCTGGAGGATCTCGCCCACGCCCGCGTGGAGATCGGCTTCGACCCGGACATCTACTCGCTCTTGCGCGGCTACCTGCCGAAGCACGCGCGCAGCGTGCTGCCGCTGCCTCAGTCGAATCCGAGCGACTGCTGACGCGGGTCGTCGCGCGGCCCGCCCTTCTTCGACGCGTCGGGCGGCTCGCCTTCGGCCGCGGGCGCGGGCAGCGATTCCGGTTCCGCGTCGGGGGAGTTGAGCGCGCGGGACACGGCATGCTCGCGCATGGGCCCATCCGCGTACGGCTTGAGCACGGAACGCGCGTCCTCCACGGAGCCGCCCAGCCACGCGTCGATGTCGCGCTCCTCCAGGATCGCCGGCATGCGATCGTGCATGCCGCTCACGAAGCCGTTGGCCGCGGTCGTCACGATGGTGTAGGTCTCGAGCACGGGGCCCTGGGGCGTGCGCCACGATTCCCAGAGGCCCGCGAAGGGCACGAGCGGCCGGCCGGCGACGGTGATCGCGTGGGGCACGCGCCAGCGCGGCTCGCCGGTCCACTCGAAGAAGCCCGAGGCCGGCACGATGCAGCGCCGCGAGCGGAACGCGGCGCGGAAGGACGGCTTCTCCGCGAGCGTTTCCGCCCGCGCGTTGATGAGCTTCGAGCCGATCGAGAGCTCCTTCGCCCACGACGGCACGAGCCCCCAGCGCAGCAGCGCCACCTCGCGCGTGCCGCCTTCACCCGCGCGGATCACCGGCGCTTCATGGGTCGGGGCGATGTTGAAGCGCTTGCGGATGCCGCCGTGCACCGGCACGCCGAAGGTGTAGGCGATGACGTTGCCGTCGGCGTCGAGGAAATAGCGGCTGCACATGTTTTCGTTGGGACGTTGCGCCTTCGCGCCTATACTACCTGCCCAAGGGGGACACCGATGAAGTACGTGCAATGGTCGGTGATGGTGATCGGCACGGTCCTGCTCGTGGTGGTGCTGGTAGGCGTCGTGCTTCCGTCGGGCTACGAGGTGCGCCGCTCGATCCACGTGGCCGCGCCGCCCGACCGCGTCTACGACCTCGTCGTGGATACGCGCCGCTGGAAGGACTGGAGCGCATGGAACCGGCGCGATCCCGCCATGCACGTGAGCTACGCCGGCCCGCCCTTCGGCATGGGCGCCAAGTGGTCGTGGGAGAGCAAGACGGAGGGACGCGGCAGCATGGAATTCGTGCACGTCGAGCCGGATCGCCGCGTCGATTACCGCCTCGCCTTTCCCGACTTCAACATGGTCTCGCGCGGCTCGCTCGTGCTCACGCCCACCGATGGAGGCACGGATGTCACCTGGATCCACGCCGGCGAGACGGGCTCCAATCCCCTCAAGCATTACTTCGCGGCGTTCATGGACCGCATGGTCGGCCGCGACTTCGAGCAGGGACTCGCCAACCTGAAGGCCGTCGCGGAGAAGGGATGACGCAGCCGGGCCGCGCCTGCCCGGGCTGCGGGCGCGCGATGCAGCGCGGCGACTTCGAGCACCGCGCCGGCGGACGCGTCGAGATCGAGGCGTGCCTCGACTGCCGCGGCATCTGGTTCGACGCCTACGAGAGCGCGCAGCTCGCGCCCGTCGCCGTCATGGCGCTCTTCCGCATGATCCAGGCCGCGCGCGAGCGTCCCGCGCGGCCGCTGGCCCCATCGCTGCATTGCCCGGCGTGCCGTCGCGGGCTCGCCTTCACGCACGACGTGCAGGGCACCACCCACTTCACCTACTATCGTTGCGAGGCGGGCGACGGGCGCTTCACGCTGTTCCTGCAGTTCCTGCGCGAGAAGGCGTTCGTGCGCTCGCTGAGCCCCGCCGAGATCACGCACCTGCGTGCCACGGTGGGACAGGTGCGCTGTACCAGCTGCGGCGCCACGGTGGACCTCACGACCGCGGCCTCCTGTCCCTACTGCGGCGCGCCCTTCGCGGTTCTCGATGCGGAGGCGGTCGGGCATGCGCTCGACAGGGCGGTCACGAGCGCCGCGCCCGTGGGCCTTCACGGCAACGTCGACCTGGTCGGCGACGCCATCGACCTGATCCTTCCCGGAGATCCTCCATGATGTCCCGTGTCCTGCCGTGCTTCCTGCTGTGCCTCGTCGCCGCCTGCGCCTCGACGAAGAAGGAGCCGCCGCCCAAGCCGTTCGCCATGACCAAGTGGGAGGTCGTGCTGGAGCGCGAGACCGCGCCGCAGCATGTGCGGCCGTGGGTGGCCTTCGCCGACGGCATGATGGAGGGCTTCGCCGGATGCAACCCGGTCACCGCCCGCTATGTCCAAGACAGCGTGGGCGCGCGTGCCATCGCCATCGGCCGCATCTCCGTCGAGCGCGGCGGATGCGATGTGCGCAGCCAGCTCATCCAGACCCACATCCTCGAGGTGCTGCAGGCGGTGTCCAGCTATACCATCACCCAGGACGTCATGACCATGTCGGGCTCCGCCGGCACGCTCACGTTCCGCGCCGCCGCGGAGCCCGCCGCGGTCGAGCCGGCGAAATGAGGCGCCTGCTTCCGGTCGTGCTCGCGGCGCTCGCGGTCGGCGCATGCGCCGCGGTGCCGGCGGGCGGCGGGGGGGCGGCGGAACCGTCCGCGCAACCGTCGGGGCAGGCGGCGCCTTCGCTCGCGGGCACGCGCTGGACCGGCGTGGTGGAGGGGACGCCCGACCCGCGCATCCTGCCGCGGCTCGAGTTCACGCCCGGGCGCGTGGCGGGCTTCACCGGGTGCAACATGCTGAGCGGCACCTGGCGCGTCGAGAACGGCGAGTTGCACGTCGGCCCGCTCGCGACCACCAAGCGCATGTGCCTCGGCCCCGCGGGCGACATCGAGAAGCGCTTCCTCGCGGCGTTGGGTGCGGCCTCGCGCGTGACGCGCGAGGGCGACCGGTTGGTGTTCACCGCGCCCGGCGGCGCGCGCTTCGAGTTCACCGAGGCGGCGGCGGGCTAGCCGCGCATCGCCTGGTCCAGGCGCCCCGTGGCCGCGTCCAGCGCCTGCCGCGTCTTCGCGTAGTCCTTCCACGGATCGGCGCGCAGCTTCGCGAGGCGCTGGTGGACCGTGAAGATGTTCCACTGGTCCGCCCGCTCGAGGCCGCCCAGCTCGCTCCAGCGCACCGGCACCGACACCCCGAGCCCGGGCCGCGCACGGGCGGAGAAGGCCGCGATCGTCGTGGCGCCCTTGCCGTTCCTGAGATAGTCGATGAAGATGCGGCCCACGCGATTCCGCGGGCCGCTCTTGGCCACGAAGAGGTTCGGCAGCGTGCGCGACATGTGCAGCGTGACCTTCTCCGAGAAGTCGCGCACCGCGTCGTAGTCCCACTCCGGCGCGGGCGTGAGCGGCACGACCACGTGCAGGCCCTTGCCGCCGCTGGTCTTGAGGAAGCTCGCGAGCCCCAGCAGGTCGAGCATCTTCTTCGTGAGCGCGGCCGCCTCCTTGAGCGTCTCCCACGTGATGCCCTCACCGGGATCGAGGTCGAAGATCACGCGGTCCGGATGCGCGATGTCCGCGGAGGTCGAGTTCCACGTATGGATCTCCACGACATTCATCTGCGCGGCCGCGACGAGCGTCTGCGCGCTCGCGATCTCCAGCATCGCCGGATGTCCCGGCCAGTAGCTGCGCGGCAGCTGGCGGATGCCCGGGATCACCACCTTGTCCACGTGCTTCTGGAAAAAGAGCTGCTTGCCGATGCCCATGGGCGCGCGCACCAGCGCGATGGGGCGGCCCTCGAGGTGCGGCAGGATGTGCGGCGCGATCTTCTCGTAGTACCGCACGAGGTCGAGCTTGGTGGCCTTCGACGCGGGATCGATCACGCGGTCGGGGTGCGTCACCTCGATCTTCGCCGCCGTCGCGACCTCGCCCCGGGCGCGTGCGCTCTTGACCCGTGAGCCCGCACCGCGCGCGGGCTTCGCATCCGGCGCGGGCTCCACCGGATGGGCCTCCTCGCGCACGATCGCCTCGACGTCCTTGTCCTTGCGCAGGCCGTGGAACACGGGATGGCGGATGCGGCCGTCTCCCGTCCATTCGGTGAAGGCCACCTCGGCGATGAGGCGCGGCTTGACCCAGTGTCCCTTCACGCCGGAAGGCACCTTTGCGAGCGGGGGCTTCGCGGTCTCCAGCGCCACGAGCTGTCGATGCAGGTCCGCGAGCCGCCGCGTGTCGAAGCCGGTGCCCACGCTGCCCGCGTACCGCAGCTTGCCGTCCTTGTCGTTCACCGCGAGGAGGAGCGAGCCGAATCCCACGCGGCTGCCCTTGGGATCGGTGTAGCCCACCACCACGAACTCCTGGCGCTTCGTGCACTTGAGCTTGATCCACGAGGCCGAGCGCGACGTGGTGTACGGCGCCTCGCGGCGCTTGCCGATGAGGCCCTCGAGTCCCTGCTTGCACGCGTTCTCGAGGAGCGGTGCCGCCGGTCCCTCGAAGTGGTCGCTGAAGCGGATGCGCGGGGAGTCGATGCCCTCGAGCAGCCGCCGCAGCAGCGCGCGGCGCTCGACGAGGGGCACGCGCCTCAGGTCGTAGCCGCCGAAGTAGGGCAGGTCGAAGGCGAAGTAGACGATGTCGCGCGTAGCGGCGGAATCGAACGCGTTCTGCAGCGCCTGGAAATCGGGCACGCCGCGGTCGTTCATGACCACGATCTCGCCGTCGATCCACGCGGACTCGACACGCAGCTGTACCAGCTCCCGGTGCAGCGCCTCGAGCTTGCCGGTCCAGTTGTTGCCGTTGCGCGTGAAGAGCCGGACGTCGTCGCCCTCGAGCCGGGCGAGGATGCGATAGCCGTCGAACTTGACCTCGTAGATCCAGCCCGACTCGTCGGCCGGCACCTGGTCCACGAGGGTCGCGAGCTGCGGAAAGAGCGAGAGCGGCAGCTTCGCCGGCTCCGCCTGGGCCGGAATCCCCTTGCCGGTCGCGCGATCGGCCCCGGGGCCCGGCTTCGCACCCGCCTTCTTCGCGGCGGCCTTCTTCGCAGCCGCGGCCTTGCGCCCCTTGCGCGGCGCGGCCGCCCTGGCGAGCACGCTCTCCGGCATTTCGGCGGTGATGTCGTACTCCGCCGCGGGCCGCGCCGCGTCGTCGTTTTCCTTGATCAGCAGCCACGGCTCCTGGCGCTCGTCCTTGCTGCTCGCGATGCGCACGAGGTTCCAGCGGCCGCGCAGCTTCTCGCCGTGCAGGTCGAACTTGAGCTTGCCGTGCTCGAGGCCCTGGCGCGGGTCCTCGACCGGGACCCAGGTCCCGCGGTCCCACACCTCGACGGTGCCGGCGCCGTAATGGCCCTTCGGGATCACTCCCTCGAAGGTGGCGTAGCTGAGCGGATGGTCCTCGACATGCACGGCCATGCGGCGGACATGGGGGTCGAGGCTGGGCCCCTTCGGCACGGCCCAGCTCAACAGCGTGCCGTCCAGCTCGAGGCGGAAGTCGTAGTGCAGCCGCGATGCGGCGTGCTTCTGGATCACGAACGAGAGCGCCTCGTGCGCGGGCGCGACTTCGCCTTCCGGCTCGGGCGTGGCCTTGAAGTCGCGCTTCTTCCAGTATTGCGAGAGCGAGCCGGGCATGGTCCTTTCCCCCCTCGCTCAGATTTCGATGTGCGTCCCCAGTTCCACCACGCGGTTGGCCGGCACGTTGAAGAAGTCCGTGGCCCGCGTCGCGTTGCGCGTCATCCAGGCGAAGAGATGGTCGCGCCAGAAGGCCATGCCGGGGGCGCTGGCGGTCGGGATCACCGTCTCGCGCGAGAGGAAGAAGGACGTGTCCATCACGTCGAACGCGAGGCCGTAGCGCACGCGGCAGGCATCGAGGATCTCGTCGATGTCCGGCTGCTCCTTGAAGCCGTACCAGGCCTCGAGCTTGAAGAAGCCGTTCACCAGCCGCTCGAGCTGCACGCGGTCCTCGCGCGGCACCGACGGCACGTCGTGCACGACGATGGTGAGGAACACGGTCTGCTCGTGCAGCACCTTGTTGTGCTTGAGGTTGTGCAGCAGCGCGTGCGGGACCGTGTTCGGGCTCGCCGTCATGAAGATCGCCGTGCCCTGCACCTTTATCGGCGGGTGGGCATGCAGGCCCTCGACGAAGGGCTTGAGCGGGATGCCCTGCTCGGACAGGCGCCGGAACATGAGCGAGCGGCCGCGCTTCCACGTCATGAGCATCGTGAAGACGCATCCGCCGACCATCAGGGGGAACCAGCCGCCCGAGAAGATCTTCATCGCGTTGGAGGCGAGGAAGGTCGCATCCACCAGCAGCATGAGCCCGATCACGAGGATCACGACCCACCAGGCCCACTTCCAGATGAGCCGCGCCACCACCATCGCGAGCAGGCACTCGATCACCATGGTGGCCGCGACCGCGATGCCGTAGGCGTTGGCCAGGTTGTCGGAGGTCTGGAAGCCGACCACCAGCAGGCACACCGCGACGAAGAGGAGCCAGTTCACGAACGGCACGTAGATCTGGCCGATCGCGCGCTCCGACGTGTGCTCGATCTTGAGGCGCGGGATGTACCCGAGCTGGATCGCCTGGCGCGTCATCGAGTAGGCGCCCGAGATCACGGCCTGGGACGCGATGATCGCGGCCATCGTCGCGAGCGCCACCATGGGCAGCAGCGCCCACGGCGGCATCATCATGTAGAAGGGATTCTTGATGCCCTCCGGATGGGCGAGCACGAAGGCCGCCTGCCCGAAGTAGTTGAGGAGCAGCGCGGGAAAGACGAGTCCCACCCACGCGATGCGGATCGGGTTGCGCCCGAAGTGCCCCATGTCCGCATAGAGGGCCTCGCCGCCCGTGAGGGTGAGGAACACCGCGCCCAGGACCAGGAAGCCCTCCCGCGGGTACGCGAACATGAAGTCCACCGCGTACGCGGGCTTCAATGCCGCGAGCACCGAGGGGTTGCGCAGGATGTGGGCCGCGCCGGCCGCGGCGATCGAGGCGAACCACAGCACCATCACCGGGCCGAAGAAATTGCCGACCTTCGCGGTGCCGTGCTTCTGGATGAAGAAGAGCGCCGTGATCACGCCCAGGGCGAACGGGATCACGAAGGGCGCGAACGCCGGGTCGTGCGCCTCGAGGCCCTCGGCCGCCGAGAGGACCGTGATCGACGGCGTGATCATGCTGTCGCCGTAGAACATCGCCGCGCCGAAGATGCCGATGCCGATGATGGTCCAGCGCAGCCGCGGGTAGCGGCGCGTCTCGCGCAGCGCCAGGGCGAGCAGCGCCAGGATGCCGCCCTCGCCGTTGTTGTCGGCCCGCATCATCACGACCAGGTACTTGAGCGTGATGACCCAGATCATCGACCACACGATGAGCGAGAGGATGCCCATCACGTTCGGGGCGTTGAGCGGGATGCCGTAGTGCGGGCTGAACGCCTCCTTCATCGCGTACAGCGGGCTGGTGCCGATGTCGCCGAACACAACGCCGACGGCACCCAGCACGAGGAGGGGTACGTTCCTGCGGTGCCCGTGGGCGGCAAGCGGTGCGGCGGCGGTGAGCTCGGTCATGGCTGGGGACCCGCGGCAGGCGCGAGCGCGCTCCCGGCGGAATCGCGGCGGACTATACGCCCCTCTGCTGCGCCGCACAATGACCCGCACGGTACCCGGTCCCGCATTTCGTCCGTCCGGATGCGCGTCCGGTCGCATGCGGGTTGTCCGGCACGGGCGCGGCCGCTAGCCTGCGCGCACCGCGTGAGAGCCCCGGAAGAATGAGAAAAACCTGCGCCGCCATCCTGCTCACCCTCCTGCACGTGGCGCCCGCCGATGCCGTCGAGGTCCTGCGCCTCGCGCCGGGCGAGACCATCGAGCTCGACGGCCGGCTCGACGAGCCCGCGTGGCAGCGCGCGGCGGTGCTCGACCGGTTCTGGGAGAACTACCCGCAGGCCGACATCGAGGCACCGGTGCGCACCGAGGCCCGGTTCGCGGCCGATGGCCGTGCGCTCTACGTGGCCCTGCGCGCGTTCGATCCGGACCTCGGCGTGCTGCGCGCGCCGTTCGCGCGGCGGGACAACGTGCTCGCGGACCAGGACATGCTGATCCTCTTCCTCGATCCGGTCGGCGCGCGCAAGTTCGCCCACTTCTATCGCGTGAATCCGCGCGGCTCGATCGGCGACGGGTTGTACAACGAGGACAGCGGAACCGAGGACTTCTCGCCCGACTTCGACTTCGAGGTCGTGACCGGCCGCTTCGAGGGTGGCTGGACGGCGGAATTCCGCATCCCTTTCTCGACCCTGCGCTATGCGGACGCGGCGCGGACGGAGTGGAGCGTGATGATCTGGCGCAACTATCCCCGCGACCAGCGCTACCGCATGTCCTCCAGCAAGCTGCCGCGCGAGCAGACGTGCTTCCTGTGCCTGAACGAGCCGCTCACGGGGTTGACCGCCCTGCCGTCGCCGCGCTTCCTCCAGCTCACGCCCAACGCGACCCTGAGAAGCGTCGAGACATGGGGCAGCGGCGTCGCGCACGAGACGCACCGGGAATTCGTGCCGAGCCTCGACGCGAAATGGCGCCCGCGCTCCGACGTCGTGGTCGATGCGACGCTCAACCCGGATTTCTCGCAGGTGGAGCTCGACACGCCGCAGCTCGCGGGCAACGCGCAGTTCGCGCTCTTCTACCCGGAGAAGCGGCCGTTCTTCCTCGAGGGCGCGGACATCCTGCAGGGTCCGATCAGCGCGATCTACACGCGCTCGGTCACGGATCCGGCATGGGGCGTGCGCGGCACCCAGCGGCGCGACGGCTTCGACGGCACCGTGCTCGTGACCCGGGACGACGGCGGCGGGCTCGTGCTCCTGCCGAACACGTACACCACGAACTTCGCCGCGCAGGACTTCAAGTCGTACGCGAGCTTCGCCCGCGCGCGCTGGCAGCACGATGGCTTCACCTTCGGCGCGGTCGCGACGGACCGCACGCTCGACGGGGGCGCGTACAACCGCGTGGCGGGGCCCGACGCCGTCTGGTTCCCGACGAACGACCATCGCCTGCGCCTGCAGGTCCTGGGCTCCTGGACCACGGCGCAGGCCGTGGACGGACACCTCGCGCGCGGCGAGCTCGCGACGAGCCACTCGGTCATGGCGGACTGGTCGTATCGCGGGCCTGCGTGGGAGGAGTATGTCGACCTCGAGGACGTCGGCCGCGATTTCCGCGCCGACAACGGCTTCGTGGGACAGAACGGATACCGGCGGCTCTACAGCGAGACCACGCGCAAGTTCCTCGACGTCGGGCGCTTCAACGAGGTGTCCCCGTACTTCTTCGCGGAGAACAAGACGGCGCCCGACGGGTCGCTGCAGTACCGCCAGACTCACCTGGGGCTGCGCCTGGGACTGCCGCGCGCGACGACGATCGCGTTCGAATACCGCCCCAACGACCTCGTCGCGGTGCGGCCCGGCGGCGGCACGCGCAAGCGCGACCAGGTCTACTTGTCGCTGGAGAGCAATCCGTGGCCCTGGTTCTCGCGCTTCTTCTTCGAGAGCGCCATCGGCGACCGGCTCGACGTGCTCAACAACCGCATCGGCCGCGGCGCCTACGCGAGCCTCCAGGCCAGCATCCGGCCCCATCCCCGCGCGGAGATCGAGTACCGCATCGACAACGACACCATCGACGCGCTGGAGAGCGTCGAGGGCTCGCGCCGCATCATCGGGCAGCGCGTGCAGCAGTTCCTCGCGATCTGGCATTTCTCCGCCCGGGACAGCCTGCGCACCATCTGGCAATCGACGGCGGTCCGGCGCGCCCCGTCGCTGTGGGAGGCGCCCGTCTCGCCGCGCGAGGACACGAACACGCTCTCGCTCGTCTACGGATACCGGCGCCGCCTCGGCACCGCCTTCTACGTCGGCGCCAACCTCACGCGCGATCGCGACGCCGGGGCCGCGTCCAAGGCGTACCAGGTGGAGGTCTTCGCCAAGGCATCGTGGACCCTGGACATTCTCTGACTCAGGCCGTGGGCGGGTCCTTGGCGCGCGTGCGCGTCGCCGCGGTGAAGATGCCGATGCCGAGCAGGATCACCGCGCCGATCATGATGTACGTCTGCGACACGCCGAGGACGGTCGCGAGCCATGCCAGGCCGGCGATGAACACGATGAAGCCGATCAGGTAGAGCAGGAAGGACACGGAAAGCCTCCGGGAGCCCAGCACGTGCTGGCCCCCGTTGGTCGCCGCGGCGCCTGCATTTGTTCCGGCGCGCGCAGCCACGCGCGCGATAGGACTCGTCCTACTTCGCGCGCCGGGCGAGGAACGCCGCCAGCGCCTCTCGCGCCGCGGGACGCGAGAGCATTTCCCGGAACGCCTCACCCTCGGCGCCCAGCTGGCGCTCGACCGCGGCGCGATGCGGCTCGCGCAGCAGCGACTTGGTCGCACGGACCGCTTCGGCGGGCAGCGCCGCCAGCTTCGCGGCGGCCTCGGCGGCGCGGGTGAAGGTCTCGCCATCGGGCACGACCTGCGTGACGATGCCCGCCTCGTGGGCGGCATGGGCGTCGAACGCCTCGCCCAGCAGGAGCAGCTCCGCCGCACGCGCCGGTCCCGCGGCGAGCGGCAGCAGGTACGTCGAGGCGAATTCCGGGACCAGGCCCAGCCGCACGAACGGCAGTTGGAAGCGGGCGCTTTCGCCGGCGAAGACGAGGTCGCAGTGCAGCAGCACCGTGGTGCCCAGGCCGATGGCCGGTCCGTTCACCGCGGCCACCAGCGGCTTCGTCGCGTGCGCGACGCGGGCGAGGAAGCGGAAGACGGGGGCGTCGCTGCCGGCCGGCGGGCGCTCGAGGAAGTCCTCGAGGTCGTTGCCCGCGGTAAAGGTGTCGTCGGTGCCACGCAGGGCGATCGCGCGCACGGAGTCGTCGGCCTCGGCCTGGGCGAGCGCCGCGTCGAGCGCGTCGTACATCTCCCACGTCAGCGCGTTGCGCCGCCGCGGCCGGTCCAGCACCAGGGTCGTGACCGCGCCCTCGTGCCGAACGCGGACGTCGCTCACGGCCGCAGCACGCTCGAGGCCGGCGCCGCGGGCGTGCGGCGCTCGCGGTTCTTGGCCACGATGGCGATCACGATGAGGCCATAGGCGACGAGGCGGATGATGTAATACACCGGCGCTTCCTCCTGCAGGCCCACCATCAGGTACAGGATGAAGCGGTTCACGCCCTCGATGAAGAAGGACGCGGCGAAGTAGAGGAAGAAGCGGTCGCGCGACGAGCGCCAGTAGCGCAGGAAGAACACGCCGGCGATGATGGAGGCGGTCGCGATGCCGCCCGAGAGCAGTGCGTTCATGGTCAATCGCTCTCCCAGATGAGGCCGATGATGAGCAGCAGCAGGGCGCAGAACGCGGTGGCGAGCCGCGCGGTGCTGAGATCGGCCTTGATGAACACGATGCGGTCCAGCACGAGGATCAGGTTGCTCAGCGTGAGGCCCGCGAAGCAGAGGGCGCTCCAGAGCAGGAGCGGCGTGCGCGTCTGGCGCCAGCCGCGGAAGAGCAGCAGCGCCGCGACCAGGCAGGTGAGGACGCAAAGGGTGTAGATGAACCCCGCCATCACGAATCCTTTCTGATGCGGAAGGCCTCCGCAAACTGCTGGGCGCGGCGCGCGGTACGGGAATGTATGAGGTCCGTCACGCCGATGAGGTCGCGCGTGTACACGCCGGCGAGGCTGCGCAGCATGTGCTCGAGCTCCTGCGATGCCGGCGCGAAGCGCCACGCGTCGTCGTTTCCCGGCTCCCCCGCCAGCGCCTGGGCCTCGCGCAGCGCCTCGATCACCTGCACCGCCGCGGCGCGCGGCATGTACAGCCCGCGTGCGATGTCGTCCACGCTGAGCGCGCCGCCGTCCTTCGCCATGAAGAGCAGCATCGCCTCCACGAACGGCACGGACGGCACGCTCGTGAGGATGAACCGCCTCAGGTCATCGGGAATGGGCTCGCGGGGCATCGATGGTGCTCGGACAGAGCTTGAAGATCATACCTGCGTCAGCGCCCGCCGGAGACGTCGATGAATGCGCCTGTGCAATACGACGATTCGTCGGAAAGCAGCCACAGGATCGCGCGGGCCACCTCTTCCGGCGCGCCGCCGCGCTTCATCGGGACCGCCGCCTTCAAGCGGTCCACGCGCCCGGGCTCGCAATGGATGTCCGTATAGATCATCCCGGGGCGCACGGCGTTCACCCGGATGCCCTCGCCGGCGACCTCCCGCGCGAGCCCGACGGTGAGCGAATCCACGGCGCCTTTCGAGGCCGCATAGTCGACGTACTCGCCGGGAGATCCCAGCCGCGCGGCCATGGATGACACGTTCACGATCGAGCCGCCGCGGCCGCCGTGGCGCGTGGACATGCGGCGCACGGCCTCGCGCGCGCAGAGCAGGACGCCCGTCACGTTCGTGGCCAGCACGCGCTCGAAGCGCCCGACCTCCATCTCGTCCAGCCGCGCATGGCGCTCGAGAATGCCCGCGTTGTTCACGAGGGCGGCCACGGGGCCCAACGCCTGCGTCGCGGCATCGAACATCGCAATGACGTCGGACTCGCGCGCGACGTCCGCGCCGACCGCGATGGCGCGCCCGCCCGCGCTCACGATGGCATCGGCCACGCCGCGCGCGCTCGCCGCGTCGCTGCGGTAATTCACGCACACCGCGTAGCCCCGGGCCGCGGCCAGCCGTGCCGTCGCGGCCCCGATGCCGCGCCCCCCTCCCGTGACGAGGACGACCGGCCTCGCGTCTTCGGCCACGCTAGAAGGCGCTCTTGATCACGCCGCCATCGACCCGCAGCGCCGCGCCGGTCGTGGCCGAGGCGAGCGGGCTCGCGACGTACGCCACCATCGAGGCGACTTCCTCGGGCGTCGCGAAGCGCTTGATGAGCGAGGTGGGGCGCATGGTGCGGAAGAACTCGCGCTCCACGTCCTCGCGCGACTTGCCCTGGGCGCGCCCGAGCGATTCCACGAACTCGCCCACCCCGCGCGAGAGTGTCGGCCCCGGCAGCACGCAGTTCACGGTGATGCCGGTCCCGGCGAGCGACTCCGCCAGCCCGCGCGAGACCGCGAGCTGCGCGGTCTTGGTGGTGCCGTAATGGATCATCTCCGCGGGGATCTGCACCGCGCTCTCGCTCGAGATGAAGACGATGCGGCCCCAGTTGCGTTGCCGCATGCGGGGCAGCACCAGGCGGGCGAGGCGTGCGCCGCTCACGACGTTCACCTCGAAGAAGCGGTGCCAGTCGGCATCGCTGATCGCGTCGAAGGCCGCGGGCTCGAAGATGCCGAGGTTGTTCACCAGGATGTCGATGGCGGGATGGGCGTGCACCAGGGCCTCGGCCGCGTGCGCGGTGCCGAGGTCGCCCGCGAAGCCGGCGAGCTCGCCGCGCGCCTGGGGCCGCATCCGGGCGATCGCCTCCTGCACGCCCTTGTCGGTGCGGCCATTGACGATCACGCGGGCGCCTTCGTGCGCGAGGGTGCGCGCGATGGCGAAGCCGATGCCCGCGGTGCTGCCGCTCACGAGGGCCACCTTGCCTTCCAGCTGCAGGTCCATCACGTCCTCCGCATCTTCGCCTGCAGGTATCCCCAGGCCACGCCCAGCACCAGCCCGGCGGTGTGGGCCCAGTTCGCGATCGGTCCGAGCAAGCCGGTCCAGCACAGCACGTACCAGCCGAGCATCATCGCGACGGTCGACTTGTGCAGCGCGTAGCCGAAGCGCGGATTATGCCGTCCCTGCATCCAGACGTATCCGAGCAGCGCGTACACCACCCCCGACATGCCGCCGAAGAGCGGGTTCCCGGTGATCAGGTATTGCGCCACGTTGGAGGCGATGCCGGTCACGATCACGAAGGCGAGCAGGAATGCGCTGCCCTTGACGAGCTCGGTGAGGCGGCCGAGGTCCCACATCCACATCATGTTGAACAGGATGTGGAGCACGCCGAAGTGCACGAGCATCGGTGTCACGAGCCGCCACACCTCGCCGTGGAGCACTTGCGCGAAGGGTGCGGTGCCGGGCTCGGCGATGAGCAGCGGCAGCACGACCCGTTCCGACTGGCCGAGGCTCGAGGCGATGCTCACCGCGACGCAGGCGGCGATGAGCGCCACGGTCGCGACGGGCCGGCGGCTGCGCGGGAAACCGTTCATCGTGCAATGATAACGGCCCATGAACCTCTACATCGTCACCGGCACCACGCGCGGGCTCGGGCGTGCGCTCGCCGAGCGCATCGCGCGCGATCCGGCGAACGAGCTCATCGCGCTCGCGCGCTCGCCCGACGCCCCCGTGCCCGGCGGCGCGCGCCTCGAATGCGACCTCGCCGACGCGGCCGCCGTCGGGCGCGCGTTCGATCGCATCGAGCAGCGCGTGCGCGGCAAGCACTACGACAAGGCGGTCCTGGTCAACAACGCCGGCATCGTGGGTCCCGTGGGCCCGCTCGAGACCTGCGATGCCGCCGCGCTGGAGCGCAACATCGCGGTCAACGTCGTGGCGCCGCTGCTGCTCATGCGCCGCTTCATCGCCGCGCTCGAAGGCGCAGCCATGTTGCTGCGGATCGTGAACATCTCGTCGGGCGCCGGGCGCCGCCCGATCTACGGCTGGAGCGCCTACTGCACGGCGAAGGCGGCTCTCGACATGGCGACGCGCGTGGTGGCGCTCGAGGCACAGGCGCGGCGGCGTCCGCTCGAGGCGGTGAGCCTCGCCCCGGGCGTCATCGACACGGACATGCAGGGAGAGGTGCGCGAGACCACGCCCGGCCAGTTCATGGACGTGGAGCGCTTTCGTGCGATGAAATCCGAAGGCGTGCTGCGCCAGGCCGACGACGTGGCGGCGGATATCCTGCGCCTGGAGGCGGAGGGTCGCCTCGTGGGCGACACGGTCCTGGACCTGCGGGAGCTCGCCTAGGGGGCGCGCGTTCGCTTCATGCCGCGAGGCCGGGACGGCCCGCCTCGACGCGCACCGACTTCGCGGTGCGGATGGCCGCCCCTTCGCGCTTGACCGTCTCGACCGCGCGCAGGTGCGCATCCAGGCCGGATCGCGTCATCTCGACCAGGGTGTAGCCGCGCAACGAGCCGTTTCCATAGCGGATCCAGGGATTGGCCGCGAGAATCTCCCCGACCTTCTTCTCGCTCGGCCCCTGGGACGTGATCGAGGTGCCGCAGAGCTCGGCGGCGACGAGCGGAGAGGCGAGCTCCTCGGGATCGAGGTGCAGGTCGGCGAAGTACTGCGCGTGCACGTCTCCCCCGATCACGACGGGATTGGAGAGCCGGCTCCGCGCGATCGAACGCAGCAGCCGCGCACGCGCCACGGGATAGCCGTCCCAGCCGTCGGTCCAATGCACCAGCCCGCGCTTGCCGCGCCCGCCCGCGGGCGCCATGAGCGTCTGCTGGGCGAGCACGTTCCACGCCGCGCGCGACGCGGCGAAGCCGGCGTCGAGCCACGCTTCCTGGGCCGCGCCGAACATCGTGCGCGACGGATCGAGCCGCTCGGTGCATTCCGCGCCCACGACGTTGCTGCCGCCCCGGCCCGGCTTGGGGCACACCTCGTAGGCGCGGTACTGGCGGTCGTCCACCACGTGGAACTGCGCGAGCGCCCCCCAGGAAAACCGGTCGTAGATGCGATAGCCGCCGCCGGCGAGCAGAACCGACCTGCGCAGCGGCATGTGCTCGAAGAATGCGCGATACGCCGCGGTGCGCCGCGCGAGGAAGTGCGGGTCGAGCTGTTCCGAGCGGTCGTCGGCGTAGTCGTTCTCGACCTCGTGGTCGTCCCAGGTCACGATCCACGGCGCGGCGGCGTGGGCTTTCTGCAGGTCGGGGTCCCCCTTGTAGAGCGCGTGGCGGTCGCGATATTCCTGCAGTGTCATGGGCGGCGCGCTGCCGTGTTGCCGCACGCGGTCGCGCCCCCAGCTCGACTCGTAGATGTAGTCGCCGAGGAAGAGGATCAGGTCGGGATTCTCCGCGGCGAGATGACGGTGCGCGACATAGAACCCCTGCTCGTACTGCTGGCAGGAGGCGAACGCGAAACGCAGGCGCTCGTCGCCTTCCCCGGCCCGCGGCGTGGTGCGCGTGCGGCCCGTGGGACCCTGCGCATCGCCGCAGGTGAAGCGATAGAAGTACTCGCGTCCCGGCTCGAGGCCGTCGACCTCGACGTGCACCGCGTGCGCGCTGTCGGGATTCGCCACGGCCTCCCCGCGCCGGGCCACGCGCCGGAATGCATCGTCATGGGCCACTTCCCAGCTCACCGGCAACGGCACCGGGTCCAGCCCGCCGCCCTCGAGCGGCCTGGGTGCCAGCCGCGTCCACAGCACGACGCTCTCCTCGCGGGGCGAGCCCGATGCGATGCCGAGCTTGAACGGATCGGACGTGAAGGACGGGCGGGCAGGGCGCGCCGCGCAGGCCTGCAGCATCGGGGCTGCCGCGAGCGCCGCGGCCCGCGCCAGGAAAAGACGCCGTCCCGCGCAGCTACGCACGCGGCAAGCGGCGCTCGCGCACGAACGCGAGCCACAGCGCCGTGAAGGCGAAGACCATGAACCAGACGAAGGCCCACTCGGGAATCGACAGCCCGATGAGCTTCCACGTGACCGCGGAGCAGCTGCCCGTGCCCTGGAAGATCTTCGGGAATGCCTCGCCCAGCGGCAACGTGTTGAGCAGGCCCTCGAGGTCCGTGCCGCACGTCTCCTGCTTCGGCGGGAAATGCTGAAGGTAGGAATGGCGCACCGCGACGCCCGCGCCGGCGAAGGCGAAGATCGCGAGCACCACGGCGAGCGTCTTGAGCGCGGCGCCGCGCGGATTCCAGAGCGCGCCGATGAGCGCCACGCCGGCCACGCCGAAGAATGCGTAGCGCTGCAGGATGCACATGGGGCAGGGCTCCAGGCCCAGCCATTCCTGCAGGTAGTAGATCGCGAAGACGTCGAGCGCGATGCTCACGACGAGGATCGCCGCGAACACGAGACGGGGGAGTTGTCGCATGGCGCGATTCTCCCACATCGGTTAACGTTTGCGGTTCGGGAGGAAATCATGAAGAGCGTGATGTCCGCGGCGATCGCGGCGTGGGCGACGGCCGCGGGTGCGGCCCAGGTCGACGTGTTGAGCGCGGGAGCGGTGGAGTCCGCATTCCACGATGTGGCCGGCGCATGGGAGCGTTCGAGCGGCAACACCGTGAAGGCATCTTTCGGCCCGGTGGGCGAGCTGCGCAAGCGCCTCGAAGCCGGTGCGACGCCCGACGTCGTCATCGTGCCCGCGGAGCTCGTCGCGCCGCTCGCCGCGCAGGGCAAGGTCGACGCCGCGACGCGCCGCGACCTGGGCGTGGTCTCCATCGGCGCCGCGGTGCACGAGGGTGCGCCGCGGCCGGACATCTCCACGCCCGAAGCGCTCAGGCGCACGCTGCTCGAGGCGAAGTCCGTCACCTACATGGATCCCACGCGCGGCACGAGCGGCAAGCACTTCGACGAGAGCGTGCTGCCCGCGCTCGGCATCCGCGATGCGGTGCGCGCCAAGGCGACGCTGGGCCAGGGCGGCTCCGTCGCGGAGAAGGTGGCGCGCGGCGAGGCGGAGATCGGATTCCAGCAGATCACCGAGCTGCTTCCCGTGAAGGGCGTCACGGTCCTGGGGCCGCTGCCCGATGCGCTGCAGAAACGCACCACGTACACGGCCGTGGTCGCGAAGGATGCGCCCCACGCCGCCCAGGCCCGCGCGCTCGTGGACGCTCTCGCCTCGCCCGCGGGCCGCAAGGCCTTCGTCGAGCGCGGATTCGCCTTGCCCTGATCGACGGAGATCCCATGGCCCTTCGCCTGCCCCAGCGTCCGACGCTGTCCCTCGAAGCCGCGCGCGTGGCGCTCGCCGCCGCGGAGGCCCACGCGCTGGGCAATGCATGGCGCGTCGTGATCGCCGTCGTCGACGACGGCGGCCACGCCATCGTGACCGTGCGGCTCGACGGCGCGCAGTGGTCGAGCATCGACACCGCGGTGAACAAGGCGCGCGCGGCGGTCGCGTGGAAGCGCCCGTCGCGCCTGCTCGAGGAATCGGTGAACCAGGGCCGCATGGCCTTCCTCTCGATCACCCAGGGCATGGCGGTGCTGCAGGGCGGCGTACCGATCGAAATCGACGGCGTCATCGTCGGCGCCGTGGGGGTTTCCGGGGTCAAGGCGGCGGACGACGAGGCCATCGCCCTGGCGGGGGTGAATGCGCTGAAAGCATCCCTGAGCTAGTCATCGCTCACGCGGGGCGGCAAAATAGCGGTCCGAACTGTGGATCGCCGCACGGCGATCACATAACTAATTAAAAACATGGACCTTTTCTCTCTCGGCGTTCTGGAGACCCTGCGCGCCTACCGCGAGGCGCGTGCCACGGTGCAGGACTACGTGGCCTCCTGCACGGCCCGAATCACCGCCCTCGAGCCCCAGATCCAGGCCTTCGAGTGGTTCGAGCCTGCCCGCGCGATGGCCGACGCCGAGGAGAGGGCGGGCGGCATCCTGGGCGACCTCCCGCTCTTCGGCATTCCCGTGGGCGTGAAGGACATCATCGCGACGCGCGGCATCCCGACGCGCTACGGATCCAACATCTTCTCGAGCCACGTGCCGCAGACCTCGGCCTGGGTCGTGCGACGGCTGGAAGCCCTGGGCGGCCTCGTCATGGGAAAGACGGTCACCACCGAATTCGCCTATCGCACGCCGGGCAAGACGCGCAATCCGTGGAACCCGGCGCACACGCCGGGCGGCTCCTCGAGCGGCTCGGCCGCGGCGGTCGCCGCGGGCTTCGTGCCCGCCGCGATCGGCACGCAAACGCTGGGCTCCGTGATCCGTCCCGCCGCCTTCTGCGGTGTCGTGGGGTACAAGCCGAGCTTCGGCGCCATCTCGCGCACCGGCATCCATCCCTTCAGCCCCACCCTCGATACCGTCGGCGTCTTCACGCGCTCGGTCGCCGACGCGGCGTGGTTCGGCGCGTGCCTCATGGGCTCCGACGCGCGTGACGAGGCGACGAGCATCGCGGCCGCGCCCCGCCTGCTGAGCGTGCCGCTCGAGCCGCTCACGACCCCGCCGCGCCTCGCCATCGTGAAGACGCCCAAGTGGCTCATCGCGAGCGAGGCCCAGCGCAACCTCTTCGTGGCCAATACCATGCGCCTGCAGGAAGCCGGTGCGCGCGTGCGCGAAGTGACGCTGCCCAGGATGTTCGAGGGCGCGTGGGACAACGTGATGACGATCCTCGCGCGCGACGCCGCGCGCAGCTTCGCCTCGATCGAATCGCGCCACCGCATCCGCCTCTCGCCCGCGCTGGTGGACGTGATCGACCGCGGCCGCTCGATCTCGCTCGACGAGTACGATCGCGCACGCGCGCGGCGCGAGGATTATCGGCGCTGGCTCGACGGCCTCTTCGGCCAGCACGAGGCGATCCTCACCATTCCCGCCGTGGGCGAGGCGCCCGAAGGCCTCGGCAACACGGGCGATCCCACGTTCGCATCGCTCTGGACCCAGGCGGGGCTGCCCGCGGTCACGATTCCGTCGGGACGCGGACCCCGCGGCCTGCCCCTGGGCCTGCAGGTCGTCGGGCGCTACCGCGAGGACGAGCAGACGCTTCGAGTCGCCGCGTGGTGCGAGCAGGCGATGGGGTTCCAGATGGGACTTGCCGGCGGCTGACGGCGCTCCGGGGCAGGCGTCCGCAATTCCGCAATCGCTGATGCAGCGCGGGTAGTCCTCCGCCGACTTCGCGCGACCACCCCCGGCCGACGCGCGCCTCGGAGGCGACCGACTGCAATTCCCACGGCGTCCGCGCATCGTGGTGTCGCCCCGACCAAAAACCAAAGGAGGTCCCATGGACTACCGCAAGCTCGCCGCGTCGCTGGCCGCGTCCCTCGCCGCCGCGTCCTCGTCGATGGCGGCGACGGCACCCACCGCCGACACGTCGCGCATCATCTCCCAGTATTCGTCCTGGGCCGGCAGCCGCGCGAATTCGGAAGCGCTGGTGAACGGCCTGCGCCACGGAACGACGATCACCCTCGTCACCACGTCGCCCGACCACAGCGTGAGCCTCGCGGGCTTCACGCCCGCGGGCCCATTGGCCGAGGACGAGATCACGCGGGCCCTCGGCGGTGCGCAGCACACGCTCGGCCGCCTCGGTGTCGTGCACCCGACCGCCGAGCAGATCCAGGCCGCCCTCATCGGCGGCGACATCGCCCTCACGGGCGGTCGCACGCAGCCGCTGCCCGCGCTCGTCGCGGTGCGCGGCGGCAGCGCGCGCGTCGCCTCGCGCTGAATCGCCGCTTCGCCGCACGCAGGACGGCCCCGCGGGGCCGTCTTTTTTTGCGCGAAGTGAGCGCGCGGCTCGTCGCGTGGCGGCCAGGTTTGCATTTGTTCACAAACGCCGTGCGGGCGTTTGCTTAGCCTGCGGTGATGGAAGTCTCGCAGGACGCTCGAAGCGCAAGCGACAAGAATGGCAAGGCCATGGACGTTCGCTTCACGGACGTGCACGGCCCGCTCGGGCAGGGCGTCGCATTCCACGCTTCGGTCGACGGCAGCAACGTCATCTGCATCGTCACCGGTGCCGCGCTGAATGCGGTGGCGCCCGGCATCGGCGCGCCGCTCGAGCAATACCGTCACCGCATCGACCTGCTGCGCGACGTGGCCGACGTGCTCATCCTGGCGGGCCGCGCGAAGGCGGGCTACTTCACGATCGATGCCGAGGACGTGAGGAGTTCGGGCTAGGGCGCGGGCTTCGGCTCACCCGCCGGACCGCGGCGCGGGGCTCTCCGCGGCATCCTCGCGCAAGCCCAGGGCTTCGGAATACACGGAACGCGGACGCAGCAGGCTGCCGATCACCGAAGCGAGCACGCAGGCGGGCATCGCCGCCATGACGACGTTGTAGTTGCGCGTGATCTCGAATGCCATGATGGCCGACATCGCGGGCGCATGCGTCGTCGCGGCGAGCAGGCTTCCCATGCCGACCAGCGTCCACAGCGCCTGCGAATGGCTCGCATCGGGAATGAGCAGGAAGTGCGAGACCATGAGCCCCATCGCCCCGCCGAGCGCGAGCGTCGGGGTCAGCACGCCGCCTGGGATCCCCGCAGCGCTTGCCGCCGTGACCGCGACCAGGCGCAGCGTGCACACGAGCACGACCGCGGACAGGTCCCAATGGTCGACCAGGAACGATTGCACGACGCTGTAGCCGTTGCCCCACACTTCGGGGCTCATGATCGACAGCAGGCCGATGAGCAATCCGGCAAGCCCCATGCGCAGCGGCAGCCATGACACATGGGCCTGGTAGAAGCGGCGCGACGTGTCCAGCAGCCAGAGGAAGACGGGCCCGACGAGGCCCGCGAGCAGGCCGACCAGGCAGGCATCGCCCAGGTCGCTGAAGCTCACGGCGGGAATCGTGGCGGCGAGATAGAGCGGGCCGGTGGCGAAGAGGCCCTGCGTGGTCAGCTCGCCGATGACCGCCGCGACCAGCACCGCCGCGATCTCGCGCAGGTGCAGGCCGCCGAGGATGATTTCCGCCACGAACAGGGTGCCGGCGATCGGCGCGTGATAGGCGGCGGCGAAGCCTGCCGCCGCGCCGCATGCCACCACCAGCCGCCGGTGCGCCCGATTGGCATGTCCGATGCGCCCGATGATCGACGCGATCACGGCAGCGAACTGGATCATGGTGCCTTCGCGCCCGATGGTAATTCCGCCGCTCACCGCGAAGAGCGAGGACACGGTGCGCAGCAGGTTCGGTATCAGCGGCAGGCGTCCGTCGCCCACGCGCACCGCCTCCATGTATTCCGGGCCGCGCGGATGGCGGATCCAGCGCTGGCCCGCCCACATGAGCAGGCCGCCGCAGAGCGCGGCCACGGGCGGCACCAACGCTCGTTCCCAAGGGGGAAGCGCCGCCGCCGCGGCGACCAGGTGCGTCTGGTCGGTATAGAGACGCATCAGCGTGTACATCGCCTGGCGAAAGCCTTCGACCGCCAGGGCGCTCGCCGCCCCCACCAGCGCGGCGATCAGCAGCATCGGCACCATCGGATCCAATCCGACGCGCAATGCCGCCCTCACCGCGCGATGCGTCGAGCGTCGCCTCGCCGGGGCGGGATGCGCGATGCCCGGGGGGGCGGAGTCTGTCGACGGTTCGGGGGAGCTCGGCGGTTCGGGAGGGAAATCCGGCATGCGGTTGCGGCGCGATCCTGTAGCCGAATAGTACCGCGCGGTCCGGGCGGCCTCGAAGTCTCCCTTGGCTTTATCTCGCTCCGGCTGCTTCGACTATTCCTGCCGCGACCATTTGCCATGTGGGTCCTCCGATACTTTGGTTGGCGAAGATTGAACTTGCCCCGCGCGCGGTCTGGGCCGGCACACCGTTGTTGACCTGTTGCGGGCCATGAGCGATGTTCGCCTGCTTCACAAGCGCCTCAGGGAGGCGCGGCATTGGCTCTGAGCCTTGAAGGCTAGCCGTAAATAACGCTCCATGGCTTCGGGATACTCCGCCAGGCAATCCGCCCTGTCCGCGCCATATCGGCGTCAACCGTTGTGTAGACAACGCTCAGATTGCCGGGCGTTGAGAAGGTGATACGAGCGTCCACTTGCGAACTCGCTTGATCGTGTCGAGCTTGTGTTCTAGCTCACGCTCAAATCCCTGGCTCGGAATCGAATCATTGTCGCTAACGCGAGCGATATAACGCTCTGTTGTTTGAATCCGTGCGCCGCTTCGGGCGTCGGCAATTGATAGGCCTTGCCGTTACGAGCGGTTACGGACGTTCCGGCGCTACCGCTGTAAGGCTGGATCTTGTAGGCAAACACAGACGGCACCCCGGCCTTCCCCGCTTGATCCACTCGCGCGTTCTGCATCTCCACGCCAGGAATCACGGCCCGCTGTTGAATATCCAGGCCGGTTAATGGATTCTTTGTTGAACGTGGTCTGCCCACCCATCGCCTTGGCCGCGTATTCGCGGTCCGCGTCGGAGATGCCGGAGCCGGGCCCTGGGTTCTTGATGACTCCCATAACCGACCGGCCTGCCGTCGCCATGAATGCCTCGGGTCGGATGCCGCCTTCGGATGTGTCGTGCCGAACGCCATTCCGACTCTCGGAAATACCGCCTGAGCCGAGAAACCGTGCTAACGCACGCGCCGTCCGGTGAACTCTTCCTCGACCTGCTCGCGGTAATAGCTGGCCGGCGTGGGCGAGCTCATGAGCCGCCGGTAGATCTCGGGCGACACGTTGGCGTATTCGAACGTGCCGCTCGTGGTCTCGACCACCAGCTTGCGGCTGCCCTCGTCGTATCCCGCGGCCTTGAGGCCCTGGCCGTTGAGCCGCTTCATCTCCATCCCGCCGCCTCCATCGCGACAGCGAGCGCGGCGATCTCGTCGCGGTGCTCGCGGTCGTGGTCCATCATTCGTGTCACGAGCTCCGCGAGCGTGATGCGCTCGTCCATGAAGAGCGCGCCGCGCTCGAGGTCGCCCGGCGTGGTGGCGCCGAGCAGCGCGACCACCTCGGCGCGCGCGGCGGCGAACTCGGTTGCCGCGATGCGCGCGTCCTGCGCGTTGTAGTCGCGCTCGCGGGCCACGGCGGCGCCATCGAATCCGGCGAGCCGCGGCATGTCTTCATCGAGCATCCGCCTCACGCGCACGAGGTAGCCCTCGCGCTCCACGTCGCGCAAGTGGCACGCCTGCTCCGTGAGCGAGAAGGCATCGGGCGTGGCCCGCTCGGCCAGCCGGCTGGCGGGCACGCGCGCGAGGGCCGACTCGACATAAGCCGGCATCGACGCGAGCGCCTCGATGGATTCCGCGAGCGGGTGATTCTTCGCAATCGCCATCGCGATGGTCCTCAGTGGGAAGCCTTGTCGCCCCAGAGATCCTTCAATCTTGGGTCGCGGCCGCAACCCTTGCGATAGAGCTGGTAGCGCACGGGATTCTTGATGTAGAAGTCCTGGTGGTAATCCTCGGCGGGATAGAACGGCCCCGCCATCTCGAGGCGCGTGACGATCGGCTCCTTGAACGTCTTCGTGCGCTCGACCTGGGCGCGCGAAGCCTCGGCCGCGCGGCGCTGCTCGTCGTCATGGTAGAAGATCGCGCTCGTGTATTGCGTGCCGGAGTCGCAGAACTGCCGGTCCTTCGTCGTCGGATCGACGTTGACCCAGAAAACCTCGAGCAGCTTCTCGTAGCTCACCTTGCGCGGATCGTAGATCACGTCGACCGCCTCGGCATGGCCCGTGCGCCCGGACGAGACGTCCTCGTAGGTCGGGTTGGCCGTGCGCCCGCCCGTATAGCCGGAGATCGTCGCGACGACACCGGGCAGGCGATCGAAGGGCTGCTCCATGCACCAGAAGCACCCGCCCGCGAAGGTCGCCACCTTGTCGCCCGGCGGCACCGTCACGGCGGTCGCGGCACCGGCCGCTTGCGCCAACACCAGCAGGCCTGCCCCGATCCATCTTTTCATGTTCCGTCTCCTCGTTCGCGCGCCCCGAGGGCGTCATCATTCCACAGCCAGGCCGCCCCGCGCACGCCGGCCGAATCGCCGTGGGCGGGAGGGAGGAGCCGCGTGCGTACCTCGTCGGAGAAGACGTACGCGCCCCACATCGCAGGTACGCGCTCGTAGAGCCGCTGGATGTTGGAGAGTCCGCCGCCCAGCACGATCGCGTGCGGGTCCATGACGTTGATGACGCCGGCAAGCGCGCGTGCGAGCCGTTCCTCGTAGCGGGCGAGCGTGGCCTCGCAGCCTGCGTCGGCCGCCGCGGCACCCTCGGCGATCTCGCGGGCGGACGCTCGTTTTCCCTGCGTGCGCGCGTGGTCGGCCTCGAGCGCGGGCCCCGAGAGATAAGTCTCGATGCAGCCCTGGCGCCCGCAGTAGCACTGCGGCAATGGAAGGTCGGCCGCGCGTGGCAACGGCAGCGGATTGTGGCCCCACTCGCCGGCGATCGCATTGGCGCCTTCGACCACCTGGCCGCGCACCACGATGCCGCCGCCCACGCCGGTGCCGAGGATCACGCCGAAGACGATGGGCGATCCGCGCGCGGCGCCATCCACCGCTTCCGCCAGCGCGAAGCAATTCGCGTCGTTCGCGAGCCGAACCGGGCGCGACAGCATGCGCTCGAGATCGCCCTTCAGGTCGCGTCCATTGAGGCAGGTCGAGTTCGCATTGCGCATGAGCCCCGTGCGCAAGGACACCGCACCGGGTGTCGCCACGCCCACCGTCGCCGGTGCTCCCACCTCGCGCTCGGCTTCGCGCACCAGACGTGCGATCGCGCCGACCGTCGCGTCGTAGTCGCCCGACGGCGTATCGATGCGCCGCCTCAACCGCTCGCCGCCGGCCGCGTGGAATGCCGCGATCTCGATCTTGCTGCCGCCTAAGTCAACTCCTATTTTAAGTTCTTGAGTTTTCACGTAGTTTTAGCGGCGCAAGCGACTGTGACTACTCGGGCGGCTACACGGGCGAATACCGAACACACTAGCCCGCGGGCCGCGCTCGACTGCTTGCGCTCCGTTGTAAGCCCTGAGCACCAAGACATAATCTGCTGCTTCGGTCTTTGCGGAGCACCCGATATGTCACAGCAATACAAGAATAACCGTGATCGGCTAATAGAGAACTTAGCCAACGACAATCCCGAGGCGTTGACACTGAGCCGAAATATTGCCTACGGGGGCGCAGCTGCATGCCTTGTCCTGCTTTCGCAAATCATTCAAGTGGGCGCCGGCGTGTTATCCCTGAAAGTCAGCGTGATAGCGGCGTGCATCGGGATGCCCGCGTTCTTGGCAGCGGGAACGATGCTTGAATACCTCATCATTTTAGGGCCTGCTAGCCACCCGTTTGGAAGATCTGTCCGCTTCCGGGCCTGTGTCTACTCGGCCCTTTGCTTCGGTGGACTGAGTCTGATGTGCTGCGCAGATGCAGCCGCGTTTTACCTGTCGGAAATCGCAGGATGGGTGCTCTTGGCCTTCAGTGTCATCGCGCTAACCCTGGTGCAATTATGCTGGGCCTTTGTCGCGCAGTGGTGGTTCGGACCTAACGGGCCCGGCGAGAAAGAACTTCGAAGATGAGGGGCACCGCTCGCATCGCCGGTCGCCGCACAAATTTAGGTAACCGTGCAGCGTCCGCGCTCTCATGGTGCAAACCACTGTGTGGGCTCATGCCAAAGCCTTGGTTTTGGATGACGCACGCGGCCGTGACCGCACAGGCGGATCCGCCGCCTGCGCAAACATTGACGTATGTGATCCTTTACCGCCAGGCGTCATATGGTTTTTGCGCATCCACTGAAGCGCGATCAACAATCGCGCGGGGGCGAATCGTTCCTTCTGCTTATGCCAACGTGTTCGAAACTCATTCACGATTGCATCGTCGTTCGGTGAACGGCTGTCTATGAGAAGATCATTCCAGCATGCGTACAACGTGGATACGATCTCGGACTGATCGGTGCTGAGCGGGCGCATTAAATCAATCACCCGGCTGATCTCATCGAATTGGCCGCCGAATATCTCCCGCGCACGCCTGTCGACCCCAGTTGACGCTTTGCCAAGCCGATAACGAACTGCTCTACCATCGGGGCGAGCGTAAAACAGATCGCGCTGCCGGCCCAGCGCTTCTATTCCAATTCTGGGGTTGTAGAGGGCACGAGCGTCTAATGGGCCCGCCGCTTCTCGGTAATACTTCATCTTAAGCTCGAGTCCGGCCCGCATATCAGCAAGGTAAAAAACCTTCGCCAACTTTGTGCGGCCCAGGTTCGGGTCATCGCGAAGGCGATGAATAACTGTCTCCGTCAATACCAGACGTCGAGCGAGCACATCTTCGAATCTATTATTGGAGCGCGGAGTAGCTGCCATCGTAACGAGATCGATCGAGCGCTTTTGGTTTAGATCAAGCAGTCTGCTCAAAATCTCGACATCGGCCAGCTGCGCGGTGTAGTCCTTCCATCCGTACGCACGCGCAACCGCTTCGTCCAGCTCCTGGTGCGCACGCACTAACCATTCCGGCCGCAAGTTATACAGGTCGGTCAGCGTGCGGTGCGCTAAATGCTGTCCATGCCCTTCCTTGGGAATGATCCGATCCGGGAAGATCGGATTGACTTCCGGCACTCTTTCGGTCCACTCAGGCGGGTTTAGCCAATTCTCGCGCAGCTCGTCCAACGTCACAGCCGCAGTCTCTATCGTCTCGCGCGCGTGGTCGGCCAGATCTGGGAAAGGGAACGTTTCAAAGCAGTCGCCGGCGTTGTATGTCGGATCGTTTCCCTTTCCATGCCGCGAAGCGTTTGCAGTTGCCCAAACGGTATGAAGCCGCGATGAAAGCACCCCCAATGTAGCGTCGTCATCGCGGCATATGGCAAAGAGCCGTGAATCAGGCAAAACGGACGATGAAAGCCATACAAAAACTCTGTGCTTGGCCACGCGCGGGGTCGCGATGTACCTGCTGATGCCGCGCAGCGCTGCGCGCAAACCGGGCCGCGACTCAGCGTGAATCCACCATCGCTTTCGGTAAGCATCGCGACGCTGGTCCTGCCTGGCGGGGCGGACATGGCGCTTTACGTATGCGAACGGTGCTTCATACATCGAAGCCAGACGCTCCGACATTTCAACGCCGAAATCGATGATCCATTTATCGGCTGGCCGGCCTGTGATTTCTTGCCCGTTTGCCCACGGACGGACAACTTCTGAATTCGGCCGGCCGTGCGGATTCGGCACCCGCAGCCATTCCCGCGCCAAGTCACCGGTAACATCGAAGTCGCCAACCTTCGACGTGCCCATGAAGCAGACGCCACGATTCTCCGTTAACGGCTTCGCGGCGGTGAGATTGACAGATCCAGGGCCCTTGATCGAAAGATCGGGATTGATGCCGGCGACCCTCTTGCCATCGAGACGCGCCGGGCCGACCTGCGCTCCGAATGCAACGATAGAGACCCGTACAGCTGCGCCCTCATTAACCCATGGCTCGTCGCGCCAAGCATCAAAAATTGGAACTTGCGAAACAATTCGGTCTAGCACGCTCCGGTTCGCGCCCTTCCTAATCGATTGCGTAGCAACCAATCCAGCTCTTTCGCATCGCTTTTGCTCAATCTGCTGTCGTGCCTGCTCAAACCAATAGGCCACCAGATCAACGCCGCCAGGGAGGCTATCGCGATATGCGAATCGCAAGCGCGACGTATAGCTCTCGCCCAACTCGGTGATCATTCGCTTGTTACCGAGAAATGGCGGGTTACCTACGATGGCCGAGGCGACGGGCCACTGCGGCCGGTCACCATTCTCCGCGACAACGGCGTCTTTGCACTCGATTGTTTCCAGCGACTTCAGAATCGGGTTCCTTGAAGGCTGCAAGCCGTGGTGCAACATCCACTGAATTTCACCGATCCAGACTGTGACTCTCGCTAGTTCCGCGGCCACAGTATTTAGTTCGATGCCATGAACGCATTGAACTCCACAGCGCATTGAACCACGCGGCACGCTCAATCCCAGCTGCTCCGCTTCAAGCGACGAGGCGTGCTCCAAATCCTTCAAAGACTGGAGCGCTAAGTAAAGAAAATTCCCCGAGCCACACGCCGGGTCAAGAATGCGGTACCCGCCGAGGTACGTCAAAAACTCGTCGAATACTCGCTGGGCGCTTTCGACCTTGCCCTTATCGATCAGCGATTCGATTCTGCCCCGCGACTCGATCCACCGAATCGTGATCGGCTCGATGACTACTGGCGTGATCACGCGCTTTATTGACTCGACGTCTGTATAGTGCGCTCCAATCTGCGCCCGCTTGCGGGGATCTAGCCCCCGCTCAAACAAAGTGCCGAAGATTGAAGGCTCCACGGCGCTCCAATCCATCTCCGCAATAGACAGTAGCGCATCGATATCTTCGGCAGCGAGCGGAAGCGTGTCGCTAGAATCGAAAAGGTTCCCGTTAAACCATTCGATTACGTGGGGACCGAAAGTACCCCCTCGCTTCATCACGGAAAAAAGTGCCCTTAGCATTTCCGTTCCGCGGTCGGGGCACGACTTCCCGGCATTGAGAACCTGGCCCACGATGCCGACGGGCAAGAGTCCCGCGTGCTGTGCGAAGAAGCAAAAGAGAATGCGATTAAGAAAGTGAGCAACCGGTTCGGCATCTGCGCCCCGATCCCGAAGCGTGAATGCCAATGCACCAAACTGGTCCGCAGCATCAGCCGTAAGAGCAGATTTTGTTAGGCCCGGCCTAAGACGTTCTGGCTCCGAAAAGAGTCACTTCAACTTCTGAAGGTTGGCTGGCGTCCCAATCTCAGCGATCGCAATGTGGTGGATCTCCGCGACCGAATTCGTAAAATTCGTATGAATTTCTATCGCTTCCATGTCGGAAACGACAAGTAGCGGCGGATTTTCAAGCGCGATGGCATAACGCTGTAACTGTGCGAACGCCACGCTCAAGTCTCTTTTCTTACCCTTGTATTCCCACGCGAAGCAGTTACGCCGCCACACATCGGCCCAGCCATCCCCGCCGCCTGTTTTCGCTGCGCCCTTCTCGAAGCAATACCACTCGCCCCGCGGATCGGCTTCCGCAGGCGTCGCTTCCCCAAGAAGCCTGCAAAGGTCGATGAAGTGTTCTTGCGCTGCACTTCGCTCCTTTAAGCGCGAGGCAGTCCACTTCCTCGAAAATTCTTGCGGACTCAACGGGCGGCCTTAAGGGGGTGGAGACGGCCGCCATCCTATTACACCGGTTAACTGAGGGGAATGACGGGGTGCCAGATGGGCATAAAAGATGCAACCCCTAGGGGTTTTGGCGAAGAAGAAACACTAGAGCGTGTACGTTGCGACCGAAGCGCTTCGGCTGACTGTGCGCGTAGCTAGGTGTGATGCTATCAATAGGTTGTTCCTGTTCATTCGGGCTGAGTTTGGGAGACTGGGAGGTGCGACCCAACCCAAACCTCTCAGGGACTCAGCCGAATGAACATTCACAACAATGCCCGACTGACGCTCAAGCGTCGAATCGACCTGGTTCGAGACATCGTTGACCACAAGGCGCCCCTGCCGGCTGCCGCGATGGCGGCGGGTGTGAGCACGAAGACGGCGGCCAAGTGGTTGGCTCGATACCTGGCCGAGGGCGCACAGGGTTTGAGGGATCGATCCTCGCGGCCGATGCACAGTCCACGCTCAATCCAGCCGGGAAAGGCCATGGCGATCGTCGAGCTGCGGCGCCGGTGTTTGACCCAGGCACGCATCGCTTCGGCGCTCGGGGTCTCGAAGAGCACAGTGAGCCGGGTGTTGGCTCGTGCGGGCCTTTCGCGGCTTACGGATCTGGCTCCGCGAGAGCCGGTGGTGCGCTACGAGCACGAGCGCCCCGGCGATTTGCTGCACCTCGATACAAAGAAGCTTGGCCGCATCCATCGCCCAGGCAAACGGATCCCGGGAAGTTCCTATCGATCGGTGGGTGCCGGCTGGGAGACGCTGTTCGTGGCGGTTGATGACCACAGCCGCGTCGGGTTCACCGACATCTATCCGGACGAATGCCAGGCCAATGCCGTGCAGTTCCTGGAGAACGCGGTTCGCTATTACAAATCCCTCGGTGTGCGAGTCCGACGCCTGCTCACGGACAACGGTTCCGCGTTTCGCTCGAAGTCCTTCGCTGAGGCGTGCAGCAGGCTACGCGTCGCGCATAAATTCACTCGCGCCTATCGCCCGCAAACCAACGGCAAGGCCGAACGATTCATCCAATCCGCATTGCGCGAATGGGCGTACGCAGCCGCCTACAACCACTCCGACGATCGAGCCGCCGAGCTCGAGCGGTGGATACACCACTACAACTGGCACCGGCCGCATCAAGGCATTAACGGAGTGGCGCCTACTAGCCGCCTACGCAGCTCGAGGAACAACCTCTTGATGCTTCACAGCTAGCGCACCAGCAGCGTCTCGCCGGCGCGCACACGCTCGCCCGGGTGCACTGCGGGCCGCATGCCGTCGCGCCACGGGATCACCAGGTCCACCTGCGAGCCGATGCGGATCATGCCGAAGGTCTGGCCGCGGGCGACGCGATCGCCCACCCGCACGAAGCTGTCGATGCCGTGCACGGTGCGTGCGCCGATCTGCACCACGTAGACCGAGAGCGGTTGCGCATGCCAGGTGCCGTCGATGCGGGTGACGGCCCGTTCGTTCTGCACGATGTGCACGCTGTCGCGATACAACGGCGGCCGGTTCGTGAGCGTGCGCCATTGCATCTCGCCCATGTCCAGGTTCTCCGGGGCGGCCGGATAGCGCCGGAACGATGCCACGCGCCCCTCGAGCGGCGCGCGGTTGTAGTGGATGTCGAAAGGGCTCATGAAGACGCCCACCACGAGCTTCGCGGTGCCGTCGTCCTCGCGCGCGATGTCGCGCACCTTCGCGGGAACGCCTTCCTTGATCGTGAAGACATCCTCGCCCGGCTCGACGCGCTTCACGTAGACCACCACGCCGTCGGCCGCGCTCACCAGGCCGGCAGCGGCGGGAGGCGTGCGCGGGGGATCGCGGAAGAACCAGTAGTAGCGCCAGAACGCCCACGCCCCCGCCACCAGTGCGGCGAGGGCGAGCGCCGCGATCACTCCGCGGGTAGCCAGGGCGAGTCGTCCAGCAGGCGCACGAGCGCCACGCCGGAGGCGAAGGGGAAATCGACGAGCTGGAAGCGCGACGGCTCGCGCTCGAGCACCTTGAGCCAGCGCTTGACCCCGGCGTGGCGCAGGAACTCGCGCACGTAGATGTTGGTATCGTGCAGGAGCAGGTAGCCGTTGCGCTTCATGCGTGCCGAGGCGTTGAGGAAGTCGGCGCGGACGTCCTCGTAGGAATGGTTGCCGTCGATGAACGCGATATCGATCGGGGGCAGGTCCCGCTCGTTCCAGCCGTCGAAGAACGCGCCGCTCGTGAGGCGATAGTGGGTGACGAGGTCCTCCACGCCGAAGCGGCGGAAATGCGCGCGCACCTTTTCGGGCTCGTCCCATTGCGCGGTGCCGCCGACCGTGTGCAGCAGGCCGTCGCGCAGCACCGAGTACGACGGATCCACGAACGTGAGCTGCCCGTGGGCGTTGTCCTTGAGCCCGAGGGCCAGGCACACGACGCTGAAGCCGTAGCCGGAGCCGATCACGACGACATGGCGCGGCCTGAGCATCCTCACCAGCCCGTAGTAGAGGAAGCCGAAGCCCAGGTTCAGCGTGGACGCGTCCTCGTGGTGTCCCAAGGGCTTGGCATGGCGCAGGATCTCATGGAGCCGGCGGCTATCGAGGCTGAAGGCTTCGTGGCTTGACGGCTCGGGAATGATCATGGCGCGGGGTTCCGGGAGGGTTGCCGGGATTGTGGTTGGCGTCGATGACGGTCACGTGACAGGCGCCGGAACGCGCGACGCCACCGCATTCCCGCGGCGTCGACACCCAAGTGTCACGTTGCCGTCATCCCCGCGCATTACCCTGCGCGTGGAACCTCGTTGGTCAGGTGCGCCCTGCCGTCCGGCAGGGCGTTTTTTTTGCGGGGAAGAGAAGCGGCAAACCCATGAACAACAAATCAATGAAGGCCATCGCCCGATTCCTGCTCGGCGTGGCGGCGAGCTGCGCGGTCCTGGGCTCGATGGCGGCCGGCGCCGGCGCGCGTGACATCGTCGTGGGGCAAGTGGTCGATTACGCGGGCAAGTACGGCGAGGCGAGCCGCGACTTCGTGGCCGGCGCCCGCGTTTACTTCGACAGCCTGAACGCCGCCGGCGGGCTCAACGGCCACCGGATCGTCCACGTCGTGCTCGACGGTGGCAGCGACGGCACGGCGGTGCGCGCGCGGACGCGCGAATTGCTGGCCGACAAGAAGGCGGACGTGCTGTTCGGCTACGTCGGCGAGGCCGCCGTAGCCGCGGCCGCCCGGGAGCCGCTGCTGTCCGCGGGCGGCGTGGCGCTGGTCGCGCCGCTCGCCGCGCGTGAAACGCCGGACGTCCCGTCGTCGAGCGTCTTCTACATGCGTCCCGGTTACCAGGCCGAAGTGCGCGAGATCGTGGAGCACTTCCGGCCGCTCCAGGTCTCGCGCTTCGTGGTCGTGCTTTCGCACAGCGGATCCGATGCCTGGATCGGCCAGCTGCTGGCGCGGCAGCTCGCCGAGGCGCACGCGGCGCCGGCCGGCGTGCATGTCCTGTCCAACGACTCCGGCGGCGACGACCGCGACGTCGAGGCGGTGAGGGCCTTGCAGGGGCAGGCGGTGATCGTGGCGACCGATACGGTGCCGGCCGCGCAGTTCATCAAGCGCTTCCGCCCGCGCGAGCCGGGCACGATGGTGATCGGGCTGTCGCTTACGAACCACCGCGTGATGTTCGAGATGCTCGGTCCGGCGCTCGCCCACGGCGTGATGATCACCCAGGTGGTGTCCAATCCCGCGCTCGCGGAGAGCGCCGTCGCGAAGGAGCACCTGGTCGCGATGCGCACGTATCGCGACGAGCCGCCCTCGCACCTGACGCTCGAGGGTTTTCTCGCGGCGAAGGCCCTGGTCGAGGGGATGAGGCGCGCGGGCCCCGCACCGGGACGCGAGTCGATCGTCGCGGCCTTCCGCCGGATCGGCCGCCTGGACCTCGGAGGGGTGTTCGCCGACTTCACCCCCGAGGGCCGGATGCGCTCGCCCTACGTGGACATCGCGATGATCCGGCGCGACGGCTCGCTCCTGCGGTGAGGGCTCAGGTTGCGCCGATGCGCGGAAGGGCGGCGCTCGTGCGCCGCATCTCGGCGAGCGCTTCGCGCACCGCCGCGACCGCATCGCGCATGTCGGTGGCGTCGATCGCGCCGATGCATCCGACGCGGAAGGTCTCGGCCTGCGTGAGCTTCCCCGGGTACAGGATGAATCCGCGCGACTTCACGCGCTCGTAGAAATCCGGGAAGGAGTAGGCGGGATCCGCCGGCGCGTGGAAGGTCACGATGATCGGCGCCTGGACCTCGCGCGGGAGAAACGGGCGAAAGCCGAGCGCCAGCATGCCGTCCATGAGCGTCTCGAAATTGCGCCGGTAGCGCGCGAGCCGCGCCGGTTGTCCGCCCTGGGCGTGGAACTGGTCGAGGGCGCTGCGGAAGCCCGCCACGACGTGGGTTGGCGGCGTGAAGCGCCACTGGCCGGTGCGTTGCAGGTACGTCCACTGGTCGTGCAGGTCGAGCGCGAGGGAATGGGAGTTGCCGGCGCAGGATTCGAGGAGTGCCCGGCGTGCGAGGACGAAGCCCATGCCGGGCGGGCCCTCGATGCATTTGCCGGAGGCCGCGACGACGGCATCGATGCGGCCGCCGGAAACGTCGATCGGCAGCGCGCCGAACGAGCTCATGGCATCGACGATGAGGGACTTGCCGTGGCGCTCGCATGCGCGGGAAATCTCCTCGAGGGGGTTGAGGAGCCCCGCGCTGGTCTCGCAATGGACCTGCGCCACGTGCGTGATCGAGGGGTCGCGCGCGAAGGCCTCCTCCAGCAGGGCCGCGCTCGCCGGGCGGTCCTCGCCCAGCGTGAGCACGGTGTGCGCGCGCCCGAGGTAGCCCAGGATCCGTGCGATGCGCTTGCAGTACGCCCCGTTGTCCGGGACCAGCACCTTGCCGTCGGGCGGCACGAGGTTGGCGAGCGCCGCCTCGACCGCGAACGTCCCGCTGCCCTGGAGCGGCACGCAGGCATGGGAGCCCGCGCCGTGCGCCACGTCGAGCAGGTCGCGGCAGAGCGATGCGGTGATGGCGTTGAAGGACGCATCCCAGGAGCCCCAGTCGCGCAGCATCGCCCCGCGCGTCTCGGGCGAGGTCGTGAGCGGCCCCGGCGTGAGGAGGACAGGCCCGTCCGCGCGCTTCACGACGCCTCCAGCGCGGGCTCGTCCGCGCCATGCCATGCCGCTTGCCACGGGCCGATGAAGTTGCGCCCGCGGGGGCCGTCCATCGCGTGCTCGACCATGGCGCGCGCCTCGGCCGGCGCCACGCCGTAATGGGCGAAAGCCGTGGCGACCCCCACCGAGCGCAGGAACGCGTCGAGGCGCGATGCGGGCGCCGCGACCGACGGCCCGAAGATGCGCGCGAGCACGGCGTCGCGCTCCGCGTCGGCGCCCTCGGCCATGCGCCAGACCATCGGCAGCGTGAAGGAGCAGGCGAGGCCGTGGGGCAACCCATGGCGCAGCGTCATCTCGTACGAGATCGAATGGGCCAGCGCGGTGGCGGTGTTGCTGAACGCGAGGCCCGCGGTGAGCGCGGCACGGGACATCGCCGTGCGCAGCGCGAGGCTCGACGGATTGTCGAGCAGCGCCGGCAGCGTCTCGACAATGGTCCGCGCGGCATCGACCGCCAGCACGTCCGAGACCGGATTGGCGTTGCGGTTCCAGATCGCCTCGAGCGAGTGGGAGAGGGCGTCGAGGGCGCCATTGCGCGTGACGGCGGCCGGGAGCGTGAGCGTGAGCTCGGGGTCGACCAGGGCGTGCTCGGCCCACGAGAGCGGCGTGTGGAGTGAGAGCTTGCGCGCCGCCGATGCATCCCACAGCGTGGCCCACGGCGTCACCTCGCTGCCCGTGCCCGCGGTCGTGGGCACGGCGATGAGCTCGCGCGCCGCCGCGATCCGGGGCGCGTCGCCGGACGCGAGCGCGGCATGCAGCTCGTCGAACCGGCCCGATGCGGTGCGCACCTGCAGGATCTTCGCGGTGTCGAGGACGCTGCCGCCGCCGACGGCGACCAGCACCGCGTCGGGATGCTCGCGCCACGAGGCCTCGTGCCGCCCGGAAAACCACGCGACGTCGGGATTGGGCGCGATGTCGCGCTCGATCGCCCGCAGCCGCGGACCGAGGAGGGCGGCGATGCGCGCCTCGAGCCCGCTTTCGCGGGCCTCGGGGAAGGTCACCAGCACGCAGTCGCGGGACGCGGCGAGCGCGGGCAGCTCTTCCAGCCGTCCGGCCCCGAACGTCACGCGCACCGGATTGCTCCAGACAGCGCCGCGCATCAGATGAAGCGCGCGCGGATGCGCGCCGAGCCCATGTCGAGCGCCGTCACCACGACGATGATGATCAGCATGAGCGCGCTGGTCTGCGCGTACTGGAAGCTGCGGATCGCCTCGAAGAGCACCACGCCCACGCCACCGGCGCCGACCATGCCGACCACCGACGCGGAACGCACGTTCGACTCGAAGCGGTAGAGCGAATAGGAGATCCAGAGCGGAAGCACCTGGGGGATCACGCCGTAGACCACTTCCTCGAGCGCCGAGGCACCCGTGGCGCGCACCCCCTCGACGGGCCCGGGGTCGATCGCCTCGACCGCTTCCGAGAAGAGCTTCGCGAGGATGCCGGTCGTGTGCACCCAGAGCGCCAGCACGCCGGCGAAGGGGCCCAGGCCCACCGCGACGATGAAGAGCATGGCGAAGACCATCTCGTTGATGGCGCGGCAGGCGTCCATCACGCGGCGCACCGGCTGGTAGACCCACGCCGGGACGATGTTCGAGGAGCAAAGCAGCCCGCACGGCACGGCGCACACCACCGCGAGCACCGTGCCCCACACCGCGATGTGCAGCGTGACGAGCGTCTCCTCCAGGTAGATGCGCCAGTCGTGGAAATCGGGCGGGAAGAAATCCGCGGCGAACGTCCGCATGTTGCCCGCATCGCGCACGAGGTCGAGCGGGCGGATCTCCGCCCCTTTCCACGACCACACCAGCACTCCCACGAACGCCGCCCAGCCCAGCGCCGAGGCGAGGGATCGCCGCGGCACCCGGGCGGGGGCGAGGACGGGAGATGCGGTGCTCGACACTTACTTCGCGCTGCCCAGCTCGGCCAGCTTGCCGTCGATCTCCGCGAGCTTCTTCTGGCGCTCGGCTTCGCTCATGGAGGTGTCGGCCTCGACCTTGCGGCGGTCCTTGAACATCTCGAGCTGGCGGATGGGAATGAGCTGCGCGTTGGACGACGCGCGGAAGCCGCCGTAGTTGTAGATGTTCTTGAGGATCGCCTTCTCCTCGTCGGTGCGGCCGTAGTTCACGAAGAAGTCCTTGATCTTCGCCTTCACCGCCGGATCGAGGTCCGTGCGCCAGACGAACGGGTCCGACGGGATGAGCGGCGAGGTCCAGAGGATGCGGATCTGCGCGGCCTTGTCCGGGGCGCTCGCCTTCAGCTTGTCGATCTCCTCGGTGTTGTTGGTGGCGGCATCGACCTGGTTGTTGAGGACGGCCGCGATGTTCGCGCCGTGGGACGCGTTGCGGGTCACCTTGAAGGCCGTCTTCGCATCGAGGTTGTTCTTCGCGAAGATGTAGTAGGAGGGCACCAGATAGCCCGAGGTCGAGTTCGGGTCGCCGTTGCCGAAGCTGTAGTTCTTCGCGTTCTTCAGCAGGTCGTCCAGCGACTTCACCTGGCTGTCCTTGTTCGTGATGATGAGCGACTTGTAGCCCATCGTCCCGTCCGCATAAACCACCTGGGCGAAGACCTCGCCCTGGGCGCGGTCCACCGCCTCCATGGCGGACTTGTTGCCGAACCAGGCGACCTGCACCTTGTTGAAGCGCATGCCCTCGATCACGCCGTTGTAATCGGGCGCGTAGTACGCCTTGATGTGCAGGCCGGTCTTCTTCTCCATGTCGCGGAAGAGCGGATCCCAGCGCTCGCGCTGGACCGCGGCCGAGTCGGTCGCGATGATGCCGAAGTTGACGTCCTGTGCGAGGGCGCCGGTGGCGACGGCCAATGCGGCGGCGCCGAGTACCACCTTGATGGATTTCATGGTTTCTCCTGTAGCGGGGTCAAAGGGAGGCGGCCGCGCGCGCGGTGGCGGCGGTCGCCGGGAAAGGAGTCGCAGCGTCGAGGAGCGCCGTGCCGTCGATGAGCTCGGCGGCGTCGCTTTGGTAGAGCTGCACCAGGCGGTCGGCTCCCAGGGCCGCGGAGGCGCCGTCGTGCACCACCTCGCCGTGCCGGAGCGCCACGGTGCGCGCGCAGTAGCGCCGCGCGAATTCGACCTGGTGCAGCGACACCAGCACGGTGATGCCATGCTCCTGGTTCACGCGCGCGAGGATCTCCATCACGTTGCGCGCGCTCTCCGGGTCGAGGGAGGCGATCGGCTCGTCGGCGAGGATGAGCCGGGCATGCTGCACGAGCGCTCGCGCGATGGCGACGCGCTGCTGCTGGCCCCCGGAAAGCGTGCTCGCGCGCTGGTGCGCCAATCCGTCGATGCCGACGCTGCGCAACGCGTGCAGCGCCTCGGCCCGCTCGCCAGTGGTGAAGCGCATGCCGATGCTGCGCCACGCGGGGACGCGCGGCAGCAGGCCCACGAGGACGTTCGCCAACACCGACAGGCGGCCCACGAGGTTGAATTGCTGGAAGATGAATCCCACGTCGGCGCGCAGCCGGCGGATATCGCGCGCGACCCGCCCGTCCGCCTGCATCGGGCGGCCCCCCACGCTCAGGCGCCCGCTTCCCCGGTCGGCCGCCACGAAACCGGCGACGTGGCGCAACAGGGTCGACTTGCCCGAGCCCGAGGCGCCGATCAACGCCACCATCTCGCCCGGCGAAACACTCAGGCTCACCTGCCTGAGCGCCGGCGTGCGCTCGAACGTCTTGGAGAGGCGCTCGATCTCGAGCGCGGCGCCCCGCGCCGTGGCGGGAAGGTGCGAGACTGACATACGATTGTCTTTTGGGGGTCCGAAAATCCTAGGCGGAGTACATGACGAAATGACTACAGCCACGATCGAGGTGAACGGCCGGCGCTACCAGCGCATGCGCGAGCCGGTGGTGGTCGTCTGCGTGGACGGCTGCGAGTACGCGTACCTGGAAGAAGCCGCCGCGAGCGGAGCCGCGCCCTGGATATCGGCCCTGCTCGAGGGCGGGTCGGCCTTCCGCGCGCGGGCCGTCGTGCCGACGTTCACCAACCCGAACAATCTTTCGATCGTGACCGGCGTGCCGCCCGCGGTGCACGGCATCTGCGGCAACTACTTCTACGATCGCGAGGCCGGGGCCGAGGTGATGATGAACGAGCCGCGCTACCTGCGCGCGCCCACCGTGCTCGCGGCGTTCTCCCAGGCGGGCGCTGCGGTGGCGGTCGTGACGGCCAAGGACAAGCTGCGAAAGCTCCTGGGCCATGGGCTGCGCGGCATCTGCTTCTCGTCGGAGAAGGCGCACGAGGCGACGCTCGCGGACAACGGCATCGAGCAGGTTCCGGCGCTCGTGGGCATGGAAGTGCCGTCGGTCTACAGCGCGGAGCTCTCCGAGTTCGTCTTCGCCGCCGGGGTGAAGCTCATGGAGACGCGGCGCCCGGACCTGATGTACCTCTCGACCACCGATTACGTGCAGCACAAGCATGCGCCGGGAACCACGGACGCCAACGCGTTCTACGCGATGATGGATCGCTACCTCGCGCGCCTCGACGCCGCGGGTGCCGCCATCGCGCTCACGGCCGACCACGGCATGAACGCGAAGACGCGCGCCGACGGCTCGCCGAACGTGGTCTATCTGCAGGATCTCGTGGACGGATGGATCGGCGCCGGACGCGCGCGCGTGATTCTGCCCATCACCGATCCGTATGTCGTGCATCACGGGGCGCTCGGCTCGTTCGCGACGATCCACCTCGAGGCGCCGCATCACCGCGCCGTCGAGGACCGCCTGCAGCATACGCCGGGCGTGGACCTGGTGCTCGACAATGCGCAGGCCTGCGCCCGCTTCGAGCTGCCGCCGGACCGCATGGGCGACCTGGTCGTGGTGGCGTCCCGCCACGCCGTGCTCGGCACCTCGGAATCGCGCCATGACCTTTCCGGGCTCGATGCGCCCCTGCGTTCCCATGGCGGCATCACCGAGCAGGAGGTTCCCCTCATCCTGAACCGCACGGTTCACGTGGCGGAGCCGGGGAAGCTGCGCAATTTCGACGCGCTGGACGTGGTCCTGAACCGGGCCCAGCCGCGCGCGAGCCGCCGCGACGGCGCGCTCACGGAGGCCGCACGATGAGCGATGCCGTGCTCGCCTCGCGCGTCTCCGGTCCGGCGTCCGATCGCACCATCGAGGTCCTCGATCCGTACACGCGCGAACGCGTGGGAGCGGTGGCGAGGATGCCCGCCGCCCACGTCCGTGCGGCGGTCGCGCGCGCCCGGGCATACCGCGCGACCCTCACGCGCCATGAGCGCGCGCAGGTGCTGCGCGACGCCGCGGCGCTCCTGCGCGAGCGCGCGGAGGAAGCCTCCGACCTCATCACGCGCGAGTCGGGCCTCTGCAAGAAGGACTCGCTCTACGAGATCGGCCGCGTGTGCGACGTGTTCCATTTCAGCGCCGCGGCGGCTCTCGACGACGACGGCGAGGCTTTCTCCTGCGACATCACGCCCCACGGGCGCAAGCGCCGCGTGTTCACGCGGCGCGAGCCGCTGGCCGGCGTGATCGCGGCGATCACCCCCTTCAACCACCCGATGAACCAGGTGGCGCACAAGGTGGCACCGGCCATCGCGACCAACAACCGCATGGTGCTCAAGCCCTCCGAGAAGACGCCGCTCTCGGCGTCGTACCTCGAGAGGCTCCTGCGGGAGTGCGGCCTGCCCGCCGAGATGTTCCAGGTCGTGACCGGCGATCCCGACGAGATCGCCGACGAGCTGGTGCAGGGCGACGGCATCGACCTCGTGACCTTCACCGGCGGCGTGCAGGTGGGCAAGCGCATCGCGTCGCGCGCCGGCTACCGGCGCATCGTGCTGGAGCTCGGCGGCAACGATCCCCTCATCGTGATGGACGATGCGGACCTCGACGAGGCGTCGACGCTGGCGGTGCAGGGCTCGTACAGGAACAGCGGGCAGCGCTGCACGGCGGTGAAACGCATGCTGGTGCACGAGACGGTGGCCGCCCGCTTCACCGAGCTCGTGGTCGAGAAGACGCGGGCCTGGAAATACGGCGATCCGATGGATCGGGCCAACGACATGGGAACGGTCATCGACGAGGCCGCGGCGCGGCTGATCCAGTCACGCGTCGAGGAGGCTGCGGCGGCCGGCGCCCGCGTCCTCGTGGGCAACGTCCGCGACGGCGCCCTCTACTCGCCCACCGTGCTCGACCGCGTGCGGCCCGACATGCCGCTGGTGAAGCAGGAGACCTTCGGCCCCGTCTCGCCCATCCTCACGTTCGCCACGGTCGACGAGGCGATCGCGCTCGCGAACGGCACGGCCTACGGCCTGTCGTCGGCGGTGTGCACCAACCGCCTCGACGACATCACGCGCTTCGTATCCGAGCTCCAGGTCGGCACGGTGAACGTGCGGGAAGTGCCCGGGTTCCGGCTGGAGCTCACGCCCTTCGGCGGGATCAAGGATTCCGGCCTCGGATACAAGGAGGGCGTGCGCGAGGCGATGAAGTCGTTCACGAACGTGAAGACGTTCAGCCTGCCCTGGGCCTGACGTGGGATTGCGCCTCGACGACATCGAGCAGCTTTTCGGGCGCCACGGCGACCTCGCGTACAGCGGCGAGCCGGTCACCCAGCTGGAGCACGCGCTGCAGACCGCGCAGCGGGCCGAGCAGGAAGGCGCGGGCGACGCCCTCGTCACCGCCGCCCTCCTGCACGACCTGGGCCACCTGCTCAACCGGCTGGGCGAGACGCCGACGGCGCGGGGTCTCGACGACCAGCACCAGTACTTCGCGATCCCGTTCCTGCGCGGGCTCTTTCCCCCCGCGGTGATCGAGCCGATCCGCCTGCACGTCGATGCGAAGCGGGCGTTGTGCGCGCTCGAGCCGGATTACGCGCAAACCCTTTCGGAGGACTCGCAGCGCAGCCTCGCGCTGCAGGGGGGGCCGATGTCCCCGGAGCTCGCGGTCGCCTTCTCGCGCAAGCCGTTCGCGCGCGATGCGATGCGCCTGCGCCGCTGGGACGACGCGGCGAAGAAGCCCGGCGCCCACACCCCCGCGCTCGCGCATTACCTGGCGACCGCGGCACGCTGCGCGGTGGCCTGACCGCGCGGTCGCGCCACGCAGGCGCTCGAGGCGTCACGAAATCGCAACGCGGCTTGCCTAAGGTGCGGGGCTTTCCCCCCGCCCAAGGATCCGCCCATGAAGTCGCTGCTCGCGGCCGCCACGCTCGGCGCACTGCTGTCGTTCCCGGCTCTCTCCGCGGAGAAGGCCGACCCCACCGCCGCCCTGACCATCGCCGTCTTCGGCGACTGGCCGTACAACGACCTGCTGCTCGCCAACGGCAACCTGCTCACGGATTCCGTGAACGCGGACAAGGCCGTGCGCTTCGTGATCCATGTGGGCGACATCCACTCGGGCAGCCAGCCCTGCACCAGCGCCGGCATCCTGCCGCCGCTCGCCACGTCGAATCCGGGCTGGAACCAGGCGGTGTTCCAGCATTTCCAGCAGTTCAGTGCGCCCGTCGTCTACACGCCCGGAGACAACGAGTGGACCGACTGCCACAAGTCCAAGGAGAAGGCCGCGGGCGCCCCGCTGAACGAGCTCGCCGCGGTGCGCGGCCTCTTCTTCAGCCGGCCGGGCGTGACGCTGGGCGTGAACGAGATGGACGTCACCACGCAGGCGAAGGCCTTCGATCCGGCGCACCCGCAGGACGCGCAGTTCGTCGAGAACGTGATCTGGGAGGACTCGCACATCGTCTTCGCGACGCTGAACGTGCCCGGCTCGAACGACGACACGCTGCCGTGGACCGGCACCTTCGCCAATCCGGCCGCCCAGGCCAACGAGATCGCGCAACGTGACGCGGCGAACCTGCGCTGGCTCGAAAGCGCCTTCGCCACGGCCCAGCGCGACAATGCCCGCGCGCTCGTCCTGGCGCTGCAGGCGGACATGTGGGATCCGGCCGCCGTGGCGCCCGGCGGCGATGGGCTGAACGCGTACACGCCCTTCGTGCAGCGCCTGGCGCAGCTGGCGCTCGCCTACGGCCGCCCGGTCCTGCTGCTGAATGGCGACTCGCACCTGTACGAGGCCGACCAACCGCTCGCGGATCCCACGAGCGCCAGCGGCATGATCCACCACGCGCCCGCGGTGCCCAACCTCACGCGCATCACGGTGCAGGGCTCGACGAACGCGCCGGCCGAGTGGCTGCGGCTCACGATCGATCCGTCGCGCAACGCGCCGTTCACGTGGACCAACGTGCCGTATTGCCGCGATCCGCTGACGAGCTGCCAGTAGGGGCTTTGATGGCGCGGGCGGCCCGGCACGGCTGCCCGCGGCCGTCAGTCGGCCGCCGATCGCGCGCGGTTCGCGTGGCGGAAACACCCGGGCTCGTGGTCGTCGACCATGCCGGTCGCCTGCATGAAGGCGAAGCAGATCGTGGGCCCCACGAACTTGAAGCCGCGGCGCGCGAGCTCCCGGCTCAGGTCCCGGCTCACCTGCTGCGCCTTGCGCCGCCTCGAGCGCGGCAAGGGCCGGCCTTCCACGAAGCTCCAGAGGAAGCGGTCGAAGGATCCGTGCTCGCGCTGCACCGCGAGGAAGGCCCTGGCGTTGCCGATCACCGCATCGACCTTGGCGCGGTTGCGCACGATGCCCGCGTTGGCGAGCAGGCGGGCCTTGTCGCGCGCGCCGTAGCGCTCGATCTTCGCCGCGTCGAAGTCCTCGAAGGCACGGCGGTATTCCCCGCGCTTCCGCAGGATCGTGAGCCAGCTCAGGCCCGCCTGCGCGCCCTCCAGGTTGAGCATCTCGAAGAGCAGGCGATCGTCATGCAGCGGCGTGCCCCACTCGTCGTCGTGGTACGCGAAGAAGAGCGGCTCGCTGGCGGCCCACTTGCAGCGGTGCATCGCGCAAGGATAGCAGGGCGGTCGCGCCCGTCATCTTCCGGGGCAGGGACGCGAGGAGCCGTCATCGAACCTTCACGCAACCGACACGGAACTGACTTATGCAGTCCGGACAATTCCTTGGACATGGAAGCTCCGAAGATGGATCAGGTCGAAGACGACGCTCCCGCCTTGAGGTTCCGGGCCATCTTCATCTCGGACATCCACCTCGGCACCGCGAGCTGCCAGGCCGCGAAGCTCCTCGACTTCCTGCGCCACACCGAGAGCCGCGAGCTCTACCTGGTGGGCGACGTGATCGACGGCTGGCAGCTCAAGCGCCGCTGGTACTGGCACCAGGCGCACAACGACGTCGTGCAGAAGGTGCTGCGCAAGGCGCGCAAGGGCACCCGCGTCACTTATATCGCCGGCAACCACGACGAGGCGATGCGCCACTTCCTGGGCCTCGCGTTCGGCGGCATCGACATCCGCGACGAGGCGGTGCACGTGACGGCCGACGGGCGCAAGCTGCTCGTGATCCACGGCGACCTGTTCGATGCCGTGGTGCAGCGCGCGAAGTGGCTCGCGCACCTGGGCGACGCCGCCTATCTCTGCACGCTCAAGGTGAACCAATGGTTCAACCAGGTGCGGGCACGCCTGGGGTTTCCCTACTGGTCGCTCGCGCAATACCTCAAGCACAAGGTCAAGAACGCCGTGAGCTACATCGGCGACTTCGAGGCGGCGCTCGCGCACGAGGCGAAGCGCCGCGGCTTCGACGGCGTCGTGTGCGGGCACATCCACAAGGCGGAGATCCGCGAGGTGGACGGGGTGCTCTATTGCAACGACGGCGACTGGGTGGAGAGCCTCACCGCCCTGGTCGAGCTCGAGAGCGGCGAGCTGAAGCTCATCGACTGGAAGACCGTGGAGGCGCACAAGCGCGACGCGGCCGAAGGATCGCAACCGGCGAAGGAGGGCGAGCTTGCATATTCTGCTGGTGACTGACGCGTGGGCGCCGCAGGTCAACGGCGTGGTGGTGACGTTGCGCAACACGATCCAGTGGCTCGAGCGCTGGGGCCACCGCGTGGACGTGATCTCGCCCGAGGGCTTTCGCACGATTCCGATGCCCACTTATCCGGAGATCCCGCTCGCGATCATGCCCGGGCGCAAGGTCGCCGAGCGCATTCTCACGCTCAAGCCCGATGCGATCCACATCGCGACCGAAGGGCCGCTGGGCATCGCGGCCCGCGCTTGCTGCCTCAAGAACGGCATCTCGTTCACCACCGCGTACCACACCTGCTTCCCCGAGTACGTGAAGCCCCGCTTCGGCGTGCCGCTTGCGTGGACCTACGCGTGGCTCAAGCGTTTCCACGGGCCGTCCTCGGGCCTGCTGGTGGCGACACCGGCGATCCGCGCGCTGCTCGAATCGCGCGGCTTCGAGAACGTGCTCGACTGGGGCCGCGGCGTGGACCTCGACCTCTTCCAGCCGGCACGCGATCGCTTCAGCGACCTGCGCCGTCCGGTCTTCCTCTTCGTGGGCCGCGTGGCGGTGGAAAAGAACCTGCCCGCATTCCTCTCGCTCGACCTGCCCGGCACCAAGGTGGTCGTGGGCGACGGCCCGCAGCGCAAGGAGCTGGAGCGCCGATTCCCCGACGCGGTGTTCGCGGGCCCCAAGTCCGGTGTCGAGCTCGCATCGTATTACCAGCGCGCCGACGTCTTCGTCTTCCCGAGCCGCACGGATACCTTCGGCCTGGTGCTCGCCGAAGCGATGGCGTGCGGCACGCCCGTCGCCGCCTTCCCGGTGCGCGGACCGATCGACGTGGTGAAGGATGCGGCCGGTGGCGTGCTGGACTCCGACCTGGGCGCCGCGGCGATGAAGGCGCTCACGCTCGACCGCGACGCGGTGGCCCGCGTCGGCGCGCATTTCTCGTGGGCGCATTGCACGCAGCAGTTCCTCTCGAGCCTCGTCCCGGCGCGGGTGAAGGAGGCGAGCCTTGCTCACGCCGCCTGAGGCGCCCTTGCGGGAGACGCCGCTCGACGAGAGCCCGTTCAAGGGCAAGCGCGGCCTCGCGCGCATTTTCAACGCGTTCCTGAACTCCATCGAGGGATTGCGCGACGCCTGGCGCCACGAGAGCGCCTTCCGCCAGGAAGTGCTGCTCGCCGTCGTTCTGATCCCGGTCGCGTGCTACGTGCCGATGAGCGGGCTCGAGCGGGCGGCGCTCATCGCGGCTCCCTTGCTCGTCATCGTCGTGGAGCTGCTCAACTCGAGCGTCGAGGCGGCGATCGACCGCATCTCGCTCGACCATCATCGCCTGTCGAAACGCGCGAAGGACCTGGGGAGCGCCGCCGTCTTCGTGGCGCTGATGCTGCTAGCGCTGGTCTGGGGCCTGGTCCTGCCGCCGCACGTCCTCTGAGGAGCGCGGACGCAACATCTGTTGTTTCGCCGCACGGAAGCGCTCCACGGCCTCGTCGCGCCGCATCATCGCGCGCTTGAGCGACTGCAGGTCGATCTCCTGCGAGTCGTCGGGGATATCGGCGTCGGTGTTTTCCATGGCAACCACTCTACGTCTTTCGCGTGACGTCGTGGTTACAGGATGCTGCCCACCCATGCTGCGGCGCAGCGTGAAGCTAAGTTATTTGAACCGCGCTCCGCGGTTATAAGCCCGCACGGCGAAACACCCGGGCTAACCGAATCGGCCCGTGATGTAATCCTCCGTCGCCTGTTTCGCGGGCTTGAGGAACACCTGGTCGGTGTCGCCGAACTCGACGAGCTCCCCGAGGTACATGTAGGCGGTGTAGTCGGACACGCGTGCCGCCTGCTGCATGTTGTGCGTGACGATCACCACGGTGTAGTCCGCCTTGAGCTCCGCGATGAGCTCTTCCACCTTCGCGGTGGAGATGGGATCGAGGGCGGAGCAGGGCTCGTCCATCAGCAGCACCTCGGGCTTCACCGCGATGGCGCGCGCGATGCAGAGGCGCTGCTGCTGGCCGCCGGACAGGCCGTTGCCGCTCTGCGGCAGCTTGTCCTTCACCTCGTTCCACAGGGCCGCCTTGGTGAGCGCCCATTCGACGCGCTCGTCCATGCGCGCCCGCGACAGGTCCTCGAAGAGGCGCACGCCGAAGGCGATGTTGTCGTAGATCGACATCGGGAAGGGCGTGGGCTTCTGGAACACCATGCCGATCTTCGCGCGGATGAGGGAGACGTCGCGCTTGGTGGCGAGGATGTTCTCGCTGCCCATGAGGATCTCGCCGCTCGCGCGTTGCTCGGGATAGAGCTCGAACATGCGGTTGAAGGTCCTGAGGAGCGTGGACTTCCCGCAACCCGACGGGCCGATGAAGGCGGTGACGCGGTTGGCGGGAATCTCGAGGTTCACGCGCTTCAGGGCGTGGAACGATCCGTAGTGGAAGTCGAGGTTGCGCACCTCGAGCTTCGGGGCCGGCGCGGCCTTGGGCGCATCCTGGAGAACGGCGTTCATGGGATCCTTCTCACTTGCGGAAGAGCGCGCGCGCCGCGATGTTGATGGCGAGCACGAACAGGGTGATGAGGGCGGCGCCGCCCCACGCGAGGCGATGCCAGTCGTCGTACGGGCTCATCGCGAACTGGAAGATCACGACGGGCAGGTTCGCCATCGGGTGGTTCATGTCCGAGGACCAGAACTGGTTGTTGAGCGCCGTGAAGAGCAGGGGTGCCGTCTCGCCCGTGATGCGCGCTATGGCGAGCAGCACGCCGGTCACGATGCCCGCGCGCGCCGCGCGGTACGACACCATCGTGATGACTTTCCACGTCGGCGCGCCGAGCGCGGCGGCGGCCTCGCGCAGGCTGTGCGGAACGAGCTTCAGCATGTCGTCGGTCGTGCGCACCACCACGGGGATCACGATGATCGCGAGCGCGAGCGCTCCGGCCCACGCGGAGAAGTGCCCGACCTTCGCGACGAACACCGTGTAGACGAAGAGGCCGATCACGATCGACGGCGCGGAGAGCAGCACGTCGTTGATGAAGCGGGTCGCGGGTGCCAGCCAGCCGCGACGGCCGTATTCGGCGAGATAGGTGCCGGCGAGGATGCCGATCGGCGTGCCGATGAGGGTTCCCGCGCCCGCCATGAGCACGCTGCCGAAGATGGCATTGGCGAGCCCGCCGTCGGAGCCCGGCGGCGGCGTCATCTGCACGAAGAGCGAAGGGCGCAGCGCGGTGCCGCCTTCCCACAGCAGGACGCCCACGATCCAGGCGAGCCAGAAGAGGCCGAAGGCGAGCGCCACCGCGGAGAGGGAGAGCATCACGGCGTTGCGCCGCTTGCGCCGCCGGTAAGCGGGGTTCTCCGAGACGACGGCGCTCATGCGACGGTCCCCTCGCGCTTGGCGAGCTGCAGCAGCAGGAGCTTCGAGCAGGCGAGCACGATGGTCGTGATGAGGAAGAGGATGAGGCCCAGCTCGATGAGCGAGGACGTGTAGAGGTCGCCCACGGCCTCGGTGAACTCGTTGGCGAGCGCGGAGGCGATGGAGTTGCCCGGCGCGAAGAGCGAGCGGCTGATCTCGTGCGCATTGCCGATCACGAAAGTGACGGCCATGGTCTCGCCCAGCGCCCGGCCCAGGCCCAGCATGATGCCGCCGATCACGCCCACCTTGGCGTAGGGAAGCACCACGTGCCAGACCACTTCCCAGGTCGTCGAGCCCAGGCCGTAGGCCGATTCCTTGAGCATCGCGGGCACGATCTCGAAGACGTCGCGCATGACCGCGGTGATGAACGGGATCACCATGATGGCGAGGATGATGCCGGCGGTGAGCATGCCGATGCCGATGGGCGGGCCGGCGAAGAGGCTGCCGATCCACGGCACCTGCCCGACGGTCTTCTTGAGCAACGGCTGCACCCAGATCTGGAACACCGGGGCGAAGACGAAGAGGCCCCACATGCCGTAGATGATGCTCGGGATGGCGGCCAGCATCTCGATCGCCGTGCCCAATGGACGGCGCAGCCACACCGGCGAGAGCTCCGTGAGGAAGACCGCGATGCCGAAGCTCACCGGGATCGCGATGATGAGCGCGATGGCCGACGTGGCGAGGGTGCCGACGATCGGGACCAGCGCGCCGAAGTTCTCCTGGACCGGGTCCCAGTCGGCGGTCCAGAGGAAGGGCAGGCCGAACTTGCGCAGGGCCGGCGCCGCGCCCACGACCAACGACACCAGGATCGCCGCGAGCAGGCTGAAGACCAGGAACGCGAAGAACCGGGTGACGTTCCGGAAGATCGCGTCCATGAGTGCGTTGTTGCGGAGCATCGGGGGGCGTGGAGCGGATTCGAGGGCGATCGCGGGGGGGTCCGCGGCGCGAAAGCGCACATTATCCAGCACGGCGGTCATGGCTCGGCGCTCCCGGTCCTCGAAACGGAAAAAAGGCGGGCCGCGATGGCGCGGTCCCGCCCTGGCCTACCCGCGGCGCTCAGACGAGCGGCTTGCCCGACGGGTCGGTGATCTTCTTCCACGACGCGTGGATCGTCTGCACGACGTTGGCCGGCATCGGCACGTAGTCGAGCTCCTCGGCCATCCTGGCGCCGTTCTTGAACGCCCAGTCGTAGAACTTGAGCACCTCGCGGCCGTTCTCGGGCTTCTCCTGCTTCACGTGCATCAGGATGTACGAGGCGCCGGTGATGGGCCAGGCCTTGTCGCCGGGCTGGTTGGTGAGGATCACGCGCATGCCCGGCGTGCCTTTCCAGTCCGCGTTCGAGGCGGCGGCGGCGAAGGTCTCGTCGGTCGGCGAGACGTACTTGCCGTTGCGATTCTGCATCAGAGCGTAGGCGAGCTTGTTCTGCTTCGCATAGGCGTACTCGACGTAGCCGAGCGCCCCGTCGATCTTCTGCACGTAGGAGGCGACGCCTTCGTTGCCCTTGCCGCCCACGCCGCTCGGCCACTTGACCGAGGTGCCCTCGCCGACCTTCTCCTTGAATTCCGGGCTCACCTGGGACAGGTAGTTGGTCCACAGGAAGTTGGTGCCGGATCCGTCGGAGCGGTGCACCACCGTGATGTCCGTCGCGGGAAGCTTCACGCCGGGATTGAGCTTCGCGATCTCGGCATCATTCCACTTGGTGACCTTGCCCAGGTAGATGTCGGCGAGCAGCCCGCCGGTGAAGTGCAGCTGGCCGGGGCCGATGCCCTCGAGCTTCACCACGGGGACGACGCCGCCCATGATGGCCGGGAACTGCATGAGGCCGTTCTTCTCGAGGTCCTCGGGCGAGAGCGGCATGTCGGAGGCGCCGAAATCGACCGTCTTGGCCTCGATCTGCTTGATGCCGCCGCCGGAGCCGATCGATTGGTAGTTGAGGCCCACGCCCGTCGCCTTCTTGTAGGCCTCGGCCCACTTGGCGTAGACGGGGTACGGGAACGTGGCGCCGGCGCCGGTGATGTCGGCGGCCAACGCGGAGGTAGCGAGCGACGTGGCCGCGACGGCCAGCGCAGCGAGCGCCTTCGAGATGCGCATGGATGATCTCCTGTCTTGGGGGTTAGCTTTCCGATGGTATGAGAGCCTTGTGACGATTCGGTGACAGGGGTGCGGCCGCTCCCCGGCCGCAGGTAAGCTAGCGCCATGGACGCTTCCATTCCTCGCGAAGTCGGCAACCCCCGCGACCCCGACGACGATCCGCTCGAGACGCGCGAGTGGATCGAATCGCTGGACGCCCTGATCGAAGCCTCGGGTCCGGAACGGGCGACCTTCCTGCTGCGCCGCCTGCTGCAGCACGCCCGTGCGCGGCGCATCCCGTTGCCGCAGGTCCTGGCGACGCCGTACGTGAACACGATCGGGCTCGCCGAGCAGCCGCCCTACCAGGGCAACCTCGAGATCGAGGCGCGCATCTCGAGCCTCGTGCGCTGGAACGCGCTCGCCATGGTCGTGCGCGCCAACCGCGCGAGCGCCGAGCTGGGCGGCCACATCGCGAGCTATGCCTCGGCGGCGGATCTCTTCGAGGTGGGCTTCAACCATTTCTTCCACGCGGGCGAGCGCGGCGACCTCGTGTACTTCCAGCCGCACTCGGCGCCGGGGGTTTACGCGCGTGCGTTCCTGGAGGGCCGCCTCACCGCGGAGCAGCTCGACCACTATCGGCGCGAGACCACGGGCGAGGGCCTGAGTTCCTACCCGCACCCGTGGCTCATGCCGCGCTTCTGGCAATTTCCCACCGGCTCGATGGGCCTGGGGCCGCTCCTCGCGATCTACCAGGCGCGCTTCATGCGTTACCTCGCGCATCGCGGACTCCTGGACGCGGCGGCAGCGTCCCATCAAGCGGCGCGCAAGGTGTGGTGCTTCGTGGGCGACGGCGAGATGGACGAGCCCGAGTCGCTCGCGGGGCTCTCGGTCGCCGCGCGCGAGAAGCTGGATAACCTCGTGCTCGTGGTGAACTGCAACCTGCAGCGGCTCGACGGCCCCGTGCGCGGCAACGGCTCCATCGTGCAGGAGCTGGAAGGCCTCTTCGCCGGCGCCGGCTGGAACGTGATCAAGCTGCTCTGGGGCAGCGACTGGGACCCGCTCTTCGCACGCGACGAGCACCGCATGCTCGAGCGCGCGTTCCTCGAGACGGTGGACGGCGAGTTCCAGACCTACGCGGCGACGGACGGCGCCTTCAACCGCGAGCATTTCTTCAGCAAGTACCCCGAGCTCGCGCAGCTCGCGGAGCACCTCTCCGACGACGACATCGATCGCCTGCGCCGCGGCGGCCACGATCCGGTGAAGATCTTCTCGGCGTACTGGCATGCGGCGCGCCACGAGGGCCAGCCGACCGTGATCCTCGCGATGACGAAGAAGGGCTACGGCATGGGCACGGCGGGACAGGGCCGCATGACGACCCATTCGCAGAAGAAGCTCGACGCGGAGCAGCTCGCCGCCTTCCGCGACCGCTTCGCGCTCCCGCTCACCGACGCGCAGTGCGACGCCTGCGAGTTCGTGAGGCCGCCGAAGGACGCACCCGAGATGGCGTACCTGCACGCGCGCCGCGAGAAGCTGGGCGGCTATCTCCCGGCCCGCCGCGACGACGCGGCACCGCTCGAGACACCGCCCGCCACGGCCTTCGCGCGCTTCGCGCTGGAGGCGAACGGCAAGGAAATGTCCACCACCGTGGCGTACGTGCGCATGGCGGGATCGCTGCTGCGCGACGCGCACGTCGGCAAGCGCATCGTGCCGATCATCGCGGACGAGGCCCGCACCTTCGGCATGGCCGACCTCTTCCGCCAGGTCGGCATCTATTCGCCCATCGGCCAGCTCTACCGGCCCGAGGACCGCGAGCAGCTCTCGTACTACAAGGAGGCGGTCGAGGGACAGATCCTCGAGGAAGGCATCAACGAGGCGGGTGCGATGGCCTCGTGGGTGGCGGCGGCCACGAGCTATTCGACGCACGGCTTGCCGATGCTCCCGATGTACATCTATTACTCGATCTTCGGCTTCCAGCGCGTGGGCGACGAGATCTGGGCCGCGGCCGACTCGCGCTCGCGCGGCTTCCTCTTCGGCGCGACGGCGGGGCGCACGACGCTCTCGGGCGAGGGGCTGCAGCACGAGGACGGCTCGAGCCACCTGGTCGCATCGACCGTGCCGAATTGCCGCGCCTACGATCCGGCGTTCGCGTACGAGCTCGCCGTGATCCTGGAGGACGGCATGCGCCGCATGCTGCGCGAGCGCGAGGACGTCTTCTATTACGTGACGCTCATGAACGAGAGCTACGCGCAGCCCTCGATGCCGGATGGCGCGCGCGAAGGCATCCTGCGCGGCATGCACCGGGTGCGCACGGCGAAGGATTCGAAGGTGCGGCTGCTGGGCGCGGGCACGATCCTGAACGAGGTGCTCGCCGCGGCTGAATTGCTCGAGCGCGACTTCGGCATCGCGGCCGACGTGCATTCGGTCACGAGCTTCACGGAGCTTCGGCGCGAGGGCCTCGAGATGTCGCGGGCGAAGCGCATTTCCCCGTCCGCGCCGGGAGGGAGCACGGTCGAGGATCACTGCTGGATCGAGCGCGAGCTTCCCGCCAACGGCACGCCCGTCGTCGCCGCCAGCGACTACGTGAGTGCGTTGGCCGACCTGATCCGGCCCTGGATCCGCGACCCCTACCTCGCGCTCGGCACCGACGGGTTCGGGCGCAGCGACACGCGCGCGAGCCTGCGGCGCTTCTTCGAGGTCGACCGCCATTCGGTCGTGGTCGCGGCATTGCGCGCATTGGGCGACGCGCGCGCGGGCGACGCCGCGAAGGGCTTCGGGATCGAAGCGGCGGGCGCGCCGCCCTGGTCGCGCTAGCCTGGCTGGCGGCCGCGGCGCGCGATTGTATACAATTGCGCTTTCCGCCCCCCGCCCCGCGCCCCCATGACCGCCACGACGCTCGCACCGCCCGCCGGCATCGCCGTCGACGAATTCCACAACTGCATCGGCGGCGAGTGGCGCCGCGCGCGCAGCGGCAGGACGTTCGATGACGTGAATCCGCACGACGCGCGCGAGGTCGTCGGCCGGTTCGCGGCCTCGGGCGCCGAAGATGCGAAGGAGGCCGTCGATGCGGCCGCCGCGGCCTTCGACGGCTGGCGCCGGACGCCCATCGGCAAGCGCGCGAAGATCCTCGCTGCGGCCGCCGAGCGCCTGGAGCAGGACGCCGATCGCTTCGCCCGCGAGCTCACGCGCGAGGAGGGCAAGCCGGTCGCCCTCGCGAAAGACGAATTCCTGCGCTCGGCGCAGACGCTGCGCTTCTACGCGGTGGAGGCGCAGACCTTCGGCGGCGAGACCTATCCGCAGGACGACGCCGACATGGTCGTGTACAGCCAGCGCGAGCCGCTGGGCGTCGTCACCGCCATCACGCCGTGGAACTTCCCGGTGTCGATCCCCGCGCGCAAGATCGCCCCGGCGCTCGCGACCGGGAACACGGTGGTCTTCAAGCCGTCGTCGGACGCGCCCCTCTCGGGCCTGCGCCTCGCCCAATCCCTGGTCGAAGCGGGGCTGCCCGCGGGCGTCCTCAACTTCATCACGGGCGGCGCCGCGGACGTGGGTCCGGCGATCACCACCGATCCGCGCGTGCGCGCCGTGACCTTCACCGGGTCCACCACCGCCGGCGAGCAGATCCATCGCAGCGTTCCGCTCACGACGCGCACCCAGATGGAGCTGGGCGGAAAGAACCCGCTCATCGTGATGGAGGACGCGGATCTCGACGCCGCCGTGGACCTCGCGGTCAAGGGCGGTCTCTCGCTCACCGGGCAGGCGTGCACCGGAACCAGCCGCATCCTCGTCATGGCGGGGGTGCGCGAGGCCTTCACGCACAAGCTCGTGGCGCGCGTGAAGGCGATGAAGATCGGCAGCGGCCTCGTGGCGGGCATGGACCTGGGACCGCTCGCCACGCGCAAGCAGCTGGAGAGCGTGCTGCGCTACATCGAGATCGGCAGGCGCGAGGCGCGGCTCCTCTGCGGCGGCGAGCGGCTGGCGGGCGACGGCTTCGCCCACGGCTTCTACGTGAGCCCGGCGGTCTTCGCCGGCGTGACCCAGGACATGCGCATCGCGCAGGAGGAGATCTTCGGGCCCGTGCTCGCGGTGATCGAGGTCTCGGGCTACGCCGATGCGATCGCGCAGGCGAACGACACCCAGTACGGCCTCGCTGCCGCGATCGCCACGCGCAACCCGCGCTACATGCACGACTTCGCGCGCGACATCGAAGCGGGCTCGGTCAAGATCAACCGCACCACCACCGGGAACCTGGTCAACGCCCCGTTCGGCGGCGTGAAGCGCTCGAGCACCTCGACCTTCCGCGAGTCGGGCCGCGCGGGCCTGGAATTCTTCACGCAGGTGAAGACCATCTATCGCGGCTGCTAGGAGGCGACGCTTGAAGACGATCCGCAGGCTCGAGCTCGAGGAGGCGCGGGCGATGGCTCGCGCCGCGTTGAAGAAGGCCGCGGAGATCGGCGTGCTGGAGACGGTCTGCGTGGTCGACGAGGGCGGCTACCCGATGGTGCTCGAGCGCATGGACGGCGCGCGCATCACGGGACCGCAGATCGCCTGGAACAAGGCGTTCACCGCGGCCGGCCACAAGCGCTCGACCCATCTCTTCAACGCGCCTCCCAACGGCCCCGCGCTGCCGGGCAACGAGGCGTTCGGCATCCAGCTCTCGTTCGAGGGCCGCTTCGCCATCTTCGTGGGCGGCTATCCGGTCGTCGTCGACAACGAAGTGGTCGGCGGCGTCGGCCTCTCGGGGGGCAACGGCGAGCAGGACACGCACTGCGGGCTCGCCGCGCTCACGGCGCTCCAGGAGCTGCTCGCGCCGAAGGGCCTCAAGGTCGTGGTCGAGAAGGACATCAAGAAGTGACGCGCAGGGTCGCGCTCGAGGACGGCCGCGCGTTCGAGGTGGAGGAGGGGGAGGCGCTGCTCGCGGCTGCGGCCCGGCACGGCATCGCGCTTCCCTGCGAGTGCCGCATGGGCAACTGCGGCACCTGCCGCGTGGCGCTCGTCGAGGGCAGCGTGTCGTACGCGGCGTGGCCGTCCGCGCTCTCGCAGGCCGAGGCCGCACGCGGCTTCGCGCTCGCGTGCCAGGCGCGCGCCGAGAGCGACCTCGTGCTGCGCTACGAGCGCGTGGCGTACACGGAGCCGTCGCGCCAGCCGGCGCTCGTGACCGACGTGGCGCCGCTCGCCGCGGACATCGTGCACGTTGAGCTCCTGTTGCCCGGGCTCGAGCGCCTCGACTACCGCCCGGGCCAGCACGTGAACGTCCAGCTCGAGGACGGCACCCATCGCACGTTCTCGATGAGCTCGCCGCCGCAGGGCAATGCGATCGACCTGCACATCCGGCGCATCCCGGGCGGACGCTTCACCGAGGAGCTCCTGGCGACGCTGCAGCCGGGCGACATGCTGGACGTCGAGGTCCCGCTGGGCACATTCCACTATCACGCGGAAGACGAGCGCCCGCTGCTGCTGGTCGCGACCGGCACCGGCATCTCGCCGCTCAAGTCGATCGCCCAGGCGCTCATGGACGATCGCGATTGCCCGCCGGTCGCGCTCTACTGGGGCATGCGCACGCCCGGCGAGCTCTACCTGCACGACGAGATCCCGGCGTGGAGCGAGCGGCTCTTCGAGTTTTCCTACGTGCCGGTGCTTTCCCGCGCGGACCCGTCATGGAACGGGCGGCGCGGGCACGTGCATCACGCCGTCGCGCGGGACCTGCCCGACCTGTCGGAGTACTCGATCTACCTCTGCGGCTCGCCGCACATGATCCGGGACGCGAAGGAGCTCTTCGCGCAGCGCGGGGCGGATCCGGCCTTCATCTACTCCGAGGGATTCAGCTTCCAGCGCCACGAGGCGCTGTCCACCGCGCCCGCCTGAAGGCTCACGCCGCGCGCTGTCGTGCCTTCGTCCGCGGCTCGCGCTGCGCGGCCGGCGCGACCTCGGCGAGCGTCGGCATCTGCGCGGCGTTGTACACGTGGCGCGTGGCGAGGATGCCGGCCAGCTCCGCGTCGCCCGCGATCACCGCCCGCAGGATGCCCTCGTGCTCGTGCCAGTTCTCGCGCGTGCGCGCACGGCTCTGGCGCGCGAAGAGGATGGCCGTGCGGTCGCGCAGCGAGCGCACCATGCTCGAGAGCACGGAGTTGGCCGCGATGTCCTCGAGCGCCTCGTGGAAGCGGGCGTTGTTGGCCTGGATCACCGAAAGCTCGGTGCGCTCGTTGATGCGGCTGCCGTCGGCGACGATCTTCTCCAGCTTCGCGACCTGCGCCGGATCGTGGCGCCGCGCGGCCAGGCGCGCGTTGAGGCCCTCGAGCGTCGCCCGCACCTCCACGAGCTCCTGCACCTGTTGCGGCGCGTACGACGCGACCGAGGCGCCGCGCCGCGGCTCCACCACCACGATGCCCTCGGCGCTCAGGAGGCGCAGCGCCTCGCGCACGGGCATGCGCGAGACCCCGAGCTCCTCCGAAAGCGGCTCTTCCGCGAGACGCTCTCCCGGCGCGAAGCGGCCGGCGAGGATGCGCTCGCGGATCTCGCCGGCGACCACCTGGGCGAGGGGTGAATGGCGCGCCCCGAGCTTGACGGCGCGCGCGCGGGGGGAACGGGATCGGTTCGCCATGCGGCTATTGTACCGCCGATCAAAACTGTATACAGTATCCCGCTTTCCCCGGGGAGCATTGCCATGGCCGAGCTCATGAACCGTGACGAATTCCGCACCGCGCTCGAGAACGCGATCCAGGGCAAGAGCGCCAACAAGTCGCCGTTCAGCATCGCCTGGGCGAGCGGCAAGCTCGCGCGCGCGCACCTCGCCCGCTGGGCGGAGAACCACTACCATTACGTGGGCCCCTTCGCCGACTACCTCGCCTACATCTACGGGCGCACGCCCGACACGATGACCGAGGCGAAGGATTTCCTGCTCGCCAACATGTACGAGGAGGAGATCGGCGGCGACCGCCATACGGACCTGCTGATCCGCTTCGGCGAGGCGTGCGGCACCACGCGCGCCCGCATCGAGAACCCGGACAACATGTCGGCCACGACGCGCGGCCTGCAGAGCTGGTGCTACGCCGTCGCCATGCGCGAGGATCCGGTGGTGGCCGTCGCGGGCCTCGTCGTGGGGCTCGAGTCCCAGGTCCCGTCGATCTACCGCAAGCAGACGCCGACGCTGCGCGACAAGTACCGGTTCACCGACGAGGAGGTCGAGTTCTTCGACCTGCACATCGTCTCCGACGAGATCCACGGCGAGCGCGGCTACCAGATCGTGCTCGAGCACGCGACCACCGTCGAGCTGCAGCAGAAGTGCCTGCGCATCTGCGAGGTCGGCGCGCAGATGCGGCTGCTCTACACCACGGCGCTCTACCGCGACTATGTCGAGCGCGACCTCCCGCTCGCCGATCTCGGCCTCGAGCGCGAGGCGGTCGCCGCCTGAACCGAGCCGCATGCCGAAGGTCCGTTTCGAGAAGCTCGGCGTGGTCCACGAGGGCGAGGTGAGGGAGAACAGCAACCTCGTCGTGCGCGCCGGCATCCGCCAGTTCCCCTACCCGCACCTGAGATACGGCTGCGGCATGGGGAAGTGCTCGAAGTGCGCCTCGCGCGTGATCGAGGGCGGCGAGCATCTGCCCGCCCCCAACTGGAAGGAGCGCAAGATCCTGGGCGCCAACCTGGAGCGAGGCTACCGGCTGCTGTGCCAGCTCTGGATCCACCAGGACATCGCGCTCTGCCAGGATTCCGACGAAGTGTGGGCCGCGACCATCAAGCCGCCCGAAGAATCGGCGCAGCTGCCGTGAGCGCGGCATTCGTGATCCTCACCAGCAAGCCCGGCCAGTTTCGCACGGAGCTGACCGAGGGCCTCGAGCCGCTCGAGGCGTGGGACTACTTGTGCTTCGGCCGCAAGCGCGCGGGCTTCGTCATCGCGCGGCTCGCGCGGCCCACGCGCATCAGGATCGTGGACGAGACGCCGCCGCCGGTCGTGAACCACGTGCCGTCCAAGTTCCTCGAGAAGTTCGAGAGCGTCGAGGGCGCCCGGCGCGAGCTGCAGGAGCTCGCCCGAAGCGGCGGCGCCGGCTTCATCCTCCAGCGCGTGGACGCCGGAGCCTGACGTGCCCTCGATCACCTTCGTCACCAACGGCGGCAAGGTGGTCCAGGCCCCGGAGAACAGCAACCTGCTGCGCATCTCGCTGCGGGAGAAGGGCGGCATTCCGTTCAAGTGCGGCGGCGGCCTGTGCGGCACCTGCCGCTGCCTCATCGAGCAAGGCATCGAGAACACCGACGCCGTGAAGCCGAAGGAACGCAATCACCTCACCGAGGAAGAGCTGGCGCGGGGCCATCGCATGGCCTGCCAGACGTTCGTGAACGGCGACATCAGCGTGTCGTGGGAAGAGAAGGTTCGCCAGCCCGCCACCCCGGCCATCGACCGGGAAGGGCTGGTGCTTGCGCGCGCGCCCTCGAAGTCCTGAGGGTGCATTCATCGAAGTCGAACAACCGCGGCCTTGCGCCGCGCATCGGAGGAGACTTGAAGAAGATCGCCCGCATTTTCGCCACCCTGGCTGCCGTGTTGCCCGCGCTCGTGCTGGCGCAAGGCGCCTATCCCACCAAGCCCGTGATCGTCGTCGTGAGCACCGTGCCCGGCCCGCTCGACGCCTTCGCGCGAATCGTCTGCCAGAAGCTGCAGGATTCGCTCAAGCAGCCCTTCGTGGTCGAGAACAAGGCCGGCGCCGGCGGCAACATCGCCGCCGATTTCGTGAAGAACGCGCCCGCCGACGGCTATACGCTGCTCTTCGCGATCGACACGACGTTCACGGTCAATCCGGGCCTGTACAAGTCGCACCTGCCGTTCAATCCCGACCGCGACTTCGCGACGATCTCCGTGCCGGTGACGTATGCCCAGATGCTGACGGTCCATCCTGGTGTTCCCGCGAAGACAGTGAGCGAGCTCGTGGCGCTCGCCAGGCAGAAGCCGCTCACCTATGCCTCCGGCGGCAACGGCTCGCCCAGCCATCTCGTCGCGGCCTACTTCGCGTCGACGGCCGGCGTGGACATGACGCACGTACCTTACAAGGGCACTGGCCAATCGGTGGTCGACGCCCTGGCCGGGCGTGTCGACGTGCTCTTCGCCGTGACCAGCGGGGTGCTGCCCTACGTGAAGGACGGACGGCTGCGCGCGCTCGCCGTCTCGAGCGCGCAGCGCTCCGGCCTGGCGCCGGACATTCCCACCATCGCCGAGAGCGGCTATCCCGGCTTCGACGTGTCGTTCGCCTATGCGCTGATGGCTCCCGCCGGCACGCCGCCCGAGATCGTGAAGATGCTGAACCGCGAGGTGCAGAAGGCGCTCGCCGCGCCCGACGTCCAGGAGAAGGACCGGAAGTGGGACTACGCCGTCACGGGCTTCGACGAGAAGCAGTCGGCGCAGTGGCTGCGCGACAACCGCGAGAAGTGGACGAAGGTGATCGACAAGCAGGGCATCAAGATCGAGTGAGCGTCGATCCGTCGCTCGTCGCAGCCGCGCTCGCCGTCGCCGGCGGCGCGCTCATCCAGGCCACCGGCGGCATCGGCTTCGCGATGTTCGCGGCGCCGATCGTGGCGCTCCTGCGGCCCGACCTCGTGCCGGGCCCGATGATCCTGGCGGGCGGCTCCATCTCGCTGCTGATCGCGATTCGCGAGCGCCGCAGCATCGACGTGCGCGGCGCCGCCATCGCGATCGGCGGGCGGATTCCCGGCTCGATCGCGGCCGGGCTGGTCATCGGCCTCGCGCCGCGCTCGACCTTCGCCGTGTGCTTCGCGGTGCTCATCCTGGCCGCGGTGCTCGTGAGCCTTGGCGGCTGGCGCGTCCGCGCCACGCCGCTCTCGCTCGCCGTCGCGGGCTTCAGCTCCGGAGTCATGGGTACGATCACCTCGGTAGGTGCTCCTCCCATGGGCATCGTGCTGCAGAACAGCGCGCCCGCGACGCTGCGCGCCACGCTCGCCGCTTTCCTCGTCGCTGGCAGCGTCGCGTCGCTCGCGGTCCTCGCGTGGGCCGGCCGCTTCGGCGTCCACGAGCTGCGCATGGGATTGCTGCTGCTCGTCCCGATCGCGCTCGGGTTCGCGCTGTCGGCGCCGCTCGTGCGGCGCGTGAACGCGCACGCGGTGAAGCGGCTGGTCCTGGCGGTATCGGCGGGCTCGGCCCTGGTGCTGCTGGCCCAGCAGGCGATGCACTGATGCGACATCTCACGGATGCGGACGTCGAGCGCGCGCTCGAGGGCGCCGACATCGAGGGCGCCTTGCGCGCCGCGTTCGTGGACCTGGCCACGGGGCGCGCGGCGCAGCAGCCGCGCATGCGCACCGATGCGGGCGGCGTGAAGCTCTCGACGCTGGGCGGCGTGGTCCCGGGCCAGGGCGTCGCGGGCGCGAAGGTCTACACCACGATCGCCGGACGCTTCGATTTCGTGATCGTCCTCTTCTCCACGGAAGACGGCCGGCCCATCGCCACGCTCGAGGCCAACGCGATCACCCGCCGGCGCACCGCCGCGGTGTCGGTGCTCGCGGCGCGCAGCGCGGCACTCGAGGACGTCGTCTCGATCGTGGTCTTCGGCACCGGCGTGCAGGCGCGCGCCCACGCCGACGCCTTCACGCGCGCCTATCCCGCGGCGCGATGCCGCATGATCGGCCGCGGCGAGCTCGCCGATGCGCGCACGGCGCTCGCCCAGGCGCAGATCGTGGTCACGGCCACGCGCGCCTCGGAGCCGCTCTTCGACGGCGCGTGGCTCGCACGCGGCGCCTTCGTGGCCGCCGTGGGCTCGAGCCGCCCGGACACCCGCGAGCTCGACGATACGGCGCTCGGGCGTGCGGCCCGCGTGATCGTGGAATGGAAACCGCAGGCGCTCGCCGAGGCCGGCGATCTCGTGCGGCTGCCCGCCGCCCTGCGCGACCGGCTGCGCGTGCTCGAGCTGGGCGACGTGCTGGCGGGGCACGCGCCCGCGCGCACCACGCGGGAGGACATCGTCGTCTTCAAGTCGGTCGGCGTGGGCGTCGAGGACGTCGTCGTGGCAGGCCTCGCCTGCGGGAGAGCCGCCTAACGCCGGCTACTTGCGATAGGCGATGCGGTAGATCGCGCCGTTCATGTCGTCGGACACCAGCAGTGCCCCGTCCGGCATGACGAGCACATCCACCGGCCTGCCGAGCGCCTTGTCGCGCGGCGCGTCGAGGAAGCCCTCGGCGAAGACGCTGCTCTCGACGACCTTGCCGTTGTCGATGCGCACCTGCACCACGCGGTAGCCGCTCTTGGTCGAACGGTTCCACGAGCCGTGCTCGGCGATGAAGACGCGGTCGCGATATTCGGCCGGGAACATGGAGCCCGTGTAGAAGCGCATGCCGAGCGATGCCACGTGCGCGCCGAGCTTGAGCGCCGGCGGCGTGAATTCGGAGCATGCATGCTTCCTGCCGAACTCCGGGTCCGGCAGGTCGCCCTGGTGGCAATACGGATAGCCGAAGTTCATGCCGGGCTTGGGCGCGTGGTTGAGCTCGTCGGAGGGAATGTCGTCGCCCAGCAGGTCGCGGCCATTGTCCGTGAACCACAGATCCTTCGTGCGCGGGTCCCAGTCGAAGCCCACGCTGTTGCGGATGCCGCGCGCGTAGATCTCCATGGCCGAGCCGTCGGGCTTGATGCGCGTGATCGAAGCGTACGGCGGGCCGGGCTCGCAGATGTTGCACGGCGCGCCCACCGGCACGTAGAGCCAGCCGTCCGGGCCGAAGCGGATGAATTTCCAGCCGTGCGCCTTGTCGCTCGGGTACTTGTCGTAGACCACCGCCGGCTTCGGCGGCTGCGCGAGATGGGACTCGATTGCGTCGTAGCGCGTGATGCGGTTGATCTCCGCGACATAGAGCGCGCCATCCTTCACGGCCACGCCGTTGGGCATGTCCAGTCCCGACGCGATGGTGAGCACTTGCATGGCCTTCGTGCCGTCGTGGCGCACGGCGTAGACCTTGCCCGCGCCCGTCGAGCCCACGAAGAGCGTGCCGTTCTCGCCCAGCGCCATGGAGCGGGCGCCCTCGATGTGGTCGGCGAAGAGGGAGATCGCGAAGCCCGGCGGCAGCTTGATGCGCTCGAGCGGCAGCGCGGCGCGCGCGGCGCTCGAGAGCGCGAGCAGGGTGGCGACGAGGCAGGTGAGGGGGCGGGTCATGGAGCGCTCCGGGGGAATGTGGGAGGGATGCGACGGCGGCGCGCGAGTTCCGCTAGCGTCGCGTCGCCGCCATCGTGACCCCGCCTGCGACGAGCGCCAGCACCGCACCGGTCCAGAAGGTCGACGCGGGACCGATGAATTGCCACATCGCGCCGGCCGCCGCGCTCGCCAGCAGCATCGCGATGCCCATGGCCAGGTTGAAGAAGCCGAATGCGGTGCCGCGCTGGTGCGCCGGTGCGTACTGTGCCACGAGCGCGGCGAGCAGTCCCTGCGTGAAGCCCATGTGCAATCCCCAAAGGGCGACGCCCAGTCCGAGCCAGGCGGCATCGGTCCCGATCGCCAGCACGACATCGGCCGCGATGAGGAAGGCGATGCCGGCCAGTAGCAGCGTGCGCGCGGGCATGCGGTCGGCGAGACGCCCGACGGGATAGGCGGCGAGCGAGTACACGACGTTCATCGCGACCAGGACGAGCGGCGCGTAGGCCGGGTCGATGCCGAGGTTTCCGGCGCGCAGGATGAGGAACGCCTCGCTGAAGCGGGCGAGCGTGAGCGCCACCGCCGCGGCGACGACCCACCAGTAGGCGCTTCCGAGCGCGCCCATGCCGCCGAAATCCATGCGCCGCCTTTCCCCGGCGCGCGCGGGATCGCCGTCGGGCTCGCGCACGCCGGCGGTCACCAGGGCGAAGGACAGCAGCGCGGGGACCACCGCCACCCAGAAGACGGCGCGGAAGTCGTCGTGCCACGCGAGCATCAGCGCCATGGCGAGGAGCGGCCCGGCGAAGGCGCCCACGGTGTCGAGCGACTGGCGCAGGCCGAAGGCGGCGCCGCGCACTTCCGGCGGCGTGATGTCCGCGATGAGCGCGTCGCGTGGCGCGCCGCGGATGCCCTTGCCGATGCGATCGATGAAGCGTGCGACGAAGACGAGCGCGGGGCCGGTCGCGAGCGCGAAGAGCGGCTTGGACAGCGCGGCGAGACCGTAGCCGAAGGCGGTGAGCCCCTTGCGGCTCTGCCACCGGTCGGAGAGGGTGCCGGAGAAGACCTTCACGATGAGCGCGGTCGACTCGGCCACGCCCTCGATGAGGCCTACGGTGAGCGCGCTGGATCCGAGCACCACGGTGAGATACAGCGGCAGCAGCGCATGGATCATCTCGGACGAGACATCCATGAAGAGGCTCACGAAGCCGAGGACCCAGACGCCGCGCGGGATCGCCGCTTGCGCGCGGCGCTGCCCAGCGCTCATGGGCCGTGCCTTGCGAGCGCCCACGCGACATGCTCGCGCACGAGCGCCGATGGATCGTCGCGCCGCGATTCGAGCGCGGCCAGCACACCTGGCGACGTGGGCGCATTGCCCAGCGCCACGGCGATGTTGCGCAGCCACCGCTCGTGCCCGATGCGCCGGATCGCCGAGCCTTCGAAGCGGCGCTCGAACTGCTCCTGCGTCCAGGCGAAGAGGTCGACCAGCGCCGCGTCGTCGAGGCCGTTGCGGACCGCGAAGTCGGGCTCGGCAGCGGTCTTCGCATACTTGTTCCAGGGACACACGACCTGGCAATCGTCGCAGCCGTAGATCCGGTTGCCCATGAGCGGCCGCAGCGCCTCGTCGATTGCGCCGTGATGCTCGATCGTGAGGTACGAGATGCAGCGCCGTGCATCGAGCTGGTACGGCGCCACGATCGCCTGCGTCGGGCAAACCTCGATGCAACGCGCGCAGCTGCCGCAGTGGGCGCTGGTGGGCGCATCGCGCGCGAGGTCCAGGCTCACGAAGAGCTCGCCCAGGAAGAACATCGAGCCCGCGTCGCGCGAGAGCAGCAGCGTGTGCTTGCCGCGCCAGCCCAGGCCCGCGCGCCGGGCGAGGGCCACTTCCATCACCGGCGCCGTGTCGGTGAACACGCGATAGGTGAACGGCCCGATCTCCGAGGTCATGCGCTCGGCGAGCTCCTGCAGCTTCGAGCGCAGGACCTTGTGGTAATCGCGGCCCAGCGCATAGCGCGAGACGAACGCGCGCTCCGGCTCGCCCAGCACCTCGCGCGTGTCGCGAGCGCCGCCGGGGAGGTAATTGAGGCGCACGGTGATGATCGAGACCGTGCCGGGCACGAGATCCGCGGGACGGGCGCGGCGCGCGCCATGGCGTGCCATATAATCCATGCCACCGTGCCATCCGCGGCCGAGCCATTCGAGGAGGCGCGCTTCCTCCTCGGCGAGCTCGGTGCCGGCGATCGCCACCGCGTCGAATCCGATCTCGCGGCCCCATTGCCTGATGCGCGCCTCGAGGCCCGCTTCCCGGACTGCCGTTTCCATTCCCCGATGGTAGCGCTGAACACAGACCTTCCCGACGAAGCCGCCACCATCGCGCTGGGCTCCGCGCTCGCGCGGGCGCTCGAGCCCGGGCTCGTCATCTACCTCGAGGGCGACCTCGGCGCGGGCAAGACCACCCTCGTGCGCGCCGCCCTGCGCGAGCTCGGATATTGCGGTTCCGTGAAGAGCCCGACATATACATTGGTTGAGGTTTACGAAGCTTCGCGGTTACACTTGCACCACTTTGATTTCTATAGATTTCACGACCCCCGAGAATGGATCGACGCCGGATTTCGGGAGACCTTCGATGGACGCAACGTGATCCTCGTGGAATGGCCGCAGAAGGCCGGGGACCTGTTGCCGCCAGCGGACGTCGTGATCGCGCTCGAGGCCCATGGCACCGGGCGCCGCGCGAGCTTGCGCTCGTGCTCCGTGCGCGGGCAGAAATGCGTGACGCTGCTCGCCGCGAATTTTCCGTACCGGTCGTCGCCTTCCTGAAGTTCCTGGCAGTGGTCGTGCTGCTCCTCGCGGCGGCACCCCTCATGGCCGCGGAGAGAATCGTCGCGACGCGCGTATGGCCCTCGCAGGAGTACACGCGTGTGACCATCGAGTCGGCGCACGCGGTGAAGTACCAGACGTTCTTCGTGAGCGCTCCGCAGCGCCTGGTGGTGGACCTCGAAGGCGTCGAGCTGGGACCGGAGCTCAAGTCGCTGCCCGATCGCATCGGCCCCGACGATCCGTACATCCGCACCGTGCGCGTGGGGTTCAACCGGCCGAGCGTGGTGCGCGTGGTGTTCGACCTGCGCACCGAGGTCAAGCCTTCGGTCTTCGCGCTGGCGCCCGCGGGCGAGTACAAGCATCGTCTGGTGCTGGACATCTATCCGGCGAAGCCCGCGGATCCGTTGCTCGCGCTGGTCGTGCCGGCGACGGACCCCATCGGCGAGATCGCGCGCGCGCCGGTGATCAGCGCGGGCGACGACGCGTCGTCGAAGGCCGCGGACGTCAAAGGCGCGGCGGAGGCGAACGCCGCCATCCGGCCGGACTCCCCCGCGGATCTCAAGGTCGCCGGCGCGCTCGGCGCAAAGCCGCTGGCGGAGGCGGCGGTGCCTTCACGCGAACCGGCGAAGGAGGCCTCGCGCGAGGCCCCGAAACGCGGCTCTTCCGCGCCGAAGGTGGATCGCCTCGTCATCGTCGCGATCGACCCGGGACATGGCGGCGAGGACTCGGGCGCGCGCGGGCGCGGCGGCACGCGCGAGAAGGACGTGACGCTCGCGATCGGGCACCGCCTGAAGGAGCGCATCGACAAGGAGCCGAACATGCGCGCGGTGCTCGTGCGCGACGGCGACTACTTCGTGCCGCTCGCGCAGCGCGTGGCGAAGGCGCGGCGCCTGAAGGCGGACCTCTTCGTGTCGATCCACGCCGATGCGTGGGTGAGATCGGATGCGCGCGGCTCTTCGGTCTTTGCCCTTTCGGAGCGTGGCGCGACCTCGACCGCCGCGCGGCTGCTCGCGCAGCGCGAGAACCAGTCGGACCTGATCGGCGGGGTGAACCTGTCGGTCAAGGATCCGGTGCTCGCCCGGACGCTCCTCGATCTCTCGCTCAGCGCGTCGATCAACGACTCGCTCAAGCTGGGCAAGGCCGTCCTGGCGGAGCTGGGCGACATCAACACGCTGCATCATGGCGCCGTCGAGCAGGCGGGCTTCGCCGTGCTCAAGTCGCCGGACACGCCGTCGATCCTCGTGGAGACCGCCTTCATCTCGAATCCCGAGGAGGAGAAGCGGCTCAAGGACTCCGCCTACCAGGGCAAGATCGCCGACGCGGTGCTCGGCGGCATCAAGCGCTACCTCGCGCAGAACCCGCCGCTCGCCCGCTCCCGCGTCGCACAAAACTGACGAGTCGGGGTACAACGTCGAGGTGTCTCGCGGCGTAGGGAAGCAGCCGCGGGCCTGCGCAGCGCGCCGCTATCTAAGCCGTGGCCTCGATGTCGCTCATCGCCTGGGCGCGCAGCATGGCGGTGGCTTCGAGCGCGGTGACGGGGCGCGAGAAAAGATAGCCCTGGAAGGCCTCGCAGTGGTTGTGGCGCAGGAACTCGAGCTGCGCGCGCGTCTCCACGCCCTCGGCGATGCAGCGCAGCTTGAGGCGCTTGGCCATCGCGATGATCGCCTCGGTGATGGAGCCGCTCGAGGCATCGCCCGGCACGTTCATGATGAACGAGCGGTCGATCTTCATGCTGGTCGCGGGCAGGCGCGTGAGCTGCCCGAGCGAGGAGTAGCCCACGCCGAAGTCGTCCACCGCGACCTGCATGCCGACCGAGCGCAGCTGTGTCAGCGTCTCGATCGACTGCTCGACGTTGCGCATGATCATGGTCTCGGTGATCTCGAGCTCGAGCTGCTTCGGGTTGGCGCCGGTCTCGCGCACGATCTGCAGCAGCGTCGACACCAGCCGGCGCGAGAGGAACTGGCGCGGCGAGATGTTGATCGATACCGTGATCGCCGGCAGGCCTTCGTCGGCCCAGTGCTTGACCTGGTGGCAGGCGGTGCGGAAGACCCATTCGCCGATCGGCACGATCAGGCCCAGCTCCTCGGCCACGAAGATGAAGTCCTTGGGGAAGATCTCGCCCTTCTGCGGGTCGTTCCAGCGGATCAGGGCCTCCATCCCGCTGATGCGCCCGCTCGCGAGGTCCACCTGCGGCTGGTAGCGCAGGAAGAACTCCTCGTTCTCGATCGCCTTGCGCAGGCGGCCCTCGATCTCCAGGCGCTTGGTGAGCAGGAAATTGAGGTCGCTCGTGAAGAAGCGCACGGTGTTGCGCCCGGCGTCCTTGGCCTGGTACATCGCGTTGTCGGCGTGCTTGAGCAGCTGGTGCACGTCGGTCGCGTCGTTCGGGTAATGGCTGATCCCGATCGAGGGCGTCACGTGGATCTCCTGGCCGCCGATCTCCACCGGGCGCGCCAGCTCCTCCATGATCTTGTCGGCCACGACGCGCGCGTTCTCCGGCCGCTCGAGGTCCGGCAGGATCATGACGAACTCGTCGCCGCCCTCGCGCGAGACGGTATCCACCTCGCGCACCACCGACTGCAGGCGCCGCGCCACGTCCTTCAGGATGAAGTCGCCGGTGTCGTGACCCAGCGTGTCGTTCACGATCTTGAAGCGGTCCAGGTCGAGGAAGAGCACCGCGACGTGCCGCTGCTTGCGCCGCGCGGCCATGATCGCCTGGTTGAGGCGGTCCTGCATGAGCCGCCGGTTGGGCAGGCCGGTGAGCGCATCGTGGTGCGCCATGTAATGGATCGTGCGCTCGGTGTTCAGGCGCTCGGTGATGTCCTGCACGAGCGAGACGAAGCCGGTGACCTGCCCCGACTCGTCGACGAGCGGCGTGTTGTACCACTCGCAGTGGATCGTGCGTCCCTGGCGCGTCGTGTTGATGACGGCCGTCTTGCTGCCCTCGGCCTGCTCCACCAGCTCGCGGCACATGGTCTCGACGTTCGTGCGCTCGGGCCCCGTGGCGAGCAGCTCCGGGATCGCCTTGCCGATCGCCTCGCGCACGCCGTAGCCGAACATGTCCTCGGCGGCCGGATTCCAGGCCGTGATGCGCCGGCCGCGGTCCCATTCGACCACCGCGAGCGGCGTGGTGTCGAAATGCATCCGCAGCTTCTGCACCGCGATGCGCTCTTCCTGGCGCGCCTTGAGGCGCTCCCCCTTCTCCTCCTGGAGCGCCTCGTGCACCTCCTGCAGTCGATGGCGCTCGCTGTCCAGCTCCTGCGAGAGCGTGTCGCGCACGCGCCGCGTGTTGAGCGACTCGACGAGCGCCTTGTGCACCATCGCGTGGACGTAGGGCAGCAGGCCCGCGAGCAGCAGGATCACGCCCGAGAGGAACATCTGGTAGCGGTCGCCCGAGCGGCCGAGGGTGACGGCGAGCGGCACGAGCCCGAAGAAGGCGGTGATCTTGTAGGCGTAGCGGTGCGGCGCGTAATAGGCGACGGCGCCGGTCATGAGCAGCATCACCAGCATCACCACGGAGAGGCGCTGCGCGAGGTGCGCGGACACCGGCAGCAGCACCGTGCCCAGCGCCATCCAGCAGAGCGCGGCCAGCACCGTGCCGCCGACGAACTGGCGCTCCCAATGCTCCATGTCCTCGTCGCGCGCGCCGCGCTGCACGAACGCCTTGTACACGAGGTAGCGGCCCACCGTGACCAGCGCGATCGAGACGAACCAGACGAAGAGGGCCGGCGACTGGGTCAGGTCATCCCACAGGATCGCGCCGAGGATGGAAATGACCAGCAGCGTCGCGAGATAGCCGACCAGGGAAAAGCGGAAAAGCAGCCGCGTCTGTTCGGCGTGCAGGGTCGCGTCCGACGACATCAAGTCTTTCGTCGCTATGGGCCAAGCGCAGTGTAACATTCCTGTTTTAAAAGGCCATTTCCGGGAAAGTGTGCGATCGCTTTCGAGCAGCTTCCCGCAAAAATTACCGCTTTGGGCGCCATCCGCAGCCTTCCCGAACTGCTCGTCAACCAGATCGCCGCCGGTGAAGTGATCGAGCGGCCGGCCTCGGCCCTCAAGGAGCTGATGGAGAACAGCCTCGACGCCGGCGCGCGGTCCGTCGCCGTGGACCTGGTCGAGGGCGGCGTGCGGCGGCTGCGCGTGGTCGACGACGGCCACGGCATCGAGCGCGACGACCTGCCCCTCGCGGTGGCGCGGTTCGCGACGAGCAAGATCGCGACGCTGGAGGACCTGGAGCGCGCCGCGACCCTGGGATTCCGCGGCGAGGCGCTCGCCTCCATCGGCTCGGTCGCGCGGCTCGCGATCACCAGCCGCCGCGCCGACGATCGCCATGCCTGGCGCATCGCGTGCGCGGCGGGGCAGGTGGGCGGCGTGGAGCCGGCGGCGCTCGCCTCGGGAACGAGCGTGGACGTCGAGGAGCTCTACTTCAACACGCCGGCGCGGCGCAAATTCCTGAAGAGCGAGGCGACCGAATTCGCGCGCTGCGACGAGGCGTTCTCGCGCATCGCGCTCTCGCGCCCGGCCGTCGCGTTCTCGCTCGCGCACAACGGGCGGCGCTCGGCGCACCTGGCGCCGGAGGGCGCGCGGGCGCGCGCGGCGCGCCTCGTCGGAGCGGATTTCGCGGAAAGCGCGGTGGAGGTGGAGGCGCGCCAGCCGCGCGTGACCCTCACCGGGCTCGCGGCGGCGCCCGGCTTCACGCGCGCGAACCGCGATGCGCAATACCTGTACGTGAACGGCCGTTTCGTGCGCGATCGCATCGTGGCCCATGCCATCCGCGAGGCGTACGCGGATGTCCTGCACCACGATCGGCATCCGGCGTACGTGCTCTTCCTCGAGATCGAGCCGGCGCTGGTGGACGTGAACGTGCACCCGACCAAGAGCGAGGTGCGGTTTCGCGAATCGAACGCGGTCCACCAGTTCGTCTTCCACGCGCTCGCCCGGGCGCTGGCGCGGCCGCTGGCGGGAGGCACGCCGCAGGCGGTCCCGGGCGCGAGCCCGCTGCCGGCCGGCGGGATGTCCTTCGCCCCGGCGCCCCTGCGCTTCGAGCAGGCCGGCCTCGCGGTCGCGCAGCCCGCCGCGAGCTACGCGGCGCTGTTTTCGACGGCCCTGGCGGACGAGGCACGGCGCATGGAGCCCGCAACCGCCACGCGCGCGCCGGCGCTCGGCTTCGCGTTGGCCCAGCTGCACGGCATCTATGTGCTCGCCCAGAACGCCGCCGGCCTGGTCCTCGTGGACATGCACGCGGCCCACGAGCGCATCGTGTACGAAGGACTCAAGGAAGCGCTCGATACCGCCGCCCTGCCGTCGCAACCGCTGCTGGTGCCGATCGCGATGACGGCCACCGCCGAGGAAGTGGAGCAGGTGGAGCCGGCGCGCGCGGCGCTCGCGAGCCTCGGCTTCGACGCCGCGGCTTCGGGCCCGCGCGAGCTCGTGATCCGCGCCGTGCCGGCGCTTCTCGCCGACCTCGATGGCCAGGCGCTCCTGCGCTCGGTGCTCTCGGAGATGCGCGAGTACGGCGCCAGCCGCGCGCTCGTCGAGCGGCGCAACGAGCTGCTCTCGACGATGGCCTGCCACGCCGCGGTGCGGGCGAATCGCGCGCTCACGATCCCCGAGATGAACGCGCTGCTGCGCGAGATGGAGCGCACCGAGCGCGCGGGCAGCTGCAACCACGGCCGGCCGACCTGGGTGCAATTCCCGCTGGCCGATCTCGATCGCCTTTTCATGCGCGGGCGGTGAAGGCGGTCTTCCTGCTGGGGCCCACCGCGAGCGGCAAGTCGGCGGTGGCGCTCGAGATCGCCCGGCGCATTCCCGCCGAGATCGTGAGCGTCGATTCGGCCCAGGTCTATCGCGGCATGGACGTCGGCACGGCGAAGCCCACGCCCTCGGAGCGCGCGCAGGTGCCGCACCACCTCCTCGATATCGTCGAGCCCACCGAGGCTTATTCGGCCGGACGCTTCCGCGCGGACGCCTTGCGCCTCGTGGCGGAGATCGACGCGCGCGGACGCCTGCCGCTCCTGGTGGGCGGGACCATGCTCTACTTCCGCGCGTTGAGCCACGGGCTCACGGAGCTGCCTTCCGCCGACGCACGGCTGCGTGCGCGCATCGAAGCGGACGCCGCACGGCGCGGGTGGCCCGCGCTCCATGCCGACCTCGCCCGCGTCGACGCGGCGACGGCGGCGCGGCTCGAGCCCACGGATGCGCAGCGCATCCAGCGCGCGCTCGAGGTCCACGAGCTCACGGGACGGCCGCTTTCCTCGCTGCACCAGGCGGCGCCAAGCGAGCTGCCGTTCACGGTGCTGCGCCTGGCACTCGAGCCGTCGGAGCGCTCAGCCCTGCACGAGCGGATCGCGCGGCGCTTCCGGGAGATGCTGGGCGCGGGCCTGGTGGAGGAGCTGGAGGGACTTCGCGCGCGCCACGCGTTGCACGCGGGCCTGCCGTCGATGCGTGCGGTGGGCTACCGCCAGGCGTGGGACACGCTCGAGGGACACGCCGCGCGCGAGACGCTCGAGGAACGCGGCATCGCCGCCACGCGCCAGCTCGCGAAGCGCCAGCTCACCTGGCTGCGCTCGATGACCGGCGTGGAACGCTTCGACGGCCTGCGGCATGACGTGGCGCAGGCCGTATACCAGCGCGTGGAGCGCTTCGCCTACTCGTCTTCGCCGTGATACTTGAAGCTCAGCTTGAGCTTCGCGCGGTAGATGACCTCGCCACCCTCGATCTTCACGTCGAGCTTGTCGACCTCCGCCACGCGCAGGTCGCGCAGGCTGTGGGAGGCCGCCGTGACGGCGTTGCGCGCCGCGTCGGCCCATGACACGTTGCTCGTGCCGACCAGGTCGATGATGCGATAGACGGCGTTCTTGCGTCCGCCCTTCGCGGCCTTGCCCTTGCTGTCCTTCTTCGCCATGGCTCCTCCTCAGTCGTTGTCCTTGCGCACGCCCGTGACGCTCACCGCCGCGCCGCCTCGCGAGAACGTGATGTCGAGCGGTTCGCCCGCGGCGAGTCCCGTGCTCGTGCGCCGGATGCTCCCGTCGCGATCCCGCACGATACTATAACCGCGCGCCAGGACCCGGGTCGGGTCGAGGTGCGACAGCGCGGCGGCGAGTGCGGCGACATGCCGCTCGCTCGCGCGCATCCCGTGCCGGAGTCCCGCCGCCATGCGCTCGCCGGCCCGTTCGAGCTCGCGGCGATGGCCGACCACGTCCGGCGCCGATCGCATCCAGCGCAGGGCGAGGTGCTGCACGCGGGTCGCGCGGTCGCGGGACGCGGACTGCGCTGCCGCGCGCAGGCGGCGCTCGAGGTCGGCCACGCGCGCGCCTTCGCGCGCCACGCGCTCCGCCGGCGTGAGCAGTCGTCGTGCGAGGTGGTCCAGCCGCTGCCCGTGGCCTTCGACGATGCGGCGCCAGTCGCGCTCCAGCCGCCGCCGCAGGGCGGATACGCCCTCGAGCAACGCCTCACGGTCCGGGCTCGCCGCCACGGCCGCCGCGGTCGGCGTGGGCGCGCGCAGGTCGGCCACGAAATCGGCGATCGAGAAATCGGTCTCGTGGCCGACGCCGCTCACGACCGGCAGGCGCGAAGCCACGATCGCGCGCGCGACGACCTCCTCGTTGAAGGCCCACAGGTCCTCGAGGCTGCCGCCGCCCCGGCATGCGATCAGCACGTCGCAGCGTCCATGGGCGTTGGCCGCGGCGATCGCGCGGGCCACGCTCGCCCCGGCGCCTTCGCCCTGGACCTGCGCCGGATAGAGGATCACGGGGATCATGGGCGCGCGGCGCCTGAGCGTCGTGAGCACGTCGCGCAACGCGGCCGCCTGCTGTGACGTGACGATCGCGATCGCGCGCGGGAAGGCGGGCAGGGCGCGCTTGCGCGAAGCCTCGAAGAGCCCTTCGGCCGCGAGCCGTGCCTTCAGCCGCTCGAACGCCTCGAAGAGCGCGCCGCGCCCCGCCTTGCGGATCTCCTCGACCACCAGCTGGAAATTGCCGCGCGCCTCATACAGCGTGACGCGCGCGCGCACCTCGACCTGCAGCCCATCCTCCGGGCGGAAGTCGAGGAATTGGGCCCGCGCCCGGAACATCGCGCACTCGACCTGCGCTCCGGGGTCCTTCAGGCAGAAATACCAGTGCCCCGATGCCGCCTTCTTGACGCCCGAGAGCTCGCCGGCCACCCACAGCATCTCGAAACGGTTCTCCAGCAGCGCGCGGACCTGGCGATTCAGGTCCGTGACACTCATGGCGGGCGCAAGCCCGGGCAACTCGGGGTTCAGGGGCATCGGAATTCCGGAAAAATCGGCGTAGGACTACGGGAAGCCGGGGCGTAGGACAAGGGGAAAGGCCGCGTAGGATTTCGGGAAGTCGGTTTTCCCTCGGGGCGTGGGGCGATTCGTCTATCCACCGCACGGAGCGTGCCCGCGCGGTGCCCGGGCGTTCCCTCTGAAACAAAGCGCTTGACAGGGGATTTTTTTTACAAGTGCTTGATAGAACAAGGTAAACCGTGAGCGCTCAAATTTTGAGCGGACGAAAAAAAAGCCTTTCGGCTACGTCACTTGGCGTTGACCGATGGAGGGCTTCCACAGGGTTATCCACAGGCTCTGTGGATGATTCGACTTCGAATCGTCATACAGGCTGCGGCAAGCCATGCGCCTTCAGGGACGCCTACAAGCGGCAATATCGCGAGCCGTTAAAGAGCGGAAAGACAGCCTCGCGCACGCCTCCGCGCGAAGCGTCGGATTCTGCGCGGAGCCGGCGCCCGCGCCAAGGGTCTAGTGGCACACTGGCCTTGCGCGCACAAGGTCTTGTGGAATCGCGCGGTGCAGGGGACAATGCGTGCGCATTTGCGCAGGAGAGCTTTACTCGTGCTGTCCATCATCGAAGCGGCCGGTTGGCCGATCTGGCTCATCATCATCACGTCGGTCATCGCCCTCGCCATCATCGGCGAGCGCTTCTGGGCCTTGCGCACGCCCCTCGTGGCGCCGCGCACCGTGCTGCCGGCGACCATCCGCGAGTACCAGGCCAAGGGCGTGACCGCCGACCTGGTGAACCGGCTGCAGAACGGCCCGCTCATCGGGCGCATCTTCGCCGCGGCTCTCATGAACGAGAAGAGCAGCCGCGAAGTCGTGCGCGAGGCGGTCGAAGACGCCGGCCGCGCCGTCATGCTGGAGCTCGAGCGCTTCCTCAACACGCTGGGCACCATCGCCACGATCTCCACGTTGCTGGGCCTCTTCGGCACCATCGTCGGCATGATCGAGATCTTCGGCTCGCAGAATCCCGCGACCGGGGGCGGCAACCCGGCCCAGATGGCCCACGGCATCTCGGTCGCGCTCTACAACACGCTCTTCGGCATCGGCGTCGCGGTGCCGGCGGTCATCTTCTACCGCCACTTCCGCAATCGCGTGGACATCCTGGTGGTCGAGATGGAGAGCCAGGCGATCAAGCTGATCGAAGTGATCCACGGCGAGCGCCGCGCATGAACTTCCGGCGTGGCCGGGAGCGGGAGGAGCTGGAGCTGAACCTCATCCCGCTCATCGATATCCTCATCGTCGTCCTGATCTTCCTGTTCCTCACGACGACGTACAGCCGCTATTCCGAGCTGCAGATCAACCTGCCCACGGCCGGGGCCAGCAGGGCCGACGAGAAGCCGCAGATCCTGAGCGTCGCAGTGGATTCGGCCGGCAAGTACGCGATCAACGGCGCGCCCGTGGTGTACGGCAGTCCCGAAGCGTTCGCCGAGCGCATGCGCGAGGCCGCCAAGGGCAACAAGGAGCCGATCGTCGCCATCAGCGCCGACGCCCTCGCCACGCACCAGGCCGTGGTGAACGTGATGGAAAGCGCGCGGATCGCCGGCTACAACCACATCTCGTTCACGACGCAGAGCCGGCGCTAGGGCGCCTGGCCCCCAGCCGACCGTCATGCGGGCCTGGCTCGAATCGGAGTGGGAACGTCGCGGCGGCGGGGCGTTGGTGATGCTTCCCCTGGCGCTCGCGTTCGCGGCCGTCGCGGCGCTGCGCAGGACGCTCTACCGCCGGCATCTCCTCGCATCGTGGCGCGCGCCCGTCCCGGTCATCGTGGTCGGCAACATCACGGCGGGCGGCACCGGCAAGACGCCGCTCGTGCTCCAGGTCCTCGAGGCGCTCCAGCGCAACGGCTACACGCCGGGCGTGGTGGCGCGCGGATACGGCCGCGTGCCCGCCTCGGAGCAGGATCCGCTCGGCGTGGTGCGCGTCTTCCCGGAGGTCGCCACGCCGGAGCACTTCGGCGACGAGCCGGTGCTCATCGCGCGCCGCTCCCACGTGCCCGTCTACATCTCGCCCGACCGGACAGCGGCCGCCCGTGCGCTGCTGGCCGGCGGCCACGGCGTGGACGTCATCGTGAGCGACGACGGCTTGCAGCATTACGCGCTGGGCCGGGACGTCGAGATCGCGGTGGTCGACGGCGAGCGCCGCTTCGGCAACGGGCTGCCGCTGCCCGCGGGACCGCTGCGCGAGCCCGTGTCGCGCCTCGCCGCGGTCGACGCGATCGTGGTGAACGGCGGCGACGCGACGCCCATCGTGCCCACGGTGCCGCAGTTCCCGATGCGGCTCGGGCACGAGGTCTTCGTGTCGCTCGCGACCGGCGAGGAGCGCGCGCCGCGGGAGTTCGCGCTCGCCCTGCGCGGTGAGCGGGTCGTGGCAATGGCCGGCATCGGGCACCCCGCGCGCTTCTTCGGGCACCTCGCGCGACTGGGCATCCGGGCGGAAGGCCACGCGTTTCCCGACCACCACCTCTTCCAGCCGCGCGAGCTCAAGCTGCGCGACGCGGGAGTGATCCTCATGACGGAGAAGGATGCCGTAAAATGCCGCGCATTCGCCGACGCGCGCATGTGGTTCCTGCGCGTCGATGCGATCCTTCCCGAGGCGTTCGACGCGTTCCTGCTCGCGCGGCTCGGCAACTTGCGCCGGAGGACGAATGGATCCGAAGCTGCTTGAAATCCTGGTGTGCCCGCTGTGCAAGGGTCCGCTCGTGTGGCGCAAGGAGGCGCTGGAGCTCGTGTGCAAGGCCGACCGCCTCGCCTTTCCCGTGAAGGACGACATCCCCGTGATGCTCGAGGACGAGGCGAGGACACTGGGTCCCGGCGAAGAGACCTAGGTGGACCTCGCGTTCACCGTGCTCATCCCGGCGCGCCTGCGCTCCACGCGGCTGCCGGGGAAGATGCTGGCCGACGTCGCCGGCCGCCCGCTGGTGGCGTGGGCCGCGCAGAGGGCGCGTGAAAGCGGCGCCCGGGACGTTGCCATCGCGACCGACCACGAGGACATCGCGCGCGCCGTGCGCGCGCTGGGATTCACCGCGTGCCTCACCGCCGAATCCCACGAGACGGGCACCGACCGGCTGGGCGAGGCGGTCGACCTGCTCGGGCTCCCCGACGACGCCATCGTCGTGAACCTGCAGGGAGACGAGCCGCTCATCGATCCGGCGCTCGTGCGGACCGTGGCCGAGTCGCTCGCGAGCCATCCCGCCGCGTCCATCGCGACGGCGGCCCATCCCATCGCCGATGCCCGCACGTTCTTCGATCCCAACGTGGTGAAGGTCGTGGTGGACGCCGGCGGCCTGGCACTTTATTTCTCGCGCGCGCCGATTCCCTACGCGCGCGACGCCTTCGCCCGCTCGCGCGACGCGCTGCCCGCGGGCTTCCCGGCCTTGAGGCACATCGGCATCTACGCCTATCGTGCCGGGTTCCTGCGCGAGTACGGCCGCCTCGCGCTGTCCGCGCTCGAGCGCTTCGAGGCGCTGGAGCAGCTGCGCGCCCTCGCCCACGGCCATCGCATCGCCGTGGCGCTCTGGAACGCGAGGATGGAGCCGGGTGTCGATACGGCCGAGGACCTCGAGCGGGTGCGTCGAAAACTCGGGAGCGGGCCGCTATAATCCGCGGCTGACCACAAGAACGGCCCTCGGAGGGGTGGAGCGCATGCGGGTGATTCTTCTCGGAGGGCCGGGCGCCGGCAAGGGCACCCAGGCTGCGTTCGTCACGCAGCGCTATGGCATCCCGCAGATCTCCACCGGCGACATGCTGCGCGCGGCCGTGAAGGCCGGCACCCCGCTCGGGCTCGCGGCGAAGGCGGTCATGGACCGCGGAGACCTCGTGTCCGACGACATCATCATCGGCCTGGTGAAGGAACGCATCGCGCAGCTGGATTGCCGCAGCGGTTTCCTCTTCGACGGCTTCCCGCGCACGATTCCGCAGGCCGAGGCGATGAAGGCCTCGGGCGTCCCGGTCGAGCACGTGGTGGAGGTCGCGGTGCCCGACGAGGTGATCGTCGAGCGCATGTCGGGCCGGCGCGTGCACGTGGCCTCCGGGCGCACGTACCACACGAAGTTCAATCCGCCCCGGCGCGACATGGTGGACGACGTGACCGGCGAGCCGCTGGTGCAGCGCGTGGACGACCACGAGGACACGGTGAAGAAGCGCCTCGCCGTGTACCACCGGCAGACCGAGCCGCTCGTCGATTACTACTCCAGGTGGGCGGCGCAGGGCGATCGCAAGGCGCCGCAGTACCACCGGGTGGACGGCCTGGGCACGGTCGAGCAGGTCAGGGACAGGATCTTCGCGGCTCTCGGATGAAGGGCGGTTCGCAAATGCCTCGCAATGCTTTCTATGCGCAGTCCGGCGGCGTCACCGCCGTCATCAACGCCAGCGCGGCGGGCGTCATCGAGACCGCGCGCCGGTACAAGCGCCAGATCGGCAAGGTATACGCCGGGCGCAACGGCATCCTGGGCGCCCTCACCGAAGACCTCATCGACACCAGCAAGGAGTCGCCCGCGGCGATCAAGGCGCTCACCGTCACGCCCGGCGGCGCCTTCGGCAGCGCACGCTACAAGCTGAAGGGCGTGGAGAAGGGCGGCCAGGAGTACCAGCGCCTGATCGAGGTGTTCCGCGCGCACGACATCGGCTATTTCTTCTACAACGGCGGCAACGACTCCGCCGACACGTGCCTCAAGGTGTCACGGATCAGCGAGACCATGGGCTACCCCATCATCGCGGTGCACGTGCCGAAGACCGTGGACAACGACCTGCCGATCACCGATACGTGCCCGGGCTTCGGCTCGGTCGCCAAGTACGTCTCCACCTCGATGATGGAGGCGGTGCTCGACGTGGAGTCGATGGCGAAGACCTCGACGAAAGTCTTCATCCTCGAGGTGATGGGACGCCACGCCGGCTGGATCACGGCGGCGACGGGACTCGCGTCGCGCAAGGCCGCCGAGGGACCGCACATCCTGCTCTTCCCCGAGATTGCCTGGAACGAGGAAGCCTTCCTCGCGCGCGTGCAGGAATGCGTGAAGCTCTACGGCTATTGCGCGGTCGGCGCCTCCGAGGGCCTGCAGGACAAGGACGGCAGGTTCCTCTCCGAGTCGGGATTGCGCGACGCGTTCGGCCATGCGCAGCTGGGCGGCGTGGCGCCCATGCTCGCCGGGCTCGTGCGCGACAAGCTCGGGTTGAAGCAGCATTGGGCGGTCGCCGACTACCTGCAGCGTGCCGCGCGCCACATCGCGTCGCGCACGGACCTCGAGCAGAGCTACGCGGTCGGCAAGGCCGCGGTCGAGTACGCGGTGAAGGGCATGAACAGCGTGATGCCGACGATCGTGCGCACCGGGAGCCGGCCCTACAAGTGGAAGATCGGCGTGGCGAATCTCTCCGATGTCGCCAACGTGGAAAAGAAGATGCCGCGCGACTTCATCACGCCCGACGGCTTCCACATCACGGCGAAGTGCCGCAATTACCTCACGCCCCTCATCGCGGGCGAGGCGTACCCCCCGTTCGAGAACGGCCTGCCCCGCTACGTGCGGCTCAAGAATGCCGCCGTGAAGAAGAAGACGGGCCGCGAGTTCCAGCTCTAGAACCACTGCAACGACTACAACCAGGGAGAAACCCGATGTTGAACAATGCAATCCTCTTGGCGCTCGCATGCGGGGTCCTCGCCCTGCTGTACGGCGGCGTCACCGCGGCCTGGATCCTGCGGCAGCCGGACGGCAACGATCGCATGCGCGAGATCGCCGCGGCCGTGCAGACCGGCGCCAAGGCATACCTCAACCGCCAGTACGCGACGATCGGCGTCGTGGGCGTCGTGCTCTTCCTCGTGATCGGCCTGGTCCCGGGACTCGGCTGGATCACCGCGGCCGGCTTCGCGATCGGCGCGATCGCCTCGGGAGCCGCGGGCTACATCGGCATGAACGTGTCCGTGCGCGCCAACGTGCGCACGGCGGAGGCCGCGCGCCACGGCATCGGCCCGGCGCTCAACATCGCCTTCAAGGGCGGCGCCATCACGGGGCTGCTCGTGGTGGGACTGGGGCTCATCGCGGTCGCGGGCTTCTTCCTGTTCCTGCACGGCAGCGCGCTGCATGGCGCGCGCATGAGCGACGTCGTGAAGCCGCTCATCGGCTTGGCCTTCGGCTCCTCGCTCATCTCGATCTTCGCGCGCCTGGGCGGCGGCATCTTCACCAAGGGCGCGGACGTGGGCGCCGACCTCGTGGGCAAGGTCGAGGCGGGCATTCCCGAGGACGACCCGCGCAACCCCGCGGTGATCGCCGACAACGTGGGCGACAACGTGGGCGACTGCGCCGGGATGGCGGCGGACCTCTTCGAGACGTATGCCGTGACCACCATCGCGACCATGGTGCTCGCGTCGCTCGTCTTCCCGAACGTCCCGAACGCGGTGGGCTATCCGCTGGCGCTGGGCGCGGTGTCCATCATCGCCTCGATCATCGGCACGTACTTCGTGAAGACGGCGAGCGGCGGCAAGATCATGAACGCGCTCTATCGCGGCCTCGCGGTGGCCGGCATCCTCTCGCTCATCGCCTTCTGGTTCGTGACGAACTGGATGATGCGCGACGCCGTGGGCGGCGATCCCAACGGGATCTGGAAGCTGTGGGGCTGCTGCCTCGTGGGCCTGGTGCTCACCGCGCTCATGGTGCTCATCACCGAGTACTTCACGGGTACGGACTACGCCCCGGTGAAGCACGTGGCCGAGGCCTCGACCAAGGGCCACGCGACCAACATCATCGCCGGCATCGGCGTCTCCATGCGTTCGACGGCGTGGCCGGTGCTCTCGGTCTGCGCCGCGATCTGGGCGGCCTACGCGCTGGCGGGCCTCTTCGGCATCGCGGTCGCGGCGACCTCCATGCTGTCCATGGCCGGCATCATCGTGGCGCTCGACGCCTACGGCCCGATCACGGACAACGCGGGCGGCATCGCGGAGATGGCCGAGCTGCCGAAGGAAGTGCGCAACGTGACGGATCCGCTCGACGCCGTGGGCAACACGACGAAGGCGGTGACCAAGGGCTACGCGATCGGCTCGGCCGGCCTCGCGGCGCTCGTGCTCTTCGCCGACTACACGCACCGCCTGGAGGAAGCGGGACGGCACCTGAGCTTCGACCTCTCGAACCCGGCGGTCATCATCGGCCTCTTCGTGGGCGGCCTGATTCCGTACCTCTTCGGCGCGATGGCCATGGAGGCGGTGGGGCGCACGGCGGGCTTCGTGGTGGAGGAAGTGCGCCGCCAGTTCCGCGAGATCAAGGGGATCATGGAAGGCACCGCGAAGCCCGACTACTCGCGCGCCGTCGACATGCTCACGAAGGGCGCCATCAAGGAGATGATGATCCCGTCGCTCCTGCCGGTGCTCTCGCCCATCGCCGTGGCGCTCATCGTGGGCTGGCTCATGGGCCGCGACGCGGGCGTGCAGGCGCTGGGCGGCATGCTCATGGGCACGATCGTCACGGGCCTGTTCGTGGCCATCTCGATGTGCACGGGCGGCGGCGCATGGGACAACGCCAAGAAGTACATCGAGGACGGCCACTACGGCGGCAAGGGCAGCGATGCCCACAAGGCCGCGGTCACCGGCGACACGGTGGGAGACCCCTACAAGGACACCGCCGGTCCCGCCGTGAACCCGCTCATCAAGATCATCAACATCGTGGCGCTGCTCATCGTGCCGCTGCTCTGAGCCGGGGCCTTTGCCGCGAAAGGGCCGCCGCGCGCGGCCCTTTTTTCATTCGGGGATCAGAACGGCTGGCGCTCGATCGGCTGGTTCACCACCGCCCCGTTGATCGAGAACGCGAGGTTCCCGGCGTCGCTGCCGAGTCCGAGCTGCAGCGTGCCGACCGGCGTCACGGCAAGCCGCGATGGATCGTACGCGGCGCCGAGCCACGGCGAGCCGTGGGTCAGGTAGAGCGTCGAGGCGAGGACGCCGTCGGCCTGGGCGGCGAGGTCCGGCGCCACGAACCAGGTCGGGTCGCCGGCGCCGTCGTACGTGTAGAGGACCCCGAACGAGGTGTCGTACTGCTGCGCGAGCGCGATTCCCCAGCCGTTCTGCTTGGCCCCGCCCCACCAGAGGTCGTCGCGGCTCGCCAGGAAGAAGGGCGTCGGAGCGCCGAAGAGCTGCCGCTGGAGCTTCTTCGTTCCGGCGACCCCGTCGATCGTGTAGTCGATCACGAGCGTGCCCGGCGTCTGCGGGCGCACGTTGAGCGTGCCGACGGGGGCGCCCGGCACGAAGGCGGTCACGTCGTACGCGGCATAGCTCGAGCCGCGGGGGCGATAGAGGCTGCCCGAATAGACCGTGCCGTCGGCATTCCACGCGCCGCCGGACATCACGAGCCACCGTGGCTCGCCCTGCGCGTCGTAGACGAAGAGGCCGGCGAAGAGCTTGTCGCCGTGCTGGGTGAGCGTCATGCCCCAGCCGTTCTCCTGCGGGCCGACCCACCACAGGTCCTGCAGGCTTCCGGCGACCGTGCCGTGCATGGGCCATGCCAGCGCGAGCGTCGCGTGCAGCTTGCCATCGCCGCCGACCGAATCGTCGCCCGCCGCCCCATCGACCAGGTCCACGTACGCCGCCGACGGGCTCGCCAGCGTGTGCATTGGATACCAGTGCGCAACGCGGTTGTCCGCCGTCGGGCCGAACGCGTAGACGAGCGCGCCGGGCGCAAGCGACGTTCCGGTCGCGAGCGTGAGGTGCTGGTACAGCGGCGGCAGCGGCGGGGCGGGCGTGATGGCGGATGCCCACGTGCAATCCGTCGCGTCCAGGCGCAGCAGCCCGAACGGCGCCACGACGCCCGCGGGAAGCGCCGCCGGAAACCCATCGTCTCCCGCGCGTCCCGCATGGGCCGCGAGCGTGGCGCATTCGCCCCCAATGCTGCCGTCCTTCGGGCCCTCCATGCCGACCTGCCAGCTCCCGTTTCCGCTCGCGGTCGCGACCTGCACATCGGGATCGATGCGCAGTATTCCCTGGCTGCGCAGGCTGCCGAAACCGCCGCCCGGAGTGTAGAGCGCCGTGATCTCGTAGCTCCCGGGGACGAGCGCGGAGACGCGGCCGAAGGTCACGATTTCGTAGGTGCCGTTCGAGGTGCAAAGGGCGGGATAGAGAACCGACGTGGGCAGCGCGAAGCCGTTCGCCGTGAAGGAGGCGGCCGCGTCGGCGAAGACGGCCGGCGCGCTGGAGGCGTACGCGCAGGGGAACCAGGGCATGTGCGCATGCAGCTCGAGGTCGGACAGGTCACCGAACGTGCCGTGCGGCGGCCAGATCGCCTCGACCGAGATCGGCCCGGGAATCACCAGCGCGGCGACGAGCGCGGAGGACGCGCCCGAGCTCGCCTGCACCTGCACGAGTCCGGGCTCGGTGTTGCCCACGCCATTCACCGTGGCGATGCCCGATGCATCCGTCATCGCGCTCGCGCTGTTGCCCCCACCGCCGAACACGATCGAGGGACCGCTCGCCGGAGCCGTGAAGAGCACGGTGACGCCCGCCGCGGGCACGCCTGCCTGGGTGACCCGGGCCTGGATCGTGCCCGGGACGTTCGTGCCCGTCGGCACGAGCCGCAGCGCGGTATAGACGCCCGCCACGGTGAGCTGTGCATGGGCCGCGAAGGTCGCGGAAACGAGGAGCACGCAGGCGAACGCCCGGCTCCCCAAGGTGCGCATGTCCATTTTCTTGTCTCCCTTGTAGCTGCGCCCGCATTGTATTCCCGCCCTTAAGGTACGGTCACCGTGGAACGCGTGCTAACCTTGCGGACCCCGATGAAAGTCCTGATCCTCGGCGCCGGCGTGGCCGGCGTCGCAAGCGCGTGGTACTTCTGGCGCGACGGCCACGAGGTCGCCGTGCTCGAGCGCAACGAGGGCGTGGCACTCGAGACGAGCTTCGCCAACGGCGGCCAGCTCTCGTACAGCTACGTGGCGCCGCTCGCGAGCCCCTCGGTCATCCCGAAGATCCCGCCGTGGCTCCTGCGGCGCGACTCGCCGCTGCGCTTCCGGCCCGAGTGGGACGTCGAGCAGTGGCGCTGGTGCGCGGAGTTCCTCGCCGCCTGCAACCGGGCGACCTCGGATCTCACCACCGAGCGCCTGCTGCGCCTCGCGTTCTACAGCCGCGACCTCATGCACGAGCTGGTGCGCACGCACGCCCCGCAATTCGACTACGTGCAGAACGGCAAGCTCGTGGTGCACACCGCGCGCGACTCGTACGAGTCGGCGAAGCGGCTCATGGATTACCAGCGCTGCCTCGGAGCCGAGCAGCAGGCGCTCGAGCGCGACGCGTGCGTGGCCCTCGAGCCGGCGCTCGCCCACATGGGCCCGCGCATCGCCGGGGCCATCTACACGCCGAGCGAGGACGCGGGCGACTGCTACAAGTTCTGCAACGAGCTCATGCGCATGATGACCACGGGCCCCAACCCCGTGGCCTACCACTTCGACGTGGAGGTCCAGCGGCTGCTCGCATCGCGCAAGGGCCTCATGGGCGTGGAGACGAGCCGGGGCGTGTTCGAGGCCGACGCCTATGTGCTCGCCCTCGGCACCAACGCGCCCGAGCTGGTGCGTCCGCTCGGCATCCGCGTGCCCGTCTATCCGCTGAAGGGCTACAGCCTGTCGCTGCCGATCACGAACGCGGCGGCCGCGCCGCGCATCAGCGTGACCGACTTCAAGCGCAAGGTGGTCTACGCGCGCCTGGGCGACGAGCTGCGCGTGGCGGGCATGGCCGATCTCTCGGGCAAGCGCGCGATGATCGACGTCGAGCGCGTGGACCAGCTCGCGAACGAGGTGAGGAACACGTTCCCCGCCGCCAGCGACTTCTCGAAGCTCGCGCCCTGGTGCGGCATGCGGCCGGCGACGCCGAAGGGCACGCCGGTCCTGGGCGCCACCGCGCACCGCAACCTGTGGCTCAATGTCGGTCACGGCGCGCTCGGCTTCACCCTGGCGCTCGCCACCGGTCGCGTCGTCGCCGACCTCGCGACCGGGCGCACACCCGCCGTCCCGCTCGACGGCTTCACGCTCTCCTGAATCCCGAAAGGAATCGAAGATGGCACTCAAGTTCTACCACGGCCATGGCTCGCCCTTCTCCTGGCGCGTCTGGCTCGCCCTGGAAGCGAAACGGATCCCGTACGAGCTCGAGGTGCTGTCGTTCACCGCGGGCGACACGAAGAAGCCGGAGTTCGTCGCCATCAACCCGCGCCACCAGGTGCCCACGATCGTGGATGACGGCTTCGCGCTGTGGGAGTCGACCGTGATCCTCGAGTACCTGGACGAGCGCTTCGGCGGCGCGAAGCTCTATCCCGGCGACGTGAAGCAGCGTGCGCGCGTGCGCCGCCTGGCGCGCGAGGCGGAGAGCTATCTCGGCCCCGAGGCGCTCGACACGATCATGGAGGAGTACTTCTTCAAGGGCGATGCGGCGCCGGACCTGGAGAAGGTGGGCCACGCGCGCGAGAAGCTCGCGGCGGAGCTCGCCTATTTCGCGCAGGAGCTGCGCGGCGATTTCCTCGACGGCGCGGCGATCACGGGGGCGGACATCGTGATGTATCCGTACATCGCGTATATGAAGCGCCTGACCGTGCGCAAGCCCGAGACGAAGCTGACGGACCTCCTGCCGCCGGCGCTCGACGCATGGGCGAAGCGCATCGAGGCGCAGCCCTGGTTCGACAAGACCTTCCCGCCGCACTGGAAGTGAGCGCCGCGCCTTCCGGGCCGCGCCTCGCGTTCCGCGTCGCCGCGACCGATGGCGCGGCGCGCCGCGGCGTGCTCGAGCTGCGCCGCGGCACCGTGCAGACGCCGGCCTTCATGCCGGTGGGCACCTACGGCACCGTGAAGGCGATGAGCCCGGCGGAGCTGGTGGACGTCGGCGCGGAGATCGTGCTCGGCAACACGTTCCACCTGTGGCTGCGTCCCGGGCTCGCCGTGATCGAGCGGCATGGCGGCCTCAATCGCTTCATGGGATGGGACCGGCCGATCCTCACGGACTCCGGCGGCTTCCAGGTGTTCAGCCTGGGGGCGCTGCGCAAGATCAGCGAGGAGGGCGTGGCCTTCCAGTCGCCGGTGAACGGCGACCGCCTCTTCCTCGGCCCCGAGGAGGCGATGCGCATCCAGCGCGTGCTGGACTCCGACATCGCGATGATCTTCGACGAGTGCACGGGCTACCCGGCGACGCACGAGGAGGCGGCGCGGTCGATGCGGCTCTCGCTGCGTTGGGCGGAGCGCTCGAAGCGCGCCCATGGCGACAGCCCCAACGCGGTGTTTGGCATCGTGCAGGGCGGGATGTACGACGACCTGCGCGAGGAGTCGCTCGCCCGCCTCGCGGCGATCGGCTTCGACGGCTATGCGATCGGCGGCGTCTCCGTGGGCGAGCCGAAGGAAGACATGCTGCGCATCGTGGAGCACCTGCCGCGCCGGCTGCCGGCTGGGGCGCCGCGCTACCTCATGGGCGTGGGCACGCCCGAGGATCTCGTGCACGCGGTCACCCACGGCGTGGACATGTTCGATTGCGTGCTGCCCACGCGCAACGCGCGCAACGGCTGGCTTTTCACCGCCCGCGGCGACGTGAGGATTCGCAATGCCCGACACCGGGAGGACACCGGCCCGCTGGACCCGGACTGCGCCTGCTACACGTGCCGCCACTTCTCGCGCGCTTATCTCCATCACCTTCATCGCGCGGGGGAAATCCTCGGTGCCCGGCTCAACACGATCCACAACCTGCACTACTACGAGGAGCTCATGGCGGGCCTCAGGGCCGCCATCGGCGCCGGGAAACTGGCCGTTTTCGCGGGGCGCTTCCGGGAGCGTCGCATGCTAGAATCTCAGGTTGAGTCGGACCCGAATCCTTAAGCAAATTCAACGAGTAATCCCCTCGGAGTCTTCATGATTGGCACCGCATTCGCCCAGGCCGGCCCCGCCGCACCGGGTGGCGAGCTGATGAGCTTCCTGCCCATCGTCCTGATGTTCGTCGTCCTGTACTTCCTCATGATCCGGCCGCAGATGAAGAAGGCGAAGGAGCACAAGACGATGCTCGAAGCCCTGTCCAAGGGCGACGAGGTGATCGCGATGGGCATCCTCGGCCGCATCGCGAAGATCGGCGATACGTACCTGAGCCTCGAGATCGCGCCCAACACGACGATCCAGGTGCAGAGGCAGGCCGTGACGACACTGCTGCCCAAGGGCACGATCAAGGACGCCCAGTAGGCCGCGCATGAACCGATATCCGCTCTGGAAGTACGTCGTCATCGGCATCGCGCTCGTGGTGGCCCTCCTCTACGCCGCGCCGAACCTCTTCGGCGAGGTGCCCGCGGTGCAGGTGTCCGGCATCCGCTCCACCGTGAAGGTCGACGACGCGCTGCGCGCAACACTCACCGATGCGCTCAAGGCGGCCAGCGTGCCGCCGGTGAACGTCGACGTGACCGACGAGGCCACGCGCTTCCGCTTCGCCGACACCGACGCGCAGCTGAAGGCGCGCGACGTGATCCAGGGCAAGGTCGACAAGACCGCCTACGTGGTCGCCCTGAACCTGGTGCCGAACTCGCCGCGCTGGCTGCAGGCGCTGGGTGCCAAGCCGATGTACCTCGGGCTCGACCTGCGCGGCGGCGTGCACTTCCTGCTGCAGGTCGACATGAAGTCGGCCCAGCGCAAGGCGGTGGATCGCTACGTGGGCGACATCCGCTCGCTCCTGCGCGACAAGAAGATCTATTACTCGGGCCTCGCGCGCGAAGGCGACGACCGCATCGTGGTGCGCTTCCAGGAAGCCGCGCAGCAGGCGGCGGCGCTGCGCGAGATCAACAGCTCCGTGCCGGACCTCACGCTGCGCGAGCAGTCGTCGGGCGATGGCGGCCAGATCGAGGCGCGCGTGAAGCCCGAGGTCCTCAAGGCCAACCAGGACGCGGCGCTCCAGCAGAACATCCAGACCCTTCGCAACCGCGTGAACGAGCTCGGCGTCTCCGAGCCGATCGTGCAGCAGCAGGGCAACGACCGCATCGTGGTCGAGCTCGCGGGCGTGCAGGACCCGGGGCGGGCCAAGGAGATCCTGGGCCGCACCGCGACGCTCGAGATCCGCCTCGTGGCCGAGGACCTCGCCGCCGACAAGGGCATGGGCGCCTTCATCCCGTACAAGGACGCGCCCGCGCCTCCCGGCACCGACAAGTACATCGACCAGAGGAACGGCGTGCCGGTGCTCGTGCGCAAGGCCGTGGTGGTGACGGGCGACCGCATCACCAACGCCCAGGCCAACTTCGACCAGCAGAGCGGCGGCCCCGTCGTGAACGTGAAGCTGGACAGCGCGGGGGGACGGGCGATGCGCCAGGCCACGCGCGAGAACGTCGGCAAGCGCATGGCGATCCTCCTCGTGGAGAAATCCGGCACGGTGGTCGCCATGTGGCCGAACATCCAGGAGGAGTTCGGCGCCGACTTCCGCATCACGGGACTCACCGACATCAGCGAGGCGAAGGACCTGGCGCTGCTCCTGCGCTCCGGCGCGCTCGCGGCCAACATGGACATCATCGAGGAGCGCACGATCGGCCCCTCGCTCGGCAAGGAGAACATCGAGAAGGGCTACCACGCCGTGCTCTACGGCTTCGTCGCCATCGCCGTCTTCATGGTGATCTACTACGCGGTCTTCGGCCTGATCTCCGTGGTGGCCCTTGCCTGCAACCTGCTGCTGCTGGTGGGCGTGCTCTCGATGCTGCAGGCGACACTCACCCTGCCCGGCATCGCGGCCATCGCGCTCACGCTCGGCATGGCGATCGACGCCAACGTGCTGATCAACGAGCGCGTGCGCGAGGAGCTGCGCGGCGGCATGACGCCGCAGATGGCGATCCAGGCGGGCTACGACCGCGCCTTCGGCACCATCCTCGACTCCAACGTCACCACGCTCATCGCGGGCCTGGCGCTCCTCGCCTTCGGCTCCGGGCCGGTGCGCGGATTCGCGGTCGTGCACTGCCTGGGCATCCTCACCTCCATCTTCAGCGCGGTGATGGTCTCCCGTGGGCTGGTGAACCTCATCTACGGCGGGCGCAAGAAGGTGGCGAAGCTTTCCATCGGCAACACCGAGTGGCACCGCAACCACAAGGCCACGGCATAACCATGGAATTCTTCCGCATCCGCCGCACCATCCCCTTCATGCGCCACGCGTTGGTCTTCAACGCGATCTCGGTGGTCGTGTTCCTCGCCTCCGTGGTGCTGCTCGCCACGCGCGGCCTGCACTTCTCCATCGAGTTCACCGGCGGCACGGTGATGGAGGTGAGCTACGACCACGCCGCGGATCCGGACAAGGTCCGCGACGCGCTCCTCAAGATAGGCCTCAAGGACGCGAGCGTGCAGAACTTCGGCAGCTCGCGCGACGTGCTGATCCGCATGGGCCTGCCCAAGGTGCCCGAGGGCGCCAACCAGAACGCCGAGGTGCAGCGGCAGAACGACGCGGTGGTGAAGGCGATCAAGGCCCAGGATCCGGGCGCGGACGTGAAGCGCGTCGACGTCGTGGGCGGCGTCGTAGGCAAGGAGCTCGCGACCGACGGCGGCCTGGCCCTCCTCTTCGTCTGCATCGGCATCGTGATCTACCTCGCCTTCCGCTTCGAGTGGCGCTTCGCGGTGGCGACGATCGTGGCGAACCTGCACGACGTGGTCATCATCCTGGGCTTCTTCGCGCTCTTCCAGTGGGAGTTCTCGCTCCCCGTGCTCGCCGCGGTGCTCGCGGTGTTCGGTTATTCGGTGAACGAGTCGGTCGTCGTGTTCGACCGGGTGCGCGAGAACTTCAAGAAGATGCGCAAGGCCAGCGTGGACGAGGTGATGGACGCGTCCATCACGGGCACCATCTCGCGCACGATCATCACCCACCTCTGCACGCAGATGATGGTGCTCTCGATCTTCTTCTTCGGCGGTGCCAGCCTGCACTACTTCGCCCTGGCGCTCACGGTCGGCATCCTGTTCGGCATCTACTCGTCGGTCTTGGTGGCGTGCCCGCTCGCCAAGTACCTCGGGGCGTCGCGGGCCGACTTCGTGAAGCCGGAGCGCAAGACGGTCGAGCCGCAAGTCCCCTGAGCGGTGAACCTGCTCGACCTCGTCCTGCACCTGGACGTGCACCTGCTCAAGCTGGTGCAGGACTACGGGGTGTGGGCGTACGCGATCCTCTTCGCGATCGTCTTCTCCGAGACGGGGTTCGTGGTCACGCCCTTCCTGCCCGGAGACTCGCTGCTCTTCGTGGCGGGGGCGATCGCCGCCGGCGGCGCGCTGGACGTCCACGTCCTCTTCCTGCTGCTGGCACTCGCGGCGATCGCCGGCAACACCGTGAACTACGAGATCGGCCGCTGGCTGGGACCGCGCATCTTCCGCGCCGGCGCCTCGCGCTGGCTCGATCCGCGCCACCTCGAGCGTGCCCACGCCTTCTACGAGCGCCACGGCGGCAAGGCGGTCGTGATCGCGCGCTTCCTGCCGATCGTGCGTACCTACATCCCGTTCGTGGCCGGGATGGCCCGCATGCGCAGGCCCGCCTACCTCGCCTACACCGTCGCCGGCGGCGCGCTCTGGGCCGGCGCCCTTTGCTATGCGGGGTACTTTTTCGGCAATATCCCATGGGTCAAGGGCAACCTGACCCTGCTCATCGTGGGCATCATCGTCGTGAGCCTGCTGCCGCTGGCGGCGGCTTACGTCCGCTCGAGGATGAAGGGCTGAGACGCGCATGCACGAGCCGCAGGTGTTCGAGATCTACCGGACCATCCAGGTCGTCCTCACGCCGGTGTTCCTGCTCACCGCCGTGTCGGGCCTCATCAACGTGCTCATCACGCGGATGGCGCGGGCGACCGACCGGCGCCGCGTGCTGGAGGAGAACCTGCCGGAGTATCTCGACGCGCGCCGCGACGAGGCGCTGCGCGAGATGCGCCTGCTGAACGACCGCGTGGTGCTCACGCTGTGGTCCTCGGCGCTCGCGGTGCTGGCCGGACTCTTCGTATGCCTCGACATCGGCATTGCGTTCACCGGCGCCTACCTGGCGATGGATCTCTCCCGGCCCGTGGCGATCCTCTTCGTGTGCGCCGTCCTGGCGATCACCGGGTGCCTCGTTCTCTTCCTGCGCGAGATCGCGATCGCCGCGGTGAGCTCGCGCCAGACGCTCAAGCCTCAGGCGCTGCGCTGGCCGCGCACGAAGGCGACCGCGGAGGCGAAGTATGCGAGCGAGAGCACGACCTCCAGCGCACCCAGCCGCGCGGAGAGCCCGGGATCTGACCACGCGCGCACGACGCCCTCGGCGAAATAGAGCCAGATCAGCAGCGTCGTCCACTGGTAGGTGTAGCGCCGCCCCCGCAGCACGCCGAAGAGGGGAAAGAGCAGCGGCACCACCTTGAGCACCATCCACGACCCGCCCGGCTTGAGCGGCGCAAGAAAGAGTTCCCACGCCACGCCGAGCAGGATGAGCGCGATGAGGGTCGCGCACGCCCCCAGCCACGCGAGCCGCGCGCTCAAGCCGCGAGTTTCCGGGCGACGAGCGCCAGGCGCTTGCCGAGGGCGAAGGCGAGCCGTGCCTCTTCCTCCGTGACCGGCCGGTCGTTCGCGGTCCCGGACACGTGGGTGGCCCCGTAGGGCGTCCCGCCGGAGCGCGTCGAGTTGAGGTCCGGCTCCGTGTAGGGCAGGCCCACGATCACCATCCCGTGATGCAGCAGCGGCAGCATCATGGTCACGAGCGTCGCCTCCTGGCCGCCGTGCATCGACGCCGTCGACGAGAACACGGCCGCGGGCTTGCCCGCGAGGGTGCCGCGCGTCCATTCGGCGCCGAGGCCGTCGAGGAAGTACTTGAGCGGCGCCGCCATGTTGCCGAAGCGCGTGGGCGACCCGAGTGCCATGCCGGCGCATTCCTCGAGGTCGCGCGGCTCGACGTACGGAGCGCCGTCGGCCGGCACGGCGGGCTCGGGCTTGTCGATCACCGGGGCGACCTTCGGCACCGTGCGCACCCGCGCCTCCATGCCCTCGACGCTCTCGATGCCGCGGGCGACCGAGCGGGCGAGCGTGCGCACGGCGCCGCTGGCGCTGTAGTAGAGGACGAGGACGTCGGGCACGGAGGGCGGCGGGAAGGGCGGCTGCTATCATAACGCGCGTCAACGCGACCCCATGCGCAAAAAACTCCTCGAGCTTGCGGGCTTCCTGCGCTTCATCTGGCGGCGCTGGAACGAGGACCGCTGCCCGCAGGTGGCCGGCGCGCTCACCTACGCCACGCTGCTCGCCCTCGTGCCGGTCTTCGTGATCGTGGTGGCGGTGCTCTCATCGTCGCCGCTGTTCGAGGACGTGATCGAGAGCCTCAAGCGCCTGCTGCTGCGCAACCTCGTGCCCGACATCGCGCGGCACATCATCTACGTGACGCTCGCGCAGTTCCAGCAGAACGCCGCGCGCCTCACCACCGTGGGCCTCGTGGGCGTGGTGTTCGTGGCGCTCATGCTGCTGCTCTTCATCGACCGGACGCTGAACGGCATCTGGCGCGTGACCCGCTCCCGTCCGTACTGGATCTCGGTGCTGAGCTATGTCGTGCTGCTGCTCGCGGGTCCGCTCCTGATCGGCGTGAGCGTGTACGCGACCACGTACCTGTCGCCGCTCCTGCCCTCGCTGCGCGGGCTGCAACCCGAACCCCATTCGCCGCTCCTGCGCGTGGTGCCGGCGCTCGTCACGAGCGTGGCCTTCTTTCTCGTCTACCGGCTGCTGCCCCACCGGCGCGTGCCGTGGATGCACGCCTTGCTGGGCGCCGTGGTGGCCGGCGTGCTGTTCGAGGCGGCGAAGTACGTGTTCTCGATCTACGCGCACATGGCGCCGACGTACAACGTGGTCTATGGCGCCTTCGCCGCGGTGCCGTTCTTCCTCGTGTGGATCTATCTTTCCTGGCTCACCATCCTGCTCGGCGCGGAGATCACCGCGAGCGCCGCGTACTGGGAGGATGGGCTGTGGAAGCACCCGCCGAGCCCGGCCAGCCATTTCCGCAACGCCGTGCGCGTCGCGCGCGTGCTGATGGAGCACGCGGGGGCACCCGTCACCTTCAAGGACTTGCGCAAGGCCACCCGCCTGCCCGTGCACGAGCTCGAGGACGCGCTGCTGCGCATGGAGGCGTGCGACATCGTGGCCGAGCGCGGCGGGACGTACCGGTTCTCCCGGCCGCCCGAGAAGGTGTCCATCGCGGAGCTGTACGAGGCCACGGTGGCGCCGGTCGGGACGACGGACCCGGAGGAGTGGGCGGAGGTCTCGGGAGACTTCGCCCGCGCCGCGCGCGAAATGCGCGAAGGCCTGCAGCGCCCGCTCGCCACGCTGCGCCAGGCGCTGTCGCCGTCGCCCCAGGCCGGACTCAGGAAGCGGAGAGGTGGAAGAGGTCGAAGCGCCCGGTCAGCTCGATGAGGCCGGCGGCCCGCACGCGCGCGGAGTAGCCCTCGCCCTGCAGGTCGAACTCGCGCAGCTCCGAATAGGTATTGGGCACCGCGGCGAGGATCTGCGCGCCGGGGGAATCCTCGTCGGCCACGAGCAGGCCCTGCTTCGATTGCGGCGCGGCCGAGATGGTCGGCTGCACCCACACCGAGCGCAGCGCCGTCCCGATGTACTGCAGGCCGAATTCCGCGCCGCCGTCCTCGAGCGTGGTGATCCAGCGCAGCACCGCGACAGTCCACTCGGGCTTGCCGGGCGCACGGATGCCGATGATCTCGCCCACCGCGAGCGGCTGCAGCGCGCCCTGCGCGCGGCGCACCTTGAGGCCGCCGGCGCTCTGGTTCACCACGGCCCATTCGTAGATCGGAACCATCCTCGCGGATTCGTCCTCCGTCATCGCGGGCAGCGGCATGGTGATGCCCTTGCGCAATGCCAGCTCCTGCGTCGAGGCGTCCACCTTCGCGTCGTGCGCGACGAAATGCGAGATCGCCTTGAGCCCCACGCAGATCGCGACCGTCATGTCGGAAGCATCGCGGCGATAGGCGCGCTTCGGCGGGTCGCCCCAGAGCACCATGAGCTTTCCGAGGAGCACCGTCCCGTCCTCGCCCATGGCACGGGTGAGGGTCGCCGAGACGTTGCCGCTGTCGAGCGCCTGCTTGCGGGCGCGCAGGCGCTCGACGACGGGATTCGCATCGAGCAGGCGCCAGTTCGGGCCTCCCGTGTCGTCGTTGGCGGAAAGCGCCGGCTTCGGCGCGCGATCGGTGTCGCACGGCACGATGAAGTGTCCGCCCGGCCGCGTCGCGGGACGTTGCTGGCCCAGCGTCACCGGCGCGCGCAGCGACCGGATCTGCGCCACGACGCGGTCGACGTCGCCGGGAGCGAGGCGGTAGGCATCGGTGAGCGAGACCAGGAGCGTCTCGCAATACACCTGCGCGACGGTGAGGCCGTCAGGGTTCTCCGCGGGCTCGGCGACGAGCTGCTCCTGGGCGGCCACGAGGTAGAGCGTGTGCAGGGCCTTCCACGTGCCCGTGGGCACGGGCGAATAGGCCTTGTAGCTCGCGCGCACTTGGTGCGCGAGGTACTGGGCCGCGCGCACGAGCTGCAGCGTGAGCTGCTTGCGGATGCCGAAGCCCAGCCGCTTCGCCGCGGTGTCGGAGGCGGCGACCTGGTAGCCGAGTGCCAGCTCGGAGGCGAGCTGGCGTGCGTTCGCCAGCGCGTCGCGCCCGCGCGGACCGAGCGGCTGCGCCGACTTCGTGTAGATATCGTCGAGCTCCTCGAGCAGGAGGTCGGCAAAAGGCCGGGACGCCTCGAGCAGCTCCAGGCGCACATCGGCCGCCACCCGCGCCCCATTGAGCGCGGCGAGGTAGACGGCGAGCTTCCGCGACGACTCGAGGGTCTGGGCGAGGGGCAGCCCTTCGGCCCAGGCCTTGAGGGCCTTCGGACGGATCTCGAGCTCGGGAGGCGGGGGAAAGCGCTCCCCTGGAACGGCGAGCGTGGCGGCCATGCTGTTCTTTTCCGTTAAGCTTTCCGTGGAGCATAGAGAAGGAAAGCCCGCTTGGAAACCAATTGGTTCACAGTGGCCGCCGCATTCGCTACGACCGTAACGCCGTTTTGCGTGGCGGCACCGTCGCAACCGTTCGACCTGGTCGACACGAGCGGCGCCCACCACCGCCTCGCCGACTATCGCGGCAGGCCCGTGGTGCTCAATTTCTGGGCAACCTGGTGCGTGCCGTGCATCCAGGAGATTCCCGAGATCGCCGCGTTCCACAAGGCGCATCCCGGCGTGGTCGTGCTCGGGGTGGCGGAGGACGCGAAGGACGCGGCGAAGGTGAAGCGGTTCGCCGCGAAGGTGGGCCACGACTATCCGCTGGTGCTCGACGACGATGCGGTCGAGAAACAGCTCGGCACGCCGGCGGCTCTGCCCACCACGCGGGTGTACGACGCGAACGGTCGCGTGAAGTACGACCAGCCGGGCCGCGTGACGCGCGCGAAGCTCGAGGAGCTCACCGCTTCACGTTGAAGCCGGCGGCGTCGCTCCAGCGCTCGCGCCAGGCCTTCACGACGCGCGCGGGATACTCGGGGCGGCCCAGGCTGCCGTTGTAGCGGCCGAGCGCGTTCACGAGGTTGCCGCTCTCCCGGTCGAGGTAGTAGCGCAGGATCGTGCAGCCGTAGCGCACGTTGGTGCGCTCCTGGAAGAGGTCCTGGCCCGGCGTGCCGATCTGCTTCACCCAGAAGGGCATCACCTGCATGAGGCCGCGCGCGCCGGCGCGGGAGACCGCGTACTTGTCGAACCGGCTCTCGACGTCGATCACCGCGAGCACGAGCTGCGGGTCGAGCCCCGCGCGCTTCGCCTCGTAATAGACCAGGCGCAGCAGCCGCTTCGCGCGCTCCTCGTCGCCCACGCGCGGCGCGATGCGCCGGGCCATGCCCGCGATCCAGAGGCGCGTCTCGCGGTCCTCGATCTCGGGAATCGCGGCCCCGCGCACGGCGGAGGCGAGCGTCGCGCGCACGCTCGCCGAGAGCACCTCGTACTGCTGCGCGCCGCCGAGGGCGATGCACGGCACGAAAAGCGCCACGAGCAACCCAAGAAACCCGGGACGCAGTCGTGGAAATCGGGGACGCAGTCGGAATTCGGACCGTGCAGCCTGTCGGCTGCCGGCGGCTCCCGGAATTCCGACTGCGTCCCCGATTTCAGGCCGCACGGGGCGAATGGGCGGGATCCAGGCGCGAGCGCACGTGGGCGACCGCTTGGTCGAGGGCAACGCGGGTCGCCTGCGTGTCGCGACGGTGCTGGTACTCGACGACGCCTTCCTTCAGGCCGCGCTCGCCGATGACGATGCGATGCGGGATGCCGATGAGCTCCTGGTCGGCGAGCAGCACGCCGGGGCGCTCGTTGCGGTCGTCGAGGAACGGCTCGAGGCCCGCCGCGGAGAACGCGGCGTAGGCCTTCTCGGCTGCGTCGCGCACGGCGTCGCTCTTGTGGAAGCCGAGGGGGACGATCGCGACCGTGAAGGGCGACATGGGATCGGGCCAGATGATCCCCTTGTCGTCATGGTTCTGCTCGATGGCCGCCGCGACCACGCGGGTCACGCCGATGCCGTAGCAGCCCATCTCCATCGGCTTGGTCTCGCCCTTGTCGTCGATGTAGGTGACGCCCATCTTCGACGTGTAGGCCGTGCGCAGCTGGAAGACGTGGCCCACCTCGATGCCGCGCGCGATGTCGAGCTTGCCGCGGCCGTCCGGCGACGGATCGCCCGCCACGACGTTGCGGATGTCGGCGACGACGGGCTCCGGCAGGTCGCGCCCGAAGTTGACACCGGTCAAGTGATGGCCATCCTCGTTGGCGCCGACGACGAAGTCGCTCATCGCGGCCACCGTACGGTCGGCCACGATCTTCACGTCATGGCCCACGGGACCCAGGGAGCCGGGCGTCGCGCGCAGCCGCTCGCGGATCTCGGCGTCGGTCGCGAAGCGGAAGGGCTTGAGCCCGGGCACTTTCGAGGTCTTCACCTCGTTCAGCATGTGGTCGCCGCGCACGAGCAGCATGACCATCTCGGCCGGCTTGCCTTCCTCTTCGTGCATGACCACGATCGACTTGACCGTCTTCTCGAGGGGCAGCCCCAGGAATGCGCAGACGTCCTCGCACGTATGCTGGCCCGGGGTGGCGACTTTCCGCATCGCCTGGGTCGCGCCCCCGCGCGGCGCCTTCGGGGCGAGCGCTTCCGCGAGCTCGACGTTCGCCGCGTAATCCGAATCGGGCGCGAACGCGATCGCGTCCTCGCCGGAGCCTGCGATCACCTGGAACTCGTGGGAGCCCGTGCCGCCGATCTCGCCGGTGTCCGCGGCGACGGCGCGAAACTCGAGACCCAGGCGCGTGAAGATGCGCACGTAGGCTTCGTACATCGCGCGATAGCTCTTCTGGAGTCCCGCGTAGTCCGCGTCGAACGAGTACGCATCCTTCATCGTGAACTCGCGCGCGCGCATCACGCCGAAGCGCGGGCGGATCTCGTCGCGGAACTTGGTCTGCACCTGGTAGAAATTGACCGGCAGCTGGCGATAGCTCTTGATCTCGCGGCGGACGATGTCGCAGACGACTTCCTCGGCCGTGGGCGCATAGCAGAACTCGCGCTCCGCGCGATCGCGGATGCGCAGCATGAGCGGTCCGTAGAGATCCCAGCGCCCGGTCTCCTTCCAGAGCTCCGCGGGCTGGATCGGGGGGGCCACGAATTCGAGCGCGCCCGCGCGATTCATCTCCTCGCGCACGATCGTCTCCACCTTGCGCAGCACCCGCAGTCCCAGCGGCATCCACGAGTAGAGGCCGCTTCCCAGCTTGCGGATGAGACCCGCGCGCAACATCAGCTTGTGGCTCGGAAGCTCCGCCTCCTGGGGCGCCTCCTTCAGGGTGGCGAGGTAGTACTGGCTTGCCCGCATAGTGCCTTTCCAGCGAAAAATCAGCGATTTGCAGCCCGACATTCTACACGGCGGGGTGGTTCGGCCGGTGGCTGGCGAGCGACTGCGAACTATGGAAAAATGGACTCAACTCAACGGATTGGATGGTGGACGCCATGATCGATCGGGACGGCTATCGCCCGAACGTCGCCATCGTGCTCATCAACGGCCGCAACCAGGTGTTCTGGGGCAAGCGCGTGAAGGAACACGCGTGGCAATTTCCCCAGGGCGGCATCAAGGCCGGGGAGAGTCCCGAGCAGGCGATGTACCGCGAGCTCCAGGAAGAGACCGGGCTCGAGCCGCAACACGTGAAGATCCTCGGCCGCACGCGCGACTGGCTGCACTACAACGTGCCGATGCATTGGGTGAAGCGCGAGTGGCGCGGCACGTACAAGGGCCAGAAGCAGATCTGGTTCCTCCTGCGCATGGTCGGGCGCGACACCGACATCTCGCTCCGCGCGAGCACGCATCCGGAGTTCGACGCGTGGCGCTGGCACGACTACTGGGTCCCGCTGGAAGCGGTGATCGACTTCAAGCGCGACGTCTACCGCATGGGGCTCGAGCAGCTCGCGAGCTTCCTCGAGATCGCGCCCGGCGCGGTGGGCCTCTCGCCCTACGGACGGCGCAGGCGCCATCCCCGAATGGCGCGCACCGCAGCCGCCGCGGATTGAGGAGCTCCGGGTCCCCGCAGCTCAGAATCCCCGGTACTTCGCCGGGATGATGAGAGCCGCGAGCACGTCGACGCCGACGGCGAGCACGATCGCCGCGAGCACGACGACGAACGCGAGTGGCACGACGCGTTCCGCGGGCACCCGCATGACGCGCGGCAGCCCCGCATAGATCAGGTAGAGACTGTAGAGCCCGCCGATCGCGAGGATCGAGAGCGTCGGGAATGCGTAGAACACGCCGGCCACCCAGAACGCCGTCGGGGCGTGGGCTGCCACCTTGAATGCGCGCAGGAAGTCGCGCTCGCCGCCGAAGGCCGCCGTGAGCGCATCCACGAAGAGCGCGAACGCATACACCGCGCCCAGGGTCAGCACGTAGAGCGCCACCATGTGCGCCACGCCGTGCGCGAAGGGCACGCGCTGGCCGCCGCCCAGGAGGCCCGTGCCCACGAAGGAAAAGCCGACGAAATAGGCGATCGCCGGGATCGCGGCGAGCACCGCCACGTATCCGAGGTAGATGTCCTGCATGCTCGAGGGCTCGAGGTCGATCTGGTCCCAGGTCGCGGACGGCTCCACGAGCAGGGCCTTTGCGCGCCTGAAGGCGTTCATGCGGTCTTCTCCTGCACGAGCTGCTCGATGCGGGCCACGATGCGGCGCTCCTGTTCGGCGCTGGAGAAGCTCGCGTAGCGCTGGCGATAGGCCTGCGCGGCAGCGCGGTGGCGTGCGCGGTCCGCCAGCATGCGCCCGAAAGCCGCGCGCACCTCGCCTCCAGGGTCGGGGCGCGCGAGGCCCACGCCGGCGCCGAGCTGCTCGATGCGCACCGCCGTGAGGAACTGCTCGTACTGCGCGGGAAAGAGGAGCTGCGGCACGCCGTGCATGAGGCCGGCGCCGGCGACGTCGCCGCCGTGATCGAGGAAGAGGTCGCACTCGCCAAGCAGCGGCGCGAGCCGCATCGGGCGCTCGCTCACGCGCCGTTGCGCGCTTTGCAGCCGCGCGCGACGCTCCGCATCCAGGCCCGGGATGTAGGCCGCGACGCGGCAACGGTGTTGCACCAGGAGATCGATGACCGTGTCGATGCGCGGGTCCGATGCGCGCAGGTATACGAGCACGCGCGGTCCCTCGCCGTAGGGCCATGCGATGTCGTCGCCCTTGTCGATGCTGTAACGCGGGCCCCAGTACGCCGTGCGCGGGCGTCCGCCATAGTGATCGAGCTCGGGAAAGGTGCAGAGGAACGATTCGTTGACCTCGAGCTGCTCGTGCAGCGCGCGCAGGGCCGGGACCTTCCAGCGCGAGAGCACGGCGTTCACGCTCGCCAGCGCGTGAGCCTCCCGTTGCGCGAGCTGCGCGGGCTCGATGCGCGCGTCCATGCGGAACGGCGGGACCGGCGCGAGCCGCGGCGGGATCGCGAAGCCGTTGCCGTAGTCCACGCGCATGACTCCCAGGATGCGCGCCGCCAGCAACGCGGTCGGCGCATAGTCGGCGACGAGCAGGTCCGCGCGGCACGCGCGAAGCACCTCGATCCAGCCCGCGACGAGTCCCTGCAGCGCGTCGGCGGCGCCGTAGCCGCATCCCAGCAGCAGGTCGGCCCAACACACGGGCACGCCCACGCCCTGGCCTTCATGGGGGGACACGGGCCCCTGGTACACCGGCGCATCGCCCAGGTCCAGCGCATCCAGCTTGTTCAGGTCGCGGAAGGCGAATGCGCATTCGTGACCGCGTGCGCGCAGGGCGCGGGCCAGGGCCGCGCACGCCATCCCATGGCCGAGCTCGCCCCCCAGCTCCCACGCGAAAGCGATGCGGGCCATCAGGGCGCGAGGGCCTCGAGCCGGGCCGCGGCTTCCCCGGCCGCATCGCGATACCGGCCCGGCGCATGGTCGCGCGCGAACTGGCGGGCACGCTCGCGCAGGCCCGCGTCGCCGAGCGCGGACTGCATCGCCTCGCGCGTCCCGTCCATTCCGCCCAGGACCGCGAGGCCTTGCCGCGCCAGCCTCACGGCGACCATCTCCTGCTCGAGCTGCATGGGAAGCAGCACGAGCGGCGTTCCCGCGAGCAGCGCCGCGAGCGAAAAGCCGGGGCCGCCGTGGCCCACGGCGAGGTCGACGCCATCGAGCAGGGGCGGCAGGGCGAGGGCGGATGGGAACACGCGCACGCGCGCATCGCTCGCCGCGCGTGCCGCATCGGGACTCATGCCGGGTGCGGCGACCAGCGCCTCGCCGGCCACGCCTCGCAGCGCGTCGAGCACGCCGGCGAAGCGGGCATCGCGCGGCTTGAGGTAAGCGAGCACGCGCGGCCGCGCCGTCGACGCCCACGCGGCTTCCAGCCCTCCGGTCTCCACGCCGATCGGGCCCAGGTACGCTTCATCGCGCGGGCCGAACGGATCGAGCTCGGGCAGCGTGGCGAGGAGGTTCACCTCGCCGCGAAAGAGCGAATGCACGTCGACGGGATTCGCCGCACCGCACGCCCGGGAGGCGGCCTCCACGAGGCGCGCGTCGAGGATGCGGCGCGAAGGCTCGTCATCGCCGGCCGCGTGGCGGATCGCGGGAAGGGGGGATGTCGCGAGCGGCAGCGCGAATCCGCTGCCGACGGTCGCGCGGCGCACGCCGCGCTGCGCCGCCGCGAGCAGCGCGCCCGGGGCGTAATCGCACACGACCACGTCGGGCGCCACGCAGGCGAGCAGCGTGCTCCATCCGCGCAGCGCCCCGCGCATCGCGGCGACGTCATCGAAGCCCAGGTTCAGCAGGACATCGGACGCGCTCACCGGCGTGGGATTGAACGACGTGCGCCGCGGCACCTTTGGCGCGGCCCACGCGGCGAAGCCCTCGGCGCTCGCCGCGCCGAGGCGCGTGGCGTCACGAAAGGCGAAGGCGACGCCGTGCCCGCGCTCCCGCAGCGCGCGGCCGATCGGCAGGATCCGGCGCACATGGCCGAGGCCCTCGCCGTACTCCCACGCGACGAGGAACCGGCCCATGCAGACGCGCGCGAGCGAACCCCGTTATGGCAGGCAGGGGTCGGGGGGGCCGCCGCGGTTGGCGCCCAGTCCAGGCGCGTGGCATCCGGTGCCGCCGAGTCCCACCTTGTGCGGGCTGCCGTCGGCGTTGCTCGTGAAGGTGAGCGCCCCGGGCCGCGAGCCGAAGCCGATCGGGCTCAACGCGACGTCGGTCGTGCAGGTCGCCTGCGGTGCGAGCGACGCCGTGCAGGTCGTGCCCACGATGACGTAATCGCTCGTCGCGCGCATCGCGCCGAGCGTCGCCGCCACGCCGCCGGAGTTGCTGATGATCACCCGCATCGACGGGCCCTGCGAGCCGATCCGCGTGTTGCCGAACGTGAGCGAGTCCGGATGGAACTCGATCACCGGCTCCGGGCGCAACTGGACGAGCGCGCCCAGGGCGATCGTGCGGGCGCCGCCGAGCGCGTTGCTGTTGATGGTCACGATGCCCGCCGCCGTCCCGAGCTGCGAAGAGCCGAAGCTCACCGTGAGCGTGCAGCTGGCACCCGGGACCAGGTTGATCGGGCAGTCGTTGGACATGCCGAACGGACCGCTCACCGTGATGCTGTCGATCGTCACGACGGCACTGCCGGTATTCGCGAGGGTCGCCGTGCGCGCTGCCGCGGGCGAGCCGGCGATGAAAATGCCGAAGTCGATCAGTCCCGTCACGTCGAGGATCGGCGCGTCCAGGCCGTTGCCCGTGAGCGAGGAGGTGAACGTGCCGAGCGACAGCACTCCCGTCGCGAGCCCGGAATGGTCGGGCGCGAAGGCCACGTCCACCGAGCAGCTCGCATGGGGTGCCAGCGTGGCGCCGCAGTCCGTGGAGCTGATCGTGAACGGCCCGGTGAGGGACGGCGCGCTCACGCCGACCGGGTTGGCGCTCCCGTTGGTGGCCGTGATGGTGTGCGCCGCGCCGTGCTGGTTCACGTACACGCCGCCGAAGTCGGTGGAGACGGGGGAGAACGTGATCGCGGGTGCCACGACCGTCGCCACGCCGACGGGCGAGAGCTCGGAGGTCTCGATCCAGCCCCCCGGCGCGCTCGAGAGCGTCGAGGTGAGCGAGAAGTTGTCGAGCGCCCCGGCGAACGTCTCGGTGAAGGTCGTGAGGCCCTGCACCCCGGCCTGGTACACCTGCCGCTGGAAGGTCGTGCCCGCGGGCTGCGTGCCCGCGGGATTCGTGAAGAATTCGATCGTGTAATTCTGGGGCGTGGCGGTGGGCGCGTTCACCTGGTATGTGACGACGGTCGTGTTGCTCACCTGGACGACCGATTGGATCTGCGGCGACGCGATGCCCTCGTTGGCGCCCGCCGCCAGCTCGATGTTCTTCGGTGCATTGCCGAAGATCGCGTTGCCGATGATCGCGTTGCCGATGCTGCTGGAGTCGAGGATGCCGACGCCCGAGGCGCCATTGTTCGCGATCCGGTTGCCCTGGACCAGGTTGTCGCCGCTCGTGCTGCCGGCGGGGATGTCGATGCCGTAGCCCGAGTTGTACGAGATGTCGTTGTTCAGGAACGTGTTGCCGCTGGTGGCGCTCGCCATGCGGAAGAAGGGCGATACGCTCGCCGACGCTCGCTTGATCGCCGCGCTCGCCGCGGTGCCCAGGGCGCAAGTGCCCACGAGCGCCACGCCGTCGGACCCGTTGTTCAGGCGCGTGGTGCCGTCGGCGCCGACGCCGATGTGGTTCGAGTCGAGCGTGGTCGCGGAGGTGCCGGCGAGCAGGACGCCGGCGGACTGCTGGCCACCGATGGTGTTGCCGCTGAGCTGGACGCCGGTGGAGCACGCGACGGTGATGCCGATGTCCTGCACCCCGGAATTCGCCAGGGGAGCACCCGCGGAAGTGACGCCGATGCCGTTGCTCGCGATCTGCCCGCCCGTCATGTTGCCGACGGCGATGCCGGTCCCCATGTTGGCGATGGTATTGCCGCTCACGCGCACGTTCGGATCGATGGTGCTCACCACGATCCCTTCGCCGCCCGAGCCCAGGTTGGAGGTGCCGGACGGATCCACGCCGATCCTGTTGTTCGTGACGCTGCCGGAGCCGAACAAGTCGATTCCCTGGAAGCTCTCCGCGACGACGTTGTCGTCCACGCTCGCCGTGGCGCCGTTCTGCACGATGACGCCGCTGCCGTTGGGCACCATGTTCTTGCCATCGGGCGTGCCGATGAAGTTGCCGCTGATGCTGGCGCTGCCGCCGTATTCGACGATGATCCCGGCGGCCAGGTAGTTGATGTTTCCGTAGATGTAGTTCGAAGCGGCGCCTCCCGGCGCGCCGCCCCCGACGACCGCCGTGGTGCTGCCGCCGAAGAGGTCAATCCCGAAGCCGTTGTCGTGGATGTGGCTCGCGGTGATCGAATCGAAATGGCCGCACAGCCCCGCGCCGTACGTGAACCCCGAAATCTCGATATTGCCGATGCTCGCTTGAGCCGCGCTTTCCAGTCCGCAGCCGCCGTAGCTGAACGAATTGATGCCCGAGATCGTGGCGCCGTTGGGGAAAGTGCCCGCGCCGGCGATGGTGAGGCCGGGACACGTCACGGTCGGCAGCGGCGCGGAATCCGCGACGGTGAATCCCGCCGCGATGACGATCGTGTCCGCCGAGCAGTCGCCGGCGCCCGTCGCGAACTTCGCGTTCTCGTTCGAGATCGCCTGCGAGAGCGTGAGCGGCGCGGCACCGGTGCCCGGCACGTCGATGGTCGCGGCGCTCGCGGCGCCGGAACCGAAAAGGACGCCCAGTGCCACGGCGAGTGCCTTGCGATGCGCCGGGCTCAGGGCCGGGGCGCGGTGCGGTGTGCGCATGCGAAAGACTCCCTGCAACGTTTTTTATTGGTGTGGACGGTACGGCGGGCGATACGGCCACGGGCTGTGGGAGCGTAGTCGGGCCCTCACCCGCAGTCAACGGAATATTCGGCACTTCGCGCCCTCGCGCGGCGCGAAGGCACTTGAGCATGCGCTCGTAAGCCCCGGAAGCTAAAGGACGACGAGGTTGTCCCGATGGATGAGCTCGGCTTCCGCGACGTAGCCCAGGATGGACTCGATCTCGGCGCTCGGGCGGCGCAGGATGCGCGCGGTTTCCGCGGCCCCGTAATTCACCAGGCCGCGCGCGATCTCGCGGCCGTCGGGTGCCACGACGCTCACCACCTCGCCGCGCTCGAACGACCCGGCCACGGCGGTCACGCCGATCGGCAGCAGGCTCTTGCGATCGGCGATGAGCGCCTTCACCGCGCCGGCGTCGAGCGTGATGCGGCCCGAGGGCTTGAGGTGGTCGGCCAGCCATTGCTTGCGCGCCGCGAGGGGTGCCGTGGCGGCCTCGAGCAGCGTGCCGACGACGAGGCCCTCGAAGAGCTTGAGCAGCACGTCGGGCTCGCGTCCCCATGCGATCGCGGTGTGGGCGCCGCTGCGCGCGGCGCGCTTCGCCGCGAGGATCTTGGTGATCATGCCGCCGCTGCCGATGGCGCTGCCGGCGCCCCCCGCCATCGCCTCGAGGGCGGCATCGCCCGCGGTCCCGCGCTCGACCAGCTTCGCGCCGGGATCCCTGCGCGGATCCGCCGAGTAGAGGCCCTTCTGGTCGGTGAGGACCACGAACGCATCGGCCTCGATCAGGTTCGTGACGAGCGCGCCCAGCGTGTCGTTGTCGCCGAAGCGGATCTCGTCGACGACCACCGTGTCGTTCTCGTTGATGATCGGCACCACGCCCAGCTCGACGAGGGTCTTCAACGTCGTGCGCGCGTTGAGGTAGCGCCGTCGATCGCCCAGGTCCTCGTGGGTGAGGAGGACCTGCGCGGTGTGCAGTCCGCGCTCGGCGAAGCACGACTCCCACATCTGCACGAGGCCCATCTGCCCCACCGCCGCGGCGGCCTGCAGCTCGTTCACCGCGTGCGGGCGGCGCGACCAGCGCAGGCGCTTCATGCCCTCGGCGATGGCGCCGGAGGAGACGACGAGCGTCTCGACGCCGCGCGTCCTCAGCTCCGCGATCTGGCGCGCCCAGTCCATGATCGCGTCGCGATCGAGGCCCGCGCCCGCATTGGTGAGGAGGCTCGAGCCGATCTTCACCACGACGCGCCGCGCGGCGCGCAGGCTCGTGCTCACGCCGCCTCCGGGTCGCGCGCCTTCGCGTCGCGCGGCTGCTGCTCGAGGAACTCCATGATCGCGAAGACGAGCTCGCGCGTGCCGTCGCCGTTGATGCCGGCGATGAGGAACCAGGGCTTTGTCCAGCGCAGCTTCTTCACCAGCGCCCGGGCGCGCTTCTTCGCTTGCGCCGGATCGAGCAGGTCCGCCTTGTTGATGACGAGCCAGCGCGCCTTCTTCGCGAGGCCCGGGTCGTACTTCCTGAGCTCGGCGGCGATCGCCTTCACTTCCGCCGCGGGGTCGACGTTCTCGTCGAAGGGCGCCATGTCCACGAGGTGCAGCAGCAGGCGCGTGCGCTGCAGGTGGCGCAGGAACTGGTGCCCGAGGCCCGCGCCTTCGGCGGCGCCCTCGATCAGCCCGGGAATGTCCGCCATCACGAAGGAGCGGTTCGCGTCCACGCGCACGACGCCGAGATTCGGTTGCAGCGTCGTGAACGGATAGTCCGCGACCTTCGGGCGCGCCGACGACACCGCGCGGATGAGCGTGGACTTGCCGGCGTTCGGCATGCCGAGGAGGCCCACGTCCGCCAGCACGCGCAGCTCGAGGTCCAGCTTGCGCTCCTCGCCCGGCTCGCCGCGCGTGAACTGGCGCGGCGCGCGATTCACGCTCGACTTGAAGTTGAGGTTGCCGAGGCCGCCCTTGCCGCCCTTCGCGAGCAGCACGCGCTCTGCGTCGCGCGCCAGGTCCGCGATCGTCTCGCCGCTCTCCTGGTCGCGGATCACGGTCCCGACGGGCACGCGCAGCACGATGTCGTCGGCGCCTTTGCCGTTGCAGTCGCGCCCGCGGCCCGGCTCGCCGCCCTTGGCGCGGAAGATGCGCGTGTAGCGGTAATCGATCAGCGTGTTGAGGTTCGCATCCGCCACCACGTAGATGCTGCCCCCGCGCCCGCCGTCGCCGCCGTCGGGCCCGCCGCGGGGCACGAACTTCTCGCGCCGGAAGGAAGCGCTGCCGTCGCCTCCCTTGCCGGCGATGACCTCGATGCGCGCCTCGTCGAAGAATTTCATGGCGCGCTCACGAGGCCGTCGCGACGGGCGCGGCGAGCACCTCGTCGGTCGCGTCGTCGAGGATGGAGGCCATGCGGTCGACCCACTCGAGGTGCTCGGGCTTCATGAGCACGGAACGCAAGCAGGTGATCGTCGCGGCACCCGCGCCCGCGCGGGCCTCGTCGTGGTCGAAGAAGGCGGCGGGCAGCTGCGCGACGGCCAGGTGCAGGCCGCGGCGCGCGCACGCCTCGAAGATCGCGCGCGAGCGCGCCGATGCTTGCGCCGCATCCGCCGAGCGCGGCGCCCACACGACGATGTCCAGCTCGGGCGCGAACGGCGTGACGAAGCGCGGATTCGACGCGAGCCGCGCATGGAGCGCCAGAGCGGCCGCGCGCGAGCGTCCGAGCAGGCGCGCGAATTCGCCGCCCTGCGCGAGCGGCAGCAGGCGCTGCGTTGCCCACAGCGCCACCGCGGACGCACCCGGACGCGAGCATTCGAGGCTGATCTCGCCCAGGTGCAGCTCGCTCGAGCTGAAATAGGTATACGGCGAGTCGTGCTGGTAGAAGCGGCCCACCGACGGGTCGCGGAAGAGCACGCAGCCGCAGCCGTACGGCTGCAGGCCGTGCTTGTGCGGATCGATCACGAGCGAATCGGCGCCGGCTGCGCGATCGAACGCGGCGCGCGTGTCGGCGGCCAGGTTCTCCACCAGCGTGAAGTAGCCACCATAGGCCGCATCGACGTGCAGGCGAAAGCCGTAGCGGCTGCGCAGCTCGAGGATCTCCGGCAACGGATCGACCGAGCCGGTGGCCGTCGTGCCGAGCGTCGCCACCACGGTGCCGATGCGCCCCGCGCGCAACTGCTCCTCGAGCGCGGGCATGGACATCCGCCCGCGGCGGTCGACGTCGATCGCGACGAAATCCAGGCCCAGCACGGCGCTGATGCGCTCGTGCGTGTAATGCGCCTGGCGCGATGCGGCCACGGCCCGGCCGGGTGCCGTCTTGCCGGCGATCCACAGCGCCTCGAGGTTCGCCATCGTGCCGCCGCTCGTGAGGTGCCCCAGGTGCGCATCCCAACCGGCCATCGCGGCGAGCTGCGCGACCGCTTCCTTCTCCATGCGCGAGCTGGCACGCCCGCCGTCGAGCGCGTGGTTGTTCGGGTTCACCCAGCCGGCGAGTGCCGCGGCCGCGCGCGCGACGGGATGCGGCGGCTTCAGCATCTGCCCCGCGTAGAGCGGATGGAAATAGGGATAGTTGTCGTGCAGCCGTTGCGCGACCTCGAGCAGCACGCGCTCGCCGTCGACGCCGAGCGCCGCGGTGCTCGCCGCCGGCAGCGGTGCGAAGCCGCGCTCGAGCACGTCCAGCGCGTCGCGCAGGGCATCGAGGGAATGGCGTTCGAGTGCGTAGGTCATCGAAGTCCAGAAACAAAAAGGCCCCGTGCGATGACGGGGCCCCTTCGCCGCGCGAAGAGCCTTATTGCTGCCGCGGCTCGATCGACACGGTCGGCTTGTTGCGCGGACCGTGCTGCGAGTATTTCACCGTGCCCGTCGCCGTGGCGAAGAGCGTGTGGTCCTTGCCGATGCCGACGTTGCGACCCGGGTGGAACCGGGTGCCGCGCTGGCGGACGAGGATCGAACCGGCGTTCACGAGCTCGCCGCCGAAGGCCTTGAGGCCCAGGCGCTTGCTCTCGGAATCGCGGCCGTTACGCGACGAGCCGCCTGCTTTCTTGTGTGCCATTGCTTTTCCTTTACCTCGACCTAGGCGATCGCGTCCACACGGATTTCCGTGTAGTTCTGGCGATGGCCCTGGGTCTTCGCGTAGTGCTTGCGGCGGCGCATCTTGAAGATCTTGATCTTCGGTCCGCGACCGTGGGCGATGACGGTGGCGGAGACCGTCGCTCCGGACACCAGGGGATTACCGAGCTTCACGGCGTCGCCATCCGAGACCATCAATACCTGGTCGAGGGTGATCTGAGCGCCAACGTCTGCCGGTATCTGTTCTATCTTGATCTTTTCGCCGGGGGCAACGCGGTACTGCTTGCCGCCGGTTTTTATGACCGCGTACATTGTGGACTCCAAACCGATTGATGATGAATTTCGTCGAGATCCCGCTAGGGGGATCGACCGAACTCGCTATAATACCGGAATTCCCTCGTTAGGTCAAAGACTTGTCCGGGCTTCGCGCCCCACTCCCCCGGCCTCGCCCCCCTTTCCCCCGCATGAACGATTCCGTCTCCCCGGTGAACCTCGAGTCGATCCGCGCGCCGATCGCGCCGGATCTCGAGCTCGTGGACGCCGTCATCCGCAGGCGGCTGCAGTCCGACGTCGTCCTCATTCGCACCATCGCGGACTACATCATCGGCAGCGGCGGCAAGCGCCTGCGCCCCGCGCTGCTCCTGCTCTCGGCCAACGCCTGCAACGCGAAGGGCGATGCGAAGCACGAGCTCGCCGCGGTCATCGAGTTCATCCACACGGCGACCCTGCTGCACGATGACGTGGTCGACGAGTCGAGCCTGCGGCGCGGGCGCAAGACCGCGAACGCGGAGTTCGGCAACGCGGCCTCGGTGCTGGTGGGCGACTTCCTCTACTCGCGCGCCTTCCAGATGATCGTCGAGGCCGGCAGCCTGCGCGTGATGAAGGTTCTCGCGGACGCGACCAACGTCATCGCGGAAGGCGAGGTGCTGCAGCTCCTCAACGTCCACGATGCGGATACCGACGAGGAGAACTACCTGCGCGTGATCCGCTACAAGACGGCGAAGCTCTTCGAGGCGGCGACCCAGGTGGGCGCGATCCTGGGCGGCGCGACGGCGGAGGTCGAGCAGTCGCTCGCCGAATACGGCATGCACCTGGGCACCGCCTTCCAGCTCATCGACGACGTGCTCGATTACTCGGGCGACCTGCACGAGACCGGCAAGAACCTGGGCGACGACCTGGCCGAGGGCAAGCCCACCCTGCCGCTGATCTACGCCATGCGCACGGGCAACGACGCGCAGCGCTCGGCGATCCGCCATGCGATCGAGCACGGCGGCAAGTCGGACCTGGAGCGCGTGGTGGAGGCGATCCGCGACACCGGCGCGCTGGATTACTCGCGCGAGTGCGCGCGCCGCGAGGCGGCCACCGCGACGGCGCGCCTGCAGCGGCTGGCGCATTCCGCGTGCCGCGACTCTCTGCTACAATTGGCCCACTTTTCGGTCGAGCGGAAGTTCTAGCGCGGCCGAGTCTCTGAAGGGGCCTTGGCGCCCCTTTTTGTCCCTCGGGGTGTAGCTTAGCCTGGTAGAGCGCTACGTTCGGGACGTAGAGGCCGGAGGTTCGAATCCTCTCACCCCGACCCTTTCCTGCATTCCCTGGCACCGCCGCGCGCCTCATGGCATCGCGCGCGGCCGGGCGCGCCGTGCGTCGCACCCTTGCGGCATGGGGCCTGTCATCCACGGGATGGCGGGAAGACGATAAACGCACGCGATGCTGCGGCCTATAGTCCGTGCGTCGCCGGGACGGGCTGCAAGGGGGACCACGATGAACGCAAGCGATCCGGGACCCCAAGGGGTGCGGCAGGACGACGACGGCTGGCGCGCGGCATTCCTCACCGTGTACGACGGCTTCGAGCAGCTGGTGGCGCTCGTACTGAGCGCGCTCATCGCGGTGGTGATCGTCGTGGCACTGATCCAGCTCGTGCTGGGGATCTTGCCGCTCGTGGTCGGCGGGGCCCTGGACGTGCTCGACCACGGGGTATTCCAGGCGCTCTTCGGCACGATCATCACGATCCTCATCGCGATCGAGTTCGGCCATTCCATCGTTCGCGTGGCGCTGCGGCATGAAAGGCTGGTGCAGGTGAAGACGGTGGTCCTCATCGCCCTGCTGGCGCTCGCGCGCAAGTTCATCGTGCTCGATACGCTGGCGGTGGACGCGGCCACGATGGCCGCGCTCGCCCTGGCGACGCTCGTGCTGGGCGCGGTGTACTGGCTGTTGCGCGAACGTGACGATCGCGGGAAGGCGGCAACGGCGCGCGCCGGATGATGTCGAATTCCGCGGGACGTCCAAACGCGGAGAGCGGCGATTTCCATCCAGTGCCCGAGCATTCCGCCGCACGGCTTGCGGCGCGCCGTCATGGCCCGGCGTCGCGAGGCGCGCACCATGGATGTGGTGCTCGTGAGCGGTCTCGGCCCCGGCGCCCTGGAGGCGCCGGAAGGCAGGATCCATGTCGTGATTCCGGCCGCAGGCGGCAACGTGCAGGTGGTGCTTCACGGGCGTGACGGCCTCATGCCGGTGCGGGCGCCGCAGATCGCCGTCCTGTCCGATGCGACGCCGCACGAGGTGCGCTGGAGCGAGGACGCCGCCCTGGTGACACTCGCGCTCGACGCCGGTTTCTTCGCGGCGTGCTGTCGCGCCGAGCTCGGCACCTTGTGCCCGATCGTCGACGCGCGCTGCGATGAAGACGCGTTCCTGCGCCACACCGGCGAGATCGTGCAGCGCGCGTTGCGGGAACACGGCGACGTCGCCGGTTGCGTCGCGACCCTGGCGCGGGTCGTCGCCGTCCACATCGCCCTGGAATATGACAGGCACGTTGCAGACGGGATCGGCCTCGCGCCCGAGCCGTTGCGGCGCGTGCTCCGCTACGTCGAGCAGAACCTCGGCCGGCCGCTGCCCCTGGCGCACCTCGCCGCGCTCGCGCAGGTGAGCGCCTGCTATTTCCAGAGGAAATTCAAGCAGTCCACGGGGCGCACCCCCCACCGGTTCGTCACCGAGGCGCGCATCGCGCGCGCACGCGAGCTGCTCACCGGCACGCGCATGCCGCTCGTCGACGTGGCGGCGTGCGTCGGCTACGAGACGCAGGCCCACTTCACCGCGACCTTCCACCGCCACGTGGGAACGACCCCGCTGCGCTATCGGCGCGGCGCGGGATGCGTGGGATAGCGCAAACGGCGCATCGCGGACTTGCCGCGCGTACCAGATCGCGAAAGATCGGCGGCGCGCACGGCGCTAAGTTGGACTCATCTTGCTGAACGCCGGAGGGAACGTCATGGACGAATTGCTGCATCGTGCCTGGTGGATGGTCGCGCTGCGCGGCGTGGCCGCGCTCATTTTCGGGGTGCTCGCGATCCTGCTGCCGGGGGTCACCCTGCTCGTGCTCGTCGCGCTCTTCGCCGCATATGCGTTGATAACGGGCATCGCCGAGATCGTCGCGGCGATGCGGGCGCGGCGCGAGCACCGCGGATGGGGACTGCTGTTGTCGCTGGGGATCGTGGCCGTCGCCGCCGGGATCCTCGCGGTCGTGTATCCCGGAATCACCGCGTTCATGCTCGTGATCCTGATGGGCGTGAATGCGATCTTCACCGGCGCGCTCGACATCGCTATCGCGATCCGGCTGCGCCGCGTCATCCGCAACGAGTGGATGCTCATCCTCGCCGGGGTGGTTTCGCTGGTCTTCGGCGTGCTGGTCCTCGCGTATCCCGCCGGCGGCGCGCTCGCGCTGGTGTGGCTCGTGAGCTTCTACGCGATCGTCACGGGCGTGCTGTTCATCGCGCTGTCCGTGCGGCTGCGGGCGATGTCCACGCCGCGTACCGGCCGCGGAGACCGTCTCGTCGGCGCCGATTAGGACCGCGACGATTCCTTGTCTTTCATTCCTTTCATCTCACTTCATTTCATTTCAGGAGACACACCATGAACCCTCATTCCCTGCGTAGAACGATCACCCGTTCCGCGTGCGCCGCCGCACTGATCGCCATGACCACGCTGCCGGCGTTCGCCGCGAGCCCGCAGAGCGACAACCGCAACACGAGCGACAGCCGCAACACGAGCGCCAACCGCAACACGAGCGACAGCCGCAACACGAGCGCCAACAACGCGCCCATCGCCGGTGCGGTGCCGCTCGGCGTGACCATCGAGGAGACGGCGCTCGTCACGCCGGGCTATCGCGCCTCGGAGCTCATGCACAAGGAGGTCTACAACGAGCAGAACCAGAAGATCGGGCGCGTCGGCGACCTGGTGATCTCGCCCGACGGCAAGCTCTCGGTGGCCGTGGTCGACGTCGGCGGGTTCCTCGGCGTCGGCAAGCACCAGGTCGCGATTCCGGTGCAGCAGTTCAAGCAGCTGCATCCGAAGATCGTGCTGCCGGGCGCCACCAAGCAGGCGCTCAAGGACCTGCCCGAGTTCGTCCCCGCATGAATTCCCGAGCCCGAGGAGGCGCGATGAAACTCGACCTGAGCAAGTGGAATCCCTTCAAGTTCGTCCGCAGGTCCGGTGACGAGAGGAACGGTGCGAGCCACGTCGCGAGCAGCGCGGGCGGCGCGGCGGGCGTCGCCGCGCCGGGCGGCGGCGGCGGGGCGGGCACGATCCCCGATCCCCTGCAATTGATGGCGCAGATGCTGCGCGACCCCTTCGGCGGCCTCACGCAGCTCGACCGCTGGTTCGGCGACTTCAGCGCGTCATCGTTCCAGCCGCAGATCGACGTCGTCGACGCCGGCGACGCGCTGCAGGTGGTGGCGGAGCTGCCGGGCATGGGCCGCGACGACATCGAGGTCCTGGTGGAGGACGAGTTCCTGGTCCTTCGCGGCGACAAGAAGCTCGAGTCGCGCAAGGACGAGAAGGGCTGCTACCACGTCGAGCGCGCCTTCGGCTCGTTCCAGCGGATCATCCCGCTCCCCGACGGCGTGGACGTCGAGCACGCCGAGGCCCGGTTCGAGAACGGGACGCTCACGCTGCGCTTGCCGAAGAAGGCCAGCGCCAGGGGTGGCGCGCGCAAGCTCGATATCAAGGGCGCTGGCGCGGGCCAGCCGGCGGCGAAGGCCCCCGCCCGCGAAACGGTGGGTTGAGGCAGCGGACCCGAGAGGAGCGAGTCATGGCGCAATGCGTGGTGTGCGGACGGCCGGCGGTCGCGGAAGTGACCATCAACGAGAACGGGAACCTGCAGCGGGTCGCCCTTTGCGAGGAGCATTACGCGGAGGTGGTCGGCGCCCGCAGCTCGCCGCTCGAGTCGCTCTTCCGCGGCAACAGCCTCTTCGACCGCTTCTTCGAGGGAAGCGCCTTTCCGGATTTCGCGGAGACGGTGGGAGCGGACACGGGCCCCGCGGCGGGCACGGGTCCCGCGGCCGGCGCCCGGGGCCGGCGGCGCGCGCCGGGACGCACCGGCGGGGAGCGGACCATGCGCACGACCGGCTCACGCGACTCCGTGGACCTGCAGTCGTTCTTGAGCGAAGCGGCGATGGACCGGCTGCAGGCGGCGGCGCAGAAAGCCATGGAGCTCGGCAAGAACGAGGTCGATACCGAGCACCTGCTCGCGGCCATCGCGGACAGCGACGTGGTGCAGGAGATCCTGCGCGAGTTCAAGCTCTCGCCCGAGGAGTTGAAGCGCGAGATCGACGAGAACGCGCCGCGAGGCACGGCACGGCGGGGCACCTCGCCCGAGCCGGTGCAGATCGGCGTCTCCCCGCGCGCGAAGAGCGCCCTCGAGCACGCCCTCGTCGCCTCGCGCGAGCTCGAGCACAGCTACGTGGGCCCGGAGCACATCCTGATCGGCCTGGTGGAAGAAGAGGATGGCTTCGCGGGCGAGCTGCTGCGCAAGATGGGGCTGTCCTCGCCGGCGCTGCGGCAGCGCACCGTGAAAGTGGTGGGCAAGGGCGCGGAGAGCGGCCAGGCCGGACGGCGCAGCCGCACGCCGGTGCTCGACAAGTACGCTCGCGACCTCACGCAGCTCGCGCGCCAGGGCAAGCTCGACCCCGTGATCGGGCGCGCCAAGGAAATCGAGACCACCATCGAGGTGCTGGCGCGACGCAAGAAGAACAATCCGGTGCTCATCGGCGAGCCCGGCGTGGGCAAGACCGCCATCGTGGAAGGCCTCGCGCAGCGCATCGCCCAGGACCAGGTGCCGGAGGTGCTGCGCGGCAAGCGCGTGGTGGAGCTCAACGTGAACAGCGTCGTCGCGGGCGCCAAGTACCGCGGCGAGTTCGAGGAGCGCGTGAAGCAGGTGCTCGACGAGATCACCGAGAGCCAGAACGAGCTCATCGTGTTCATCGACGAGCTGCACACGATCGTGGGCGCGGGCCAGGGCGGCGGCGAGGGCGGCCTCGACATCGCGAACGTCTTCAAGCCCGCGCTCGCGCGCGGCGAGCTGCACCTCATCGGCGCCACGACGCTCAACGAATACCAGAAGTACATCGAGAAGGACGCGGCGCTCGAGCGGCGGTTCCAGCCGGTGATGGTGCCGGAGCCCTCGGTGGACGACACGATCGAGATCCTGCGCGGCCTGCGCGACCGGCTCGAGGCGCACCACAAGGTGAAGATCACCGAGGGCGCCATCAAGGCGGCGGCGCAGCTCGCCGACCGCTACGTCACCATGCGCTTCCTGCCCGACAAGGCGATCGACTTGATCGACCAGGCCGCCGCGCGCGTGCGCATCGCCGCGAGCTCGCGTCCGCCGGAGATCCACGAGATCGAGACGCGCATCCGCAAGCTGCGCCAGGAACAGGACGCGGCCACGACGGCCAAGCAATTCGACAAGGCGAAGAAGCTCGAGGAGCGCCTCAAGGCCGAGGAGAAGCGGCTCACCGAGGTGACCGACCAGTGGAAGAAGGAGCGCGGCACGAGCTCCGAGGAGGTGACCGCGGAGGACGTGGCGCAGATCGTGGCCTCCCTCACCGGCATCCCGGTGAACGAGCTCACGACGGAGGACCGCCAGAAGCTGCTCACCCTCGAGGACCGGTTGCAGGAGCGCGTGGTGGGCCAGGAGGAAGCGGTCCACGCCGTGGCCCAGGCCGTGCGCCTCGCGCGTGCCGGGCTCAAGGAGGAAGGCAAGCCCACGGCGACGTTCCTCTTCCTGGGCCCCACCGGGGTCGGCAAGACGGAGCTCGCCAAGGCGCTCGCCGCGCTCGTCTTCGGCCACGAGGATGCCTTGATCCGCATCGACATGTCGGAGTATTCCGAGCGCCACACCGTGGCGCGCCTGGTCGGCGCGCCCCCGGGCTACGTGGGGTACGAGGAGGGCGGGCAGCTCACCGAGTCGGTGCGCCGGCGCCCGTTCAGCGTCGTGCTGCTCGACGAGATCGAGAAGGCGAACCCGGAGGTGCACAACATCCTGCTGCAGCTCTTCGACGAGGGCCGGCTCACCGACGGCAAGGGGCGCGTGGTCGACTTCACCAACACGATCATCATCGCCACGAGCAACCTCGGCACCGAGCTCATCCAGCGCAACCTCACCGCCTCCGAGCGCGAGCAGCTCGACTACCCCACGTTGCGCGACCGGCTCATGGAGATCCTGCGGCGGCATTTCCGCCCGGAGTTCCTCAACCGCGTCGACGAGGTCGTGGTCTTCCGCGCCCTGGGCCGCGACGAGATCCGCAAGATCGTCCAGCTGCAGCTGCGTCGCGTGGCGGAGACGGCCGCGAGGCAGGGCTTCCGCGTGGAGTTCGACACCACGCTGGTGGAGCACCTGGCGCAGGCCGGATACGACCCCGAGTTCGGCGCGCGCATGCTCAAGCGCAGGATCCGCAGCGAGGTCGAGTCGCCGCTCGCCACCGCGCTGCTGAAGGGCGAGGTGCGCCAGGGCACCACGGTTCGCATGGCCTACGACGCGGCCGAGAAGCAGGTGAAGATCGCGCCGGCCGCGGCGAAGCAGGCGGCGGCCGTGCCGGAAACGCAGGCCTGACCCCGGAAAGCCTCGTCGCCGGCGGCGCGACCGCCCCTCTCGAGGTTCACGTGCTGCGCATGCGCGCGCGCGGTCGCCTCGGCGTTTTTCATTTTTGTAGGGCTCGTCCTACCCGTCCATGGCCATGCCGCCGACAACATGCGATGGCGAGCAGGCGTAATGTTTTTCTGTGCGGGAGGCCCGGACAAGGATCGCGCTTCGTCGATAACAGCGAACCCATCCGACAACTCGGAAGCCGCGATGCGCACCGGCGGCCGCCGAGAGGAAACATCATGTCGAGACAGACGGTCACGCCAGGCGGTCTGTACAAGCTGCTGAACGACGAGCTGCGGACGCGGCGCGGTACACCGTGCCAATGCCGCATGCCGCTCGCGTATCTCGTCGAGCGTCCCGACCCGGTGTCCGCCAACTGGCGGATCGGAACGCCATCCCCGTGCCCGCAGGGTTGCGATTCGCTCATGGCGCAGATCGCGGCGGAGATGTGGCCGAGGTTCGACCTGCACGACCCCGTCTCCGTCCCGGTGAAGGGCTAGGCGCGTCCGCGGCCCGCGCGGCCCTTCAGCCGCGCTCGGTCTCCGTGCGCCGCACGCTCGAGGCCGATCGCTTGAACTGCCGCCGGTACCAGCGCGAGAACGCGCTCTGCGCGCCGAAGCCCAGCATCGTCGAGATCTCGGTGAGGGAACGGTTGCTCTCCTGCATGTAGCGCATGACGTACTCGCGCCGCAGCTCCTCCACGATGGCCGAGAAGCTGGTGCCCTCGCGCGCGAGGCGCCGATGCAGCGTGCGGCGGTCCACGCCGAGCTGGCCCGCGACGCGCTCGATGGTGCAGCGGCGCGATGCCAGGTTCATCACCACGAACTGGCGCACGTGGTTGCGGACGCGCTCGCCGCTCTCGCTGGGTCCGTCCTCGAGGAGCTTGGTGGCATAGCGCGCCATCGCGGGATCCGCGCCCGCGTTGGGCCGATCGAGGTCGGTGCGCGCGCAGACGATGCCGTTGAAGACCTGGCCGAACGTCACGTGGCGCCCGAAGAAGCGGTGGTGGATCGAGAGGTCCGCCGGCGCCCCGTGCGCGAAGCACACGCGCCGCGGCCGCCAATCGGGCCCGAGCAGCGCACGCAGCATGCCGAACGAGACGCCGATGGCGAGCTCGGTCGATTGCCGCACGGCGCTGCCGCGGCCGATGATGAGCTCCTCGCGCAGCACGACCACATCGCCCGTCTCCTCGAGCGTGAGGAAGAGCGCCTCGTTGAAGGCGCGCGCGTAGTGCACGTAGCTCTCCACGGCGGCGCGCACCGTGGGCTGCTCGCGCATGAGCAGTCCGAGCGCGCCGAGGTTGGAGAGGCGCCGCGCCTGCGCCATGAGCAGGCCGAATCCGGCGACACCGCTCCTCTCCGCGGACGCCTCGAGCAGCTGGCGCACGGAATCGATCGGGATCATCAGGTCGGGATCGGTGAGGGCGTCCGGCGGCAGGCCGTAGTCCTTCAGGAGCCGCACCGGGTCGAGGCCCACACCGCGGGCGACCTCGCCATAGTTCGTGAGGGAAGCGCTGCGGATGAACCCGTCCATGGGGTGCCTCCCGCCTGTCCCGAAAAGACAAGTGTATGTCACCGGCCGCCAAGCATCCAATGCGGGGTGCCGGGAGAATTCGCCCCACTCCGACGTGTTCCGGCATGCAGCCCGGGACACCCCACAACGGAGGCGAGGAGCCCATGTCTTTTGCGATTCCCACCGTCGGCCGCGAGATCGACCAGGCAGACCCCCGGCGCCGCGCATGGGGCGTCTTCGGGATCCTCTTCGCGTTGATGGTCGTCGATTACGTCGACCGCCAGGTCGTCGTGTCGATGTTCCCGCACCTGAAGCGCCATTGGCTGCTGTCCGACGCGCAGCTCGGCGCGCTCGTCTCCATCATCTCTGCCACCGTGGCGCTCGGCACCGTGCCGCTCTCGATCCTCGCGGACCGCTGGAGCCGCGTGAAGAGCATCTTCCTCATGGCGGTGGTCTGGAGCGTCGCCACCATCGCCTGCGCCTTCGCGGGCACCTACCTGCAGCTCATCGTCGCGCGCGCGGCCGTGGGCCTCGGCGAGGCGGCCTACGGCTCCGCCGGCGCCGCGCTGCTCGCCACCGTCTTCCCGGAGCGCATGCGCAGCACCGTGCTCGGCGCCTTCCTCGCCGCGGGCCTCGTGGGCTCCGTCTTCGGCGTCATGGCCGGCGGCGTGATCGCCGAGCGCTGGGGCTGGCAGGCGGGCTTCGGTGCCGTCGGCATCCCGGGCCTCGTCCTCGCCTTCGTCTTCCTCATGCTCGTGCGCGATTACCGCACGGTGCCCATCGCGGCCCCGGCCGGACGCGACGACCGCCTGCGCGCGCGCGACGTCGCCGCGATGCTCACGCGTCCGCGCACCGTCCTCGTGACGTGCCTCGCGGCCGGCCTGCAGCTCGTGATGGTGTCGACGGTCTATGCGTGGCTGCCCAGCTTCCTCAACCGCTTCTATGGACTCGCGCCCGATCGCGCCGGATTGAAGACCGGCGTCGTGGTGCTCCTGAGCGGCCTGGGTGCGGTCGCGTGGAGCGTGCTCGCCGACCGGTGGTCGGTGCGCATGCCGCGTGCCCGCATCTACGTCTGTTCCGCGACCGCGGCCGCGACCGCGGTGCTGATGGCCCTCGCGTTCGGCGCGATGTCGCCCGGTCCCGCGCAGTTCTGGATGATCGTGGCCGGCGCCACCGCCATGACCGGCACCATCGGTCCCGCCGCGGCCATCGTGATCGACGTGGTGCACCCGGGCGTGCGGGCGACCGCGGCGGCGATGCTCTCGCTCACCCAGAACCTCTTCGGCCTCGCGGCCGGCCCGCTCCTCGGCGGCTTGATCTCGGACGCCTACGGCCTGCCCACGGCGCTCGCGGTGACGCCGGTGTTCTGCCTGCTCTCGGCGGTGACCTTCCTCTTCGCCGCACGCACGTACGAAGGCGATCTCGCCCGCGCGCGCGCCGGCGCCGCGTGAGCCGCACATGACCGCCGCCCGCAAGCGCCCTGCCACGCCGAAGACGCACAAGCCCTCGAAGCCCGCGTCGCGCTCCGTCGAGTCGACAGGCAACTGGAATCCCGACTGGGAATCGTTCGCGATGCTCGATCCCGCGTGGACATCGAAAGTCGTGGCCGTCGCGATGACGCCCGCGGTCTCCGGCGCGCTCGAGCCCAAGACCATGGAGCTCATCGGCGTGGCGCTCGCGGCGTCGTGCTCGCGGCTCAATGCGAAGCTGCTGCGCCGCCACATGCGCCGCGCGCTCGACCTCGGCGCCTCCCGCGCCGAGATCACCGCGGTCCTGCAGCTCGTGAGCCTCGAGGGATTGACGAGCCTGTGCGTGGGCGCGCCCATCCTGGTCGAGGAGCTCGCCGCCACCGGCCGTCCGTTCGCCTCCCCCATCTCCACACTTTAGCGAAGGAACCCCATGAACTTCCTCGACGGATCGCTCTTCCCCGAAAACCAGGACAAGCTGGTCATCACCTGCGCGCCCTACGGTCCGGAGTGGATGCCTTCCGATTTCCCGGAGGACATCCCGGTGAGCATTCCGGAGCACGTGCAGAAGGCCGTCGATTGCTGGAATGCCGGCGCCACCGTGCTGCACGTCCACGTGCGCGAGGAGGACGGCCACGGCTCCAAGCGGCTGTCGAAATTCAACGAGCTGCTCGCCGGACTGCGCGCGGCCGTGCCCGACATGATCCTGCAGGTGGGCGGCTCCATCTCCTTCGCGCCCGAGGGCGACGGCGACGTGGCGAAGTGGCTGTCGGATGACACGCGCCACATGCTGGCCGAGCTCCAGCCCGCGCCGGACCAGGTCACGATCGCCATCAACAGCAACCAGATGAACGTGGTCGAGCAGATGTGCGAGGCGGACCTGCGCGGCACGTCCTTGGCCGAGCCCGCGCTGTATCGCGCGTATCGCGAGATGACGATTCCCGCGGGACCGGAGTGGGTCGAGGAGCACATCCGCCGCCTGTCGGCGAACGGCATCCAGACGCACTTCCAGCTCGCCAACATCACCCAGCTCGAGACGGTCGAGCGGATGATGCGCCGCGGCACCTGCAACGTGCCGCTCATCCTCACCTGGGTCGCCATCGGCGGCGGCTTCGACGCGCCCAACATCTACAACCTCGCGAACTTCGTGCGCGCGGTGCCGGATGGCGCCGTGCTCACCCTGGAGACGTCGATGCTCAACGTGCTGCCCGTCAACATGATGGCGATCGCCATGGGCCTGCACGTGCGTTGCGGCATCGAGGACAACCTCTGGACGCAGGACCGCCAGTCGAAGATGAGCTCGGTCGAGCAGGTCGAGCAGCTCGTGCGCATCTCGCGCGAGGTCGGCCGCGAGATCGCCAGCGGCCGCGAAGCGAAGTCGATCTATCGCATCGGCGAGTTCTATCGCGATGCCGACGAGGCGCTCGCCGCCAACGGCTTCGCCCCCAACCGCCCCACCGGCGCGCGCAAGCTGCTGCGCCACGCCGCCTGACCGCGCGAAGGCGACGAGGAATCCCCATGGCCCATGCCATCCGTTTCCACCAGCCCGGCGGACCCGAGGTCCTGCGCTGGGAAGAGGTCGAGGTCGGTGACCCCGGTCCCGGCCAGGTGCGCCTCAAGCAGGTCGCCGTCGGCCTCAATTTCGCGGATACGTACTTCCGCAGCGGCCTCTATCCGGTGCCGATGCCGAACGGCATGGGCGTCGAGGCCGCCGGCGTCGTGCAGGCCGTGGGCAAGGACGTCACCAACGTGGTCCCCGGCGATCGCGTGACGTACACCGGCTTCGTCAACACGCTCGGCGCCTACAGCTCCGAGCGCCTGATTCCCGCGGCACCCCTGGTCAAGCTGCCCGAGGCGATCTCGTGCGAGACCGCCGCCGCCATGACGATGCGCGGCCTCACCGCGGCCTATCTCATGCGCCGCGTCTGGCCGCTCGAGGCGGGCGACACCGTGCTGCTGCACGCGGCCGCGGGCGGCGTGGGGCTCATCGTGGCGCAGTGGGCGAAGCTCCTCGGGCTTCGCGTCATCGGCACGGTGTCCACCCCCGCCAAGGCCAAGGTCGCGCGGGCGCATGGCTGCGACGAGGTGATCCTCTATCGGAGCGAGGACGTGGCGAGCCGCGTGCGCGAGCTCACGGACGGCAAGGGCGTCGCGGTCGTGTACGACAGCGTCGGCAAGGACACCTTCGCCGCGTCGCTGGATTCGTGCCGCCGGCGCGGCCTCGTGGTGCTCGTGGGCACCGCGTCGGGACCGGTGCCGCCGATCGAGGCCATGCAGCTGGCGCTCAAGGGCTCGCTCTTCGTGACGCGCCCGGCGCTCGCCGACTACATCGCCGATCCGGCCGAGAAGGCGGCGCTGGCCGAGGAGCTCTTCAACCACGTCGCCGTGAACCGCATCCGCATCGAGATCAACCAGCGCTACGCGCTCAAGGATGCCGCGCAGGCCCACCGGGACCTCGAGTCGCGCAAGACGACCGGGTCCTCGATCCTCGTGGTCTGACGCTGTCAGGAGGAGATGAAATGATGAGTCCGACCAGCAGCAGCGAGCCCTTCGCGCCCGCCATCGTGCGGCCCGGCGCGGTGCGCGATTCCATCCGGGTCGAGCCGCTCACCTGCGCCATCGGCGCGGAGATCTCCAACGTGAGCCTCGCGGATGCGGCCGTCGACGACGCGCTGCTCGCCGAGATTCGTGCGCTGTGGCTGCGCCACCGCGTGCTCTTCTTTCGCGACCAGGACATCAGCGGGAGCGAGCACGTGCGCTTCGCGCGCCGCTTCGGCGAGCTGGAGGATCACCCGGTCGCGGGAAGCGATCCCGACAATCCGGGCCTCGTGCGCATCTACAAGACCGCCGACAAGCCGAACGACCGCTACGAGAATGCCTGGCACACCGATGCGACGTGGCGCGATGCGCCGCCGCTCGGTTGCGTGCTGCGCTGCGTGGCATGCCCCAGCGTGGGCGGCGACACGATGTGGGCCAACATGGTGCTCGCCTACGAAAAGCTGCCGGCTCCCGTGAAGGCGCAGATCGCGACCCTCCGGGCGCGTCACAGCATCGAGGCCAGCTTCGGCGCCGCGATGCCGATCGAGAAGCGGCTCGCGCTGAAGGCGCAGTTCCCCGATCCCGAGCATCCCGTCGTGCGCACGCACCCCGAGACCGGCGAGAAGGTGCTCTTCGTGAACGCCTTCACGACGCACTTCACCAATTTCCACACGCCCGCCAACGTGCGCTACGGGCAGGACGCGAACCCCGGCGCCGGCCGGCTGCTCGAGCACCTGGTGAGCCAGGCGTACATCCCCGAGTACCAGGTGCGCTTCCGCTGGAAGAAGAACAGCGTGGCCTTCTGGGACAACCGCTCGACGCAGCACTACGCGGTGATGGACTACCCGCCGTGCGAGCGCCGCATGGAGCGCGCCGGCATCGTCGGCGACCGCCCCTTCTGAGCGGAGATCCCATGTACCGACACCTCCTCGTCCCGCTCGACGACTCCGCGCTCGCGGTTGAGACCGTGACGCGCGCCGTCGAGCTCGCGAAGGCGCTCACCGCGCGCATCACGTTCTTCCATGCCCAGGCCGACTATGGCGCGACGAGCCTGGGCGCGCTGGAGCGCGTGATCGCGCCCGCCGCGTTCAACGACGGCGTGGCCGGGATCGCGCGCGGCATCCTCGCGAAGGCCGAGGTCGCGGCGCGCCAGGCCGGCGTCGAGAGCGCGTCGGTCACCGTGACCAGCGACCGCATCCCCGAGGCCATCCTCGACGTGGCCGCGGCCAACGGCTGCGACCTCATCTTCATGGCTTCCCACGGGCCGCGCGGCCTGCGCGGGCTCGTCGTGGGATCGCAGACCCAGCGCGTGCTGCAGAACACGACCCTGCCGGTGCTCGTCTCCTCGGTCGAGAGCAACGCGGCCGAGTCCCATTCGGGCGCCGCGCTCGCGATCATCTGCGACGAGCACCGCTCGCTTTCGGCGGTGCTGCAGGCGCTCGAGCACCTCGTGGCGCGCATGCGTCGCGGTGACCACCCCAGATTCGAGCTGTTGCGGGCGGTCCTCCACTACATCCGCGAGTTCCCGGAGCGGCTGCACCATCCCAAGGAGGAGGCATACCTCTTCGCCCGGCTGCGCAGCCGCACCCCGGCCTTCAATGCCACGCTGGACGAGCTCGAGCGGCAGCATGCCGCGAACGCCGAGGCTCTCGTCCAGATGGAAGCGGCCCTGCGCCGCTTCGAGAACGACCCGGCGTACGGCCTCGCGCATTTCGCGAGCGCCGTGGAGCGCTTCACGCGCCTGCAATGGCCGCACATGAGCCTCGAGAGCCGCGTGATCTTCCCCGCGGCGCGCGCGCACCTGACCGCGGAGGACTGGGCGCAGATCGCCGCCGCCTTCGAAGGCAACGCCGACCCGCGCTTCTGCATGGAGAACGACGACGAATTCCGCCGGCTCTTCGCGCGGATCCTGAACCTGGTGCCGCAGGGCGCGGCGAGCGTGAGCCAGGCCGGCTGAACCCGTTTGCGCAAGCATCACCGCGAGGCCGGACGGCCGGCCCCGCGTGGCAGCACTGAACCCACGTTCGACCCACAGGGAGAGAAGCGAAATGCAACAACGATTGAGAGCTGCCGGCACGCACGCGTGGCGCGCGCGCCTGACGGTGATCGCGGTGAGCTCCGTGCTGGCCTCGGCCGGCGCGCACGCCTTCGAGATCGACACGGGCAACTCCGACCTCGGCGTGCGCTGGGACAACACGGTTCGCTACAACGTCGGCAAGCGGGTGCAGAACCAGGACCCGGCGATCCTCGCCAACCCGAACCTCGATGACGGCGACCGCAACTTCTCCAAGGGCTCCCTCGTCACCAACCGCCTCGATATCCTCTCGGAGCTCGACGTGGTGTTCCGCCGCCAGCTCGGCTTCCGCGTGAGCGGTGCCGGATGGTACGACGATGCCTATCGCAACCTCGACAACACCAATACCGCGACGGCGAACACGCTGGTGAACGGCCTTCCCGTCGCCGGCGAGCTGAGCCCCTACACCAAGCGCTATGCGAAGGGCGCCTCCGGCGAGATCCTCGATGCGTTCGTCTTCGGCAATTTCGACATCGCCGGCATCCCGGTGAACGTGAAGGCGGGCCAGCACACGGTGTACTGGGGCGACAGCTTCCTGCTGGGCGGCGCCATCCACGGCGTGAACTACGGCCAGAACCCGCTCGACATCTGGAAGGGATTCGCGACGCCCGGCAGCGAGGCGAAGGAGCTCTTCCGTCCGCGCGGCGGCGTGACCGTGCAGGCCCAGCCGTTGAACGACCTGTCGGTCGCCGGCCAGTGGTTCTACCAGTGGCAGCCCGTGCGCATTCCGGAGTCCGGCAGCTACCTCACCATCCAGGACGCGATCAACCTCGGCGGGCAGTCGTTCATCACGGGACCCAACCCCTTCGCGGCTTCGGTCCCCGGCTCGCCCGCATTGCTGCGCCTCTGGCGTGGCACGGACATCGAGCCGAAGAGCACGTCGGCGAGCCTCGGCGAATTCGGCCTCTCCTCGCGCTGGAGCCCCGCGTGGCTCGACGGCACGCTCGGCTTCTATGCGCGCAAGACGTCGGACAACGTGCCGCAGCTCATGGCGACCCAGGGCGTGGTCCCCGGCGTGCCCGCGGCGACCTGCGGCGCCATCGGCGGGACGCCGCTCCCCGGCAACCTCTGCCTCGCGAACAAGAACGTGACCTCGGTCGCGGACCTGCAGAAGTACGGCAAGCTCGGGACCTACAACACGGCGTACGGCGACGACATCCGGATCTACGGCATCACGCTCTCCAAGAGCATCGCCGGCATGAGCATCGGTGCCGAGCTCTCGGAGCGGCGCAACATGCCGCTGCAGAGCGACGCGGTGGCGGTGCTTCCCGCGGCGCTGGTGCCGCTGGTGCCCGGATCGGTCGCCACCAACAACCTGCCGACCCACGGCACGCCGGGCGCGCTCGGCACCACGTATCACGGCCTCGTGAACGTCTTCAACGTGATCCCGAAGACGCCGCTCTTCGACACGGCGACCGTCGTGGCCGAGGTCACCTGGATGCAGTGGGCGAAGGTCACGCAGAACGCGGCCGTGTTCAAGGGCCGCGACAGCTACACGGCGATCGACAAGGTGACGAAGAACTACGCGGGGCTCGCGATCAACTTCACGCCCACGTGGTTCCAGGTGCTGCCCGGCGTGGACCTGCTGGCGCCCGTCACGTGGAGCCAGGGCCTCTACGGCAACGCGGCGATCGCGTTCGGCGGCAACAAGAACACCGGCAACTGGAGCGCGGGCATCGGCGCGGACATCCTGCAGCGCTATCGCGTGGACCTGAAATACAACGGCTACTACGGCCAATACTCGACCAACCCCGCCGGCGCGCTGCTCGTCGCCAACGGTGCGAGCGCTTCGCTCTCCGATCGCGGCTGGGTCTCCCTCACCTTCAAGACGACATTCTGACCGGAGAATCACCATGACTCCCAGGACCCTCCTCGCCGCGACCGTCGCGGCCTTCTTCGCCGGCACCGCCTGCGCGGCCGTCACGGCCGACGAGGCCCGGCAACTCGGCACCACGCTCACCGCCGTCGGCGCCGAGAAGGCCGGCAACAAGGACGGAACGATCCCCGCCTATACCGGCGGCCTCGAGAGCGCTCCCGCCGGATTCAAGGCGGGCGACACGTATCGTCCCGATCCCTTCGCGGCCGACAAGCCGCGCCTCACGATCACGAGTGCCAACGCCGCGGCCCAGGCGGAAAAGCTCACCGAAGGCACGAAGGAGCTGCTCAAGCGCTTCCCGACGATGCGCGTGGACGTGTATCCGACGCACCGCCCCGTCGCCTATCCGCAGCGCGTGCTCGACCACACGCTGAAGAACGCCACGAATGCGAAGACGATCGAGGACGGCAACGCGATCGACAACGTGATGGCGGGCTTTCCGTTCCCGATGCCGAAGACGGGCGCCGAGGCGATCTGGAACCACCTGCTGCGCTACAGCGGCCTGGGCTACGACGGCTCGCGCTACGACAACTGGAACGTGACGTCCGCCGGCACGCCCGCGCTCGCCGTCTCGGCCAACGCGTACTGGGCGTGGCCGATCTACGACCCGAAGCGCACCACGGCGATCACCGCGTCGGAGCCCTTCTGGTACAACAAGCTGCTCTACGTCGGACCCGCCCGCCGCAACGGCGAGGCGCTCCTCATCGTCGATGCGGTGAACCCGCTCAAGCAGCCGCGCCGCGCGTGGCAATACCTGCCCGGGCAGCGCCGCGTGAAGCTCGCGCCCGACCTGGCCTACGACACGCCGAACCCCGGCGCCGCCGGCTCGGCCACGTACGACGACGTCTCGGTCTTCAACGGCGCGATCGATCGCTACGACTGGAAGCTCCTGGGCAAGAAGGAGATGTACGTCCCCTACGACAGCTATCGCCTCACGTACCACAAGGAGCCGGCGGACATCACGAAGCCGAACCACCTGAACCCCGACCTCGTGCGCTGGGAGCTGCATCGCGTGTGGGTCGTGGAGGCGACGTTGAAGCCGGGTAAGCGCCACATCTATTCGAAGCGCGTGTTCTACCTCGACGAGGACAGCTGGACCGCCGTCGCGTCGGACCAGTACGACGGCCGCGGCCAGCTCTATCGCTCGAGCTTCGCGTTCCCCTCGTACAGCTACGACGTGCACGCGCCGTTCGGCGACACGTTCGGCATCTACGACTTCAACTCCGGTGCGTACAACATCAGCGGCCTCTTCGGTCCGCACCAGGGCCTGAAGTACATGACCGAGCTGCCCCGCGACAGCGCCTGGTCGCCCGAGGCGCTCGCCGGCGCGGGCCTGCGCTAGGCGTCGTGACGTGGACATCCGCTGCCGCGCCCTCGGCGCATCGCTCGCATCGATCGCCCTCGTGCTCGCGGGGCCCGCGCGCGCGGCCGGCTTCGTCGACGTGCTCGACCTGCCGGCCATGACCTCGCCCCTCGCCGCGAAATCGCTGCTGCAGGCGGTGGCGCGCGCCGGCGACCGCCTCGTCGCCGTGGGCCAGCGCGGCCACATCGTCGTGTCCGACGACGCGGGGGCCACGTGGCGCCAGTCGCCGTGTCCGGTGAGCTCGGACTTGACCGCCGTGTTCTTCGTCGACCGCCTCCACGGCTGGGCCGCCGGCCACGACGGCGTGATCCTCCACAGCGCCGATGGCGGCGAGCATTGGGAGGTCCAGCTCACGGGCCGCCTCGCGAACGAAGTCCTCGTGGCGGCCATGGAGCGGCGCGCTGTCGAGCAGCCGCATTCGGAATCGGCGCGAGCATGGCTCACCGAGGCGCGGCGGTTCCGCGAGCAAGGCGCGGACAAGCCCTTCCTCGACGTGTGGTTCGCCGATCGCGACAACGGCTTCGCCGTGGGCGCGTACAACCTGCTGTTTCGCACGGCCGACGGCGGCCGCACGTGGGAGCCCTGGTTCGATCGCATCGACAACCCGAAGCTCTACAACCTGTATGCGATTCGTCCCGCGGGCGGCGCGCTGTACATCGTGGGCGAGGCCGGTCTCGTGGCGAAGCTCGACGTGCCCGGGGCCCGCTTCCGCGCGCTGCCCGTGCCCTACAAAGGCAGCTTCTTCGGGCTCGCCGAGGCCGGCTCCGCGCTCGTGGTCTTCGGCCTGCGCGGCAACGCGTACCGCAGCGCCGATGGCGGCGCGACCTGGAGCAAGGTGGATGCCGGGCTGCCGGCGTCGATCGTGGCCGCCACGCGCACCGCGCGCGGCGCGCTGCTGCTGGCCGACGCCGCGGGCCGCGTCGCGGCGAGCCGCGATGGCGCCGAATCGTTCTTCCCCGTGGCGCTCGATCGCACCGTGCCCGTGAGCGCGCTGGTCGAGGTCGCCCCCGGGCGCCTTGCGAGCGTGGGACCGCGCGGCGTGGCCCTGAGCGGATTCGTCGCGCCATGACGCCGCACATGCCGATGCCCAGCCTTCCGGTGGCGGAAACGGCGCCCTCGATCCGCACACTGGCCGACTTCGACGTGCGCTCCGGCAGCTGGCTCGAGCGCCTGGTCTTCAACCATCGCCTGGCGATGGTCGTCGCGTGCGCGATCCTGACGGCGCTCTTCGCGTACCTCGGTGTCACGCGGCTCGTGCTCAACGCGAGCTTCGAGAAGATGATGCCGCAGGGCCACCCGTACATCCGCAACTACCTCGAGAACCAGAAGGACCTGCGCGGGCTCGGCAACTCGGTGCGCGTCGTGGTCGAGAACGAGGACGGCGACATCTTCGACCCGCGCTACCTGCAGGCGCTGCGCGCGGTGAGCGACGAGCTCGTGCTCATGCCCGGCGCCGATCGCGCGTGGGTGAAGTCGCTCTGGACCCCGGCGGTGCGCTGGACCGAGGTGACCGAGGAGGGATTCCGCGGCGGCTCGGTGATGCCGGACGGGTACGACGGCTCGCCCGCGGGCGTGGAGCAGCTGCGCCAGAACATCGCGCGCTCGGGCATCGTGGGCAGCCTCGTCGCCGCCGACTTCAAGTCGAGCATGGTGTTCGTGCCGCTGCTCGATCGCGAGGCCGGCAGCGGCAAGCGGCTCGACTACCCGGCGCTCGCGAAGGTGCTGGAGAAAGCGCGCCAGCCCTACGTGGGTCCCGACAGCGCGGGCGCGGCCGGCGGCCCGCACATCCGCGTGCACGTGATCGGCTTCGCCAAGCTCGTGGGCGAGCTGGTCGAGGGGCTCACGAAGGTGCTGGCGTTCTTCGGCATCGCCGCGGCGATCGCGGCACTCATCCTCTTCGCCTTCACGCGCTGCGTGCGCTGCGCGGTGCTGGTCATCGCCTGTTCCCTCGTGGCGGTGATCTGGCAACTGGGCCTCGTCGCCCTGCTGGGCTTCGAGCTGGACCCCTATTCGATCCTCGTCCCCTTCCTCGTCTTCGCGATCGGCGTCTCGCACGGCGCGCAGAAGATGAACGGCATCATGCAGGACATCGGCCGCGGCACCCATCGCGTGGTGGCGGCGCGCTATACGTTCCGGCGCCTCTTTCTCGCGGGGCTCACGGCGCTCCTCGCCGACGCGGTGGGTTTCGGCGTGCTCATGCTGATCGACATCCCGGTGATCCGCGAGCTCGCGCTCACGGCGAGCCTCGGCGTCGCGGTGCTGGTGTTCACGAACCTGCTGCTGCTGCCGGTGCTGCTGTCGTACACCGGCGTGGGCGAGAGCGCCGCCCGGCGCAGCCTGCGCGACGAGAACGACGAGACGCGAGGCCGCGGCCTCGGACGCGTGTGGCGCACGCTCGATCGCTTCACCACGCGCCGCTGGGCCGCGGGCGCCATCGTCGTGGCCGCGATCCTCGCGGTCGGCGGGTTCGCCGTCGGCACGCACCTCAAGATCGGCGACCTCGACGCGGGCGCCCCGGAGCTTCGCGCGGACTCCGTCTACAACCGCGACAACGCCTACATCACCGGCCACTACGCGCTCTCGTCCGACCAGTTCGCCGTGATCGTGAAGACCGGCAAGGAAGGCTGCCTGCGCTACGAGACCCTGGTCGAGGCCGACCGCCTCGCCTGGAACCTGCGCCAGGTGCCCGGCGTGCAGGCGACGGTGTCGCTGCCCGATGCCGTGCGCCAGATCACCGCGGGCTCCTTCGAGGGCAACCCGAAATGGATGACCCTCAACCGCAACCAGGACGTGCTCAACTACGGCGCGCAGCAGGCCTCGGTCAACAACCCGGACCTCTTCAATACCGAATGCTCGGTGATGCCGGTCATCGCGTACCTCGCGGATCATCGCGCGGAGACGCTCGACCGCGTGACGGCGACGGCCGATGCCTTCGCGCGCCGCCATGACGGCGACGGGCGCACGTTCCTGCTCGCGGCGGGAAGCGCCGGCATCGAGGCCGCGACCAACATCGCGGTGCGCGACGCCAATCGCCGCATCCTGCTCTACGTCTACGCGGCGGTGACGCTCCTGTGCCTCGTCACCTTCCGCAGCTGGCGCGCGGTGGTGGTCGCGGTGCTGCCCCTCGTGCTCACCTCGGTGCTGTGCGAGGCCCTCATGGTGGCGCTCGGCATCGGCGTGAAGGTCGCGACCCTTCCCGTGATCGCCCTCGGTGCCGGCATCGGCGTCGACTACGCGCTCTACCTCCTCTCGGTGCAGCTGGCACAGCAGCGCCAGGGCGTGCCGCTCGCGGAGGCCTTCCGCAAGTCGGTGCAGTTCACCGGCCGCGTCGTGGCCCTCGTCGGCGTGACGCTCGCCGCGGGAGTCATCACGTGGGCCTGGTCTCCCATCAAGTTCCAGGCGGACATGGGCGTGCTCCTCACGTTCATGTTCCTGTGGAACATGCTCGGCGCCCTCGTGCTCATCCCGGCGCTGTCCCATTTCCTCCTCGATCCCGTGCGCGCACCGCGTCGCCGCCGTGCGCGCCCGCTCAAGTCACCAGGCAAGGCCCCATGAACGTCCTCGGCATCCCGCGCACGCCCTCGGCGTGCGAACCGTCGCTCACCATCGGCTCGATCCTCTCCCACGGCGTGGCCGACGCCCCGCGCCAGCAGATCGTCCACGGCACGCGGCGCCACACTTATCTGCAGCTCGAGGAACGGGTCCATCGCCTGGCCTCGATGCTCGCCGCGCTCGGCGTCGTGCCCGGGTCGACCGTGGCGGTCATGGATTGGGACAGCGCGCGCTACCTCGAATGCTTCTTCGCGGTGCCCATGATGGGTGCGGTCCTGCACACGGTGAACGTGCGCATGCCGCCGGAGCAGGTCCTCTACACGATCAACCATGCGAAGGACGACGTGATCGTGGTGAACGCGGATTTCCTGCCGCTCCTGCGGGCCATCCACGCGCAGGTGCGCCCCGGGGTGAAGTTCGTGGTCGCGTGCGATGCGCCGTCCATCCCGCCGCACGACATTCCCCTCGAAGGCGAATACGAGGCGCTGCTGGCGGCCGCCTCGCCGTGCTACGCCTTCCCGGAGCTTCCCGAGGACACGCGCGCCACAACCTTCTACACGACCGGCACCACCGGGCTGCCGAAGGGCGTCTACTTCAGCCATCGCCAGCTCGTGCTGCACACCTATGCGATCGCGGCGCAGTTCGGGGCCGCGTTCCATGCCCGCTTCACGGCGGACGACGTGTACATGCCGATCACGCCGATGTTCCACGTCCACGCCTGGGGCTTCCCGTACCTCGCCACGCTCATCGGCGCGAAACAGGTGTATCCCGGCCGCTACGTGCCCGAGACGCTGCTCGCCCTCATCGACCGCGAGAAGGTGACGTTCTCCCATTGCGTGCCGACGATCCTGCAGATGATCCTCGCGAGCCCGGCCCTCGAGGGAGTCGACCTGCACGCCTGGAAGGTCGTGATCGGTGGCTCCGCGCTGCCGCTCGGGCTCGCCCGCGCCGCACGCGCGAAGGGCGCGGACATCGTCGCGGGCTACGGCATGTCGGAGACCGGCCCGGTGCTCACGATCGCGCACCTGCGCGGCGGCATGGACGCCTGGCACGAGACGCGCAGCATGCCGTACCGTTGCCGCGCGGGCCGGCCGATCCCCGGCGTCGAGCTGCGCATCGTCGATCCCGGGATGCGGCCGCTGCCGCACGACGGCGTGGCGCAAGGCGAGATCGTGGTGCGCGCGCCGTGGCTCACGCAGGGCTATCTCGGCGAGCTCGAGCGCTCCGAGGACCTGTGGCAGGGCGGCTGGCTGCACACCGGCGACGTCGGCGTGATCGACGAGCACGGCTACCTCAAGATCGTCGACCGCCTGAAGGACGTGATCAAGACGGGCGGCGAGTGGGTCTCGTCGCTCGACCTCGAGGACATCATCCTGCGCCTGCCCGGAGTGGCGGAAGTCGCCGTCGTGGGACTGCCCGACGAGAAGTGGGGCGAGCGCCCGGTCGCCCTCGTCGTCGCGCGCCCGGGCGCGCAGGCTCCGGACGAGGACGCGGTGCGCCGCCATGTCAGCGACGTGGCGGACCTCGGCATGATCTCGCGCTATGCGGTGCCCGACCGCGTCGAGTTCGTGGACGCGATCCCGAAGACGAGCGTCGGCAAGCTCGACAAGAAGGCGATCCGCGCGTCGCTGCTGCGGGAACCCGTGCCGGCATGAGCGAGGACCGTTCCTCCACCATTCTCTTCGTTCCCGGACTGCGCGACGATGTGCCCGATCACTGGCAAGCCCTGCTCCAGGTGCGACTGCCGAAGGCCGCATGCGTGCCGCGCCGGCAGGCGGACCGCCTGTCGTGCGCCGCGTGGGTCGAGGACCTCGATCGCGCGATCGCGGCGATCGAAGGCCCCGTGGTGCTCGCGGCGCACAGCGCCGGAGTGATGATGGTGGTGCACTGGGCCCAGCGCCATGCGCGTCCCATCCGGGGCGCGCTCCTCGCCACGCCGCCGGACCTCGAGGCGCCGATGCCCGAGGGATATCCCTCCGGCGAGTCCCTGCGCGCGAACGGCTGGCTGCCCGTGCCGCTGCGGCGGCTGCCATTCCCGAGCGTGGTCGCGGCGAGCACCAACGATCCCCTCGCGCGCCTGGAGCGCGTGGAGGAGATGGCCCGGTCGTGGGGCAGCGGACTCGTGATCGTCGGCGCCGTGGGCCACCTGAACCCGGCTTCCGGCTACGGCGAGTGGGATCGCGGCGAGGGCCTCATCCGGATGTTCGGCTGAGCTCGAGGATGTCGAGGCCCTGGTTGCGGTCGAGCAGGTAGACGAGGCCGCGCGCGTCCACCTCGACGTCGTTCGACTGCGGGCTCGACTGGCCGCCGGTCGGCTCCGGGATGAAATGGCCGACCTCGACCGGCAACGCGGGATCCGCGATATCGATGATGCGCAGCCCGCCGCTGAACCAGCTCGCATAGACCAACGTGTCGGACACGTGCTCGGCCGGCTGGTGCGCGCCGAAGCGGCCGATACGCGACCACGGCGAGTCGAGCTCGCTCAGGTGGAACATCGAAAGCGGCCGGATGTTCGCCACGTCCGTCACGTCGAACACCCACATGCCCGCATGCAGGCGCCCCGGCACGTGGTCGTGCTCCTCGTCGAAGACGACCGCGACGTCGCGGCCCGCCACCTTGAACGGCACGCGCAGCACCGTGTGCGTGGGCTCCGGGAACGGCGGGTGGTAATCGTAGGCGCCGATGGTGCGCGGATGGCGGATGTCGGATGCGTCGATCACGCGCAGCCCCGCGTGCCAGCAGGCGGCCCAGAGCGTGTCGCCCACGCGCAGCGCGTGGTGCAGGCGGTTCCTGTAGCCGCTCCACGTGGGCTTCTCGCCGCCGGCGATGTGCTGGCCCGGCATCCACCAGCGCGCGATCTCCTCGGGCTTCTCCGGCCGCGCGAGGTCGTAGATCACCAGGATGTTGCCGACATAGCCGTCCATCTCGGTCGAGATGTACGCGTAGCGCGAATCCATGTCGAAGCGGTGCACGCCGAACCCGAAGGTCTTCTCGTGGTGCAGCAGGCGCGGCTTCGACCGGTCCGCGATGTCCCAGACCTTGAAGCCGCCGTCGTGGTAGCCGTCGTGCTGGAACTGGCGGATGAGCCCCACGTCACCCGGCTTGACCTTCAGGTCGGCTGCCAGCTCCGCGTCCGTCGCCTCGCGCCCGAGCGACTGCGCGAGCCGCGCGCCGGCGTCGGCGAGCCGCGCGGCGCCGCGCCGCAGCAGGTGCCGGTTGTTCATCTCGACGTTCGTCACCATGATGTCGCCCGCCACGCGCACCTTGTGCGTGTGCGAGCGCGTGTCCGTGAGCGGGATCGTCGCGACCACGCGCGGACGGCGCGGGTCGGACACGTCGACGATCGTCGTGCCGTGCGGCGGCTTCATGTGGCCGACGAAGGCGAAGTTTCCCTGCACGACGACCTGGCCGCCGCCGGGAATCTCCAGCCGGGAGAGGCGGGTCACGTTGCGGGCGAGGACGTGCGGATCGCGGGCGCGGTCGTTCATGGCGAAGCCTTCCTTCCTTGCCGCCACCGGCGCAACGCCGGGAAGAGCAGCGAGAGCACGAGGAGCGTCCACAGCACGTTGCCGATGGTGGACGAGAAGAGGATGCGCGGATCGCCTTCGGAGAGGCGCAGCGCGCGCACCAGGTATTTCTCGAAGATGGGCCCGAGGATGACGCCGATCAGGATCGCGGCCACGTGGTATTCGGTCTTGTTGGCGATGTAGCCGATGATGCCGAAGACGATCGCGATGCCCATGTCGAACACGTACTGGCGCTCGGAGTAGGCGGCCACGACCGTCACCATGATGATGATCGGCACGAGGTACGTGGTCTCGATCAGCACGATGCGCGACATGTAGCGCGCGAGGGGGACGATCGTGAGGATCATGAACGCGTAGGAGAGCAGCATGCCGACGAAGACACCGTACGCGAGCTGCGGGTTGTCGGTGAAGAGCTGCGGTCCCATCACCATGCCGTGGTACTGCAGCACGATCATCATCACCGCGGCGGTGCTCCCGCCCGGCACGCCGAGGGCCATCATCGGCACCAGGGTTCCCGAGCACACGCCGTTGTTGCCGCCCTCGGCAGCGATCACCCCGTCGGGCTCGCCGCTGCCGTAGCGCTCGGGATGCTTCGACCACATCCGCGATTGCTGGTAGGCCACGAACGAGGCGATCGAGGCACCCGCTCCGGGCACGATGCCGATCACGAGGCCCACGAGCCCGGTCCAGGCGATCTGCCACCAGCGCTTCGCCGCGTAGCGCAGCGCCTCGACGGTCTGCCCCCAGTCGGCGCGCGCGCCGGCCTCGCGCGAGCCGGCGCCGACGATGAGCCTGCGCTCGGCCATCATGAGCGCCTCGGACACCGCGAAGAGGCCGATCAGCGCGGGGACCAGCGGCACGCCGTCGTAGAGCTCGAGGAAGCCGAAGGTGCCGCGCGGCGTGTTGTAGATGTGATCGGTGCCGATCATCCCGATCATGAGGCCGAAGAGCCCGGCGATGAGGCCCTTCAGCACGTCCTTCGCGGCGATGACCGCGATCAGCGTGAGCCCGAAGAGCATCACGATCACCATCTCGACCGAGCGCAGGTACAGGCCCATGGCCGAGAGCCAGGGCAGCAGCGCCACGGTGGCGATGCAGGCGATGAGCCCCGAGAACACGGAGGCCACGAACGAAAGCACCAGCGCGAACTGGCCGCGTCCCTGCTGGGTCAGCGGATAGCCGTCCAGCGTCGTCGCGGCGGCGCCCGGCGTGCCCGGGATGCGCACGAGAATGGCCGGGATGCCGCCGCCCAGGTGGGTCGCGCAATAGAGCGAGGTCATGAACGCGAACGCATGCTCGACCGGCATCGCGAGCGTGAGCGGCAGCAGCATGATGAGCGTGTTCTCGGCGTTGAAGCCGGGCAGGAAGCCCACCACGATGCCGAGCAGGATGCCGGGCCAGATGATCCACCAAAGGGAGAGCTGGGAGCTGAAGAGCTGCCCGAGGAGGTCCCAGGTCATCGGCGCCTAGCGGACGAGGCGCTCGATGAGCGTCTCCACCGGTCCCTTGGGCAGCCCGGTGTCGAGGATCGCGTTGAAGAGGAACGTGCAGATCGCCGCGGTGATGAAGGAGACGAGGACGATGTGCCCGCGTCCGCGCACGCCCATCACCGCGAGCGCGGCGGCGAGGGCCACGAAGAGCCCGAGGCCCAGGCCCAGCCAGGGCACCGTCGCCACGAACGCGATCGTGATCGCCAACATGCCGAGGCGCTTGGCGAGCGCCTCGCGGGGTGCCAGCAGCGGCGCGAAGCTCCAGGTGCCGCGGCCGCGGGCGAGGCCCACGACGGTGCGCGCGAGTTGCACCGCGATGAGCGCGATCAGCGCCACGCCGATGAAGACGCTGTTCGCCTTGGCCTCCCATTCGAGGCCGGAGATCGATACGAGGAAGTAGATCGTGAAGCCGAGGGCGGCGAGCGGGATGAAGGCGTCCGCGCCGTACGCCTTCGGCTTGTCGCTCACGAGCCGCCCTTCTTCTTCGCGCTGAGGAGCGTGCGGTATTCGTGGGTGAGCTCGATCATGTGGTTCACGTACTCGGTGCAGGTCTTGCGGTCGCCGTAGGCGCTGGTCTCCACGGGGGCGCCGGTCCTGGCGTACTCCTGCAGGTACTTCGGATCGTCGAATACCTGGCGCGAGGTCTTCTCGAGCTTCGCGAAATTGCCCGGCGACTTCTCGATGAAGTCGGTGTGCACGGCCCACGAGCGCGAGGACGGCAGGGCGGGGATCTTCGTGCCCGCGACCTGGTTCACGGACGGCGCGTCGGTGTGCTTCGCCATCTTGTGCTCGTCGTTGAAGATGCCGAGCACCTTGAGCGTCGTGTCCTGCACGATCACGCCGGCGATCGGCAGGGCCCCGATGTCGCACTCGCCGTTCAGCACCGCGATGCTGGTCGGATGGCCGCCGCCGTAGGGCACCAGGTTGAACCTGGCCCCGGTCGCCCTGGCGAGCGCGAGCATGCCGATGGAGGCCGGGTGCGGCAGGCGGCTCACGGCGACGTTGAGCGTGCGCTTCTTCCCCTCGTCGATCGCCTGCTGCAGCGTCTGGATCTTCCCCTTCTTCGAGGCGAAGACGATGCTGTCGTCGATGTCCGTGCGGCAGAAGTACTGGTAGTCCCGGGGGAACCTGTAGTCGGGGTTCTGCAGGACATACATGATCATCTCCGGCCCCATGTTGCCGAAGAGCAGGTGCTCGCCGTCGTGCGGCATCTTGTGCACGAAGGTCTCGTAGCCGACCTGGCCGGCCGCGCCCTGCATGAACTGGTACTCGAAGTGCGTGCCGAGGAGCGGGCCCCAGAAATCGTCGAACGTGCGCGCGAGGCGGTCGGCCGATCCGCCCTTGCCGGTCGGGATGATCACGCGCATGTTGCCGGAGGGATACTTCTCCGCGGCGAGGCCGAACGGCACGCGGGACAACGCGAGGGCGCCGGCGGCGCCGGCCATCAGGCGGCGGCGCCGCAGGTTCGTTTGGGGCACGGGCGTCTCCTTCGAAAAGACGTGATGTTTGTTCGTGGACCGCGGATCCCGGCGATTATTCGCGCGCGTCTCGCAAAGAAGCAACGAAACGGACGCGCGCATCGCGAAGGACAATGATAGCCTCGGCACGGATCCCCCGGGGAGTGGAGGCCGCCATGACGACCGCGCTGGCCGCCGGTGCGTATTACGGAGGCGTGCGCCGTCGCGTCGAGTCGCGCGAGGCCATCCTCTCGCGGGTCGTGCATCGCACGGCACGCAGCCTTCCCGCGCACGAGCACGCGCGGGCCTATTTCTGCATGCTGCTCGCGGGCCGCTATGCCGAGGCATTCGGCACCGGCGAGATCGATTACCGCCCGCTGCAGGTGGGCTTCCATCCCGCGCTCCGCGCCCATCGCGATGCCGTGGGCCCGGAAGGCGCCGCGTTCCTGTGCCTCGAGATCGATCCGGGTTTCGCCGCGGCCTGGCGGCCGCGCCGCGATCCGTTGCTGCTGCCCGACACGGTGTCCGTGCAGATGCTGGCCCTGCATCACGCCATGTGCGACGGGACGCTCTCGCCCGCCCTGCTCGAGAGCGCGGTGTGGGAGCTCTGCGCGGATGCGCACGCCGAGCCCGCACGCCGGGAGCGCGGGACGCCGCGCTGGCTCGTGGAGGCGATCGGGCGGCTGCACGACGGCTTCGGCGAGCCGCTCACGGTGCGTGACGTCGCGATGCAGGTCGGCGTGCATCCGGTCCACGTCTCGCGCGAGTTTCGCGCGCGCTTCGGGCTCACGCTCGGCGCATACCTGAACCGCGTGCGCGTGCGCGCCGCGTGCGGCGCGATCGGCCGCGGCGCTTCGACCCTCGCCGCCATCGCGGCGGACTGCGGCTTCGCGGACCACGCGCACTTCTGCCGCGTCTTCCGCAAGGCGATCGGCTGCACGCCGTCGCAGTTCGCGCGCGCGGCGCGCGTGGAAATCGCGGACTGAACGCTAGGCGGGCGCTCGCCGGTACTCCATGTACGCGGCGGTGAGGCGCGCCGCGTCCTGGCCGTAGAAGCGCTCGACGATGTGAAGCGCGAGGTCGATCCCCGACGTGAGGCCGCCGGCGGTGAAGAGGTGCGGGCCCGCCTCGACGTATCTCGCCTCGCGCTCGAGCTGCACCCGCGGGAAGCGCTTCGCGAACGCGTCGTGGAAGTCGTGGTGCGTCGTGGCGCGCTTGCCGTCGAGCAGACCCGCGCCCGCCAGCTTGAAGGCGCCGGTGCAGACGGACATCAGCACCTGCGTGCGCGCATCGGCGGCCACCTTGCGCAGCCTCGGGTCGAGCTTCGGGGATCCGCCCTGCGCGCCGACCACCACGACGTCGGCCGCGGGCGCGTCGTCGAAGGTGTAGTCCGGCAGCACCTTGAGGCCACCCGTGAGCGTGAGCGGCTTGCGCCCCTCGCTCACGGTGAAGAGGCGGAAGCCGGGCTCCTCCGTGCCGGGGCGCGCGGTGTCCTGGAAGACTTCCCAGGCGCCCGCGAAGTCGATCACGTTCGCCGACTCCGTGAGCACGAAGGCCACCGTGATCGGCCCGCGGGCGGGCGGCTTCAACACGTTGTCCGCGCGCGCGAAGCCGATCGCGGCGATGCACGCCAGCATTGCTCCGATTCTTTCCAGGCCCATGGCGCCTCCGCATTGGAAGGCTCCATGGAGCCACGGGGATTCGCGGGCGTCTTGAACCGATGCAACATGCGCGAGGCCGGCCGATTTGTAAAAGACCGTGACAATCGGCCTTGCGCCGTCTCGACCGTGCCACCATGGGGGGCGATCCAGTTCCGGATCCCTTGGAGCCGGCCGCGGGGCCGGCTCCTTTTTCTCTTCCGCCCGCGGCTGCGCTACCGTAGCGGCTTCTCCTTCCGCCGCCGGCCCATGCGCATCGGTTCCGACGTCCTCGAGCGCGCGCAGTCCCTCGCGCGCCACAGCGACAGCCCCGAGCACTACACGCGCACGCTCTTTACACCCGCCCACCAGGGTGCCGCGCGGCAGCTCGCCCAATGGATGCGCGCGGCCGGCATGTCGGTGCGCTTCGATGCGATCGGCAGCGTGATCGGGCGCTACGAGGCGGCGGCCCCGGGTACCAGGACGCTCCTCATGGGCTCGCACTTCGATTCCGTGCGCAACGGCGGCAAGTACGACGGCATTCTCGGGATCCTGCTGCCGCTCGCGTGCGTGGCCGAGCTCGACGCGCGGGCCGAGCGGCTGCCGGTCGCGATCGAGATCGCCGCGTTCTCCGACGAGGAGGGCGCCCGCTTCCAGACCAGCTTCCTCGCGAGCCGCGCGCTCATCGGCCGCTTCGATGCGCAGGTGCTCGAGCGGCGCGATGCCGAGGGCTTCTCGCTCGCCGACGCGATGCGCGAGGTCGGCCTCGATCCCGCGCGCGTGGGCGATGCGCGCATCGATCCCGCGTCGCTTGCCGCCTACGTCGAGGTCCACATCGAGCAGGGCCCGGTGCTGCTCAAGGAGGGGCTGCCCGTCGGCATCGTGACCACCATCGCGGGCGGCACGCGCCACACGCTGCGCGTGCGCGGCGAGGCGGGACACGCGGGCACGGTGCCGATGGCGCTGCGCCACGACGCGCTCGCGGCCGCGGCGCAGATGGTGCTCGCGGTGGAACAGCGATGCGCCGCCGGCGGGTCGCTCGTGGGCACCGTCGGGATCCTCCGGGTCCCGGACGGCACGGGGAACGTGATCCCGGGCGAGGTCGAGCTGAGCGTGGACATTCGCGCGGGCGAGGATGCGGTACGGCAGGCGGCGGAGCAGGACGTCTTCGCGGCGTGCGAGTCGATCGCGGCGCGCCGTGGCGTGCGGCTCGAGCGCACGAAGACGCACGAGGTGGGCGCGGTGCCCTGCGCGGGATGGCTGCAGGATGCGCTCGCGGCGAGCGTCGCGCGCGCCGGCGTCACGCCGCGGCGGCTCGCGAGCGGCGCCGGCCACGACGCGATGATCGTGGCCCAGGTCACCGACGTCGGCATGCTCTTCGTGCGCTGCGGCGCGGGGGGCGTGAGCCACAATCCCGCCGAGACCATCGCAGCGGACGACGTGGACGTCGCCGCCGCGGCACTGCTCGACTTCCTGCGCCGCTTCGAGCCGCGCGAGCGCGCCTAGATCCGCGGCGGCGGTGCGACCTTGCGCCGCGCGGCCATCGCGCGCCCGAGGGTCTCGCGATCCGCCTCGGTGAGCCAGCGATTGCAGAAATCGAGGAGGTGGGTTTCCTCCGTGAGGATGTGGTGCGCGTACGCCGCGACGAACGCGTGCACGTCCGTCTCCGCGAGGGGACGCGAGAGTCCCTCGCCGATCGCTTCCAGCGGCTTCTTCAGGCGCGACCACGCCGCTTCGAGGCTGCGGTGATCCTGCTCGAGGCTTTCGCGGAACGCGCGGAATCGCGCGGACTCGCCGGCGTCGGTGATGCGGCTCTCGAGGAGGGGGAAGAGGTCCTTCTCCTCATCGGCGTGGTGGTGGGCGGCGGCCTGGACGAAATAGCGGACCACGGCTTGTGCCGCGGCGCTCGCCTCGGCGTCGACGCCGCGCTCCGCGACATGGGAGCGCAATCGCGTGAGCGTCTCGAGCTGCCGCTCGATGCGACGGTGGCATCCCTGCAGCATCTCCAGGGGCTCGTCGAATCCCGCGGGCGTGTCGAAGAGCTCCGAGCGCTCGTTCCTCCGGTTCGATCGCGAGATGGCCATCGGTTCGCTCCGAATGCCTCCGCTGTTGTGCTGTAGCTGCGACTGCGACGCAGCGTAAAGGTTGCACCCTGGAAGGGGTCTCACGCAACACGTTGTGCGACGACGACATAGCGCAGCGGCGTTCCGGGTTGCACCGCATCAAACGGCCAGCACGTGATGAGCGTGAGCTGCGACGTGTCCGTCGGGTCGAGGACACGCGTCTCGGACTGGTCGACGACGGCGACGTCGCGCACGCGATACTGCGCTGCAGCACCGTTCGCGGCCTGCACGTCGATCTCGTCGCCGGGGGCCACATTGCGCAGGAATGCGAAGTGCGTGTCGCGATGCGCCACCACCACGGCGTTGCCTCGATGCGCGGGCCACGCGGTGCCGCTCACGTGCGCCGGCCCGTACGCGAGGGCGCGAGCGCTCGCTTCTTCCAGGATATAAAGGTCCACGCCGCGCGCGGGCATTGTAAGACGCGCGATGGCGCGGATGTCGGCGCCGGGCCAGGGACGCGGCGCCGTGCCGCTCGCTCGCGCCACCTGCCACGAGGAGGCGATGAGGCGTTGCGCGAGCCACGCCTTCGCATGGATCCATCCCGCGGCCGCCACCTGCGCGCTGCCGACGAGGGCCAGCGCGACGGCAACGGCAAGCCACGCCTTGCGCGGACCCTTCATGCGGCCCTCCATCCGATCACCGCGACGAGCGCCGCGAGGCCGAGGGCGAGAAGGCCCATCAGCAGCTCCATGCCGGCGGCGGTGGCGGTCTGCGGCAGCGCGCCGGCGATCTCGCCCGCGCCCCGCGGCAGGCTCGAGCGGACCATCGCCGTCTTCGTGAACGACGGCCCGGTGGGCGTGACATCCACCGCGACGAGGCTGGTATAGGCGCTCACGAGGTGGTGCTCCAGGGCCACCTGCACGACGGCGGGGCGCACCGTCGCCACGTCGGCGCCGCGCGTGACGGCGTCCATCAGGCTCGCGATCTTCGCCCGGGCCCAGAGGGCGCCCACGCCGGCTTGTGATGCCGCCGGCGTGAGCGCCACGCTCCAGGGTTCGTTGCCGCGGCGGCCGGAGACGACCACGGTGCCGGCGAAGGATGCGGCCTGCGCGCTCACGACGATGGGCTCGCCGAGGTAGAGGTCGGGGATGCGCGCGGGGAAGGTCTCGACCGGCGAGCCGTCGGGCCACGTGATGGAGACGTCCTGCACCACCGGCGCCTCGATCTTCGCGAAGAGCGCGGACATCTTCTGCCGCACCTCGCGCACGTCGCCGATGTACGTGAAGGTACCGCGCCCGAACTCCGCCGCCTTCGTCATGAAGTGCGTGTTGGGCGCCGAGCCGATCCCCACCGTGAAGAGCCGCGCGTTGCCGAGCCGGGCCGCGATGAGCGAGAAGAGCGCATCCTCGTTGGCGACGCCGCCGTCGGTCATGAAGACCACCTGCTTGAGGTAGCCGGCCGGGGCCTCGCCGCCGAGCGCGAACGAGAGCGCCGGCTCCATCTCCGTGCCGCCGCCCGCGTGCAGCTGCCCGACCCAGGCCTGGGCCGCGGCGAGGTTGGCCGCGCTCGCGGGCAGCGACACGTTCGAGAACGGGCGCAGGATCGAGTTGAATTCGACGACGTTGAAGCGATCGCGCGGGGTGAGGGAGTCGAGCGCCTGGGCCAGCGCCGCCTTCGCCTGCGCGAGCGATGTGCCCGCCATCGATCCCGACGTGTCGACGATGAGGATGCTCTCGCGCGGCACCTGCGCACGGGCCGCCTTCTGCGCGAGGCCGGGCTCCGGCGGCACCAGCATCACGAGCGCGTACTCGCGATCCCCGATCGTCTCGCGGAAGAGCGCGCCCTGGGTCGAGCCGCCCGGCGCGAGGGTCCAGGTGAGCTCGAAGTCGTGGTCGGCCTCTTCCTGGTCTTTCGCGAGCGTGACGCCCATGCGCCCGTCGGCCGCCTTCTGCAGCGCCGCGTCGTGATAGGAGCTCGTGACGTTGGCGATGGGCACGCCCGCATCGATGAGCACGGCGATATCCACGGGATTCACCGGACCGGGCGCGGCCGCGTCGGCGTAAGCGGGCGAGAGGATCGGCGGGCCGGACGCGTCGATCGCATTCCCATTCGCCTGCGGCACGTAGCGCGGCGTGACCGCGAGCGGGAAGCGCAGCTTGTACACGCCGTTGTCCCAGGCGAGGGCCTGCTGGTACTCGATCGTCACGCGCACGGTCTCGCCGGGGCCGATGTGCGCGACGGAATTCGTGAAGAGGTTGGGGCGCTGCTGCTCGACGAGCGCCGCCTTGAGGCCCTGGCTCTTCGCCGCCTCGTAGGCCCGGCGCGCCTCTTCCTTCTCGCGCACCTGGCCCTCGATCACCCGCGCGCCGACCTGCAGGGCGAGGTGGTCGACGGCCGCCTTCTCCGGGAGCGGAAAGACGTAGAGGCCCTCGACGAAATCGGACCCGGGGTTCTGGAACGCCTGGGTGACCTTCGTGCGCGCGACCATGCCCGTCACCTGGATCGCGACCTCGGTCTCGACCGTGGGGGCCACCACGTACTGGCCGGCCGTGTCGGTGCGCAGCAGCAGCTCGCCCGCCTTCGGGCCCTTGAGCGTCACCGTGTCCGCGGCCTGCGCGTGGGAGGCGAGGACCAGGGCCGCGCAGCCCAGCACCACCGCGGCGAGCAGTCCGCTCGCGAAGGCCTTGGCGCCCAGCACGAGGAAGTCGATCCACGCGGAAGCGCCGCGCGCGCCCGTTGCCTTCACCGCTGCCATGCTCGTTCCCCTTTATGGTCCCGCCCGCCATCGGGCAGGGTCATTTCGCGCCGGGGCCATGGCGCGGTGCGGCACGAAAGCGGGCGAGGTGGTGCGGCTTTGTGGCGGAAAAATGACGCGCGCACAGGCATAATCGCGGGGCCATGGCTCGCCGCATCGCGCTCGTCGAGGACGATCCCACCATCCGCCAGAACTACGCCGATGCGCTCAAGCGCGCGGGGTACGAGGTTCTCGCCTTCGCCGACCGCCCGAGCGCCTCGCGCAGCTTCGCCACGCGCCTGCCGGACCTCGCGATCGTGGATATCGGCCTGGGCGACGAGATCGACGGCGGCTTCACGCTGTGCCGCGAGCTGCGCGGTGCCAGCGCCCGGCTGCCGATCATCTTTCTCTCGGCGCGCGATTCCGACTTCGACATCGTCTCGGGGCTGCGCCTCGGCGCCGACGACTACGTCACCAAGGACGTGAGCCTGCCGCACCTGCTCGCGCGCATCTCGGCGCTCTTCCGGCGCGCGGAGGCGGCGGCCGATGCGCCCGCGGAAGAGGCGCTCAATCGCGGGGCGCTGGCGCTCGACGCCCAGCGCATGGCCGCCAAGTGGAAGGGCGCGCCCCTCGGCCTCACCGTGACGGAATTCTGGATGGTGCATTCGCTCGCGCGCCATCCGGGCCACGTGAAGAATCGCGACCAGCTCATGCACGACGCGGAGATGGTGGTGGACGACGGCACCATCACCTCGCACGTGAAGCGCATCCGCAAGAAGTTTCTCGCCGTCGATCCGGCGTTCGACGCGATCGAGACCGTGTACGGCATGGGCTACCGGTGGACCGAGGGCGGCTGAAGCGCGCCTGCATCGGCCTGCTTCTCGTCGCGGCGAGCGTGGTTTGCGCGGCGCAAGGCGTGGACCCCCAGCCGGTCCCTGTGCAAGCGCAGGCCGGTAGCGGCCGCGGCAAGGGCGCGGACTGGTACGTGCAGCTCGACAACGACGTGATGTTCGACACGGACCGCTGGTATACGAGCGGTGTCCGCATCGCGCGCGTGGCGAACGACATCGAGTGGGGTATCACGCAGGAGATCTACACGCCGGACGTGCAGCACGGCCCGCCCGGGGCGCCGGATCGCGCGCCGACGGCGCGGCTGCTCGCGACCGTGGACCAGCACTTCCGCGGCGAGTTCGCCTACCAGACGGTGGGGCTGGCGCTCGGCATTCGCGGGCCGTCGGCGTTGGGCGAGCAGACGCAGCGCGCGGTGCACAAGGTGGTGACGAGCGGGGCGATCATCGACTGGACGCGCCAGCTGCCGGACGAGTACGACGCGTCCGTCGCCTGGACGCGCACGCAACGCTCGGCACGCGAGAGCCCGTTCGGCGAGGGATTGAAGCTGCACTTCGGCGCCGTGCTCGGCAACCAGGAGCTCTTCGCGCACCTGGGCGCGGAGATCCGCATCGGGGACGCGAGCGCGCGCGGCCTCTCGAGCCGCCTGCTGCGCTTCGCGCCCACGCCGCCGCTCACGGATGGCGGCGAGCGCGCGCTCGGCTGGAGCGCCTTCGCCGGTGCCAGCGTGCGCGGCGTCGGGCGCAACGAGCTGCTGGTGACGGACTACGATCCGCTGAAGCCGGAGCTCGAGCTCAAGCGCGCCGTGGGCCGCGCCGTCGTCGGTGCCACCTACGGCGGGCGTTGGGGCTCGGTCGAGCTGAACATCGCCGCCGACACCGAGGAGTTCAAGGGCCAGCACACGGGCCAGCCGTTCGGCTCCCTCACGCTGCACTTCGCCTTCTAGTGGCCACGCGCCTCTTCCACGGGATCCGTTTCAAGCTTCTCGTCGTGGCGCTCGTGCTGCTCACGCTGCCGCTCCTCGCCGCCCAATTCATCGCGAGCATGGAAAGCTTCCTGCGCGAGAGCCAGGAGCGCGCGATCGGCGCCACGGCGCGCGCCATCGCGGCCGCGCTCTCCGATCGCCCGTCGCTCTTCGAGGCGGGCAATGCCGATGTCGATCCCCAGGGCGAGGACCGCCGGCGCATCGTGGCGCTCTTCGCGGCGGCGGACACCGATGCGGCCGCGAGCCTGGGCAAGGCGTACGTCCCGTCCGAGGAGATCGAGCGCTTCCTCGGCATCATGGGGCGGCGCGGCTCGCGGCTCTGGGTCGTGGACACGCGCTCGCGGGTGCGCGGGCTCTGGGGCGCGCTGCAGGACGCGGAGGCGCATCCGCTCAATCCCTGGCTCAAGCCCGTGGCGGCGCTGGTGGTGCCCACGCCGGCCGTGAAGCAAGGCGACGTCACCAAGCCCGAGCACGGCCAGATCGACCAGGCGCTCATCGGCGTGAGCTCCACCGAGTGGCGCGGCACGCGCGATCGCGACGTCGCCATCCTCTCGGCCGCGCAGCCGATCTTCATCGGCGACGACATCGTGGGTGCGGTGGTGGTCGAGGAGACGACGGGCTCGATCCAGGTGCTCAAGCAATCGGCCATGGAGCGGCTCCTCGCGGTCATGCTGGGCGTCGTGGCGGCGTGCTTCGCCGTGCTGCTGGCCTTCGCGAGCGGCCTCGCCGCGCGCATCCGCAAGCTGCACGCGCAGGCCGATGCCGCGATCGACCCCCAGGGACGCCTGCGCGGCGGCATCGCGCCCAGCCGCGCGCAGGACGAGATCGGGGACTTGAGCCGCACCATCGCCTCGGTGCTCGGGCGGCTGCGCGACTACAACGCGTACCTCGAGGCCATGGCGGGACGGCTCTCCCACGAGCTGCGCACGCCGGTGGCCGTGGTGCGCTCGTCGCTCGACAATCTCAAGGCCCAGCCGATTCCCGACGCCGCGCGCGTGTACGTCGATCGCGCGGGCGAAGGTGTCGAGCGGCTGGCGCGGCTCATCTCGCGCCTCTCCGAGGGCACGCGCCTCGAGAAGCTGCTCGAGTCGGCGGAACGCGAGCGCTTCGACCTCGCCGCCCTCGTCGCCGGCTGCCTCGAGGGCTACCGCCTGGCTTATCCGGCGCGTCCGTTCCTGCTCGAGCGCGTCGATTCTCCGTTGCCGATGTGCGGCGCGCCCGATGCGATCGCCCAGCTCCTCGACAAGCTCGCGGAGAACGCCAACGACTTCGCGCCGGCCGGCTCGCCGGTGCGCGTCTCGCTCGTCCGCGACGCGGCCCGGGCGCGCCTCGCGGTGGAGAACGACGGGCCGCCGCTGCCCGACGCGGCCCCGCTCTTCGACTCGATGGTGTCGATGCGCGGCGCCGAGCGCGGCGCGCGCGAGGAAGGCCACCTGGGACTGGGCCTCTACATCGTGCGCCTCGTGGCCGAGTTCCATGGCGGGCGGGTGCATGCCGAGAACGTCGCGCCCACGCGCGGCGTGCGCTTCGTGGTGGAGTTGCCGCTCGCCTAGGGGCGCCGGTGGGCTTTTGCCGCCCTTTCCCGGTAAAATTTGGGGATAAAACCAACCACCGCCATGAGCCGGATCCTGTTCTTCCTCCTCGTCTTCGTCGCGATCTATCTCGCGGTGAAAGGCATGGCGCGCAAGGAAAGCCTGCGCGAGCGCGCCGCGGGGCGCCGTGCCGACCTGGCGAAGGGCGAGGACATGGTCACTTGCGCGCGCTGCGGCGTCCACGTGCCGCGCAGCGAGGCGCGCGCCGAGTCCGGCCACCTGGTGTGCGCCGACAATCCGCGCTGCCGCGCGAGCGCATGAGCTCGCGGGTCGAGCTGCTCCCGCGCCGCATGCCGTTCAGCGTGGCGGCCAACGACACGACGTGGCGCACGCTGGCCGTGCTCTGCGGGTATCGCGTGCTCCTCGCGATCCTCATCGGCATCGCGTTCGCGTTCTTCAACCCGTTCTTCTCGCTGGGCGCGGTGGCGCGCGGGCTGGTCATGCCGACGGTCGTCGCGTATGCCTTCGCCTCGCTCGTCCTGGTGGCGCCGGCGCGGCTGCGCGAGCCGAACCTCACGCTGCAGGTCACGGCGGGCGTGGTGGTCGACGTGGTGGCGATCGTCATGCTCATGTACGCGAGCGGCGGCGTGCGCAGCGGCCTGGGGCTGCTGCTCCTCGTGTCCCTCGCCGCCGCGGGCCTCATCACGCGCGGGCGCCTCGCATACTTCCATGCGGCGTTCGCGGCCATCGCCGTGCTCATGGAGCAGACCTTCCAGACGCTGCGCTTCGACGCGCCGCTCTCGGAGATGGTGCAGGCGGGGCTCACCAGCGCGGCGTTCTTCGCGACCGCGGGCCTCGCCTCCACGCTCGCGCGTTACGCGCGCACGAGCGAGCAGATCGCCGAGGAGCGCCGGCTCGACCTCGCGAACCTCTCGCAGATCAACGAGCTCGTGATCCGCGACATGCAGGACGGCATCCTCGTGGTGGACGGCGAGGGCCACATCCGCCAGACCAACCCGCGCGCGGCGCAGCTGCTGGGTCCGCTGCCCCACGGGCGCCGTCCCACCATCGCCGAATACGCGCCGGAGATCTCGCGCCTCCTCGACTCGTGGCGCCAGGGCTCGGAGACCACCTACATGCAGCTGCGCGGGCCGCGCGCTGCCGGGGAGCTGCAGGTGCACTTCGTCCCCATCGGCTCGGGCGATCCGTCGCCCGCGGTGATCTTCGTGGAGGACGTCGGCCGCATGCGCGTGCAGGCGCAGCAGATGAAGCTGGTGGCACTCGGACGCCTGACCGCGTCCATCGCCCACGAGATCCGCAATCCCCTCTCCTCGATCGGCCACGCGGCCGACCTGCTGAACGAGGAGGAGGGCCGCGCCGAGGGCGACCAGCGGCTGCTCGCGATCATCCGCGACAATGTCCTCCGGCTCGACCGCATCGTGCAGGAAGTGCTCTACCTCAACCGCCGCGACCGCGCGCAGCCCGAGGTGGTCGACCCCGGCCGCTACCTGCCGCAATTCGTGCGCGACTTCCGCGATTCCGAGAAGGTGCCCGACGACGGCATCGACCTGCAGGTGCGCACCAAGCAGCGCCTCTTCTTCGACCGGCAGCACCTGGACCAGGTGCTGTGGAACATCGTTCGCAACGCCTGGCGTCACGGCCGCAAGCAGGCGGGCTCGCTGCGTGTGATCGCCTCGCCCGCGCCAGCGCCGGGGCGGCTCGTGATCGAGGTCATCGACGACGGCCCCGGGATCAGCCCCCAGAACCAGGCGCATCTCTTCGAGCCGTTCTTCACCACCGAGGCGCAGGGCACCGGCCTCGGGCTCTACATCGCCCGCGAGTTGTGCGAAGGTAACGGCGCGCGGCTCGAGTACATCGAGGGTTCGGGCGGCGGGCATTTCCGCATCACGGTAAAGGGAGCTTGATGAATCGCAAGGCGGTGCTGATCGTGGACGACGAGGCGGACATCCGCGAGCTGCTCGTGCTGACGCTGTCGCGCATGGGCGTGGATGCCGATGCGACCTCGACCATCGCCGAGGCCGAGGAGGCGCTCAAGGCGCGCCCCTACGACCTGGCACTCACCGACATGCGCCTGCCCGATGGCGATGGCCTGGACCTCCTGAAGCACATCGCGGAGAACTACGGCAACACGCCCGTGGCGGTGATCACGGCCTATGGCTCGACGGAGAACGCGGTGGCGGCCTTGAAGGCCGGCGCCTTCGACTATCTCGCCAAGCCGATCAAGCTCGAGCAGTTGCGCCCGCTCGTGATGAGCGCGCTCAAGCTGCCGCGGCCCGCGCAGCAGCGGCGGGTCTCGATCGGGGAGTCGCCGATGCCCGGTACGCCGCGGCTGCTCGGCGAATCGCCGCCGATCCTGCGGGCGCGCGAGATGATCGGCAAGCTCGCCCGCTCGCAGGCGCCGGTGTACATCACGGGCGAGTCGGGCTCGGGCAAGGAAGTCGCCGCACGGCTGATCCACGTCGGCAGCGCGCGGGCCGAGTGTCCATTCGTCGCGGTCAACTGCGGCGCCATTCCCGAGAACCTCATGGAGAGCGAGTTCTTCGGCTACAAGAGGGGCGCCTTCACCGGGGCGGACAACGACAAGATCGGCTACCTGCAGGCGGCGCAGAAGGGGACGCTGTTCCTCGATGAAGTCGGCGACCTGCCGCTCGCGATGCAGGTGAAGCTGCTGCGGGTGATCCAGGAGAAGAAGGTGCGCCCCGTCGGCGACACGAAGGAAGAGCCGCTCGACGTGCGCATCATCTCGGCCACGCACCGCACGCTCTCGGACCAGGTCGAGGCGGGGCAATTCCGCCAGGACCTCTTCTACCGGCTCAACGTGATCGAGCTCAAGATGCCGGCGCTGCGCGACATCCCGGAGGACATCCCGCTGATGGTCGAGCAGGTGCTGGCGCGGCTCTCGGCGCTGAGCGGCAACCCGCCGCCCGCGATCACCGAGGAGGCGATGCTCGCGCTGCGCCGCTACGACTTCCCCGGCAACGTGCGCGAGCTCGAGAACATCCTGGAGCGCGCGCTGGCGCTCTGCAGCAACAACACGATCACCGAGGCCGACCTCTACCTCACCCAGGTCTCGGCGAAGGACAAGGCCTCGCAGCCCCTCGACGGCTCCCTCGGCACGCGCGGCCTGCCGCTCCATGACTTCCTCGACCAGGTCGAGCGCGAGGCGATCATGAAGGCCCTCGAGGCCACGCGCTTCAACAAGACCGCCGCCGCGAAGCTGCTCGGCATCACCTTCCGCTCGCTGCGCTACCGCCTCGACCGCCTCGGCATCGACTGAAGGCCGGGGTCTGACCACTGTCATCATGCGAAACAGTGTGGAGGGCGGATGACTGTTTCACATGATGACAGTGGTCAGACCCCTGTCTTTCGTCTCGACATCGGCGGGATGTGCGCCGGTGCGCGCTGGCTGCCGAGCCCGCACTGCGACGAGCGGCCGGAGGATGCGGCGATCGAGCTCATCGTGATCCACAACATCTCGCTGCCGCCGGGCGAGTTCGGCGGGCCGTGGATCGACGACCTCTTCACGGGCCGCCTGGATCCGGACGCCCATCCCTATTTCGCCGGGATCGCCTCGACGCGGGTGTCGTCGCACTTCCTCATCCGCCGCGACGGGGAGCTCGTGCAGTACGTGCCCACGGAGCTGCGCGCGTGGCATGCGGGCGCCTCCGAGTGGAAGGGGCGCACGCGCTGCAACGACTTCTCGATCGGCATCGAGCTCGAGGGCGCCGACGACATCCCCTTCGAGGACGCGCAGTACGGGACGCTGGCGGCGCTCACCCGCGCGCTGCGGGGGCGCTATGGCGACGTCGACATGGCCGGCCACAGCGAGGTCGCCCCCGGCCGCAAGACCGATCCCGGGCCTTTCTTCGACTGGGCGCGATTCCGGGCCTCCCTCGCGTAAGGGTTACTGCTCAATTCTTCGGCAGGATCGGACCGCAACGGCCTGAATCGCCAAGCAAAAAAATAGTCTTTCAAAGCCCCTTGTCGAGGCCGGATTCCATCGCTAGAGTTTGTGCCCATCACCGCGCGAACCACAATATGTTGTGGATAGCCCGGTGAATAAGTTGTGTGCAAGCCGGCAACGAATTGCGTGGAAACGATAAGGAATCCGGCACTTAGCGGGTCCGAGAAGCCCGCAGGCCGCAGCAGATCCGGGGGCGGCGCCCGACCCCCGGCCCGTAAAACAGAACCCAGGAGACGAGCTCATGCGCCTTGCATCCGATATCCATCCCGCGGCACCCCTCGCCAACCCGATCCTCGGAGAGGAGGGCACCACAACGCAGGATAGATACGCGGACTACAAGATCATCCGGCGCAACGGCGCGGTGGTCGGCTTCGAGCCCGACAAGATCGCGGTCGCCGTGACCAAGGCCTTCCTCGCCGTGTACGGCAACACGGCCGCCGCCAGCGCCGGCGTGCGCGACAAGGTGGCGCTGCTCACGCAATCGGTCGTGGGCTCCCTCATGCGGCGCCATCCCGCCGGCGGCACGTTCCATATCGAGGACGTCCAGGACCAGGTCGAGCTCGCCCTCATGCGCGGCGGCGAGCACCAGGTCGCGCGCAGCTATGTCCTTTATCGCGAGGAGCGCACGCGCGAGCGGGCCAAGCGCGCGCAGGAAGCGGAAGCCTCGCAGAAGCCGCGCATCCACGTGACGGTCGGCGACGCGCGCGTGCCGCTCGACATCGACCAGCTCGAGGGCCTCATCGCGAGCGCCTGCGAGAACCTCGGCACCGAGGTCGAGGCGAAGAAGATCCTCGACGCCACGCTGCGCGACCTCTACGACGGCGTGCCGCTCGAGGAAGTGCACAAGTGCGCGATCCTCGCCGCGCGCATGCTGATCGAGCAGGATCCCGACTACACCTATGTGTCCTCGCGCCTCCTGCTGCACACGATCCGCCGCGAGGTGCTGGGCGAGGAAGTGGCCCAGGCGGAGATGTCCACGCGCTACGCCGAGTACTTCCCGACCTTCATCGCGGAGGGCGTGCGCTCCCAGCTCCTGGACGAGAAGCTCGCCTCGTTCGATCTCAAGCGCCTGGGCGCGGCGCTCAAGCCCGAGCGCGATCTCCAGTTCAACTACCTCGGCCTGCAGACCCTCTACGACCGCTACTTCCTGCACGTGAACGAACGGCGCATCGAGCTGCCCCAGGCGTTCTTCATGCGGGTGGCGATGGGCCTGTCCCTGAACGAGATCCACCGCGAGGACCGGGCGATCGAGTTCTACAACGTGCTCTCGACGTTCGACTTCATGTCGTCGACGCCCACGCTCTTCAACTCCGGCACGCAGCGCTCGCAGCTTTCCTCGTGCTACCTCACCACCGTATCCGACGACCTGGACGGGATCTATGAAGCCATCAAGGAAAACGCGCTGCTCTCGAAATTTGCCGGCGGGCTGGGAAACGACTGGACCCCGGTGCGCGCCCTGGGTTCCTACATCAAGGGAACCAATGGAAAATCTCAGGGTGTGGTTCCGTTCCTCAAGGTCGTCAACGATACGGCGGTCGCGGTAAACCAGTGCTTCGCGCCGGACACCGGCGTCTACACGGCGCAGGGCCTGAAGGCGATCAAGGACATCGAGCCGGGCGACCTCGTCCTGGGCAAGTCGGGCACGTACCGCGAGGTCGAGAAGGCTTATACGTACAACCAGACGGACGGCATGGTGTCGCTGAAAGTGAAGCACTCCATCGATCCGTTGCTGGTGACGGCCGGACACCCGTTCTATGCCATTCGCGGCGTCGCGATGGAGCAGTCGAACGAGCGGACCCTCGAATGGCTCGCGAGCGGCAAGGTGCGCGCGGAGTGGGTCGACGCCGGGCATCTCGAGCGCGGCGACTACGTGGCGCAGGTCGTGCCGACCGAGGTGGTGAACAGTGCGGGCATCACGCCGGAAGATGCCCGCATGTACGGCATCCTCCTGGGCGACGGGCAACTCACGAAGGACGGCATGGAGTGGGGCGTTCGCGGCAATCCGCAGAAGGACGCGCACCTGGCGTTCGTCCGCGCCTATCTCGATGCGCACGGAATCCGGTATTCGGAGGACGGCGCGGAAGTGACATGGGCCGCCGGGCGCGGCGTCGTGCGCGATGCGACAACGGGACGTGCCACCGGCTCCAGCGCGGCAACGCTGCCCTTCGGCTACGATGACCTCTACGACGAGGCGGGCCGCAAGCACGTCCACCGCCGCTTCTCGCACCTGCCGAAGCCCCACACCCTCGCGCTGATCCAGGGCGTCCTGGAGACGGACGGCGGCGTGTCGCGGGACCGGGAGATCTCCTTCACCCACGCCTCGCGCCCGCTCATCGAGGGACTGCGCTACCAGCTGCTGCGCATGGGCGTGCCCACCGCGGGACAGTATCGCGCGGAAGAGGCGACACACGACCTGCGCATCCCGGCAGTCCCGGAAATCGCGAGCCTCGCGGGCTGCAAGCCGACCGACAAGCGCAACTGGCTCGAGCTCGAGGGCAAGCTCTTCTCGCGCGTGACGGAAGTGAGCGCCATCACGCCCAGGCCCTTCGTGTTCGACCTGAAGGTCGAGGGCGACGAGTCGTACATGACCACCGGCGGCCTCGCCCACAACGGCGGCAAGCGCAAGGGCGCCGTGTGCTGCTACCTCGAGTCGTGGCACCTCGACATCGAGGAGTTCCTCGAGCTGCGCAAGAACACGGGTGACGACCGCCGCCGCACCCACGACATGAACACCGCCAACTGGATCCCCGACCTCTTCATGAAGCGGGTGATGGAAGGCGCGGAGTGGACGCTCTTCTCGCCCTCGGACGTGCCGGACCTGCACGACAAGTTCGGCCGCGCCTTCGAGACGGCGTACGTCGAGTACGAGCGCAAGGCCGCGCGCGGGGAGCTCAAGCTCTTCAAGAAGATCCCGGCGCAGAGCCTCTGGCGCAAGATGCTCACGATGCTCTTCGAGACGGGGCATCCGTGGATCACGTTCAAGGATGCGTGCAACATCCGCTCGCCCCAGAGCCACATGGGCGTCGTGCACTCGTCGAACCTGTGCACGGAGATCACGCTCAACACCAACGGCGGCGAGATCGCGGTGTGCAACCTGGGCAGCGTCAACATGCTGGCCCACGTGAAGAACGGCCGCGTCGACCACGACAAGCTGAAGAAGACGATCTCCGTCGCGATGCGAATGCTCGACAACGTGATCGACATCAACTACTACGCGGTCAAGAAGGCGCGCGACTCGAACGCGCGGCACCGCCCGGTGGGCCTGGGCATCATGGGCTTCCAGGACGCGCTGCACGAGCTGCGCATTCCCTACGCCAGCGATGCCGCCGTGGAATTCGCCGACAAGTCGATGGAAGCCGTGTGCTACTACGCGTACTGGGCCTCGACCGAGCTCGCGAAGGAGCGCGGCAAGTACTCGTCCTTCAACGGCTCGCTGTGGGACCGCGGGATCCTGCCGCAGGACACGCTGCGACTGTTGATGGAGGAGCGCGGCGGCTACGTCGAGGTGGACCAGACCGAGACGCTCGACTGGCCGAGCCTGCGCGCGCGCATCCAGGAGCACGGGATGCGCAACTCGAACTGCGTCGCCATCGCGCCCACGGCCACCATCTCGAACATCATCGGAGTCTCGGCCTCGATCGAGCCGAACTACCAGAACCTCTTCGTCAAGTCGAACCTCTCGGGCGAGTTCACCGTCGTGAACGAGTACCTGGTGCGCGATCTCAAGAAGCTCGGCCTCTGGGACGCGGTGATGGTGAACGACCTCAAGCACTTCGACGGCTCGATCGGCAAGATCGATCGCGTGCCGGTGGAGCTTCGCAAGGTCTACGCGACCGCATTCGAGGTCGATGCGACGTGGCTGGTCGAAGCCGCCGCGCGGCGGCAGAAGTGGATCGACCAGGCGCAGTCGCTCAACATCTACATGGCGGGCGCCAACGGCCGGAAGCTGGACGAGACCTACAGGCTCGCGTGGATGCGCGGCCTCAAGACCACGTACTACCTGCGCACGCTGGCGGCGACCTCGGCGGAAAAATCCACGGGCAAGGGCGGCGAGCTCAACTCGGTGCCGGCTTCCGGCGGCATGGCGGGGATCACGGCCGCGCCCGCCAACGGCGCTGTCGAGGGGGCGAGCGAGGAAGCGAAGTTCTGCTCCATCGACAATCCCGACTGCGAGGCCTGCCAGTAGGTTTGTGCGACTCCGGCCCTGCCGGGGTCCGATCCCGGGGCCGCCCTCGTGGCGGCCCTTTTTTATGGATTCGCTCGATTCGGGAAAGCTTGGGGGCGCCCCGACGGTCCTACGCATCCCGGCACGTTTCGTTCCATTTCGGGGCGCGTGCGATCACGTCGGCAGGCGCGCGAAACGAAGCGCGGCCACGCCGCCTACCATGGGGTGGACCCGCGCGACGAAGGCCTCGCGCGCCTCGCCACCCTGAACCCGGTGCCCAACGCTGCCCACCCTGCGATTGTCTCCGCGCCGCCCGCGCACGGCCTGGACTTCCTCGCCGGGGGAGGCGAGATGGGAGCGCTCATGCGCGCGCTCGACTGGTCGCGCAGCCCGTTGGGAGCGCCTGAGACCTGGTCGCAGACCCTGCGCATGATGGTGCGCCTGGTCCTCTCCAATCGCATGCAGATGTTCCTGTGGTGGGGACCGCGCTTCATCAACCTGTACAACGATGCCTCGTGGCCCGCGCTGGGCGGCAAGCATCCGCGCTCCATGGGCCAGCCGGCCGCGGATTGCTGGCCCGAGATCTGGCACATCATCGGGCCGCTCATCGAGACGCCGTTCCGTGGCGGACCCGCGACGTGGATGGACGACATCCTCCTGCACATGAGCCGCAAGGGCTTCATGGAGGAGACGCATTGGACCATCGCCTACAGCCCGGTGCTGGACGACGACGCGCCCGGCGGCATCGGAGGCGTGATCGGCACCGTGAACGAGATCACGGAGAAGATCGTCGGCGAGCGGCGCGTGATGCTGCTGCGCGACCTGGGCGCGCGCGCCTCCGAGGCGAAGAGCGCCGGCGAGGCGTGCGCCATCGCCGCCGAGACGATCGTCCACCACGCCGAGGACGTGCCTTTCGCGCTGCTCTACCTGGTGGATGACGACCGCGCGGGCGCGCACCTCTGCGGCACTGCCGGCCTCGAGGCGGGACTTCGCGCGAGCCCGCTGCATGTGTCGTTCGCGCCGGGCGCGGAGACGGCCGCGCCCTGGCCGCTTGCGGAAGCTTTCAGGAGCGAGGCGCCGTGCGAGGTCGCCGACCTGCGCCCGCGGCTCGGCACGGTTCCCCGGGGCCCCTGGCCGGATCCGCCCCGCATGGCCGCCGTGTGCCCCATCCGGTCCAACATGGCGCACCAGCTCGCCGGGCTCCTCGTGCTGGGCGTGAGCTCGCACCTCGAGTTCGACGACGCCTACCGCGGATTCTTCGACCTGCTCGGGAGCCAGGTCGCCACCGCGATCGCGAACGCGCGCGCCTACGAGGAGGAGCGCAAGCGCGCCGAGGCGCTCGCCGAGATCGACCGCGCGAAGACCGCCTTCTTCAGCAACGTGAGCCACGAGTTCCGCACGCCGCTCACCCTCATGCTCGGCCCGCTCGAGGACATCCTCGCGCGCACGCCGCGCGGAGCGCATCGCGAGCAGCTCGACCTCGTGTACCGCAACGGCCGGCGCATGCAGAAGCTCGTGAACACGCTGCTCGACTTCTCGCGCATCGAGGCCGGGCGCATCCAGGCGAGCTACGAGCCGGTCGACCTCGCCGCGCTCACCGCCGAGCTCGCGAGCCTCTTTCGCTCGACCATCGAGCGCGCGGGCCTGCGCCTGGAAGTGGATTGCGCGCCGCTGGGCGAGGCCGTGTACGTCGACCGGGGCATGTGGGAGAAGATCGTCCTGAACCTCCTCTCCAACGCGTTCAAGTTCACCTTCGAGGGACGCATCGGGGTGCGCCTGCGGCGGACGGAGCGTCACGTCGAGCTCGAGGTGACCGACACCGGCATCGGCATCGAGGAGCACGAGCTCGCGCGCGTCTTCGAGCGATTCCACCGCATCGAGGACGCGCGCGGGCGCACCTTCGAAGGCTCCGGCATCGGGCTGGCCCTCGTAAGCGAGCTCGCCCGGCTGCACGGCGGGAGCGTGAGCGCCGATAGCGTCTTCGGCGCGGGCAGCCGCTTCGTGGTCTCCATCCCCCTGGGCCGCGCGCACCTTCCCCACGACCATGTGCGCGATGCCCAGGCCGCGAGGCTGGCGTCGGCCGGGGCGAGCGCCTTCGTCGAGGAGGCGTTGCGCTGGCTGCCCGACGAGAGCGAGACGCCGGCGCGGGAAAGGCGGCACCCGCTCGTGCGCGCGGCGCGCGGCGAGGACGCATCCGGCGCGTCCGAGCCTGTCGCGACCCCTGCCTCGACACGCGTGCTGCTGGCCGACGACAACGCGGACATGCGCCAGTACGTGCGCCGGCTGCTGAGCGGCCGGTACGTGGTCGAGACGGTGGCCGACGGCGAGGCGGCGCTCGCCGCCGCGCGCGAAAATCCGCCCGACGTCGTGCTCACCGACATCATGATGCCGCGCCTGGACGGGTTCGGATTGCTCCAGGCGCTGCGGGCCGATGTACGCACCCGCGGCATCCCCGTGATCATGCTCTCGGCGCGCGCGGGCGAGGAGGCGAAGGTCGAAGGCCTGGAGGCGGGCGCCACCGATTATCTCGTCAAGCCGTTCGCGGCCGCGGAGCTCCTCGCGCGCGTGCGTCACCAGGTCATCATGAAGCGCACGCGCGACGCGATGCAGGGTGCGCTCGACTCGCGCAACGAGGACATCCTGCAGCTCACCGAGGCGCTCGTCGCGAGCCGCCAGGACCTGCAGCGCAGCCTGGACTCGCGCAGCGAATCGGAGCGGCGGTGGCGCTCGCTCTTCGAGAATTCGGCGGTGGGCGTGTGCCTCGCCGATGCCGACGGCAACCTGGTGGAGACGAATCCCGCGCTGCAGAAAATGCTCGGATACTCGGCGCAGGAAATGCGCGGCCTCGCGATGGACACGCTCACGCTCGAGGAAGACCGCGCCGACGTGCGGGCCCGCATCGCCGGCATCTCGAGCGGGCACGTACCGCGCTACTCGGTCGAGCGCCGGTTCCTGCGCAAGGACGGCACCATCATGTGGGGGCACGCGAGCGTGTCCGTGATTCCCTGCACCGAGCACGCGCCTATCATGCTGAGCGCGGTCGTCAAGGACATCACCTCGCACAAGGTGGCCGAGGCCGAAGCCGCGGCCCTGGGGGAGGATCTCGCGTACGAGTTCGCCGCGGCGACGCGCCTGCACCAGCTCAGCACGCGCCTGCTCGAGCAGACCGAGCTGCAACCGTTGCTGGAGGAGGTGCTCGACGCGTCCATCGCGCTGCTGGACGCGCAGTTCGGCTGCGTCCAGCTGCTCGACCCGAGCAACACGCTGCGCATCGCGGCGCAGCGCGGCCTGCCGTCGGCATACGCGAAGCATTTCGGGACCGTGCGCGAGAACGAGGAGGCCAGCGGCACCGCGCTCGCCCGCGCCGAGCGCGTCGTGGTCGAGGACGTCCTCACCGATCCGATCTTCGCCCCGCACCGCGCGATCGCGGCGACCGCGGGCTTCCGCGCCGTCCAGTCCACGCCGCTCTTCGACAGTCGCGCGCGCGTGCTGGGCATGGTCACGACGCACTTCACGGAGCCGCACCGGCCCTCGGAGCGCGACCTGCGCTTCCTCGACCTCTATACCCGCGAGGCCGCGAAGTTCCTGGAGCGCCGCCGCGCCGAGGCGATGCTGCGCGACAGCGAGGAGCGCTTCCGGCGCTATTTCGAGCTGGGCCTGATCGGGATGGCGACCACCTCTCCCACCAAGGGATGCCTCGAGGTGAACGACGAGATCTGCGGCATCCTCGGCTACTCGCGCGAGGAGCTGCTGCGCATGAACTGGGCCGAGATGACGTACCCCGACGATCTCGCCGCCGACGCGGCCCAGGTCGAGCGCGTGATGTCCGGCGAGATCGACGGATACACGCTCGACAAGCGCTGGATCCGCAAGGACGGGCGCGTGATCGACAGCATCATGGCCGCGCGCTGCCAGCGCCGGCCCGACGGCTCGGTCGAGTACTTCGTGGGGCTCGTGCTCGACACCACCGAGCGCAAGCGCGTGGCGGAGGCGCTGCGCAAGGCGCGCGCCGAGCTTGCGCACATGGCTCGCGTCATGACGATGGGCGAGCTCGCGGCGACGATCGCGCACGAGATCAACCAGCCGCTCGCCGCGCTCGTGGTCAACAGCAAGGCGTGCCAGCGCTGGCTCGCGCACTCGCCGCCGGAGATGGACGAAGCGCGTGCCGCGCTCGCCCGCATCGCGGGCGACGCCAACCGCGCCTCGGCCGTGATCGCCGGCGTGCGCCAGCTGGTCAAGAAGGACGACACGCGCCGCGACGTGGTGGCATCCGTGGAAGAGGTCATCCACGAAGTCGTGGCACTCGTGAAGCCGGAGGCGCAGGCGCGAGGCGTCGCGATCCAGGTGCGCTGCGCGCCCGGGCTGCCCGGCGTCGTCGCCGACCGCGTCCAGCTGCAGCAGGTGCTGCTCAATCTCGTCATGAACGCGATGGACGCCATGGGCGCGGTGAAGGAACGCTCGCTCGAGGTCTGCGCGGAGCGCGCGGAGGACGGATTCGTCGTGACGGCGGTGCGCGACTCCGGCATGGGCATCGACCCCCGGAGCCGCGAGCGCATCTTCGACGCGTTCTATACCACCAAGGAGGACGGGATGGGGATGGGCCTCGCCATCTGCCGCTCCATCGTGGAGGCGCACGGCGGCCGCATCTGGGCCGAGCGCAAAGAGATCGGCGAGACGTTCCGCTTCACGCTGCCGGCGCACGAGACGTAGCGCATCGCCTTTGACATGGCGGGCCCGCGCGGTGCACTGTGCTGGTGCCCTTTCCCTTTCCGGAGGCCGCCATGGCAATCCACCCCCGGCTCCTGCTCGCGGCTGCGCTCGCCGCCAGCGCGATCGCGGCCGCCGCGCCGCCGCCGTCCTATCCCAGCGCCGTCAACTACGACGCACTCGAGGGCGTGCACGACCTGAAGATGGCCTTCGATGTGACCGACGGCAACCCGCAGGTGCTGGCCGCGAAACTCTCGAACATCGACACCACGCGCAAGCAGCTGATCGACGCGGGCGTCACGCCGCACATCGTCGTGACCTTCCGCGGCGATGCGTCGTATTACACGCAAGGCGACGTGAGCAAGGTGAAGCCGGAGGATCGCGCGGGGCACGCCAAGGTCGCCGAGGTGATCCGGCAGCTGCGCAAGCAGCCGGGCGTCGAGTCGTTCGAGCAGTGCTCGCTGCCGCTGCCCTCGCGCAAGATCGACAAGGCGGACATCATGCCGGAGGTGAAGGTGGTGCCCAACGGCTGGATCGCGCTCGTCGCGTACCAGCAGAAGGGATATGCGTACATTGCGCCCTGAGGAGACGATGGCGAGGACGATCGGGCAGAAGCGGGCGGATTTCCGCGCGCTGCACGACGCGGGTTGCTTCGTGATCCCGAATCCGTGGGACGTGGGAAGCGCCCGGATGCTCGAGGGGCTGGGCTTCAAGGCGCTCGCCACCACGAGCTCCGGCTTCGCGTGGTCCCAGGGCGCGCCGGACTACGGGATGCCGCGGGCCGCCGTGCTCGAGCACCTGCGCGAGCTGGTCGCGGCGACGGACCTTCCGCTCAACGCCGACTTCGAGAGCGGTTACGCCGAGGACCCCGAGGGTGTTGCCGAGAGCGTGCGCATGGCGGTCGACACGGGCGTGGCCGGGCTCTCGATCGAGGACTCGTCCGGCCGCGACGATGCGCCCATCCGGCCGCTGGACGAGGCGGTGGCGCGCCTGCGCGCCGCGCGTCGCGCGATCGACGAGAGCCGCACGGGCACGCTGCTCGTCGGGCGCTGCGAGAACTTCTGGCTCGGGACCGCGGACCTCGACGACACCATTCGCAGGCTCGAGGCCTACTCCGAGGCCGGGGCCGATTGCCTCTACGCGCCGGGGATCCGCACGCGCGAGGAGATCGTCGCGGTCGTGCGTGCCGTGGCGCCGAAGCCGGTGAACCTGCTCGTGGGCGGCGAGAGCGCCTTTACGGTGAAGGACATCGCCGCGATGGGCGTGCGCCGCATCAGCGTGGGCGGTGCGCTCGCGCGCGCGGCGTGGGCCGGGGTGCTGCGCGCCGCACGCGCGATCGCCGAGGGCGGCCGCTTCGACGGCTTCGCGGGGGCCACGCCGGGCAAGGAGCTGAACAACTTCTTCGGCTCGCGGCGGCACTGAGAAATCGGGGTTGAGAAATCGGGGTCAGAGGACGATTATCAGCATCCGAGAACGCATTTGAATACCGGGCGCTTTCGGATGCTGATAATCGTCCTCTGACCCCGATTTCTCAGTCGATCACCATCGCCGCCGCCAGCGCGGCGAGCGCCAGCGCGATGGCGGCGGGCAGGCCGTAGCGCTCCACCTTCGACACCGCATCGCCCACGACGAGCTCCACCGGCACCGTGGTGAGCTGCAGCACGCGCTCGGTGGTCGAGTCCTCGAGCATGCGCGTGAGCGAGCCCTTGCGCGCGGTGCTCATGACGATGCGGTCGCAGTCGAGCTGCCGCGCTTCGGCCGCGATCAGGCGTGCCACGTCGCCCACGCGCACGTGCGCGTGGTACGGGACGCGCTGGAGGTCGAGCATCCTGCGGGCCGGCTCCAGGGCCACCTCGGCGCGCTCGTGGTGGTAGTCCTCGCGCAGCGACCGGCGCACGAAGCGCGCGACGTGCCTCGAGAGCGGGCGCCGCACGTTGAGCAGGTGGATCTCGAGAGACGGGTTGCGCCGGTATTCGGCGATGACGCGCTCGAGCGCGTGGTGGGAGTTCGGCAGGTCGCTCACGGGAACGAGCACGCGGTTCATGGAGCCTCCGGTGGGATGGACGTCGGGTGACAGCATCGCGGCGAGTTGCACGAGCCGCGCGTGGATGCGCGACTCGAGATGGCGGTGGTTGCGCATGAAGCCCGAGCCGAGCCCGCCTAAGACCACGACGGCATGGAGCAGGACGAGCATCACCGGATCGTCGAGCGCATCGCGCACGAGCGGCTCTTCGGAGATCATCCGGGCCGCCGTCCAGAGCAGCACGCCCGAGCCCACGTACACGATGACCGGGAAGCGCTCGACCAGCTTGAGGAGCCACGTGGATCCCCACATCACGATCGGCACGCTGGTCACCAGCCCCAGCACCACCAGCACATAGCTGCCGTGGGCAGCGCCCGCGACCGCGAGCACGTTGTCGATGCCCATCACCATGTCGGCGATGACGATGGTGCGGATGGCGCCCCAGATGCCGCGCGGCTTGCCGATGCGCGCCCGGGCATCGTCGCTGTCATCGGGGATGAGCAGCTTGTAGCCGATCCAGATGAGCGCCACGCCGCCCGCGAGGAGCAGGCCCGGAACCTGCAGCAGCCACACGACCGCGAGCGTCATCGCGGAACGGACCACGACCGCGCCCAAGGCGCCGAAGGCGATCGCGCGTTTCTGCAGGTGGCGCGGCAGGCTGCGGGCGGCGAGCGCGATCACGATCGCGTTGTCGCCGGAGAGCATGAGGTTGATCACGACGATGCTCGCCAGGGCGCTGGCGAATGCGAGGACCGGTTCCATTCCCCGATTGTGGGAACCGCCGCGCGGGAGGGCATCGGGAAAGCCGATCCCGGCCATCGAGAATCCCGATGCGCTTGCCGCGGACACCCGCTTCCGGTACAAAAGGGGTGCGTACCCGCTTGCGGGGCGTTCCCTTCAAAGGGGAGTAGCTTTAGCGGCTGACCTCGTCAATCCGGGCCTCCTGCCCCGGGGCGGCCGGCGCCGGGCCCCTCGCCCGGTCGTTAGCGAGACCTTTGAGCTCAACGAGCTTCAAGGAGTCTTGCAATGGACCGACCGCGATTCCGCCGCTACTTCCGTCACGGACTGCTTCCGCAGCTCATCGCCTTCGAGGCGTGCGTGCGCCTGGGTGGCGTGACGCGTGCCGCCGAGGAGCTTTGCCTCGCGCAGCCCACCGTCTCCGGGTTGCTGAAGCGCCTCTCCGACACGATCGGCGAGCCGGTGCTCGTCGCGCGCCGCGGGCGCATGGAGCCGACCCCGGCCGGGCGCCACCTGGCGGCACTGTGCCACGACATCTTCGCGTCGTTCGAGCGCTTCGAATCGCGCCGCGAGCCGGGCGTGGAGCCGCGTCAGGCGCGGATCGCTGGCCGGTCGGGTGCGAAGGGCGCGATGTCGATGTAGGGCGACTCGCCCGCGATGAGCGCGGCGATCACCCGTGCGGTGGGCGCGGCGGCCGTGAGACCGACGTGGCCGTGGCCGAACGCGAAGTAGGCATTGGCGGCGTGGGGCGCGCGGCCGATCACGGGCATGGAGTCCGGCAGCGACGGCCGATGTCCCATCCAGCGCGACGAGGTCTCGAAACTGAGCCCCGGGAAGAGGCGGCGCGCGCCCTCGAGAAGCGGCGCCGTGCGCTCGTAGTGCGGCTGCGCGTGGAGGCCCGCGAGCTCCACGGTGCCCGCGACGCGCAGGCCCATCTCCATCGGCGTCGCGAAGAACTTGCCTTCCGCCGACATGATGGGCACGTGCGGCATCACCGTCGCCCGCGCAAGTGTCAGGTGATAGCCGCGCTCGGTCTCGAGCAGCACGCGCGTTCCGAGCTGCGCCGCGAGCCGGTGCGAATGCGCTCCCGCCGCGATCACGAACGCGTCGGCCTCGACCTTCTCGCTCGCGGTCACGACGCGCGTCACGTGCCGGTCATGCCACTCGAAGGCATAGGCGCTGTCCAGCACGAAGCGCACGCCCTCGCGCTTCAGCCGCGCGGCGAGCGCCTGCGAGAGCCGCAGCGGGTTCGGGCAGTGTCCCTGCTCGGGAAAGCGCACGAGATGCGTGATCGACGGCGCGAGCGCCGGCTCGTACTCGCGGATCGCATCGCCCTGCAATACCTCGATCCGCACCCCGCGCTTCAGGCGCAGCTCGCGCCCATAGGCATCGCCCAGGAATGCGCGCTCGCTCTCGTAGGCCCAGGCGTACCCGTCCTCGCGGACGAGCTCGGGCACGCCGGCCCACGCGGCGAGCGGGCGCCACTGGTCGAGCGTCGAGTCGAGGAGCGGAAACAGCGCATCGGCGATTGCGTTCACGCGTTGTGGCGGCGTCGAGCGGTGCAAGCGCCACACCCATCGCGCGACGTGCGGCGCGTAGGCGAGCGGGATGGAAAGCGGTCCGGATGGATCGAGCAGCCACCCGGGCACCTTCTTCCAGAGCCCCGGCAGCCCGAGCGGCACGAACGAGCAGCGGCTGAAGCAGCCCGCGTTGCCGAACGAGCAGCCTTCGCCCGGCGGCACCGGGTCGATCACGGTGACCTCGTGCCCGCGCTGGCGCAGCGTCGAGGCGCACGCGAGTCCGACGACCCCCGCGCCGATCACCGCGATCCTCACCTCAGTCGAGCACCGTGTGCGAGGTCTCGGCGATCTGCTTCCACTTCGCGTTCTCGGTCCTCAGGAAAGCCGCGAATTCCGGCGGCGTGTCGCCCACCACGTCGAAGCCCAGGGCGCGGAAGCGCGATTGCACGTCGGGCATCTGCACGATCTTGCGGATCTCGCCGGCGAGCCGATCGACCACCTCCTTCGGCGTTCCGGCCGACACCGCGACGCCGAACCATTGCACCGCCTCGTAGCCCGGAACGCCGGACTCCGCGACCGTCGGCAGCTCGGTCATCGTGGTGGAACGCTTCGGGTTCGTCACCGCGAGCGCGATCACCTTGCCGTTCTTCACGTAGGGCAGCCACGCGACCGCGGTGCCGAACGCCAGGTCCACCTGCCCCGCGAGCAGGTCGGTCACCATGCCGGCATCGCCCTTGTACGGCACGTGCAGCATGTCCACGTGGGCGCTCGACTTGAAGTACTCGCCCAGCAGGTGCGAGATCGAGCCGTTGCCGCCCGAGGCGAACGTGAGCTTGCCGGGGTGCGCCTTCGCATACTTCACGAGCTCGTCGATGTTGTGCACCGGCACCTTCGGATTCACCACGACGATGATGTCGGCGGTGCCGAGGAGCGAGACCGGAGCGAAGTCGCGCGTGGGATTGAACGGCAGGTGGCGGTAGACCCACGGCGCGATCGCCATCGTGCTGCTCGTGCCGAGCAGCATCGTGTAGCCGTCGGGCGCCGAGCGCGCGACGTACTCGCTGCCGATGGCGCCGCCCGCGCCCGGACGGTTGTCCACGATGACCGACTGGCCGAGCGCGGCGCCGAGCTTCTCCGAAAGGATGCGCGCGACGGTATCCGTCGAGCCGCCCGCGGAGAAGGGCACCACGATCTTGAGCGGCTTCGAGGGCCACGCGTCGGCGAGGGCCGCCAACGGGAGCGTGAGGGCCGCGAGGGCGGCGAGCGTGCGAGCGATGCGGGAGGTCATTTCCACACCTGCTTCAGCACGCGGATGAAGTTGCCGCCGAGCACCTTCTCGATGCGCTGCGCGCTGTAATTGCGCTTGAGCATGCCTTCGACCACGTTCGCGAGCTCCGAGCGCCGGGCGAAGCCGATGAGGCCGAGCCCGTCGTACTGCTTGCCCTGGGTCACCTCGGGATAGAACCACGGCGTCGCCCAGTTGGCGCGGGTCTTGCCGTCGAACCAGTCCGTCGCGAAGGTCACGTGGTCCTCGCCGATGAGGTCGATCGCGTAGTCGTAGTGGTCCAGGTAATCGTCGAGCGTGGGCTGGCGGTCCTGGCGGATGAAGGGGGAGAAGGTGGTGATGCCGATGGTGCCGCCCTTGGCCGCGACGGCCTTCATCGTCTCGTCGCTCACGCAGCGCGGGTTGTCCACGAGGCTGCGCACCGCCGTGTGCGAGATCACGACCGGCTTCCTCGATTCGGCGACGGCGTCGAGCGTCGTGCGGCTGCCCACGTGGGAGCAGTCGATGAGGATGCCGAGGCGGTTGCATTCGCGCACGACCTGCATGCCGAAGCTGGTGAGGCCGCGGTTCTCGGGCTCGAGGCAGCCGTCGCCCAGCGCGTTGCGCTCCATGTAGGTGAGCTGCAGCGAGCGCAGGCCCAGCTTGTGCATGAGGCGCAGGCGCTCGCGCTTGCCGTCGAGCCAGGTCGGGCTCTGGACGCCGAAGATCACGCCGAGCCGGCCGTTCTGCTTCGCCTCGAGGATGTCGTCGACCTTCTCGACATGCCGCACCTTCGGGCTCATCTCGAAGTTGAGGAGGTTCTCGTAGACGGCGAGCTGCAGCTCCTCCCACGTGGGCGAGTACGAGGGCTCGGACACGAGGCACGCGTGCAGGACGTTCCAGCCCTGGGCGACCATCGCCTCTTCGTACGTCCCCTGCGCGACGTAGGGCGTGGGATGGACGACGGCACCGCCGAGGGTGTCGATGACGATGGCGTTCCTGAGCACGGACTGCGCCTCGGCGAGGCGCGACGCGACGGGCTGGTCGGGCATGGATCCTCCTGTGATCGTCGCAGGATAGCGCCGGGCCGCCATAACGCGCCAATCAAATATTCGGGGGAGACCATAAGCGCTGCTTATGGTGCCGGCACGGCGGCCGGCCGCCTTCCCGGCGCGCGGTCATCGCGCGGCGCAATAACCGGGGGGTATGGACCGCGCGCCCCCTTTGTGACTACCCTCTAGGCGCGAGCCTTCTGAGGAGGAGACCGTCATGCCGAAACAGCCGTCCGGGCGTCGGAAGTTCCTGCAAACCGCTGGCGCAGCATCCGCCGCACTCGCCTTTCCCTACATCCGCACTTCCTACGCCGCCGGGTCGCTGTCGGTGGGCTTCTGGGACCACTGGGTCCCCGGCGCCAACAATGCCCTGACCCAGGTCTGCCAGGCCTGGGCGGCACGCGAGAAGGTGGATCTCAAGATCGACTACATCACCACCCAGGGCAACAAGCTGCAGCTCGTGGGGACCAGCGAAGCGCAGGCGAAGGCGGGGCACGACCTGCTCGCGTTCCTCGCCTGGGACCCGCTCGAGAAGGCCAACCAGCTCGAGCCGATGGACGACGTGATCGGCGCGCTCGAGAAGCAGTACGGCAAGGTCGTGCCGGCGATGGAGTACCTGGGCAGGAAGAACGGCCACTGGATCGCGGTGCCTTCGCCGACCGGCACGCAGGTGAAGCCCCCGTGCGCGCGTCTGAGCGTCTGGAAGCAGGCCGCCGGCATCGATTTCCAGGCGATGTATCCCGCGGGCCAGAAGCCGAGCGCCGAGGCGGACAACTGGACGTGGGACGCGCTTCTGAAGGCCGCACCGAAGGTGCAGCAGGCGGGGCATCCCATCGGCCTGGGGCTGGGACAGACGACCGACTCGATCGATTGGGTCGGGGCGCTCTTCCATTCGTTCGGCGCGGACCTGGTCGACGCGAAGGGCAGCATCCTCGTGAAGAGCAACGACGCGGTGCGCCAGGTGCTCGAGTACATGCAGCAGCTCGTGAAGTACTTGCCGCCGGACGTCTTCGCGTGGGACGACGCGTCCAACAACAAGTACCTGATCTCCGGCCAGGGCTCGATGATCATGAACCCGCCGTCGGCCTGGTCGGTCGCGAAGCGCGACAACCCGAAGGTGGCGGAGGACTGCTGGACCTTCTCGATGCCCAAGGGGCCGAAAGGACGCTTCGTCGGGTACTTGCCGATCATCCTCGGCACGTGGAAGTTCTCGAAGAACAAGTCCGCGGCGAAAAGCCTGCTGCACGAGCTCTGGCAGCGGCAGAACGTCGAGAAGTACGACAATGCCTCGAACGGCTACGACGTGCCGTCGTTCGCGTCGATGCGCGACTTCAGGATCTGGGAAGAGGTCGCGCCGCCGAAGGGCACCGTGTACCACTACCCGCCGCGCGAAGACGTGACGACCTGGGTCTCGGGGGCGCCCGCGCCGTCCAACGTCGCCAACCAGATGTACGTGCAATCGATCATGACCAAGATGATCGCCAGGTGCACGCAGGGCGGCGAGTCGATCCCGAAGACGCTCGACTGGGCCGCCTCCGAGATCGAGGGCTACGCGCGCACTTGAGGCCCGCACCCCCGTAGCGCCCGAGACATGACCGCGGTACTTCCCCGCCAGCGCGCCGCGCGAGCCGGCCGCTGGCGCCGCTTCGCGCGCCGCAAGTCGACCGTCGCGTTCCTGCTGGCGCTGCCGCTCATCGTGCTCATCGCGGCGCTCGTGGTGTATCCGGCGCTCTATTCGATCCACCTCGCGACGCTGAACAAGTCGATGGAGCACTTCGTCGGCTTCGGCAACTTCACCTTCCTCTTCAAGCGCGAGCTCTTCTGGATGGTGGTGAAGCAGTCGTGCATCTTCGCCATCAGCGCGGTGCTCTTCAAGGCGCTGATCGGCTTCGTCCTCGCCCATTTCGCCCACAACATCCCGTCGAAGGACCAGCGCAAGTGGCGCGCGATGCTGCTCGTGCCCTGGGTGATCCCGCCGGCGATGAGCACGCTCGCCTGGTTCTGGCTGTTCGACCCGTCGTACAGCGCGTTCAACTGGATCCTCAACTGGCTCCACGTCGGCAACGTGAACTGGCTGGGCGAGCCCGGATGGGCGCGCTTCTCGGTCATCCTCGTGAACGTGTGGTACGGGGCACCGTTCTTCCTCATCATGTACCTGGCGGCGCTGAAGAGCGTGCCCGAGCAGCTCTACGAGGCGGCCGCGATCGACGGCGCCAACTGGTGGCAGAAGATCTGGTATGTGACGCTGCCGATGATGCGCAACATCATCTCGATCACGGTGCTCTTCTCGCTCATCGTCACGTTCGCGAACTTCGACATCGTGCGCATCTTGACCGCGGGCGGCCCGATCGACCAGACGCACATCTTCGCGACCTGGGCGTTCAAGCTCGGCATCGAGGGCAACGACATTCCGCTCGGCGCCTCGGTGTCGCTCTTCATGTTCCCGATCCTGGGCGTGGCCGCGTGGTTCATCCTGCGCGACATCAGCGCCCGGGGGAACGCCGCATGACGGCCGTCCTGCCCGCGCGCTCCGCGAAGTCGGGAAGCCTCCGGCACGACCGGAAGAAGGCGCTCTACTGGTCCTATTTCTTCCTCACGCTCTTCGCGATCGCCTTCCTCACGCCGCCGCTCTACATGCTCATCACGTCGCTCAAGACGAGCGCCGAGATCGCCGAGGCGCGGTTCCCGTGGTGGGTGTTCCACCCGACGCTCGAGAATTACCGCGCGCTGGTGCACTCGCAGGACTACCGGGGCTTCTTCATCAACTCGGCGGTGGTGTCGCTCTGCACGGTCGTGGTCACGATGCTGATCAGCATCCCCGCGGCCTTCTCGCTCTCGCGCATGAAGTTCTGGGGGTCGGCCACGCTCGCGACGGGCGTGTTCCTCACGTACCTGATCCCCGAGACGCTGCTCTTCATCCCGCTCTTCAAGATCTTCTCGTGGGTGACCGACCTCACCGGGATCGAGCTCATCAACCACTGGTGGGTGCTCATCATCATCTTCCCCACGCTCACGGTGCCGTTCTGCACCTGGATCATGATCGGCTACTTCGCGAGCATCCCGAAGGAGCTGGACGAGGCGGCGCTCATCGACGGCGCCGGCTACCTGCAGGTGCTCACGCGCATCTTCATCCCCGTGGCGATTCCCGGCATCATCGCGGCGACCATCTTCGCCTTCACCGTGTCGTGGGCGGACTTCCTCTACCCGATGGTGTTCACGACCTCGGCGGACCAGCTCGTGCTCCCCGCCGGCATCGTCACGACGCTCATCAAGGGCGACGTCTTCAACTGGGGCGGCATCATGACGGCGGCGCTCGTGGGCGCGATGCCCCCGCTCGTGATCTACGCGTTCCTCATGGATTACTACATCGCCGGCCTCACCGCGGGCGCGACGAAAGGCTGAAATGGCCCAGGTGACGCTGCGCAAGCTGGAGAAGGTCTACGAGGAGGTGCCGGCCGTCTGCGGCATCGACCTGGAGATCCCGGACAAGGAATTCGTGGTGCTGGTGGGACCGTCGGGCTGCGGCAAGACCACGACGCTGCGGATGATCGCGGGCCTCGAGGACATCACCGGCGGCGAGGTCGCGATCGGCGGCGAGGTGGTGAACGACATCCCCCCGAAGGACCGCGACATCGCGATGGTGTTCCAGAACTACGCGCTCTATCCGCACATGACGGTGTACGAGAACATGTCGTTCGGCCTGCGGCTGCGCAAGACCGCCAAGGCGGAGATCGACCGGCGCGTGCAGAAGGCCGCGGGCATCCTCAACATCTTGCCGCTCCTCGACCGCAAGCCCCGGCAGCTCTCCGGCGGCCAGCGCCAGCGCGTCGCGATGGGACGCGCCATCGTGCGCGAGCCCAAGGTGTTCCTGTTCGACGAGCCGCTCTCGAACCTCGACGCCAAGCTGCGCGTGCACATGCGCACCGAGATCAAGAAGGTGCACCAGCAGGTTCGCACGACGACCGTCTACGTGACCCATGACCAGGTCGAGGCGATGACGCTCGCCGACCGCGTGGTCGTGATGAACGCCGGGCGCATCGAGCAGGTCGGCACGCCGCACGAGCTCTACCATCGGCCCGCCACCAAGTTCGTCGCCGCCTTCATCGGCTCGCCGGCGATGAACCTGATCCCGTGCGGCGTCGAGGAGACCGCCGGGGCGCTGCGCATCCGCCTGGCGCCGGATCTCGCCTTCGCGGTAGCGCCGGAGCGGCTCGAGCGCTACCGGCCTTACGCCGGCAAGTCCAACCTGGTGTTCGGCCTTCGTCCCGAGCACATCATCGAGCAGCGTCCGCACCTCGAGCCCGGCCAGCAGGCGTTCGAGGCGAAGCCCGTGGTGGTCGAGCCCATGGGGAGCGAGTCGCTGGTCTACTTCGCCGTGAACGGCGTGGACGTGTGTGCGCGCGTGAATCCCGACTGCGGGGCGCAGGTCGGCAGCCCCTTGAGGCTCGTGGCCGACATGCGGCACGTGCACCTGCTGGACGACGCGACGGGGCGCGTCCTCTAGACCGAAGCCCGGTCGCGCGGGCTCATGGGAAAGTCTGGCGCAGGTGCGCCACGAAATCCTCGAGCACCGGGGAGCCCGCGCCCTGGCGCGGCCTGATCAGGAGGCCCTTCAGGTCGATGCGCCCGTCGAGCGGCCGCACCACGAGGCCCGGCACGGGGCGCGCCGCGATGAGGGCGGTCTCGACGATCGCCACCCCCGCGCCGTGCAGCACGAGCATGATCGCGGTCGACGAATAGCTCGTCTCCACCGACAGCCGCGGCGCCGATGACTTGTCGCTGAACGCGCGATCGATGTGCGGGCGCAGCAGCGCCTGGGGCAGGTAGGTCACGACCGGGTAGGGCGCCAGGTCGCGCACGCGGATGGACTTGCGCTTCGCGAGCGGATGCCGCGCCGTGAGGATGCAGCCGATCTGGGAGCGCACGATCTCCTCGACGTGCACCGCGCGGCTCACGATGGGCTCGTAGCAGAGCCCGATGTCGACCTCGCGGTTGGCCACGCGGTCGAGGACCATGGGCGAGGCGAGCGAGATGAGGCTCACCTTGACACCCGGGCGCTTCGCGACGAAGGTCGCCACCGCCTTGGCGGCGAAGCCGTCGCAGAGGGGCGGGGTCGCCGCGATGGTGATGACGCCGCGCGAGCCGCCCGCCAGGTCCGCGCTGAAGCGCTCGACCGCGCCCAGGCGCCCGAAGATCTCCGCCACGTCGGGCAGCAGCGCGCGCGCCTCGGGCGTGGGCCGCAGCCGCCCGCCCTCGCGGTCGAAGAGCTTCATGCGCAGCCGCGCCTCGAGCTGCTTCAACGCCGCGCTCACCGCGGGCTGCGTCACGTTCAGCACGCGCGCGGCTTCCGTGATGGAGCCGGCGCGCATGATGGCGTAGAAGACTTCGATCTGGCGGAGGTTGATCATCGTGCCGGCATCATATCGCTGGCGGCACGCTCGACGCGCCTGCCGGGCGGACCGGCCGCCGCCCCGCCTCGCAACTCAGTAAACGGGCAAGGCGGCTTTCGTCGCGGTGGGAGCGGCCACGACCGCCTCGGCACGCGCACGGCCATAGTCGCGCGGGCGCTCGGCCTGCTGGATCGCCCCCCACAGCATCTGCGCGTAGAGCTGCGCCGTGACCTCGAGCGCATACAGCACCGACTCCAGCCCTTCCTCGTCGTGCACGAGGTGCGCGAGGTAATGCTCCATCATCTTGTTGTGGGCGACATCGACGGCGACGTGCTCCGCCAGGAACGTCATCGCCTTCGCGGGCACGCCCAGCCGCGCCAGCGCCTCGCCGTAGCGCGACCCGTGGGCCGTCGGCATGAACTCGAGGAAATAGAGGTAGCCCAGGTATCCCACCGCGTCGCGATGCTCGATCTGGTAGAACGGGAACGCGATGAGCGCCATGGTGGAGGGCAGCGGGTTGCCCGACGGGATCGCCGAGACGTCCTCGCCGAGGGCGGCGAGGTCGTCCAGCGCCATGCGGTCGTGGCCGATCTCCATCGTGGCGTGCTTGAGGAACATCTTCACGAACTCGCGATCGGCCCCGCGGAAGCGCACCGCGGCGAGAGCCTGGATCTGCGGGTCTTCGCGCGAGTAATGGAAGATCTCGCGCAGGATCGACTTGTAATGCGCGAGGTTGGCGCGGCCCTCGGCCAGCATGCGCAGGGCGGGCGAGGCGTTGAATTCGCCCATCACGTGTTCGAACCGGCGCTTGAGCGCCGCGATGGCATCCATGTTCAGTCTCCCAGGCCGCCGGCGACCGTCGGGTCCGGCTGCGCGAGCGGGTTGTCGAGCCAGTTGCGCAGGCACGCCGCAAACGGCGAGCGCACGGCCTCGAGATGCTCGAGGTCGTTCAGCCGCAGGCGCATCGGCGTGACCTCGCCATATTCCTCGTGGTCCACCTTGCCGATGTAGGGCATGAAGCCCAGGCCGCGGAAGAAATCCACCAGGTGGTCGTTGCAGTCGATGAAGCACCACTTGATGCCTTCCTCGAGGCCCAGGGTGTAGCACTCGATGCACAGCCGCACCGCGAGCGTCGAGCGGCGCAGGTGCGGCGCGATCATGAGCCGCGTCACGATCGAGGTATGCGGCGGATGGTCCTTGCCCATGCGGTCGAGCTGGAAGAAGCTCTCGTACGCGCCGAGGCTCGATTGGCGCGACTCGTTGGCGCGCACCACGCCCACGACCTCGTCGCCGTCGAAGGCCGCGATGTTGATGGCGCCGTCGTCGAGCGAGTCGCGGATGCGGCGCCTGGCGTGGTCCGCGTCCTTCTGGAAGCGATGCATCTCCTCCACGTAGATCCGGTAGCGGAAGGCGAAGATCTTCTCGAGGCCCTCCGCATCGGTCACGACGCGGATCGTGTCCCAGCGGCGCCTGCGGATGAAGGGAATGGCGGCCATCACGGCCGGCCCACGACGCGAACGCCGGCGTCGACGTGGCTCGAGTCGATGTAGCCGATCGCCGCCGGATTCGCCGCGAGCATCTTCTTCACCTGCGCGGCGTCCGCCGCCTGCACCGGCGGCAGCCCCCGTCCCGTGAAGATGAGCTTCGACCAGATCGCCTTGACCTGGGCCGGGGACTTCCCGGTATAGCGGCTGTAGAAGCGGTCGCGAACGGCCGATTCCTCGGGCTGGTCGATGGGCGTCGCCTGCGTCCCGTCGGGGAAGCGGCTCGACTTGCCGAGGAAGATGTCGGCGACTTCGGACGCGGTGAGCGCGGTCACCGACGACTTCGCGGACACGACGGCGACCACCTCGTCCGGCGGCGCGCCGAGGGCCGCGCCCGCGATCCCGCAGGCGAGCACCAGTCCGATGAGGAGTCGAAAGCGCATGTCGGCCTAGTAGACGAAGTCCACCGCGACGCTGAAGAGATTCGCTCTTCCGCCGGGCTGGTAATCGGGACCGAAGTTGCCGAACATGCCGAGCGAGCCCGGTGCCACCTCGACGCGGTCGTACTGGACCTTCAGCGCGGCGCTGCGGGCGAAGTCCCAGCGCACGCCGACCGAGACGGTGTGCTGCTGCGGCAGGAGGTTGAGCTGCTGGTTGAGCACCGTGTTGAGGAAGACCGCGGTCGGCAGGACCTGCGGCGGCAGTCCCGCGAGCGGCAGGCCCGGGTCGGACGTGGCGCTGTCGGCCTTGATGCGCGCGTAGGTCGCGTACGGAGTCACCTTGCCGATGCGGTAGCCGCCGCTCACGTACCACGCGCTCTTCGTGCCGAGGAGCGAGTGGGTATCGAAGCGCGCCCATTCCGTCATCGCGAACCACGGTCCCGGATCGTAGCTCGCGCCGATGCCGACGAACGTCACCCTGCGGTCGTTGACCGAATAGCGGTCGGAAATCGCGGTGCCCGGGGGCCCGAACTGGCGGAACGCGGCGAAAAGGGGTTCCTGGGCGTCGATGGTGAGCTTCGCCGTTCCATAGCTGAAGCGCAGCACGGCGTTGTTCCATTCGAACGCGTCCACGATCGCGGTCAAGTCGCGGACCTTCGCGGTTCCGGCGTTGAAGCCGCCGCTGTTCGGGAAATCGGAATCCGAGCGTCCGGCGGTGGCCTGGATGGTGTTGGTGGCCTCGCCGATGCGCGCGCGGAAGCTCGCGTCGACGCCGTCGTTGCTCGTGAGGGGCACCAGGCTGTAGAGCTCCGCCGGGGGACGCACCCACGGATTGGCGTACCCGACCCGCCGCGTATCGGTGACCATGAAGATCGGAAGCACGACGCGTCCCGCGCGCACGCTGAAGTCCGGCGTGATCTCGTACTTCACGTTCGCCCACTCGACGATCGGCCGGTAGGAGCCCTCGAAATTCTGCTGGGAAAGGACCTGCACCACGGCGGAGACGCGCGGCGTGAAGGTCGCGGTCAGCTGCAGCCCCAGCCGCGTGTCGGCCGCGCCGCTCCACTCGTGGGTGCGCCCCGCGCCGTTGGACTGGAACGCGTCGACCAGGTAGTCGGCGTTGTGCTCGCTCGAATGGATCAGCCCCAGCGTCCCGTAGGCGCTGAAGGTGACGGGCGGCGGTGGCTCCTGGGCGAAGGCCCATGCAGGCGCCAGTGCCACCAGGACCAAGCCTCCCCAATTCCGGGCCAAGCTCATTGTTATTTCTCCTTTTGTCACATTCGCACTGCCCGGGCGGCTTGCCTGCGCCGGCCCAGCGGCATGGCCAGTCGGCGCCCTTCGCGCAGCAGCTCCGCCATGGGCGCGCTCGCGAGGGGCGGACTGAAGTAGAAGCCCTGGATCGAGTCGCATTGCCGCGCGTCGAGCAGGGCCAGCTGGTCTTCGGTCTCGACGCCCTCCGCCACCACCTGCAGCTTGAGGTTGTGCGACATCGAGATGATCGCTTCCGAGATCGCGAGGCTGCCGGGATCGGTCGCGATGTCGCGCACGAACGAGAGGTCGATCTTCAGGCGGTCGATCGGGAAGCGGCGCAGGTAGCTCAGGTTCGAGAAGCCGGTGCCGAAGTCGTCGATCGCGAGCATGACGCCCGTGCTCTTCAGGGCCTCCATGAGCGGGACGCTCTGTCCCGGATTCGCCATGGAGAGGCTCTCCGTGATCTCGAGCTCGAGGAGGTTCGCATCGAGCCCCGACGCGTCGAGCGCCCGGCGCACCATGTCCACCACGTCGGGCTGCTCGCACTGCAGGGCCGACATGTTCACGGAAACGGGCACCTTCGGCAGGCCCGCGCGTTGCCAGGCGACGCTCTGCCGGCACGCCTCGTTCAGCACCCACTCGCCGATCGGCACGATGAGGCCCGTCTCCTCGGCGAACGCGATGAACTCGCCGGGATAGAGCAGCCCGCGCGTGGGATGGCGCCAGCGCAGCAGCGCCTCGATGCCGACGATGCCGCCGTGGCCCAGGTCCACCTGCGGCTGGTAATGCAGCACGAACTCCTGTTTCTCGAGCGCGAGCCTCAGGCTGGACTCCAGCTCCATGCGCTGGTGGATGCGCTCGTGCACCTCCGCCGTGAAGAACTGCATGCGGTTGCGCCCGAGCTCCTTTGCGCGGTACATCGCCGCGTCGGCATTCCGCAGCAGCGTGTCCGCGTCCTCGCCGTCGTGGGGGAAAATGCTCACGCCCATGCTGCACGTGGGCCGCAGCTGGCGGCCCTCGAGCGCCAGCGGCTCCGACACGTGGGTCAGCAGCTTGCTCACCGCGACGGTGAGGCCCGCTTCCTGCGAGGAGCGCGAGTGTGCCGCCTCGGGCAGGAGGATCACGAATTCGTCGCCGCCGTGGCGCGACACCGTGTCGTTCTCGCGCACGCAGGCCTGCAGCCGTGCGGCGATGATCTTGAGGAGCCGGTCGCCCACGTTGTGGCCCAGCCCGTCGTTGATGTTCTTGAAGTTGTCGAGGTCGAGGAAGACCACGGCGAGCGACTCGCCGTCGCGCCGCGCCGTGGCGATCGCGCGCTGCAGCCGGTCCTGCAGCAGGTTGCGGTTGGCGAGGCCGGTGAGCCCGTCGAAGTTCGCCTGGTGCGCGAGCTGCTCCTCGTACGTCTTGGCCTCGGTCACGTCGTTCATCACCTCGACGAAGTGCGTGACGTTGCCGTCCTCGTCGCGCACCGGCGCGACCGAGTACTCGTTCCAGAACGGGCTGCCGTCCTTGCGGTAGTTGCGGAGCACGGCGCGCGCCTCGCGCCGCTCGCGGATCGCCTTCTGGATCTCGAGCACGGCGGGCTGGTCGGTGTCGCCGCCGAAGAGGAAGCGCGCGTCGCGCCCGATCACCTCGCCGGCCGAGTAGCCGGTGATCTTCTCGAAGGCGGGATTCACGTACTCGATCGGGTTGCCGGGCCGGGAAAGGTCGCTGATGAGAACCGCGTTCACGCTCGATTCCACCGCGCGATTGCGCAGGTTGAGCGCCGCTTCGGCCTTGCGGCGAATGGCCACCTCGGTGCGCAGCGCGCGATCCGCCGTGGCGCGCGTGTGCGACAGCTTCCACTGCAGCGCGGCGAGGCCGGCGAAAAGCGCCAGCAGCAAGGCGCTCGCCACGCCGGCGCGCCACAGGTCCGCGGCGATGCGCTCGTCGGCCTCGGCCATCTGCTCGCTCTCCGAGAGGCCGACCACGACCGCCACGGGAAATTCGAAGAGCTCACGCGCCACGGTATAGCGGCGAACGTGGTCCCAGGTGTTCACCACGGGCGCCGGCAGGCGATCGGCGGGCATGGCGAGGAGCGTCGAATAGTCGGCCTTCTCGCCCTGCATCACCGCGTCGCCGGTGCGCCGCGCACGGAAGATGCCGTCCCGGCCGATGAGGCCGAGGACGCCTTGCGCACCCAGGCGCGAAGGCTCGTATCCGGCGACGAAGTAGGACGCGGCGACGGTGACGAAGACCACGCCGTCGAAGCCGCCCCGCGCATCGCTCAGCCGATGGCTGAAGTCGATCTTCCATTCGCCGTCGCGGCCCAGGCGCGGGCGGCTGATGAAGAACGTGTCGGCGCCGCGCTGCTGGCGGAAGAAATCCTCGCCCGTGACGTCGTGGAAGCCGCTCGGGCGCGACGACGACAGGACGATCCCCGCGCGGTCCGTGACGCCCACCACGAAGAGCAGGTCGGGCGGAAGCAGGCCGCGCGCCTTGAGGTCCGCGAGGTCCACGCGCGGGCCCTCGTGAAGGTGCATGTGCTGGATGAACCTGAGCGACTGGTCGATCTCGCGCAAGGCGCGCACCACCTGCGCCTCGTACGTGTCGCCCAGCTCCATCGCGGAGGAGGCGGCCGCGCGGTATCCGCCCTCGCGCTCGAGCCGCACCATGTTAAAGGTCATGCCCCAGACCACCGCGAGCAGCGCGCACCCGACGAGGCACAGCACCACGACCGGTTCCTGCAGTCGTGAGAGTGCCTTCCTGGATACGTTCGTCCGTGCCATCGATCCCGTGATTGCGTGCATGATGCGACCGCCCACTTTAAGGTCCGGCACCGCGCCGGCGATGTGACGGCCATCACACTCCCGCGCGCCGCGGAGGCCGCGCGCGGGTTGCAACAGTAATGCGGCGGGGACCTCCGGGCGCTGCGCGCGGGGCGCGGCATAATAGCGTCCAGAACTTCCGCAACCTCCCGGCGTCCCAAGCTCTTTCCCAGGGACGCCCAGAACAATTCCCCCCGCCATGGAACGCCCCGGAACCGCATTCCCGCTCGAAGTCATTCCCCGCCTGCCGCAGGAGCTCAAGAGGCTCGAGGAGCTCGCCAACAACCTCTGGTTCAGCTGGGACCGGTCCACGCGCGCGCTCTTCGCCCGCCTGGACCCGCAGCTGTGGGAGGCCGTCGGCCACAACCCGAAGGCGTTGCTGCGCGGCGTGGACCAGCGCCGCCTCGACGACGCGGCGCACGACCCGGTCTTCCTGCACGACTTCGATCGCACGCTGGCGACCTACGACGCGTACCACCAGCGCCTGCCCTCGGCGTCCAACGGCAGCCAGGTGCTGAAGGAAAACGAGCTGGTCGCCTATTTCTGCGCGGAGTTCGGCTTCCACGAGAGCCTGCCGATCTACTCCGGCGGCCTGGGCATCCTCGCGGGCGATCACCTGAAGAGCGCCAGCGACATGGCGCTGCCCTTCGTGGCGGTCGGGCTTCTCTATCGCCAGGGCTACTTCCAGCAGGCGATCGACGCCGAGGGCCTGCAGCAGGCGCGCTACTACGACAACGATTTCGCGGACCTTCCCATCACGCCGGTGGCGCGCGACGGCAAGCAGCTGCAGATCTCCGTGGAATTCGGCGACCACGACGTGCGCTGCAACGTCTGGCAGGCGAAGGTCGGCCGCGTCATGCTCTACCTGCTCGATACCGACATCGAGTCGAACCGGCCGGAGGATCGCGCCACCGCGCACCGGCTCTACGGCGGCGACCGCAACACCCGCATCCAGCAGGAGATCGTGCTCGGCATGGGAGGCGCGCGCGCGCTGGAGGCGATGGGCATCAAGCCGACGGCGTGGCACATGAACGAAGGCCACGCCGCGTTCCTCGTGCTGGAACGCATGCGCGGCTACATGAAGCAGGGGCTCGACTACACCTCCGCGCTGGAGGCCGTGGCCTCGAACATGATCTTCACGACGCACACGGCGGTCGCGGCCGGCCACGACCATTTCGCGGCCGACACGGTGGTGCGCTACTTCTCGCGCTTCTGCAGCGAGCTGGGCCTCTCGCGCGAGGAGCTGCTGGCGCTCGGCCGCACGCCCAACCACGACGACTTCAACATGACGGCGCTCGCGGCGCGCGGATCGCGCTTCCAGAACGGCGTCTCGCGCATCCACGGCGACGTCTCCGCGCTGATCCTCGAGGACCTGTGGCCCGAGGTGCCCGAGCAAGAGAATCCGGTGATGTACGTGACCAACGGCGTGCACGTGCCGACGTGGCTCGCCCCCGAGTGGTCCGAGGCCTTCGACCGCTTCGTGGGCAGCGGCTGGAACCGCCGCCTCGACGATCCCGGCTCCGTCGACGCGGTGAACGACATCCCGGACCACATCTTCTGGAGCACGCGGCAGCACTTGAAGTCGCGCATGTTCCAGCTCATCCAGCGGCGCATCCGCAGCCAGTACGCGCGCAACCAGGCGAGCGAGGCGCACGTCGACCGCATCCTGCGCTTCGTCGACCCGATGAACCCGAACGTGCTCACGATCGGCTTCGCGCGGCGCTTCGCGACCTACAAGCGCGCGACCTTGCTCTTCGACGAGCTGGACTGGCTGCGCCAGATCGTCTGCGATCCCGAGCGGCCGGTGGTCTTCCTCTTCGCGGGCAAGGCGCACCCGGCGGACGAGCCGGGACGGGAGATGATCCGCCGCGTGAACGAGGTGGCCTCGATGCGCGAGTTCGAGGGGCGCATCCTCTTCATCGAGGGCTACGACATCACGCTCGCCCGGGCGCTCGTCTCGGGCGTGGACGTGTGGCTCAACAACCCGATCTTCCCGCTCGAGGCGTCGGGCACCTCCGGCATGAAGGCGGGCTTCAACGGCGTCATGAACCTCTCGGTGCTCGACGGCTGGTGGGGCGAGGGCTATCGCGGCGACAACGGCTGGGCGATCAAGCCCGCGCCGGAGACGCTCACGGACCAGCGCCGCAACATGGAGGAGAGCCGCTCGCTCTACGAGCTGCTGCAGGACCGCGTGGTGCCGCTCTACTACGATCGCGGGCCGATGGGCTTCTCGCCGCAGTGGATCCACATGGCGAAGCGCTCGATCTCGACGCTGCTGCCGCGCTTCAACAGCTATCGCATGGTGGGCGAGTACCTGAACCGTTTCTACGCGCCGGCCTCCACGCGCGGGCAGCAGTTCGCCGAGGGCAACTACGCGACCGCGCGCAGCCTCGCCGAGTGGAAGAAGCGCGTGCGCGCGGCGTGGCCTCATGTCCAGCTGCGCGCGGTGAACCTGCCGCAGCCCGCGACGGCGTTCGGCGAGCGCGTCCGCTTCGAGGTCGCGATGAAGCTCAACGGGTTGAAGCCCGAGGACGTGGCGGTGGAGCTCATCGTCGCCAACACGCTGCGCGAGATGGCGACGCAGCGCGCGGCCCAGAGCTACGCGTTCACGCCCCAGGGCGAGCGTGACGCGAATGGCGAGCACCACTTCGCGCTCGAGATCTCGCCGGAGCTCTGCGGCAAGCTCGAGTACCGCATCCGCGCGTATCCCACGCACCCGGCGCAGTCGCACCGCTTCGAGATGGGGCTCATGAAATGGATCTGACGCGATCGTAGATGAGCGAGTACGCGCGCGCGGCCTCGCTCCAGCCGAAGTCGCGCGTCATGCCGTTGACCTGCAGGCGCTTCCAGGCGCCGGGCTCGCAGTACGCCGCGATCGCGCGTCCCACGCCCTCGACCAGCGCGTCGACCGTGGGCCCCTCGATCATGAAGCCGGTCTCGCCGTCGGTCACCGTATCGACGAGCCCGCCCGTGGGATTGACCACCGGCGGCGTGCCGTAGTGTTGGCTGTACATCTGGTTCATGCCGCACGGCTCGAAGCGGGAGGGCATGAGGAACACGTCGGCGCCCGCCTCGACCAGGTGCGCGAGCGGCTCGTCGAAGCCCTCGAAGAGCGCGACCTGCCCGGGATAGCGCCCGGACTCCGTGCGAAACTCGTCGATCATGCGCTTGTCGCCCGCGCCCACGAGCACCACCTGCGCGGGAAATTGCACCAGCCGCGCCAACGCGTGGGTGATGAGGTCGATGCCCTTCTGCTGCGTGACGCGGCTCACGGTAGCGAGCAGCGGCACGTCGTCGTCGGCCGCGAGACCCAGGCGCGTCTTGAGCGCTCGCTTGTTCTCGCGCTTGCGCTCGAGCGTGAGCACGCCGTAGTGCGCCGGGATGTGGGGGTCGGTCTCGGGGTTCCAGGCGTCCGTGTCGATGCCGTTCAGCACGCCGTAGAGCCGCTCTCGCCGCATCGAGAGCACGCCTTCGAGCCCGAAGCCGAGCTCGGGGGTCTGGATCTCGCGCGCGTAGGTGGGACTCACCGTCGTGATGGCGTCGGCGTAGACGATGCCGCCCTTGAGGAACGAGGCACGGCCGAAGAACTCGAGGCCCTCGACGCCGAGGGCCACCGGGGGCACGCCCAGCTTCTGCACTTCGGCCATGTCGAAGTTGCCCTGGAAGGCGAGGTTGTGGATCGTGAGGACGCTCGCGGCGTGGGGACCTTCGGAATTGCGCAGGAAGAGCGGGGCGAGAGCCGACTGCCAGTCGTTGCAATGCACGACGTCGGGCCGCCACGCAAGCGGCGACGCGGACGATCCGAGGAGCGCCGCGGCCCGCGAGAGAACGCCGAAGCGCAACGCGTTGTCTTCCCAATCCTCGCCGTCGTCGGCCTGGTAGGGGCCGCCGCTGCGCTTGAAGAGGCGCGGCACGTCGAGGATGAGGAGCGGGACGCCGGAAGGCAGCTTCGATTCCAGGATGCGTCCGGATTCGCCGATCAGCTGCAGGCGCGCGGCCTCCCGGGCCTTGGGATCGAACGCAAGCACGGACGGGTAGCCCGGCAGCAGCACGCGTGCATCCAGGCCATCGGAGCGCAGCGCGGGAGGCAGCGCGGCGCTCACGTCGGCGAGTCCCCCGGTCTTGACGAGGGGGGCGCACTCGGGGGTGACGAAGAGTACGCTCGTTGTTCTTTTTTCGGAGCTGGAGGGAGACAAGGGTGATCCTGGCCGGAGACGTCGGCGCTACCAAGATTCTGCTGGAAGTCGGCGAAGCGCGCAGCGGGCGATGGGAGCCCGCCTTCTCGCGCCGCTACGCGACGCGCAATGAGGTGAGCTTTCCCGACGCGCTGCGCGAGTTCCTCGACGATTGGAAACGCGAGGGCGGCGCCGGTTCTGTCGATGCGGCGTGCTTCGGCGTCGCGGGACCGGTCGACGGCAACAAGGTGAAGATGACCCACCGGCCGTGGGCGGTCGATGGCGACTTCATCTGCAACCGCATGCACATCCCGAAGGTGCGTGTCGCGAACGACCTCGGTGCCGCGGCGCACGGCATCGACTGGATGGCCGCGGAGGAGATCGTGGAGATCCAGCCCGGGCATGCGGATCCGCGGGAGCCGCGCGTGGTGCTCGGCGTCGGCACGGGGCTCGGCATCTCCTATCGCGTGAACGTGGACGGCGTGCTGCACGAGATCTCGGGCGAAGGCGGACACGCGAACTTCGCGCCGGGCAGCGGCGAGCACATGGCGCTCTGGAACGCGATCTACCGCGAGCAGGGCCGCTGCTCGGCCGAGGACGTTCTCTGCGGGCGCGGGCTGCAGCACATCTATGGCCACATCACGGGGCGCGGTGCGCACGTTCCCGGTGCGCCGGACTTCCCGGAGTCCCACGAGATCTCCGCCGGCGCCGACCGCGGCGAGCCCCAGTGCAAGGCGGCGATGGAGCTTTTTGCCGACTGCCTGGGCAGCGTGGCCGGCGACCACGCCATTTCCCTCCTGGCGCGCGGCGGCGTCTTCCTCGTGGGCGGCGTCGTCTCCAAGATCACGCCGCACCTGGTAACCGACCGCTTCCGCCAGTCCTTCTGCGCGAAGGGCATCCACTCCGCCCTCCTGATGCGCATCCCCGTGCGCGCCGTGGTGAGCGAGCGCATCGCCGTCATCGGCGCCGCCCGCCTCGCCTCGGAGCTTTAGAAAAAGGAATCGGGGTCAGAGGTGGATTATCAGGATGCGACAACGCTGCCAGGCAGCTAGGGCGCTTTCGCATTCTGATAATCCACCTCTGATCCCGATTCTTTCGTTGGCGCGTTCCTTGCACTGCTTACCCGTCGCTTCTCAATTGCGCACGAATGTGGACAGCATTTGACGTTCCACTGCGCAAAGTAGGAATTGGCTGACGCACCGGAGTGGCGCCGTCTTAACGCCAAGCCGGTGCGCGATGCCTACGATGGGAAGTCCGAGAACCCCGGTGTAGGAAAGCACGAAAACCCATGACAGTCATCGAAGAACGCGTCGCAGTTCGCGAGACGGCCAAGCGTCGCGCGACTGCTCGGCGAGTCGATGCGAGAACGCTCGCGCTCGCCGTGAAGGACACGGTCGCCTGCGTGCTTGCAGGCGGTCGCGGCACGCGTCTGCACCAGCTCACGGACTGGCGTGCCAAGCCCTCGGTCTCCTTCGGGGGCAAGTTCCGCATCATCGACTTCACGCTTTCGAACTGCATCAACTCCGGCATCCGCCGCATCGACGTCGCCACACAGTACAAGGCGCACTCGCTGATCCGCCACATCCAGCGCGGATGGAATTTCCTCGACTCACGGTTCGACGAGTTCGTCGAGGTGCTCCCGGCGCAGCAGCGCACCAACGGCGAGTGGTACCAGGGCACGGCCGATGCCGTGTACCAGAACCTCGACATCCTGCGCAGGCAGGACGCGCAGTTCGTGCTGATCGCGGCGGGCGACCACATCTACAAGATGGACTACCGCACGATGATCGAGGACCACCTCTCCAAGGGGGCCGACATCACCGTGGCGTGCGTCTCGGTGCCGGTGGAGGACTCGCAGCATTTCGGCGTGATGTCCGTCGACAGTGACTGGCGCATCACGGGATTCCAAGAGAAGCCCAAGGTCCCGGCGTTCACGATGCCCGGCCGCCCGGACCGCGCGCTCGCGAGCATGGGCGTGTACGTGTGCAACGCCCGCTTCCTCTACGAGCAGCTGATCGAGGATGCAGCGGACGCCTCGTCATGCCACGACTTCGGCAAGAACATCATCCCGAAGCTGGTCGCGCAGCACGGAAACGTCTTCGCGCACGACTTCAACCAGAGCTGCGTGAACATGGCCGACGGCGAGGCCTACTGGCGCGACGTGGGCACGGTGGACGCCTACTACGAGGCGAACATCGACCTCACGAAGGTGCTGCCGGAGTTGAACCTCTACGACACGAGCTGGCCCGTGTGGACGACGCAGGAGCAGCTCCCGCCCGCCAAGTTCGTGTTCGACGACGAGAACCGGCGCGGCTGCGCGCTGGACTCGATCGTGTCTGCGGGATGCATCGTGAGCGGATCGACGGTGCGCCGCTCGCTGCTCTCGAACAACGTGCGCCTGTACAACCACACCATGATCGAGGATTCGGTGATCCTGCCGAACGCCGAGATCGGGCCCTCCGCCACCGTGAAGAACGCGATCGTCGACAAGCACTGCCGCATCCCCGACGGGATGCAGATCGGTGTCGACCTCGAGCTCGATCGCAAGCGCTTCCACGTGACGGAGAAGGGCCGCGTGCTGGTGGTGCCGGAGATGCTCGGACAACAAGTCCATCACCTCCGCTAGGAGGCAGCGACCGGGGACAGACCACTGTCAGCATTCGAAACGCGCGCATACGCGTTTCGAATGCTGACAGTGGTCTGTCCCCGGTCGTTAGTTACTTCTCGCGCTTCCAGGTCGCCCGCACCAAATTCTCGTCGCGGCTGTAGCGCAGCTTCATGTCGCCCTTGTACGAGTCGTGGAGCGCCTGGGCGATGCCGCGGGCGAGGTGCGAGTCGGTCGTCGACACCTCGATGCCGTCGCGCTTGTCCTCGATCGACATGATCCGCTGCAGCGGACGCTCGGCCTTCTCGCGCTTCTCGTGGTTCTGGATCAACGCGATGATCTCGTCGCGATGGTCCTCGAAGAACGCGCCCTTGATCGTCACGTAGCCGGCGGGGAAATGATCGTGCTCGCGCTGGCACGCGGGACAGAGATGCACGTGCGAGTCCGCGGGCGCCTTGGCCCACGTCCAGCGGCCGTCCTGGAACGAGGCGCCGCATTGCGGGCACTTGGTGGGCTCGGGCGGCTTGGACGCGATGCGATACGGGTCGTCGTCGTGGCGATCGACGCCCATGTCGCGCCGCAGGGGGCGCTGGCGGTCGTTGCCGGTCGGCGCGCGGTCTTCCTTCATGGCGTGAGCTCCCCGGGCTCTCCACCCACGGGCCGGTCGTGGTGCTTCACCTGGTGGCGCTTCTTCTCGATGTCCTGCTCGAGCTGCCGGTACATCACGTCGAAGGCCGCGGTGATCGCCGCGTAGCAGTCTTCGTTCTGCTGGTGCGTGGCCACGATCTCGCGTCCCGGCACGTGGAGGTCGATGCGCACGTCGAACAGGTTGCCCTTGTTCTTGTGCTTGTCGATCTCCTCCACGACGACGTGGCACGAGGTGATCTTCGGATGGAATTCGTCGAGCTTGGTGCTCAGCTCCAGGATGCGCGCATCCATGGCGAGGCTCGACGACATGCGGTGGTAGGTGATTTGAGGTTGTGCCATTTGCCTTGTCTGACCCGCCCGATTGCGCTTTGCTCCGGGCGGGGGCTGCGCCGCATGGTGCAGCGCCACAGGGACCAAGTGGGGACTAGTCCGAGCGGATCAAGGGGTATCCACAATTTGCTACAGGCGATGACTTCTGCGCTTTTTACAGTGCATACCAGTCCACATCGCGAACGATCGCAGCAGGAGACAACGGATGGAAGCACTGCCCCAGTGGCTCGAGAATGCGGTCGTCGCGGCCGGCATGACGGCCTATGCCGATGACCTCGAATTCGTAGGAAACAAGAGCGCGACGGACAACAACCAACAACAACACGTTGCCGATCCGCCGGGGAACGTGCACTAGCCCCAGCTGCAACTCCTGGATTGGGGGCCCCGCAAGGGGCCTTTTTTATTTCCGGCACAATGAGGCGGATGAAGCTCGCGTCGTGGCCCACGCCGGCGAAGTGGGCGGCGCTCGTGGCGCTTTCGGGTGCCATCAGCGCGGCATGGACCTTCGCGGCGCTTCCGGCGGCTCTCCTCCTCGGTCCCATGATCGGCGGCATCGTGCTCGCCGTGAACGGCGCGCGCCTGGACGTCCCGCGGTGGTCCTACTTGGGCGCCCAGGGCGTGATCGCCGCCATGATCGCGGGCTCGATGACGCCGGCCATCGTGGGAACGGTGAATCACGGCGCATTGCTCTTCATCGCGGCCGCCATGTCGACGATCTTCGGCGCCACGGCACTGGGATGGATCATGAGCCGCATGGGCTTCATTCCCGGAGCGACCGCGGTCTATGGAATGTCGCCGGGGGCGGCGAGCGCGATGGTGATGCTGAGCGAAGCGCACGCCGGCGCGGACCGCTCGCTCGTCGCCTTCATGCAGTATTCGCGCGTGCTGTGCGTGGCCTTCGCGACCACCTTCGTCGCGCACTACTGGGCGGGAACGGATTCGCATCCGCCGGGCGAGCCGTGGAGCGCGCCGGTGCATTGGGGCGCTCTGGCGCTCGTGTTGCTGCTCGCGGTGCTCGGCCAGCAGATCGCGCGCCTCGTGCGGCTGCAGGCGTGGGGCCTCATTGGGCCCATGCTCCTGCTCTCGGCGCTGCACGCGAGCGGGTTGGTCGAGATCGACCTGCCGCGATGGCTGCTTGCGATCGCCTACGCGATGCTGGGCTGGCACATCGGCCTGGGCTTCCGGCGCGATGCGTTGATCCACGCGGGCAGGGCGCTGCCGATCGTGCTCGCGGGCGCGGTGACGCTCATCGGATTCTGCGCGCTGGTGGCGTGGGGCGTGGCCTCGGTGGCGCACGTCGACGGCCTCACGGCTTATCTCGCCACGAGCCCGGGCGGCGCCGACGTGGCGGCGATCATCGCGGCCTCGACGCCGAGCGTGGACCTGCCGTTCGTGCTCGCGCTGCAATCGATCCGGCTCTTCGCGGCCATCGTGCTGGCCCCGGTCATCATCCGCATCGTCGTGCGGCACTCGCCGCACCTGCGCTAGGAATCCGGCCTCAATCGCCGCGAAAAAAAGGGGGCGGCCCCGTGACGGGGACCGCCCCAACGAGAGTCCGGGATTGGACTCCTGGGTCTTCTAAAGCGTCGGGAGCGTGAGCGTGGCCGCGACCGCTCCGGCTTCCGTCACCAGCGCCTGGGCGGACGCGATGAGAGCCTTCGCGTCCTGCTCGTTGATCGACGCGGCCGAGAACGACGCCGAGGCGAGCATGGCCTTGATCTGCACGGCGAGCGCATCGCGACGGGTGGTCCAGTCGGCGATCGTCGCCTCCATGCCGGTATAGACCGCGTCCTGGCTCGCATTGCCGCTCGTGAGCGCGGCGGTGGAAGCCGCGAGCGCCGCGGTACCGAACGCGCCGAAGGGAGCGTTCAGCTGCTTGTACACGGCGCCGAGGCGGACCAGCGTCTCGCGGTGCGCGCGCAGGTTCTGCGGCACCGCGGAGTCGTCGAGCGTCTCGATCAGCGCGCGGCCGTCGTGGACGTACGGATCCGTGAGGCCGGCCAGCACGAGCATCGTGGGACGCACGTCGGTGTGATCGGACCAGATGTCGCCGCGCACGCCGTCGGCGCGAACGCCGGGGCCGACGAGCCCGAGCCACGTCGTCGCGATCTCCGGCTGGATGTCACCGTGGTTCCAGGCGAACGCCGGGTTGATGCAGGTCTCGCAGGTGTTCGACGGGAAGTCCGTGATGAAGTAGTCGGCGTCGGCGAAATAGACGAACGTCGGGTTGCGCGCCAGGTCGCCCGTTGTGTACATGTGCAGCGCCTTCATGCCCGCCTGGTCGGCCATGCGCACCATCAGCGTGTCGCGCACGGAGGTGTACGGGTTGAGCGCGGTGAGCCCGGCCAGCTTGCGCTCGAAGTCGCGCGTCGCCGCGTCGGTCTGCGCGAGCGGGCCGGCGCCTTTCTTCGCGAGGTAGAACGTGGGCGCGTCGTCGCCGTGGACGGTGAACGTGTTCGGTGCCGTCGTGCCCAGGAACTGCGCGCCCAGCGTCGGGAACTGGTTCGAGACGAGCGTATCGATGTTCGAGTTGATCTCGCCCACCTCGTTGGTGCCGTACACGCAGGGCGTCGTGACGCCGTCGCAATTGGTCTTGTTCACGCCGACGAAGTGGTCGCCCTCGTCGACCGCGAACACGAAGAGCGTGTTGCTGCGATCCATGCCGTGGGCCGCGAGGCGCGCGAAGAACGCCGCGAACGCGTCGTCGTAGCTCTTGAGCTGCTGCACGTAGCCCGCGTCACCGGGGCCGAAAGCGTTGTGCACGCTGCCCGCGACGCCGTGGAAATCGTGCGCGTCGGAGATGTACGCGTAGGTGACCGGGATGCCCTTCTCCTGCATCGCCGCGACATACGCGAGCGTGACCGACGCGAACATGCCGTCGAATCCCGGGAAGCCCGGCTGGCCGAACTGGTCGGTGATGGGCTGGCCCAGCAGGTCGGTAAGCGCGACGTTGGCCGGCTGTCCGGTAAGCAGCGGGTTGATTTGCTGCGCGCCGAAGAGCCCCTTGAATCCGGTGTAGCCGCCCGGCTCCTGCGGGAGCGTATCGGTCTCGCCGGAAGCGCAGGTGGAGGAGCCCGCCGCGCAGTGCACCGCGAAGCCCACGAAGTCGGTCTGCGCCTTGTTGCGGAGAGCGCTGCCCGAGGGTGCGGCGAAGGAAGCCTGCGCCTCGATGAACTGCGGGGAGCCGGCACCGAAGACCTTGGTCACGTCGCCGTTGGCCGCCGTGCTGGTGTTCTCGAGCACGATGTTGGCGGAGGCGATTGCACCGACGTCGCAGCCCGCGCGCGTCCAGGCGACCCAGGGCGCGGGAATGTTCGAGCCATCGGGCCCGACCATGTTGGGAATGGTGGTGTTGCTGGCGACCGGATCGGTCCAGTAGCCGAAGGAGCTCGGGAACGAGAAGCCGCCCGTGGGCGAGATGCGCACGTTGCTGTTCGAGACGATCTGGCCGTGGCGATCGGGATAGACACCGGTCAGCGTCGAGAGGATGCCGCCCGCCGTGTGCGAGATCAGGACGGTGTGGTCGTTGCTAAGCAGCGTGCCATTGCCCTTGATGAAGTCGAGCAGGTGCGGCATCTGCTCGAGATCCGAAGGAACGTTCGGGTTGTCGCGGCGGAAGTGCGTGTTGTCGAACTGCACGTAGATCACGTGCTCGATCGCGTTGTGCTGCGAGCCGAGCGTGCACGAGGTCGCGGCGGCCGAGGTGGCGAGGGCGAAACCGCACGCGCTCGTGGCGAATGCGCACGCGATCCAGCCGATAGTCCTGGTCATGGAGTTCTCCATTGGTGGAAGAGGCCGGGGCGATGCGTTCGAGCCCCGGCGCGACCACGCTAGCGGCGTGGCGTGACATTGCTCTTACCGTGCGATGACCGTTGCATGACGTCATGCGGGTTTGGCGCGAATGTAAGCGCCTACTCCGGGCCGGCCGCGTTATACCCGTTATCCCCACCGTTATCCACAGGAATTCCACAACCTATCCGCTTGCAGGCGGCGTCCAATCGCTATATCTTGTGCTCACAGGCAACCACGGGGGACGACAATGGCGCTGCAGACCATGCTGGAAGACCTGAAGCGAGCCGCCTGGGCCCGCACCTCCCCCGTCACCGGGCAGGCCAATTCCTGGGAGTTTCGCCGGGACTGCCTTGGCAACCTGGTTCGCTATGCGGACTTCGGCAACCGCCACTCGCCCTTCGGCTGGGAGCTGGACGTGATCACCAAGCTCGCCGCCGCGGGCCAGGGCCCCGACAACGTCCAGGCGCTGCACTGGAAGGCCGGCGCGGCCCGCTCGATGGAGCTGGGATTGCGCCTGCAGACGGTCGCCGAGTCCGAACGCGGCCGCGGCCGCTGATCCATCCCCAAACAAGAAGTGGCGTCCCGAGCGCCAAGGACAGGAGAGAGATTCACATGCTGAGCTTCGAAGACGACACCCCCATTGCTCCCACGCTGAGCCTGCAGACGGTTCGCCTGGGCACCGCGAAGAGCGCCGGCGCCGCAGTCGCCGAGACCCGCGCGTCCTTAGCCGCGGAGACCAGACCCGCGCCGGGGGGCGAGAGCCTGGGCGAGAACGCCGAGCGCTTCACCCGTGTCCGCGCCGAGGACAAGCGGGTCATCAACGCGAAGACGGACGTGAACCAGCTCGTCCCCTTCAAGTACAAGTGGGCGTGGGACAAGTACCTCTCGGGTTGCGCGAACCACTGGATGCCCCAGGAAGTGAACATGAACCGGGACATCGCGCTGTGGAAGAACCCGGAAGGGCTCACCGACGACGAGCGGCTTATTGTGAAGCGCAATCTCGGCTTCTTCGTGACCGCCGACTCGCTCGCCGCCAACAACATCGTACTCGGGACCTATCGCCACATCACCGCCCCCGAGTGCCGCCAGTACCTGCTGCGCCAGGCGTTCGAGGAGGCGATCCACACGCACGCCTACCAGTACATCGCCGAGTCGCTGGGCCTGGACGAGAGCGAGATCTTCGCGGCTTACAAGGAGGTGAAGTGCATCCGCGACAAGGATGACTTCCTGATCCCGTTCATCAACACGCTGACCGACCCGGAGTTCAAGACGGGCACGGAGAAGGCCGACCGCGATCTCCTGAAGAGCCTCATCGTCTTCGCGTGCCTCATGGAAGGGCTCTTCTTCTATGTGGGCTTCGTGCAGATCCTCTCCCTCGGTCGCCAGAACAAGATGACGGGCGCCGCGGAGCAGTACCAATACATCCTTCGCGACGAGTCGATGCACTGCAACTTCGGCATCGACTTGATCAACACGATCAAGCTCGAGAACCCGCACCTCTGGACGCAGGAGTTCCGCAAGGAACTGACCGAGCTCTTCCACAAGGCGGTCGACCTCGAGTACGCCTATGCCGAGGACACCATGCCGCGCGGCGTGCTCGGGCTCAATGCGCCGATGTTCAAGGAGTACCTGCGGTTCGTTGCTAACCGCCGCGCCCAGCAGATCGGTCTGGACCAGCTCTTCCAGGGCGCCACGAACCCGTTCCCCTGGATGAGCGAGCTGATCGATCTCAAGAAGGAGAAGAACTTCTTCGAGACGCGGGTCATCGAGTACCAGACGGGCGGGGCGCTTAGCTGGGACTAATGAAGGATTGGGACAGAAATCCTGCTGGACTTAATGCATCAGCCTTACGCGATCTGCGGCTGATTGGTGACGAGCTTGATAAGGATAATTATCCCGTTGGCGAGCGCGGTGGAATCTTAAAGCCTGGCTCTCACACTGCGCCAACAGCACTTGAGCCAGGGAAAGGCATGGAAGATGGAAACGGAACGCAAGGATCCTCAACCGGACCATGGCAAGGGGCCGCCGGAGGGCAAGGGCCAGCCGGAGGATCATGGCCGGCCGATCCCACGGCATCGCTCGTCGGCAGGAGTGATCCCGAAGCCCTTGAAGCAGCCCTAGCCGGCCTGCAACGGGCCTATCCCGGCGCACAAGTTGAGCGCCGGGAGGACGGCTTTTGGATCTTAGCCCGGAGTGAACTGCTCAAAGGATCAAAGCGATGGGCTCAATTCGTCCTCGCTGTTCCCAACAGCAAGGGGTGGGCGCTTCAATCGTGGGCCTTTTGGCAGACCGGACGCTGGATCGGGCCTCGCCATACGAACTTCCCTACCGGCTCAATCTGCGCGTTCTTCCCTGGAGATGGCACGTGGCGAATGGGCGACCCGTTTGTCACCTTGCTCGACCTCTACTCGCTGTGGGCCGTTCGCCAACTTCACCTAGAGGTTTTGGGCCGCTGGCCGGGTCGGCAGGTCGCACGCTGGGCGTTCGAGCGAATTATTGAGAATAAGCCAGGCGAACTTTGCGGTTGTGGTTCCCTTGCACTCTACGAGAGCTGCTGCAAGAGCGGTGACCTGTCAGGCGATTACCACGCTATGCGCGAAGCGTTTCTTCTCGAAACTCGGGGAGGCAAACGCGCAGTTCCATCCGAAGTCCTGCATGGTCTAAGCAGACCCGCTGACCTGCCGTTGATTCGACAGTTCGCGTACCCCCCTGGAGTGCTGCACTGATCTATGGATGTTAGGAAGGCGTGCTTGGAATTGCCAAGTCCATCACATCTTCATCCCGGTGAAGGACCGCGCGCCATATGAATAGAGAAATGAAGCGAAAACCCCGGCGTCGCCCGGGGTTTTCTACATCAGCGTCGCGAAAACTCGTTAAAGCCCTGGTGGGAGGTTCGATGGAGATGCAGCAGTTCAACCCGCGCGCTCGCCTATACAATTCGTCAGCGGATGGCGGCATGTTCAATCTCGCGACGATCATGGCCGTGTGGTGCAAGGCGCAGATCATCCCGGGACAGGATCCTACGCAGTACCGGAAGGACTCATGCGGCGCCTGGATGGCATTCTGTGAGTACGGCTGCGGGGGAGAGATGGGGTGGGAGGTGGACCACATTAAGCCTGTGGTCTTGGGTGGGGATGACAAGCTCGGCAATTTGCAGCCGTTGCATTGGAAGAATAATCGACACAAAGGCGACCACTTTCCAAGTTGGACGTGCTCAATTAGCCCAAGCCCCCGTCGCAGTTGACGACGCATAGCGGGTTCTCGTTGCTTATGTTAAAAAGGGCGCCAATGTGCGCCCTCCCGGCGCTTAAGCGGCCAACAGCACGTGAAATCGCCCCACATCCTCTTAATCAACAAGAACGTCGTTGAACTCCGTAGGGAGCTCGCTCATATTCTAGACAAGAAGAGTGGGCGGGCGTTTGACAAAGATATTAGAGAGAATGTTTCGCAACTCTTCGCGCTGGGGACCGAGCACTTGGACTTTGCGAAGTCGCTTGCGCCTATTCGATGGCGTCAGATCATTTCTCGTACCTACTACGGAGCGTACAACGCGTCCAGGGCAGTTCGGCTGGCAGTGCGAGGGCATTATTCGCAAGAGAGTAAAGATCACGAACGTGTCGGCGAACTGCCTGACGACTTTACTGACAAGAATTTATATGCGAATCGATTCCGCACGCTCCGTGATGACAGAAACCTGTGCGACTACGACCACACGGCGATCGCGGGCGATTTAGCAATTTCGCCTGCAGACGCAATTTCTCTCGTTGATGCCTTTACACGGCATGCGCGCGTCTACCTGAAGGTAAGAGCTTTCAAGGTGTAAAGAAGAAAGGCGTGGCAATCATGGACGCATCACTGCTACTCGAATTCAAGCGAAAATTCGAACAAGAAAGCGGCCTTATCGGCGTGGACTTCGAGATCAAGTCGCGGTCAGATGGTCCCCTGCTCATTTTACGCGTATCAAATCCGACAGAACGACTTTTCCGAGTGCTTGAGTCCGTTAGGCAGTCATTGATCAACAATGAAGGATCCGACGTGCCGCGCGCGACCCTCGAGCGGCGCGCCAAAGACAATCCGCTAAAAACGGCAGAAGGGCGGCTTCTACTTCGAACTCTGTCCGAAAGCCTAAATATCAATCGCAATAGCTTTAAAGAAGACTTCTTTGCGAGATATACCAAATCGGTCTCGGGCGCCGAGGAGCAGATTACCGCCGCAGCCAATCACCTGGTTTTTGGGCGGCGGGGTGCGGGGAAGTCAAGCTTGCTGCTTTTTGGACTGCACTCCAGAAGCATGGTTGAGCGGGTGTCGGCGTGGGTCGATATGCAGGTCTACGCCCAGCGGAAGGATATCGGGGTCGCGGTCGATATCCTGGCTTACGTTATTGAGCAGGTCCGGCCTTTCGTCGCCGCCTCCAGCGCTGTAGATGCGGTAGCAGCTAGGTTAGAGAGATTGAAGGAGTCCGACACGCTAAGCGAGACGGATATAAGGAAGGTGCTTCCCGATGTAAGAAAGGCGCTTGGCGAATTCTCTGGGCGCGGGCAGGATCTGGCAATTTTTTTGGACGACTACCACGTTATCGACGCTGCGCTACAGCCTAAGGTTCTGGCGGTTCTATACGCGGTCACCCGCGGAAATGGCATTTATCTCAAAATTTCATCGATTGAGACGCTTACGCAGAGCTGGGATCCCACGGCCAAGGCCGGGTTGCAAATTCCCCACGACGTGCAAGAGATAAAACTTGATTACAACCTGACCATCCCCGAGAAGGCGACCGAGCACATCACCTCGATTTTGGATGCGCATGCGGTCTACTGCGGTCTTTCCTCGATTCGCTCGCTTTGTACTAGCACGGACGTGCTTTCTCGACTCGTCTGGGTAGCTGCCGGCGTTCCTCGGGACGCGCTTAGCATCTTTGCGCAGGCAATGACGAAAGCCTCCCTCGCCGACGGCAAACGTGTTTCCGTATCGAGCATCAACGTCGCCGCATCTGAGACGGTAAACGTCAAACTGAAAGAGCTTGATACAGACGCGTCCGGAGAAGCGCAGCCCCTTCATGACCTGCTTGAGGAGTTGCGCGAGTTCTGCATCAAGAAGCAGCGGAAGAATGCGTTCTTAACTGAGATCAGAAGTGACGATTTGACTTATCAACGAGTGCTAAAGTTGGTCGATCTGCGGCTGCTGCACGTTATAAACGAGGGGATTTCGGTCGGTGAGGCAGGCCGGAAATATCTAGCGTTGATTTTGGATTATGGCTTTTACATTGGTATACGCGCAGCAAAGAGTGTTGATTTATTTAACAAGCAGACGAAGAAAGTTGCCTATAGAGATCTTCGGCGCTTGCCGGTGTTTGACCAGCTTCAAGAAGCCGGGCTGTAGGGTCGTCAACATGGCGGAGAAAATAATTCGACGCGCCTATCTGGAAGATGAATTTGAAGGCTTCGATGAGGAGGCCCTATTTGAGTTGTCCGATGGGACGTTCTGGGTCCAGGATGAATATCGTTACTGGTACTTCTACGCGTATCGGCCCGAAGTTGAGTTATTCGAGTCGGCTGGCTCAGTTAAATTGCGTGTCACGGGACAATCCGAGTCAGTCCGCGTGCGCAATGTGCAGGCTACCGTTAGTCGAGTCGTAGGAGAGTTTAAAGGTTGGGAGGGGAGTTCCAGCTATCCGCTCGAGAACGGGCAAGTTTGGACGCAAAGCCGCTATAAGTACGAGTACAAGTATGCCTTCAACCCGAAGGCAGTTGTTTATGACTCTAATTCTGGGATGGTGATGACGGTAGCTAGGACAACGGCTCACGTGCGACGCACCCGGTAACGGCGCGGAGGGAATAAACAGTGGCGGTCCTGCGTGAGAACGCACTTTGGACCAACTTCAGGATAAGTCGGGGTGTGGCCCGGCGTGCGATCACCGGTCTCGAGCTAGACCGCATGCTCGGTCGAAGTTGTTAAGGACGGCTCGCCGATCTGACGCACCGGTAGGCTATACCGCCACTGCCCGCACCGCCGCCGCCCGCCGCTCGATCCCCTGCTTCATCTTCCACGTGGTGAACATCGTGGTCAGCGTGGCGGCGATCACGACGTAGCCCACGACGGGAAAATGCTCGAGCTTGCCGTCGGGCGTCGTCGTGACGATGTGGCCGGCGATCACCGAGGCAATCCCACCCGACACCTGCTGGATCGCGGCGCCCAGCGCGTTATACGCCCCGCGCTTGGTCATCTCGGGCACCGCGACCGACATCGCCTGGAACGGCACCATCCGCGAGAAGATCCCCATGAACAGCACCACGTTCACGACGATGATCACTGCGAGCGACACCGACGGCAGGTGCGTGTAGATCAGCACCATCACGATGGATAGCACGCTGCCCGCGACGAACACCGGATACTTGCCCGTCCGGTCGGCGATCCGGCCCACGAGCGGCCCGATGAAGATCGTGAAGATACCCGTGACGAGGTAGATCGTCGGCAAGCTCGTGATCGGGACGCCCAGGTTGTTCACGATGTAGGCGCTCCCGAACGGCATCAGCATGAAGCCGCCGGTCGCGAGCAGCATCATCGTGAGGAAGGCGCTCCAGTGGCGCGGCTCGCGCACCGTGTGGTACAGGTGCATCCAGGGGCTGTGTTCCTGCCGCTCCTCGAGGTGCGCCGCCACGGGCTTTAGCTTCCACGCCACCACGAGGCCTGCGACGATGCCGATCGCCACCATCATGAGGAACGGCGCATGCCAGTTCCAGCGGTTGGCGAGGTAGATGCCGATGGGCAGTCCCAGGATCTGGCTCGCGGCGAACGAGGTCTGGATGACGCCCATCACGCGGCCCCTCTGGTGCGGCTCGAAGAGGTCGGTCGCGATCGCCATCACCACCGAGCCGATGACGCCGCCGAAGATGCCGGTGACGATGCGCGCGGCGAGCAGGGCATGGAACGAGTTGGCGAGGCCGCACCAGAGCGTCCCCAGCACGAAGCCCGTGTAGAAGAAGAGCAGCAGCTTCTTCCGGTCATAACGGTCGGCGAAGCCCGCCACCAGGAGGCCGCTGGCACCCGCGCTGAACGCATAGGCCGAGACGATGAGACCGAACTGCCTCGGAGACATGCCGAGCGCGGGCATCACGAGCGCGCCCAGCGGCGCCACGATCATGAAGTCCAGGATCACGGCGAACTGCAGGAAGGCGAGGGCGGCTACGACGAACTTCTGGTACGGCGTGAAGCCGTTGGAGGACTTCTTCTCGGCGGCGGGCATGCGGAAACTCGGAGGATTTCGAAAGCGCGATCTCGACGGGTTGCCGCCCGCTAAGCCAGGTTCTCCCTTGCCTTTACCGCCAGCGGGTACGTGACGTAGTTCTTCACCAGCCCTGGCCGCGCCTCGATACTCGCGAACTCCCGCGCCGCCTCTTCGCGCTTCCCCGCCGCCAGGTGCGCGAGCCCGCGCAAGTGCGTCGGCAGCATGAACCCGCCCTCGAACGGCATGACGAGCGCAAGCTCCATCGACTGCGCAGGCTCGAGCGCGCGTAGCGCCGTCACCGCGTCCTCGTCCGCGATTGCGATCGCCGCCCGGATGCACGGCAGCCAATGCCGCTGCACCAGCGTGTCCTCGGGGAAGTCCGCGTCGAGTTTGCTCGCTATTGTCCCCACCAGGCTCCGATCCCCCGCGCGCGCGAGGGCATAAGCGGCCACGCACCTCACGATTCGCCCCTCCGACCGCTCGAGCGCGGCTTCGGCCTGCTCGAACGCGCGCTCATCGAACTTGAGCTCGGCCTCGCGCATCGCCCACTGTGCGAGCCAGATCGCGCTCGTCTCCACCGCCCCGGCCCGCATCGCCGATTCCGCGGCGCGCGCCGAGAATTCCCGCGCCCGGTGATGCCGCCCGAAATAACTCTCCGTGTCGGCCTGTGCGGCCAGGAGGAAATCCTCCTCGCTCGGCCGTCCCGCCACCGCGTCGAAGTGCCGGCGCATCGCCTCGTCGTCGCGGCGCAGGAAGGCTTCCTGGTATGCGTCGAGCCGGAGGTAATAAGCGTCGAGGCCGCGCGCGAACGCCGCGTCGATTGTGCGCCGCGCATCCTCGCGCCGGCCGAGTGCCATGTGGATGATCGCGAGGTTGCTATGCGAGACATTCGTCGGTTCCGAGGCGAGCGCGGCCGTCGTGCTCTCGAGCGCCTTCTCCCACTGGCCCAGCTGCATCTGGATGTTCCCGATGTTGCCCGGGATGTAGCTGTCGCGGGGGTAGGCCTTGATCATCGTATTGAACACATCGAGCGCCTGGTGCACGTTGCCCGAGATGTTCAGGTGATAGATGGCCTCGATGCGTGAACGCTCCCGCTCGCTTGCGCGATTGCGAAGGTCATAGGCCTTGCGGATGTGCTCGTTGGCGCGTTGCGTCTGGCCGAGGTTGGAGAACGCGATGCCCACGGCGGAGTGCGCGCTCGCGAAATGCGGGTCGAGCTCGAGGGCCCGCAACTGGTGCGGAATGCCCGCGGCATCCCCGCGCTCGTTCCATTCGCGCCGGCCCACCGTATAAGCCTTGAGCGCCTCGAGCGACGGCGTGGCGAGATCCTCGAGCGCGGCCGAGAGCCGCTTCACGGACACGAGCGATTCGCCGAGGTTGGCCCGCAGGTTCGTGGCCGCCGCGTCGAGCGCCTTCAGCACCTCGCCCTTGCCGCGCGCCCGCGCCTGCTCCGACGCGATGATGTCGCCCGTGTCGCGGTCGAGCGCGACGATGCCCACCGAGTACTCGTCCGCCAGCGCGAAGATCGAGCCCGTGATCGCGGCCTTGGCCCCGGTGCGCTGGCAGATCTCGAGAGCCACTTCGCCGGTGACCGGCGTGTCCGTCGGGCGCTGCATGAGCTGCAGCGTGGCCTTTACCTTGCGGTCCGCGAGAATCTGCAGGAAGGGCGATTGCGCGAGGTGCAGCAGCAGCGCCTGGCGGAGCGTCCCGTCGAAGACCGCGTCGCCGGTCTTGTTCTCGATGTCGCCCATGAGCACGCTATCGCGTTCCGTGATGGCGCGTACGGGCGGATTGTCGGGCGTGGCCTGCGGCGGGGCGGCGCCATTCCCCGGGGCGACTGCATGAGCTCGCACGTCGGCCGCGGAGGCATTTATGTCAATCCCGTTACCGGTCCGTACGGCTGCCGCGAACCGGTAGCCGCGCCGCGCGACGGTGGCAATCGGGCCGAGCCCGCCGAATGCGGGATCGAGCACCTTGCGCAGCGCCGAGATGTTGTTGGCGATGGTGCCTTCCTCGACCACCACGCCGGCCCACGCACGCTGGAAGATCTGCTCCTTAGTTACGACGCGGCCGGCCTGCTCGACGAGCAGTAGCAGCATCTCGGCCGCCTTGGGCGTAAGGGGCACGAACTCGGTGCCGCGATAAAGGGCGCGGCGTGGGGCGTCCAGCCGGAAAGGGCCGAACTCGTACTCGATGCCGGCTTCCTCGGTGGACATGGTCGCAGCCTACCACCATCACGGACTTATCACGAATTCATCACGGGGCTAATTAGCAGGGCAACCGCATGACTCGGCATGGGCGCAGCCCCCACAGTGCGCTGCATCCGTGGCGCCGCCGCGGAACCGGCACCAACACTCCCTGGAGGCTCCATGTACCGTCGCAATCGCATCCTCGTCCTCGCGCTCGCCGCGATCCCGTTCGCGAGCTCCGCCGCCACAATCTGCGTCAATCCCGGCGGCACCAACGGCTGCTTCCCGACGATCGCCAGCGCGCTCGCCGCGGCGGCGCCCGCCGGCGACACCATCAGCGTTGCGGCGGGCACCTATCACGAGGGCGACCTCGTCATGTCCAAGTCCGTCGACATCGCGGGCGCGGGCCCCGGCCTCACCGTGGTCGACGCGACCGGTATCGGGGGCAACGTGTTCCGCTTCCTCGCCTTCGGGGGCGCGACCTCGACCCTCTCGGGCATGACGATCCAGCACGGCCAGCGCGGCGTGGACGTGAACGGTGGCAACACGGTGACGCTGAGCCACGTGCACATCACGCAGAACGGCCCGTGGACGGGGGCCGGCGTAGTGAACAATACGAGCGTGGTCCGCATCGACTCGAGCCTCATCGATTACAACTACGCGACCGATGAGGGCAACATCGCGGGATGCGACTGGGGCGGCGCCTCGGGCGGCGGCTACGCTGCGCTTTGCGGCGGCGGCACCGCGGTGATCACCAACAGCACCATCGCCAACAACACGGCGGGACGCTGGGGCGGCGGGCTCCTGCTCTCTGCCGGACCCACCACGATCGAGAACACGACCATCTCGGGCAACTCCGCCAATTTCAACGGCACGGGCCTCGCCGGAAGCGCGATCTTCGCGGGAGCCGGTACCGACCTGCGCTACGTGACCATCGCCAACAACACGTCGGCCGGCGCCGGCGGCGGTGCGATCTGGGGCGATAGCGTGAGCCTCTACGCTTCGCTCGTGCAGAAGAACGTCAATGGCGATTGCATGACGGGCTCGCACGTGGCGAGCCACGGCTACAACCTCGCCTCCGACGGCTCGTGCCCGTTCATCGCGGTGGGCGATGAACAGAACGTCGATGTGCAGCTGCAGCCGCTCGCGGACAACGGCGGAGATACGCCGACCATGGCGCTGCCTGCCACGAGCCCCGCGGTCGACCGCATCCCGGCCGACCAGTGCGCCGAGACGCGCGACCAGGACGGCGTTGCGCGCCCGCAGCACGGCGCCTGCGATGTCGGTGCGTTCGAGCGCGTGTGGACGACGCAGGATCTCGCGGCACTCCTGCTCTCGCAGGTCACGGGCTCTGCGGACACGGCGACCTTCATCGGCAAGTTCTCGACGATCGTGAGCCAGGTGTTGAACGGGCATCCGGGGCTCGCGTGCCAGGTGCTGCCGAACTTCTCGAGCCAGCTCGAGAATCTCGCGGCGCACGGCAAGATCGATCCGGCCACCGCCGCGGCGATCGCGCAGAGCGTGAAGGACATCGAGGCGTCGGTCGGCTGCTGAGCCTTCGCGTCGAGGCGACGGCCGCCCGCGGGCGGCCGTTTTTCATGGGGACCCCTCCAGGGGCTCGAGCTGGCCGAGAAGCGTCGGCACGAGCTCCGCGACGGTCGGATGGATGTGCACCGCGTCGCGCATGACGGTGTAGGGCGCGTCGGCGTACATCAGGTCGAGAATTGTATGGATCACCTCGTCCGCTTCGATCCCGAGCAGCGATGCCCCGAGAAAGCGCCGGGACTCCTTGTCCACCAGCACCTTCATGAATCCTTTCGTCTCGCCGCGTTCGCGGGCGCGCGCGACGCCCGACATCGGCATGCGGCCCACGAGCGCCGGACGCTTCGATGCGCGCACCTCGTGCTCGGAGAGGCCGGCGCGTCCCAGGGGCGGATCGATGTACATCGCGTAGGCCATGATGCGGTCGGTCACCCGCCGCGACCCGCCGTCGAGAAGGTTCGCCGCGACAATTTCGTAGTCGTTATACGACGTATGCGTGAAGGCGCCGCGCCCGTTCACCTCGCCGAGCGCCCAGATGCCCTCGACGTTCGTGCGCAACTCGTCGTCCACGACGATGTGGCCGCGCTCGTCGAGCTTGACTCCCGCATGCTCGAGGCCGAGGTCGTCGGTGTTGGGGCGGCGGCCCACGGCGAGGAGAACGTGCGAGCCATGCACCTCGCGCGGCTCCTCGTCGCAGTGCATCCCGACGGTCACGCCGTCGCCGTGTGGTGCCAGCCGGATGCATTCGGCGGAAAGCCGCACGCGGATGCCTTCGTCCTCGAGGATCGCGCGGATCGCGTCCGACACATCCTCGTCCTCGTGCGCGACGAGCCGCCGGCCCATCTCCACCACGGTGACCTCGGAGCCGAAGCGGCGGAACATCTGTGCGAACTCGAGCCCCACGTAGCTGCCGCCGACGACGACGAGATGCCGAGGCAGCGTGCGCAATTCGAGGATCGAGGCATTGGTGAGGTACGCGACGCTGTCCACGCCCTTGAGCCGCGGCACGTTGGCGCGGGCGCCCACATCGAGGAAGATCTCGCGCGCCTCGAGCAGGCGGTCCCCGACGCGAACGGCGTGCGCGCCCTCGAAGCGGGCATGGCCGCGGATCAGGGTGAGCCCGTCGGTCCCGGTGAGCCACTTCTCGAGCCCGCGGCGCGACTCGCCCACGATTTCGTCCTTGCGCGCCATGGCCCGTGCCAGGTCGAAGCCGGGCTTCGCCGCGAGGGTCACGCCGAAATCCGCCGCGCGGCCGGCGATGTAGGCGGCGCGTGCGCTCGCGACCAGCGCCTTGGTCGGTGTGCAGCCCGTGTTGACGCAGGTCCCGCCCAGCTCGCCGCGCTCGATGAGGGCCGTGCGGCGCCCGGCTTTCGCGAGGCGCACGGCAAGGGAGGGGCCCGCCTGTCCGGCCCCGATTACCAGGGAATCGTAGCGCTCGGCCATCGATGGATCCTAACCTTGATATACAGGGGCGATGCTCACTTTGTCGCCGGAGGGTCCCCGAAGGCTCCGCGCAGGCATTCCACCAGCGCGCGGATCTTGGCCGAGGCCGCGCGGGAGCTGGCGTACGCAACGAAGACTTCCGCGCTCTCCGGCGTGCCGCCGACGTCGATCCGCGTGAGAAGGCGCTTCGAGAGCTCCTGCTGCACGAGGAAGCTGCCGACGAGCGCGATGCCGAGCCCCGCCACGGCGGCATCGCGCATCATCATGCCGTTGTTCAGGCGCAGGCATCGCTCGGGACGCACGACGACGTGCTTGTGCCCGACGCGTAGCCGCCAGTCGGGGTCCCGCAGCGTGTAGAGGATTCCGGTGTGGGACGCGAGCTCCGTGGGCGAGCGCGGCAGGCCGTGCCGTCGCAGGTATTCCGGGGACGCGACGAAGTAGCGCTCGCTCGAAGCGATGCGCTTCGCGATCACCCGCGCGTCGGCAATGCGCGAGTGACGGATGACCGCGTCGTAGCCCTGGCCCAGGACGTCGACCCTCTGGTCATCGAGCTCGAGCGTGAGCTCGATGCGCGGATGCGCGCGCAGGAAGGGAAAGAGCGCCCGGCCGAGGTGCAGGGTGCCGAAGCTCACCGGCGCGGAGATGCGAAGCGGTCCCGCCAGCTCGCCGCGCCGCTCGCTCAGCTCCGCGCGCGCCGCGTCGGCCTCCGCCAGGATGCGCCGCGCGCGGGCGAGGAACGCCATGCCGTCGCCCGTGAGCGAGAGCTTGCGGCTCGTGCGCTGGACGAGCTGCGCGCCCAGCGAGCGCTCGAGCTCCGCCAGCCGCTCGCTCACCACCGACTTGGACAGGTTCGCTGCGCGGGCGGCGGCGCTGAGGGAGCCGGCGTCCGCGATCGCCACGAAGGTGCCCACGTTCTCGAGCTTCATCGTTCGCCATTTCCGGACGCAGGATTCGACATTACAGGGTTATACCGGGCTGGCGAATCGGATTCAATGGGGCACTTCCAACGACTCGTACGGGACTTCCATGCGCTTCATCCAGGGTATTGCCGCCGCCGTGTTGGGCGCCACCGCGTTCGCGCTCGCGGCTCCGGCCGCCGCGGCCTGCGCGCCCGTCGAGAGCCGCTTCGCCGACGTGAACGGCCTCAGGATGCATTACCTCGCCGCGGGCGACAGCGGCAGCCCCGTCATCCTCGTGCACGGCTACGCGCAGAACAGCCACATGTGGCGCCCGCTCATGTGCGAGCTCGGCAAGACGCACCGCGTGATCGCGCCGGACCTGCGCGGCTTCGGCGACACGACCAAGGCCGCGTCGGGCTACGACAAGAAAACGATGGCGCAGGACGTCCATGCCCTCGCGCAGGAGCTCGGCATCGGCAAGGCCGGGATCGCCGGCCACGACATCGGCCTCATGGTGGCGTATGCCTACGCCGCGCAATATCCCGCGGTCGTCGATCGCGTGGCACTCCTCGACGCCTTCATTCCCGGCGTAGGCGACACCACGAACCTCTTCCTGCTGAAGGACCTCTGGCACTTCCACTTCTACGGGCCCACGCCGCTCGCCCTCGTGACGGGGCGCGAGCGCGTCTACTTCGAGCACTTCTGGAACGACTTCGCCGCCGATGGGAAGAAGTCCGTGTCCGAGGCCGACCGCCGCTTCTATACGTCCAAGTACGCGCAGCCGGGCGCCATGAAGGCGGGCATGGAGGTCTTTCGCAACTTCGACCAGGACGCGAAGGACAACGCCGAGTTCTCGAAGACCAGGCTCACGATGCCGATGCTGGTCCTCGGCGGCGAGAAGTCCGGCGGCGACTTCCTCATCTCGCAGGCCAGGCTGGTGGACGACAACGTCGAAGGCGTGATCGTCAAGGGTTCCGGCCACTGGGTCATCGACGAAGCGCCGGGCCAGGTGATCCCGCGGCTCGTATCGTTCTTCCAGTAAGGAGGGCGGGACTGCAGCGATCCGCTGGATCGGTTCCGCGATCCAGCGGATCAGGCGAATGCAAAGCGCTCGCGCGCTTACGCCATCGCGTGTTGGCTGCCGGTCTGCTTGGCCTCGACCGCCTTGCATGCTTCACGGATCACCGCGAGCACTTCGTTGGGCCGGGACAGCATGGGAACGTGCGAGGACTCGAGCTCGGTGGTCTTGGCGCCCATGCGTTTGGCCGCGAAGCGCTGCAGCTCGGGATTCACCGTGCGGTCCTTCTTGCCGACGATGTAGTAGGTGGGCTTCGTCTTCCAGGCGGTCCCTTCGGCCTTCTGGTCGAAGAGGTCCGGGACGGGCACCATGTGCGTCGCCCACACCAGGTCCTGCTCGGCCTTCGGGAGGTCTCCCGCGAAGCATTCCACGCCGTCGCGCTTGAGCCAGATCCGTCCCTCGGCGACCTCGATGTGCGAGAAGACGTCGGTAACCGGAAATTGCTTCTGCTGGCTGATCGAGGTTTCGTTGCTGTCCGGCGCCAGGGCGCAAATGTAGACCAGCGCGGCGATGCGGTCGTCCGTCCCCGCGTGCGTGATCAGGGTTCCGCCGTACGAATGGCCGACGAGGATGATCGGCGCCTTCACGCGGCTGAAACAGCGCTTCACGCAGTCGACGTCGCCCTTGAGGCTGTCGAGGCCGTGCTGGGAAGCGAGGACTTCATGCCCTTCCGCCTGCAGCGCGGGGATCACTTTGCTGAAACACGATCCGTCCGCCCAGAGTCCGTGCGCGAACACGATGCTTGCCTTCATTGCCTGGCTCCTTTCGTGGTTGGACCCCCCATCTGATGGCGCGCAAATAGATTCGTCAAAGACATCTTTGCGATCCGACCGATCGCGCTAGAGTATCGATCATGGAGCTGCGACACCTGAGGTATTTCGTGGCCGTCGGCGAGGACCAGCACTATGGCCGCGCGGCGCAACGCCTGCGGCGGGCGCAGCCGGCCGTTTCGCGCCAGATCCAGGACCTCGAGGAAGAAATCGGGTTCAAGCTCTTCGAGCGCCTCCCGCGCGGCGTAAAGCTGAGCGCGGGTGGGGCGCAATTCCTGGAGGACGCGCGGCGCATCCTCAAGGACGTCGACGAATCCGCTGCTCGCGCGGCGCGCGTGGCTCGTGGGCAATCGGGGACACTGCGCGTGGCGTTCACCGAGGATGCATCGTGGCGGGGCATAGTTCCCGCATCCTTCCGGCGGTTCCGCGAGAGACATCCGGACGTGGAGCTCCAGCTCGAGGTGATGGCGAGCCAGGAGCAGATGCAGGCACTTCGGGCGGGAAAGTTCGATGCCGGCTTCGTATACAACGTGTGGAGGCCTGATCCGGAGCTCGCCGCGTTCACCGTCGCACAACACCACTTCGAGGTGGCAGTTCCAACGGGACATCCGCTGGCGAAACGCAAGAGGCTGCGCCTGCGCGACCTGGTCGATGCGCCATTCATCTGGTTCCCGAGGTCGGGCAATGTCGTGCTCTACGAGAGCATGATGCGCGCATGCTTTCGTGGCGGCTTGAAATCCCCCAAGGTGGTGCAGGAGGGATATGACGAATCGACGGCCCTGGGCCTTGTCGCTACCGGCCTGGGTGTCGCGTGGGTCCTCGAAACGGCTCGTTGGCGACGGCCGGAGGGCGTCGTCATTCGTCCTGTCGTGGACTATGACTTTCCGATGCCGCTGTCGTTGGTCTGGCGAAAGGACAACGCGCATCCGCTGCTCGAGCGTTTCTCGGCCGAGGTGCGGCGTCTGCTCGGCGTGCGAGCCAGCTGAAGTTGTCCGGCGCCCAGCGGCGCCACGATCCAACTCGTAGGAACAAGCGCCCCACACGTGTAGGCGCTCGCCGCTTCCGCCCGCATTCCGGCAACTGTGCGGGCGATCCCTCATTCCAATGCGGATCACACATCCCGCAGGGAGAATCGCGTGAGACATTTTGGAATCGCATTCGGAGCGATCGTCGCAGTCGTCATCGGAGGAGCGTTCCTGTTCGATCGCCACGTGGGCCATGAAGTCGTGGCGCAGCCGGCGCGCAGCGCGAAGACGGTGGCATCGATGACGCCGGGCGCCGCGGACACGAGCGCCGCGAGCAGCTCCGCGACCACGCTCGCGCAGACGAACAGCGAGTCGAGCACCCCAAGCGCGCCGGTCGAGTCGTCACCGCCGGCGATGCCGCCCGCGAAGTTGAGCAAGCCGGTGAAGGACGTCGAGCCGGCCCCGGCTTCGAGCTCCAAAGCCGCGCGCCATTCGTCGCGCTCGACGAGCAGCACGACGGCCTCCACGCGAAGCAAGCGCAGCACGACGGCGTCTGCCGGAACCGATCGCAGCGTGACGAGCGAGCCCGCAGCCACTTCGTCGGCGACAGACTCCGCGACCGCAGCTTCGACCCCGTCCCAGCCGAGCACCACTCCGTCGTCGCAGGCGATGACCTCATCCCCGGCGCAGTCCACGCCGCCGCAGGCCGAGCCCATGCCACAAGCTGCAACAGCGCCGGCACAAGCCGCTCCCGCACCGGCACAAGACGCGACCGCTGCGCCAGCCGCGACCGCGCCCGCGCAAGACGCGACCGCGACCAGCACCACGAGCGTCCCGTCGAACGCGGCTATCGATCAGCCCAGCAGCTCGAGCACGTCCTCGCCGCCAAGCAGCGACGCGCAGGGCACGCAGTAACAGCCTGGAGCTCGATGATGCCCGGTGGCGTTCTCGGCGCCGCCGGGCATCTTGCGCTGGTGACGAATGGTGCGGACGCTGACGCAAGGCATTGGTTGACAGCGGGACTGTAAGGTCTGTACAGTTGTCGCATGAAATCTCGTTCGAACCGGAGCGTCAAGGGGGTCGAGGAGGCGCGCAAGACGCTTCCCGCAATCCTCGAGGCTGCCGCGCAGGGCAGGACGACGATCATCACCCGGCACGGCAACGCCGTCGCCGCAGTGGTCCCGGTCAGGGCTGCGCGGACACCACGCAAAGCATCGCTTCTTTCCCTCGCCGGCAGCGGCAAAGGCCTCTGGGGCGCGGATGGTGTGAAAGGCGTCGCTCGCCTCCGCGAGGAATGGAGCCGCTAGACGCTGCGTCGCTGGCGGAGGGCGCCCTCGTCCTCGTCGATAGCGCTCCTATCATCTACACGCTGGAATCGCATCCAAAGCTCGGCGAGCGCTTTGCCGGCCTTTTCCAGCGGCACGAGCGCGGCGAGGTCGAACTGGCGGTATCGACCGTCACCATTGCTGAGGTCCTTGCCGGGCCCTTTGCAGCGGGCGAGGAAGCGCTCGCACGCCGGTATCGTGCGGTGCTCGAGTCGTGGCGAGTGGTCGAGCTCACAAGTGATATTGCCGAAAGCGCGGCGCGCCTGCGCGCCCAATATCGCTTGCGCCTGCCCGATGCGGTACAGCTCGCAAGTGCTCTTGCCATCAATGCAGATGCATTCGTCACCCATGACCGGGACTTCGAAAAGGTCAGGGGTGTGCGCATCCTGACCTGAGCCGTGCGGCTGCATGGGTGTGTGGCTAGAATCCCGCCATGGACACCAAATCCCGCCCCGTAGCCATCGTCGCCGCAGAGGCGCCCCTGCGCACGCGCAAGTCCGTCTACCCCGAGCCCTACGCCTCGATGATGGACAAGCGCTTCAAGCGCCCGCTGGGCGACCTCTTCGGGCTGCGTAACTTCGGCGTGAACATCACGCGCATCGCCCCAGGCGGCATGTCGGCGCTGCGCCATGCGCACACGAAGGAGGACGAGTTCATCTTCGTCCTCGAGGGCCGTCCCACGCTCGTGACGGACGAGGGTCGCACGCCGCTCGCGCCCGGCATGTGCGCGGGCTTCCCCGCCGCCACCGGCAACGGCCACCACCTCGTGAATGAGACGAACGACGACGTCGTCTATCTCGAGATGGGCGATCGCACGCCGGGCGACACCGCGACTTATCCCGATGTGGACCTGAAGTGCGAGCTGCTCGAGAACGGCCACTGGCACTTCACGCGCAAGGACGGCTCGCCGGTCTGAGCGCTCCCCGCTATGGCGTGCCGCGTGCAACTGGCCGATAATTGCATGATGGATCAAGCCTCTTTGCCAAGCCGCGTGTTCCGCGATGGCGAGCCGCAGCCTGATGCGTCGGCGTGGGAAGGCTCGACGCCCGAGTCGCGCATGGAGGCCGTCTGGACCGTAACGCTGCAGTGCCTTGCGTGGCAGGGAACGGGTGAGCCCAGACTTCAAAGATCTGTTGTCCGCATTCAACGCGCACCGCGTTGAACATCTCGTGGTAGGCGCACATGCGCTCGCCGCCCACGGCTATGTTCGGGCGACTGGCGACCTGGACGTCTGGACCCGGCCTGAGCGAGCGAACGCCAGGCGCGTGCTGGATGCGCTGGAGTCGTTCGGCGCGCCGCTGCAGGACTTGAGTGAAGCCGACCTCACGCGCGCCGGGACCGTATTCCAGATCGGCGTCGCACCCATCCGCATCGAGGTGCTGACGAGCATCGACGGCGTGGATTTCGAGCAGGCCTGGGGCGCACGAATGATGGCTATGTTTGCCGACCTTCCAGTGCCCGTGTTGTCGGCCGGGCACCTCATCGCCAACAAGCGGACCGTCGGACGACCGCAGGATCTCGCGGACATCGACTGGCTCGAGAAGAACCGGAGGTAACCCATGGCCATCCTCATCCTCGGCTTGATCCTCTTCCTCGGCGTGCATTCGGTCCGCATCTTCGCGGACGGCTGGCGCACCGCCACCATCGCGCGCATCGGCGAGAAGCCATGGAAGGGCATCTACGCCGTCGTCTCCATCGTGGGCTTCGTCCTGATCGTCTACGGCTTCATCCACGCGCGTGGCGCGATGCAGCTCTGGAATCCGCCGGCCTTCATGCGGCACGTGACGGCGCTGCTCATGCTGCCGGTGTTCGCGATGTTCGTGGCGGCTTACGTGCCCGGCAACGCCATCAAGGCAAAGCTGCACCACCCGCAGGTGCTAAGCGTGAAGCTCTGGGCCTTCGCGCACCTGCTTGCCAACGGAGGGCTGGCGGACGTGATCCTCTTCGGCAGCTTCCTCGCGTGGGCGGTCCTGGATTTCACCGCGGCGAGGAAGCGGGATCGCGCGGCGGGCGTGGTTTATCCCCCGGGCACCGCTCGAGGAACCATCATCTGCGTGGTCGTCGGCCTTGTGATCTACGCCCTGTTCATCATGGGGCTGCACCGCTGGTTGTTCGGCGTGTCGCCCATGGGTTGAGCGGCGGTGGCTCAATCTTCGAAGCCCGCTTCGCGCTGGTGCCGTATCGCGCGCACGATGACGCGGTCGAACGGCTGGTGGTACTCGTAAAGCGCGACGTAACCCGTGTGTCCGCGTGAGATTACGAGCTCGCGCAGCTCGCCGGCCACGCGGCGACCGACCAATGGATGTGCGCTCAACATGCCGACGGCGGTCTCGATCAAATCGAATGTCGCTGCGGCCGACGCCGGGTCGTCGCGCGCGAGAAAGTCGGCAAGGCGTTCAACGTCTTCGGGGGCATGCTCGTCCCATACGGGCGACGCCATGCGCGTCAGCGCTCGGAAGGGGGAATGCGGATGGGCTTCGGCTTGCGGGCCTTCTTGCCGGCGCTGCGCGCGCGCGCATAGCGCATGACATCATCGTGCGCATACACGACGCCGGTCCGGCTGAAGCGTGCGGCGGCTTCGTAGCCGGATTGCAGGAAATCGCGTCGCCTCTCGTCTCGCGCCACCTTCTCGGCAATGGCTTCGACCATGTACGCATGGGGGGTCTGGGCCACGCCGTGGGCGAGCTCGGTCACTTTGTCCTTGAGCTCCTCGGGAAGCTTGAGCGATGTCGTATTGGCCACGGTGTCACCAAGGTAACACCGGACTGACACAAGGTCAAGCCGCGTGCGCAACGCTCGCGCCCTGAGTCACCCGCACCAGCGCCTCGCCCATCCTCACGCGCCGGCCCGGCTCGATTCCCGGCGCCAACGAAAACCCCTTCGGGCCCAGCACGATGATGGTCGAGCCGTGCTCGAACCATCCGAGCTCCTCGCCGCGCTCGGCCAGCGCCGCGCAGGCGAGACGGTTCACGCCTCGATAGCGCAGGTTCAGCAGCACATCGGCAAAGTGCAGCCGGATCCCCGCGACGAGAATCGCGGCGACCGCGACCATCGTCACGGGCGTCCCGTCGGCGAGCTCCATCTCGATCGCCGCGCGCTCGTTCTTGCAGAAGAGCCGCTCCACGCGCGCAAGCGCGATCGGATTCACGTTCCAGGTGTCGCCCGAGATGTAGTTCACGCGCTGCACGGTGCCGGCCTCCGGTGCGTGGAAGCGGTGATACATGCTCGAGGTGATGCGCAGCGTCACGTAACAGCCGTCGCGGTAGCGATCGGCCCACGCGCGATCGCCCACGAGGTCGTCGAGCGTGTACGGAAATCCCTTTGCCTGGATCACGCTCACGCCTTCGACGCTCCCGCACGCTCCGACGATGCCGTCGCACGGGCTCACGAGGATTCCCGGCGCGGCATCGATCGGGCGCGCCCCTTCCTTCAGCTCCCGCGTAAAGCAATCGTGCAGGCTCCTGAAGAGGGTCTGCCTGGCGTCGTCGAGCTCGAGCGCCGCAAACAGCTTCCACACCGCGATCGAGGCATCGCGCACCCACGGCTGCTCGATGCGGCTGAACCACCCCATGAAGCGCGTCGCCCACAGGCGCGGAATGCGGTTGGTGAGGAGGAAGTTCAGGTCCTCCTGGAGCACCACGCGGGAGATGAGCTCGCGGGCCGTCATCGAATCGTAAACATCCTCAAGTACTGGAGAGGACATGGAAAACATCCTCCTCCTCGGGCTCGCAGGGCTGGTCCTCCTGGCCGGCGCCTATCCCAGGCTTCACCGCCGCCTGCAGCTCTCCCGCGCGAAGCACCCCTCCCTCGCAGGCCACTCGAAGATGGCGCGGCGGATCTCACGGCTCGTGCCTTACTACGAGTTCGACGCGCCCCGGTTCTTCGCGGTCGACGGTGCGCTTGGGGACATCGTCGCGCGCCGCCGTAGGGGGTTCGCGGCCCTGGCGCAAACCTTCCGTACGCGCTTCGCAGCGAGTGCTGCCTTCACCGAGTCCGCCGCGCAGGGCATCGCCGATCTCCAGTTCACCTCGCGCTACCGCGTGCCGTATCCCTTCAGCCGCTACGTGCGCGAGCACCTGAAGGGCGGCAGCTTCGTGCGCGCGGCCGATGGCGCCACCTTCACCGACCTCGACGGCAACCGCCTCTGGGACCTGACCGGCTCCTACGGGGTGAACCTCTTCGGCTACGATTTCTACCGCGACTGCATCGCGCGCGGCGCGGAAGAGGTCGCGGCACTCGGACCGGTGCTGGGCCACCTCCACCCGGTGGTCGCGGAAAACGTCCAGCGCCTGCGCAAGATCTCCGGGCTCGACGAGGTCTCGTTCCACATGTCGGGGACCGAGGCGATCATGCAGGCGGTGAGGCTCGCGCGTTATCACACGCGGCGGCGCTACCTGGTGCGCTTCAACGGGGCTTATCACGGCTGGTGGGACGACGTGCAGCCGGGCGTGGGCAACCCCGTGCCTGTCGAACACACCTTTACCCTGAGGGACATGGACGACAGGACCCTGCGCGTGCTCGAGGGCCGCTCGGACATCGCCTGCGTCCTGGTGAATCCCGCGCAGGCCCTGCACACGAACGCCGCGGCCTTCGCCGACTCGTCGCTGGTCGACAGCTCCCGGCGTGCCGGCTTCGATCGGGCGGCCTACGCCGCGTGGCTCGCCAAGCTGCGCGAGGTCTGCACACGACGCGGCATCGTGCTCATCCTGGACGAGGTGTTCGTGGGCTTCCGCCTGGCCCCCGGCGGCGCGCAGGAATACTTCGGCGTGCGTGCGGACATGGTGACGTACGGCAAGTCGCTGGGCGGCGGACTGCCGGTGGGTGTGGTCTGCGGCCAGCCCGACCTCATGCGGCGCTTCCGCGAGGATCGTCCCGCGGACATCTGCTTCGCTCGCGGCACGTTCAATTCCCATCCCTACGTCATGGGCGCGATGAAGGCCTTCCTCGATCGCATCGAGTCGCCCGGAATCCGCGCCGTATACGAGCGGCTGGACGAGACGTGGGACGCACGGGCGGCGATGCTCAACGCGAGGCTCGAGGCGGAGAAGCTGCCGCTGCGCGTGGCGAACCTCTCCACCATCTGGTCGCTTTGCTACACGCGTCCCGGCCGCTACAACTGGATGCTCCAGTACTACCTGCGGGCGGAAGGCGTGGCGCTTGCCTGGATCGGCACGGGGCGGCTCATCTTCACGCTCGACTTCCCCGAGGCCGGCTTTCATGCAGTGGTGGAGCGCATCGTCGCTGCCGCGCGCGCCATGGAGCGCGACGGCTGGTGGTGGGATGCGCCGGAGCTCACCGACCGCAAGATCCGGCGCGCCATCCTGCTCGAGATGCTGGAGCGGCGATTCTCGCGGGGCACGCCGCACCCCCGCGCCGCCGAACCGGTCACGCCCGCGGCGGGTGCTGCATCGCGTGCCGCGGGTCGATGAGCTCTCCATTGAGGAGGCGCAGCGGCGCGCGGTGGTAGAGCACGAGGTCGTTGAAGGGGTCGGTCAGGATCTTCGTCATCCACACCAGGCCCGTGCGCACGCCGCGCAGGAAGAAGAGCTGGACGGTGCGAAAGAGCAGCCCACCGGCGCCCACGCAGAGCCACATGATGCCGAGGTGCTGCACGACCTCGGAGGGCGTCGCGGCGGGCGCGAAGAGGCCGATCACGGTCGGATCGGCCAGCAGCACCAGCGGCGCGAGCGCCCAGATCACCATCAGCACCACCTTGCGGTGCAGGTTGTAGCCGACCTTGATCTCCTCCTTGTGCTCGTGCGTCGCCTGGTTGATCTCGTCATAGCCGCGCGGCTCGAAGAAGAAGTGGCCCGACTGGCGCGTCACCATCGAGACCAGCCAGCCCACGACCGCCGCCAGCGCGGGGCTCGTGAAGAGCATCGCGTACGCGGTGAGGAAGCCCGCCGCGCTCACGAAGTGCAGCGACTGGTTGATGCGGCTGTGGTGATAGTAGCGATGGTCGTCCCAACGCTGCTCTTTCAGTTCCTGCAGGAATCCCGTCACGCTTGCTCCCGGCAAAGGGCCGCAGCGGCCCAGGTTGCGACGGTATGACGGTTTTATGTCCGTTTCGTTAAGGCGCGAACCCACGGTCGCCCGATCGGGTAATGTAGTGCCATGGAACGGTCCTTCCGCGAGCAGCGCCGCCACTCGCTGCCGGTGCGCGTCATGCACTGGATCAACGTCATCGCCGTCCTGGCCCTCCTCATGAGCGGCCTGCAGATCTTCAATGCGCATCCGTCCCTCTACTGGGGCGCCTCCTCGTACACCGGCAGGCCGGCGATTTTCAGCCTGGCGCACGGCTTTCCCGGCTGGGCCACGCTGCCCGGCGTGCAGTGGCTCGCCATGGGCCGCCGCTGGCATTTCTTCTTCGCCTGGGTGTTCGTGATCAACGGCATCGCTTACATCGCTTATTCCATCGCGAGCGGCCATGCGCGGCGCGATCTCGTGCCCACGCGCACGGACTGGCGCTCGATCGGCCGCTCGATCGTCGAGCACCTGCGCCTGCATCATCCCGTGGGCGACGAAGCCACGCGCTACAACGTGCTCCAGCGGCTGGCTTACGTGGGACTCATCTTCGTCGTGCTGCCCTTCCTCATCCTCATGGGCCTGGGCCTCTCGCCGCGGCTGGATGCGGCATGGCCGTGGCTGGTCGATGCGTTCGGCGGGCGGCAATCGATGCGCACGCTGCATTTCATCGCCGCGTCCGTGCTCGTGCTCTTCGTGCTGGTGCATCTCTTCGAGGTGATCGTGAGCGGGCCGTGGAACCAGGTCCGCTCGATGATCACCGGGAAATTTCGCGTGCCGGAGGAAAAATGATCAGTGGTCGTCGCCATACGCTCAGGCAACTGGCGGCGCTCGTCGCCGCGATCCCGCTCGCCGGGTGCGACAAGCTCTCGACCACGCCATGGTTCACGCGGCTGCTCGGTGCCGCCGAGCCGCTGAACCGCGCGGTCCAGCGCATCATCTCCCCGCAGTCGACGATGGCGCGGGAGTTCACGACCGCGGATCTCTCGCCGGAATTCCGCAGCAACGGAACGAACGACCCGGAAGACGCCGGATACCAGGCGCTCGCCGACAACGACTTCGCGGACTGGCGGCTCGAGGTGACGGGGCTGGTCGAGCATCCCCTCTCGCTTTCGCTGGAGGACCTGCGCGGCATGCCGTCGCGCACGCAGATCACGCGCCACGACTGCGTCGAGGGCTGGAGCGCGATCGGGCAATGGACGGGCGTGCCGCTCGCGGCCGTCCTCGCCCGCGCAAGCCTGCGCCCGGAGGCGAAGTACCTGGTGTTCCACTGCGCCGATCCGATGGAGGGCACGCCCGAGAGCCGCTATTACGAGAGCATCGGGCTCGATGACGCGATGCACCCGCAGACGATCCTCGCCTACGGCCTCAACGGAGACGACCTGCCCGTGGCGAACGGCGCGCCATTGAGGCTGCGAGTCGAGCGCCAGCTCGGCTACAAGATGGCGAAGTACGTGATGCGCATCGAGGCCGTCACGAGCTTCGCGCACATCGCTGGCGGCCGCGGCGGCTACTGGGAGGATCGCGGCTACGAGTGGTACGCGGGCATCTGAGCGGCGCGCGCCTCGTAGGCAGGGCGTCGTCGCCGGAGATGCGGCCTCAGGAGTAGACGCCGTGCTCCATGCGGCCGAGAAGCGTCTCCACCTCGCGTACGCCAACGTCGGTCGGAACGACGCAGAGGCGTGCCGCCCGCACCAGGCGGTCGCCGTTCGCCAGCGGGGGCGGTGACTAATGACAGCTATCCGCAAGCCGGTCTGCCCCGCCGCCCGGGGGCATGCCACGGACCTGGACTCCGACGACCTCATGCCCCCACCGCACGAGCCGGTTCTTCATCGCCTCCGCCATGCGGCCGCATTCGCTCGCGGCGAGCTCCGCGCTTTCGAAGATGCGGCACTCGGATCGCGTGACGCTCGCGCATTCGGATTCGTCCGCGGGTACCACCAGCACGCGCGCCTCGAAGTGGCGTGGCGATATCTCGCGGGTTCGACAGATGATCAGGAATGCAGCCATGGATCGCGAGCCTTTACGTGCCATGCTCCACTCTGCGCCCGCCACCTTATGTCGAACTTAACGAAGCGCTCCGGATCGCGAAGGGCAATGCGGATCGTTACGCGCAACCGCGATAGCTTCGTGCAAGGAACGCTCCACACTCAGAAGTAGCGCGTCGCCTTGAAGAGCACGCTCGCCGCGCGCGGAAGGCTGCCGAAGTCCGAGCGCCGCCCTCCCGTGGTGCCGCCGGCGAGCACGCCGAAAGTCCAGTGGTCGCTCGCGGAGTAGTCGGCCTCGAGCTGCATGAGCGTCGAGCCGTCGCCCGCGTCGGCGAGCACGAAACCGGTGAGCTCGAGCTTCGGGACGAGGAAGTCGGCCCAGTCGGCGCGCAGGAAGATGCCGTGGCGATAGAGCGGCTCCTGGAAGTCCGACGCATAGGCGCGAACGAACCAGAGCTCGCGCGCGATGGGGGAGGACTCCGTACGTCCCTCACCCAATGCGAACCAGCGATCCCAGTCCGAGCGGGAGAATCCCGCCTCGTTGTAGTGATACTCGAGGTTGAGCGTCAGCTTGCTCTCGGTCGTGTACGACGCACCCACCGCGAGCTGGCTGCGAAAGCGCTTGTCGCTGCCCTGCGAGATGACGATCGGCGCCGAAGGGGGAATCGTGCCGGTGCGCCGGCCGAAGGCGATCGCCTCGTCGATGACGCCGAGGCGCCGCCCGCCCGACCACTCGACGTATCCCACGCTCGCCTGGCCGATGCCGCGCGAGACGTTGCCGCCGACCTTCCATTGGCCGTCGTCGCCATAGAGCACCGCCTCCGGATCCATGTCGCCCAGCTTCATGCCGCCCTTGATGAGCCAGCGATTGCTCCCATTCGTGTGGCTGAAGAGCGGGTTGAAGCCGCGGTCGGGATCGGCTCCGATGGGCGCGGGATCGGTCACGCGGGGCGCGAATGCGGCGGCGATGGAAGCGCCTTCGCCCACGCGTTGGCCGCGCACCATCAGCGTTCCCAGGCGATCCTCGCGCAGCGCACGGGGGTCCGCGGTGAGCGGATCGACCACCGCCCGCGCCCGGAAGAAGTCGGTCGGATTGAATCCGAGCGCCACGCCGCTCTTCACGTTCACGCGCCCGGCGTCGAGATAGTCGCGCGGCCGCGGCTCCACGCTCGCGTAGAGCTCGCGCAGGTCGTGCGTGAGATTTCCGCGATTCGGAAAACCGAGATCCTCCTGCGCGAGGACGTTGAGGCGTCCGCTGTAAAGCACGAAGGCGTTGGGCGCGAACGGCCATTCGACGCGGGCATCCGCGAGCAGCCGTTCCTCCCACCGCGGCGGCAGCGGAGGGGGGAAGGGCACCAGGAGGCCGCTTCGCACCGAGGTGAAGCCGAGCGCGTTCTCGATATAAGCCCGGCTCGAGAACCTTGATTCCGATTTGACCTCGGACTGCACCGCGGGAGCCGCCTGCGGAATGAGGTCGAGGTCCTGGTCCTGGTTCTCGTCCGCCGAGGCGGCTCCCGCCAGCGCGAGCGCCGCGAGCGGGAGCCAACCCAGCTTCATCTCACGCGCAGCCGCGGCAGGTAATCGCGCTGGAACCACGCGTCGGGCACGTCCTGGAAGCGCGAATCGCTGAAGGTCGCGATCGTGGCGAGGGAGCTGTCCACGGCATCGAGGATCACCGCCTCCGCGGGGCGCACGGCACCCAGCCGGTCGGTGTAGTTGCGGTAGTAGATCACCTTGAGAAGCCGCCCGCTGTCCGAATAGAACTTGCCCTTCACGGGACGCGACGTGTCCTTCTCGACCCAGTATTCGACACGGTTGTAGACGGCCGTGTCGGTCGCGGGCTTGAGCTCGAGGTGCCAGCAAGCGCGCTTCTGTCGCGCCGCGTCGTCGATCGTCTCCTCGCCCGTGAGCGAAGCGGTGTAGTCGGCGCCCAGGTTCACCGTGAGCACGTCGCCGATCGCGGCCTGGCCCACCAGCCGCTGCTGCGCCGAGATGCGCACGCTCGACTGCGAGGCGGGATCGAAGAACCAGAACGAGCGCCCGTCGAGCAGCACGCGCTTGCCCGCATCCTGCGGCGGCTCGACGTACTCGAGGAGGTTGCGGAAGTGGCGCGAAGGGTCCTCCTTCGAGAACAGCGCGAACCGGCTGTGGGAGCGCTCGCGTCCGCCCACGTACTCGGTGAGCGTGAGCGTCGACCGGAACGGCTCGTGCGGATTGCGCACCGCATCGGCCTTGGCGACGATGTCCTGCGCATCTTGAGCCAATGCGGGCACGCCTTGCGCCGCCACCCACGCGAAGAGGGCGATCTTCCCGAGCCGGCTAAACATGGCGCAGCGCGTCCACGACGGAGAGGCGGGCGGCGCGGTTGGCCGGCAGGAGCGCCGCGGCCATGGCGACGAGCGTCAACGCGAGCCACGTCCCGACCACGAGCCCCACATGGTTCGCCACGTCGATGCTGAACGGCGTCGGTGCGGAGTTTGCCGGCGGCACCCAGGTGAGGCCCGCGTGGTTCACGATCGCGGCGACGATGAGGGCCAGCACGGCGCCCACCGTGGCCCCGATGGCGCCAATGAGCGCGCCCTCGAGGATGAACTGCCGGCGCACGCCCCCGCGCCGCACTCCCATGGCGCGGATGGTGCCGATCTCGTTGGTGCGCTCCATCACGTTCATCGTCATCGTGTTCACGACGGCGAAGAGCACGATCACGCCCATCACCAGCGAGATGAAGACGAAGATGGTCCCGAACATCGCCACCACCTGGACATAGAAGGGTGCCAGCTCGCCGAAGTCGCGCACCTCGAGATCGAGATGGTTCTGCGCGATGAGGTGCTGCAGGCGTGCGCGCACGAGCGGCATGTCCTCGGTGCGATGGAGCTGCAGCACGATCGCCGTCACCTTGTGCTCGCCGCGGCCGTAGACCAGCTGCTGGGCGAGGGCCAGGTGCATCGCGATGAAGTTGTCGTCGAGCTCGCGCACGCCCTGCGGCTCGGCACCGGCGACGCTCAGGCTCACCACGTTCGGCGCTCCGCTCGCCGTGGCGCCGAGGAGCTCCAGGTGCGGTGCCGCGCTCTTCGACGGCGCTCCCGGCCCGGATTCGAGCTGCGCCAGGTCGGCCAGGTCCTCGCGCGGCTTGGCACTTTCGGTCTTCGAAGCGCTTTCGACCGGAGCCGCGGGACAGTTCGCCACGTGCAGCGGACCGCAGAGGCCCAGGATGCGCGCGAGGCCCACGCCGACCAGCCCGCGGTTCTCGTCGTCGTCGGCGAGGCGTCCATCGGGCCGGCGCACCTGGCCGGTCTCGTGCTCGTCCCACATGCGCATGCGGTCGCGCGCGGAAGGCACCAGACCCACGCCGAAGAACGTCTTCGACGCCTGGCTGCCCGACGAGAAATTGCCCGCGATGCCGACCAGCGATTGCGTGGGCGTCACGACGTTCGCGAGCGGCGCGATCACCGCGTCCTTCGACACGAGGTCGATCACGCGGCGATAGTCGTCGATGCCGTACGCCGCCGGATTGCCGCTCCCGAAAAGAAAATATCCGGTGCGGAAGATGCTGAGGTGGCCGATGCGCTGCACGTTGCTGGTTTCGAGCCCCGCGAAGATATAGGCCACGAATCCGCCGAAGAGCATCATCGCGGCGGCGCCCGCGGCCACGGCCGAGCCGGTCATGAACGAGCGCCGCCCGTTGCGGAAGATGTTCCGGACGGCGGTCTTGAAGACGAGGCTCATGGCGCGCTCCTGGCGTGGCGGTGCTCGACCAGCAGGCCGTCGCGGATCACGAACGTCTCGTCCGCGTGCGACATGAGCTGCGGGTCGTGGGTGGCGAAGACGAACGTCGTGCGCGATTCGGCCTGCACGCGGCGCATGAGCTCGATGATCGAGGCGCCCGTCTCGGAGTCGAGGTTGGCGGTGGGCTCGTCGGCGAGCACGACCTGCGGCGCCTTCACCAGCGCGCGGGCGATGGCCACGCGCTGCCGCTGCCCGCCGGAGAGCTCGTTGGGACGGCGCCGCGCATGGGCGGCGAGCCCGACGGCCTCGAGCACGTCGCTCGTCCGCCGCCGGCGCTCGGCCTGGGGCGTGCCGACCAGCACCAGCGGGTACTCGACGTTCTCGTAGGCGGAGAGCACCGGCACCAGGCTGAAGGTCTGGAAGATGAAGCCGATGTTGCGCGCGCGGAAGTCGGCGAGCTCATCGTCGTCGAGGCCCGCGACCGCCTCGCCGCACACCTCCACGGTTCCCCGCGTCGGAGCATCGATGCATCCGATGAGGTTGAGGAGGGTGGACTTGCCGCTGCCGGACGCCCCGACCACCATCGAGAAGCGGTGATACGGAATGTCGAGCGTGATGCCGCGCAGGGCCGGCACCTCCACCTCGCCCTCTCCGTAGGTCTTGGCCACGTCGTGCAGGCGCACCGCGGCCTGCGCGGGATCGGCTCCAGGCCGTGGGCCCGCGCCTTGCGCCGGACGGATGGGAGCATCGGCTGGAATCATCGCGCGTCCTCCGGTACCATTGGGTACCATGAAAGCCAAGCGTACGGTACCGATCGGTACCATGTCAAGCGGCGGCTTGCCGCCCCGTGCGCGCATCCTGGCCGCCGCGGGCGAGCTGTTCTCGGAGCGCGGCTACGGCGACGTGACGACGCTCGAGATCGCCACCCGGGCGCGCGTGTCGAAGCGCGAGCTCTACGCGCAGGTCGGCAACAAGGACGAGATCCTCGCCGCCTGCATCGCCGAGCGCGGCTCGCGCATGCGGCTGCCCGAGGGATTTCCGGAGCCGAAGAGCCGCGAAGCCCTGCGCCGCGCGCTGCACGCCTTCGGCAGCACCATGCTACGCGAGCTCGTCGATCCCGACGTGGTCAGCGTCTTCCAGCTCGCCATCGCCGAGGCGAAACGCTCGCCCGCCATCGCGCGCTCGATCCAGGAAAGGGGGCGCGAGCCCGCGCGGGCGGCGCTGGGACGGCTGCTTCGCGCGGCGCGGGCTTCACGCCTGATCGTCGAGGGCGACGTGGCCCACATGACCTCGCACTTCAACGCGCTGCTCTGGGGCGACCTGCTGGTGTGGCTGCTCCTGGGCCTCGAGAAGGTGCCGAGCCGGAAGGAGATGGAACGGCGCGCGGCGGAGGCGACGGACCTCTTCCTTTCGCTTTACGGATCCTGAGCTGTCGAAATCCCGCTCCGCCGTTCGACTTCCCTCCAGCACCTCCCCAATCGAGACCAGGAGACCGAGATGAAGAGATTCATGGCCGTGTTCACCGGCAGCCCGAGCGCTTTCGACAATTACATGAAGCGCTTCCCGAGCGAGGAGCAGCGCAAGGCGAACGACCGCAAGGGCATGGAGGCCTGGAAGAAGTGGGTCGAGGGCCACTCCGGTGCGATCGTCGACATGGGCGCGCCGCTCGGCCGCACCAAGCGCGTCACGAAGGACGGCATCGCCGACGTGCGCAACAACCTGGGCGCCTACACGGTCGTCCAGGCCGAGTCGCAGGAAGATGCGGCGAAATTGTTCAGGGACCATCCGCACTTCACGATATTCCCCGGCGACGGCGTGGAGATCATGGAGTGCCTGCCGATTCCGCAGATGGACTGATGCGCGGGATGAAGCGCTCGCGGCGGACGGGCCGCCGCGAGCGTCGTACGGTCTTACTGCTTCGGGATGCTCGACGGGCTGCTCGAGCTGGTGGATCCGCTCGGGCTGCTCGCGCTGCTGGAGCTGCTCGGCGAAGAGCTGCTGCCGGACTGCGACGAGCCATAGTTGCTCGTGCTCGACGGGCTGCTCGAGCTGGTGGATCCGCTCGGGCTGCTCGCGCTGCTGGAGCTGCTCGAGTTCCCGTAGCTGCCCGAGTTGCTGGAGCTGCCTTGCGCGGAGCTTGCCGAGCCGGAAACGCCCAGTGCCGCGAGTGTCTGCGAGTCGAGCGAGCCCGACGCCTGCAGCCCCTGCTGCTGCTGGAACTGCTTCAGCGCCGCGCGCGTCTGGGGCCCCATCTTGCCGTCGGCGGTGACGCTCATGCCCTTGTCGCTCAGGGCCTGCTGCGCCTGGCGGACCTGCGAGGAGCCGGCGTTGCCCGTGCTGCTCGAGGAGTCCATCGACGAGGCGTTGTTGCCGCTCGACGACGTGTCGCTGCTGGCGGTGGAAGCCGTGCCGCTGTTGGAGGCGCTCGGCGAGCTCGACTGCGACGTATCGTTCGCGAACACCGCGGTGCTGGAGAGAACCAGCGCCGCGAGCGTGATCTTCCGGATGTCCATCTGGATGTCCTTTCAGTCCTGGAGGTTGGCCATGTTGCTTCACGGCGACAAGAACGGTCACTCGCCGCCGAGTCGATTTCGACCGTGTTCACCTCCCGCGGTGCGTGAAGGGACATGCACCCGTTGGCGCATCCCGTGCGACGCATCGCATCGCGCGTACGGGTCCACGCAAGGCTCGCGACGTCAGCCCTGGTCCGGGATCTCCGGCTCCACGAGCAGCTTGAGCAGCTCGAGCGATTCGCCCCATCCGAGGTAGCACGCCTCCGCGGGAATCGCATCCGGCACGCCTTCCTGCGTGATGTGCACCTCGGTGCCGACCATCACCTTCTTCATGTCCACCGTGACCGTCATCGTGCCGACGAGGCCGCTGTCGAAGCGGTCGGTGTGGACGATGCGTTTTCCCGGGACGAGCTCCAGGTACTCACCGCCGAACGAATGGCTGGAGCCCGTGGAGAAATTCGTGAACGACATCTTGTAGCTGCCGCCGACGCGCGCATCCATCTTGTGCACCTTGCCGGTGAAGCCGTGCGGCGGCAGCCACTTCGCCATGGCGTCCGGATCGATGAAGGCCTTGTACAGGCGCTCGGGCGTGGTCTTGAAGACGCGGTGCAGGCGGATCGTGCTGGGCATGGATTTTCCTTTGGGTTGGGTGAAAGGGCTTGCATCCCGGAGTCGAACGGCGGGACGCCATTTCGACAACGGGTCGAGCAGCCGCTTCAGTGCCGCACGATCGACAGGACGATCTCCACCACGATCAGCAACACCACGCTCACCTCGAGCAGGACGAGGCGGGAATCGCGCGACATGTCCAGCAGCAGCTCGAGCGCGTCCTGCACGCTGCGCAGCTTGTGCTCGAGCGACATGTAGCGGTCGGCGAGGTCGAACTCGGCGCGCAGCTCCTGGTAGATGAGGTCCGCGGTGGTGTCGTCCCAGATCGCGTCGGGCTTGTCCATCAGGTGCAGGATCGACAGCACCTCGTTGCGCGTGCCGATGGCGGCTCCGATGAAGCGGTGCAGGGGACGCGTGGCGAGAGGCCCGCGCCCGCTCGCCTCCAGGCGCTCCACCAGGTGGTCGGTGCGCGAGAACATCTGGTCCACGATGCGCTCGTAGTACTCCATCGCCGCGCTCTGCGCGACGGTGATCGCCACGACGCTCGTGCCCTCGAAGCTCAGGTGGTCCACGACGAGGTCGCCCTCGCGCATGTCGGGCTTGGCGACCGCGGCCTCGTGCACCACCAGGTCCTCGACGGCCTGCGCGTCATGCAGCCCGCGATGCGCCGCGCGCAGCCGCTCGAGCTCGCCCTTGCGCTCGGCCTCCGGCACGTCGCAGAGCGCGATGGCGCCGAAGGGATAGAGGAACACGAGGCCGCCGCTCGCCGCGCGATACCACAGCTCGTGCGGCGTGCGGTGCCCTTCGGGATAGGCGCTCGCGAGCTCCTTGAGGTTGAGGTTCTCGACGAGCGCGACGGCGTGGAACGTGTGCGCGGTCATCGGCCAAGGCTACTACGTCCCATCGGCGCCGTGCGCCGGCGGATCACGGCGCCGCGAACTGCCCGCTCCATCCCGCGGTGCCGATCGTCATGCGCCCGCCCGCCAGCCGGTGCAGGGTGAAGTCGGCCCCTGCCGAGAACGACCAGCGGATCAGCCAGTTCGCGGAGGGTCCGATGCTCATCGCGCCCGGCGCGAAACGCACCTGCAGCCCTTCGCCGTTCGCGCAGATGGTTCCGCTGCCTTCGACCCACATGCCTTCGTCCTTCTTCACGATCGAAAGAAAGAGCGAGCGGCCGCGCTCGCCGATCGAAAGCTCGAGCGGCTTGCCGTCCTCCATCGTGGTCTCGTGCCAACGCAGCGGGAAGGCCGGATCGCCCACCAGCAAGCGCAGCGCGGAGATGGTTTCGGCGCACTCGGGCTCGGCGTGGCACGGTGCGCCGACGGCTAGGAGCGCGAGCAGCCATGAGCCCCGGCTCGGCAGGCGTTGGCGGCGAGAGATCCCACCGCCGGCGCGCATCTCAGTCGGCCGCCGTGCCCATGAGCGGTCCCGTGGATGACGATCGCGCCGCGGCCGCGGGCACCAGGTGGGCCGCGAAGCGATCGATCGTCGCCTGCCACGGAAATCGCTCCGCGTAGCGGCGCGCATCGGCGCGGTCGAGATCGAGTGCCGCGAGCGCCGCGCGCCGCAGGTCCCAGTCGAGCACGCCGGTCGCGGGATCCTTCACCACGTCGAGCGGCCCGCGCACCGGCAGCGCCGCCACCGGCACGCCGCACGCCATCGCCTCGAGCATCACGAGGCCGAAGGTCTCGGTGCGGCTGGGAAAGACGAAGGCATCGGAGCGCTGGTAATGGCTCGCGAGCTCCGCGCCCGTCTTGAAGCCCACGAATCGCGCCTCCGGATGCCGCCGCTGCAGCTTTGCCCGCGCGGGGCCGTCGCCCACGACGAGCTTGGTGCCCGGGAGATCGAGCTCGAGGAAGGCCGGCAGGTCCTTCTCGACCGCCAGGCGGCCGACATACGTGAACACCGGTCGCGGCAGGTCCTCGAAGCGCTCGCTCGAGGGACGGAAGAGCTCGAGGTCCACGCCGAGCGGACACTCCAGGAGGCGTTCGAATCCCCACCGTGCGAGCGTCGCGCGCATGGTGTCGGTCGCGACCAGGACCGCATCGGACGCCGCGTGGAAGCGCCGCATCACGGCATAGGTCCATGCGAGCGGCAAGCCCGTGCGAAGCGAGATGTATTCGGGAAAGCAGGTGTGGTAGGCCGAGGTGAAGCGAAGCCCTCGCTTCACGCAGTAGCCTCGCGCGGCGTGTCCGATCGGGCCCTCGGTCGCGATGTGGATCGCGTCGGGCCGCGCCGCTTCGATCCGGCGCGCGACCTCGCGACCCGGGAAGACCGCGAGCGGAATCTCGGGATAGCCCGGCGTGGGGATCGTGCGCATGCCTTCCGGCGACACGACGTGCACCTCGTGCCCGAGGCGTCGCAGTCCCGCGATCACGTTCGCGAGCGCGACCACGACGCCGTTGATCTGCGGGGGCCAGGCGTCGGTCGCGATCAGTATGCGCATGCGGTCGAACGGATCCTTTGCTGTCTGTCACGCGATTGTCGTGAACGAATGTGACAGTTGCGAGGCAGCCGCTGACTTACGCGCACTCCTTCGCGCGGGCGGCGACCGCACGGATCCCGAAGCCCGCGAGCACCCACCCGGGGCCGCGGTCGCGAACCCGGTCGAGGCACAGGTCGTAGCTGCGCTGTCCGACCTCGGTGCGCAGCGTGGCCCCCGAGCGGAGCTGCGATTCGGTGACGAGGTAGGCATCGTCCCTTCCGCTCGCCTCCGCGCCGGGGACGTGGACCAAGTGCCACGTCTCCGCGCTTGCGCCGTCGATGCGGTCCATCTTCATCAGCACCGCACGGCCGCCGAGCCTCCGGATGCCCACGACGCGGCGCCCGTCTTGCGCCGGTAGGACCCGCGCGATCTTGCCGAGCACGAGCGGACCCTCGTCGCGCAGGCGCAGCGCGACGATCTCGTTCAGCGTGAGGCCGGCCAGCGCCGGAGCGGAAACCGAGACTCCGATGCCGGAGGAGCTGAGGTCGCGAAGCTGCACGATGTGGCGCGGCGTCTCGTAGACCGCGTCGACGAGATCGCGGTGAGGGCGTGTCCCCGAAAGCGCGGGCGGCGCATCGCCCACATCGATCGTCAGCATCGGCGCCCTCGGACGCGCGATCGCCGCCGCGACGGCGGCGAGTCCCCGGAAGAGCTCGACATCCTTGCCGGCCACCTGCAGGCGAGGGGCGCGCGCCACGGGGACCTGCATCCATCGGCGCAGTCCCCGGCGCATCACGTCCAACGCCGCGATATGGTCGGACATGGGAAAGGAGGCGGTGAGGCCTTCCGGAACGATGTTGCCCGCTTGGAACTCGGCGAGCGTCGCATCGTAGGCGCGTTCCAGCGCGTCGCGGTCGAGGTGCATGCAGCGCCCGTCCGGATCGGCCATGCCGAGGCGCAGTCCGTCGCTCGACTCGACGTCCACGTGCAGCGTCTGTCCCGCGGGCCCTGGAACCGTGTGCAGTATCGGCAGCCACGACCACATGAGCGCGTCGAGGATCTCGAGCTGCCTGCACGTGATGTTGCCTCCGGCGAATCGGCAGAGCAGCAACGTGCGCACGTAGAGCGACTCGACGCTGCAGCGGCGAGCCTGCCGCGCGATGGTGAGCTCGAGCGGTTCGCGCGCGATGCCGAGGCCGATGGCGGCACTCATGGCCTGGTTGAGCGTGGCGCAAGGCGCCGCGCTGCGTGCGCCCACGGCCGTCGCCCACTTCATCGCCTCGCCTGCGTAATGCATGGCCAGCGCCACGATCGAAGCGGAGCGGGCGCGCGGCGGGCGCCCGATCTCGCCCGACCGGGCCAGGCGTAAACCCGCCCTGCCCATGGCGCTCTCGACCTCGTGGATCCAGCGCGCGGCTTGCAGCTCGGCGTCGGTCCATACCAGCTCCGAGGCGAACAAGGGCTGCTCGACCCCGGCGACGAGGCGGTCGGTGTCGTCGTGCAGCGCAAGGAATGCATCGGCCGAGGAGCCGGTCAGCGCGTCGATGCGGGCCAGCAGGTTCCCCGCCTCGGCGGAACGGGACGTGTGCGCGGATGAGATGCTCATCGGGGCGCCTCGCCGCCGAGCGCGTTGCGCACATCCCGGTGGAACTCGATCGCGTGCGCGTCGCCGGTGAGGTCCATCGACACGCCGATCCAGTTCGGCATGTCGGGCCACGGAGCGTCCTGCGCTTCGCCGCGCGCATGGCCGGCGACCCGAAGCTCGTCCAGCATCCGTCCCGCGAGGTCCACCACCCGCCGCCAGGTATCCGGCGGAGGATCGAGGGAGCGCACCCCGCTTACCGCCTGGCGCAGCGCCTCCTCGTTGTTCATGAGATAGGCGTACTCGATGCGCGCCAGGAGATAAGGCAGCGATGACGGGCACTCGCCGATCGCCACGTCGAGCAGCTCCATGCATCGATCATGCTTGGCCTGGTCGAAGTAATTGCGCGCGGCGCCGAGCACGCGCTCGGTCGACCGGAGCTGCTCGGCGCGCGTGACGGCGTGCGGAAACCGCAGCGCGAGGTAGCGGTCGCGATTTTTCGCCCTCTCGGCGCCGGGCTCCATGGCAGGCGCTGCTGAAGCTTTCGCTTCCAGCGCGCGCTCATCGAGCGGCGGCGAAAAATCCCGGCGCGGCCGGGTTGACGACAAGGCAGGGCGCGCCGGACGCGCGCTGGCGCCGCCGCCGAAAAGCCCGGTGACGAGGCGCAGGAGCGACGCGAACGACGGGCCGCGATGGACGATCGACATGGTGGTTTCCTCAGCGTTTCACAGCGCCATGCGCACGAGCGGCTTGGCGAGCGGCTTTCCATCCAGCACGAGGGTCGCGCTGGCGGTGCCGTGGGCGAAATCGATGCGAATCGTTCCCGCCGCAATCAGCGCGAATCGCGATGGGTCATACGTGGCGGCATAGGGCGAGCCGGCGGTGCGGTAGAGCGTGCCCTCGAGCGAGGTCGCCGAATTCCACGACGGCTCCGGTGCCACGAGCCAGGTGGGCATTCCGTCGACGCCATAGGTGTACCAGGTGACGAAGGTGCGGCCCGCGGGCGACTGCGCGATGCCCACGCCCCACCCCGGCTCCTGCGTGTCGTACCACATGCCGGAGAAGTCCTCCGCCGGGACGGGCGCGGGTGCGAGCCACTGCTTGAGCAGGGGCGCCACGCGATCCAGGCGCGAATACAAGTCCGTGTCGGAGGGATCCGCGACATTGCCCGACGTCTGGCAGCTGGACGCGCCGCCCCTCAGGCCGCCGCGCAGCACGTATTCTCCGTCGCCCTTCGTGAAGAGCCCCGATCCGGAAGAGCCCGGCTCGGTGGCACCGACGCGCCATGCGACGGTGCTGTACAAGGGCGTGGGCGACACGACGGCGGAGCCCACCGCGAGCTTCTTGAGGTCGCCCCGCGGGTGATGCAGCGCCACCACATCCGTGGCCGCCTCCAGCGGTGTCGCGTCCCATCCGGAGAACCATGCCCCATCCGGCGCGCGGTCGGCGAGGCGCAACAGCGCGCCGTCGGAGTCGGCGTCGGAGAAGAGCAGCGTGGCGCCGCCGGCGAGCTGCTCGTACTGCGCGCTCGCCATGCCGCCGCAGGTTCCGGACTGGAAGTGCCAGATCGTGTTGAGCGACGCGGCGCTCGCCTGCGAGTCGATGCAATGCGCGGCGGTATAAACGTACGGCACCTGGCTCGACTGCGCATCGTTGATGAGCGTGCCGGTGCAGAGGAAAGTGGCACCATTGCGCGTGAACACGAGCTTCATGACCGAACGGATGTTGCGGGCGAGATCCGGGTTGGCCGGCTCGACGCACGCCACGTCTTCATGGCAGGGTTGCGCCGCGCCGGCTCCGGTCGCGTCCTTCGCGAGATCCGTCACGGCCGGGAAGATATGCGAGACGGTCTCGATGCGCAGCGCCGCGGACGACGCCTGCGCCGATGACCCGACCCAGAGCTCCACGACCTGGGTGTCGCCGTCGGTGACCGGGGACCAGTAGATGCCCCACATGCGCACCGCCTCCGCGAGCTCCTCTCCCGCGATGGGCCCGATCACGCGAGCCGGGTCGCGGCTCGAGTAGAACCTCAGTTGCGCGTCCGGCGGTATCGAGCGGGAAGCGAGGCCGGCCCGCAGTGCGCCGGCACCGGGTGACATGATGACGACTCGCGCCGTGAGCCCGACGCCGTCGGCCGCGGGCTCCCAATGCAGGGCGACGGCTGGGTCGCCCTGGGCTTCCGTTGCGACCGCGCGCGACAGGCCGATCTGGAGCGCCTTCTCATTTCCGGCGCCCGCTGCGGGGCGCATCTGCGCCGGCGGCAACGGGCGCAACACCAGTTGGGAGCCGGCGGAGCCGGGCGGCGCACGATGCGCGAGCGCGGTGATCGCCTGCTTCGGTGCCGCGGCTTGCGCGCCATGCACACGCAGCGGTTGCGCGGCGGCGAGTTGAGCGGACAGTGCGGCGGCCAGCAACAGGCCCCATCGCACGCACGGCTGCATCGCGAACATCGCCTCGCTCCTTCGGTGGAGTGCCACATCGGCAGTCGCATCGTAGGGAGGGCGCGCTCGCGTGGGCATCGGGTATTTCCCGAGGACCGGCTTCGCGAATGCCGCGGCCGCTCGCGCGAATCGCCCGAGTCACTCCTCGGGACGGTCGACGCTCACCAGGCGATGGCGCACGGCGTAGAGCACGAGCCCCGCCACGTCGCGGATGCCCAGGCGCTCCATGAGCGCCGCGCGATGCGTCTCCACCGTCTTCACGCTCACCTCGAGCGAGAAGGCGATCTCCTTGGTGCTCTTGCCCTCGGCGATCATCTGCAGGGTCTCGCGCTGGCGCGGGCTCAGCGCGTCGATCGACGACTCTCCCTCCCGCGCCGCGCCCGGCAGGAGGTGGCGCGACACCCGCGAGCTGATGTAGTGCTCGCCGCGCATGATCGCCTCGATCGCCATGGTGAGCTCGAGCGGCGCCGAGTCCTTCACGAGGTAGCCGTCGGCGCCCGCCTTGAGCGCGCGGCGCACGAAGTCCTCGGTGGCATGCATCGACAGGATCAGCACGCGCGTTCCCGGGAGCGCCGCCTTCAGCTGCGCCGTGGCCTCGATGCCGTTGAGCTCCTTCATGGAGATATCCATGAGGACGATGTTCGGCTTCTCCTGCTTCGCCAGCGCGATCGCCTCGCGCCCGTTGGCGGCCTCCGCCACGATCACGACGCCGGGGATTTCCTGCAGCAGCGCGCGAATCCCCGCCAGGACCAGGCGGTGGTCGTCGGCGAGCAGGACGCGGATCGTGCTCACGGCGAGGTCGCGTCCGCCGTGGTGGCGCGCTCCCCGGTTTGCGCTCCCGCCAGGGGAAAGATCGCGCTCACGGTGGTGCCGCCGCCGGGCACCGTGCGCAGCTTGAGGCGGCCGCCCGCCAGCCGTGCGCGCTCGTCCATGCTGATGAGTCCCATGCTGCCTGACTTGAGCATGCGCTCTCGCGCGGCTTCCTCGTCGAAGCCGGAACCGTCGTCGTGCACGCTCAGCTTGAGCAGGCTGCCGTCGCATTCCACCGCCAGCTCGACGCGCGCGGCCTGCGCATGGCGCGTCGCGTTGCTGAGCCCCTCCTGCGCGATCCGGTAGCAAGCCACCTGCAGCGTGATGGGCAGGCGATGTGTGTCCAGGCCGGAGAAGCGGCAGCCGACGGCGAGGCCCGTCGCGGCCTGCTGGCGTTGGGCGAGCCAGTTGAGCGCCTCGGCGAGGCCCAGCTGGTCCAGCTGCGGCGGGCGCAGGTCCATCGCGAGCTGCCGCACCTTGGCCAGCGCCTCGTCGGCGGCCGCGAGGCACTCGGAGACGATCGCGCCGGCATCCTCGCGCCCGCCCGCATGCGACACGCGATGCAGCCCGATCTTGAGCGCGCCGAGCGTCTGGCCGATGTCGTCGTGCAGCTCGCGGGCGATGGCGCGCCGCTCCTCTTCCTGGATCGCGAGCATCCGCTTCGAGAGCGCCTGCAGGCGGGCATGCGCATCGTGGAGCGCCAGGTGAGTCATGGTGCGGTCGGTCTCGTCGCGGCACGAGATGACCGCGCCGGGAGCCCCATTTTCGAGCGGAACCACGCGCATGCCGAACCAGCGCGTGCCTTGTCCGCGCTTGAGGGAATACTCGTGGGTGAAGAGCGGCGATTGGCCGGCGACTACGGACTCGACGCCGTGCGCCAGCTCCGCGGCCAGCGCGCCTGCGGCCTCGCGCAGCAGGAGCACGAGGTTCGATCCGGGCGCCGCGGCGGCGAGGCCCAACGCCGTGAACTCCTCGGCGTTGTCCTCCCACGATTTGTTGACTGCGACAATCGTGCCCGCGCCATCCACCAGCGCCACCCGCGTCGGGATCGAGTTGAGGATGCTGCGCTTCATGGCCTCGCTCGCTTGCAGCGCGGCGATGGCGCGCGTCTTGTCGCGGCGCGCGCGGTGGCGGTCGATCGCGGCCTCGAGCGCCTTGGTCAGGCGGCTCAGGTTGCGCTTGGGCAGGTAGTCGTCTGCGCCCTGCTGCATCGCAACGACGGCCGCCGTCTCACCGAGATGATGCGACACGATGATGAACGGAATCTCGAGGCCGCGCGCCTTGAGGAGCGACAGGGCGCGCTCCGCGCTGAACCCCGGAAGGTTGTAATCGCAAAGGACGGCTTCGGGAGCAGGCGAGGCGTCGAGCCCGGCGATATAAGCCTCCTCGCTGTCCACCCGCGTCAGCGTGAAGCGGAAAGGTGCCCCGTCGAGCGCGGCATGGACGAGGTCGGCATCGTCGGCTGAGTCCTCGACGTGCAGCAGACGGTAGGCGGTCAGTGGCATGGCGGCTCCAGTGCCGGGATATGACGCAGTCTGCGCCGCGCCCGGGCCGCGGCGCGCTCAGGGATTTCCCGAGCCCATCGCTCCGTTTCCCCTAAGGCGTGGACCCTTGCGTGCGTTTAATATGCGCGGCACGAATGGGCGGCAGAGGTTAACATGGGGCAACAACAATCGGGAGGACAACGCTCCGTGAGACGCGATGCCGCCGAGATCGGCGGACGCTTCGGCGACCTCCTCGAGTCGATGCCGGACGGCATTGTCGTCGCCGACCCGGACGGCCGGCTCGTGTACTGCAACTCGCAGGCCCATGCGCTCTTCGGCTACGCGCACGGCGAGCTCCTCGGCAAGCCCGTCGAGACGCTGCTGCCGGAGCGATTCCGTCGCGGCCACGTCGGGCACCGGTCCGGGTACTTCGAGCAACCCCGTACGCGCACGATGGGCATCGGCCTGGAGCTCTTCGGGCTGCGCCGCGACGGCAGCGAGTTCCCCGTGGAGATCAGCCTGAGCCCGTTGCGCACCGAGGGCGGCACGCTCGTGATGAGCGCCATTCGCGACGTGAGCGCGCGCGTGAAGGCCGACCAGAAGTTCCGCGGCCTGCTCGAGTCGGCGCCCGATGCCATCGTGATCGTGGGGCGCGCCGGGCGGATCGTGCTGGTGAATTCCCAGGCCGAGGCGCTCTTCGGCTATGCGCGCGGGGAGCTCATGGGAAAGGAGGTCGAGGTCCTGCTGCCCGACCAGTTCCGCGGCCGCCACCCGGTCCACCGCGACGGCTTCCTGGCCGATCCGCGCACGCGGCCGATGGGCGCGGGCCTGGAGCTCTACGGCCGGCGCAAGGATGGCAGCGAGTTCCCGGTGGAGATCAGCCTGAGCCCGCTCGAGACCGAGGAGGGAACGCTCGTGTCGAGCGCCATCCGCGACATCACCGAGCGCAAGCGCATCGAGCGCGCGCTGCACGAGAAGAACCTCGAGCTCGAGCGCGCCAACGCCGCGAAGGATCGCTTCCTCGCGAGCATGAGCCATGAGCTGCGCACGCCGCTCAACGCCATCATCGGCTTTACCGGCATCCTCCTGATGAAGCTGCCCGGTCCGCTCAACGACGAGCAGCACAAGCAGCTCTCCACCGTGCAGTCGAGCGGCCACCACCTGCTCGCGCTCATCAACGACTTGCTGGACCTCGCGAAGATCGAGGCGGGCAAGGTCGAGCTGAGCCCGGAGGTGTGTCCCTGCCAGGCGGTGATCGAGGAGGTCGCGGCGTCGCTGCGGCTGCAGGCCGAATCGAAGGGCCTCGCCTTCGCCCTCGACCTGCCGCGCGAGCCGATCCTGGTGTGCACCGATCGGCGCGCGTTGAGCCAGATCGTGATCAATCTCGCGGGCAACGCCATCAAGTTCACCCATGCCGGCAGCGTCCGCATCACGCTCGCCCGCGAGCATGCGCCGGCGGATGGCGTGCGCATCGACGTGTGCGATACGGGAGTGGGAATTCCGCGCGATGGCCTCGAGCGGCTCTTCGCCCCCTTCACCCAGCTCGACGCGTCCGCGCGGCGCGCGGGCGAAGGCACCGGCCTCGGGCTGCACCTGAGCCGCAAGCTGGCCGAGCTGCTGCGCGGCACCCTCACCGTGCAAAGCGAGTTCGGCCGGGGAAGCACGTTCTCGCTCACGCTCCCGGCCCTCTGACGTGGGCGCGAGCGTCCTGATCATCGACGACAACGAGGCCAACCTGGAGCTCATGCGCTACCTGCTCGACGCGTTCGGGCATCGAGCCATCACCGCGCGTGATGGCGAGGAAGGCGTCGCGATGGCGCGGTCGGCCGATCCCGGGCTCGTGCTGTGCGACATCCAGATGGCGGGCATCGACGGCTACGAGGTGCTGCGCCGATTGCGCGGCGACCCCCGCACCGCGCAGGTGAAGGTCGTCGCCGTCACGGCGCTCGCCATGGCCGGCGATCGCGAGAAGGTGCTCGCCGCCGGATTCGACGGCTACCTGGACAAGCCCATCGACCCGGCGACGTTCGTGCAGCGCGTCGAGGCTTATCTTCCGGCGGGACGCGCGGGCGGGCCCGGCGGCGGAGGGCCTGGCTGATGGCGCGTGTGCTGGTCGTGGACGACCATGCGGCCAACCGCGAGCTCGTGGTGACGTTGTTGCGCTACCGCGGGCACGACACCTTCGAGGCCGCCGACGGCGCGGAGGGCCTGCGGCAGGTCCGCACGCACCGGCCCGACCTGGTCATCTCGGACATCCTCATGCCCACCATGGACGGGTTCGAGTTCGTGCGCGAGCTGCGCGGCGATCCGGAGCTCGAGCGCACGCAGGTCCTGTTCTACACCGCGTATTACCACGAGCGCGAGGCGCGTGCGCTCGCGCGAGCATGCGGCGTGTCGCGCGTGCTGCTGAAACCCGCGGAGCCGGAGGAATTCCTCGCCGCCATCGACGCGGTTTTCCGCGGCGGCGAGGAGACCGCTTCGAGCGTGGACGAGACGGGCTTCGGGCGCGAGCACGTGCGCCTCATGACGGACAAGCTCGCGGAGAAGGTCGAGGAGCTCACCGCGGCCAACGGCAGGCTTTCCGCGCTGGGCGAGGTGAACGTGCATCTCGCGTCGGAGCAGGATCCGCAGGCGCTCATGGCCAAGGTGTGCCAAAGCGCGCGCGAGCTGCTTGGGGCGAGCTTCGCCGTGGTCTGCGTGCGCGAGCGCGATGGCGACCATCGTCCGTTCTGCGTGACGGCGGGCATCGATCCCGTGGCCGTCGAGGCCGCGGGCAAGCCGCCGGTCGACGATCCCGTGATGACGACGGTCCTGCGCGAGCGCCGCGCGTTGCGCATCGACAATCCCTCCGGGGATCCGCGGCGCATCGGGCTGCCGGCCGGCTATCCCTGCGCCACGTCGGCCCTCGTGGCGCCCATCTGTTCGCTCCACCGCGATTACGGGTGGATCTGCCTCGGGGGCAAGCTCGGAAGCGACGCGTTCGACGAGGAGGACGAACGCATCCTCGCCACGCTCGGCGCGCAGGTGGGCCGCATCTACGAGAATGGCTCGCTGTACGCCGAGATGAGGCGAAGCGCGGAGCGCCTGGGCGAGAGCGAGCAGCGCTTCCGCCAGATCGCCGAGAACATCCGCGAGGTGTTCTGGCTCACGGATCCGTCGAAGAACCAGATGCTGTACGTGAGCCCGGCGTACGAGGAGGTCTGGGGCCGCGACGTCGAGGCGCTTTCGACATCGCCGGTGGACTGGGTCGAGGCGATCCATCCGGAGGATCGCGAGCGCGTCCTCGAGAACGCGCGCACGCAGCAGGCGACGGGCCGCTATGCGGAGGAGTACCGCATCGTCCGCCCCGACGGCGCCGTTCGCTGGATCTTCGACCGGGCCTTTCCGGTCCTCCGGGACGGCCAGGTCTACCGCATCGCCGGCATCGCCGAGGACATCACGGAGCAGAAGCGGGCACGCGACGAGCTGCGTGAATCGGAACGGCGCTTCAGGGACATGCTCGGCAACGTCGAGCTCGTGTCGCTCATGCTGGACCGCAATGGGCACATCCTCTACTGCAACGACTTCCTCCTGCGGCTCACCGGATGGGAACGCGACGAGCTGATCGGACAGGACTGGTTCGAGCTCTTCATCCCGCAGGATGCCGAGGTGCGAGGCGTCTTCGAGGGCCTCATCCGCGACGACCCCGAAACGTGGCACCACGACAACGCGATCATCACGCGCATGGGCGAGCGGCGCACGATCCGGTGGAACAACACCGTGCTGCGTGCGCCCGGCGGCGAGATCATCGGCACCGCGAGCGTCGGCGAGGACGTGACGGAACGCCAGCGCGTGGAGGCGGAAGTGCGCCGGCTCTACGCGGACCTCGAGCGGCGCGTGGCGGAGCGCACCGCGGAGCTCGAAGCCGTGAACCGCGAGCTGGAAGCCTTCGATTACTCGGTCTCGCACGACCTGCGCGCCCCGCTCAACCACATCCAGGGCTTCACCGACCTGCTCCTGGAGAAGCACGGGTCGAAATTCGAGCCGGCCGCGCTCGACCTGGTGCGCCGCGTGGCGAATGCCGGGAAGCGCATGGAGCAGATCGTCGGCGACCTCTTCGCACTGTCGACCGTGGCGCGAGGGGAGCTGCAGAGGCGCGACGTCGACGTCTCGGCTCTCGTGCACTCCGTCGCCGAGGCGCTGCGGCGCGGCGCCCCGCAGCATGCCGTCGAGTTGCAGGTGGAAGCGGGCATGCGCGCGAACGCCGATCCGGGGCTTCTGCGCGCCGTCCTGGAGAATCTCCTCGGCAACGCATGGAAGTTCACCGCGAAGCGGCAAGGCGCCCGCGTCGAGGTCGGAACCGAGCGCCACGATGGGCGGCTCACGTTTTTCGTGCGCGACAACGGCGCGGGGTTCGATCCGGCGCAGGCTTCGCGCCTCTTCGCGCCTTTCCAGCGGCTGCATCCCGCGAGCCAGTTCGCCGGGACCGGCGTCGGGCTCGCGACCGTCGAGCGCATCGTGCGCCGCCATGGCGGCCGGGTCTCGGCCGAGGGCACGCCCGGCGCCGGCGCCACCTTCCGGTTCACGCTCCAGCCCTGACCCGGGAGAATGCGCGGTCGGCACGGCGAAATCCCCGAGGCGCGGCTAGGAGCCGCTCGCGGCGCGGCGCAAGCGTCGCCAGAATGCGGCCATCGCATACAGGAGGCCGCGCCCATGCACCCTACCGTCCAGCTGCTGCTGATCGAAGACGACGACGATGACGCGTTGCTCGTGGCGCGGGAGCTCGACGACCTCGAGGAGCCGGTCGCGATCACTCGCGTCGATTCCGCGGAGGGTCTCGCCCTCGCGCTGACGCGGCAGCGCTGGGACGCGGTCGTGAGCGACTACCTTGTCCCCGGGTTTTGCGGCCTGGCGGCATTGCGCCAGGTGCGCCGCTTCGACGAGCACCTCCCGTTCATCCTGGTGTCCTCCACCATCGGCGAGGATGTCGCGGTCGAAGCGATGCGCAGCGGCGCCTGCGACTACGTGATGAAAAGCCGGCTCGCGCGTCTGGCGCCCGCGCTCCAGCGCGAATTGCGCGCCGCGGCCGAGCGCCGCGATCATGCCGTGCGCGAGCGCGCCCAGCGTGAACGCCTCGAATACCTCGCCTGCCACGATCCCGCCACCGGCCTCGCCAACCGCTCGCTCATGATCGAGCGGATGAACGTCGCGCGTAGCGCCGCCGGCTCCGGCCACGATCTCGCCGTCGTCGTGCTGCAAGCCGGTGGCCTGGGCCGGATCGAGGAAGTGCACGGTTCGCCCGCCGTGGACGCGATCCTGCGGGAGGCGGCGCGGCGGATCATGGAGGCCTCTCCCGGCTGCCGTCCCGCGCGCATCGCGGCGGAGCGATTCGCGCTGCTCGTCACGCCACTCGCGCAGGCGGCCTCCGAGGCGATCGCAGCCGCGTCATCCGTGCTGCGCGCGGCGTTCGAGCGCCCGTTCGCGGCCGCCGACGGCGAGCACACCGTGCGTGCCGCACTCGGCATCGAGCAATTCGCGCCGGGCGAAATGACGGCGGAGACGGCGCTTCGAAATGCCGAGGCCGCCGCCCAGCGCGCGCAGGCGAACGGCCTCGCGCAGCTCGCCTATGCCGGGCACATGGGCCAGGACGCCGCCGCCACCCTCGCCATGGAGCGGCGCCTGCGCCGCGCGGTGATCGACGGGAAGCTGGACCTGCACTACCAGCCGAAAGTGCATTGCGCGAGCGGCATCGTGACGGGAGCGGAGGCGCTCCTGCGCTGGCACGATCACGAGCTCGGCGCGGTGCCGCCGTCCGTGTTCGTGCCGCTGCTCGAGGAGACGGGACTGATCGGCGACGTCTTCGACTGGGTGGTCGAGCGTTCGCTGGCGGATCGCCGCGCCTGGGCCGCGCGGGGCATCGTCGTGCCGCGCATCGCGGTGAACGTGTCGGTCCTGCAGCTGCGCGCGGCCGACTTCGCGACGCGGCTGGACGCATTGCTCGCACGGGCGGCTGCGCATGACGCGATCGAGCTCGAGGTGACCGAGAGCGTGCTGATGGAAGACGTGCAGGGATGCATCGAAAAGCTGGCCACCCTGCGCGGCAGGGGCGTGCGCGTGTCGATCGACGACTTCGGCACCGGATTCTCTTCGCTGTCGTACCTGGCGCGATTGCCGTTGGACGCGGTCAAGATCGACCGCACCTTCGTGGCTGCGATGCTGGGCCAGGCGACGGGACGAACGCTGGTCGAGGGCATCATCGGGCTCGCGCACGCCCTGCATCTCGAGGTCGTGGCCGAGGGCGTCGAGACCGAGGAGCAGCGCCGTTTCCTCTCACGGCTCGGGTGCGATGAGGCGCAGGGCTTCTGGATCGCGCGGCCGATGCCGGCCGCGGCGCTGGGAATCTTCATGCACTCCGATGCCCGCACGGCGGCTCAGACTCCCGCCTTGGCAAGCACCACGATCGATACGCCGAGCGCGCGCCCGGCCGCGCCGGTGTGGCGATACGAGTGCGCCACGTTGCCGGGGAAGCCGAGCACGTCGCCCGCCGCGAGCTCGTAGCGCTCGCCCGCGACGAAGATCGTGACCTCGCCCTCGAGGCACGAGAAGTACTCGCGCGTTCCCGGCAGGTGCGGCGTGCCGGCCATCACGGCACCGGGCGCGAACTCCATGAGCTCCATCACCTCGTCGGGCACCGGCTCGGGGACGAGGTCGCGCGTGGTGACGCCGCGGCCTCGCGCGTGGGAGCCCAGGTCCGCCGCGGCCCAGCGCCGCACCTTGGCGCGCGGCGACGCGGTGAGCTCGTCGATCGAGGTCTCGAGCGCGCGCGCGACCTTCACCAGCACCGTGAGCGAGGGGTTGCCATCGCCCGATTCGAGATTGGCGATCGTCGAGCGCGGCACGTCAGCCGCCTTCGCGAGCGCGTCCTGGGTGAGCTTGCGCACCTGGCGCAGCGCGGTGAGGTTGCGCGCCAGGTGGCGCGACACGAGGTCCGGCTTGTCCATCGGCATCGGCTCCACTTTGTAAAGTCTGGTTAACGATTGTTGACGGCACGCCCGGCCTCGGCCAGACTCGGGTAGGCGCTTTTTCCGTTGTCGCCGTGTCGATTGTCCATTGCGAAAAACTAATAAGCGAGCCGGAATAATGCAATTCCGTATCGCAGGACGGAACAACAATTGAATAGCGGATCGGCTGAGCCGGGCGCGGCCATCGAAGACCTGCGCTTCCTGGTCGTGGAGGACCAGGGCTTCCAGCTCTGGATCACCGGGAAAATGCTCGAGGATCTCGGAGCGCGCTACGTCTTTTCCGCCGCCGACGGGGCCGCCGCGCTGCAGGTGATCGCGGAGCGCGAGCCACCGATCGACATCATCATCAGCGACGTGGACATGCCGGGCATGGACGGCATGGAATTCATGCGCCACCTCGCGGCCGCGAAGTATTCGGCATCGGTGATCCTCGCGAGTGCCCTCGAGCCGCGGCTCCTCGGCGGCATCGAGACGATGGCCCGCGCCTACAATCTCAACGTCCTGGGCGTGATCACCAAGCCCGTCACGGCGAAGAAGCTGGAGAGCCTGGTCGCGCAGCACGGCAGCAAGCCGCCGCGTCGTCCCGCCGCCGCGCTCCCGTCGTTCACGCGCGACGACCTCGCGGAGGGCTTGCGGCGCCGCGAATTCGTGCCGTATTTCCAGCCGAAGGTCGACGTGCTGAACGGGGCGGTGAAGGGCGCCGAAGCGCTCGCGCGCTGGAAACATCCGCAGCACGGCATCATCCGTCCCGGCGCCTTCATCCGCGCCATGGAAGAGGGTGGCCTCATCGACGAGCTCACGCTGCTCATCCTGTGGCAGGCGGCCTCGGAGTGCATACGTTGGCGCGCCGCGTCGGTGGATGCATCCGTCGCGGTCAACGTCTCCGCCACGTCCCTCGGGTCGATCGAGTTCGGCAACCAGCTCCACGAAACGGTCGTGGAGGCGGGACTCGACGCGAGGCACGTCGTGCTCGAGGTGACGGAGTCGCCGGGCGCACCGGACGCCGGCGCCTTGCTCGAGAATCTCTCCCGCCTGCGCATGCGGGGCTTCGGGCTTTCCATCGATGATTACGGCACGGGCCATTCCTCCATGGAGCGCCTGGCCACGGCCCCGTTCACCGAGCTCAAGATCGACCAGTCCTTCGTGCGCCTGGCGCTCACGCACCAGCCGAGCCGCGCGATGCTCGAATCCGGCCTGGAGATGGCGAAGAAGCTTCGCATCACGCCGGTCGCCGAAGGCATCGAGAGCCGCGTCGAATGGGACCTCATCCTTTCGCTCGGCTGCGATCTCGCGCAGGGTTACTTCATCCAGAGGCCGACCGAGGCGGGCGAATTCCAGGAGTGGGTCAAGGTCTCGCGGCGGAATAGCGCGTGACGAGGGCGGCGCTGCTGCTCCTGGCGGCAGCAACCTCCGCGGCGGCGGCCGATGTTCCATCCACGCGCGAGCTTGCCGAGATGAGCCTCGAGCAGCTCGCCCACATCGAGATCACGTCGGTCTCCAGGAAGCCCGAGCGCCTGGCCGATGCGCCCGCCTCGGTCTTCGTGATCACGGCCGACGACATCCGCCGCGCGGGAGCCACGTCGCTGCCCGAGGCGCTGCGGCTCGCGCCGAACCTGCAAGTCGCGCAGGCAAGCGCCACCACCTACAACATCCAGGCGCGCGGCTTCAACAACACGTCGGCGAACAAGCTCCTGGTCCTCATCGACGGGAGGTCCGTCTACTCGCCGCTTTTCTCGGGCGTGTTCTGGGACGTGCAGGACGTCGTCCTCGCGGACATCGACCGCATCGAGGTGGTGAGCGGCCCGGGCGGCACGCTCTGGGGCGTGAACGCGGTGAACGGCGTCATCAACGTGGTGACGAAGTCCGCGGCCGAGACGCAGGGCGGACTGCTTGCGGCGAGCGGCGGCAATCGCGAGTCGCGCGATGCCGCACGCCATGGCGGCTCGCTCGGCGCGAACGGGCACTACCGCGTCTACGGCGAGTATCTCGATCTCGCCCATACGTCGACCGCGAACGGCACCGCGATCCGGGACGGCGCCTACAAGTCCCAGGCCGGCTTCCGCGCGGACTGGGCCACCGCGCAGGATGAAGTGATGTTCCAGGGCAACGCTTATCGCGGCCTCATCGGGCAGCCCGAGCCCGGCACCATCGCCATCAGCGGCGTGAGCCTCGAGCTCGAGCCCATCCCGGTCTCGGGCGTCAACACGACCGCGCGCTGGGCGCGCCGCCTCGCCGGCGGATCCGAGGCGGTGCTCCAGGCTTATTGGGACCGGACGGAACGCACCGTTCATCCCACCGTCGCCGACAAGCAGGACATCGCGGACCTGCAGTTCCAGCACGCCATCCGCTGGATGAGCCATTCGCTCGTGTGGGGCGGCGAGTATCGATACGGCCGCGACCGCGTGACCAATGGCGATGTGTTCGCGTTCCTGCCCGCGGACGTGAACCAGAAATGGGCGAGCGTGTTCGCGCAGGACGAGACCGCCTTGACCCACGACCTGCGTCTCATCGTGGGCGCGCGCCTCGAGCACAACGACTACACCGGGAACGAGTTCCTGCCCACCGCGCGGCTCGCATGGAAGCCCGCGGCGGACCACATGCTCTGGGCCGCGGCCTCGCGCACCGTGCGCGCACCCTCGCGATTGGACCGGGATGCGTTCGTTCCCGCGCAGCCGCCGTTCCTCCTGCAAGGCGGGCCCGACGTCCAGTCGGAAGTCGCCAAAGTGTACGAGCTCGGCTATCGCGGACAGCCGTGGCGCTCGGTGTCGTACTCCATCACCGGCTATCACTCGGACTTCGACCGGCTGCACACGCAGGAGGTCGATCCCACCTTCACGCACATCAACTTCGCCGGGATGATGGAAGGGCAGGCGAACGGCGTCGAGATGTGGGCGTCGTGGCAGGCGATGCGGGCCTGGCGTCTCATGGCGGGCTATACGGCGCAGCACGAGACGTTCCACCTCGAGCCGGGCAGCAACGACGCGGGCGCCGTCGCGACCGCCGGGCGGGATCCGGCGTTCACCTGGCTCGTGCGCTCCTCGCTCAACGTCAACCCGCAGGTGGATTTCGACGTGACGGTGCGCGCGGTCGCGCGGCTTTCCGATCCCGACGTGCCGGGCTATGTCGCGACGGACGTGCGCATCGGCTGGCGTCCGCGGCGGGACATGGAGTTGTCGTTGGCGGCGCGCGACCTGGGCGGCGGCCACGGCGAATTCACGAGCGAGGCGACGCGCACCGAGATCAAGCCCGGCTACTACGCGAGCATCCGGTGGAATTTCGACGCGCGCTGATCGCGGCCGTCGCGCTGGCGGCCTGCCTCGTGACGGCGGCCGAGTTGCCGGCGAGCGCCATCCAGCAGCGCATCAAGGCGGCGTTCCTCTCCAAATTCCCGGCTTACGTGGAGTGGCCGGCGGGCGCATTTTCACAGCCCGAAAGCCCGCTCGTCATCGGTGTCGCCGGCGCCGAGGCCATCGCGCGCGAGCTCGACCAGGCGATCGCCGGGCGCACCGTGGCCGGCCGGACCCTGCGCGTGCACCGGATCGCCGCCGGCGAGCAGCCCGACGACTGCTGCCAGATCCTCTTCGTCGGCGCGGACAGCGGCCACGAGCGGACCACGCAGCTGCTCGCGCAGGCGCGCGGCCGTCCCGTGCTCACGGTCACCGAGCTGGACGACCAGCCGCAGGGCAGCATCATCAATTTCCTCGTCGCGGACGACCGCGTGCGCTTCGACATCTCGCGCCCGGCCGCCGAGCGCAACGGCCTGCAGGTGCGCGCGCAGCTGCTCGCCGTCGCGCGGCAAGCGACGACGCGATGAAGCGCATCTTCCGCTCGGTCCAGGCCAAGCTCTTCGCGGGCGTGCTCCTCACGACCATCGTCGCGCTCCTCATCTGCGGCCTCGGGCTCTTCGCGTACGACCTGCAGGCCTACCGCGACAAGAGCGCGAACGACCTCACGGTCGAGGCGAAGGTCCTGGGCTACGTGACCGCGGCCGCGCTGCAATTCGACGATCCGGCCTCGGCCGCGCAGAACGTCGCCTTCCTCAAGGCGCGCCCCAACATCCGCGTGGCGGTCGTCTATACGCCGCGCGGCACCGTCTTCGCGACCTACCTGCGCGACGGGGTCGCGCCCTCCGAGATTCCGCGGGCACCGGGCGTGGAAGGCGCCACCATTCGCGGCGACACCGTCGCGGTCTTCCACCAGATCCTCTCCGACCACCAGCTCGCGGGCAGCATCTACCTGGCCGAGGACCTGCGCCTCTTCAACCGGATCTGGACCTACGCCGCCATCGCGCTCGCCGTGATCCTCGTCGCGTTGCTCGCATCCGCCGCCTTGTCCGCCTGGCTGCAACGCGGCATCACCGGGCCGATCATCCACATCGCGGCGCTGGCCCGGCACGTGGTCGACCGGCGCGACTACGCGGTGCGCGTGCGGCGCACCACGGACGACGAGATCGGCACCCTCGCCGAGGCGTTCAACGAGATGCTCTCCGAGATCCAGCGCCGCACGGATGCGCTCGTGACCTCCAATGCCGAGATCCAGCGCCTCAACAAGGACCTCGAGCAACGCGTGATCGAGCGCACCGCGGAGCTCGAGGAGTCCAACCTGCAGTTGAAGACCGCGAGCCAGGCGAAGTCGACCTTCCTCTCGATGATGAGCCACGAGATCCGCACGCCGATGAACGGCGTGCTGGGGATGCTCGAGCTCCTTTCGCTGTCGGACCTCGACGTGCACCAGCGCACGACGCTCAACATCGTCCGCGATTCCGGCCGCTCGCTGCTGCGGATCATCGACGACATCCTCGACTTCTCCAAGATCGAGGCCGGGAAGCTGGAGGTCGCGCCCGAAGTCGCTTCCGTCGCGAAGATGGTCGCGCGCGTCGCCGCCATCTACTCGGGCAATGCGAGCAGCAAGGCGCTCACGTTGAAGTCCCATTGCGACCCGCGCATCAGCCCTGCCGTGCTGGTGGATCCGCTGCGCCTCCAGCAGATCCTCAACAATCTCGTGAGCAACGCGATCAAGTTCACGCAGGAAGGCTTCGTGGAGATCAAGGCGGAGCTGGTCGAGCGCCGCGAGGAAACGGATCTCGTGCGCTTTTCCGTGACCGACACGGGCATCGGCATCTCGGGCGACAGCCGCGCCGCGCTCTTCCAGCCGTTCACCCAGGGCGGCAGCGAGGTCACCCGAATGTTCGGCGGCACGGGCCTGGGGCTCTCCATCGGCAAGCGCCTCGCGGAGATGATGGGCGGCGCGATCAGCGTCGCGAGCGAGCTGGGCGAGGGCACCACGGTGAGCGTGCTGCTGCCCCTCCCGATCGCGGATCCGGCGCTGCTGCCGGCCGATACGGACCTGGGCGGCGAAGTCACCGCCGACACCGTGCTCGCCCGGCGCGCCGCGCCTTCCATCGAAGAGGCGCAAGCCGAGGGAACGCTCGTGCTCGTGGTGGACGACCATCCGGTCAACCGGCTCGTGCTGAGGCGCCAGGTCACCGCGCTGGGTTATGCGAGCGAGGAAGCGGAGGACGGCCGCGAAGCGCTGGAGAAATGGCGCTCGGGCCGCTTCCCCCTCGTCATCACCGATTGCAACATGCCCGGCATGGACGGCTACGCGCTCACGCGCGCGATTCGCGAGGCGGAGGGCAAGAGCGTCGCAGCGCGATCGACCGTCGTCATCGCCTGCACGGCCAATGCCCTCAAGGGCGAGGCGGAGAACTGCTTCGCGGCGGGGATGAACGACTACATCGCGAAGCCGGTGCAGCTGCCGAAGCTGATGGAGAAGCTCGACAACTGGCTGCCGATTCCATCCGGCGCCAATGCGCGTGGCGCGGGCGCGGTGCCGATGGGCACGCTCGAGCGCGGCACGCCGCTTGGCGACTCGCCGCTCGACCGCGCGGTGCTGGCCGAGGCGAGCGGCGGCGACGCGCGCCTCGAGCACGAGATCCTCGCCCAGTTCAGGCGCTTCAACACCGGCGACCTGCTGCGCCTTTCGACGGCGCAGGACTCACGCCGCCTCGAGGACGTGATCCAGGCCGCGCACCGGATCAAGGGCGCCAGCCGCGCGCTCGGCGCGGCACGCCTGGCATCGATCTGCGCGCGCATCGAGGCGGCGGCGCGGCAAGGCCACTGGGAGGCGATCGTCGCTTGCCGCCAGGCGCTCGACGCGGAGGTGCTCCGCATCGAGCGCTATATCGACGGCATCATCGGCCGCGCGGCTCACGCACCCTGAAGACCCGGTCCTTACTGCACGGTGCCGCAGATGGCGTAGCCGTCGATCGTGACGCCGCTGGCCGGTATCGTCGTATTCTGCGTGACGTTCTTCCATCCGCACGACCACCCGATGAGATGGTTGCCCGCGTCCAAGAGCGGCCCGCTGTCCGAAAGGTTGAAGTCGTAGGTGTTCGTCCTGCAGCCTCCCCCGAGGACGGCGGTTGACGCGGGACAGACGGTATTCAGGGTCCCGGTGCTTCCGGGCGGCAGCGGAAGGCCGGGGTTCGTCGCCGTGGTGTGCTGGACGGAGTAGTTGCTGACGCCTGGCGTCCCCGCAGGTCCCTGTGCGCCCGTGTCGCCTTTCGGGCCCGTGGGTCCGGTCGGTCCGGTGGCGCCCGTGTCGCCCTTGGGGCCCGCGGCTCCGGTGGCTCCCGTCGCACCCGTCGCACCCGTGGGTCCGGCAGGTCCCGTCGCACCCGTGGGTCCGGCCGGCCCTTGCGACCCCGTGACTCCCCAGGTCACTTCCGATTCCGAAGGACGGCATGCAGTGCCGTCGCCCACGATGCGCGCATTCCCCGTCGCCTGCTGGATGCACGCCCGGATCACGTTCGGCTGAGCCTCGGCGACCGTCGCCATCGCGGCGCCCGCTCCCATCGCCGCGATCAGCGCGGCCTTTCTTTTCCACCGTCCCATGTGCGCTCCTTGACCATGTTTATTAATTAGGGTGCCGTTGTCAGTTCCGGCCGCGCCACTATACGCGCCTGTCCATCCCATTGACCTTTCGCCATGGCGATGGACCATGCCATCGCAGCGAGCCGGCCGCGGCCCCATCCTGTGGATCATCCACGGGAGAACGACATGAAACGAACGGCGAATGAAGACTTGCGCGGCCTGCGCATCGCGATCACCGGCGGCACCTCGGGCCTCGGACTCGCACTCGTGCGCGAATGGCACCGGCGCGGTGCGCGCGTGGCGTTCGTGGCGCGCGATCGTGCGAACGTCGAGCGGGTGGCGGAAGAGCTTGCCGGCACGGTGGCGATCGCGGGCGACGTCGCGGTGAAGGAGCACATCCACCTGGTCGCGCTCCAGGTGCTCGGGCGCCTGGGCGGCCTCGATGTGCTGGTGAACAATGCCTCGAGCCTGGGGCCGGTGCCGCTGGCGCCTCTCGCCGATACGCCGTGCGAAGACCTCGAGGCGGCGCTCGCGACGAACCTGGTCGGACCGTTCCGCCTGACGAAGACGCTGCTGGGCGCCTTGCGCGCGTCGGCTGCGGAAGCACGGGGCGGCGTGGTGATGAACATCTCGAGCGATGCGGCGATCACGCCCTATGCGGGCTGGGGCGCTTACGGTGCATCCAAGGCCGGATTGCGCCATCTCTCCGCGATCTGGGATGCGGAGCTCGAGGGCGAGGGGGTGCGCGTGCTCTCGCGCGACCCGGGCGACATGGATACGCCGCTCCACAAGCTCGCGCTGCCGGACGCGGATCCGGCGACGCTGCTCGCGCCCGAGGCGGCGGCGCGGGAGATCACCGCGGCCATTCTCGAAGCGATGCCGCGCAAGGCGCGCGGCAGGAAGGCGGCATGATGATCGCGGCCACACGGCCGATCCAGCGCCCGGTCGACGCGAAGCTGCTCGTCGTCGACGCGGACCGCCACATTTCGCACCGCGCGCGCAGCGGGTTCGTGCAACTCCTGGAGCCGGGCGACGTGGTCGTCGCCAACGATGCGGCAACGATTCCGGCGAGCCTCTCGGGCGTTCACCTGCGCACCGGATCGCCCATCGAGGTTCGGCTCGCGCAGCGCGGATCCCTCGATCCTCGGGACATCCGCGAGCTCGTCGCCGTCGTTTTCGGCGCGGGCGACTACCGCACGCCGACCGAGAACCGTGCGTTGCCCCCGGCGATGCAGCGCGGCGATGCCCTCGAGCTCGGGCCGTTGCGCGCGACCATCCGCCGCATCGTGGGACATCCGCGGCTCGTCGCGTTGGGCTTCGAGGGCACGATCGACGCCATCTGGTCCGGCGTCGCATCCCACGGGCGGCCGATCCAGTACGCCTACATGGCGCCGCCCCTGGCGCTCTGGGATGTCTGGACGCCTGTCGCGGCCGTGCCGGCCGCCTTCGAGCCGCCGTCGGCCGGATTCGCACTCGACTGGCACGCGATCTCCGATCTTCGCGCGCGAGGCGTCGAGCTCGTGACGCTCACGCACGCCGCCGGCATTTCGTCGACCGGCGATGCGGACCTCGATCGCCGCCTCCCGTTCGACGAGCCCTATCGCATTCCGCTCACCGTCGTCGACGCGATCGAAAGGGCGCGAGAGCGGGGCGGTCGCGTCGTCGCAATCGGAACGACCGTCGTGCGGGCGCTCGAGTCGGCCGCCATGCCCGATGGCCGGGTGCGCGAGGAGGAGGGCATCGCGACGCTGCGCCTGGGGCCGCGCACGCCGCTCCGCGTGGTGGACGCGATCCTTTCGGGCACGCACGAGCCGGGCACGAGCCACTACGAGCTGCTGCAGGCGTTCGCCGATGATGAAGCCCTGGAGCGCGCCGGTCTCGAGCTGGAATCACACGCCTACCGGACTCACGAGTTCGGAGACTCGGTCTTCGTCGAGCGGCCTCGAACGTGATACTTTGTGACCCCGCATCACGCACCCCTGACGCCAGAGGCCGGCCATGCCCACGATGTACGACGCGAGCGTCCCGACGATCACGCGCGCCCTGAACAACTTCATTCACGTCCTCGAGAAAGGCGCGGCTCACGCCGAGGCGCGGAAGATCGAGCCCTCCGTGCTCATCGCGAGCCGCCTCTTCCCCGACATGCTGCCGCTATCGAAGCAGGTGCAGATCGCCTCCGACGTCGCCAAGGGCGGCACGGCGCGCCTGGCCGGAGTCGAGCCTCCGAAGTACGAGGACAACGAGGCGACGTTTCCCGAGCTTGTCGAGCGGCTGCGCAAGACCATCAAGTTCCTCGAGAGCCTCAAGCCCGCGCAGTTCGACGACGGCACCCGCCCGGTGACTTTCCCGGTGCAGGGCGATTCGAAGACGTGGCCCGGCGCGCGCTACCTCTTCACGCGCGTGCTGCCCAACGTGTTCTTCCACTGCACGACGGGATACGACATCCTGCGTCACAACGGCGTGGAGATCGGGAAGGGCGACTTCCTCGGGCCGCTGGAGGGCTGAGGCCAGCGCGCGTTGCCGCAGGGCGACGGCGGCCGAGCTAAGGCTTCACGTCGCCCGCCGGATCGTCCTCCGGGTGGACGGCGACGACGCACTCGAGGTTCTCGGGCGGATCGTTGCGCAAATGGATCGGCCGCAGCACCAGCTGGGTGCCGCTGCCGACGTGGCGCAGCGTTTCGGTGATCTTCCATCCGCCGGTTTCCGTGAGTCCTCGCTCCTCCATCCGCTGCCGCAACAGGGCGTGGGCCATGTCGCGCCGCTCCGCAAACGCGAGCGCGATCTGGCGGGTGCGATCCGAAGTCGTCATGGGAGCCTCCTGGAGAGCCAATGATACGACGGCGCCGATCCGGTCGCTGGCAAGGCGCCTGCCGGCGGCCTGCCGTGCGCCGCCTGGATCACGCCGCTTCGGCCGTGCGGCAAAACTCGTAAGGGCGGCGCCGGTCCACCGAGTGGGTCAACACAGGAGACCGACTCATGAACCGCTCCATCCTCTTGGCATCCTTATGTGCCGTCACGCTCGCGGGTTGCGGTCACACCGTGTACCGCGAAACGGTGGTCGAGAAACAACCCGTCGTCACGCGTGAGACGGTGGTCGAACGTCCGGCGCCCGCGCGCGAGACGGTCATAGCCGTTCCCGCCACCATCCCCGCCCAGACCGTCGCCGCATGCTCGCTGGGCGTCGCGGCTTACTCGGCGGGCACGCTCTCGTGCCAGGCGGGCTACCAGTACCAATGCGTGAACGGCGCCTGGGAGCCGGTTCCGGGCGGCACCTGCTGAGCCATCCCTCGACCGAAAGACGGCCGGCACGTCCGGCCGTCTTCTTTTGGGCCTCAGCGCGGGCCGGGAAGCGCCTCGCTGCTGTGCCGGATCACGCTCACGGCCAGCGGCACGGTCGATGCGGCACCGATCCCGAGCAGGGTCCAGCCGACGGCCCTGCGCGCCGCCGGGTTCAGCTGGTCGGCAAGCAGCAGGCCGATGCCGGCGCCCGCCAGCCCGCGCGTCGCGGCGATGAATGCCAATTCGTGCAGCGGAAGCGAAATCTCTCTCATGGCGCCCTCCACGCGGGGTGAGTGCCATTGAGACCGGGCCCACGCCCGCCCGTTCAGCGCGCGGCTAGAAACCGCCGCCCACCCGAGGCTTGATCAGGTTCTCCACGTCGCGCACGCCATCGACGCTCCTGGCATCGCGCTCGGCCCGGTCCACCATCCCGGGAGTCGTGACGCGGCCATTGAGGGTCACGTTGTTGCGGAAGGTCTGGGTTTCGATGTATCCGCGGATGCTCGGGTCGGCGGCGATCGTGTCCGCGACGCCGCTGTTGATCAGGTACTGCTCGTCGGCGCGCGGCGCGGTCACGACGATCGGGTTGGCGTAGACGACCTCGGCCGGCGCCGCATAGGTCATGGCCGGGGCCGCATAGGTCACGGGCGGGGCCGGAGCGACATACGGCTGCTCGTAGACCACCACCGCGAGCTCCACGTACGCGTTGGCGACGGGATCCCACACGAACGTCGTGGCGGGTGCGGACTGATAGACGATGGTCTGCGCGAAGGCGGGCGCGGCGAGCGCGGCGCCGGCGGCGAGGATCACGACGGCAATGCGTTTCATGGCGGACTCCTTGTCGGCCCGAGGCGGGCGACACAGACGGTGTGAAGCCGGGCGAACCCCGGAGTTCAGGGTGCGAGCCGAACGGTTCACGTCGCCGGGCGGCGACGAATGCCGCATCTTCAGCATTTCTCCGCCCGCGCAGTCAGCAGACCGCTCGCGGGCGTGCGAGGAGGATGAGATCCATCGAGCGACTTCCAACGCTCGCGGGAAGGGTGAACATGAGCGCGCATGGCAGCAAGTACGAACGGGATTCGATCTGGGTCGAGTACGACGGCGGCGCCTTCCTCGCGATGGGCATCACCGTGCTCGCGCTCACCATCATCCTGCTCGCATCGCTCTGAGCCGCCATGCAAGCCATCAACTTCCTGCGCTACAAGGAAACGGCGGGCCACCTCGGTCCCTACCTGCTCCTCGCGCTGATCATGCCGGGCGGATTCTTCGTCGTTCCCTTCCTCTGGCTGTTCCAGCAGCGCGGCGGTCGCGACAAGACACGGGGATAAGGCGCTCAGGGAGCGTGCGGGCGGGCGGTTCGGTGATAATGGAGGCGCACGCAGGTCACCGTTCCGCCCCTTCCCGTACGGGCGCCTAGCGCCGCCGCTTGTGTCCCGCCTTGTGCGTGGGGCGCTGCGCCTCGGCGATCTCGTCGCCGCTGTGCCCCTCGAGCTTCGGCGTGATGTTGTCGTCGATCCACTTCTGGTCCCACCACTCGACGGGCAGCACCGCGACGCCGTCGAGATAGACCCCGAAGTGCAGGTGGTCGCCGCCCGCGAAACCGGTCTCGCCGGTCCTGCCGATGATGCCGCGCTTCTTCACCGCGTCGCCCATCTTCACGTCGATCTGGCTCATGTGGCCGTAGAGCGTGAAGACGCCGAGCCCATGGTCGATGATGACCGCATTGCCGTAGAGGCCCAGGTCGCCGGTGAAGGCGACGATACCCGCGTTCGCCGCCTCGATCGGATAGTGCTTGGTGACCGAGAGGTCGTAGCCCAGGTGGAAGGCCGTGTCGATCGGCTCGCCGTTGTACGTATAAGTCCGCGCGTCGGCGAAGTTCGCCTCGACCTTCGAGTTGCTCAGCTGCGCGAAGGCGCCGTCCCAGAGGATCTTCGGCGTGGTCTTCGACGTGACCTCGGTGATCTTGTCCTCGTTCAGCTTGCGCACGCCCTTGTCGACGGCGATGAAGACGTCCCTCACCGAGGCGCCGCGCTTGGAGACGTCCGTCAGCAGCGGCACCACCTTGTTCTGGAAGAAGTTGTCCGAGACGGCGATGGTGCTCTTCTTGTACTTCACGTTCTTGAGCTCGTAGGAGAGCCGCATCTCCCGCGTGTTGCCCGCCTTGTCGGTCGCGACGATGGTCGCCCGCTCCGTGGGCGGCACGTCGTAGGCATGGGCGAAGAGGGCGAAGTAATAGTCGGGATGGCCCTTCACGACGTTCTGGAAGCCGGGAAAGAAATGCGCGCCCACCTTCACGCCGCTCTTCGCGGTGTCGGGCGAAGAGCGATAGACGATCGCGCCCACGCCGCCGAAGTTGATGTAGCGGTCATCGGCGATGAGCTCGACCTGGGGCGGCGTCACGTCGAGCGTGACGTTCTTCTCGAGCACGGCGTCGTTGCCCTTGCCCCAGTGCCAGAGCGAGGCGTCATGGGCGTTCACGCGCAGCACTGCCGGGCCTTCCTTGATGCCCGAAACTTTCGCGAGGCTGACCTCGATTTTCTTGTTTGCAATGGCGGCCGGATATTGCTCGGAGGCCAGCGTCTGCTCGGTGCCCCCCTGGCTGAACGTGACCGTCACCGACTTGAGGCCGGATCCCTTGTCCGTCACGTCGACCTGGATGGGGACGAGACCCACCATGTCCGAGGACGGCGAGAGCGTGATCTCGGGCGGCTGCGACTCGAGGCGCGCCCGGAAGACCCAGGCGCCCGCGAGCAGCGCGGCGATGATGAGGATGAAGAGGACGAGGACGACGACGGCGGCACGGCCGTTCTGGGCGCTGCGGGCTTGGAGGCGGTTCATCTTGCGGGCGAAGGTGGAATCGGCACCGTCGCGCGCGCGGCGGACGGCTCGACAATTCTACGCGCGGTCGTCGTGATTCTGCGGCGCAATCGGCGGCAAGGCTGGGGGCGATCCTTGACAAAGGCGGCGGCCTTACGGCAAAGTAAGGAATGGAAGAAAGGAAAGGAATGGCGCGCGCGACTCTCACCACGAAAGGCCAGATCACCATCCCCAAGGAGGTGCGCGAGCGCCTGGGTGTGGAGGCCGGCGATCGCCTCGAGTTCGTGGAACAGGAGCGGGGCGTCTACAAGGTCGTGGCGGCGACGAAGGACGTGCGCCACCTCAAGGGCATCGTGCCGAAGCCGCCGCGTCCCGTTTCCATCGAGGACATGAAGGCCGCCATCCGCAAGTCGCGTGCCCGGAAGTGATAGGACTCGACACCAACGTCGTCATCCGGTACCTCGCCCAGGACGACGCGAAGCAATCGCCCATCGCCTCCAGGTTGTTCGAGCACGTCTTGTCGGTCGAGCGCCCAGGCGTCATTTCGCTCGTGACCCTGTGCGAGATCGCATGGGTCCTTGCTGAATCATATGACGCGGGCAAGGCGGGAATTGGCACCGTCATCGAAGGATTGCTGGGCTCGCGTCAAATCGTGATCGATGAAGCCGAGTTGGTGTGGAAGGCGCTGCGCGCCTGGCAAAGCTCCTCGGCGGATTTCAGCGATGCCGTGATTGGCGAGATCCTTCGCGTGCGCGGCTGCACGAAGGTCGTCACTTTCGACAAGGCGGCTGCGCGCCTGCCGGGATTCGAGCTTTTGGCTTGAGCCGGTCTTTGAAGCGCTAAGCCCGCTCGTTCATCTTCCGCAGGCGGTCGGCCATCACCTTCATGAGCTGCAGCGCGAAGTGCGGCGTGGTCTGGACCATGAAGAGGAAGCGCCGCTCGGGAATCACGGCGAGCTTGCACGCGGTCCTGGCGACGGCGGTCGCGACGCGGGGCGCCTGGTCGATGAGCGCCATCTCGCCGAAGGGCTCGCCCTGCCCGAGGGTCTCCACGACGTTCGGGCCCAGCGTGAGCTCGACTTCACCCTCCAGGACGATATACATCTCGCAGCCCATGTCGTACTGCCGGAAGATGACTTCCCCGGCCTCGCAGACCCGCGGGTTTTGCTCGACGGTGAAGAGATCAAGCTTCGCGCCCATGGCGTTGTTCCTCCCCGGGCCGATCGTACCCCCTCGACCCGGGGACCGCCATCAGGTGAGCCGAGACAGCACCCCGTCCAGCGTTCCCAGCATCTTCTTCCAGCCGTAGTTGGCGCCCTGGAAGAAGCTCTCGTCTTCGGGCCGGAAACCGGACTGCTCCAGCCGCAGGAGCGTGCCGGTCTTCGTGGGCGTGAGCGTCCACGTGACGACGGTCTTCGTGCCGTTCTCGGCCTCGTCGCCCGACGCGTTCCATGTATATGCGAGCTTGCGGTTCGGCTCGACCGCGAGCACCTCGCAATCGGTCACGCCGTTCCACTGCGGCATGGGCTGCGCGCGGAAGTTGAATTTATGGCCCACCACCGGGTTGAAGTCGTTCTTCATGAGCCACTCCTCGAGGAGCGCCGGCTGCGTGAGCGCGCGCCAGACCTTCTCGGGTGCATGGGCGAATTCGCGTTCCATCACCACGGTACGGGATGCGCCGACGGTGCTGTTCATGAGTCCATCCTCCTCAGCAGGTTTTCGAGGCGATCGAAGCGGTCGCTCCAGAACGCGCGGTAGTGCTCCAGCCAGTTGACCATCGGCGCGAGGCCCTTCGGCTGCGCGCTGTAGTGCGCCTCGCGGCCCGCGCGCCGGTCGCGCACGAGTCCCGCGGACTTGAGCACGGCCAGGTGCTTCGACACCATCGGCTGCGAGACCCCCGACTCGTCGGTGATCGCGCGCACGGTGAGCTCGCCCTCGCGGATCAGCCGCTCGAGGATCGCGCGGCGCGTGGGATCGGCGAGGCTTCGGAAGACGGCGTCGGGCGGCGCAGGCATGGAAAAACAATAACCATACGGTGATGGAATGTCAAGCGGCCTCTGGCGCACGAGAACGCAATCAGCCCGCGGCGGGTCGAACGCGTTCTCCCCCAGCCAGGACGAATCCCATG
>DASRRY010000003.1:0-71349 GCA_035656735.1 Usitatibacter sp. | reverse complement strand
CGCGGGGAACGAGCTCGGCGATCGTGCCGCCGGGCGCGCGGAACTTCACCGGAATCACGCCGGGATCGCTCACGACCTGCGAGCCGAACGCCTTGATCTCTTCCGTCGCGCGCGGCAGGTCCTCGACCTCGAGCGCGAAGTGGTGGATGCAGGGACCGTCGCCCGCGGCGCGCGATTCGGCGCTTCTCGTGCCCGCGTCGTACTTCATGAGGGTGAAGTCGATGTGGCCGTCGGTCATGTGGCGCGAGACGTGGTCGCGGGTGCGGCGCGTCTCCGAGTCACGGAAGCCGAACACTTCCTTGTAGAAGTCGCCCGTCTTCTCGACGTCGTCGACCTTGAGCGAGAGGTGCACGATGGGCGAGGCGCGGCCCTGCGTGTCCACGCTCTTGTAGCGGCCGATCGGCACGAGCTCCGCGACGGTGCCGCCCGGCGCGCGGAACTTGACCGGGATCACGCCCGCGTCGCTCACGATGGTGCAGCCGCGCGCGCGGATCTCCGCGGTCGCCCGCTCGAGGTCCGCCACCTCGATCGCGAAGTGGTGGATGCACGGCCCGTCGCCCGCCGCCTTCGACTCCGCCGATTGGGTGCCCGCGTCGTACTTCATGAGCGTGAAGTCGATCTCGCCGTCGCTCATGTGGCGCGACAGGTGGTCGCGCGTCTTGCGCGTCTCCGCGTCCACGAAGCCGAACACGCGCTGGTAGAACTCTCCCGTGCGCTGGACGTCGTCGACCTTGAGCGAGATGTGGACGATGCGGTTCACCGGCGTTCCTCCTCGTGGAAAGGCATTCGATGCTGCGCGCTGCGTCCCCATGATGCCTGCGGGCGCAGCCTCGTGCAAAAGCAAAACGCGCCCGGCATGCGGGCGCGCTTCGCGGTGCCGGTCGGGCTGCCGGATCAGTGCTTCGTCTCGAGCCCCTTCTGGCTGGAGAAGTAGGCGGCGAGGTCGCCCATGTCGCGCTCGCTCAGGTTCGCCACCTGGCCCTGCATGATGGGATTCTTGCGGCGCCCGTTCTTGTACTGGCTGAGCGCTTCCACGATGTAGTCGACGTTCTGTCCGGCGAGGTTGGGGAACGCGGGGGAGACGCTGATGCCCTGCGGGCCGTGGCAGGCCTGGCAGGGCGTGGACTTGCGATGGCCGGCCTCGGGATTGCCCGATTCGGCGAGGGCGGTGCCGCAGGCGGCGGCGAGCACGGCGGCGGCGAGCGTTTGGGCGAGCTTCATCACTTCTTCTCCGCGTTGGCGGTATTGGTGGCGGGCGCGCCGTAGTATTTCGCGATGCCCTCCATGTCCTCGTCGGACAGCTGCGACGCGATGGCGCGCATCGTCGCGAACGCGCGATCGCCGCTCTTGTACTCCTTCAGCGCGGCGATGATGTATTCGGGCTTCTGGCCGCCCAGCTTCGGCACGTGGTAGACCTCGGGGAACGCGGTGCGCCAGCCTTCGATGCCGTGGCAGCCCTGGCATTGCGCGATCTTGTTCTGGAGCGGGGCGGACCAGGTGGAACCGCCCGCGGCCGCGCGCGCGTTCTGCGCGTCCTGCGGCTGGGATTCGGCGGCGAGGGCCGCGCCGGCGATCGAGCACGCGGCGAGCGCGCCGATGGCGAAGCGATGAGCACGTTGCATGGTGGGATTTTCTTCTGGTGGGCTCGGGTCAGCTGGCGATTATAGCCTAGGGCTCCGCGAAAATCGCCTCCCAGCTCCGGGGCGGCGCGAGGTGGAAGCCCTGCCCCAGCGGGATCCCGATCTGCAGGAGCTTGCGCGCGATATCCTCGTTCTCCACGTACTCGGCGATCGTCTGCAGGCCCAGGCTCACGCCGATCTTGTAGATGGATTCGACCAGCGCGTAATCGAGGTAGTTCTTGGCCACGCCCTTGATGAAGAGGCCGTCGACCTTGAGGCCGTCCACGGGGAAATGCTTGAGGTAGTTGAACGAGGACAGGCCGCTGCCGAAATCGTCGAGCAGGAAGCGCACGCCCATGCCGCGCAGCGACTCGATGAGCGAGCGGGCGCGCTCCACGTTGGCGATCGCCGCCGTCTCGGTGATCTCGAGGTAGAGCGACTTCGGCGGCACGCCGTACTCCACGAACTTGTCGCGGATGAACTCGGCGAAATCGGGGCTCGAGAGCGTGTGGCCCGAGAGGTTGATCGAGAATTCCGCCGGCGACGGGTGGTCGCGCAGCTTCACCAGCCGGCGGTAGTCGGCGAACGCCCGGTCGATCACCCAGCGGTCGATCGTGCGCATGAGGTCGTATCTCTCGGCGACCGGGATGAAGGACATCGGCAGGATCAGCTCGCCTCCCGTCTCGCTCATCCTGAGCAGCGCCTCGACGCGCGGCAGGCCGGCCATCTTCGGCGCCTCGATCGAGACGATGGGCTGGTAGAGGAGCGTGAAGGCGCCCTCGGTGAGCGCGTCGTTGATGCGCTTCAGCCATCCGCGGCTGGTCTGGCGCATGTATTGCGAGGTCGACGTGTCGTGGAACGCGAAGACGCGGTTGCGCCCCTGCTCCTTCGCCGTGAAGCACGCCGTGTCCGCTTCGGAGAGGATCGCCGAGAGGCTGGGCGAGAGGCGCGTGATCGCGACCACGCCGATGCTCACGCCGACCTGGAACGCCTTCTCGCCCCACTCGAACTGCCACGCCTGCACGGCGTCGCGCAACTGGGTCGCGGCGGCCTGGGCGAACTCGGCGCTGCAGTTCTCGAGCAGCACCGCGAACTCGTCGCCGCCGATGCGCGCGAGCATCTCGCCCTCGCGCAGGCTGCCCTGCAGCACGGGCGCGAGCTTGCGCAGCAGGTCGTCGCCCGCCAGGTGGCCGAAGGAATCGTTGATGCGATGGAAGAGGTCGACGTCGAGGTAGAGCAGCGCGTGGGTGCTGCCCTGGCTCTTGGCCGAGGCGAGCGCGCTCTCCAGGCGCTCCTCGAGGGCCTTGCGGTTCGGCAAGCCCGTGAGCGGATCGTGGTTGGTGAGGAAGAAGATCTGCTGGCGCGCGGTGTCGAGGCGCTCCTGCATCTTCACCTGTTGCGCCTGCATCTCCTCGGCGAGGTCGAGCACCTCGTGCTTGAGCTCCTCCAGCGGCGAGCTCAGCTCCGGAAGGTCGGCATGCTCGCCGCCGCCCGCGACGTGGCGCACCGCCGCGCGCACGGCCTCCACTTCGCCCACCGCCGCGCGCGATGCGAGGACGGCCAGCACGAAGAGGCTCGCGAGGCTTCCGGCGAGCGCGCAGGCGAAGGTCCACGCCTGTGCCGTCATGGAATCGAGGCCGAAGACGCGCGAGGCGAGGAGGTACACGACGCAGAAGATCGCGAGCGGGATCGCGCCCAGCTCGATGAGGCGGCCCGTGAGGCGCTTGCGCGGCACCTCGTCGGAGGGTGCGGCCGGCGCGGGCGTCAGGCCGTCGCCGGCAGGTGCATCCAGAGGCATCGGCCCTTGCTCTCCTTCTCGATGCGGCCGCACATGGCCGCGTGCGCGACGAGCTCCTCCTCCGAGGCGCGCACGATGGCGAGCGTGCCCTGGAGCGGCGCCGCGGCGAGCGCCATCGACGGCGCGTCGTTCGCCGCCATCATGATGTCGAGCGTCTCCTGGCCGCGCGTCATCGCGAGCCAGACGTCGGCGAGCAGCTGCGCGTCGAGGAGCGCCCCGTGCAGCGTGCGGCGCGAGTGGTCGACGGCGTAGCGCTCGCAGAGCGCGTCGAGCGAATTCTTCTTGCCGGGATGCATCTCGCGCGCCATCGCGAGCGTGTCGCTCACGCTGCACACGCTGTCCACGCGCGGGCGACCGATGCGCTCGAGCTCCGCGTTGAGGAAGCCCACGTCGAAGGGCGCGTTGTGGATCAGCAGCTCCGCGCCCGCCACGAAGTCGAGGAACTCGTCCACGATGTCGGCGAAGCGCGGCTTGTCGGCGAGGTCCTCGGCGGTCATGCCGTGCACCTGGCTCGCCGCGAGGTCGATGTCGCGCTCGGGATTCACGTAGCGATGGAAGTGGCGCCCGCTCGGGCGCCGCCCGTGCAGCTCGAGGCACGCGAGCTCGATGATGCGGTGCCCCTCGGTGGGCTCGAGGCCCGTGGTCTCGGTGTCGAGGACGATGCGCCTCACGATTCGGCTCCCGGGATCGAGGACACGCCGCGATTGGCGAGAGCGTCCGCGCGTTCGTTCCCCACGTGGCCGGCGTGGCCCTTCACCCAGATCCACTCGATATCGTGGGAGCGCACGATCTCGTCGAGCTTCTTCCACAGGTCCGCGTTCTTGACCGGCTCCCTCGCCGCCGTGCGCCAGCCGCGCGCCTTCCACCCGCGGATCCACTCGGTGATGCCCTTCTGCACGTACTGCGAATCGGTGTGCAGCACCACGCGGCACGGACGCGTGAGCGCCGCGAGCGCCTCGATCACCGCGGTGAGCTCCATGCGATTGTTCGTGGTCGCGGGCTCGCCGCCGAAGAGCTCGCGCTCGGTGCCGTTGAACGCGAGCACCGCGCCCCAGCCTCCCGGGCCGGGATTGCCCTTGCAGGCGCCATCCGTATAGATGTGGACGACCTTCCCCTCGGTCTCGGGAACTGGGGCGGACGGGGCGTGCTTCAATTACTTGACGATCCGGAGGTGCGCGGTGGGCTTGGAGGCGGCGATGACGTCATCGCCGTTCGTGGCGACGGCGCGCCGGTTCTTCGCCGCGGCGACGAGCACTTTCTCGCGCGCCGCCTTCTCCTGCCATGCCGGCGTGATGAGGCGCATGCCGCGCACGCGCTTGATCGCGTGCAGCATGTAGACCGCGCCGCCCACGGCCCACCAGCGATCGCCCGCGGGCTCCATGAAGCCGAAGCGGCGGCGCACGTTGGCATTGCCGATCGGCGGCGCGTATCCCGCGAGCCGGCCCGCCGAGACGTCGAAGCCCAGCAGCGCCAGCCAGTCCTTCACGCGCAGGAGCGAGACGAAGTGGCCGTTCCACGGGTAGTCGTGCCGGGTGGGACCGAGCGAGCTGCGCAATCCCCAGAGACTCCACGGGTTGAAGCCGAGGATGAGCAATCGCCCCTCGGGCATCATGATGCGGTCGACCTCGCGCAGGATCGCGTGGGGCTCGCCGGCGAACTCGAGCGCATGCGGCAACAGGACCAGGTCCACCGACTGCGTCGCGATCGGCAGCTCGTGGCACTTGGCGTAGAGGTCCGGCGAGTCGCCGGGTGCCACGCGCATGCGGTGGGCGATGCGGCTCTCGCGCAGCAGGTCATGCTCGGGCAGGCCCACCTGCAGCGCGTGGAAGCCGAAGATGTCCGGCGTCACGTCGTCGAGCCACGCACGCTCCTTCTCGAGCAGGTACTGCCCGAGCGGCGTCTCGAACCACGCGCGCAACGTATTGGTCGGCATGGCGCAATTCTAATAGACTCGTGCAATGCAGGTCCACGCCGTTCCCGCCTTCCAGGACAACTATCTGTGGGTGATCGCCGAGGGACGCCACGCCGCCGTGGTCGACCCGGGCGATGCCGTGCCGGTCCAGCGCTTCCTCGACGAGCGCGGGCTCGAGCTCGCCGCGATCCTCGCGACGCACCACCATGCCGACCATATCGGCGGCGTGCCCGCCCTGGCGCGGCGCTGGAAGTGCCCCGTGTTCGGCCCCGCGGGCGACGGCGTGGAGGGTCTCGACCGCAAGCTCGCGGAGGGCGACCGCATCGAGGTTCCGGGGATCGGCGCGCGCTTCGCGGTCCTCGATGTTCCGGGCCACACCGCCGGACATATCGCCTACGTCGGCGAAGGCTCCGTCTTCTGCGGCGATACGCTCTTCGCCTGCGGATGCGGACGCCTCTTCGAGGGAACGCCCGCGCAAATGGCGCGGTCGCTCGGCAAGCTGGCACGCCTCGATCCCGCAACGCGGGTGTACTGCGCGCACGAATACACGCTTTCGAACATCCGCTTCGCCGAGGCGGTCGAGCCGGGCAACGCCGCGCTCGCCGCGCGCAAGCTGCGGGACGCCGCGCGCCGCGGCCGCAACGAGCCCACGGTCCCGTCGACCATCGGGGACGAGCTCGCGACGAATCCGTTCGTGCGCTGCGATGCGCCGGAGGTCGTGGCTTCGGCCGAGCGCCATGCGGGCCGCCGGCTGGACGGGCCCGTCGAGGTGTTCGCCGAGATTCGCGCCTGGAAGAACGGGTTTTAGTCGATGGCGGACTACACGCTGCGGGGCGCGGAGCCGCGCGACGCCGACGAGCTGCTGAGGCTGATCCATGCGCTCGCGGTCTACGAGAAGCTGGAGACGATGGCGGTCGGCACGCCGCAGAAGCTGCGCGCCGCGCTCTTCGGCCCGCGCCCCGCCGCCGAGGCGGTGATTGCCGAGCGGGGCGGGCGCGCGGTGGGCTTCGCGCTCTGCTTCACCACCTTCTCGACATTTCTCTGCCAGCCGGGGATCTATCTCGAGGACCTCTTCGTCGAGCCGGAGCATCGCGGCGCGGGCATCGGCAAGGCCCTCCTGCGCCACCTGGCGCGGCTCGCCGTGGAGCGCGGCTGCGGGCGCCTGGAGTGGCGCGTGCTGGACTGGAACACGCCCTCCATCCGCTTCTACGAGTCGCTCGGCGCCGTGTTACTTCCGGAATGGGAACTGGTCCGGATGACGGAGCCGGAATTCCGCGCCCTCGCCGGTAAGATGGCGGATTAGCCGGAAACGGCGCTCTCCCCCCTTTCTGGGCATCTTTCCCGCGTATCGGGGGTCGAACCGCCCGCGCGCACCTCTTCATTGACGCCGTCGCGGGTGAGGGGTAGCATGAAAAACACCCAGAGAAACAACGACTAATTTGACGAATTTCACGCGATACCTCAATACCGCGCTGCTGCTCCTGATGCTGTCGTGCGGCCATGCATGGGCCGCGCCGGAGCCGGTCACGCCCAAGGAGGGATCGGCCCTGCCGCCCGCGTTCGAGGATCCGGACGACGTGCCGTTGCCCGATCCGGACCTGTGGCAGCGCATCCGGCTGGGGTTCACGCTGGAGCCGCTCGACTCGCCGCTCGTGCGCGAGCAGGAGGACTGGTACGCGAGCCGCCCCGACTACATCAAGCGCTTCGTGGGCCGCGGCTCGCTCTACCTGCATTACATCGTCGAGCAGGTGGAGAAGCGCCACATGCCGACGGAGATCGCGCTGCTTCCCGTGGTGGAAAGCGCCTTCACGCCGCGCGCCAACTCGCGCGCGAAGGCCGTGGGCCTCTGGCAGTTCATCCCCTCGACGGGGAAGAACTACGGCCTCACGCAGGACTGGTGGCGCGACAAGCGCCGCGACGTGGTCGCCGCGACCGACGCGGCCCTCAACTACCTGCAGAAGCTGCACGACATGTTCGGCTCGTGGGAGCTGGCACTCGCGGCCTACAACTGCGGCGAGGGCTGCGTGCAGCGCGCGGTCGCCTACAACCAGCGGCGCGGCCTGCCGACCGACTACGAAAGCCTCAGGCTGCCGCCCGAGACGCGCAGCTACGTGCCGAAGCTCATGGCGGTCAAGAACATCGTGCTCTCGCCCGCGGCGTACGGCATCGAGCTCGAGTCGGTGCCCGACGAGCCCTACTTCACCACGGTGGATGCGCCCTCGCGCATGGACGTGAAGATCGCGGCCAAGCTCGCCAACATGAGCGAGGAGGAGTTCCTCGCGCTGAATCCGGCGTTCAACAAGCCGGTGGCGATGGGCGGCAGCATCGTGCTGCCGATCGACAAGGCCGACGACTTCAAGGCGAACCTGGAGACGTGGGACAAGCCGCTCGTGAGCTGGACCACGTACAACGCGCGCCGCGGCGAGTCGCTCGACACGATCGCACGCAGGCACGGCGTCACGGCGGGCCAGCTGCGCGCGGCGAACGACCACGTGCGCCTCGATCGCCGCGGCCGGCTGCGCGTCGCGGGCCCGATCCTCGTGCCCCTGCGCGGCAAGGCGGAGCACACCCACCTCGCCTCGCTCACGCTGCCCTCGGCCTCCTCGCCGGCGCCGTCCCCGCGCGTGCATGCCGCGAGCCTCACGCGCGTCTCCGAGGACCTGGCCGAGGCGAAGACCTATGTCGTGCGTGGCGGCGATACGCTCTACAGCATCGCGCAGCGCTTCCACACGGCGGTGGCGACCCTGCAGCAGCTGAACCGCCTCACGGCGCGCAGCGTGCTGCATCCGGGGTTGACGCTCAGGCTGCCGTAGTCGGCTAGCCGCGCTTGCGGCGGCGCATCCCCGCGAATCCGACCAGCGTCACCAGCAGCAGCATCGCCCACTCCGAGAGCGTCGGCACCTGGTTGGCGTTGGTGTTCCCGATCCCCGGTCCGCCCTGGTCCACGATGCCGCCATTCGCGGCGAGATCGTCATCGCCGAGCCCGCCGTCCGTGATCGTGAACGTCGCCGTGTTCCCGCTGATCGCCGCGGGCAGCACGTACCAGTGCGGCGCCGTGTTCGTGGCCGTCGGCCCGTACTTCCAGTACTGCGCGCCGGCCGGCAGCGCGGCCGGGTACGTGATCGTCATCGTGATCGCGCCGCCGATGGTGCAGCCGCTCGTGGCGAAGTCGAAGAGACCCTGCGGGAAGTCGATGTTGGACGCCACCGTGGGCGGGCTCGCCGGGTCGCCGCTGACCGGGATGAAGCGCGCGGTCGTGTAGGTGCACGCCACGCCGCCGCCGGTGAAGGCCGCCGTGATCGTGCCGGGACCCGTGGGCGAAGGCCCGGTGAAGCTCGTGACCGCCGCGCTCGCCGTCGCGCTCACCGTGGCCGACGCCGGGCCGGTGCCCGCCGAATTGCGCGCCGCGACCGAGCACGTGTAGGTGGTGCCGATGGTGAGCCCGGTGACCGTGATCGGCGACGAGGTGCCGGTGGCGGTGATGCCGCCGGGGGAGCAGGTCGCGACGTACGAGGTGATGGGCGCGCCGCCCGTGCTCGCGGGCGCGGTGAAGGCGATCGCGGCCTGGTTCAGGCCGGGCGTCGCGGTGCCGATGGTCGGCGCCCCCGGCACCACCGCGTTCACCGCGAACGACTGCGGGACCGTCGTGGCCGCGAGGAACGCGTTGTTGCCCGCCTGGTCCGCATTGATCGTGCACGTGCCCGTGGTGGCGAACGTGAGCACGCCGACCGGCGTGGCCGTGCAAACGGCCGGCGTGGCGGACGTGAAGGTGACGGACAGGCCCGAGGACGCCGTGGCGGTGAGCGTGGGCGACGTGCCGAAGTTGCGCGCGCCCGGGTTCGCGAAGGTGATCGTCTGCGCCGCCTTGGGCGTGACGGAGTTCGATGCGCCCGACGCCGGGCCGGGACCGGCCGAATTGGTCGCGGTGACGGTGAACGTGTACGCGGTGCCGTTGGTGAGGCCGTTGACCGTGATCGGGCTCGCGGCTCCGGTCGCGGTGATGCCCCCCGGGCTCGACGTGACCGTGTAGCCGGTGATCGCCGCCCCGCCGGTGGACAGCGGCGCGGTGAAGGTCACCGTCGCCTTCGTATCGCCAGCGGTGGCCGCGCCGATCGTGGGCGCACCCGGCATGACTGCATTCACCGTGAACGACTGCGGGACCGTCGTGGCCGCGACGAAGGCGTTGTTCCCCGCCTGGTCCGCGTTGATCGTGCACGGGCCCGCCGTGACGAACGTGAGCACGCCGCCGCTCGTGATGGTGCACACGCCCGTCGTAGCCGACGAGAACGTCACGGTGAGTCCCGAGCTCGACGTGGCCGTGAGCGTCGGCGCCGTGCCGAAGTTCTGCGGTCCCGGGTTCGCGAAGGTGATCGTCTGCGCCGCCTTGGGCGTGACGGAGTTCGAGGCCGCCGAGGCCGGGCCGATGCCCGCCGAATTGGTCGCCGTGACCGTGAACGTATACGCGGTGCCGTTCGTGAGGCCGTTGACCGTGATCGGGCTCGCGGCTCCGGTCGCGGTGATGCCCCCCGGGCTCGACGTGACCGTGTAGCCGGTGATCGCCGAGCCGCCGTTGCTGGCGGGCGGCGTGAACGTGACGGTCGCCTGCGCATCCCCGGCGGTTGCCGGGCCGATCACCGGCGCGCCCGGTACCGTGGCGGCGATCGTGAAGCTGTAGGCGCGACTCCCGGTGTAGGGACCCGTACCCGTGGAGCTGTCGGTCGCGGTCGCGGTGAAGCTGAAGGGTCCGGTGGCCGTGGGCGTTCCGGACAGCACGCCGGCCGAGGACAGCGTGATTCCCGCCGGCAGCGCGCCCGTGAAGACGGCGATGGAATATGGCGCCGTGCCACCGCTAGCCGACAGGGTTTGCGAATACGCCGCGTTGTAGGTGCCGCCCGGCAACGTGATCGGCGAAAGCGCGATGGTCGGCGCGTTTACCGTGAGCGAGTACGCCTGCGAGCCGGAGCGCGGCGTGGAGTCCGTCGCGGTGACGGTGAAGTTGAACGTGCCGCCGGCGCTCGGTGTGCCGGAAAGCACGCCCGCGCTCGAGAGCGAGAGCCCCGCGGGCAACGCGCCTGCCGTGAGCGCGAAGGTGTACGGCGCGGTCCCGCCGCTCGCGACGAGCGTCACGCCATAGCCGGACGCCACGGTCGCCGCCGCCAGCGTGGCGGGCGCGATCGTGATGGGCGGCGGCACCGTGATGGTGACCGAGTACCCGATGGAGGCCGTGAAGGGCGCGCCCGCGCCGGTCGAGCTGTCGGCGGCGGTGACGGTGAAGCTGAAGGTGCCCCCGGTCGTCGGCGTGCCCGAGAGCAGGCCCGCGCTGGAGAGCGTGAGCCCCGGCGGCAACGCGCCGGTGGTGACGCCGAACGTGTAGGGCGGGGTTCCACCGGAAGCGCCGAACGACTGGGAATAGGATATGCCCGCGGTCCCGTCCGGCACGGAAGCCGGTGCGAGCAGCACGGTGGGCGCATTCGAGACCAGCGAGTACGACGCGGTCCCGGTGCGCGAGTTGAACGTGTCGGTCGAGATGACCGCGAAGCTGAAGGTACCCGCGGCGCTTGGGGTGCCGGAGAGCACACCCGCGCTCGAGAGCGACATTCCCACCGGCAGCGAGCCCGATGCGATCGCGTACGTGAACGGGCCCACGCCATTGGCCGTCGTGAACGTGACGCCGGAATACGCGACGCCTACGGCGGCGCTGGTGAGCGGTCCGGCCGCAGGGCTCAACACGAGAGGCAGGGGTGCTTCGAAGGCGCCGGCGTCGCAAGCCGCACCGATCGGGCGTGCCACGCCGCGCTGGTCGAAAGGGGTTGCACAGGTGGGGGCGATGTCGATCGCGGGGCTCAGGTCCTGGAGCGCCACGGTCTGCGTCGAGCCGCCGTTGTTCGCGAGGGCGGCCAGGCGCGGCGTCGCGGTGACGACGTTGTGCGTCGTCGTGCCGCCCACCGTGCAGCCGGTGAGCGAGCCGAACATGTTGTAGTCGAGCGACGTGAAGCCGGTCCCGCCGTTCGCGCAATCCGCGCCGGTGCCCGCGCTGTTCGTCGCGACGATGCTGCGGTCGAGCCGGAAGCCGGCCGCGTTCGCCGTGTAGATGCCGCCGCCGGTGGGCGCGGTGTTCGCGGCGACCGTGACGTGCGTGAGCGTGACGAGGCCGCCGCTCGTGGGGTCGTCCGCCGAGATCGCGCCGCCCGTGACGGTGGCCGAGTTGTTCGCGAACGTGGAATTCGAGATCGTCGCGGGCGTCGCGGCGCTGCTATGCCAGACCGCGCCACCGGCGCCCGAGCTGTTGCCGCTGAACGTGCTGCCCGTGATGGAGAGCGTCCCGGTGTTGCGGATGGCCCCGCCCTCGCCGGGCGCCGTATTGGCCGTGAACGTGCTGTCGGTGACGCTGAGCGAGCCCCAGTTCTCGATCGCGCCGCCGCTCGACTCGGCCTGGTTGGACTGGATCACGCAGCGCGTGACGAGCGCGGTGGTCGCGGTATCGATGAAGATGGCGCCGGCATTGCCGTAGCCCGTGGGTCCGCTGCTCAGCGCCTTGCCGTTGCGGATGGTGAGGTCCTGCCAGGCGATCGTCAGCGCGACCGGCGTACCCGGGTCGAAGTTGTCGAAGACGTGATCCTGGAGCTGCGCGTCGATGAGGGTGCTGCCCGCGCCCGCGCCCTGGAACACGACCGAATGCTGGTAGATGTTGATCGGCGGGCTGTTCACGAAGTACGTGCCGCCGCCGAGGCTGATCGTATTGCTCGCACCGCCGGGGGTGCAGCCGCCGTGGCTCGTGCCGTCGTTCGAGCTCATCACGGCGTTGCGCAGCGTGCATCCGGCGCCGTTGTCCGCCGTCGATGTCACGGTGATGGTCGCCGCACCCGCCGCGGTGGCGGCGAAGGCGGCGGCCGCCGCCAGCCGGCCCAGGCCGAGCGCGACGCGGCGCATGAGCTTCGAAGCGCTCGAATGCGCGCACGCGGGGTGCCCGGCCGTGGACTCTCCCATGTTCAGTTGCGCGACGGGAAGATGCCCTGGAGGGCGATGATGAACGTGACGGTGAGGAGCGGCTGCACGATGGAGAACGGAATGCTGCTGCCCGAGAAGCCGACCGATTGCGGCGACAGCGAGACATTGGCGCCGGCCGAGGAATACACGCGGTCGCGCGCCGTCGAGGCCGCGAGCACCGTGGCGGAGCTGGGTGCCGTGGCATCGCCGCCTGCACTGTTTCCATTCAGCGCGTGGGTGTGCTGCGGCATGTTGCTTTGCAGCAACGTGACGGCCTCGGTTCCGGTCGCCTCGCCCTGGACATAGTCCGAGAGGCCCGGCCCCTGCCCCCAATGAATCGGCACGCGCCCGCGCAGGTCCGGCAACCCGAACGTGCTCACGCCGTTGCCGCCGTAGGTCGTGCCCAGGAGCGAGAAGAGCGCGGTGTTCTGGGCGATCGACAGGAGCTGGCCGTTGCAGAACGCATAGCCGCGCGGCGCGAAATTGCCCGCGAACATCTTGATTTCACCGAGATAGGGCGACATGGAACGATTCCTCTCTTTGCAGGCGGGTCAGGCGGACAGGTAGGCGTGGGCCCAGCCCGACTTGATCATCGTTTGAAGGTGCTGGCGCTCGGCCGGCGCGAGCTGCGTTGCGGCGAGCCGCGCGACGGTCACGTGCGCGAGCCGCGTGCCGGCGCGCGCGACGGTTTGCACGTACGCGGGCGCGGGAGCCTCGCGCAGCGCGGGATCGGGGCGCACGTCGCCGCGCGGCCCGGCATATCCGGCGCTCGCGAGCGCCTGTGCGCCGTCCGCGCGAATCGCGGGGCCCTGCGCGAGCGCGATGGCGATGCGCTGCGCCGTCTCGTAGCCCAGCGCGGCGAAGAGGTCGGGCGCCGCGCCGTCACGCATGCGGCACGCGTGGCGCAGCGCGAGGTTGCCCGCGCATTCGGCATCGTGCGACCACGGCGAGACGGTGATCACGCCTTCCGCGACGGCGAGCGGCCCGTGCGCGGTGACCGGATCCGTGAGCAGCGCGGCGCCGGCGAGGCGCGCGTGGCGGGCAAGGCCGGCGCGCTCGTAGAAGCGCAGGAACGCCTCGGCCCGGTGGCCCGAATGGAATGCATAGACGAAGTCGGGACGTGCGCCGCGGACGGCGCGCTCGACGTCGTCGAAGCCGCCCGATCCATCGGGCAGGCCGGTCACGACGACGCCCTCGACGCTTCCGCCGGCCGCTTCGAAGGCGCGGCGGAACGCATAGACCATGTCGTAGCCGCTCTCGAGGAAATCCGCCACGACGACCGCGCGCGCGCCGAGGTGGCGCGCGCACCACGAACCCATCGCGTAATTGGCCTGCCAGTATCCGAGCGAGTGGCGCACGATCCAGGGGCTCTGGCGCGTGGCGCGCGCGACATCGGCGCCGAGATCGGTCACGACGCAAGGCACGCGGTTCGCGTCCAGCAGCGGCGCGATGCGAACGGACCAGTCCCGGTCGTCCATGCCGGCGACTACGTCGATGCGGCGGGCCTCGATCGCCTCGGCCGTGGCGCGATACGTCGCGGCCGCCGAGTCACCGGCGATGGGGACGATCGACAGGGATACGCCCGCACCGCTCGCGCACGGCGCCGCGGCGTACGACTCGAAGCCGGCGAGCAGCCGCTGCGGCAGCAGCGCGAACCGGTGCGACCGTGGAAGCACCACCCCCAGCCGCACGGATCGCTCGCACGCGACGCGTGCGAAGCTCGCGGCGGGTGTCAGCGCAGCGGCCGCGAGGCCCGCGCTCGCCATGAACCGACGGCGACCGGCCCGGTGCTTCGGGGGCTGTGACATTCTTGTTTCCCTGGGTGCACCGGCCCGGCGGATTGCCAGAACCACTTCGGCACGCGGCGGAACTCTAGCACCAAGTTCTTGTCGCCGCACCCTTGACAGGGCGCGCGCGTTGCGCGCGCGCGATCCCCCACCCTCAGCGCGGCGTCACACCATCCCCGGGCGGCACCCATGACATTTCGCAATACACGCCGTCGTCGCTGCCGGGCGAGAAGCCGAGGCGCTCGTAGAAGCGCCGCGCCCGGCCGCGGCTCTCGACGTGCAGGATCACGGGCAAGCCGAGCCGGCTGGCCTCGCGTTGCAATTGCAACATGAGCTCGGTGCCCCAGCCTCGCGCCTGGAAGGCGGGGGAGAGCTGCAGGTCGACGAGATGGATGGCCGCGGCGCCGCGCGCCTCGACCAGGGTCCCGACGCGATTGCCGTCGTTCTCCACGATGGAATGGCGCGCACCGGGATAAGCGTCGCGGTAGTGGGCGGCGCGTGCCTGGTACTGGCTTTCGCAGAATGCCGCGCGCTGCGCCTCGTCGAACGGCAGCATCGCGAGCTGCGGCTCGCGCATGAGGCGAAAGAGCTCGCGCAGGAAGGGCTCGTCCGCTGTCGTGGCGGGGCGCAGCGCGAGCCCCGGCGGGCGCTCGGGCGTCGCGGGCTCGTCGCTCACGCGGGGCCGGGCGCGACGGGCCCCGAGACGCAAACCTCGTACTCGGTGCGCGACGCGGCCGGGCCGAGCGGCACCATGAAGAGCTCGACGCTGCCGAAGGCCTCGTTGGCGAAGCGATAGGTCCCCTGGGGCCAGGCCGGCGTCGCGGGTCCGGCGAAGAGCGCGGAGAATTGCTCGTGTCCCGGCGGCGCGGGACGCGGCTTGACCTCGACCAGCCGCACCTCGAGCGCGCCGGGCGAACCGTCGGCGGAAACGGTGAAGACCTGGTCGAGCGCGGCCTCGAAGCGCGCCCGCGAGAGCACGGCGCCGCTCATCGCGCGCTTTCCATCGCGCGCGGCCCGCGGGCCGCGCGCGCGGCGAGCCGCGCCGTCTCGAGCCGGTGGTAGGCCGGATGCGCCCAGCGCTCGATCGCCTCGCGCAAGGCCGGGCTCGCCTCGCGCTGCTTGCGCCCGGAATCGCTCTCGAACTCGAGCTGCGGATTCTTCGCGTTCCAGCGCGCGGCGTGCCCGAGCGCGGCGCGGATCGCGGGATCGTCGCGCACGCCGAAGAGCGGCGCGGCCCACGTCCAGAGCGCCTCGGGCAGCTCCTCGTAATGCAGCAGCACGCCGCCCTCGCGCGCGCAGCCCTCCCCCGCCGCCTCCAGCATGCGGCCCAGGACGCGCGCGATGAACTCCTCGTGCGGCATGCGCGCGACCTCGACAGCGCCGAGCAGCTCGAGCGCGGGCCCGAGCATCCCCGGCACCATGTAGGCGCCGCGCTCGCGTACCTGGGAAACCGCGATCTCGAGCGGATCCCGGTACAGGTACACCCACGGCGTCGCCGGAAACGCCTCGCGCAAGGTATGCAGCTCGAAGATGCTCCACGCATCGAGCTTCACGACGAAGGCGCGCTCGCCGCGGCGCGACTGGGCGAGCGCGGAGAGGAGCCCGCGCGCCCATTCCACTTCCGAGCCGGCCGCGACGCCCGGCCCCATGTAGCGCGCGCGCAGGATCGCGTCGAGCGTATGCGGCTCGGAGACCACGACATGCTCGCCGGTCGCCGCCAGCATCTGCGACACCAGCGTGGATCCGCAGCGCGAAGCATGGTGCAGGAACGCGGTGGGCGCCATGCCCGGACGCTCCTCGCGCAGCCGCGACAGGGCGTCGATCGGCGTCTCGCGCCGGAAGGCCTGGTTGAACGGATGGCGCATCGCCAGGTTCGCGCTGTCGCGGAAGAACGGCTCGGCGAGCGGCCGGTCGCCGAACCAGCACCAGTCCACGCGCGCTGCGCCGCCGTGCCAGAAGACGCGCACGGGAAGCCAGCCGTCGAACTCGTGAGCCTCGCTCACAGCACCCACTGCGAAAGCCATGCGCGGCGTCCCTCCATCATCGCGGCGCGCACGTCCTCGACGCCGAACGCGAATCCCCGCGCGGCGCCCAGCTCGACGCAGAGCCGCATGAACGCGTCGGGCTCGGCCTCGGCGAGCAGCCGATCGCGCAGCGCGGTGCCGTCATGCACGCATTGCCTGAAGCCCGCGAACGCCTGTTGCCCCGACACGCCGCCGGCGCGGCGCGGCTCGAACGCGGCACGCGACACCTGGCCAGCGAGCCACGCGTTCACCTCGCAGTCGATCACCAGGTGGATGCGATCGCGCGCGCCGCGGTTCGACACGCGATGCGGCCGCGAGAGGTCGAGGTACCAGCATTCCCCGGGATGCATCACGACACGCGCGCCGTCGACGTAGAACTCGACGTCATCCCCGGTCGCGAGCGGCACGTGCAGCCGCGCATGTCCCTGCTCGAAGCGCAGGTCGTCGTCCGTGTGCTCGCGGATGGCGCTCCCGGGGGCGAGACGCAGCAGGCGCACGGCGCGTTTCGGGGCCTCGATGCGCGCCAGAGAGGCGGCGATCGCGGGGCACGCGTCCATGAGCCGGGTGTCGACGAAGCCAGCGCCATGGGCGAGACCCGAGTGCAGGCGCGAAGCGTCTCCGCCCAGCGCACGCAGCGCCGCGCCATGCCAGCCGCCGTCGTGGTAGCCGGCATTGAAGTGCGCGACCCAGTCGGCGGCGGCGAGCGCCAGGGCTTCGGCGAGCAGGGGCCCGGCGTCGAAGGCCGGCTCGAGGCGTGCGGCAGCAGGAGTGTCCATCGGTTGAAATCGTACCGGATCAGGCGGGCGTCCGGCGCAGCGCGAGCTCCTCGATGAAGCGGCGCTCGAGCGCGCCCCACGCCACGACCGGGACGATCGTGGGCAGGATGATCGAGCCCAGCTGGTAGAGGAGCGCCCCTACCTGCGCGCGCCAGCCGGCGAGGCCCGCGGCCTGCACGAGGTTCGCGCGGATGAGGGCCGCGACGAGGTCGAACGCGATGCCCCACGCCTGGAATGGCAGCAGGACCAGCAGGCCCAAGGCCACGCGCTTCCACGAAGCGCGGCTCGCCATCATGAGCGCGAGGAAGAGCGCGCTGCCGTAGGTGTAGAGCAGCGGGTTCACCTCGACCACGAGCCAGCCCGCGCGCTCGCTCTCCGCCGGGATCGACGTCACGAAGGTCAGCATGCGCGCCGCCGGGTCGACGCCGAGCACGAGCCCCGCGCGGTACACGCCGAGGATGCCCCGCGCGAGCCAGGTGGGCAGCGGGTCGTACCAGGGCGCGGCGAGATACCACGCGAGGAGCGCCGGGGCGAGCCACGCGAGCACGCGCACGGCGAAGCGCCAGACCGCGCTATGCCCCGGCACCGCCCGCCCCGGCACCGCCCGCCCCGGCCGCGCGCGTGCCGACCCAGCGCATCCACAGCAGCCACACCACGAGCACGTCGATGATGATGAGGGTCTGCCACACGTAGAGGTGGGCCCATTCGAAGGCGCGCGCGCTCCATTGCCCGACGTAGAAGAGTGTCACGACCCGGATCACGTTGAGGACCTGCACCGCGGCGAGGCCCACGACGATCCCGAGCGCCTTGGGGCGCCACGGCGCGCGGAACGCGAGGATCGCGGCGACGAGCACGAGCGCGGCCTCCACGCCGTTGCACCCCGCCTCGATCGACACCACGAAGCCGCTGCGCGTGCTCGCGAGAACGTTGCCGAACGAGATCACGGCCGGATCGAAGAGGTCGAGCAGCCCCTGGGAGGCATGGGTCACGGCCGCGGTCCAAGGCTCGACCAGCGCGTGCTGCACCGGGGCGGTGAGCTCCGCGGTGAAGAGCAGCACGAGGATGACCGCGAAGCGCACCGCGAAGCGCGCATCGGCCATGTCAGCGCTTCCCCGTGATCTCGGCGAAGAACGCCTGGCTGTTGGGCTCGCGGCCGAGGAACCTTCGCACCATGTCGCGCTCCTCCACCTGCCCCCCTTGCGCGAGCACGTCGTCGCGGAAGCGCGCGCCGACCTTCGGATCGAGCATGTCGCCGCCGAAAGGCGAGAGCATGTCGAGGGCGAGCACCTCCGACCACATGTAGCCGTAGTACCCCGCCGCGTAATTCGAGGCGATGTGGCTGAAGGACGACGGGAAGGAGGTGCCCTCGACATAGCCCAGCGGCGTCGCGCCCTCGAGCTCGCGCCAGAGCGCGAGCGGCGGGCGCGGATCGGTCGAGAGCATCATGTCGAAGGTGGCATAGAGCCACTGGCGCGCATAACGGATGCCCTGGCCGAAGCGCCGCGCGGCCTCGAGCCGCTCGATCTCGTCGTGGGTGAGCTGCGGGCATTCGTGGCACACCTGCTCGAAGAGCGCGAGGGGCTGCTCGCGCCGCGCCCACTCCTCGAACATCTGCGAGGGCGCCTCCACGAAATCGCGCTTCACCGCGGTGCCGCCGTGGGCCTGGTAGTCGGCGCGCGAGAGCACGTTGTGCAGCACGTGGCCGAACTCGTGCATGAGCGTCTGCAGCTCGGCGGGGTCGAGCCCCTCGCGGTTGAAGTTGGCGACGAGCGCGGCGAGCGGCGTGCGGTGGGCGAGCCGGCTCGCGCGGCGGATCGGGAAGACGGCGGCGTGGTTGTACTTGCCCTCGCGCGGGAAGAGGTCGAGATAGAAGCCGGCGAGGTATTGGCCGGTCTTCGCGTCCAGCACGTCGAAGTAGCGCACGTCCGGGTGCCACGTCGGCACATTCACCTCGCGGAAGGTGATGCCGTAGAGCGCCTGGGACACCGCGAGCGTGTAATCGACCGCACGGTCGGTCGGGAAGTACTTGCGCAGCTTCTCCTGGTCGATCGCGAAGCGCTCGCGGCGGATCTTTTCCTGGTAGTACGAGACGTCCCAGCGCGCGAGCGTCGTGGCCTCCGGCGCGGTCCCGCGATCCTTCGCCTTCGCGGCGCGCAACTCGTCCAGCTCCTTCTTCTCGACCTCCGTCACCGCGCCCTTCACGTCGCCCAGGAATTTCATGACCGTCTTCGGGTCGTGGGCCATGCGCCGGCGCAGCACGTAGTCGGCATAGCTCGGCAGCCCGTAGAGGCCGGCGAGCTCCTTGCGCAGCACGAACATGCGCTCGAGGAGCTCGAGGTTGCGGGCGCCCCCCTCGGAGAGCTTGGCCATGTAATAGCGCTTGCGCGCGGGCTCGCTCGTCGCGTTCGCCATGAACGGCAGGTAGTCGGGGTACTTGAGCGTGAGGACGTAGTTGCCGTCCTTGTCGCGCGCGGCCTCGTGCGCGTGCACGTACGCCTCCGGCATGCCGTCCATCTCCGCCACGCTCACGGTGACGCGCGTGGGGTCCTCGCGCACGTCGCGCTCGTAGGCCTGGCGCAGCTGCTCCAGCTCGTCGAAGATCGCCTTGGCGCGCGCGCGCTTCGCGGGTGCCAGCGACACGCCGGTGTCCTCGAACCGGTCCAGCAGGTCGCGCCTGAGCTTGGCCTGATGCGCGTTCGCGGGCTTCGCGGCGAAGACGCGCCGGTACAGCTTCTCGTCCTGCAGGATCCCGGTCGCGAGCGCGGTGTATTCCTGCAGGCAAGGCTCGGCCGCGTCGCGCGTCTCCTTGTCCGGGCTCACGCTGGAGAGCAGGAAGGCCGGCGCGAGCACATCCTCCAGGCCGATCTGCAGGCGATTCCATTCGTCGAAGATGCCCGCGGGAGCGCGCTTCGCCTCCATCGCGCCGATCGTCCGGTGGGCGCGCTCGAGTCCCTGCCGGCACGCGCGCGCGATGCCGCCCGAGTCCCAGATCGGCATCAGCGCCCGCGCCGAGGCGCTCGAGGGCACGAGGAGCGCGGCCGCCAGGGCCGCGGCGAGGAACGTCTTCATGGCAAGGACCTCAGGTGAGGTCGGCGGCCTTCTCGAGGCCCTTGGGAATCGAGGAGAGGAGCTTGCGCGTGTACTCCTCGCGCGGGTGGCGGTAGATCTCGTCGGAGTCGGCCATCTCGACGATGCGCCCCTGGCTCATCACCATCACCTGGTCGGAGATGTACTTCACGACCGCGAGGTCGTGGGAAATGAAGATGTAGGACAGGTGGTACTCGTCCTGCAGGTCCTGCAGCAGGTTCAGCACCTGCGCCTGCACCGAGACGTCGAGCGCCGAGACCGACTCGTCGCAGATCAGCACGTCGGGCTTCATGGTGAGGCAGCGGGCGATCGCGATGCGCTGGCGCTGGCCGCCGGAGAACTCGTGCGGGTACTTGTAGAACGACTCCTCCGAGAGGCCCACGCGCTTGAGGAGATGGAACGCGTGCTCCACGCGCTCGCGCTCGTCGGCGCCGATGCCGTGGATCTTCATGGGCTCGACCAGGATCTGGCCGACGGTGAAGCGCGGATTGAGCGACGCGTACGGGTTCTGGAAGATGATCTGGATGCGCCGGCGGTAGGCCATCATCTCGCGCTCCGTGAGCGCGAGCAGGTCGCGGCCCTCGAAGAGCACCTGGCCGCCGGTCGCCTCGTGCAGGCGCATGACGGTGAGGCCGACGGTCGTCTTGCCGGAGCCCGACTCGCCCACGAGGCCGATGGTCTTGCCCTTGGGCAGGCGGAAGCTCACCTCCTGCACCGCGGGCACCGCGCGCTTGCCCCACAGCCCCTCCTTGAGGAAGAAGGTCTTCGTGAGGTCGCGCACCTCGAGGATGATGTCGTCGCCGGGCGCGATGCCGCGGGACCGCTCCTCGATGTGCACGTGACCGTTCCCGCGCAGGAAGTCTTCGATCACGGGCAGGCGCCGGGGGCGCCGGTCCAGCCGCGGGCGGCAGGCGAGCAGCGCCTTCGTGTACGGGTGCTGCGGCCGCTCGAAGATGTCGCGCACACTCCCCTGCTCCTGGATCACGCCGTTCTGCATGACCACGACGGCATCGGCGATCTCGCCCACCACGCCCAGGTCGTGCGTGATGAAGAGTACCGACATCCTGTGGCGCTGCTGCAGGCTCGCGATGAGGTCGAGGATCTGCTTCTGGATCGTGACGTCGAGCGCCGTCGTCGGCTCGTCGGCGATGAGCAGCTTGGGCTCGCAGGCGATCGCCATCGCGATCATCACGCGCTGCTGCTGGCCGCCGGACATCTCGTGCGGATACGAGTTCACGCGCAGCTGCGGATCGGGGATGCCCACCTCGTTCAGCAGCTCGATCGCGCGCGCGTTCGCGCCGCGCAGCCCGAGCCCCATGTGCAGGCGCAGCACCTCGGCGATCTGCTCGCCGACCGTGAACACCGGATTGAGCGACGTCATCGGCTCCTGGAAGATGACCGAGATGTCCTTGCCGCGGATCGCCTGCAGCTCGCCCTTCGGCGCCCGGAGGAGGTCGCGCCCGTTGTAGAGGATGCGGCTCTGCGGCGAGACGATCGCGTTCTCCGGCAGGAGCCCGAGGATCGCCATCGCGGATACGCTCTTGCCGCTGCCGGATTCGCCCACCAGGGCCACGGTGCGGTTCTTCGGCACGTCGAACGAAATGCCCTTCACGGCGCGGAAGGGCTCGCCCTTGCGCTCGACGCGGAAGGCCACGTCGAGGTCGCGCACCTGCAGCAGCTGCTCCCCGCCGTCGCCCTGCGGGCCGGGTTCGGTTTTGGGTTGGCTCATTTGAGTTTGGGATCCAGCGCGTCGCGCAGGCTGTCGGTGAGGATGGAGAAGGCGGTGACGAGGATGGCCATCGCGGCGCCCGCCGCGGCGAGCTGCCACCACTTGCCGATCACGAGCTCGTTCTGCGCCTCGGCGAGCATCGTGCCCCACGAGACCATGTCCACCGGCACGCCGAAACCGAGGAAGGAAAGGATGACCTCGGCCTTGATGAACTGAACCGTGTTCTGCGAGAGCTGCACGAGGGCCACGTGGCTCACGTTGGGCAGGATGTGGCGGAACATGCGCGACGCGTTGGATGCGCCGATGGCCTTGGCCGCCTGCACGTACTCGCGGTTCACGTGCTTGATGTATTCGGCGCGGATCAGGCGGTAGATGCCGGTCCAGCCCGTGAGCGAGAGGATCAGCACGATCGGCGCGATCCCCTTGCCGAACTTGCCCGTCGCCGTCGCGACCGAGGCGAACGCGAGGATGAGCAGGATGTACGGGATCGAGGTGAAGATGTTGTAGAACCACTCGAAGAAGTCGTTGATGCGCCCGCCGAAGTACCCGGCGAGCGCGCCGAAGACCGTGCCGATCAGCATCGCGAGGAGGGCCCCGGTGAGGCCCACGAAGATCGAGACCTCCGATCCCTTGATGGTCTTCTGCAGCACGTCGCGGCCCCACTTGTCGCCGCCGAAGGGCAGCGTCTCGGCGCGCTTGGTCTGCGTCACGGCGATCTTCGCCGCGCGCTCGGCCCACTCCTTGTAGCGCGGCGCCAGGGGATCGATGTCCGAGAGGTCCACGGTCGGCGCATGGGCCGCGGCTTCCTTCTGCGCCATGGCGCGGGCCTCGAGGTTCTCCGCGCCGGCGAGGAACGAGGGATTCGCGTACGAGACGCCTTTCTCGCGGCTCCAGTCCTTCGCGACCAGGCCCGCGTAGGAGGCAACCATGAGTGCCAGGAAGAAGACCACGATGGCGAGCGACACCATGCCGACCCGGTCCTGGCGCAGGCGCCGCCACGCGAGCATCCAGAGGCCGGGCGATTCCTGCGGGCGCGCGGCGGGCGGATTCTTGAGGACGACGCTCATTTGAAGCTCACTCTCGGGTCGACGAACTTGTACATGACGTCCACCAGCAGGTTGATGACCATGGTGATCACGGCGAGGTACACGGTGACCGCCTTGATCACCGGGAAGTCGCTGCGGTTGACGGCGGTCACGACCTCGCGACCCAGGCCGGGGATGGAGAAGAACACCTCGAGCAGGAACGATCCCACGAAGACCCCGGGCAGGTAGATCGCGATGTTGGTGAGGATGGGGATCATCGCGTTCCTCAGCACGTGCTTCATCATGACGGCCTTCTCCGGCACGCCCTTGGCGCGCGCGGTGCGGACGTAATCCTGGTTGATCTCGTCGAGGAAGAACGAGCGGTAGAGCCGGAGCTCCGGGGCCAGGCCCACGAAGATCGCCAGCATGATCGGCAGCGGCGCGTAGGTCGTGAGGTTCTTCCAGAAGCTCTCGCTCCAGCCCTGCACCGGGAACCAGCCGAGGATGAAGCCGAAGAGCCACTGGAACACGATGATGTAGACCAGGAAGCTCACCGACATCGCGACGGTGCACACGATCATGATGGCGCGGTCGGTCATCGTGCCGCGCACGTACGCCACGCCGATCGCGAGGACCACGGCGAGCGAGGTCTCGATGATGAGCACCGGGATCATGATGGTGAGCGTCGGTCCCACGCGCGTGAGGAGGATGTGCGAGACCTCCTCGTTCGTGGACCAGCTGCGCCCGAAGTCGAAGGTGAAGACCTGCTTCACGAAGACCAGGAGCTGGTACCAGTAGGGTTGGTCGACGCCCAGCTGGCGGCGGATGTTGGCGATCTGCTCGGGATTGGAGATCTTGCCCGCGAGCACCTGGGCCGGGTCGCCCCCCACCCAGTTGAAGAGCAGGAAGATGAGCAGGATCACCCCGAAGATCGTGGGGATCATCTGCCAGATGCGGCGGATCACGTACGCGGTCATGTCGGCTTCCGGGTGGTCGTCATCGCGTCGCGGCCTGCCGCTCCGCCATGTCGATGTCGAGGTACTTCCAGTTGGTATACAGGATCGGGTGCTTCTTGTAGCCCTTCACCCACGGGTAGATCAAGTGGTTGAAGACGCGATGCACGCCCAGGCGCCACGGCGCATACGCGAGGATGAGGCGGTCCATCTCGTGGTAGAGCTGGTCGCGCTGCGGGCTGTCGGGCATGCGGATCGATTTCTCGTAGAGCCGATCGTACTGCGCGAGCCGGAACCCCGACTCGTTCGACTGCCCGGTGTTGGGCCCGTAGAGGAGCTGCAGGAAGTTCTGGGCGTCCGGATAGTCCGCGATCCACGCCGACTGCGCGGTCACGTAGTTCGCCACCTTCTTGTCCTTCAGCAGGTCGGCGAACTGCACGGCGCTGGCATCGGAGCGTATTCCGACCTCGGCCATGGATTTGACCCAGAGCTCGGCGAGCTGCCGGTACTCCTGTCCCTGGGCGTTGAACTTGTAGCCGATCACGAGCGGCGAGCCGTCGGGCTGCTCGCGCCAGCCGTCGCCGTTGCGATCGACATAGCCGAACATGTCGAGCAGCGCCTTCGCGCGCGCGACGTCGTGGCGCTCCGCATCGGCGTGGAAGTCCGGGTCGTAGCCCACGACACCGGGCGGCACCGGCGACTGGGCGGCGATCGCCTGCCCCTTGCGCAGGATGGCGATCTCCGCGTCGATGTCGTAGGCGAGCACCATCGCGCGGCGCAACGCGACCCGCTCCGGCGTGTAGCCGCCGACGGGGTTGGGCCGGCCCTCGGCCTTGTCCTCGACGTTGATGGCCGTGTAGGTCACCTCCGGCTGCTCCTCGCGGAAGACGCGCATGCCCTCCTTCGCGAGCTTGGGCGCCAGCTTGCCGTTCGGCACCACCTGGTCGAGGAAGGAGAACGGGGTCTCGTCGAGGACGTCGTGCTCCTTGTTCATGAAGGCGAGGAAGCGCGGCTGCTCGTCCTCCATGATCGAGATCTCGATGCGGTCGACGAGCGGCAGGCGCTTGCCGGCGAGGGCATCCACGGCGGCCCGGTCCCACTCGTCGGCCATGTCGGCGTAGCGCGTGTCCAGCTCGAAGCCGCGGAAGTTGGGATTGCGCTCGAGCACGATCCTCGAGCGCCGGACCCACTCGGCGAGCATGTACGGCCCGGTGCCGACCGGGTGCGCCATCGTGTCCTCGCCATACGCCTCGATCACCTCGCGCGCGACGGGGACCACGTTCGGCATCGCGAGCACGTAGAGGAAGTTGAAGTCCGGATCCTTGAGCAGGAAGCTCACGGTGTAGCGGTCGCGCACGTCGATGCCGGCGACTTTCGCGTTGTAGTCGAAAGCGCCCGTCTTCTTCGCGCGCGCTTCCAGCTCGTCGAGGCCGACGATCTTGTTCTCGAAGAGCCAGGCGTAGGGGCTGCGGTTCTTCGGGTCGCGGAAGCGCTTGATCGCGTACTCGAAGTCCTGCGCGACGAGCTCACGCTTGCGTCCCTTGAAGGCGGGATCGGGCGCGTAGTAGATGCCCGGCTTGATGCGGAAGGTGTAGCGCCGGCCGCCCTCCTCGGGCTCGGGAATGGACTCGGCGGCCTGCGGCACCAGCTTCGCGGGGCGGGCGAGGTAGTCGTACGTGAGCAGGCCCTCGAAGATGTTCTCGTCGATGCCGTTGGAGTACCGGTCGTCGATGCGCTGCGGGTCGAAGCCCGTCTCCGCCGCGCGCAACGACACGCGCAGGACCTTCTTCTGCGCTTGCGCCGCGGGGGCGGCGAGCGCCACGAGGAGGGCGGCGGCGAGGCAGGCGAAGAGGCGGAGGATTTTCAAGCGGTCCCGTGGAGCGCAAATCGGCCAATTATGACAGCACGGGGTGCGTCACCGGATGCCGGCGGGGCGCCGGGAGAGGTCGATATCCACGTACCGGTAGCCCTCCTTGATGATCGGGTGCTTGCGCCACCCCAGCACCCAGGGCTGGACCATGTAGTTGTACTTGCGGTTGGCCTGCAGCTTGATGGGCGCATAGGCCGCGATCACCCGGTCCATCTCGCGGTAGGTGGCGAGGCGCTCCGGTCCGAACGGCAGCGCGATGGCCTTCTCGTACAGCCGGTCGTACTCGGGAAGCTGGAAGCAGCCGTCGTTCGACTGGCCGCAATTCGGCCCGTAGAGCAGCTGGTAGAAGTTCTGCCCGTCGGGGTAGTCGGCGCTCCAGGCCGCCGCCCATTCCTGCAGCTGGCCGGCCTTCGACTTCTTGCGCAGGTCGGGCCATTTCGCGACCTCGACGTCCATGCGGATGCCGATCGCGGTGAGGTCCTTGCGCCAGAGCTCGGTGAAGAGGCGCGAGAGCTGCGAGGGGTCGGTCGGGTAGTGGAAGACGAGCGGGCGGCCGTCGGGCATGTCGCGCCAGCCGTCGCCGTCACGATCGACGTAGCCGTACATGTCGAGGAGCGCCTTGGCGCGGGCCGGGTCGTAGGTGGCACCCGTGCTGAAGTCGGGGTCGTAGCCCAGGACCCCCGGCGGCACGAACGTCTTCGCCTCGAGCGCCGTGCCGTTGCGGATCAGGTTGATCTCCTCGTCGCCGTTGTACGCGAGGTTGATCGCGCGGCGCAGCGCCACCTTGTCGGCGGTGTACCCGCCGAGCGTCGGGTCGCGCATGCTGTAGTACGTGTACGTCGTGGTCGGCTCGACGTCCGGCATGTAGCGCACGCCGTGCTTCGTGAGCGCGGGCGAGAGCTTGCCGCGCGGCACCGCCATGTTCAGGAACTCATACGGCAGGTTCACCCAGTCGAGCTCGTCGTTCAGGAACGCGAGCCAGCGCGGCTGCGATTCCTCGATGATCGAGATCTCGACGCGGTCGACCATCGGCAGGCGCTTGCCCTTGTTCTCGCGGTAGAGCTGCTGCGAAAGCGCGTCGTCCGCCGGCGGCTCGGCCTCGTAGTACTCCTCGCGGAAGTTCGGGTTGCGCTCGAGGACGATCTTCGCCGAGCGGTGCCACTCGGCGAGGCGGAAGGCTCCGGTGCCCACGGGATGCGCGCCGATGTCGCTGCCGTAGCGCTCCACGACCTCGTGCGCCTGGGCCGCGATCGTCGGCATGGCGAGGATGTAGGAGAAGTCGTAGTCCGTCTTCACCAGCCGCACGCGCAGCGTGTAGCGGTCCACGACCTGGATGCCGGGGATCGGCGCGGCGTAGTCGAGCGCGCCCGCCTTGCGCGCCTTCTCCACGGCTTCCTTCACCCCGGCGACGCGATCCTCGATGAGCCAGAGGTTGGGCGAATGCAGCTTCGGGTCCATGAGCCGCTTCATCGCGAGCTCATAGTCCGCGGCGACGAGCTCGCGCTTGCGGCCGTTGAACGCGGGGTCGTCCGAGTAGTAGATGCCCGGCTTCACGTGCAGGGTGTAGGTGCGGCCCGCGTCGGTGACCTCGGGCATCGCCGCGAGGGTCTGCGGCTTGAGCTTGAGGGGACGGGCGAGGAAATCGTACGTGAGCGGCGACTCGAGGATCTCCTCGATCACGCGATTGGAGTACTCGTCGTCGACCGCCGCCGGATCGAAATTGGTCTCGGCGATGAGGAAGGCGGTGTGCAGGACCTTGGGCCCCGCGGCGGGCGCGGAGGGCTGCGAGGACGCCGGCAGGACGGCGAGGAGGAGTGTTGCGAGGGCGAGGAGCGGGACGCGGCCCGCGAAGCGCCGGACGAGGGAAGGCATGCTCTCCATTATGGGATAAACTGCGTGCCCCGAACGTCACCAAGCGTTGCCGCTTTTCTCGCGGCCAGAACCGCTCCATGGGCTTCCTGCAAGACCGCCGCATCCTCGTCACGGGCATGCTCTCCAACCGCTCCATCGCCTACGGCATCGCCCGCGCATGCCGGCGCGAGGGTGCCGTGCTCGCCTTCACGTACCAGGGCGAAGGCGTGCGCGACCGGGTCGTGGAGCTGGCCGGCGAGTTCGGCGCGTCGGACCGGGTCTTCCCCTGCGACGTCGCGGACGATGCGCAGATCGAGGCGCTCTTCGCGAGCCTGCGCCGGCACTGGGACGCGCTGGACGGCCTGGTGCACGCGATCGCGTTCGCGCCGCGCGAGGCATTGAAGGGCCCCTTCCACGAGAGCGTCTCGCGCGAGGCGTTCCGCATGGCGCACGACATCTCGAGCTACAGCCTGGCCGCGCTGGCGAAGGCCGCCGCGCCGATGATGGAAGGCCGCCGCGGCTCGATCGTGACCCTGTCGTACCTGGGCGCCGAGCGCTCCATCGTGAACTACAACGTGATGGGCCTCGCCAAGGCAAGCCTGGAGGCGGGCGTGCGCTACCTCGCGGCGAGCCTGGGGCCGCACGGCACGCGCGTGAACGCGATCTCCGCCGGGCCGATCAAGACGCTCGCCGCGGCGGGCATCGGCGGCTTCTCGAAGATCCTGCACTTCGTCGAGAAGAACGCGCCGCTGCGCCGCGGCGTCACGACCGAGGAAGTGGGCAATACCGCCGCCTTTCTCCTCTCGGACCTCGCGAGCGGCATCACCGGCGACGTGATCCACGTCGACGCCGGCTTCAGCACGACGACGGCGGGGCTGGAGGAGTAAATCGGGGTCAGAGGTGAATTATCACGATGCGGAACTCGGGAGGCCCGAGTTCACTTAGCGATAATTCACCTCTGACCCCGATTTAATTTATCAGCTCTGGGGCTGTTTCTTGTCGATCGCGCCGGGCTGGACCTTCACGCCGACCTTGTCGCGCAGGCTCGCGACGGCGGCGTCGACCTGCTCGGCGACGATGGTCTGGCGCAGCTGGGATTCCATGGCCTGGCGCTGCGAGTCGTCGATCTTCTGCGGCTCGATCACCTTCGTCACCTGCACCAGGGCGTAGCCCGCGGGCGTCTCGATGCCCGAGTAGCCGGGAAGCTTGCGCGCGTCCACGCGGAAGGCGCGGTCGACCACCATGGGGAAGAGGCCGCCCGACTTCTTGCGGCTCACCTCGAGCGGCTGCGGGAATTTCACGCCGGCATCCTTGCCCTCGCGCAGCGCCTTCACCTTCGCCTCGCCATCGGCCTTGGCGAGCTTGAGCGCCTCCTCGCGTTGCAGGCGTTTCTCGATGTCGGCCTTCACGGTGTCGAACGGCTTGAGGGCGGCCGGCTTGTGCTCGACGATGCGAGCGGCGACGTAATCGCCGGGCGCGATCTCGACGGCCGACGTGTTGCGCTTGTTCTGCGTGGTCTCCGACGAGAACACCTCGGCTTGCAGCTTCGGGTTCGCGAAGATCTGCGGCTGCGAAGGGCCGCCCTTCTCGATCCATCCCGACTGCTGGATCGGCAGCTTCAGCGCGTCGGCGGCGGGCTTGAGGCTGCCCGACTGCTCGTACACGATGTTCGAGAAGTTCTCCGTCATGTCGGCGAGCTTGCGCTGCGCCGCGGACTTGCGCAGCGCGGCCTCGATCTCGGGCGCGGCATCGGCGAACGACTTCACCTTCGCGGGATGGATCTCGGTGAGGCGGATGATGTGGTAGCCGAAGGGCGACTGCACCGGGCCCACGATCTCGCCGGGCTTGGCCGAGAAGACCGCGTCCTCGAAGGGCTTGACCATCATGCCGCGGCGGAAGAAGCCCAAGTCGCCGCCCTGCGCGGCCGAGCCCGGGTCCTGGGATTCCTTCTTCGCGATCTCGGCGAAGCTCTTCGGGTTCTTCCGCACCTCGGCGGCGAGCTGGTTCGCCTTGGCCTCCGCCGCCTTCTTCTGCGCATCGGTGGCCTTGTCGGGCAGCGAGATCAGGATGTGGCTCGCGCGGCGCTCCTCGGGCTCGCCGTACTTGCCGGCGGCCACGTTCGCCTCGTACGCCTTCTTCACGTCGTCGGGCGAGACGGTCTCGCGCGCGGCGAGCGCATCGCCGGAGAGCTCGATGTAGTCCACGCGCGCGCGATCCGGCGTCGTGAATTCCTTCGGGTGCGAGTCGTAGTAGCTCTTCAGCTGGTCCGGGCCGACCTTCACCTTCGCCATGTACGACTCGGGCGTGAGGTTCACCACGGCGACCTCGCGCGACTGCTCGGAGAGCTTGATGAAGTTGTCGACCGTCGTCTTCGGGATGAACGCGCTGTCCACGATCGCGCCCACGAACTGCTGCTGCGCGAACTCCTCCGCGAGCTTCACGTCGAGGCCGGCGGGCGTGAGGTTGTTGGCGCGCGCGACGGCGTCGTAGCGGTCCTTGCTGAACTTGCCGTCGACCTGGAAGGAGGGCTCGGAGGCGATGCGCTCGGCGAGCGCGCGGCCCGTGAGGCGCAGCCCCGCCTTGTCGGCGCCCACGGCGACCACGCGCTCGTTCACGAGGCGGTCGAGCACCGAGCGGCGCATCTCCGGCGTGTCCATGAGGGAGCTGTCGAAAGCGCCGCGGAACTGCTGGCGCAGCTGCTCCGTCTGCTGGCGCAGCGCCTGGTCGAAGTCGTAGGCGCTCACGCGGGTACGGCCCACGGTCGCGACCGTATCGCCGGCGGCGCCACCGCCGCGGAAGTAGAAGTCGATGCCGAAGAGCCCGAAGGGGATGATGAGGAAGATCGCGAAGATCCACTTCACGATCTTCTTGTTCGCGAATTCGCGGAACTGTTCGAGCATTGCGGCAGCGTCCTTCAGGGATTCCGGGGGCGGATGCGAAAAGGGCGAACCGCGGAGGTTCGCCCTGGTATCTGGCGGAGTGGACGGGACTCGAACCCGCGACCCCCGGCGTGACAGGCCGGTATTCTAACCAACTGAACTACCACTCCAGAATTCTTTGGTGCTGGTGGGTGCTGAGGGGATCGAACCCCCGACATTCGCCTTGTAAGGGCGACGCTCTACCAGCTGAGCTAAGCACCCGGAGCCCCGTTGGCGGCCCTGCGGCGTTGCGACCCGCAGAGAACGAGATTCTAGCGGATTTCGACCCCTCTTTCCAGAGGGCGTTCGGGATGACCCCGCTGGATCGCGACCATCGAGCCCGGGGCCATCCACGAGAGGGGGACCGGACTGCGGTCGGCCGCCGGAGATCTCGCTACTTCATATTGCGCTCGAACTTCCTCGCAGCGGTGGCAATGGCACCAGCGGGGCACCCCCTCTCGTGGATGGCCCCAAGGGCTCGATGGTCGCTCTTCAGCACCTCCTTCCACTGCAGCGGCGGCTCGATCGCTGCAGCCCTCCTGCGGGTCCCGGCGCGCCGCTCCGTGCCGCGCGCCGCAAGCGTGACTCCGGGTGCGCGCGGCCGGTCGAGCGTCGAAGCCCGGATGGTGGAAACTTCCGCCCGGCGGTTGCCGGCCGGCTTGATTTGCAGGAAAGGCAGCGCGGCTCACGGATGCCAAGGCTGGCTTGCAGAAGAGACCATCAGCCCTTGCCGATCCGTTTTCGCCGGGGATGAGGTGGTTGCTGTCAGTACCCCGCTGAAATCCTATCCGCGACGTTGGCTCCCAGCTCGTCACCGCCCCCGCCGAAAACGGATCGGCGGGCTCGATGGGCGATCTGCTTCATTCCGCTTTCTTTGGGATCCGAACTCGCTTCTCCACAAACACAAACCCCGGCGGGGCCGGGGTTCGTTTGCATCAGTGCTTCGTGAGGACCGGTCGGGCCTCGGTGGTCGCCTGGGGCGGCGGCGCGGGCGGCGTGTCGGGCAGCGGCTCGGGCTTGCGCTCGAGCGCGCGCTCGAGCACCTCGTCGAACCACTGCACCGGCGTGATCTCGATCGCGCTCTTGACCTCGTCGGGGATCTCCTGGAGGTCCTTCACGTTTTCCTTCGGGATCAGCACGTGCTTGATGCCGCCGCGGTGGGCCGCGAGGAGCTTCTCCTTGAGCCCCCCGATCGGCAGCACCTCGCCGCGCAGCGTGATCTCGCCCGTCATCGCCACGTCGCAGCGCACCGGGATGCCGGTGAGCACCGAGGTGATCGCGGTCGCGATCGCGATGCCGGCCGAGGGCCCGTCCTTCGGCGTCGCACCTTCCGGCAGGTGGATGTGCATGTCGAAGTTCTGGTAGAAGTCGTCCGCGATGCCGAGGCGCTTCGCTCGCGCGCGCACCACCGAGATCGCCGCCTTGATCGACTCCTGCATCACCTCGCCCAGCTTGCCGGTGGTGACCATGGTGCCCTTGCCCGGCAGCTTCACGGCCTCGATGGTCAGCAGCTCGCCGCCCACCTCGGTCCATGCGAGGCCGGTCACCTGGCCGATCTGGTTCTCCTTCTCCGCGATGCCGTAGGTGTACTTGCGCACGCCCAGGAACTTGTCGAGGTTCTTGGAGTTGACGGTGATGTGCTGGCCGTCCTTCTTCTTCACCAGGATCGACTTCACGACCTTGCGGGAGATCTTCGCGATCTCGCGGTCGAGGCCGCGCACGCCCGCTTCGCGCGTGTAGTAGCGCGTGATGTCGCGCAGCGCGCTGTCCGTCACCGCGAGCTCGCCCTCCTTGAGCCCGTTCGCCTTCAACTGCTTCGGCATCAGGTACTGCTTGGCGATATGGACCTTCTCATCCTCGGTGTAGCCCGAGAGGCGGATCACTTCCATCCGGTCCAGCAGCGGCGCGGGAATGTTCAGCGTGTTCGAGGTCGCCACGAACATCACGTCCGACAGGTCGTACTCGACCTCGATGTAGTGGTCGACGAACGTGTGGTTCTGCTCGGGGTCGAGCACCTCCAGCAGCGCCGACGAGGGGTCGCCGCGGAAGTCCATGCCCATCTTGTCGACTTCGTCCAGCAGGAAGAGCGGGTTGCGCACGCCCACCTTCGTCATGTTCTGCAGGATCTTGCCGGGCATCGAGCCGATGTAGGTGCGGCGGTGGCCGCGGATCTCCGCCTCGTCGCGCACGCCGCCCAGCGACATGCGCACGAACTTGCGGTTGGTCGCGCGGGCGATCGATTGGCCGAGCGAGGTCTTGCCGACGCCGGGCGGGCCGACGAGGCACAGGATCGGCGCCTTCAGCTTGTCCACGCGCTGCTGCACCGCGAGGTACTCGAGGATGCGTTCCTTCACCTTCTCGAGGCCGTAGTGGTCGGCGTCGAGGACCTCCTCGGAATGGACCAGGTCGGTGGAGACCTTGGTGCGCTTCTTCCACGGCAGTCCCACCATCGTGTCGATGTAGTTGCGCACGACGGTCGCTTCCGCGGACATCGGCGACATGAGGCGCAGCTTCTTCAGCTCCGCCTCGGCCTTCACGCGCGCGTCCTTCGGCATGTGGGCCGACTTGATCTTCTTCTCGAGCTCGTCCAGGTCGGCGCCCTCTTCCGAGTCGCCGAGCTCCTTCTGGATCGCCTTCACCTGCTCGTTGAGGTAGTACTCGCGCTGGCTCTTCTCCATCTGCCGCTTCACGCGGCCGCGGATGCGCTTCTCCACCTGCATGATGTCGATCTCGGTCTCGAGGAGCTGGAGCAGCTGCTCGAGGCGATGGCCGACGTGGAAGTTCTCGAGGATCTGCTGCTTCTGCTCGAGCTTGAGCGGCAGGTGCGCGGCGATGGTGTCGGAGAGGCGGCCGGCGCCGTCGATCCCGGAGAGGGACGTCAGCACTTCCGGCGGGATCTTCTTGTTGAGCTTCACGTACTGGTCGAACTGGGCGAGGAGCGTCCGGCGCATCGCCTCGACCTCGGTGGAATCGGGCTCCTCGGTCGGGATCATCTCGATCTCCGCCTCGAAGTTGGCCTTCTCGGTCAGCACGCGGCCGATGCGCGCGCGCTGCACGCCCTCGACCAGCACCTTCACCGTGCCGTCGGGAAGCTTCAGCATCTGCAGGATGGTCGAGACCGTGCCGACCTCGTAGAGGTCCTCGGGGCTCGGCTCATCCTTCGCGGCGGACTTCTGCGCCACGAGGACGACGTTCTTTCCTTCCTCCATGGCCGCCTCGAGCGCCTTGATCGACTTCGGGCGCCCGACGAACAGCGGAATCACCATGTGCGGGAACACCACCACGTCCCGGAGCGGCAAAAGCGGGAGGACGCGGGATTCGGATGAAAACGTTGCGGTCATGGGGTTTCCTGGGTTGGGACGGGGTAATACGTGGGGCCGGAGAGGCGCGGGCTCAAGCCCCTCTCCGGGGCGGCGACGGGAACGAAGGCCTTACTGCTGGCCACTCGCGACCTTCGGGGGGTCGGAGTAGATGAGCAGCGGCTTGCCGTCGCCGGTGACGGCGCTCTCGTCCACCACGACCTTGTGGACGTTGGTGAGCGAGGGCAGGTCGAACATGATGTCGAGCAGCGCCGCCTCGATGATCGAGCGCAGTCCGCGGGCGCCGGTGCGGCGCTCGAGGGCGCGCTTGGCGATCGAGGTCAACGCGTGCTCGCGGAACTCCAGTTCGACGCCCTCCATCGCGAGGAGTTTCTGGTACTGCTTGACCAGGGCGTTCTTGGGCTCGGTGAGGATCTTCACCAGCGCATCCGCATCCAGCTCGTCGAGCACGGCGACCACCGGCAGGCGGCCGACGAACTCGGGGATGAGGCCGTACTTGATCAGGTCTTCCGGCTCGACCCCATGGAGCAGGTCGTTCAGCTCACGCCGGTTGTTCATCGAGCGCACCGCGGCGCCGAACCCCATGCCGGAGCGGTCGGTGCGGTTCTGGATCACCTTCTCCAGGCCGCCGAAGGCGCCGCCGCAGATGAAGAGGATGTTGGTCGTGTCGACCTGCACGAATTCCTGGTTCGGGTGCTTGCGCCCGCCCTGGGGCGGCACCGAGGCGATGGTGCCCTCGATGAGCTTGAGCAGCGCCTGCTGCACGCCCTCGCCCGACACGTCGCGCGTGATCGAGGGGTTGTCGCTCTTCCGCGAGATCTTGTCGATCTCGTCGATGTAGACGATGCCGCGCTGCGCCTTCTCGACGTCGTAGTCGCACTTCTGGAGCAGCTTCTGGATGATGTTCTCGACGTCCTCGCCGACGTAGCCCGCCTCGGTGAGGGTCGTGGCATCGGCGATCACGAAGGGAACGTTGAGCAGGCGCGCGAGCGTCTGCGCGAGCAGCGTCTTGCCCGAGCCCGTGGGGCCGATGAGCAGGATGTTCGACTTGGCGAGCTCGACGTCGTCCTGCTTGCCGCCGGTCTTCAGGCGCTTGTAGTGGTTGTAGACCGCGACCGAGAGGATCTTCTTGGCCTGGACCTGGCCGATCACGTACTGGTCGAGGATCTCGCAGATCTCGTGCGGGCTGGGCAGGTCGCTCTTCGCGGTCTTGGCGCCCGGATCGGTGCTCGCCTCCTCGCGGATGATGTCGTTGCAGAGGTCGATGCACTCGTCGCAGATGAATACCGACGGGCCGGCGATGAGTTTCCGCACCTCGTGCTGGCTCTTGCCGCAGAAGGAGCAGTAAAGGAGCTTTTCGCCGCCGACTTTCTCAGTCATGAGTTTTGAATCATTTCCTTTATGCGACGGACGATTCCGAACGGCTCTTCAGAACGCGGTCGATCATCCCATACTTTAGCGCTTCTTCGGCGCTCATGAAGTTGTCCCGGTCGGTGTCGCGCTCGATCACCTCGATCGGCTGGCCGGTGTGCTGCGCCATCATCTCATTCAACTTGCGCTTGAGGTAGAGGACCTCCTTCGCGTGGATCTCGATGTCCGAGGCCTGGCCGGAGAAACCGCCCGAGGGCTGGTGGATCATGACGCGGCTGTTGGGCAGGCAGAAGCGCTTGCCCTTGGCGCCCGCGCAAAGCAGGAAGGCGCCCATGGAGGCCGCGAGGCCCGTGCAGAGCGTCGAGACGTCGGGCTTGATGAACTGCATCGTGTCGTACATCGCCATCCCGGCCGAGACGCTTCCGCCCGGCGAGTTGATGTACAGGTGGATGTCCTTGTCGGGGTTCTCGCTCTCGAGGAAGAGGAGCTGCGCCACGACCAGGTTCGCCATCGCGTCGTTGATCGGGCCCACGAGGAAGATCACGCGCTCCTTCAAGAGGCGCGAATAGATGTCGTAGGCGCGTTCGCCCCGCCCCGACTGCTCGATCACCATCGGGATGAGGCCCAGGCCGCTCGGGCCTTCGTACAGGTCGCCTGCTTGGTGCTTGATCGTCATGGTCAGCCCTTGTTGGTGCCCATCAGCTCGTCGAAATCCACGGGCTTTTCCTCGACCTTCATGTTGCCGAGAGCCCATTCTACGACGTTGTCCTCCATCACGAGAGCCTCCACTTCGGCCAGTCGGGACGGATCCTGGTAGTACCAGCGGACCAATTGGTCCGGCTGTTCAAAGCTTTCCGCGTGGTCCTCGATGACCTTGCGCACCTGCTCCGGTTTCGCCTGTAATCCGTGCTTCTTCACGAGCTCGGCCACGAGCAGCCCCACCTTGATGCGCCGCCTGGCACGCTCGGTGAAGAGGTCCGCGGGCAGGCTCAGGTTGTCGGTGGTCATGCCGCGCTGCTTCAGGTCCTCGACGGCCTGCTGCTGCATGCGCTGCACCTCGGAGTCGAGCAGCGCGCGCGGCACCTCGAACGTCGCGGCGTCGTGGAGCGCGTCCATCACCTGCTCCTTCACCTGCGACTTCATGCGCTTGGCGACTTCCTTGTCCATGTTCTGGCGCACTTCGCGCTTGAGCTGCTCGACGTCGCCGCTCTCGACCCCGAGAGACTTCGCGAACTCGGCATCGAGGGCGGGCAGCTTCGCCTCGGCGACCTGGTTCACGGTGACGGTGAAGTCGGCGGTCTTGCCCTTGACGGCGTCGTGGTAGTCCTGCGGGAAGGTGATCGGGAAGGTCCTGGACTCGCCTTTCGTCATGCCGGCGATCGCCTCCTCGAAGGCGGGCAGCATGCGCTTCTCGCCCAGGACGATCGTGAAGTTGGCGGCCTTGTTGCCCTCGAAGGGCTGGCCCGCGATGAGGCCCTCGAAGTCCACGTTCACCATGTCGCCCTCGCGCGCGGCGCGCTCGACCGGCTCGTACTTCGCGCGCTGCTTGCGCAGCGTGTCCAGCGTCTTCTCCACGTTGGCGTCGGCCACCTTCGCCACCGGGCGCTCGACCTTGCGCGACGAGACGTCGCCCACGCTCACCTCGGGATAGACCTCGAAGGTCGCCGTGTACTCGAGCTTCTCGGCGCCGTCGTTCGCGGCCGCCGGCTGGAAGCGCGGGTAGCCCGCGACGCGGTAGTTCTGGTCGCGCACCGCGTCGGCGAAGGACTTCTGCACCGTGTCGCTCACGACTTCCTGGCGCACCTGGTAGCCGTACTGGCGCTCGACGATCTTCATCGGCACCTTGCCGGGACGGAAGCCCTGCATCTTGGCGGTGCGCGCGAGCCGCTTCAGGCGCGTGTTGATCTCGGCCTCGATCTGCGCCACGGGCACGGAGACGGTGATGTTGCGCTCCAGCGGACTGGAAGAGTTCTGGACTGCCTGCTGCATCGAATTTTCCTTGTTGGAATGAAAACCGGGAACGTAACCCGGGTCCAGACAAATCGGGGTCAGACCCCAATTTCGTGAGCCAACGGCGAATTGGGCCACGACCGCGCGCATGAATTGGGGATCTGACCCCAATTGGTGCGAAAGGAGGGACTCGAACCCACATGCCTTTCGGCGCTGGAACCTAAATCCAGTGCGTCTACCAATTCCGCCACTTTCGCGGTCAGCGAATTATACCCCGAAAAAAGCCCTCCCCCGGACCCCCGGGCACCCCCCGACCTGCGCATATAATTGCGCAAATTCAAGTATTTCCGGCCGCCCCTTGCCCGTCGAACACTACGAGAACTTCCCCGTCGCCTCCTGGCTGCTGCCCCCCCGCCTGCGCGAGCCGATCGAGGCGGTCTACGGCTTCGCGCGCGGCGCGGACGACGTGGCCGACGAGGGCGATGCGAGCGACGCGGAGCGCCTCGCCGCGCTCGACGAATATCTCGCGGCCTGCGATGCGATCGAGCGCGGCGCCGCTCCCGCCCCGCGCTTCCAGCGCATCGCGCGCGCCGTCGCGCAATACGCGCTGCCCGTGCAGCTGCTGCGCGACCTCGTCGACGCGTTCAAGCAGGACGTCGTGAAGAAGCGCTACGCCACGTTCGAGGAGCTGCGCGACTACTCGCGCCGGTCGGCCGATCCCGTGGGGCGCCTGGTGCTGCAAATCGGGGACGCAGTCGGATTTCGCCCGCGCGATCCCGAATGCACGCCCGGCTACGTCACCCGAAACCCGACTGCGTCCCCGGTTTTGCGGTCCGACAACATCTGCTCGGCGCTGCAGTACATCAACTTCTGGCAGGACGTGGCGCTCGATTGGCGCAAGGGCCGCGTGTACATCCCGCAGGAAGACCTCGAGCGTTTCGGCGTCCCCGAGTCGCAGATCGCGCGCAGGGATGCGTCCGGCGCGTGGCGTGAGCTCATGCGCTTCGAATGCGATCGCGCGCGGCGCATGCTGCATTCGGGATGGCCGCTCGCGCGGGCGCTGCCCGGGCGCATGGGCCTCGAGATCCGCGCCACGATCGGGGGCGGTACCGCCATTCTCGATAGAATCGGGGCCGCGGAGGGCGACGTCTTCCGCCACCGGCCGGTCCTGCGCGCCTCCGATTGGGTGCCCATCCTGGCCCGTGCATTCATCAAGAAGCGCCCGCGCGAGGCATCCCGGTCGTGACCCCCGACGAGTATTGCCAGGAGAAGGCCGCGCGCAGCGGCTCGAGCTTCTACTACAGCTTCCTCTTCCTGCCGCCGGAGCGCCGCCGCGCGATCACGGCGTTGTATGCGTTCTGCCGCGAGGTGGACGACATCGCCGACGAGGTGCGCGATCCCGGCGTCGCGCGCACGAAGCTCGCGTGGTGGCGCACCGAGGTGGCTAATTTGTTCTCGGGACATCCCCAGCATCCGGTCACGCGCGCGCTGGCGCCCTTCATCGCGAGCGCCGGACTCGACAGCGGGCGCCTGAACGAGATCATCGACGGCATGGAGATGGACCTCACCTACCATCGCTATCCCGACTTCGAGGCGCTCCGGCTCTACGCGCATCGCGTCGCGGGCGTGGTGGGCCAGCTCTCGGCATCGATGTTCGGCTACGCCAACCCGTCCACGCTCGAATACGCCGAGTCGCTCGGCATTGCGTTCCAGCTCACCAACATCATCCGCGACGTGGGCGAGGATGCGCGCCGCGACCGCATCTACCTTCCGGCCGACGAAATGGCGCGCTTCGGCGTGACGGCCGAGGACATCCTCGCGCGGCGCCCGAGCGACGACTTCCGCCGCCTGATGGAGTTCCAGGCCGCGCGCGCCGAGGGCTTCTATACCCGGGCCTTCGCGTCGCTGGCCCCCGAGGACCGGCGCGCCCAGCGCGCGGGCCTCATCATGGCCGGCATCTATCGCACGCTCCTCGGGGAGATCCGCGCCGACCGCTTCGAGGTGCTCGATCGCCGCATCGCGCTGACACCGCTGCGCAAGCTCTGGATCGCCTGGAAGACGTGGGTGCGGGCGTGACGCGGTGAGGAGGCGCCGGGTGGCGGTGGTGGGCGCGGGCTACGCGGGGCTGGCGGCGGCCATGGAGCTCGTGCGCGCCGGCGCCGCCGTGACACTCTACGAGGCGAATCGCATCGCGGGCGGACGCGCTCGCCGCGTGGAGTACCGCGACAGCCTCATCGACAACGGCCAGCACGTGCTGCTGGGCGCGTACCACGACACGCTGGCTCTCATCCACGAGCTCGGCACCGAATCGGCGCTCGCGCGATTCCCGCTCACGCTCTCGTTCGTGGGCAGCACCGCGACCGCGAGCGGATCGCGCCGGCCCTCGCGGTTTTCGCTCGCGGCACCCCGCTGGCCCGCGCCGCTGCATCTCGCGGCCGCGCTCGCGACCGCGCGCGGCCTCACCTGGCGCGAACGCATGGCCGCGGTGAGCTTCGGCTTGCGGCTGCGGCGCGCGCGATTCCGTCCCGCCGCCGCGACGGTCGCAGCCATGCTGCGCGAGCAGCCCCCGCGCGTGCGCGAGTGGCTCTGGGAGCCGCTCTGCATTGCGGCGCTCAATACGCCGGTCGATCGCGCCGACGCGCAGGTCTTCGCCAACGTGCTGCGCGATGCCCTCTTCCGCAGCGGCAGCGACTCGGACCTGCTGGTTCCGCGGCGCGACCTCTCCGCACTGCTGCCCGACGCGGCACTCGAGTGGCTCGGCCGTCGCGGCGCCGCGCTGCGAATCGGCACGCGCGTGAGCTCCATCGCGCAGGAGACGCAGGGCTGGTCCGTGCGCATCGCCTCCGGCAGCGATCGCCATGACGCGGTGGTCTGTGCGGTCGCGCCGTTCCAGCTGGGCGCGCTGCTTCCGCCGCACCTGGCGCTCCTCCCGCTGCGCGAGGGGGTCGAATCGCTGAGCCACGAGCCGATCACGACCGTGTACCTGCAATACGACGGCTCGGTGCGATTGCCTTTCCCGATGATGGGACTCGCCGGCGGCCACGTGCAGTGGGTGTTCGATCGCGAGACGCTCTCGGGCGCGCGCGGGCTCCTCGCCGCCGTGATCTCCGCCTCGGGACCGCACCTGGCGCTCGCGCACGATGTGCTCGCGACCGTCGTGCATCGCGAGATCGCGGCGGCGCTGGGAACGCTTCCGCCGCCGCGGTGGACCAAGGCGATCACGGAGAAGCGCGCGACGTTCGCCTGCACGCCCGGGGCGTTCCGGCCCCAGGTCGCCACGCCGCTCGCCGGGCTTTTCATCGCCGGCGACTACATTGCAAGCGACTATCCGGCCACGCTCGAAAGCGCGGTCCGCAGCGGCAAGCGCGCCGCCCACGAGCTCCTCCAGACCCTCGACGCCCGATGAACGACACCGCTCCATTTCCACGCGACTACCAGGCGCCTCCCGGGCTTCTCGCCGAACGTGTGATCCTCGTCACGGGCGCGGGCCAGGGCCTGGGGCAGGCGGTGGCCCTCGCCTGCGCGCGGCACGGCGCGACGGTCGTGCTCCTCGGGCGGAAGCAGGAGAAGCTCGAGCGAACCTACGACGCCATCACGACGGCCGGCGGCGCGCGGCCCGCGATCGTGCCGCTGGACCTCGCGACGGCCGGCACGCCGGAGTTCGAGGAGCTGGCCAATCTCGTCCGGCGCGACGTGGGGCCCCTCTCGGGCATCGCCCATTGCGCGAGCCACTTCACGCCGCTCACGCCGATCGCGAACCAGCCGCTCGAAGGCTGGCTCACGATGCTGCGGGTGAACCTCGCGGCGCCCGTGGCCTTGACCCGGGCCTGCCTGCCGCTCCTCGAGGCGTCACCCGGGTCGTCGGTCGTCTTCACGAGCGAGACGCATGCGCTGCATCCCAAGGCGTACTGGGGGTCCTATGCCGTGTCCAAGGCCGGGCTTTCCACCCTGGCGGCGATCTGGGACGACGAGCTGGAGCACGCGGGAGACCCGCGGATGAGCGTCCTGGTGCCGGGGCCCATCGCCACGCCCCAGCGCCGGCAGACCCACCCCGCCGAGGACCGCACGAAATTGAGGCCCCCGGAATGGGCCGCCCGGGCGTACCTGTACCTGCTGGGACCCGAAAGCCGGGCCTGGCGCGGCCGGACCGTGGAGTTGTGATTCCGGACACAGGCCTTTTGCGGGCACATCGGTTAAACTAGGAAGCGCCCCAAAATCGCTTTGTAAGTCTTTGCAAAGCATAACGAATTCGATAACACGCGAGGCAGGCTTCCGCCACCCCAACGCTTGCAAATGCTCGATCAGGCCAACCGAACCTTCATTTGCAGCGTCGTTTTCATCGACTTGGTCGGCTATTCGAAGAAGCCGGTCACCGAGCAGATCCGCCTCAAGACCAGCCTCACGAACAACCTTTCCGAGGCGATCAAGGACATCCCGGTCAACGACCGCATCATCCTCGACACGGGTGACGGCGCCGCCATCAGCTTCCTCGGGGATCCGGAAGACGCGCTCTTCGTGACGCTCTCGCTGCGCGAAGCGATGATGCGCGAGGGCATGACGTCCACGATGGTCGAGGCGAGCGGCGAGGACTCGGTGCGCATGGGCATCAACCTCGGCCCGGTGAAGCTCGTGAAGGACATCAACGGGCACCCGAACATCATCGGCGACGGCATCAACGTGGCGCAGCGGATCATGAGCTTCGCGCGCCCGGGCCAGATCGTCGTGTCGCGCTCCTACTACGACGTGGTCTCCAACCTCGCAAGCGAGTACGCGAAGCTCTTCCACTACGAGGGCTCGCGCACCGACAAGCACGTGCGCGAGCACGAGATCTACGTGGTGGGACATCATGAGGGCGCGCTGCAGAAGGCGCGCGACGGCATGAAGGACCGCGCGTCCTCCACGTCGCCCAACCGCAAGAGCCGCAACGGCACCTCGCCCGGCACCAACACGGTGACGCTCACGATCCCGTCGTTCGTGCAGGACAAGAAGAAGCTCACGCTGGTCGCGGGCGGCCTCGCGGCGCTGGTGCTGGTGCTGGGCGTGCTCGTGATCGCGAAGAAGCCCTCGAGCAGCGAGGCGCTGCGCACGGCCGCGGCACCGCCGCCCGTGATCACGCCGGTCAAGCCCGCGGCCGTCGCGGCGGCGCCGGCCACGGGCGCAACCACCGAACCGTCGAAGCCGGGCGAGCCCACCTCCAGGCCGGCGATCGACAGCAACGTCGTCTTGCCGCAGCCGTCGCCGTCGCAGGTGCCCCCCGCGAAGCCGGAGCCCTCGAAGTCCGAGGCCGCGAAGCCGGAGACGATCCGTCCCGAGTCCACGAAGAACAACGCCCACCCGAACGAGGCCACGCGCGACGCAAGACCCGCCTCGGAGAAGCCCGCGAACGGCGTGATCCCCGCGACGCTCTTCTTCAACGTGACGCCCTGGGGCGAGATCTTCGTGAACGGCAAGTCCCAGGGCGTCACGCCGCCCAAGAAATCCCTCAAGCTCGATCCCGGCAAATACCGCATCGAGATCCGCAACACGACCTTCCCCCCGCACGCCGAGACGCTCGAGCTCAAGGCGCGCGACGAGGTCACGGTGAGGCACAAGTTCCAGTGACGCGCACCGCCGTGCTTCCGCGCCTGCTGCCGCTCGCCTTCGTGGCGATCGCCGCGTGCTCGCAGCTGAAGGAGCTCACGTCGCCCTCGGAGTCCCAGAAGCCCGCGGCCGCGGCACCGCAGATCACCGAGGACATGCTGCGCGACCGCGCGAAGGAGCAGCTGGCAACGGGCATCAGGCAATTCGAGTCGGGCGACTTCGACAACGCGACGAAGAACCTGTCGGGCGCGCTCGACCACGGGATGCTGGCAAAGCAGGAGCAGTCCACCGCGCGCAAGTACCTCGCCTTCGTCCTCTGCGGCTCGGGGCGCGAGCAGGCGTGCCGCGACGAGTTCCGCAAGGCCTTCGAGATCAACCCCGAGTTCGCGCTCACGCCCGCCGAGGACGGCCACCCGATCTGGGGACCGGTCTATCGCTCGGTGCGCACGCAGCTCATCGCCGAGCGCGAGGCCGCGGCCGACAAGCCGATGTCGCTCCTGCCGCGCGGCAAGGCCGAGGGCCTGCTCGCCGACGGGCTCGTCAAGTACGACGCGGGCGAGTTCGATGCCGCGCACAAGCTGCTGCAGGCCGCGCTCACCGAGGGCCTCAAGGACAAGGCCGACCAGGTGAAGGCGATGAAATTCTCGGCCTTCTGCACCTGCCTGCTCGGCCACTACCGCGAATGCCGCACCGAGTTCGTGAAGATCTACGACGTGGACCCCAACTTCGACCTCGCGCCGGCGGAAGCCGGACATCCCTCGTGGACCCACACTTTCGCGTCGGCGAAGGCCATCGCGAAGCGGCGGCTGGAGCACGAGGCGAAGGCGAAGAACAACAAGCCGGTACCGCCCGTGGCACCCGTCACGGCGCCGAAGAAGTAAACGGGAAGAACGAGACGCGATGATCTCGACGCTGGGCCGCTACAAGATCGTCTCCGAGATCGGCCAGGGAGCGATGGGCGTGGTCTACAAGGCCGTGGACCCGATCATCGACCGCACGGTCGCGATCAAGACGATCAACCTGAACCTCTCGCGCCAGGAGCTGGAGGAGTACGAGCAGCGCTTCCAGCAGGAGATCAAGGCGGCCGGGCGGCTCAACCACCCGAACATCGTCACGATCTACGACGTGGGCAAGACCGAGTCGGTCGCCTACATGGCGATGGAGTTCCTCGAGGGCCTCGAGCTCAAGGACATGATCGCCTCGGGCAACCTGCCGACGCCCGACCAGGTCGTGGACATCATCGCGCAGGTGGCCGACGGCCTCTGGTTCGCGCACCAGCAGGACATCGTGCACCGCGACGTGAAGCCCTCGAACATCATGGTGCTGAGGGGCGGGATCGCGAAGATCACCGACTTCGGCATCGCGCGGCTGCCCAACTCGGCGGTGAAGACGATGACGGGGTTGATCCTGGGCTCGCCGCGCTACATGTCGCCGGAGCAGGTGATCGGCAAGTCGATCGACGCGCGCAGCGACATCTTCTCGCTGGGCGTCGTGCTCTACGAGGCGCTCACGGGCATCGCGCCCTTCGACGGCGACAACGTGAACGCGATCATGTACGCGACGGTGAACACCACGCCGCCGCCGCCCTCCTCGCACAACCGCGGCATCCCGCCGATGCTGGACCTCATCGCCGCGAAGGCGATGGCGAAGCTGCTCGAGGACCGCTACCAGACGATCAAGGAGCTCGCGGACGACCTGCGCGAGGTGAAGCGGCAGATGGATTCCGCGCGGCCCGCCACGGCGCTCAAGGCCACGACCTCGCCGCCGCAGCCGCGCCCGCAGGCCACGCCCGCCGCGTCGCTCGTGGACACCGCGACGATCCCGCTCACGACGCCGAACACGAAGGAAAAGGAAGACGAGCCCGCGAAGCCGCTCGCGCTCGCGAAGAGCTTCGACTCGTTCGATGCGACCATGCGCCTCGCCGCGATGACCGACGCGACCGAGGACTTCCGCGACTACATCACCGCGACGCAGAAGATGCGCGCGTACAAGGGCAAGATCGAGTCGACGAGCCCGCTGGCTCCGCGCACTCCGCCGCCCCCTGCGCCGGCGCCCGTGCCGCCTCCCGCTCCCGCCCCCAAGCCTGCACCGGCCCCCGTGGCCACGCCCGCCGAGCCGCGCCGCCCGGCCTTCCGCGCCTCGCCCGCCGCGGTCGCCACCGCTCCTCAGTCCAGCGGCGCGAGTGCCAGCTCCAACCTGCTCGCCGTCGTGGCCATCGTGGTCCTCGGCCTCGCGGCCGTGGGCCTCGCCGTCGCCCTCATCATCAAATAAACGACAGGGGACAGACCCCTGTCGTTCAAGCCTTGAGGTAGTCGACGGCTTCGACCACGCGGTCCACCGCGATGACTTCAAGACCCTCGATGCGCTGCCTGGGCTTGTTCGCCGAGGGGATGATCGCGTGGGTGAAGCCGAGCTTCGCGGCCTCGCGCAATCGCTCCTGGCCGCGCTGCACGGGCCGCACCTCGCCTGCCAGGCCGACCTCGCCGAACACCACGTGCTTCTCCGGCAGCGGCCGGTTGCGCAGGCTGGAGACGATGGCGAGTGTCACGGCGAGATCCGCGCCCGGCTCCACGATGCGCACCCCGCCGACGGCATTGACGAAGATGTCCATGTCGTAGGCGGCGATGCCGGCGTGCCGATGCAGCACCGCGAGCAGCATCGCGAGGCGGTTGAGCTCCAGTCCCACTGTGAGGCGCTTGGGATTGTTGCCGTGCGCCTCGTCGACGAGCGCCTGGAGCTCCACCAAAAGCGGTCGCGTCCCTTCCTGCGTCACCATCACGCACGATCCCGCCACGCCCGCGTGATGCTGCGAGAGGAAGAGCGCGGAAGGATTCGTCACCTCGCGCAGCCCCTTCTCCGTCATCGCGAAGACGCCGATCTCGTTCACCGCGCCGAAGCGGTTCTTGAACGCGCGGATGAGCCGGAAGCTCGTGTGCGTCTCGCCCTCGAAATAAAGGACCGTATCGACCATGTGCTCGAGGACGCGCGGCCCGGCGAGCGCGCCCTCCTTCGTGACGTGGCCCACGAAGATGATCGTGGTCCGCGTCTGCTTGGCGATGCGCGTGAGTTGCGCCGCGCACTCGCGCACCTGGGCCACGGACCCGGGCGCCGACGTGAGCGCGCTCGAGTAAAGCGTCTGGATCGAGTCGACCACGGCAACGCGTGGCTTGTCCGCCGCGAGCGTCGCCTGGATCTTCTCCAGCTCGATCTCGGGCAGCAGCCGCACCCTTGAGGCGTTCACCCCCAGCCGTTTCGCGCGCAGCGCCACCTGCTGTGCCGATTCCTCGCCCGTGATGTAGAGCACCGGCACCTGCTCGGCGAGTCGCGCCGCGGCCTGCAGCAGCAGCGTGGACTTGCCAATGCCGGGATCGCCGCCGATGAGGACGACGCCGCCCTCGACCAGCCCGCCGCCCAGCACGCGATCGAACTCCGCGATGAGCGTCGGCAGCCGCGGAAAGTCCTTCGCCTCCACCTCCGCCAGCGACACGACCTCCGCCGCGCCGCCCAGGCTCGCGAAGCGATGCGCGCCCGCCGCCTTCGACGTGGAATCCGCCGCCGTCTCCACGAGCGTGTTCCACTCGCTGCAGTGCGGGCACTGGCCCTGCCACTTGAGCGTGGTGCCGCCGCATTCGGTGCAGGTGTAGACGGTCTTTGCCTTGGCCAACGATTTTCTCCTTAGCGCGCGTGCAGCCGAACCCAAAGCTCGAGCAGCGTCGTGGCGGGCGGGTGAGCGGCGCGTCCCAGCATACCTGCGATGAACGCCAGGATGAGAGCCACGACGACCGATCCCCAGGTGTTCGACCAGACGCTCGACATCCAGCGCGACTCGCGGGACCGCCGGATGCCGCGCAGCATCCCCGCGGCCAGCAGCAACTCCACCACGATGTCCGCAAAGAACGTCGGCGCCGTCATGACGGTGTACCCACCGAATGCAAGGACCACCAGCCCGAACAGCAGCGCGAGAAGGCAACCTTCGCCGTCTGCCGGTATCGCCCCCGCGGGATCCCAGCCATCCCAGTGGATGCTCGCGTCGCGCGGCGCCGAAGGCACGTGGTCGCCCACGAGCTGCTCCGCCTTTCGGCGATCGACATATTCGCCGATACCGGAGTGACGCAGCCACGCCGCGACTCCGGCGAGAAAGGCCCCGTACGAGACTGCGATGACCAGCGGGTAACGCAGGAGCATCGAGCGCAGGCCGGCATGCAAAAGAAGGACATCGCCGGTCCATCCCGCCGCAATGGCTGCCAGGACGATGAGCGTGACGTGAAAGCGAAGGACGAAACGCGCGGGGAGCGAGTGGCGAAGCCGCGCGCGAAAGACCTCCAGCCGGCCAAGATCTTCGTCGGTCTGCTCGACCTCACGCATCGAGGATCGGCACGCGGGGCGCCACCGCGCACATGAGCTCGTATCCCACCGTGCCGGCACTCGCCGCCACCTCGTCGATCGAGAGGCCGTCGCCGCCCCAGAGCGTGACCGTCGTGCCGAGGCGTGCCTCGGGCACGGGCGTGAGGTCGACCGTGAGCATGTCCATGGAGACGCGCCCCGCGGTGCGCGTGCGGACGCCGCCCACGACGATCGGCGTGCCGGACTTCGCATGGCGCGGATAACCGTCGGCGTATCCGCACGCCACGACGCCCAGGCGCATGGGGCCGTTGGCGACGAACTCGCTCCCGTAGCCCACGCTTTCCCCGTCGGCGAGCTCCTGGATCGCGATCAGCTCGCTCTGGAGGCACATCGCAGGCTTGAGTCCCAGCGACTCGGAAGTGCGGTCCGCGAAGGGTGTCGCGCCGTAGAGCACGATGCCCGGACGCACGATGTTGCCGTGCGCCTTCGGGTGCGAGAACACCGCCGCCGAATTCGACAGGCTGCGCGGATAGTCGAGGCCGCGCGCGAAATCGTTGAAGCGCCGCATCGCGTCGACGACTCCCTGCGGGCCGTCCGCCGTCGCGAAGTGCGTCATGAGCGTGATCGACCGGGTCACCTGCATGCGCTCCAGCCGCTCGAGCGCGGCGCGCGCGACGTCGTAGCGGAAGCCCAGGCGGTTCATGCCCGTGTTGACCTTGAAGAACACGTCGAGCGAGCGCGTGTGAGGCAGCCCCTGCAGCACCTTGAGCTGCTCCTCGTGATGCACGGCGAACGCAAGCTCATGCTCGGCGATGGCGCGCAGCTCGCTCGGCTCGAAGAATCCCTCGAGCAGCAGGATGGGCCCGTGGTAAATCTGCCGTAGCGCGACCGCTCCATCGAGCTCGAGGGTCGCGAAGCCATCGGCCGCGGCGCCGAGGGCGCGCGCAACCCTTGGCAGCCCATGGCCATAAGCATTGGCCTTCACCACCGCGTACGCGCGCGCATGCGGGGCCGCGCGTTGCGCCGTCACGTAGTTGTGGCGCAGCGCGGCCGCGGAAACCGTCGCGTGGATGGGGCGCGCCACCCCTTCAGTATCCGCCCTGCGCGCCCGAGTAGTTCTCGAACCGCGTGTGCTTGCCGAGGAACGTGAGCTTCACCGTGCCGATCGGGCCGTTACGCTGCTTGCCGATGATGATCTCCGCGATGCCCTTGTCCGGCGAGTCCTCGTTATAAACCTCGTCGCGGTAGATGAAGATGATCATGTCTGCATCCTGCTCGAGCGCTCCACTATTGTGAGAAAAAATTCCGTCCGCAATCCACGAAGCTAAACCCGGGACGGTCAAGTCGAACACCTCTTCCTCGCCAGCTGGTTCGACCGAAACGACTCGATCCCAGAAGATGTCGGAACGCGACCACCGCCGAAGGCTTTCATCGTCAAGCTTCTTGGCGTAATCGTCGATCAGGCTACGCGATGGCGCGAAAGTCCCGAGCACCGTTCCGCCATACGCAGTTCCACGCATGCGATGCATCGCACGACCACTTACGCCCTGCGCTGCCATGACGGCCCTCAGGTCGGCTATGGCCTCGACGGGCAATGTGTCGACGTTTGTATTCGGACGACAAGAAGCGAGGTATGCCTTTAGACGCGCGGCAGGACCTACCCGCGGACCGAATGCACCGACCTTGTCAAGGAAGCTCGTCTGGTTTTCGTGACCGGTCACATCCACCGCATAGCAGGGACGATATCCCGCCTTGATGGAGCAGCGAAGCCGAGCAACGATCCCGAGCCGCATTAGAAGCGCGGCGACATCGTGGGCGAGAGCCTTGCTGCTGGTGGAGAAATAAGCGCGTTGCGACCCCTTCTGTCCTGGCTTGCGTACGACGATCGAACCATCCGTCGCCCAAAGATGCCTTAGCAGCAGGCCCACCTGGTCATCCGCAAGCTGGAACACCTCCTGCGGCAACCGCTTCTCGTGGCTGCGTTGCCCGTAGATGCCCAGATCCTTGAGCCATTTCCCCACGCCCTCAGGATGCCAGCGATTGCCGTTGCCGCTGATGAGGAGCTGGTGCCAAAGCCCGCGTCCGCGATAGCGCTTCACCTCCGAGCCGAGCGCCGCGGCCGCCGCGCGAACGGCCTCGCCGTTCTCCTCGGAAGCGGTCGTGTAACGCAGTGGTTGATGGCTCAGGTAGCTGCCGTCGCCTACCAAGTGACCGAGCAACACGACTTCCTCGTCGCGCCACCGGATCGTCTTCTCCGGCTCCGGAAGACGACGCGAGAGCGCCACGCGATCGCCCATCTTGAGCTCGCCCACATGCACCCAACCGTTGGGCCCGAAGAGGCGGTGCTCGGCGGTCGCGCGAATCGTACGTCCGCTCGCGAGGCTCACCTTGAGGATCGGCTTCACGCCCTTCGACCAGACACAGTCGCTGTGGGCGCGATGGATCTTGCCCTCGGGTGACATCGCGAGCACCTCGGGCGTCGTGCCCACGAGCTCCCGGATGGGCACGCGACGCCCATCCGCGAGCATCACCAACGTGTCGCCCGTGACGCATTCGCGCAGGTCCGACATCACCGGCCGCTTGTTGGGCCGCTGCTCGAGCGACCGGTTGAGCTGCGAGAGCGCGATGACCGGAACCTTGAGCTCCTTCGCCATCTGCTTCATGCCGCGCGAGATCTCGGAGAGCTCGGTGGCCCGGTTCTCCTGGTTGCCCTCGGTGCCCTGCATGAGCTGGATGTAGTCGACGACGATGAGCCCCAGGCCGCCGTACTCGCGCCACTTGCGCCGTGCGCGCGACCTGAGCTCGAGCGGGTTGAGCCCCGGCGATTCATCGATCAGGAGCGGCGCCTCGTTGAGCTTTCCGAGGGCGCTGCCGAGCCGGTCCCAGTCGTGCGGGTCCAGGCGCCCGGTGCGCAGCTTCTGCGCATCGACCTTCCCCACCGAGCCCAGCATGCGGGTTGCCAGCTGCGTGCCGCCCATCTCCATCGAGAAGACGAGCACCGGCAGCCGCAGCTCGAGCGCCACGTGCTCCGCGACGTTGAGCGCGAAGGACGTGTTGTGCGTGACGACGTACTCGTCGGTGAGATAAAGGTGCGTCGCGTGCGAGACGGCGACGCACTGCGTCTCCATGAGCCGCGACGGGACGATCGAGGTGATCGTCACGCGCGAGGCCAGGTCGTCACGCTCGGGCAGGCGGTCGCGCTTGAGCGCCAGGCGGAAGAGCGTGCGCGGCTCGGGGTGGTGGATCTCGAGGTCGCACGAAGCGCTCTTCACCGTGAGGGCGCACCAGCCGCCCAGCGAGCGCACGAGATCCTGCACGTCCTTGGCGAGGCCGTAGTGGCTCGCGCTGAAGTGGATCGCGCCGGAGCGCTCGACCGTCGCGCGGTTGTCGAGCACGCCCTGCAGGAGCGCCAGCCTCGCCTCCTTGCGCGCGTTGCGATAGATGAGCGGCACGAACTGCGCGCCCTGGGTGACGGCGAGCCCGGCGCGCACCGCCGGCGAGAGCGCGTAGTCGCGCGTGATGACCTTCGGCGCGACCACGTCGTGGCCATCCTCGGCCATCAGCTCTTCCAGCATCTGCGGGCGGGCCGGGGCGCGCGCGGTGGTGCGGTCGAAGTGCTTGTCCTCCGCGAGCAGCGTGCCGAGGAGCCACGGATCGACCGGCAGGTCGTCGCGATGGCCGAAGTCGCCGGAGATGGGATCGACCCACAGGCCGCTGCCGCCGCGGACCTCGGCGAGAAGGCCGATGAGCTCCTCGGTCTGGACAGTTCGCGGCTCGCTCCCGCTCGAATGAATCCGCCACAGGTGCTCGGCGCAGGCCTCGGCGCTGCGGCCATCGGAGAAGGTGACGCGATAAACCTGCCGCACGCCCTGGGGATACACGCCCACGACGATGGAAGGCTGCCCGTCGATGGACGCGATGGCATCGCCCACCTGCAGCGCGCCCATGGTGGTCCAGCCCCGCGGCGTCTTGATGCGCGCCTCGAGCGGCTGCGCCTTGCCCATGGCGGGGCGGCCGGCGACGATCACGAGGTCTCCGTCCTGCAGGCCCGTCGTGATCTCGTCCAGGTCGACGAAGCCGGTGGCCTTGCCGGTGACGGCGTTCGGGTTCTTGTGCAGCTCGTCCAGGCGGCTCATCACCTCGGAGAGCATCTGCGACATCGTCTGGAAGCTCTCGTTGGAGCGGCCGCCCGACTCGCCGATCTCGAGGATGCGGGTCTCGGCTTCGTCCAGCAACTGCTTGGCCTCCCGCCCCTGGGGCGAGTACGCGCTGTCGGCGATGTTGGTGCCGACCTCGGCCAGCTTCCGCATGATCGAGCGCTCGCGCACGATCTCGGCGTAGCGGCGGATGTTGGCGGCGCTCGGCGTGCCGGTCGCGAGCTGGTGCAGGTAGGCGAGGCCGCCCACGTCCTGCAGTTCGCCCGCGATCTTGAGCGCCTCGGAGACGGTGAGGACGTCCGCGGGCTTGTTGTCCTCGATGAGCTTGGTGATCGCGCCCCAGAGGATGCGGTGGTCGGCGCGATAGAAGTCCGACGGCGCGATCAGGTCGCCGATGCGATCCCAGGACTGGTTGCTCAGCAGCAGCCCGCCCAGGACGGCCTGCTCGGCCTCCACGGAATGCGGTGGCAGGCGCAGCGACTCGATCTGCGCATCGCCGGAAAATGCTCCAGGACGGCCAAAACGTTCGGAACCGGCGGGGGCCGAGGGCATGTCTCGTTATCTCTTTGGCGAAGCGGAAGGACTGCGGGGCTCCTCCCGGAAAGCACCGCAGCGGCAACGAGTCTGTCACCGCCTCCTGTGCATAGCAATGGATAACGTTGTGGATAACCTGTGGGTGGACTGTGGAGGGAAGTGTATTTCGTGGGGATGAAAAAAAAAAGACCGGGGTCTGACCACTGTCAACGTTTGGAACGCCGTGCGGGGCCGCACGGCGTTCCAAACGTTGACAGTGGTCAGACCCCAGCCGTTGGTTCAGTGGTGGAACTGCACCCGCACCACGCGATTGGTCGAGCCCGCGGGCTCCAGCGGCGCGCGGGAGGCGATCGACGTGCCGTTCATGAGCCAGGCGCCGACCGCGCCGTTCGAGTTCGACAGCACGAGGTCCGAATGGCCATCGGCATTGAGGTCCTCGGCCACCGTCACCGACCATCCGTTGCCGCCCGCCATCTCGGTCTTCTTCTCGACGACGGTGCCGCCGTTCATGAGCCACATGCCGATGGTCCCGTCGCGCGCCGTCCAGATGAGGTCGGAGCTCCGGTCGGCGTTGAAGTCGCCGACCTGCGTCACCGTCCAGTTGGTGTTCGGCCCCATGATCGTCGGTGTCGCGTTGGCCGTGCGCCCGTCCATGAGCCAGATCGAGACGCTGCCGTCGTTGCCCTGGAACACGAGGTCCGAATTGCCATCGGCATTGAAGTCACCGACCTGGATCGGCGAGGACGTGCTGCCCGGCCCCATGAGCGGCCCGCGGTCAAAAATGGCGGTCCCGTTCATGAGCCACATCGACACCGAGCCGTCCGTGTTGCGCCACACGATGTCGGTGTTGCCGTCCGCGTTGAAGTCGCCCACCTGCTCGGGCGACCACTGCGAGCCCGCCGCCATGAGCGACGCACGGCTGGAGACCGTGGAGCCGTCCATGAGCCACAGCCCCACCGCCCCGCTCGTGTTCCTCCACAGCAGGTCCGACTTACCGTCGCCGTTGAAGTCGCCCACGTGCGCGATCGACCAGCCCGTGCCCGCCGGCATGATCGTCGTGATGCTCGTGAGCGCCGAGCCGTCCATCAGCCACATCTCGACCGCGCCGTCATTGCGCGCGTAGAGCAGGTCGCTCTTGCCGTCGCCGTTGAAGTCGCCGGTGGTTGTGACGACGTGGCCGGGGGCGCTCGGCACGAACGTGTTCGAGCCGATGACCGTCGTGCCCTGCATGAGACGCACCTCGACGCTGCCGTCGGCGTGCTGCACCACGAGGTCGGCATTGCCGTCGCCGTTCAGGTCGAAGATCTTCGCGCCCGCGATGCTCGACGCCTGCGCGTACTTGAGGATCAGCATCGGCAGGCGCTGGGACACGTCGTGGTTCATGCCGATGTTGTAATAGCCGCCCCCGCCGGCGAGCACGGTCCGCACATAGGAATCGAACCCATCGTCGTAATGCGCGAGCCCCGTGACCAGGTGCGTCGACGCATTGACGGTGATCGTCCCGTACTGCCGATGCGAAGCCCCCGTGTACCAGAAGTCGCCGCCCGCCACGATGTTGCCGAAGGCGTCGCTCGTCACGGCATTCAGGCTGCTGGTGCGCGACGTGTCCAGGCCCGGCACGTCGAGCGTCCACTGCGTCGCCCCGGACGAAGACAACAGCACGGCAAGCGTGGCGGCGTTGCCGAGTGTCCCCACCGCCACGACGTCGCCGTTGCCGAGCGCCGTCACGTCGTATGCGACGCCGGAGCCCTCGAACGGCACCTCCCAGATCACGCTGCCGTCGGCGTTCGAGTACTTCGAGACGACAGGCCCCGCCAGGATGGGCTTGCCGGCCCCGTCCAGCGTAAAGGAGTAGACGTCCGTCGTGCCGGGGAAGACGTAGCGCTTCGCGAGCTCCTGGCCCCAGATGCGCTCGCCGGTCGCGCCGGTCAGCTTGTACAGCAGCGAGTTCTGGAACGTGTTCACGTACTCGAATCCGACGATGTTGCCGTCGGGATCGACGTTGATGCCGAACGAACCCTGCCCTCCCGCGATGTCGTACCCCGGCACCGACGACCACACGATCGCGCCGCTCGCCGGATCGTATTTGGTCACGATGGCGACGCTGTCGCGATTACCGGCGACATAGGGATTCCCCGCGGCGTCCACGACGATGTCGATGCCCTGGTTGCGGGTGTCGGTGGGCTGGTCGGGCGCGCCGACCACCTGCCACAGCACGCTGCCATCCGTGCCCGAGAGCTTGGCGACGAACTGGTAGTTATTGGTGCTGTTGGTGTTCTGGTCCCAGACATAGCCCGTGACGTACACGTTGCCGGATGCATCGACCGCGACGGCGGCGAGGGTGCCGGTGTCGGTCGGGTCCGTCGCGTAGCGCCACAACATGGCACCCGTGGCCGCGTCGTACTTCGCCGCGAAGTGGCCGAACGTGCCGCAGTTGCTGAAGACGCAATTCCCGCCCACCACGACGACGTTGCCCGAGGGATCCAGCGCCGCCTTGTGCTTCCCGTAATCCGTCGTCGACAAGAGGGCCGCCTGTCCGTTGTCGCTCTGCGGCAAGTCGGCCCACTGCAATGCCAACGAGGCGCTCGCATCGAAGCTCGCGAGCAACAAGAGGAGCCCTACCCACACCATCCAGCGCCTGGCGATCATGTAGCCCTCCTCTCGAAGCTTCGCGTTCGTCTAATGGTTCACGTTCATGGGCACAACGCGGTTGGTCGATCCCGCCGGCTCGAGCGGCGCGCGAGAATCGATCGATGTGCCGTTCATGAGCCAGCCGCCGACCGCGCCATTGGTGTTGCCAAGGACCAGGTCGGTCTTGAGATTGCCGTTCAGGTCTCCGGCGACGATCACCGACCAGCCGTTGCCGCCCGCCATCTCGGTCTTCTTCTCCACGATGGTCGTGCCGTTCATGAGCCACATGCCGATCGTGCCGTCGCGCGACGTCCAGATGAGGTCGGAGTTGCCGTCGCCGTTGAAGTCGCCCACCTGCGTCACGGTCCAGTTGGTGTTCGGGCCCATGATCGTCGCCGTGGACGTGCTCGAGCGACCATCCATCAGCCAGAGCTGCACGCTGCCGTCCGTGCTCTGGAACACCAGGTCCGATTTCCCGTCGTGGTTGAAGTCGCCCACCTGGATCGGTGAGTAGGCATTCCCCGTGCCCAGCAGCGGGCCTCGCTCAGAGATCGCCGTGCCGTTCATGAGCCACATCGAGACCGTGCCGTCGCTGTTGCGCCACACGATGTCCGTGTTGCCGTCGCCGTTGAAGTCGCCCACCTGCTCCGGCGACCACTGCGACCCTGCCGCCATGAGCGATGCACGGCTGGTGACCGTCGAGCCGTCCATGAGCCAGAGTCCCACCGCCCCGCTCGTGTTCCTCCACAGCAGGTCCGACTTGCCGTCGCCGTTGAAGTCGCCGACGTGCGCCACTGACCAGCCCGTGCCCGCCGGCATGATCGTCGTGATGCTCGTGAGCGCCGAGCCGTCCATGAGCCACATCTCGACGGCGCCATCGTTGCGCGCGTAGAGCAGGTCGCTCTTGCCGTCGCCGTTGAAGTCGCCGGTGGTGGTGACGATGTGGCCCGGCGCGCTCGGCACAAACGTGTTCGAGCCGATGACCGTCGTGCCCTGCATGAGCCGCACCTCGACCGAGCCGTCGGCGTGCTGGACCACGAGGTCGGCGTTGCCGTCGCCGTTCAGGTCAAAAATCTTCGCACCCGGGGCGCTCGCGGCCTGGATGTACTTGAGGATCCGCACGGGGGTGAAGTCCGGCAGCCCGTCGATCTGGGCCACGTTGAACACGCCATCGGGGGAGATGAGCACTTTCTGCGGATCGCTCTGGCCCGACGACTCGACATAGCGGCCGAAAAGGCCGAGCGCGTGCGTGACCGGATCCATCGTGAAGGTGATCCCGGCGAAGCCGTCGCTGTACTTCTTGAAGCCGACCGCGGCGATCACGTCGCCGGCGCCGACCTGGACGCTCTGGAGCCTGCCCGTCGTATCGCTCGACCCGCCGGCAATCGTCGTGGCCCAGATCGTGTCCCCGCTGGCCGAGACGAAGCGCGCGATGTAGGGCTGCACCCCGACCTCGCCCACGGCGACGACATCACCATTGGAGAGCGCGGCGACGCCATACACCGTGCCGCCCGATGCATCGAAGGGACGCGACCAGATGAGCGAGCCGTCGACGTTGGAATACTTCTCGAGGTCGCTGCCGCCGATGAGCGGCTTGCCGGCGCCATCGATGTTGAAGGCGCGCATCGTGAAAGGGTTGTCCGGGCCCGGCTCCACGTAAGGAAGCGGCGTCTGCCACAGGCGATCGCCCGTCGCGCCGTCGAGCTTGAACAGGAAGGAATGCGAGCCCGCGAAGGTCGCTCCGACCGGATTTCCGTCGCGATCGATGCGGAAGGCGAAAGGATTCTGCGTGGTGGGATCGTCGTAAGCCGGCTCCGACGTCCACAATGCGCTGCCGTCGGCGGGCGCGTAGCGCGTGACGATGGTGAAGCCTTCGCGGTAGCCGAGGACATACGGGTTCCCGTTTGCATCGAGCTCGACATCGATGCCGCCGTTGTTGGTCGAGCTGCTCTGCCCGGGCACGCCGTTGACCTGCCACAGCAGCGTGCCGTCGGAGGAGAACTTCGCGAAATACTGCGTGACGTCCATGGTCGGCGTCCCGCCGCCCACCACGTAAACGTTGTCCGCCGCGTCGACCGCGACCGCGTTCAACCACGCGCCGAAGGGCCCGGTCGTCTGCGCGAAACGCCAGAGCTCCTGGCCGGTGTCCGCCGCGTACTTCGCGAGGAACATCCCGTCGTTCTCGCACGGCTGCCCGACGGTGGGATCGGCGCAATACCGTCCGACCAGGTAGAGGTTTCCGGCGGAGTCGAGCGCCGCGGTGCGATCCGGCAGGCCGCGCATGACGGGTTTGCCGGCCGGGCCGATGGGCTCGGCGGTCCACTGCAATGTTGTCGCGGCCTGCGAGTTGAATCCCGCCAGCAGGATGACCAGGCCCAGCACCACCATCCAGCGTCGCGCATCCATGCCGCCTCTCCTCCGTAGGGGATCGACGACATGATCGTCAGATTGCGCTAAGCAATCTGTCCAAAGTCACCGGATTGCGGTGTAGGAACTCGCGAGCGCAAGAGGGCGAACGCGTCCGACAGGCCGCAAGGTTCCGCCAAGGGTGCCGGCCGCCCTCCTCAGTGATGGAACTGCAGCGGCACGACGCGATTGGTGGATCCAGGCGGCTCGAGCGGTGCGCGCGCGGTGTTCGTGGTTCCGTCCATGAGCCAGGCGCCGACGCCGCCGCTCGAGTGCACCCACACGAGATCCGACTTGCCGTCGCCGTTGAGGTCGGGCGCGGAATTCAGCAACCAGCCCAGTCCCGCCGTCATCACGGTCTTCTTGTCGAGCGCGGCAGCGCCGTTCATGAGCCACATCCCCGCGGAGCCGTCGCGCGCGAGCCACATCAGGTCCGCCTTGCCGTCGGCGTTGAAGTCGGCGGCGTGCGTGACCGTCCAGTTCGTGTTCGGTCCCATGAGCGGAGCGCGGCTCGCGATGGCGCCCCCGTTCATCATCCACATCGAGACGCTGCCGTCGGTCGCCTGCCAGAGGATGTCCGTCTTGCCGTCGCCGTCGAAGTCCGCGGTTTGCAGCGCGCTCCACGAAGTGCCGGGGCCGAAGAACGGCGCGTGATCCACGATGGCCATCCCCATCATCGTCCAAAGCGAGACGCTGCCATCGGCGTGGCGCCACAGCAGGTCCGCGCGGCCATCGCCGTTGAAGTCTCCGACGTGCGTCGCCACCCACGGAGTCGCGGCAGGCAGGAGCGTCTCGCGCTGCGTCGAGTTGGCGCCATTCATGAGCCAGAGGCCCACCGAGCCGTCGGTGCTCGCCCAGACGATGTCCGACTTGCCGTCGCCGTCGAAGTCCGCGACGTGGATCGGATGCCACGGAGATCCCGCGGGCGCGAGCGTCGACACCTGCACTCGCGAGGTGCCGTCCATGAGCCACATCTCGACCAGGCCGTCGTTGCGCCGGAAGAGCAGGTCGGCCTTGCCGTCGCCGTTGAAGTCGCCGGTCGTCGTGATGACATGCCCCGGGGCGCTCGGCGTCACGATCGCGGAAGCACCCGCGGCCGTGCCGTGCATGAGACGGATCTCGACGGTTCCATCCGCGCGCTCGAGCACCAGGTCCGCGGAGCCGTCGCCGTCGAAGTCGACCTTGCGCATCGCCGCGGTCGGCGGTGACGCGCCCGGAAGCGCCGAGAGCGGCACGCGGTACATCTCGAATCCGGTCTCGTCGCGCGACGACTGGAGCAACAGGTAGTCGCCCACGACCTGCGGGCCGATTCCCGAATTCAGGAAGTCGGAAGAGGCGGCGCCCGTCTGGAAATCGTCCACGAGCGTTGCCGGCGTTCCCGCGCCGTTCACCATCCACAGCTCCGAGCCCGTGGCCGCGGTGCGGTCGATGAAGAACGCGCCGAGCGGGCCGACCGGCACCGTCTTCTGCCACAACTCGGGTTTCGTAATGAGCTGCGGCGCGACATCGTATGGAGTGACGCGATAGAGCCCGGTCTTCGTGCCCACGGTTCCGTTGAACCAGAGGGCTTGCGGTGTCGCGACGACGGAGACCGGCGGAGCGGTCGATGAGAAAATCGTCGACGTGCTCACCGCCACGGTGCCTTGATGCGTTCCGTCCGTCCGGTACAGCGTGCTGTTGGCAAGGAAGAATGCGACATTTCCAACGGCACCCACCGGGGCAAGCGTTCCGCCGCCGTTGGCAGCCACGAGCTGGTAGGTTCCCTCGGGCGTGAAGTCGGTGCGCCACAAGCCCGCGAGTGACCCGCTGAAGAACTGGTACAGCATGACGTCGCCCAGGGCGACCGAGGGCGCGAAGGGCGTCGGCGCGGCCTGGAACAGGATCGGCACCCTGCCGCCCTCCGTGCCGTCGAGGACGAAGAGCGGCGAGCCCGATGCGGACAACGCAGCGATGAGGACCTTGCTGCCGCTGGCGCCGTCGAGCACCACCGTGCTGTAGCCGAGCGCCGGGCCGTCGAACACCATGACGGGCGTGGAGGAGGCCGCGTTGATGGCGCGCACGCGGTTCGCGTCGTCCTCGAAGAAAAGCGTGCCCCCCGCGGCGATCATCGAGATCGCGCCCTGGCCCAGGTTCCACACCATCGTCGTGCCGTCCGGCGTGCCGTCGGAGCGCCATAGCTCGAAGTGGCCGTCGTACATCCGCACCGGGAAGTACGCGAACGGGCCTGCGACCACGAAATAGCTGACCGTCTGCAGCGAGCCGTGATCGATCGCGGGCGAGATGTCCTTCACCAGCAGGGTGCCGGCGTCGGTGCCATCAGTCCTCCACAGCTCACAACCGTGCGTGCCGTCGTTGGCCGGGTAGAGCATGAAGCCGCCGAGATGCGCCACGTTGCCCCCATTGCACCAGGAACCGCTGCTGGGCTGACCGGGCGCCGTCGGCAAGGGGGCCGCGTTTCCGGCCGCATCGATCGTCCAGGCCGCTGCGTTCATGCTCGCGTACATGAGGAGCCGGTCGCCGAGCGCTGCCACGGGATAGAAATCCGCCGAGGGAAGCACCGTCACGAAGGCGTGGTCGGACGCGCGGATCTTCCAGATCGAGCGCTGGTTCTCGATCGTCGACGCCACGAGCGGCGCAGAGGCGAAATACAGGTCCTGCCCGACCGTCACGAACTGCGAGAAGATGGAAGGCGCGTCGGGAATGCCCGAAGTTCCCCCCGGCGTACCGTCGGAGACGCGTGGCAGCGTATCGAGGGCGTACCAGGCGTACGCGCCCTGCGTCGCGAGCGAATCGTAGAAGTAGGTCGTCTGCTTCTGGTCCACGAGCATCGTGCCCACCCCGGTGCCATCGCTCGACCAGAGTTGCAGGTACGAGGTGCCGCTGGCGGCATTCAACGCGAGGAAGAAAGCGCGCCCGCCCAACGCCTCGAAATGGCCGACCTGGGACATGCCGTCGGCGAGCAGCACCGTGCCGCTCGCCGTGCCGTCGCTCGCCCAGACCTGCGTGCGGTTGAGCGAATCCTGCGCGAGGAAGAAGACGTGACCGCCGATGACCGTGAAGTTGCGCGGATAGCTGCCGGCCGTGCCGGGAGCAATGTCCCTGACCAGGACGGTGCCGGCCTCCGTGCCGTCGCTCATGCACAGCTCCATGCCGGTCGTGCCGTCGTCGCACGAGAAGAAGAGCTGGTCGCCGGACGCGGCGATGCCCTGCGAGCGCAGGCTCGTGAAGGTTGTCGTCCCCGCGACCGTGCCGTCGCTGCGCCAGATGCGCTGGTCCTGCCCGCCGACGAAGTAAACGTGCGAGGACGTTGCCGCGAGCGTCGACCACAGGAAAGCGGTGTTGATGAGCGGCGTCGTGCCGGCCGCGCTGCCGTCGGTGCGCCACAGGGTGGCGCCGGCGTCATTTGCCTGGAGGAAGTAGCCCGCGCCTCCGATGGTCGTATAGGACCCGAAGCGATCGACGGGGCTGGTCGCAAGCCGTTTCACGACGTGGGTGCCCGCGGCCGTGCCGTCGGTGATCCACGGGTTGCAGGTGGTCGACAGGCCGTTGCCGCCGCACAGCGTGAGCAGCGACCCGGTACCGAGGCTCACCGGATTCACGCGACCCGATGTATCGACGCCGACGGTCGGATTGACATCCTTGACGAACTGGATCGGGCTCGGGCTGGCGTAGGCCGTGGCCGCGAACAGTGCCGCGCCGAGCGCGGTGAGCAGGCGGGTCATTCTTCTTCTCCCCTTATGGGGATTAAGTATGACAGGCGAATTTCCCGCACGCACGGGGGCGGCCGGATGAGCCGATTAAGCTTTCGTAAGTCATTGATGGAACTGGAGCGGCACCCCCTTGTTCGTCGATCCGGCGGGCTCGAGCGGCGCCCGCGCGACGTTCGACGTGCCGTCCATCAACCAGGCACCCACCGCACCATTGGCGTTGGACCAGACGATGTCGGCCTTCGCGTCGCCGCTCATGTCCTGCGCGACCGTGCAGGTCCAACCAGTCCCTGCCGCGAACTGGGTGCGCTTCTCGAGCACCGTCGCGCCGTTCATGAGCCACGTACCGATGGAACCGTCGCGCCCGAGCCAGACGAGGTCCGCCTTGCCGTCGCCGTTGAAGTCGGCGATGTTGGAGACTGTCCAGTTGGTGTTAGCCCGCATGATGACTTGCTGCGCCGCGATGGTGCGGCCATTCATCTTCCAGTACGCGACACTGCCGTCGCCCGCCTGGAACAGCAGGTCGGCCTTGCCGTCGCCGTCCATGTCCGCCGCATGCAGGATGCCGCCGGTCGTGCCGGGACCGGCCAGCGCCCCGCGGTCGACGGTCGAGATGCCGTTCATGAGCCAGATCGAAACGCTGCCGTCGCCGTTGCGCCAGGCGAGGTCCGCGCGACCGTCGCCGTCGAAGTCGCCCACGTGCGTCGCGGTCCAGGTGGATCCCGCCGCCATCAGCGCACCGCGCTGCACGATGGTGGCACCGTTCATGAGCCAGAGGCTCGTCGCACCGTTGGCGTTGTGCCAGACGATATCCGACTTGCCATCGCCATCGAAGTCGGCGACGTGGCCCACGCTCCAGCCCAGGCCCCGATGGTCCCCGCCCCGCTCGCGTAGACGCCGCTTGCGCCGTTGAACGACGCGGTGGCATTCGATCCGCCATAGCGAACGGGGCATCCGAGATTACGCACGTCATTGCCTAAGCGCGTGAATCAGAGCCTCCATTTTGTGCACGAATAGTTCTGAACTTCACGAGCGCTGAGCTCTAGTCCACCATTTGAGCGAAATTTGCTGCAGCCCGCATCACCGGCTCCCAGGCAGGATCAAGAAGAACGTCCTGGTAGCTTATCCGGCTTGTGGGCCGAGACAGCTTCGACACATACGACGCAAGGGCATCCCTGAACGCCCGCAGCGCAGCAAGCTGATCGGGAGTTAGTTGCGTGACGCTTTGATCAGCGGCCAAAAATGCGTCGATGTCGAAGTCGCTGAACACATGCTCCACTTCCTCGGCAAAGGAGGACACCCACTTCTTGTCAACGCCCGACCAAAGACGATTCAGCTCAAATCGGTTGGAGATCGTCCTGATCTCACTAAAGAGTTCGTCGCGCCAGATCTTCGCATCTCGCATACTGGCCTAGGGTTTGAATGAATAGTCGCCGATGGGGATGTGGGTATCGTTGTTGTATTTTCCTTCTCTACCTTCGATACGATTTCCCGCAGTGTCCAGCCATCGATTACCGTTCCGAACGTCGCGAACGTACGGACCGCGAGAGTTCGGATACGGACTATCAGGATTGCCCGGCATTACTCGCACTCTGTCGCCTTCATTATCAGGGTTGACCCATTGTCTGCCGTTGGGATCCTCGGTAGGTCGTTCAACCCAATTGTCCGGCACTCCCGCCGGTTTATCTAGACCACTCGAGTGGCCCTCATTCTGCTTTGCCTTATCCTCGCTAAAGATCAGCCCGCTCAGTTTGTCGCCAAGCTGGACCAGTGGTTGCCGCATGCGGGCCTGTTGCTCCGGTCCGCTTATCACATACACGGTACCCACCGCGATGACGCCTACACCGATTGCCTCGAGCAACCATGCAGAGCGACCATTTGGGTCGACGTACTTGTACGGGTTGTCATTGGCGTACGTGTACCGCCCGAACGACAGCGCATCCGCCTCGTCGACCCCCTTTGGATCGACCGACGCAAACCGCCCCGCGACGGGGTCGTAGTAGCGCGCCCCCATGTACACGAAGCCTGTCTCGACGTCCTGCCGACGGCTGGTGAACCACACGTTGTTGCCTTTGGCGGAGGCGGAGTTCACAAGCCGCTCGCCGTACGGCCGGTAGCTTTCGCGCCAGAGCACGTGCCCGCCCGAGTCGGTGGCCGCAAGCGGCGACCCGGTGAGATCGTTGTGGAAGTACGTGGTCGTCGAGGCCGATGCCTCAAGTCCGACCAGTACAGTCAGCAGGACGCAAAAGCGCCAAAGGCAACGCATGTGAATTACCGTCCTTAGTTACCGGCCCAGGTCTGCAGGCTCGTCGTCGAGGACAGGTTGCCCGAGGCGTTGCCCCCGACTGCGACAGTTCGGACCAGTTGCGTCACCGTCAAAACTCGTCCTTAAGTCGCGTTCTTAACCGCTGAATTTCGGCGAGTAGGCGCGGTACATCTTGTCGGCACGCCGCGATAAAGTCGTAATCCGCAGCGGTTGCACCATGCAGCTCAATGTCAGGGCCGCGGTGCCCCGTAGCGCCGGTCATGATGAAGCTCGATCCGCTCTCATGGTCACGACCTTCAATCATAGACTTCCACGGTCCGGGAGTTGCGGCGCTTTCGCGCGCCGCTATCGAAATCAAATCTTCGGCACTAAGAGGCGTCTTATCGATCATGGTATGTTCGGATTCCTGACCGTTGGCGTGAACAGGCGCTCGGCATCCTTTGCACTAATCCCGCATAGTATGCAGTGACTGGGATTATTGGGCGTGGGTGCTGGCACTACACTTCCGCCTGCCTGTTCGACCTTACCAACCGTTGTCACCCCGACCTGCTTGTTTCGGATCCCGGCCGTTAGCTCCTCAACTGACTTTCCGGCTCCGCTATTTACAGAAACCCCATTGAGCTTTCCAGAAGCATCGACGGTTACACCGGATCCCTCTGTGAAGCGATCGGCAGTACAAGTCCCGCCTCGACACACAAATGCGGTCCGGTCGTTCGGTAGCCTTCCATCGTTCGACGTCGCGACGTTCGAAATCAGCCGCGCGATTCCCGGTACAAGAACGGCCTCCGGAATGGGGTGGATAAGACCGGGCTCCGGGAAAATCTGCGGCGTCGGTGGCACATATCCACGTTGGTATAGGTTTCCAGGCTCTCTACCATCCGGATCGAAATACGCATATGGGTTATTGTTCGCGTAAGCATAGCGATTGAAGCTATGGGCGCTGGACTCGTCGAATGCCTTCGGATCAATCGACGCAAACCGCCCCGCCACCGGGTCGTAGTACCGTGCCCCCATGTAGACAAGCCCGGTCTCGGCGTCCTGCCGACGGCTGGTGAACCACACGTCGTTGCCTTTGGCCGAGGCGGAGTTCACCAGGCGCTCGCCGTACGGCCGATAGCTTTCCCGCCAGAGCACGTGCCCGCTCGAGTCGGAGGCCGCAAGCGGCGACCCGGTGAGATCGTTGTGGAAGTACGTGGTCGTCGAGGCCGAGGCCTCGAGCCCGACCAGTAAGCCCAGCAGGATGCAAAAGCGCCAAAGGCAACGCATGCGAATCACCGTCCTTAGTTACCGGCCCAGCTCTGCAGGCTCGTCGTCGAAGACAGGTCGCCCGAGGCGTTGCCCGCAATGCGGTTGGTGCCCGACGAGAGCGTCGTCACGCCGGCGAGCGCGTTGACGCCATACTGGAAATTGTCCGTGAGGACGACGTTGTGCAGGCGCACGATGCCGCGTGCCGTTTCGTGAATCGTCGATGAGCGCCGTGTTGCGCTCCACCTGAGGCCCTGATGCTTTGCGCATACCTCTACCGCCGCTATGGAATCTCCATTCAACGGGTTGCACAAAAAACATCCGTTGTGCATCCGAGCGAGCGCAGCTGGTCGAGCTTGCGGATGAACCGCGGATCGACTCGGCACCCTAACCCTAATAAAACTCGGTAGATGGCGCGTTCGGAGTGCTTCACAATTTCGCAGAATGTTCACGAAATCGCTCCATAGTTGCGATCAAACTCCAATTCAAACGCAGCCGGTACATTCCCGCCGCGAAAACTTGCTGCAATCAGGCCGCGGAGAGCATCAGCGGCATGGACAAAAAGCGTTCCATGCCGCTCAAGCACACCTTCAAGGCTTTGTGCGAGTGCTACAACGACAACATCTAGCGACCGCTCGCCCCAACCGGCCCACTTGCCAGCCGGAGAGGTGCACGAAAATACGTCCATTCTGTGGATCAAAGCGTCGGCGATCGAATTATCAGGAATGACGTTTAAGTCGTCGAGAAACTCATCATAAGACGAGCTTATCGGGTAAGACAATCCAGCAAACAGTTCAAAGTTCGCATGATAGTAATCGACCGGATCGGGCTCCTCACAAATCATCGAGAACGAATCGTCGAGCGCGGAAACGCTCAGGTCGCACAACAGTGCCCAAGCCTCGGGGCTGTTAATCCTTCCGAACTCAATGAAGCGGTAGGTTGCGGCCGGTAGGAGAAAGACCTGTCGCGGAAGCCGCTCCTTCCGGCGCACCACGCGCGCATGGAAGGATGAAATTAAATCAAATTCTTCCTTGTTCGTGACGAACGACATTCCAGCCTCATTCGCCAAGTCGGATTTTTAGGTCCGGCTTGCGGTTACCGAATTTGGTGTATTCGGCGGTCTTGCTACCTTCATTTGAGAAATCGCGAAGAGAATACTTGGCACCGTCCTTTTGGAATACCGCAGCTTGACCGTCCTTGCTGACCGACTTTTCCCAACCGGCCTCCGTTAGGTTCTTTTCGAAATCGTCGCGAGAAATATTAGTGGTTCGGTTGGGTACGCTTCGTCCCTCCGTGCTGTCAATGTAAGCCGAAGCCCTACCTTCGGCAATTGCAGCTTCCTCGACCGAGCGCACTGTGAGACCGAGTGATGGCCCTGGCGCCAGGGAGAACAGACCTGACTCTGCTCCAGCCCTGGCCGCGCTGGACGTCATCGCTATCGACCAGTCCACGCTGCCCAAGGACGCCAACTGGCTCGCGGCGTCAGCCAACACACCTGCTGCGTACCCCGCGCCCGTCGCCCTGGCCGCCCAGACTATCAGTTGCGCCCAGCGACCATCTGGATCGGAATACCGACCTGGATTATCGTTTGCATACGCATAGCGATTGAAGCTCTGCGCCGTCGCCTCATCGAACCCCTTCGGGTCAATTGACGCAAACCGTCCGGCCACCGGGTCGTAGTACCGTGCTCCCATATATACCAGCCCGGTCTCGATGTCCTGTCGACGGCTGGTGAACCACACGTCGTTACCTTTGGCGGAGGCGGAGTTCACCAGGCGCTCGCCGTACGGCCGGTAGCTTTCCCGCCAGAGCACGTGCCCGCTCGAGTCGGTGGCCGCGAGCGGCGACCCGGTGAGATCGTTGTGGAAGTACGTGGTCGTCGAGGCCGAGGCCTCGAGCCCGACCAGTAAGCCCAGCAGGATGCAAAAGCGCCAAAGGCAACGCATGCGAATCACCGTCCTTAGTTACCGGCCCAGGTCTGCAGGCTCGTCGTCGAAGACAGGTCGCCCGAGGCGTTGCCGGCAATGCGGTTGGTGCCCGACGAGAGCGTCGTCACGCCGGCGAGCGCGTTGACGCCATACTGGAAATTGTCCGTGAGGGTTACGTTGTGCAGGCGCACGATGCCGCGTGCCGTTTCGTGAATCGTCGATGAGCGCCGTGTTGCGCTCCACCTGAGGCCCTAATGCTTTGCGCATACCTCTACCGCCACTATGGAATCTCCATCCAACGCGTCGCACAAAAACAATCCGTTGTGCAGCGGAAGACCCGGCGACATATCAGCGGGGCATCGACTTGAGATGCAGGCGCCAAGCAGCCTTGAGCCGCGGCCCCATCGCAAGACGGTCGCAACAGTATCAGACTGCGCATCTACTAAACTCAGCATAAGAAAGGGTCGACCCGCATGGATGACATGGGCGCGTGTTTTGAGAATCGCGTCGCCAATCCGCGAGTAGCCTGCCTCACACAACATGCATCCGTCGGCATACCTGTCCTTTAGCCATTCGGCCACCGGCGAGAACAGATCATGTCGTGGAATCCATCCATGCGCCGGAAGCTTGTCGCCGCATATCTGCCTTAGGGCGCAGTTTGGATTCGGCAATCCGTCTGGAGATGTCAAGGTCAGCGGAAGGAAAGTAATTGCCGAGCTGTTCACCAATTTGGTGTGCGCGTCGTACAAACCGATTTCGATTGCAGCGGAAAATCTATCGCTGACATGGTCGGCCCAGTCTTGATGACTAGAGAGATCCACCGGAACAGTTGAGGCGAGAGGCATTGATTATTGCGACTTCCAACCATCACCAAAATTGTCCCACCGAGTTCCTTTTGGATCGGTGTACGTCCAGTGTGGCGGTTTGCCCGCCGGATGCGTGCGATCATCATGCATGGATTCGCCAGTATCCGGGTTATGGTAGGCGCCCTCGCGGCTTCCCGGCTGCCCCTTTCCGCGCCACTCCCAACCACTCGGTATGTTCTTCGGGTCCTCAAACTCTCTTGGGTTCGGCGCACTGTCAGGCTGGCGCTCGCCGGGGCCTTCACCACTGTTCTTGCCCGGTTCTTTCTGAGTTCCGCCTGTGTCGGAGTTTTCAGATGGCGTGCTCTCGCTATGTAATAGGTTTGCGACCGCCGTACCGAGGTCCGACACCAATTTCCGCGTTTGGGCTTGTCGCTCGGGCCCACTCGTCGCAAAGTAAACTGTCCCGCCAATCAGAAGCACGCCTCCAACGATTATCACCGTCTGCGCTTGGCGCCCGTCCGGGTCGACATATTTGTACGGATTGTCGTTCCCGTATGTATAGCGGCCAAATGAAAGAGCGTTCGTCGCGTCGAACGGCTTCGGATCAATCGACGCAAACCGCCCCGCCACCGGGTCGTAGTAGCGTGCCCCCATGTAGACGAGCCCGGTCTCGGCGTCCTGCCGACGGCTGGTGAACCACACGTCGTTGCCTTTGGCGGAGGCGGAGTTCACCAGGCGCTCGCCGTATGGCCGGTAGCTTTCGCGCCAGAGCACGTGCCCGTTCGAGTCGGTGGCCGCAAGCGGCGACCCGGTGAGATCGTTGTGGAAGTACGTGGTCGTCGAGGCCGAGGCCTCGAGCCCGACCAGCACGCCCAGCAGGATGCAAAAGCGCCAAAGGCAACGCATGCGAATCACCGTCCTTAGTTACCGGCCCAAGTCTGCAGGCTCGTCGTCGAAGAGAGGTCACCCGAGGCGTTGCCCGCAACGCGGTTGGTGCCCGACGAGAGCGTCGTCACGCCGGCGAGCGCGTTGACGCCATACTGGAAATTGTCCGTGAAGACCACGTTGTGCAGGCGCACGATAGTTCCTGCCCCGCTCGCGTAGACGCCGCTTGCGCCGTTCAACGATGCGGTGGCATTCGATCCGCCATAGCGAACGGGGCATCCCAGATTACGCACGTCATTGCCCAAGCGCGTGAATCAGAGCCTCCATTTTGTGCACGAGTAGTTCTGGCCCTGTTAATGACAAGCCAACGTAAGTTTCTGCCTCGATGTGAACCTTTTGACCCTCAATCACAACATCCCAGTATTCGATCTCTTGGGAGCCGCCAACCGTCCAGTTCTTGTCCAGCGTCTTCCCGTTCAATTGACTGACCACGTTCCTCACGGTATCTCGCAACGATTCATCGTACTCGTCACCGAGCACAACAGTTATCTCGTCGCGTGGACGATTGTCCCTAGCCAAGGTGTTTGCCCCCGATTGCTCTCGAGTGGAACCTCAATTCAATAGCGCCTTCGCTCCTTACCGAAGTTCCACAGAAGCAGAGTTGGAATGGGGTTGGTTCGCAACGAGAGCGTCGTCGTCGCACGATGATGCCTGCCAGCCCGCGTAGAGGCCGCTCGCCCGACGTTGAACAATGCCTTACACTCGTTAATCGCCTTGATGGCCAGACAGCAACGGCATGCGCTCGTATTCCTCAATTTGGTACTCGGGCTCCCAGAACCTGGCGCTATCGGAAAAATTAGTTGCAATCGTCATGGGCTGAGCACCCGCTACGATGTAGCGACACGTGCCCGCTTCGTCTACAAGTTCAACTCCGGACTCCGCATATACGTCGCGGTCGCGGAAAATCAACTTGTTCGCCGTTGTCGGGCAAAACGAGGTTCTAATTTCTACAGCGCCCTTAGCCGCTATAGAGGTGCATCGAAATGTCAGTAATCCGATCTCTCGTCTTTCACTCACGATCTCGGAGCGGGACGTGATTTCGAGGGCGCCTTCCTTTCCGGCAAGAAGCGTGAGCTTGTAGGGAGCACCGTGAGGCAAGGTGTTAACCACAACGCCCGTGATACGACGGGTTAATAGCCCCTCGAGATAGCTAGGCTCCATGTGAATTTCGAACTTGAGCACTTTCATTCTGGCGGGTAGTGCAGCGTCTCGGCCGGCTTGCTCCCGTTTGCTGGAATGTCTATACGGGGGCCGCTTTCCTCTGAGCCGGGCCGCCATACGATACCGTTCTCTCCGACGAGAGAGTCAGGGCGGTAGTTGCTACATAACTGATCGATATGTAGTTGCCGAAACGGTCAGTAATCCGGCTTGCGTGCCAGTACGGAGCGTCGGCGACGGTCATGTCATAGCGCGTGCCGTCGGGCGAATACACGATTACTCCACCGCCTGAATCGCACTGACCTTTCCAGAATGACGTCGTCAGGTAGTCCGAGCCAGACGCCGTGCCGGCAACGCCATTCGACTTGTGCAACGTCTCCCTCGATCCGTCGGGCAGCTCCAGGATCATGCTGCCGGCTACGGCATTCGAGCAAACCTCATTCAAGTGGCCCGAGGTATGCACGATGCGGCCGAAATGAATGTCCCATCCTCTTCCGAATGGCGATTGAGGCGTCGCGGCCGCGGCGTTCGCGTTATATGTCCGCCTGATTCGCAGATCGAACCCCGCGCTACCGGGAATTCTCAGATCGACATGCTGCAGCGTGAGGTTTCCAGTGAAAGGATCAATGTGCTCCGCGAATTGCTCATGTACGTACTCACGACCGGGCGTAAGTCCAGGCTCGGCGTAATTGGTGACATCTTCTGCGGCGACAACTGAATTCGAAAGGAGCGCGAGGAGGACAACGAAAAAGGGGCGAAGAGTCACCGGCAGTCCTAGTAGTTCTTGAAGGACTCGCCGCGCTTAGGGTTTTGCGCGCCGAGCAACGCAAACATAAGTTATTAGATTGCAATCGGTCAAGATAACTAATGTATCTAAAGCCGTTGCGAGTCCGAAGGAGTTGTGCTTAGCCCTTGGTGCACCGCGCATTCGATCCATTGAGGTTCGTAATGCGATGCGAGACGGAACAGCGCGTGCCGTACGGGCTTCTAAAACAAAAAGGCCGCCCCGTGAGGGAGCGGCCTTGCCAAGAGGTCCCCGGCTGAATCCCGCTGAGGCGGGCGCCGGGGAAGTGCAGCCTTTAAGCTTCCGGAACGACGTGGACGGTGATGTTCGCCAGAACGTCCGTGTGGAGTTGGACGGTGATCGGGAACTCGCCGATGTGCTTGAGGGGTCCTGTGGGCATGCGGACTTCGGCCTTCTTCACCGCGATGCCGGTTTCCTTGGTGAGCGACTCCGCGATGTCGGCATTCGTGACCGAGCCGAACAACCGGCCGTCCACGCCCGCCTTCTGCGCGATGTCGACCTTGATGCCTTCGAGCTTCGCGCCCTTCTCCTGCGCGGAGGTGAGGTGCTCGTTGGCCTTGCGCTCGAGCTCCGTGCGGCGGGTCTCGAACTCCTTGAGGTTGGCTTCGGTGGCGCGCTTCGCCTTGCCCTGCGGGATGAGGAAGTTGCGGGCGAACCCGTCCTTCACCTTCACCACGTCGCCCAGGCCGCCGAGGTTCACCATCTTTTCCATGAGGATCACTTGCATGTTCTAGGCCTCAGTGCAGGTCGGTGAAGTGCAGCAGGGCCAGGAAGCGGGCGCGCTTGATCGCCACGCCCAGCTGGCGCTGGTAACGCGCCTTGGTGCCGGTGATGCGCGCCGGGATGATCTTGCCGTTCTCGTTCACGAAGTCCTTCAGGACGGCGATGTCCTTGTAGTCGACTTCCTTCACCTTCTCGGCGGTGAAGCGGCAGAACTTGCGGCGACGGAAGAGGCCGCGGTTCTGGTTGCGCCCATCCTTGCCCTTGGTGAACTTGCCGCCGCGGCCTTTGCCGCGGCCCCTGGAGGGAGGTGCCATGTCTCTCTATTCCTCTAGTTCAGGCCGCCGCAGGCTGCGCGGGAGCGCTGCCTTCGCGATCGGCGGGTTTGTCCCCGGCGGGACCATCGGTCACGTTGCGCGACTTCTCCTCCTTCATCATCGGGGAGGGGCCGGTTTCGGCCTCGCTCTTGGCGACGGTGAGGTGGCGCAGGACCGCATCGTTGAACTTGAAGGCATTCTCGAGCTCATCCAGCGTCAGCGGCTCGACCTCGATGTTCATCAGCACGTAGTGCGCCTTGAACACCTTCTGGATGGGATATGCGAGCTGGCGGCGGCCCCAATCCTCGATGCGATGGACCTTGCCGTTGCCCTGCGTGATGGTGTTGCGGTACCGCTCGATCATCGCGGGCACTTGCTCGCTCTGATCGGGGTGGACGATGAAAACGATCTCGTAATGGCGCAAGTTGAAGCCTCCTTGTGGGTTAGAGCTGCTTGCATGGCGCCACGCAATGCAGCAAGGGAGTGTCCGGGAAAGCACGCGATTTTAGCATGGAAAGCCAACAAAAACAAAGGCGTTTCCCGCCTCTTCGCGGGCGCCGCCGGCTACACGCGGTAGAAATCGCGGTACCAATCGACGAAGCGCCTGACCCCTTCTTCGACCGGTGTCGCCGGCCTGAATCCCGTGACCCGCTCGAGCGCGGAGGTGTCGGCCTCGGTCGCGAGTACGTCGCCCGCCTGCATCGGCAGCAGCTCGAGCTTCGCCGTCTTGCCCGTGGCGGCTTCGATCGCGTGGATGTAGCGCATCAGCTCGACGCGCTGGTTGTTGCCGATGTTGAAGATGCGCCACGGCGCGGAGCTCGAC
>DASRRY010000002.1:0-138831 GCA_035656735.1 Usitatibacter sp. | reverse complement strand
CGGCGCGCGAGCGCCATGACCAGCGCGCCGGTCGCTCCCATGGCGCCGCCCTCGGTCGGCGTGGCCCAGCCGAGGAAGATCGTGCCGAGCACGAGGAAGATGAGTGCCAGCGGCGGGATCAGCACGAAGACCACCTGCTGCGCGAGGCGCGAGAGCAGGCCCAGCTTGAACAGGCGATCGAGGAACGCCACCGCGAGCGCGAAGCCCGAACCCGCGGCGGCCGCGACCACGAGGCGCTCGTCGAGCGCCGCGTCCACGTACTTGGGCACGTAGTACAGCCGGTCGAAGGCGATGGCGGCGATGACGGAGAGGACCACGATCACCACGAACGAGGGCATGCCGCTCGATCCGTTCGGCTCCTGCAGCTTGCGCGCTTCCGGCGGCAATGCGGGGGCCCATGCGGGTTTCGCGACGGCCACGCCGACCGCATAGAGCGCGTAGAGCCCGGCGAGCGCGATGCCGGGGATGAAGGCGCCGGCATACATGTCGCCCACGGAGCGGCCGAGCTGGTCCGCCATGATGATGAGCACGAGGGAGGGCGGAATGATCTGCGCGAGCGTGCCCGACGCGGCGATCACCCCCGTGGCGAAGCGCCGGTCATATCCGTAGCGCAGCATGATGGGCAGCGAGATGAGGCCCATCGAGATCACGGAGGCCGCCACGACGCCGGTCGTCGCCGCGAGCAGCGCGCCCACGAAGATCACCGCGAAGGCGAGGCCGCCGCGCACCGGGCCGAAGAGCTGCCCGATGGTATCGAGCAGGTCCTCGGCCATGCCGCTTCGCTCGAGGATCAGCCCCATGAAGGTGAAGAACGGCACCGCGAGCAGCGTCTCGTTCGACATCACGCCCCACATGCGCTCGGGCAGCGCCTGGAAGAGCGCCGGCTGGAGCAGGCCCAGCTTGATGCCGAGGAGGCCGAAGAAGATGCCGTTCGCCGCGAGCGCGAAGGCGACCGGATAGCCGACGAGGAGGAAGACGATCAGCGCGCCGAACATGATCGGCGCCATGTTGGCCGCGAGGAAATCCATCAGCTGTTCCCCTCGGCCATGCGGCGGATCTCCTCGGCGAGCTTCGCCTCGGCGTTGAGGTCGTGGCGCTGGACCGGATCCGGACCCGCATTGGCGAGGAACGCGATGCGCTTGATGAGCTCCGAGATGCCCTGCAGCGTGAGCAGCAGGAAGCCCACGGGCAACAGCAGCCGCGCGGGCCACAGGGTGAGGCCGCCCGCGCTGCCCGAGATCTCGTTCTCGGTGTAGCCGCGCACGAAGTACGGCCACGAGAGCCAGCCGATGAGGATCGCCATCGGCAGCAGGAAGAAGACCGTGCCGAAGATCTCGATCCACGCCTGCGTGCGCGCGCTCAGGCGGCCCACGATGATGTCGATGCGCACGTGCTCGTTGCGCAGCAGCGTGTAGCCCGCGGCCAGCAGGAACACGGCGGAGAAGAGGTACCACTGGAGCTCCAGCCAGGCATTGGAGCTCATGCTGAAGACCTTGCGGATGATGGCGTTGCCGGCGCTGATGAGCACCATGGCGAGGACCAGCCAGTAGACGAGGCGCCCGACGTGGTCGTTCAGCGCGTCGATGAGCGCCGAGATTTTCCGGAGTGCCCGCAAGGTCCGCCCCTGAGCGCCTGTTGTGGCCGGATTATAGGCACAAACGGTCGCGGGAATACGCCGTCGGGAAGCGGTGTTGACGGGGCATGCGTGCGTCCCTGCTGATCGTCGCCGGCCTCGTCCTCGCGCCTTCCGCCCTCGCCCAGGACGCGGGACGCGGGCATACCCTCTACCAGACCTATTGCGCGGTCTGCCATGGCCTGCCTCCGGCCCCGGGCGTCGGTCCGCTGCTCGCGGCGAACAACCCGACGCTCATCCAGAGCGCGATCAACGGGCTGATCCCGCAGATGGGGACGCTCAACTTCCTCACCTTCGCGCAGCTCACGGACATCGCGGCCTACATCGGCAGCCTCACGGCACCGCCGCCACCGCCACCGCCGCCACCACCACCACCTCCGCCGCCTCCGCCGGATCCACCACCCGCGCCGCCGCCCGTGCCCGCGCTCGACTACACCGATCTCTGGTGGGGCGGCGACGGCGAGTCTGGATGGGGCTTCAACATCATGCAGCACCCGACGCACCAGATCTTCGGCGTCATGTACACGTACGATGCGCGCGGCAAACCGTTCTGGTACGTGCTGCCGGGCGGCACGTGGACATCGGCCACGACCTTCACGGGCAACTGGTACCGCGTGACCGGGCCGGCCTTCAACGGATCGTTCGATCCCGCGAAAGTGAGCGTGGTGCAGGTCGGCACGGCCGAGCTCGCATTCTCCGATTCGTCGCACGGGACGCTTGCGTTCACCGTGAACGGCGTGGCGGTGTCGAAGCCCATCTCGCGGCAGCCCTTCTGATGCGCGCGCTCGCCTTCCTGCTCGTCTTCGCCAGCGGCGGCGCATGGGCCCTCGAGAGCGGCGCGCCGCTGCCGCCGCTCTCCGCGCCGGCGCTGGGCGATCCGGCGCACAAGGTCGCGTTCGGCGACACGAAAGGCTCCGTCGTCTACGTGGACTTCTGGGCATCGTGGTGCGCTCCCTGCCGCCAGTCGATGCCGCTCCTGCAATCGTTGCAGCAACGCTACGGTGCGCGCGGCTTGCGCGTGATCGGGGTGAACAAGGATGTCTCGGTCGCCGATGCGCACCGCTTCCTGCGCACCGTGCCCGTGGACTTCACGCTCGTGCAGGACGCGGGAGATGCGCTCGCCCACGCCTTCGACGTGAAGGCCATGCCGAGCGGTTACCTCGCGGACCGGCACGGCGTCGTGCGTTTCGTGCATCGCGGTTTCACGGCGGAGAGCGGGGCGGCGCTCGAGCGCGAGATCCTTTCGCTGCTGGACGAAACCCGGTGAAGCGCACCTGGATCGCCTTCCTGTTGCTCGGCGGATGCGTGCACGTCGCACCCTACGATCGCGGGTATCTCGCGCGCCCCGACATGGCGCTCGACGCGGGCCTCGGCACCGCGCGCGCCCTGGAGAAGATCCATCCCTCGAAGGAGGCCGCGAGCGGCGGCGCCTCGGTTGGCGGAGGCGGCTGTGGCTGCAACTGAGCGCGGCGATACGCTCGCCGCTTTGATGGGCGCGGCGCTGGCGCTGCCGATCCTCGCCTTCGCGCCGCGCGCCGGCGCCGCGGTCGTGGGCGAGATGGGCGCCTCGATCCTCGGCTACAAGGAGCGCGGCCTCATGAAGGCGACGGAGCCGATCCTCTTCGGGCACGCCGTCATCGATGACGTTTGGGAGGTGGAGGCGAGCGCCGTCGGCGACATCCTCACCGGCGCATCGCCGCAATTCGTGACCAACGTGAGCGGGCGCCCGGTCCAGGTGCTGACGGGAGCATCCGTGCACGAGCGGCGCCATGCGGGCGATGCCAAGGTCGGGCGGCGCTTCGGCGACCTCGTCATCAGCGCGTCGGCCGCGGTATCCAACGAGCACGACTACCATTCGAAGGCGGGCGGCGTCGAGGCGCGCGAGGACTTCAACGATCGCAACACGACGGTGACGCTCGGATACGGCCGCGCGAACGACCATGTCGGCTCCGCGATCGACCCGAGCCTCGACCAGCCGCGGACGACCGACCAGTGGCTTGCGGGCGTGACGCAGGTCCTCTCGCCCGTCTCCCTCGTCCAGTCGTCGCTCGCATACTCCGATGGCCGCGGCTGGTACAACGATCCCTACAAGTTCACGCTCACGTTCTATCCGGGCGAGGAGCTGCCCGCCTTGCTGCCGGACCTCCGCCCGGACCATCGGCGCTCGTTCGCGTGGCTCACCCGCTATCGCCGCCACTTCGCGCAGCAGCAGGGCACGCTCCAGGCCGACTATCGCTACTTCACCGACGACTGGGGGGTGCGCGCGCACACGCTCGAGGTCGCGTGGGAGCAGCAACTCGGCGAGCGTTGGTCGCTGCGGCCCGCGTTGCGCTACTACACGCAGGCGGCCGCGGATTTCTATTCGCCCGTGATCCCGCAGACAGCGCCGCGGCTCATCTCGAGCGACCAGCGGCTCGCGGCATTCGGCGGACTTTCGCCGTCATTGCGGGCGAGCGTGCGCCTCCAGGGACTCGTCCTCGAGGGCACGATCGGCTATGTGCACGACGCCGCGTCCCTCCGGCTCGGCGGCTCCGGCAGCCCCGAGTTCGAGACGCTGCGCGCGGTCTATGGCATCTTGAGCATCACACACCCCTTCTAGGGTTGCCATGGCGCTCCACCGCTATCGCTTCCACGCGATGGCCGCGGAAAACGAGGTGCATGTCCATGCGGCGAATGCGGAGCGCGCGGCCGAGTACGCGTCGCGCGCGATCGCCGAGGTCGCCCGCGTCGAGGCCAAGTATTCGCGCTATCGGCCGGACAGCGTCGTGAGCCGCATCAACGCGGCGGCCGGCGGCGCCGCCGTCGAGGTGGACGCCGAGACCCTCGAGCTGCTCCACTACGCGGCGACGTGTCACCAGCATAGCGGTGGGCTCTTCGATGCGACCTCGGGCGTCCTGCGGCGCGCGTGGCGTTTCGATTCGGGCCGCGTCCCGTCGCGGGCCGAGCTGGAACCCCTCTTGCCGCTGGTCGACTGGAAGGCGGTCGAGATCGAGGGCACCAGGGTGCGGCTCGCGCGCGCCGGCATGGAGCTCGACTTCGGCGGCTTCGGCAAGGAGTACGCGGTCGATCGCGCCGCGTGCGTGCTCGCCGAAGCGGGCGCGCGCTCGGCAATGGTGAACCTGGCGGGCGATCTCGCGATCGTCGGCGCGCAGCCCGGCGGCCGGCCGTGGAGCGTCGGCGTGGTGCATCCCCGCAAGGCCCGCATGACCGTGGCTTCGATCCCCGTCGCCTCGGGCGCGATCGCGACGAGCGGCGACTACGAGCGCTTCCTCGAGGTGGACGGCGTGCGCCATTGCCACATCCTCGATCCGCGCACCGGGCGCTCGGTCCGTGGCTTCCAGTCCGTCACGGTCCACGCCGCGACCTGCCTCGTGGCGGGGAGCGCCACCACGATCGCGATGCTCAAGGGCCGCGACGAGGGTCTCGCGTGGCTGGACGCGCTGGGGGTTCCGTACCTGGCGGTGCTCGAGAACGGCGCCATCGTGAACCGCTTCGAGGGGGTGAGCGAGAAAACCGGCGCGTGAGGCGGGGAGCCGGCGCGACACGCGATGGTAGAATTTCCCTCCACCGCGCCTCCAGGCTCCCATGTTCCCCGATTCGCAGTCCCTCGCCTCCGTCGATCCCGCCCTCTGGGGCGCCATGCAATCGGAGCTGCGGCGCCAGGAGGAGGGCATCGAGCTCATCGCCTCGGAAAACTACGCGAGCCCCGCGGTCCTCGCCGCCCAGGGCAGCGTGCTCACCAACAAGTACGCGGAGGGTTATCCGGGCAAGCGCTACTACGGCGGGTGCGAGTTCGTCGACATTGCCGAGCAGCTCGCGATCGATCGCGTGAAGAAGCTCTTCGGCGCCGAGTACGCGAACGTCCAGCCGCACTCGGGCTCGCAGGCCAACCAGGCCGTCTACTTCGCGATGCTGAAGCCCGGCGACACGATCCTCGGCATGTCCCTCGCGCACGGTGGCCACCTGACCCACGGCGCTTCGGTGAACCTCTCCGGCAAGCTCTTCCACGCCGTGGCCTACGGGCTCAACGCGAAGGAGGAGATCGACTACGACCAGGTGCGGTCGCTGGCAGCCGAGCACAGGCCGCGCATGATCGTGGCGGGCGCCTCGGCCTACGCATTGCGCGCGGACTGGAAGAAGTTCCGCGAGATCGCCGACGAGGTGGGCGCGATGCTGATGGTGGACATGGCGCACTACGCGGGGATGATCGCGGTCGGGCTCTATCCCACGCCGGTCGGCGTCGCCGATTTCGTGACCAGCACCACGCACAAGACCCTGCGCGGGCCGCGCGGCGGCATCGTGCTGGCGCGGGCCGAACACGAGAAGGCGCTCAACTCGTCCATCTTCCCGTCGCTGCAGGGCGGACCGCTTATGCACGTGATCGCCGCCAAGGCGGTCGCCTTCCAGGAGGCGCTGCATCCTTCCTTCAAGCATTACCAGCAGCAGGTGCTCGACAACGCGCGCGTGATGGCGGAGACGCTCACCCAGCGCGGGCTGCGCATCGTGTCGGGCCGCACGGAGAGCCACCTCATGCTGGTGGACCTGCGTGCGAAGAAGATCACCGGCAAGGACGCCGAGGCGGCGCTGGGACGCGCGCACATCACCGTCAACAAGAACGCGATTCCCAACGACCCCGAGAAGCCCTTCGTGACGAGCGGCATCCGCGTGGGCTCGCCCGCGATGACGACGCGCGGCTTCGGCTCCGCCGAGGCCAAGCGGGTCGCGAACTATGTCGCCGATGCCCTCGAGGCACCGCAGGACGAGGCGGCGCTGGCCGAGGTGAAGAAGAACGTCATGACGCTCTGCGCCAAGTTCCCGGTGTACGGCCCGGCGATGCGCAAGAGCTACGGGCTCTCCTAGGGCCGCGCGATGAAGTGCCCCTTCTGCGGCGCCGAGGACACTCAGGTGATCGACTCGCGCGTGAGCGAGGAGGGCGATTCCATCCGGCGGCGACGCCGCTGCCAGGTTTGCAGCAAGCGCTTCACGACCTACGAGACGGCGGAGCTGCGCATGCCGCAGATCGTGAAGACCAACGGCGAGCGCGAGGATTTCTCGACGGCGAAGCTGCGCACCGGCTTCCAGCGCGCGCTGCACAAGCGGCCGGTTACGACGGAGCTCGTGGACGCGGCGATCACGCGCATCGAGCAGAAGATGCTGTCGTTGGGCGAGCGCGAGATCGACTCGCGGCGCCTGGGCGAGATGGTGATGGAGGAGCTGCGCAAGCTCGACAAGGTCGCCTACATCCGCTTCGCCTCGGTCTACAAGAGCTTCTCCGACGTCGAGGACTTCCGCGACGCCATCCGGGAAGTGCGGGAAGTCAAGGAGAAGTGAGCTTCAGCGCGGCCGACCACGCCTTCATGGCGCGGGCCCTGGTGCTCACCGGGCGCGGCCGCGACACCTCGACGCCGAATCCGAACGTGGGCTGCGTGCTGGCCAAGGACGGCCGCATCATCGGCGAGGGCTGGCATGCCCGCGCGGGCGAGCCCCACGCCGAGATCGTCGCCCTTGCCAATGCCACCGAAAGCGCGCAAGGCGCCACCGTGTACGTGACGCTCGAGCCCTGTGCGCACCAGGGCCGCACCGGGCCCTGCGCCGACAAGCTGGTGGAGGCACGCGTCGCGCGCGTCGTGGCGGCGCTCCAGGATCCCGTCCCGCAGGTGAACGGCCGCGGTCTCGAGCGCCTGCGCGCGGCCGGCATCGCGGCCGAGACCGGGCTCATGGAAGCGCAGGCGCGCGAGGTGCATCGCGGATTCCTCTCGCGCGTCACGCGCGGCCGCCCGTGGATGCGCATCAAGGCCGCCGCATCGATCGACGGCCGCACGGCCATGGCGAGCGGCGAAAGCCAATGGATCACCGGCGAGGCCGCGCGCCGCGACGTGCATGCGCTGCGCGCGCGTTCGTGCGCGATGCTGACCGGCATCGGCACCGTCATGCACGACGATCCGCGGCTCACCGTCCGCGACGTGCCGTGCGAGCGCCAGCCGCGCCGCGCCGTGATCGACAGCCGCCTCGAGATGAAGGCCCATGCGCGCATCCTCCACGGCGGGGGCGCGCTCATCTTCACCACGAGCGACGATGGCGCGCGCCGCGCGGCTCTCGAGCGCGCCGGCGCCGAGGTGATCGCCGTGCCGCACGACGCGGCGAAGCCCGGCAAGACCGACCTCGCGGCGGTCGCGCGCATGCTGGGCGAGCGCGGCTTCAACGAGGTCACGGTCGAGACGGGCGCCCGGCTCAACGGCTCGCTCATCGCCGCCGGCGTGATCGACGAGATCGTCCTTTATCTCGCCCCGCGCATCCTGGGCGATTCCGCGCAGGGCCTCTTCGCCCTGCCGGGACTCGAGCGCCTGCAGGATGCGATCGCCGTGCGCATCGCCGAAGTTCGCAGCGTCGGCGAGGACCTGCGCGTGACGCTGCGCCTGGGGAGCTGAGATGTTTTCCGGAATCGTCGCGGCCGTGGGCCGCATCGGCGCGGCCACGCCGTTCGGCGACGGCCTGCGGCTGCGCATCGATGCACCGGGCTTCGGCCTGGACGACGTGGCGATCGGCGACTCGATCGCGATCCAGGGCGTCTGCCATACGGTGGTGGCCACGTCGGGGGATTCGTTCGAGGTCGATACGTCCCACGCGACGCTCGCGGTGACGCACGGCCTGGAGCCGGGCCGCCAGGTGAATCTCGAGAAATCGTTGCGGCTCTCCGACCGGCTCGGCGGCCACCTCGTGAGCGGCCATGTCGACGGCGTGGGGCACGTGATCGAGATGGAGGAGCTGGGCGGCAGCGCGCGGGTCGTGATCCAGGCGCCGGCGGCCCTCGGCAAGTACATCGCGCGCAAGGGCTCGATCGCGGTGGACGGCGTGAGCCTCACCATCAACGCGGCCGACGACGGGCGCTTCGAGCTGAACCTGATCCCCCACACCCGGGCGGTCACGACCCTCGGGAACCTCGCGCCGCGCGGTCGCGTGAACCTCGAGGTGGACATGATCGCGCGCTACGTCGAGCGCATGCTGTCCGCCTGAGCGCGCCGCCCGGAACCGCGCCGATCCGCGCTGGTCCGAAAGGTCCACGGCTCGCCACCAAAGCCTGCAGACCTTCACTTCGAACCGAGAACTCCGCGCGCATGCGCGGTCGAACGGTGTGACGCCATGCCGACCCCCGCCCAAGCCACGCAGATCCGTTCCGGCGCCGCCGCGCGTGAGCCATTCGCGCACGAGCCCACCCTCACCGAGGTCGAGCGCGCCTATGGCCGTTATGCGCCGGTCTACGACCTGGTTTTCGGGCTCGTGCTGCATCCCGGGCGGCGGGCGCTCGCCAGGGCGGTCGCCGCGCGGTGCGGCGAACAGGGCGCCCGACTGCTCGAAATCGGAGTGGGCACCGGGCTCACGTTGCCGCTCTATCCACCGTCGATGGCGATCACGGGCGTCGACGTGTCCGAACCGATGCTCGCGAAGGCACGGCGCCGGGCGCGCTCGCTCGGCCGGCCGATCCGCCTCGAGCTGAGCGATGGCGAGAGGCTGCCCTTCCCGGATGCGTCGTTCGATGTGGTGACGCTGCCTTACGTGCTGTCCGTGACGCCGACGCCCGCGCGTCTCGTGTCCGAAGCGCGCCGCGTGTGCGGGCGGGGCGGCACCCTCTTCGTGCTCAACCACTTCAGCGGCAGCCGCTTCTGGTGGTCCCTCGAGCGCCTGGTGCGCCCGCTCGCGAACCGCATCGGTTTCCGCTCCGACTTCAGCCTCGAGGAGCACGTGCTGTCGCACGACTGGAAGGTGCTCGAGGTGAAGGCCGTCAACCTCTTCGGGCTTTCGCGGCTGGTGACGATTCGCAACCGCTAACGGAACGCAGGTCCCCGGAAATGGCAAAATAGGCGGCTCATTCCGGAGGTTTCCATGCGCATCAGCCCTTCCCAGGAGCTCATCGACGAGATCCGCCTGGGCCGCATGATCATCCTGGCCGACGCCGAGGACCGCGAGAACGAGGGCGACCTCGTCCTCGCCGCCGACTTCGTGACGCCCGAGGCGATCAACTTCATGGCCATGCACGCGCGCGGCCTCGTCTGCCTCACGCTCACCGAGGAGCGCTGCCGCCAGCTGAACCTGCCGCTCATGGTGAGCGACAACCGCTCGCCCATGGGCACCGCGTTCACGGTCTCGATCGAGGCGGCGGCCGGTATCACGACCGGCATCTCCGCGGCGGATCGCGCGCGCACCGTACGCGCGGCGACGTCGCGTCACGCGAAGGCCGAGGACATCGTCCAGCCCGGCCACATCTTCCCGGTGATGGCGCAGAAGGGCGGCGTGCTGGTTCGCGCCGGCCACACCGAGGCGGGCTGCGACCTGGCGCAGGCCGCGGGGCTCATGCCCGCGGCCGTCATCTGCGAGATCATGAATCCCGACGGTTCCATGGCGCGCATGCCGGAGCTCATCGAGTTCGGCGCCCGGCACGGCCTCAGGATCGGCACCATCGCCGACCTCATTCGCCATCGCAGCGTGAACGAGAAGCTGGTCGAGCGCGTGGCCGAGCGCGACGTCGCGACACCCTACGGGACGTTCCGGCTCTGCGTGTACCACGACAAGACCGTGGACGAGGTGCACTACGCGCTGGTGAAGGGCCAACCGTCGGCCGGGCACCCGGTGCTCGTGCGCGTGCACGAGCCGTTCGTCTCGCTCGACCTCTTCGATTTCGACGCCTCGCGCCACGCCTTCTCGGTGCAGGACGCGATGCGGCTCGTGGCGCGCGAGAAGGAAGGCGTGATCGTCCTCTTGCGCGGGCCCGAGAAAGCCGACGGCATCCTGGAGCGGCTCGAGGAAGGCGGCCGTGCCAAGCGGGCGGCGCGTCCGTGGGATCCGCGGCTGCACGGCATCGGGGCGCAGATCCTGCGCGACCTGGGCGTCGGCCGGATGCGCGTGCTGGCGCGTCCCAAGCGCATCCCGAGCATGGAAGGCTTCGGCCTCGAGGTCGTCGAGTACGTGTCGCCGGAAGACGCGGTCGCGGTGAAGGCGGCGGTGTGACGACACTCGAGCCGGACCTCAAGGGCGGCGCCCTTCGCATCGGCATCGTCTGGAGCCGCTTCAACGAGGAGATCGTGCAGGCGCTCCTCACCGCGTGCGACAGGCAGCTCGTGGAGCTCGGCGTGCCCGCGGCGAACATCGACGTGGTGAGCGTGCCGGGCGCGCTCGAGATTCCCGTCGTGCTGCAATCGCTCGCCCTCGAGCGGCGCGGCTTCGGCCGGCGCTACGACGCGCTCATCGCGTTGGGGGCCGTGATCCGCGGCGAGACCTATCACTTCGACGTGGTATCCAACGAGAGCGCGCGCGGCATCCTCGACGTGCAGCTCGGGACCGGCGTCCCGGTGGCCAACGGCATCATCACCACGGAGAGCGACGAGCAGGCGAAGGCGCGCATCTCCAAGGGCGCGGAGGCCGCGCGCGTGGCGGTCGAGATGGCCAACACATTGAAGGCGATCGGCGCATGAGGGTTTCACCGAGGCGGCGGGCGCGCGAGCTGGCGATGCAGGGCCTGTACCAGTGGATCTACACGGGAGACGCGCCCGGCGTGGTGCTCAGGAACCTCTCGGAGCTCGAGGGCTACAAGGAGGCGGACTGCGGATTCCTCGAGGCCGAGGTGCGCGGCGCCATCAACGAAGTGGACGGCCTGCGCGGCCATCTCGAGCCGCTCGCCGATCGCAAGTGGGACGAGGTGAGCCCGGTCGAGCGGGCGATCCTCCTCATCGGCGCGTGGGAGCTCGTGCACAATCCGGAGATTCCCTATCGCGTGACCCTCAACGAGGCGATCGAGCTGGGCAAGCGATTCGGCGGCACCGACGGACACAAGTACGTGAACGGCGTCCTCGACCGGCTGGCGGCGAACGTGCGGCCGGCCGAGGTCGCGGAGCGCAAGAAGGCGTCGAAATGACGACGGGCTCATAAATGACGACACAAGGCTTCTCCCCGGAATTCGAGCTGATCGCGCGCCACTTCACGCGTCCCGCGGCCAACGCGGTGCTGGGCGTGGGCGACGACGCCGCGCTCCTCACCGTCACCAACGGCATGGACCTCGCGGTCTCGATGGACACGATGGTGTCGGGCACGCATTTCTTTCCCGACGTGAGTCCGGAGAACCTCGGCCACAAGTCGCTCGCGGTGAACCTCTCGGACATGGCGGCCATGGGCGCGCTGCCCTACTGGGCCGTGCTCGCGTTGACGCTTCCCGCCGTGGACCACGGCTGGCTCGCCGCCTTCGCCAAGGGCTTCTTCGACCTGGCCGAGGAATTCAACGTCTCCCTCATCGGTGGCGACACCACGCGCGGCCCGTTGTCGCTCACGGTCACGATCATGGGCGAGGTGCCCGCGGGCGCCGCGCTGCGCCGCAGCGGGGCCAAGGCCGGCAACGACGTGTGGGTCTCGGGCAACATCGGCGATGCGGCGCTCGCGGTGGCGCACCGGCACGGCAAGCTCGTGCTCGAGGAAGCGGACTACCACGAGGCCGTGATGCGGCTCTACGAGCCCACGCCGCGGGTGGGTCTGGGACAGGCGCTCCGGGGCCTCGCCACGTCGGCGATCGATGTCTCCGACGGCCTGCTCGCCGACCTCACGCACATCTGCCGCCTCTCCGGCGTGGGCGCGACGGTGGAGTTGTCCACCATTCCCGTCTCGGCCATCGGCGCCAAGCACATCGAGACCGAAGCGGGCCGCACCGCGATCGTCGCGGGCGGCGACGACTACGAGCTGTGCTTCACCGCGAACCCGAACTCGCGGGAGAGCATCCAGGACCTCACCAACATGCTCGGCATCCCGCTCACGCGCATCGGGCAGATCAAGCGCGGCAAGGGCGTGAGCCTGGTGGGTCCCGACGGCAAGGCCGTGAAAGTCGATGGGCGCGGATACGACCACTTCACGGGTTCCTGACGCGCGCTTCCTCGTCTCCCATCCGGCGCATTTCATCGCGCTCGGCTTCGGGGCCGGCCTCATCCCCATCGCACCGGGGACGTGGGGCACGCTGCTCTCGTGGGGACTCTGCGCGGCTGCGATGCTCGTGGTGCCGCCGGTCGTGCTGGCCTTCGCGGCCATTCCGCTCTTTTTCCTCGGTGTCTGGGCCTGCGAGGTCACGGGTCGCGACCTGGGCGTCGAGGACCACGGCGCCATGGTGTGGGACGAGATCGTGGCCTTCATGCCGCTCGCCGCGATCGCGTCGGCGGCGTGGTGGCTGCAGGCGGTGGCCTTCGTGCTCTTCCGCGTGTTCGACGTGTGGAAGCCTTATCCCATCGGCCTCGTGGAGCGCAACACGCGGGGCGGCATGGGGGTCATGGTGGATGACGCCATGGCCGCCGCGTACGCCTACTTGGCCTTCATCGTCTTCATCGTCGTCATGTACAAGGGATTCGGATTCCGATGAGCCGTGACTGGCCCTTTCCGCGCATCATCGCGCACCGCGGCGGCGGCTCCCTCGCGCCCGAGAACACCCTCGCGGCGATTCGCGCCGGGCAATCGATGGGCTACACCGGCCAGGAGTTCGACGTGAAGCTCTCGCTCGACGACCGGTCGCTGCTGCTCCACGACACGACGCTCGAGCGCACGACGAACGGCGCGGGACGTGCGGCCGACATGACGTTCGAGGCGCTGCGCGCGCTGGACGCCGGCAGCTGGCACTCGGCCGAATATCGCGGCGAGCCGATTCCCTCTTTCGCGGAGGTGGCGCAGCAACTGCTCGCGAAGGGCACCGCGGCGGACATCGAGATCAAGCCCACGCCCGGGTTCGACTGGCGCACGGGCACGCGCGTGGCGCTCGAGGCGCAGCAGCTCTGGAGCGGGTCGGCGTCGAAGCCGCTCTTCACCTCGTTCTCGTTCGAGGCGCTGATGGCCGCGAAGGAAGCCGCGCCCGATATTCCCCGCGGCTGGCTCATCCCGCGCTTCACCGATGCGGACTGGAAGCGCCTCGAGGACCTCGAGGCCGTGGCGCTGGTGACCGACCACAGGCGCTTCCCGGTGAGCGAGATCGAGCGCGTGAAAACCGCCGGCTATCGCGTGATGGTCTACACCATCAACGACGCCGACGTCGCGCAGCAATATCTCGACGCCGGCATCGATGCGCTGGTGACCGACAATCTTCGCGAGTTCGCCCAGAGCTTCCCCGCGCTCATTTAAATCGGGGTCAGAGGTGATTTATCGGAATCCGAAATTCGCATTCCGCCTTCCGATAAATCACCTCTGACCCCGATTTACGCCGCCTTCTGCTGCGAGGTGCGGATGTGCGCGTCGAGCTGGCGCAGCGCGGTGCGCAGGCCTTCCTCGACGACCGGGTGGTAGAAGGGCATGTCGAGCATCTCCGCCACGCTGAGGCGCGATTGCAGCGCCCAGGCGAGGAGGTGGCCGATATGCTCGGCGTCCGGGCCGACCATCTCGGCACCGACGAAGCGGCCGTCCTCGGGACTGCCGTACACGCGCAGCAGGCCGCGGTTGCGCAGCATGACGCGCGATCGTCCCTGGTCCTCGAACGAGACCTCGCCGGCCGATAGCGAGTGCGCCTTGAGGTGGGCGTAGCCGCCGCCCACGATCGCGATCTGCGGATCGGTGAACACGATGCCCAGCTGCGCGCGCCGCAAGCCCTGCGCCACGTGCGGGAAGCGCGCGGCGTTGTGCCCCGCGATGCGGCCCTCGTCGGCGGCCTCGTGCAGGAGCGGTGCATAGTTCGCGGCGTCCCCGGCGATGAAGATCGGCGAGTCGCCCGCCTGGAGGGTCGTCACGTCGATGACCGGCACGCCGCGACGATCCAGCTCGAGCCCCGCATTCACGAGATCCAGCTTGTCCACGTTCGGCGCCCGGCCCGTCGCGGCGAGCACGTAATCGAAGCGCCCGGTGCGAACGCTGCCGTCGGCGTCGTGGTAATCGATCTCGACCTCTTCGCCCACGCGCTCGACGCGCGTCACGTGCGCATCGGGATCGAGGTGGAATTCCGCCGCGAAGGCCGCGGCCGCCGCCTTGTGCACGAAGGGATCGGTGATGGGGCCGAGCCGTCCTCCGCGCCCGAGCACCACCACGCGCACGCCCAGCCGCGCCAGCGCCTGGCCGAGCTCCAGTCCGATCACGCCCGGACCGAACACCGCGACCGAGCGCGGCAGCGTATCCCAGGAGAAGACGTCGTCGTTCACGACCAGGCGGTCGCCCAGGTCGCGCAGCATCGGCGCCACCGAGGGGCGCGAACCGGTCGCCACCACGATCGAGCGCGCCTGGATCGTGGGCCCGCCCTCGACCCGCAGCGTGTGCCGGTCCACGAACCTCGCATGTCCGTCGATGCGGTCGGCCTCCGGAAGCGCCTGCACGCCCTCGAGCACGAATCCCACGAAGCGGTCGCGCTCGCCCCTCACGCGCTCCATGACCGCGCGGCCGTCGACGCGAACGGCGGAATCGACGTGCACGCCGAACTTCGCCGCCTTCGGAATGGCGTGCGCCGCCTCGGCCGCCGCGATGAGCAGCTTCGACGGCATGCACCCCACGCGCGCGCAGGTGGTGCCGTGCGGGCCGCCCTCGACGATGACGGCGCGGGCGCCCGCCGAGCGCGCGGCGCGATAGGCCGCGAGGCCCGCCGTGCCGGCGCCGATCACGGCGACGTCGACTTCCAGCTTGCGATTCGTGTCCATGGCCCCCCGCCGCGGCCTATGCCGCCTTGCGTTGCTGTGCCGCGAAGTGCTTCTCGATTTCTTCCGAGCCGCCGATGAGGCGTCCGCCGATGAAGAGCTGCGGCACGGTTCCCTTGCCCGACACGGCGCGCACCGTCGAGGACGTGATGCCCTTGCCGAGCGAAATTTCCTCGTAGACTACGCCGTTCTGCCGCAGGATGTCCTTCGCCCGGGCGCAGAACGGACAGCCCGGCTTGGTGAGGATCGCGGCAGGCTCGGGCGCCTTCTCGCGCGGCGCGATGTAGCGCAGCATCGTATCGGCGTCGGAGACCTCGAAGGGGTCGCCTTCCTTTTCCGGCTCGATGAACATCTTCTCGACCCGGCCGTCGCGCACCAGCATCGAATAGCGCCACGAGCGCTTGCCGAAGCCCAGGTCGCGCTTGTCGACCAGCAGCCCCATCTTCTCGCTGAACTCGCCGTTGCCGTCGGGGATGAAGGTGATGTTCGGGGCGTTCTGGTCCCTCTGCCACTCGCTCATCACGAACGCATCGTTCACCGAGAGGCAGACGATGTCGTCGATGCCCAGCTTGCGGAACGTCGCCGCGAGCTCGTTGTAGCGGGGCAGGTGGGTCGAGGAGCAGGTCGGGGTGTAGGCGCCCGGCAGCGCGAAGACGATCACGTTGCGGCCCTTGAAGAGCTGGTCGGTGGTCACGTCCTGCCACTGGCCGTCCTGGCGCGTGCGGAAGGTGACCTCGGGAATGCGCTGGCCTTCGGAATTCGGGAGCATCTCTTTCTCCTTGCGGTGTATCGATTGGGTATGCCATGAAATATGGGCCCGGTCGATTTATTCGTCCAATTGATTGAGGTTATAATCGCGATTGGCTTCCCCAATCGCTTCCCATGACCCTCACCGAGCTGCGGTACGTCGTCGCCCTGGCGCAGGAACGCCATTTCGGGCGCGCGGCGCAGAAGTGCTTCGTCACCCAGCCGACGCTCTCGCTCGCGCTCGCGAAGCTCGAGGACGAGCTCGCCGTGAAGCTCTTCGAGCGCAACAAGAACGAGGTGCTCGTCACCGCGCGCGGCCAGGCGATCGTGGAGCAGGCGCGCCGCGTGCTGGATGAAGCCGGCAAGATCTCCCACATCGCCAAGGGATCGCAGGACCAGCTCTCCGGCGCGTTGCGGCTCGGCGTGATTCCCACGATCGGCCCCTACCTCCTGCCGGACCTCGTGCCGATCCTGCGCAAGCGCGCGCCGTCGATGCCGCTCGCGATCGAGGAAAACCTCACGGGCAACCTGGCGCCGATGCTGCGCGAGGGCGAGCTCGACGTGGTGGTGATCGCGCTGCCCTTCGCGGTGCCCGGCGTGAAGACCCGCGTGGTGTACGAGGAGCCTTTCAGCGTGGTGGTTCCCGAGGGCCATCCATGGGAATCACGCAAGGCGGTGAAGCCGGCCGAATTGCTGGAGCAAAACCTGCTCGTCTTGAACGCCGGCCACTGCTTTCGGGACCAGGTGCTCGAAGCCTGCCCGGGCCAGTCCAACACCGCGCTCCCCGAAGGCCGCGCCGGCAGCTCGCTCGAGACCATCCGCAACATGGTGGCTTCCGGCCTGGGGGTGAGCGTGCTGCCCTCGAGCGCGCTCACGCCGCGCTATGCCACGAAACTCCTCAAGGTCGTGCCGTTTTCCTCGCCCGTGCCCTCGCGCAAGGTGGCGCTCGCCTGGCGTGCCAGCTTCGACCGCCCCATGGCCGTGGACCTGCTCGCCGATGCGATCCAGTCCATCAAGATGCCGTGCCTCAAGATGACAAGCGGCCGGGGTCTGACCACTGTCAACATGCGAAACCGCATTCAGTGAGGCGCGCGGTTTCGCATGTTGACAGTGGTCAGACCCCGGCCTAATCCAGGTCCTTCGTGAGCGCGGCACGAATCTCCGCGGGCAGCGGATCCACGGCGGCGGTGTAGGCAGGGTGGTCCACCCCGACCGCGAGGCCGACGCCATACTTGAGGGCGGCGGCCATTTCGCGGGTGAGCTCGAAGCGCAGGAAGTGCACGGACGACGTCTTCTCGTCGTTCTCGCGCTCGAGGTCCTCGTCGGCGATGGCGTAGACGCGGGCACAGCCCTCGACGCGCACCCAGACCTTGTCCTCGACGCCCTTCATCTTCGCCAACGCCACCTTGCGCTCGTCGACGTCCTCGTACTCGATCAGCATCGTCGCCTTGAAGTTGCTGCCGTCGGGGATGAGCGGGTTGTAGGCGTCGAGCTCTTCCTGGATGCCGTCCTCCTCGAAGATCTTCTCCACGCGCAGCATCTCCTGCACCTGGTAGCGGATCGTGAGCTCGTCCTCGAAGATGAGCGTCAGGTGCCCGCCCAGGTGCACGATGCGGTTCTTCTTGTGCGCGAGCACCATCGCGCGGAAATCGTTGCGGCTCTTCGCATAGGCCTCGAGGGTCATGAGGGAATCGCGCGAGATCTTGTTCATCGCCTTCAATCCGGGAGTCCGTACGCCATGCGCAGGAGCGTGATCGGGTGGCGCAGCCTCGCGCGTCCCTTGTCCTCGCCCACGCCTTCCTCGAGATGGTGCCCCGCGAGCTCGCAGTCCGAGGCGAAGTAGTCCGCGTCGAACTCGGCGATCTGCCGCATCACGGGCCGGCCGATCTTGAGCGCGGTCTGGTGGTACTCCCGCTTCACGCCCCAGGTCCCGGCGTGCCCGGAGCAGCGCTCGATCGTGAGCACCTCGGTGCCCGGCACGCTCTCCAGCGCCTCCTTCGTCTTGAGTCCCATCTTCTGCACGCGCGCATGACACGGCACGTGGTAGGCGACCTTTCCGAGAGGCTGCGTGAAGTCGTTCCTGAAAAGGCCGTCGCGCGAGCGCGCCATCAGGTACTCGAACGGGTCGAAGGCCGCGTCGCGCACCGCGCGCACGTCCTCGTCGTCCGGGAACATGAGCGGGATCTCCTGCTTGAACATCAGCGTGCAGGAGGGCACCGGCGTCATGATGGCGAAGCCCTCGCGCGCGAGCTTGGCCAGCGCGGGAATGTTGCGCTCCTTCAGCCTGGCGACCGAATCCAGGTCGCCCAGCTCGAGCTTCGGCATCCCGCAGCATGCGTTGTAATCCGCGAGCACGTACGGCACCTCGTTATGGTCGAGGATCTTGAGCAGGTCGAGGCCGATGCCCGGCTCGTTGTAGTTCACGTAGCAGGTCGCGAAGATCGCCACTTTCCCGGGGGCGCGCGGGCCCTCGCGGACCGCATGGGGCTTGCTCCGCGGCGCGGAGGAGGTGAACTTGCGCGGCGCGTACGACGGCACCCACGCATCCTTGTCGATCGCGAGCACCTTCTCGCCCAACGCGCGGGCGGGCTTCATCCTGCCGACGGCATTCACCGTTTGCGCCACGATCGGAATCGCGGCGAAGCGGCCCATGTCCGTGGAGGAGAGGAGCCGGTCGCGTACGCGATGCGCGCCCTTTCCGGCCTTGAATTCGTAAGCCTTCGCACGCAGCATCGTGTGCGGGAAGTCCACGTTCCACGGATGCGGTGGAACATAAGGACACTTCACCATGTAGCACAGGTCGCAGAGATAGCACTGGTCCACGACCTTCCAGTACTTTTCCTTCGGCACGCCGTCGAGCTCACCCGTGGGTCCCTCGTCGATCAGGTCGAAGAGCGTCGGGAAGGCGTTGCACAGGCTCACGCAGCGCCGGCAGCCGTGGCAGATGTCGAAGATGCGACCCGCCTCGGCGAGGATCTTCGCCTCGTCGTAGTACTCGGGGTTCTTCCAGTCGATGGGGTGCCTTGTGGGCGCCTCGAGGCTGCCTTCTCTGACGGTCATTTTCCTCTACTTCGGGGAGTGACGCGGAAAGTAAACCTTTGGAACACGGATGAACACGGATAAAAGCGGATGAACACGGATAAAGGCGACAAGAGTTTCGGGGCTGGCGGCGAAGGCACGAAGACTCTTTTGGGCTTATCCGCCTTTATCCGTTTTTATCCGTGTTCATCCGTGTCCGCGCCCTCGTGAAAAGGGGGCCGTGCAGGCCCCCTTGTCGCATGAGGCAAAAGCGGGGTCAGTCCGTGAGCGCGTCCAGCGCCTTCTGGAAGCGGTTGGCGTGCGAGCGCTCGGCCTTGGCGAGCGTCTCGAACCAGTCGGCGATCTCCTCGAAGCCCTCGCCGCGCGCGGCCTTCGCCATGCCCGGGTACATGTCCGTGTATTCGTGTGTCTCGCCGGCGACCGCGGCCTTCAGGTTCTGGCGCGAGCTGCCGATGGGCAGGTCGGTGGCGGGGTCGCCCACGTTCGCAAGGTAGTCGAGGTGGCCGTGCGCGTGGCCCGTCTCGCCTTCCGCGGTCGAGCGGAAGAGGGCGGCGACGTCGTTCTGGCCCTCGACATCGGCCTTCGTGGCGAAGTAGAGGTAGCGGCGATTCGCCTGGGATTCGCCGGCGAACGCGGCCTTGAGGTTGTCGTGGGTCTTCGTTCCCTTGAGTGCTTTCATGCTGGCCTCCGGATCATGGTCTTTCGCTCGGATCTTTCGAGCGTAACGCGGCCGGGCGCGCAGCGTCCAATAGATTGTGCCGATTTGTGCGATTGATCCCGCCAATCGCGCACGAAAGAAAAAGGGCGCCGCCGGGCGCCCTTGCCGCCATCGCGAGATGCGATCACGGGCTGTGGTACGGAAGTCCATCCTCCTTGATGTCGCGCCCGGGCACCAGCGTGTCGCCCGGCGGATGATCCATGCGCGCGACCCATTCGCGGCCACGGTAGCGATAGCGCACGTCGTAGTCCCGCGCCTCCCCGTTGGAAACGACGCGGCAGCGCGAGCGGTCGAGGTCGTCCTGCGTTTCCTGGTTGTTCTGGTGCTGCTCGTAGGCGTGGCCCGCGAGCCCGCCGAGAAGCGCCCCGCCGACGGTCCCCACGGCACCGCTGTCGATCTGGTGGCCGATCACGCCACCCGCCACCGCGCCGATCGCGGTGTCCTTGCTCACGATCTTCGCCTTGTCGGGACCCCGTACTTCCTCGTACTGGTTCGCGCGCGGGTTCCAGCATTCCTCGCGCTGGCCACCTACGGGGTTCACGTCGATCACCTGCGCCACGTCGTCGCGATAGCGGCCGTCGTCGCGGTAGTCGCGTCCCTGCTCGATGCGCGAGTCATAGGGGCGCGAGTCGTTCGGGTAATAGCGCGAGTCGTTGGGGTAATAGCGCGAGTCGTTGGGGTAGTACCGGTCTTGCGAAAGCGCGGGCAGCGCGGCGCACGCGCCGGCCGCGGCGAGCAAGAGGGCCAGTTGTTTGAGTCTCATGTCGATGTCCTCCAGGAGATGCGGCCGCGGAGATGGGGCCTCGTACCTGTGGACTCGCGCCGTGCGATCCATGTTCCTGTGGATGGCACGCCGATGGGCGCAGGAGAAGCGGCATGCGCCGATCGGCCCACGGCAACCCGGGGACGAAAACGGCGCCCGAAGGCGCCGTCCCGATGCTTCAGTGATACGCCGGGTGCTGCTTCAGTGATACGCCGGGTGGCGCGGCGCCCGGGGCGCAGGCGGCGCATCGACCACGGGCGCCACGTCCACGCGCACCGGCACCATGCGGCCCGGGTCGTAGGGCATGCGTGTCGTGAACTGGCGGCCGCGATATTCGTAGCTCACGTCGTAGCCGACGACCGCCTCGCGCACTTCCTGCACGGTGCGGCAACGCTCGACGTTGCGCTCGACCGGGACGCGCTCCACTTCCCGGGTCTCGACCGGCGGCGCGCCATTGGAGCGGTCGACCTGGTTGCCGACGAGGCCGCCCACGATCGCCCCGGCCGCGGTGCCGCGATCGTGTCCGCCGCTCGAGCTGCCGAACTGGTGGCCGATCACGCCGCCGACGACGGCGCCCAGCACCGTGCCGGGCCCGATCGCGGCACCGGTGTCGCTGCGGGTGACCGTGCGGTTCTCATAGCCGCGCACGCGGTCGTTCCAGCATTCCTCGCGCGCGACCGGAATGCGTTCGTTGACGGCGCGCACGGAAACCACCCGTGCATTGTCCTGGAACGTTTGCGCGAACGCCGCGGGTGCGATCACGCATCCGGCGGCGGCGAGGGCGGTCAGGAGCTTCCTGTTCATCCGTTTCCTTTCTGTGGAGGGCACTGGTGGACATGCTAACCGAGGAGTCCATGTCCTGACCGCCTACAACGCGCCGCAAAAATCGCGGTTGACATGTCGCGCGATGGCGACGCATCCCCGGCGCGCCCGTGAACCAGCGCACAGGCGGCGGCCGGTAAAAGCGGCGACAATGTCGATTGCCCCGACCCCCTACAAGTGGAGAATCCATGCTGCGCAAGACCCTCGTCGCCCCGGCCCTGATGATGCTGTGTGCCGGCGCGCACGCCGAATGGAAGCTGATCAAGGAATCGCCCTTCGGCGCCATGTCGTACGACCCGGCCTCGGTGCACGCCGACCAGGGACGCACGCGCATGCAATACCGCCTGGACTTCCCCGCCCCGCGCAAGAACGCCCAGGGCAAGACGTACCTCTCGGCGACGATGGACGTGAGGGTCGATTGCGGCGCGCAGACGATCAACGTGGTGGACCTGCGGACGAACGCGGGCAGCAAGGGCCAGGGCGAGGTCGTCGACCGCCAGACGCTGCCGCCCGCGCCGGGGGAGAAGATCTCGCAGAGCTCCTCGAACGTGGAGATCTACAAGGTCGCCTGCCCGGGCTCGCCGATTCCCGAGAAGCCGGCGGCGAGCGCCACGTCCGCACCGCCGGCGGCGCCCGCGAAGGCGCCCGCCGCGCCGGGCCCTGCCGCGAAGAAATAGTCCGCGTCCGTGCCTCGATGAACCCGAAGGCCCTCGAAGGGATTCGCGTCCTCGAGCTGGGACAGCTCATCGCCGGCCCCTTCGCGGGAAAGACGCTCGCGGATTTCGGGGCGGACGTGATCAAGATCGAGCCGCCGGGCGTGGGCGATCCGCTGCGCAAGTGGCGGTTGCTGCGCGACGGCACGTCGGTGTGGTGGGAAGTGCAGTCGCGCAACAAGCGCTCGGTCTGCCTCGACCTGCGCGAGGCCGGGGGACAGGAAGCGGCGCGCGCCCTCGCTCGCGAGGCCGACGTCGTCATCGAGAACTTCAAGCCGGGCACGCTCGAGGCGTGGGGGCTCGGATGGGAAGAGCTGCACGCGCTCAACCCGCGCCTCGTCATGCTGCGCATCTCCGGCTACGGCCAGACCGGCCCCTACAGGGATCGGCCCGGCTTCGGCGTCGTGGGCGAGTCGATGGGCGGGCTGCGCCACCTCACGGGGGAGCCGGGACGCGTGCCCGTGCGCGTCGGCGTCTCCATCGGCGACACGCTCGCCGCGTTGCACGGGGTGATCGGCGTGATGCTCGCGCTCTACCATCGCGATGCGCGCGGCGGCGAAGGGCAGTTCATCGACGTGGCGCTCTACGAGTCGGTCTTCAACGTGATGGAGAGCCTGCTCCCCGAGTACGACGCGTTCGGCGTGGTGCGCGAGCGGGCCGGCAGCGCGCTGCCCGGGATCGTTCCGTCGAATGCGTATCGCTGCGGCGACGGCCAGTACGTGCTCGTCGCCGGCAACGGCGACAGCATCTTCCGCCGGCTCATGAGCGCCATCGGGCGCGCGGACCTCGAGAACGATTCCGCGCTCGCGCACAACGACGGCCGCGCGCAGCACACGGCGCGCATCGATGGCGCCATCGAGGCATGGACCTCGCAACGCACCCAGGACGAGGTGCTCGCCGTGCTCGATGGCGCGCGCGTGCCCGCGGGCCGCATCTACTCCGTCGCCGACATCGCGCGCGATCCGCAATACCTCGCCCGCGACATGATCGTGCCGGTGACGGCGGGCGACGGCCGGCCGCTCAAGGTCCCCGGCATCGTGCCGAAGCTTTCGGCGACCCCGGGGGCGATCGAGCATGCGGCGCCGCGGCTGGGGCAGCACGATGCGGAGCTGCGCGAAGGCGCCGGGTGGCCGGCCCGGCGCGCGCGAAACTCCGGCTCCTGAGGGCGGTCTCCGGGGAGTGAGCCGGCCCCCTTCCGTCCTCCGATCGTGAAGATCCGCACCCACCTGCTGCTCCTGGTCGCCGCCGCGCTGCTGCCGCTGCTCGTCTTCACGGCGGGCCTCACCGGCTACCTCTGGTGGCAGCAACGCAACGCGCTCGAGCTGCGCTACCTCGAGCGCGTGCGCGCCATGACCATCGCCCTCGACACCGAGCTCGACGGGGCGATCCGCGCCATGCAGACCCTCGGCCACTCGCCGCGGCTGGACACCGATCCGCTCGAGCGGTCGGCCTCCCGCATGCGCCGCTTCCTCGACGCGCAGCCGCTGTGGGAGACGCTCGCGGTCGGCGATCCCGCATGGAAGGACGTCGCCGCCGTGTCGCGCCACCGCGAGGGCGTGATGGTGACCGCGATCGATCCGCAGCTCCTCGAGCACGTGCGGCAGACGCGGCTCGCGGGCGTGTCGCGCGTGGTGCCGAACCCGCTCGGCACCTACGAGACGCAGCTCGCGGTGCCGATCGTGCGCGACGGCGAGCTGCGCTGGATCCTGCAGGTGACGATCGAGCAGCGGGCCTGGCTCAAGTTCATGAGCCAGTATCCCGTGGGCCCCGGCGCCACGCTCACGCTCATCGACCAGGACGGGCACGTCATCGCGCGCACCTTGAACAACGACCGGTGGGTCGGCAAGCTCGCGTCCGCGGACCTGCTCGAGCATGCGCGCGGGAGCGTCGAGGGCGCGTACCGGAGCACGGGCCTCGAGGGCCAGCGCTTCTACACGTCGCACAGCCGTTCCGTCCGCTGGGGTTGGGTGGTCGCGACGGGCATTCCCGCCGGGACGCTGGACGCCGCGCTGCGCGGGTCGAGCATCGCGCTCGCCGGTGGCGCGCTCTTCACCCTGGGGCTCGCCTTCGCGCTCGCGTTCTTCGTGGGGCGGCGCATCGCGCGTCCCATCACGGCGCTGGGGGCTTCGGCGCGCGCCCTCGCTACCGGCGAGGCCATACCCGTGCAAACGCCCTCGGATGTCGACGAGGTCGAGCGGGTCGAGCGCGCCTTCGAGGAATCGGGCGCGATGCTGCGGCAGCGCCGGCAGGAGCTGAACGAGGCGCTGGCGCGCGAGCAGCAGGCGCGGCGCGATGCCGAGCAGGCGAACCGCGCGAAGGACGAGTTCCTCGCGATGCTGGGACACGAGCTGCGCAATCCGCTCAACGCGATCGCGGGCGCGACGGGCGTGCTCGCGCATCGCGGCGTCACGCCGGAGCAGTCGGCCCGGGCCTGCGAGATCATCCAGCGCCAGGTCTCGAGCCTGCGCCAGCTGGTCGACGACCTGCTCGACGTGGCGCGCGTGACCAGCGGCAAGATCGTGCTCAACCGCCGGCCGATCGACCTGGCGAGCGTCGTGCGCGGCATCGTCTCGGTGATGGGCGCGGCGGGTCGGCTGGGGCGCCACCGCGTGGAGACCGACCTCGAGCCCGCGTGGATCTCGGGGGACGAGACGCGGCTGGAACAGGTCGTGGCGAACCTCCTCGACAACGCGGCCAAGTACACGCCGGAGGGCGGAATCATCACCGTGCGCGTGCGCATCGACGGGAACGAGGCGGTGCTGCAGGTGGAGGATACCGGCGTGGGCATCGCGCCGGAGCTCCTGCCCCGGGTCTTCGATCTCTTCACGCAGGGCGAGCGCACGCTCGATCGCGCGCAGGGCGGCCTGGGCCTGGGCCTCGCGCTCGTGCGCCGCCTGGTCGAGCTGCACGGGGGCCTGGTCGAGGCGCACAGCGATGGCGCGGGCCACGGCACGCGGCTCACGGCGCACTTCCCGGCCGTCACGCCGCCCGGGGAGGAGGCGCCCGCGGGACCCGACGCGCAGCCCGGCAAGCGGCCGCTGCACATCCTCGTGGTGGAGGACAACGCCGACGGCCGCGAGACGCTCGCGATGATGCTGCGTCTGTCGGGACACCGGGTGAGCGAAGCGGAGAGCGGGCCGGCCGGCGTCGAAGCGGCGCGCGCGCTGCATCCGGATCTGGCCATCGTGGACATCGGGCTGCCCGGTTTCGATGGCTACGAGGTCGCGCGCCGGCTGCGGGCCCAGCCGGACACCGCGGCCATCCGGCTCGCGGCGCTCACCGGGTACGGGCAGGAGGATGACCGGCAGCACGCGATGGCCGCCGGGTTCGACTGGTTCCTGGTGAAGCCCGCGGACCCCCGCGCCCTCGACGACGTCCTGGCCACGATATGAGCGCGCAAGCCGCGGTCCCGTGCGGCGCGCAGCGCGTGCGGCGCCGGTGACCCGTGGCCGGAAGGATCCGCATCGGCATCTCCGGCTGGCGCTACGAGCCGTGGCGCGGCGTCTACTACCCGAAAGGCCTCGCGCAGCACCGCGAGCTCTGGTACTCGTCGAGGCAGCTGCCGACGATCGAGATCAACGGCACGTTCTATTCGCTGCAGCGTCCCGAGTGCTTCGCCTCGTGGTACGCGGATACACCGGAGGATTTCCTCTTCGCGGTGAAGGGCAGCCGCTTCATCACGCACATGAAGAAGCTCCGGGACGTCGAGATTCCGCTCGCCAACTTCTTCGCCTCGGGGATCTTCAACCTGCGCGAGAAGCTGGGTCCCTTCCTCTGGCAATTCCCGCCGAACTTCGCGTTCAACCGCGAGAAGGTCGAGGCGTTCTTCGAGATCCTCCCGCGCGACACCGGTTCGGCGCTGGCACTCGCCCGGCGCCGCGATGCGCGCCTCAAGGGCCGTGCGCGGCTCGCCATCGACAAGAACCGCAAGCTGCGCCACTGCATGGAGATCCGCCACGAGAGCTTCCGCGACCCGGCGTTCATCCAGCTGCTGCGCAAGCACCGCATCGGTCTCGTGGTCGCCGACACCGCGGGGAAATGGCCGCTTCTCGAGGACCTGACGGCGGACTTCGTCTACGTGCGCCTGCACGGGGACGAGCAGCTCTACACCAGCGGCTATTCCGATGCGGCGCTCGACCTGTGGGCGGCACGCGTGCGCGCCTGGTCCGAAGGGCTCGAGGCGCCCGATGCCCGGCGCGCCTGCGACCTCGCGCCGCGCGCTGCGCTCCCGCGACGTGTATGTCTATTTCGACAACGACGCGAAGGTCCATGCGCCCTTCGACGCGAAGAGCCTGATGCTCAAGCTCGGGCTCGTGCGTTGATCGCCGCTAGAATGGCGTGATGAGCGGCATCGACCTCGACGCTTACCTGCGACGCATCGGATTCGACGGCGCGGCGAAGGCGGATCTCGCCACCCTGCGCGACGTGCACCGGCTCCACGCCGCGGCCATTCCCTTCGAGAACCTCTCGGCCTTCGTGGGTGAGCCGATCGCGCTCGACGCGGCGGCGCTCGAGGCCAAGCTCGTGCGCGGCGGCCGTGGCGGCTGGTGCTTCGAGCACAACCTGCTGCTGCGCCACGTGCTGGACGCGATCGGCTTCGAGGTGGCGACGCTCGCCGCGCGGGTGCGCTGGAACGTGCCGCCGAACGTGCAGACCGCCCGCAGCCATTGCCTGCTCAAGGTGGCGACGGGCGAGGGCGACTTCATCGCGGACGTGGGCTTCGGCGGACAGACGCTCACGGCGCCCCTGCGTCTCGCTGCGGACATCGTGCAGCCGACGCCGCACGAGAGCTATCGCCTGGTGCCCTCCGGCGAGCGCTTCACGCTCGAGACGCGGATCGACGGCGAATGGCAGTCGCTCTACGTCTTCGAGCTGCACGAGGCGCTGCAGGCCGATTACGAGGTGAGCAACTGGTACCTCGCGCACCACCCGCAGTCCCAGTTCCTGTCCGGCATCATCGCGGCGCGCGCGGCGAGCGACCGGCGCCATGCGCTGCGCCACACGCGCTACGCCGTGCACCATTGCGACGGGCGCACGGAGCGCTTCGAGGTTCGCGACGCGTCCGCGCTGCGAGGATTGCTCGCCGGGCCCTTCGGCATCCGCCTCGACGGCGTGCCGGGACTCGACGCGAGGCTCGCGCGGCTCTTCGAAAGGGACTGATGGCGAAAGTTGGCGGGTGCCATCGGCCAAGAGGACAATGAGGCATGGCGAACGATTCGGCTCCCGGACCCGACAACGTGCACGTCGACTTGCGCGACGGCATCGTGTGGGTCGAGATCCGCGGTGACGTGAGCTTCCAGGACTCCATGCGTGCCATGAAGGAGGCCGCCGGGGCGGCGCGCCTGCACGGCAGCGACCGGCTCCTGTTCGATATCCGCGGCACGCGCCACCGCGAGTTCCACGCGACGACGCTCGAGAGCGCGCGCCTGGCACCCGACCTCGGGCTCAACACCGCATTGCGTTGCGCCGTCGTGGGCGACGAGGCCGATCGCCAGCGCCTCGCGTTCATCGAGGACGTCGCGGCGAACCGCGGCTTCAAGGCGCGGACCTTCACGGATGTCGCCGAAGCCGTCGCCTGGCTCAAGGCCGGGCGGCCCTGATCCATGGGCGCTCGCTCGGCGCTGGCGCTCGCGGCCGTTGCGCTCGCTTGCGGATACTGGCTGGGTGATCGCCATCCCGTCGTGGGGCCGGCGACTTCGCTGGCGCCCGCGTCATCGCTGCGCGCCTCCGCGGACGGCAGGCGGGTCGAAGTCGAGCGCGCGCCCGCCCGCGCGGCGACTCGCGCGGCGGCACTCGCCGGCCCGGCGTCCACGCCGCTGCCTCCGGTCAACACGCCGGTCGCGCAAGTGCTCGACGCCCTCGAGCAAGCCGCACGGGCCGGCGATGCGCGCGCCGCATGCCGCGCGGCCTTCGAGCTCGAGCGCTGCCACGACCGCCGCGCGCTGCAGGCGAGCATCTCGACCTTCCGCGAGCTGGCCGAGCGTCCCGGCATCGGCCCGGAGCTCGCCCGGCGCTACACCGCCATGGCGGATCGCGAGCAGGCACGCTTCATGGAGGCGCAGCGTCTCTGCGAGGGCGTGAGCAGCGCTGAGGCGCAGGAGGACTGGCGCTACCTGCTGCAGGCGGCGCGCGCGGGACACGGGCCCTCGATGGCGCGCTTCGCGAGCCGGCGCGTCTTCTCCGACGCGGATCCGGTGGCCGCGCTCGATGGCCTGATCGCATTCCGCAACGAGGGTCCGGCGTTTCTCGCCCGCGCCGCGCAGGCCGGATATCCGGAAGCGTACGAGCAGCTCGCCTTCGCCTACGTGACCGGCATCGACCTCGGGCTCGGCGTGCCGCACGATGCGATTCGCGGCGTCGCGTACTACACGGCGCTCATGCGCGTCGCCACCCCCGACGAGTCCGCCCGGCTGCAGCGCGCGATCGACTATGCGGTGCAGAACGACAACCTGGGAGCGCAGGAAGTGGCCCGGGCGCGCGCCATGGCGGAGCCGCTCGCCGCGGTTCTCCTGCGCCGCAACAGCCCGGGCAGCGTCGAGATCCCGAAAGGCGCCTTCGGCGGGGACAACGGCAGTCACTGCGAGCGCTGACCGCTCGCGAATGCCGGCTGCTACTGGAGCTGCGCTTCCACCAGCCGGGCGACCTGCGCCGTGTCGAGCTCGGTGCGGTTCGCGCGGCGCTCGAACGTGACCCAGACCAGCGTCTTTTTCTTGCGGAAGACCAGCTGGCGGTTGGCCTCGAGCCAGAAGGCGCTGTCGCCCACGGTCGTGAGCCACTTGGCCTTCTGCCGGTAGATCTTCTCGAGCGTCTCGCGCTCGTGCTGGAGCTCGTTCTCGGCGGCGTACTGCACCTGGTCGATCCGGATCACCAGGACGGAGGCCTTGCGCGCGTCCACGAAGGAGCACTCGCTCGGGTTGCCGGACTTGCGCTGTTGCGTGCCCGTGATGCCGCCGCCGGCGATCTGGTTGAGCGCCTCCACGCTCACGACGGCGCAGGCGTTGGGCGCCTGCGCATGCACGGCGAAGGGCAGGGCGAGGCAGAGCGCCAGGACCAGGACCGGCGCGGTGGATCTTTTCAAGTTCGGGCTCCGGAAGCGGACTGCCCGGATTCTACCGAATGAGCCTCTCGAAGGCAGTGAAGAAGTCCTCGACGAACTTGCGCGCGGCCGGGTCCACCAGGCGGCTGCCGACCTGCGCGATGCGCCCGCCCACCTGGGCGTGCGCCTCGTAATCGACGCGCGTCCCGCCCTCGTCGTCGCTCAGGAGCACGTCGGCCGTGCCGCGCGCGAATCCGGCGGCCGCGCCTTCGCCCTCGAAGCGCATGCGGTAGCGCTCGGCGACCACGACGTCCTCGAGATCGAGGCGGCCCTGGAAGCGCGCCTTCACGGGTCCCAGTGCGGCGGCCATCACGACGACATAGCGCTCGGGCGTCGTGCGCTCGACGGACTCGCAGCCCGGGATCGCCGAGCGCAGGAGCTGCGGATCCGTGAGCGCGCTCCACGCACGCTCACGGCCTACCGGAAGGATCCTCCGCCCGGCGATGTGCAAGTCAGAGCGTGGCCGCCACGGCGCGCTGCGCGAGCACCGAGATCAGGTGCGCGCGGTAATCGGCACTCGCGTGCAGGTCCGCCTGCAGGCCCGCGGCGGGGACATCGATCGGGCGCAGCGCGGCGGCGGACCACTCGCGTGTGAGCGCCTCCTCCATCGCCCGCACGCGAAACGCACCCTGCGGGCTCGCGCCCGTGACCGCCACGCGCGCGCCCTGCCGGGTCTTCGCCACGAAGACGCCGACGATGGCGAAGCGCGACGCGGCGTTGCGGAACTTGAGGTAGGCGGCCTTCTCCGCGACGGGGAAGGCGACCGAGGTGATGAGCTCGCCCGCGCCGAGGGCGGTCTCGTAGAGGTCGTGGAACCAGTCGTCGGCGGCGATGCGCCGCTTGTTCGTGTTGATCGTGGCGCCCAGTCCCAGCACCGCCGCCGGATAGTCGGCCGCCGGATCGTTGTTGGCGAGGGAGCCGCCGATCGTGCCGCGGTTGCGGACCTGGCGGTCCCCGATCATGCCGGCGAGGTCGGCGAGGGCGGGAATCCGGTCCGCGACGTCGCGCGACTCCGCGACCTCGGCGTGGCGGACCATCGCACCGACGGTCACGACGCTGCCGTCGCGCTCGAGGCGGATGCCGCGCAGGTCGGGGATCTGGCGCAGGTCCACCAGGTCCGAGGGAGCGCTCAAGCCGAGCTTCATCGTCGCGACCAGGGACTGGCCGCCCGCGAGGTAACGCGCCTCGGGCTTGTCGTCGAGGATCGCGACCGCCTTCGAGACGGAGGTCGGGTCGTAGTAGCCGAATCCATGCATGGTCAGCTCCTTTGGGCGCGCAGGGCACGCCAGACGCGTTCCGGGGTGGCCGGCATGCCGATCTCCTTCGCGCCGGTCGCGTCGCAGATCGCGTTGATGACCGCCGGGGGCGCGCCGATCGCGCCCGCTTCTCCGCAGCCCTTCACCCCGAGGGCATTGTGCGTGCACGGTGTGACGCGGTTATCAAGCCGGAAGGACGGCAGATCCGCCGCCCGGGGCATGGCGTAGTCCATGTACGACGCGGTGAGCAGCTGGCCCGACTCGCGGTCGTACACGCAGGCCTCGATCAACGCCTGTCCGATTCCCTGCGCAAGGCCGCCGTGCACCTGGCCCTCGACGATCATCGGGTTCACGATGTTGCCGAAGTCGTCGCACGCCGAGAAATTCACGACCTGCGTCGCACCGGTGTCCGGATCGACCTCGACCTCGCAGATGTGGGTTCCGGCGGGATACGTGAAGTTCGTGGGGTCGTAGAACGCGATCTCGTCGAGCCCCGGCTCGAGCTCCGCCAGCGGGTAGTTGTGCGGCACGTAGGCCGCGAGCGCCACCTGCGCGAAGGGCAGGTTCTTCGTGGTTCCAGGCACCGCGAAAGTGCCCGCAAGAAAGCGGACCTCGCCGGCGGGCGCGCCCATGAGGTGCGCCGCGATCCGCGTCGCCTTCGCGATGATCTTGTCGCACGCCTTCATGATGGCCGCGCCGCCCACGGCGATGGATCGCGACCCGTAGGTGCCCATGCCGAACGGAATGCGCCCCGTGTCGCCGTGCACCACGTCCACGTCCTCGATGGAGATCCCCAGGCGCTCGGCGACGACCTGCGCGAACGTGGTCTCGTGTCCCTGGCCATGGCTGTGGGACCCCGTGAAGAGCGTGACCTTGCCCGTCGGGTGCACGCGTACCTCGGCGACCTCGAAGAGTCCCGCGCGGGCACCGAGGGCGCCCGCAATGTTGGAGGGCGCGAGGCCGCAAGCCTCGATGTACGAGGAGAAGCCCAGCCCGCGCAGCCGCCCGCGCGCCTGGGCTTCCGCGCGCCGTGCCGGGAAGCCGGCGACATCGGCCAGCTTCATCGCGCCGTCGAGGCAGGCCTCGTAGTCGCCGGTGTCGTAGGTGAGCGCGACGGGCGTGGAGTACGGGAAGCTGCGGATGAAGTTGCGCCGGCGGATCTCGTCCTGCGCGAGCCCCATCTCGCGTGCGGCGGTGGAGACCAGCCGCTCGACCACGTAGGTCGCTTCCGGCCGGCCCGCGCCGCGATACGCATCGACGGGCGCCGTATTCGTGAAGACCGCGGTCACCTCGCAATGGATGGCCGGCGTCGTGTACTGGCCCGCGAGGAGCGTCGCATGGAGGATCGTCGGGATGCAGGTGGAAAACGTCGACAGGTAAGCGCCCATCGCGGCCGTCGTCTTCACGCGCAGGCCGAGGAAGCGGCCGTCGCGATCGAGTGCCAGCTCCGCGTGGGTCCAGTGGTCGCGTCCGTGCGCATCGGCGAGGAAGGACTCGGTGCGCTCGGCGGTCCAGCGGACCGGGCGTCCCAGCCGCTTCGAGGCCCACACGCAGACCGTTTCCTCGGCGTAGAGGCAGATCTTCGAGCCGAAGCCGCCGCCCACGTCGGGCGCGATCACGCGCAGCTTGTGCTCGGGGATGCCCAGCACGAAGGCCGCCATCAACAGCCGCTCGACGTGCGGATTCTGGTTGGCGACGTAGAGCGTGTACGAGTCGTCGGCGGCGGACCAGCTCGCATTGCACGCGCGCGGCTCGATCGCGTTCGGGATGAGCCGGTTGTTCGCGAATTCGAGGGTCGTCACGTGCGCTGCCCGGGCAAAGGCGGCGTCGACCGCGGCGGCGTCGCCCAGGGCCCACACGTAGCAGGTGTTGTCCGGCGCCGCGTCGTGCACGACGGCGGCAGCCCCGCGCGCCTCGCGCACGTCGACCACGGCCGGCAGCGGCTCGTAGTCCACTTGCAGCATCATCGCGGCTTCCTTGGCCTGGTCGCCGCTCTCGGCGACCACGATGGCGACGGGGTCGCCCACGTAGCGCACCTTGCCCTGGGCCAGCAACGGATGCTTCGGCTCCTTCATCGGCTGTCCGTCGGTCCCGGTGATGAGCCAGCCGCACGGCAGGCCGCCCACGGATTCGGGCAGGTCGGCACCCGTGTAGATGGCGAGCACGCCCGGCATGTGCTCGGCGAGCTGCTTCCCGATGCCGCGAATGCGGGCATGCGCGTGCGGCGAACGCAGGAAATACGCGTGAGTCTGCCGCGGCAGCGTGATGTCGGCGGTGTACTGGCCCATGCCCGTGAGGAAGCGGCTGTCTTCCTTGCGCTCGATGCGGGCGCCGATCGGGCCGGAGGGGCGGGTGGCGCGCGCCGTGGCGGCGCGCTCGCGGACGGATGCGTCACGTTCGGTGATGTCGGTCATCGCAGTCTCCTCACGCCATCTCGGCCAGGCCCTGCTGCACGGCCTTCACGATGTTGTGATAACCCGTGCAGCGGCAAAAGTTGCCGTCGAGCGCGGCGCGGATCTCGCTGTCGCTCGCATTCGGGTTTTCCCGGGCGAGCCCGATGGCGGACAGGACCATGCCCGGCGTGCAGAAGCCGCATTGCAATCCGTGGTGCTGCCTGAACGCGGCCTGCATCGGGTGCAGCGCGCCGTTCGCGGCGAGGCCCTCGATCGTCGTGAGCTGGGCGCCTTGCGCCTGCACGGCGAGGACGTTGCAGCTCTTCACGGGCTTGCCGTCGAGCAGCACGGTGCAGGCGCCGCACTGCGCGGTGTCGCAGCCGACGTGCGTGCCCGCCAGGTGCAGCGAGTCACGCAGAAAATCGACAAGCAATGTGCGGGCCTGGACTTCGGCGGAAACGGCCTTGCCGTTCACCGTCACGGCGACGGAGATCTTCATCGACGGCTCCTCCTCGAAAAGGGTTCGATGGACTGCGCGCGAGGGATGCAGTCGACTCTACTCCAACCGCTAGTAGGTGGCGCGTCCTCCGGATAGATCGAAAACCGCCCCGGTGGTGAACGAGCATTCCGCACTGCACAACCACGCGACCATCGCGGCGATCTCCTCCGTGAGGCCGAAGCGGCCCAAGGGGATCTTCGACAACATGAAGTCGATGTGCTGCGCGGTCATCTGCGCGAACATGCCGGTCTTCACCGCCGCGGGGGTCACGCAGTTCACGCGCACGCCGCCCTTCGCGAGCTCCTTGCCGAGCGACTTGGTGAGCGCGATGACGCCGGCTTTCGAGGCGCTGTAGGCGCTCGCGTTGGGGTTGCCTTCCTTGCCGGCGATGGAGGCGATGTTCACGATGCGCCCGTAGTCGTTCTTCTCCATGTGCGGTGCCACGATGCGGTTGCAGAGGAAGACGCCGGTCAAGTTGATGTCCAGCACCTGCTTCCAGTCCTCGACCGGATACTTCGCGACCGTGGTGTTGGGCCCGGTGATGCCGGCGCTGCAGACGAGGATGTCCACGCGCGGCATGCGCTCGAGCGTCTTCGCGAAGGCGCGCTCGACGCTGCCCGCGTCGCTCACGTCCACGGCGGCCACGTGGGCGCCCCCGGCGATGATCTTGTTGGCCTCCTGCAGCGCGCGCTCGTCGCGATCCCAGAGCGTGAGCTTCGCGCCCGAATGCGCGAGGCGCTCGGCGATGGCGAGGCCGATGCCCGCCGCCCCTCCGGTGACGATGGCGTGGCGGTCCTTCAGGTCGAGCTGGTTCAAGGCGGCCTCCCGGGAAAGTTTCGAGCGCGGCGGAGTGCGGTAGCATAGCGCCAATTGGCCTGACCACTTGACCATCGCAGCGCAGCAAACGTAATGTCCGCCCGGTAGTTCGGAGGAGACCCCCTTTCATGGCAGCACCGAAGCGCCGCCGCAGCCAGGAATGGTTCGGCCGCGAGGGCAAGATGGGCTTCATCTACCGCTCGTGGATGAAGAACCGCGGCATCCCGCAGGACCAGTTCGACGGCCGTCCCGTCATCGGGATCTGCAATACGTATTCCGAGCTCACGCCGTGCAATTCCCATTTCCGCACGCTCGCCGAGCACGTGAAGAACGGCGTGCTGGAGGCGGCCGGCTTTCCGCTCGAGTTTCCGGTGATGTCCCTGGGCGAGACGCTGCTCAGGCCGACGGCCATGCTGTACCGCAACCTCGCCAGCATGGACGTGGAGGAGTCGATCCGCGGCAACCCGATCGACGGCGTGGTGCTGCTGATGGGATGCGACAAGACCACGCCCTCGCTCCTCATGGGCGCCGCGAGCTGCGACATCCCGACGATCGGCGTCTCCGGCGGCCCGATGCTCTCCGGCTGGTACCGCGGTCAGCGCATCGGCTCGGGCACGAACACGTGGTCGCTCTCCGAGCAGCTGCGGGCGGGCGAGATCACGCTGGACGAATTCCACGAGGCCGAGAGCTGCATGCACCGCTCCCACGGCCATTGCATGGTGATGGGAACCGCCTCCACGATGGCGTCGATGGTCGAGGCGCTGGGCGTGGGGCTTCCGGGCAATGCCGCGTATCCCGCGCCCGACGCCCGTCGCAACGTGATCGCGCGCCTCGCGGGCCGGCGCATCGTCGAGCTGGTGAACGAGGACGTGGGCCTCTCGAAGCTCCTCACGCGCGAGGCGTTCGAGAATGCCATCCGCGTGAACGCGGCGATCGGCGGCTCGACCAACGCGGTGATCCATCTCATCGCCATCGCGCGGCGCATCGGGGTCAAGCTCGACCTCGACGATTGGGACGCGCTGGGGCGCGGCGTCAACACGATCCTGAACCTCATGCCCAACGGCGAGTACCTCATGGAGGACTTCTGCTACGCGGGCGGGCTGCCGGTCGTGATCCGCGAGCTGGGCGAGGCCGGACTCCTGCATCGCGATGCGCTCACGGCGAACGGCAAGACGATCTGGGACAACTGCAAGGCCGCGCGCAACGACGGCCCCCAGGTCATCACGAGCCACGAAAAGCCGTTCAAGCACGACACCGGCATCGCGGTGCTGCGCGGCAACCTGTGCCCCGACGGCGCCATCATCAAGCCCTCCGCGGCGACGCCGGCCCTCATGCAGCACAAGGGGCGTGCGGTGGTCTTCGAGGACATCGACGACTTCCATGCGCGCATCGATGACGACAAGCTCGACATCGACGAGAACTGCGTGATGGTCCTGCGCAATTGCGGACCGAAGGGATATCCCGGCATGGCGGAGGTGGGCAACATGCCGCTGCCGACGAAGATACTCAAGCGCGGCATCACCGACATGGTGCGCATTTCCGATGCGCGCATGAGCGGCACCGCGTACGGCACGGTCGTGCTGCACATGGCGCCCGAGGCCGCCGCGGGCGGGCCGCTCGGGCTCATCGAGAATGGCGACCTGATCGAGCTCGACGTCGCGGGACGCCGCCTGCAGCTTCACGTGAGCGACGCCGAGCTGGCAGCCCGCCGCGCGGCGAAGAAGCCGCCGAAGATCCACATGGAGCGCGGCTACTGGAAGCTCTACGTCGAGCACGTCAACCAGGCGAACGACGGCTGCGACCTCGATTTCCTCGTCGGCAAGAGCGGCGCCGGCGTGCCGCGGGACAACCACTGATGCCCAGGTTTCTCATCACCGACTACGACTTTCCGGATGTCGACCTGGAGACCACGCTGCTGCGCGAAGCCGGCATGGAGGTTCTCACCGCCCAGTGCCGTACCGAGGATGACGTGATCGAGGCGGCGCGCGGGTGCGCGGGGGTGATCTCGCAATACGCGCCGATGAACGCGAAGGTCTTCGAGGCGCGGCCCGAGATCCGCATCGTGAGCCGCTTCGGCGCGGGCTTCGATACGGTCAACACCGCCGATGCGAAGCGCTGCGGCGTCTGGGTGGCCAACTCACCGGACTACGGCGTGGGCGAGGTCGCGACACACGCGCTCGGCATGGCGCTCTCGCTCGTGCGGCACCTGCCGTTCTACGACCGCGACGTGAAGTCGGGCACATGGCATTACGGCTCGGCTGGAAAGCTGCGCCGTCCGCGCGATCTCACCCTCGGCATCATCGGGCTGGGCCGCATCGGCACGCGCATGGCGGAAATCTCGCGCCCCGTCTTCGGCCGCCTCCTCGGGTGCGACCCGCATATCGCGCAATCCAGGGTGCCCCCGGGAGTCCAGCGCATGACGCAAGACGACGTGTTCCGCGAGGCGGACGTGGTCTCGTTCCACGTGCCGCTCAACGACGAGACGCGGCGGATGGCGAATGCCCGCACCCTGGGCCTGATGAAGCCCGGCTCGTGGCTCGTGAATACCGCGCGCGGCGCGGTGGTGGACGTCGACGCCGTCCTCGCTGCCCTCGACACGGGCCGCCTGGACGGGGCCGCGCTCGACGTGCTTCCCAAGGAGCCGCCCGAGGCGGATCATGCGCTCCTGCGCCATCCGCGCGTGCTGCTCACGCCGCATGCCGCGTTCTATTCCACCGAGGGGGAGAGGGAATTGCGAAGGAAGGCCGCGCAGAACCTGGTCGACTGGGCTCGCACCGGGCGCCCGACATATATCGTTGTCGAAGGATCTCCCTCTTCCTTGGGAGAGACGCGGGGCGAGGGTCGCCGCTGATGGCCTCCGTCCACATCCGCAACGTCCAGAAGTATTTCGGCGGGACGCACGTGATCCGCGGCGTCGACGTCGACATCGCCGACGGCGAGTTCGCGGTGCTCGTGGGCCCGTCGGGCTGCGGCAAGTCGACGCTGCTGCGCATGATCGCGGGGCTCGAGGAGATCACGGGCGGCGAGATCGCGATCGGCGGCAAGGTCGTGAACACCATGCCGCCCAAGGAGCGCGACATCGCGATGGTGTTCCAGAACTACGCGCTCTACCCGCACATGAAGGTGCGCGACAACATGGCCTTCAGCATGCTGCTCGCCAAGCGCCCGCGCGCCGAGATCGACGAGCGCGTGAACAAGGCGGCGGACATCCTGGGCCTCGCCCAGCTCCTCGACCGCTATCCGCGCCAGCTCTCGGGCGGACAGCGCCAGCGCGTCGCCATGGGCCGCGCCATCGTGCGCGACCCGCAGGTGTTCCTCTTCGACGAGCCGCTCTCGAACCTCGACGCCAAGCTGCGCGTCGCGATGCGGACGGAATTGAAGGAGCTGCACCAGCGCCTCGGCACGACGTCGGTCTACGTGACGCACGACCAGATCGAGGCGATGACCATGGCCGACCAGATCGTCGTGATGCGCGACGGCCTGGTCGAGCAGCGCGGCCGGCCGCTCGAGCTCTACGACCATCCGGCGAACGTCTTCGTGGCCGGCTTCATCGGCTCGCCCGCGATGAACTTCCTGCCGGGCACGTACCGGGCGAATGACGCCGCGCGCGTCGAGCTCGCGGGCGGCAACAGTGTCGCGGTGCCTGCCGCGGCGCAGGCGCGCGACGGCCAGCGGGTGTTCGTGGGCGTGCGTCCCGAGCACCTCTCGCTCGCGGGCGAAGGCGATGGCCTGCCCGCCACCGTCGCCGTGGTCGAGCCCACGGGCGCCGACACGCAGGTCTTCGCGAAGATCGCCGACACCGACATCGCCGCGGTCTTCCGCGAGCGCCACGATTTCCGGCCGGGGCAGGGCATCCGCCTGCGCGTCGACCCCGGCCGCACGCACCTGTTCGACATGGAATCCGGAGCGTCGCTGATCGGCGCGAGGTAGGCAGGGAACCGGGGGCGTACCCCGAATTCAACAAGCGAAAACGGGGGACGTCCCCGACAAAAGGAGGAAGCGATGTCGAAGTTCACGAGACGCGATTTCCTGAAGACCACCGCGGGCGCCGCGGCGGCCGGCAGCCTGGGCACGGGCGGGGCGCTCTTCTCGGGCGAGGCCTTCGCGCAACAGCAGTGGACGCCGGAGAAGGGAGCCAAGCTGCGCGTGCTGCGCTGGAAGCGCTTCGTCCAGGGCGACGAGGACAAGTGGCTGGAGAACACGAAGAAGTTCACGCAGAAGACGGGCATCGAGGTGCGCGTCGACAGCGAGGGCTGGGAGGACGTGCGCCCGAAGGCCGCGGTCGCCGCGAACGTGGGCAGCGGTCCCGACATCATCATCTCGACCTTCGAGGATGCGCACCAGTATCCCGACAAGCTGGTCGACGTGACCGACGTCTGCAACTACCTCGGCGGCAAGTACGGCGGCTGGTACGACGTCTGCAAGTCGTACTGCGTCGAGAAGAACAAGTGGATCGCCGTCCCCATGGGGTGCGCGGGCAACGCCATCGTGCACCGCATCAGCGCCATGAAGAAGGCGGGCTTCGAGGAGTTCCCCAAGGACCTCGCCGGCTTCCTCAAGCTCGCGCAGGCGTACAAGGCGGCGAGCCTTCCGCCCGGCTTCGCGCTCGGCAACGCCACGGGTGACGGCAACGTGTGGTGCCACTGGCTCGTGTGGGCGCACGGCGGGAAGATGGTCGACGAGAAGGGCAATGTCGTGATCGCGAGCCCCGAGACCGAGGCCGCGCTCAACTACGGCAAGCAGCTCTACGAGACCTTCATCCCGGGCACCCTGTCGTGGCTCGATCCGAACAACAACAAGGCGTTCCTCGACGGCCAGATCGGCATGACGGCCAACGGCATCTCGATCTATTACGCCGCGAAGAATTCCCAGGATCCGAAGATGAAGGCGATGGCGGAGGATATCGGCCACGCGAACTTCCCGATCGGTCCCATCGGCAAGACGACGGAGCTCAACCTGTTCTTCCCGATGATGGTGTTCAAGTACTCCAAGTACCCCAAGGCGGCGAAGGCATACCTCGCCTTCATGATGGAGAAGGAGCAATACGAGCCGTGGCAGCAGGCCGCCATCGGCTACGTGTCGCACCCGCTCAAGGCGTACGAGCAGAACCCGCTCTGGAGCTCGGACCCGAAGAACAAGCCCTACAGCAACTCGATGAAGGTGATGCTGCCGAACGGCTACGCCGGCCCCATGGGCTACGCGTCGGCCGCGACGATGGCCGACTTCATCATGGTGAACATGGTGGCGGAGGCGGTGTCGGGCTCGAAGTCGCCGAAGGAGGCGATGGAGCGCGCGAAGTCGCGCGCCGAGCGCTACTACAAGCTGTAAGGCGAGACGATGCAGCGGCTCCTGAACAACCGCAACTTCCTCGGCTACGCCTTCATGGCGCCGGCGGGGCTGCTGCTCCTCGTCTTCCTCACGTACCCTCTCGGGCTCGGGACGTGGCTGGGCTTTACCGACACGAAGGTCGGGCGGGCCGGCCACTTCATCGGGCTCGGGAACTTCGAATTCCTGTGGGGCGACCCGGTCACGCGGCTCGCCCTCTTCAACACGCTCTTCTACACGTTCGTCGCGAGCGTCATCAAGTTCGCGCTGGGCCTGTGGCTGGCGCTGCTGCTCAACCGGCACATCCCGTTCAAGTCCTTCTTTCGCGCCGTCGTGCTGCTGCCGTTCATCGTGCCGACGGCGCTGTCGGCGCTCGCGTTCTGGTGGCTCTACGACGCGCAGTTCTCGATCATCAGCTGGACGCTGATGAAGATGGGACTGATCCACCAGTACATCGATTTCCTGGGCGACCCGTGGATGGCGCGCTTCTCCGTGATCGCGGCCAACATCTGGCGCGGCGTGCCGTTCGTGGCCATCTGCCTGCTGGCGGGGCTGCAGACGATCCCGGCGTCGCTGTACGAGGCCGCGGCCCTCGACGGGGCCACGCCGTGGCAGCGCTTCCGCTACGTGACGCTCCCCCTGCTCACGCCGATCATCGCCGTGGTGATGACCTTCTCCGTGCTGCTCACCTTCACCGACTTCCAGCTGATCTACGTGATCACGCGCGGCGGCCCGCTCAACTCGACGCACCTGATGGCAACGCTTTCGTTCCAGCGCGCCATTCCCGGCGGATCCCTGGGCGAGGGCGCGGCGGTCGCGACGGCGATGGTGCCGTTCCTCCTCGGCGCGATCCTCTTCAGCTACTTCGGCCTGCAGCGCCGGGCCTGGCAGCAAGGGGCGAAAGATTGAAAGACCAGACGTCCGCAGATAAACGCAGATACACGCAGATGCGGACAAATCCATGACCGCCATCCCGCGATCCGGTGATGCATCCCAGACCGAGGGGATGGCCTACCTCGAGTCCATCCCGCGGCGCGTCGTGACGCTGTACCTGCCGCTCTTCGTCTTCGTGTTCGTCCTGCTCTTTCCGTTCTACTGGATGGCCACGACGTCCATCAAGCCGAACGAGGAGCTGCTCTCGCGCGAGGGCAATCCCTTCTGGGTGGCGCGTCCGACCTTCGAGCACTTCCACCATCTCCTCTTCGAGACGCCGTATCCGGAGTGGATGTGGAACACGGTCATCGTCTCGGTGGTCTCGACGCTCGCCTCGCTCGCCGCGAGCGTCCTCGCGGCCTACGCGGTCGAGCGCCTGCGCTTCAAGGGGTCGCGCCAGGTGGGCCTCGCGATCTTCCTGGCGTACCTGGTGCCGCCGTCGATCCTCTTCATCCCGCTGGCCGCGATCGTCTTCAGGCTCGGCATCTTCGACACGCGCTGGGCGCTGATCCTGACCTATCCCACCTTCCTCATCCCGTTCTGCACGTGGCTGCTCATGGGCTACTTCAAGTCCATTCCGTTCGAGCTCGAGGAATGCGCGCTCATCGACGGCGCCACGCGCTGGCAGATCCTGGTGAAGATCGTCCTCCCGCTCGCGGTGCCGGGCCTCATCTCCGCCGGCATCTTCGCCTTCACGCTGTCGTGGAACGAGTTCATCTACGCGCTCACCTTCATCTCGTCGTCCGAGGTGAAGACGGTGCCCGTGGGCGTCGTCACGGAGCTGGTCGAGGGGGACGTGTACCACTGGGGCGCGCTCATGGCGGGCGCGCTGCTGGGATCGCTGCCGGTGGCGGTCATGTACTCGTTCTTCGTCGAGTACTACGTGTCCGGCATGACGGGGGCGGTCAAGGAGTAGCGTCAACAGCCGCCCCGGGGGCAGGCGTGCATGGCACCAAGGTCCCATGTCCGGGCGCCGCGAAATTGCACAGACTCCTCCCTCCACATCGCGGATCGGAGGGGTTATGAGGGGTATTTCCTGGGGAAGTGGCGCCGCGGCGTTGGGGCTCGCGGCCACAATGCTGGCGGGTTGTGCGACGGACACGGCGAAGAGCACGGACGACCGGCTCGCGCGCGCCGAGACGACGATCGCCAATTTCCAGAAGGATCCGGAGATGACCTGGTTCCGCGACAACGTGGGCCGTGCCCGCGCGGTCGTGATCGCGCCGGACGTGACGCGCGCCGGCTTCATCATCGGCGGCTCCGGCGGCGAGGCGCTCGTGCTGGCCCGCGACAAGGCGAGCGGCCAGTGGGCCGGCCCGGCCTTCTACAACATGGGAACGGCCAGCGTCGGACTGCTCGCCGGCGTGGACGTCTCCGAGATCGTGATCCTCGTCATGACGGAAAAGGCGGTCGACGGCTTGCTCAGCACCGACTTCAAGGTCGGCGGCGACGCGAGCGTGGCGGCGGGGCCGGTCGGCGTCGGTGCGAAGGGCACCGTGAGCACCGACATGGTGGCCTTCTCGCGCGCGAAGGGCGTCTTCGGCGGCCTGGCCCTCGACGGTGCGGTCATTAAGCCGGACATGGGGGCCAACGCCGCTTACTACGGCACGCCCGCTTCCCCGGCGGACATCCTGGTCCGCCACGCGGTGAACAACCCGTCTTCGGCCGCCTTGCAGAAGGCCGTCTCGATGTCGGCGCAATAGCAGCGTCTCGTTTACATCGGCGCGGCTGCACCGTCACGGTTGCACCGCGCCGTCTTTTGTCCGGCACGGTTCCTTCGCGTGTTCCGGCGAATGCAATAATGTCGCCCTGATTGCGTTGCCTGGACCCGGCGATGAAGGTGGGATTGATCGGCCTCGGGGCGATGGGCCTCGGGATGGCGGCGTCGCTGCGCCGCAAGGGGCTCGCTCCCCATGTCTACGACGTGCGCGAAGGCGCGGCCAAGGCCTTCGCCGCGGAAGGCGGCGTGTCCTCGCCCTCGGCGGCGCATCTCGCGGCCGCATGCGATGTCGTGATCTGCGTCGTGGTGAACGCCGCGCAGACCGAGGACGTGCTCTTCGGCGCGGGTGCCGTGGCCGATGCGATGAAGCCCGGCAGCGTCTTCGTGATGTGCTCGACCGTGGATCCGCAATGGTCCATCGCGCTCGAGTCGCGGCTCGACGGCATGGGGCTTCTCTATCTCGATGCGCCCATTTCCGGCGGTGCGGCGCGCGCGGCCCGGGGCGAGATCACGATGATGACGTCGGGCCGGCCTGAGGCCTATGCCAGGGCGCAGCCCGCGCTGGACGCCATGGCGGCCCGCGTGTACAGGCTGGGCGATCGCGCCGGCCCCGGCAGCACCGTGAAGATCGTGAACCAGCTGCTCGCGGGCGTGCACATCGCCGCGGCCGCCGAGGCGATGGCGCTCGGCATCCGCGCGGGCGTGAAGCCGGAGGATCTCTACGAGGTGATCACCCATAGCGCCGGCAACAGCTGGATGTTCGAGAACCGGATGGCGCACGTGCTCGCCGGCGACTACACGCCGCTCTCGGCCGTGGACATCTTCGTGAAGGACCTCGGCATCGTGCTCGATACCGCGCGCGCGTCGAAATTCCCGCTGCCGCTCGCCTCGACGGCGCACCAGATGTTCATGCAGGCTTCGTCCTCGGGCCACGGGCGGGAAGACGATGCGGCGGTGATCAAGATCTTTCCGGGCGTCGAGCTGCCCCGGAAAAAAGATTAGTCCGCAGATAAACGCAGATAAACGCAGATGGCTTTCCCGGATTACAAACCTTTAGTCAGGGCGTTCGTGCCGATGGCCGCCTGGCCGTTCAATCGAAATGATCATCTGCGTTTATCTGCGTTTATCTGCGGACATTACCTCTCCTTGCGTAACTCCAGATGAACGATCTCCTGCTGGGCTGCATCGCGGACGATTTCACCGGCGCCACGGACCTCGCGAACAACCTCGTGCGCTCCGGCATGCGCGTGGTGCAGGCGATCGGCGTGCCGAAGGCTGCGCTCGAGGAGGCGGTCGATGCGGTCGTCGTCGCCCTCAAGTCACGCACGATCCCGCCCGCCGATGCGGTCGCGCAGTCGCTCGCCGCGCTCGAATGGCTGCGGGGGCAGGGCGCGCGCCAGGTCTACTTCAAGTATTGCTCGACCTTCGACTCCACGCCGCGCGGCAACATCGGGCCGGTCACCGAGGCGCTCATGGATGCGCTCGGCACCGATTTCACGATCGCGTGCCCGGCCTTCCCGGAGAACAGGCGCACGATCTTCAAGGGCTACCTGTTCGCGGGCGACGTCCTGCTGAACGAGTCGGGCATGCAGAACCATCCCCTCACGCCGATGACGGATGCGAACCTCGTGCGCGTGCTGCAGGCCCAGGTGAAGCGCAAGGTCGGGCTCATCGACTACGCCGTGGTCGCGCGCGGCGAGGCGGCGATTCGCGCGCGCATCGCGCAGCTCCGCGGCGACGGCGTGGCCATCGCGATCGTCGATGCGGTCTCCGACGAGGACCTGCGGCGCCTGGGCCCGGCATTGCGCGACATGCCGCTCGTGACGGCGGGCTCGGGGGTTGCGATCGGCTTGCCAGCGAACTTCGGTGTTTCCGCGGCGCCGCGCGCGTCCGCGCTGCCACCGGCGAAGGGCGCGCGGGCGATCGTCTCGGGGAGCTGCTCGGTCGCGACGCGCGCGCAGGTCGAGGCGTTCCGCGCGTCGGGCGGCGCGGCGCGCGCGCTCGACTTCGAGCACCTCGCCGGCACGCAGGACCCGGTGGGCTCGATCGTGGAGTGGGCAAAGTCGCGCCTGGAAAAAGGTCCGGTGCTCGTGTATTCGACCGCGGACCCCGCCGGGGTGAAGGCGCTCCAATCGCGCCTGGGCCAGGGGGCGGGCGAGCGCATCGAGGCGATGCTGGCCGCGGTCGCGCGCGCCCTGGTGCGGGACGCGGGCGTGCGCCAGCTCATCGTGGCTGGCGGCGAGACGTCGGGTGCGATCGTGCAGGCGCTCGGCGTGGAGAGGCTGCGCATCGGGCCGCAGATCGATCCCGGCGTGCCGTGGTGCGCGGCGCGCTCCCCCATGGCGCATGACGTCATGCACCTGGCGCTTAAGTCCGGCAACTTCGGCGCCACCGATTTCTTCACCAAGGCGTTCGCGCAGCTCGCGCGCGCGCAGGCCGGGGCCGCCCATGGATGAGGGCGTGCTGCGCGACGAGATGTGCCGCGTGGGGGCGAGCCTCTTCGCACGCGGCTACGTGCACGCGACCGCGGGCAACGTCAGCGTGCGGCTGGACGACGGCTTCCTCATCACGCCGACCGATGCCTGCCTCGGCTTCCTCGACGCGTCGCGCCTGGCGAAGGTCGATGCGCGGGGCGAGCAGGTCTCCGGCGATCGTGCGAGCAAGACCTTGGCGCTGCATCGGCGCATCTACGCGGCCGATCCTTCCGCGCGCTGCGTGATCCACACCCACTCGACGCATCTCGTGGCACTCACGCTCGCCGGCGCGTGGAACGCCGACGACATCGTGCCCCCGATCACGCCGTACTACGTGATGAAGGTCGGGCACACGCCGCTCATTCCCTATCATCGGCCCGGGGATCCGCGCGTTGCCGACCTCGTGGCCCGGGCGATCGAGCGCTTTGCCGCGCGCGGCGCCCCGATCCGCGCCGTGATGCTCGAGCGGCTCGGACCCAACGTGTGGCACGAGTCGCCCGCCGCCGCGATGATGGTGCTGGAGGAGCTCGAGGAGACCGCGCGGCTCTGGCTCGCGAGCGGCCGCAATGCCACGCCCCTGGACGAACAACGCATCGATGAACTGCGCCGGGCCTTCGGCGCCCGCTGGTGACCCATGCCCCGATTCGCGGCCAACCTGTCCTTCATGTACAACGAGCACGGCTTCCTCGACCGGTTCGGGGCGGCCGCGCGCGACGGCTTCCGCGCCGTCGAGTACCTCTTTCCCTACGAGCATCCGGCGCAGGAGCTGGCCGCCCGATTGCGCGACAACGGGCTCGAGCAGGCGCTCTTCAACGCGCCGCCGGGCGACTGGGCCGGCGGCGAGCGGGGCATCGCATCGCTGCCCGGCCGCGAGGACGAGTTCCGCCGCTCGATCGACACCGCGCTCGAATACGCACGCGTGCTCGGCAACAAGCGCGTGCACTTCGTGGCGGGGCTCGCGCAGCCGGGCGTGGAGCGGGCCCGGCAGCGCGAGGTGTACGTGAGGAATCTCGCGCTGGCCGCGAAGCAATGCGCCGCGGCGGGCGTCACGGCGGTGATCGAGCCGATCAACACGCGCGACATTCCCGGCTTCTTCCTCAATCGCCAGGACGAGGCGCACGCCATCTGCCGCGAGGTCGGCGCCGCGAGCCTCCAGGTGCAGATGGACCTTTATCACTGCCAGGTCGTCGAGGGCGATCTCGCGACCCGCATTCGCAGGCACTTCGGCGGCATCGGCCACGTGCAGGTCGCGGGCGTTCCCGAGCGGCACGAGCCGGACACGGGAGAGGTCGACTACTCGTATCTTTTCGCGCTGCTCGACGAGCTGGGATACGACGGCTGGATCGGCTGCGAGTATCGTCCGCGCCGCGGCACTTCCGAGGGCCTGGGATGGATCCGCCCCTGGGTGCCCGCGCCCTTCACGCATTGAGCCCGCGATGAACCTGCTCGCCCACGCCCAGCGCATGGCGCGCTACAACCGCTGGATGAACGAGCGGCTCTACGCGTGCTGCGCGAACCTGCCCGACGCGCAGCGCAAGGAGGATGCCGGCGCCTTCTTCAAGTCGATCCACGGCACGCTGAACCACCTGCTTCTCGCCGACCGCGTGTGGATGGGCCGCTTCACCGGCGTGCCTTTCGCCGTCCAGTCCCTCGCACAACAGCTCTACGCGGACTTCGAGGAGCTGCGTGCCGAACGCGTCCGCACCGACGCCGACATCATGGCGTGGACGGAAGCGCTGCGGGAGGAGGACCTCGACGGCGTTCTCGGCTACACGAGCATCGTGAATCCCGCCCAGCGCACGGTGGCCATGGACCTCGCCGTGATGCACTTCTTCAATCACCAGACCCACCATCGCGGCCAGCTCACCACGCTGCTCTCGCAGCGCGGCATCGACCCGGGAGTGACGGACTTGATGTGGCTCGATTTTCGTCAGACCGGCGTCAGCAGCGGCTTGCCGGAGAAGTGAGCCGCCAGGTTGTCGATGACGAGCTGGCCCATCGCCTTGCGGGTGGGATGCGTGGCGCTGGCGACGTGGGGTTGGAGGACCACGTTGTCGAGGGCGAAGAAGGCTTCGGGCACGCGCGGCTCGTCGGCGAAGACGTCGAGGCCGGCGCCGGCGATGCGCTTCTGCTGCAGCGCTTCGAGGAGTGCCGGCTCGTCCACTACCGAGCCGCGCGAGATGTTCACGAAGTAGCCCTTGTCGCCGATCGCATCGATCACCGCCCGGCTCACGAGGCCGCGGGTCGCCTCGCCGCCAGGGCAGGCCGCGATCACGATGTCGACCTCACGCGCGAGCGACACGGGATCCGGATAGTGCGGCCATGCGACGTCCATCTTCCTGTTCGGCCCCTGGTAGGCGAGCGTCACGTTGAAGGCGAGCAGCCGCCGTGCGATCGCGCGTCCGATGCGCCCGATCCCGATGATCCCGACCGTCTTGCCCTGCAGCGAGTCCGTGAGCGCCATCGAGCCCTTGAGCCACTTGCCCTCGCGCACGTAGCGGTCGCCCTGGGGAATGCGGCGAATGGTCGCGAGCAGCAGTCCCACCGTCAGGTCCGCGACCTCCTCGGTGAGCACGTCCGGCGTGTTCGTGACCGCGATGCCGCGCTTCCTCGCCGCATCCACGTCCACCGCGTCGTAGCCCACGCCGAAATGGGCGATGGTCTTAAGCTTCGGCAGCTTCTCCATGAGCGGGCCGTCGAGCCGCGCCGAGTTCGAGCTCGCGATGGCCGTCACGCGCTCCGCAACCGAGGCGATCAGCGACGCCGGGTCCGGCGCGCTCCAGAGCTTGTGCACGGTGTAGGCCTGCTCGAGCTCCGCGATCGTGGGCGGATACATGGGGCCGGTCATCAGCACTTCGTGTTTCATGGCTTCTCTTTCAAGCGGGTGGGGCGACGCCGAGCTTCGCGGACCATTCGCGCATGTCCTTGAGCGCCTCGTCGTCGACGGGAATGCCGGAGGCGAGCCGCTCGCGTTGCGCGATCAGCTCGGGCTCGCCGGGGAAAAGGATCTCGCCCTGCGTGCGCAGGTCCTCGACCACCGCACGCGCCGTGGCCTCGAGCGTGTCGCCGCCGGCGAAGCGCCCGGGATCGAGGGCCATCAGGAAATGGCCGATCTTGCGGGGGCGGTCGAGCTCTTCGTACATGCCGTTGATGTGGCGCCCGAAGGTCATGCCGTTGAGCGCGCCGCAGAGCAGGTCGATCATGAAGGCGAGGCCGTAGCCTTTGTAGCCGTAGATCGGCCCGCCGAGCGGGACGCCGGCCCGCGCCCGATGGGGATCGGTGGTGGGTTCGCCCGCTTCATCGACCGCCACGCCTTCGTCCAGATCGTAGCCCTCGATGCGCGCATTGAGCACCTTGTTCCAGGCGACCTGCGACGTCGCCATGTCGAGCACGACCGGCTCGCCCATCGTGGTGGGCACCGCGATCGAGATGGGATTCGTGCCGAAGTAGCGCTGCTTGCCGCCATGGGGCACGACGACGGAGCTCGAGTGCGTCATGGCGATGCCGATGAGGCCGGCGCGGGTCGCCATGCGCGTGTAGAGGCCCATGGCGCCGCAGTGGGACGAGTGCCCGACGCCGACCACGCCGACGCCCGATTCGCGCGCCATCTCGATCGCGGTCTCCATCGCGAGCGTCGCGTGCACGATGCCCAGGCCGTCCTCGCCATGCACCTGCGCGGTGACCGGGCCCGTGCGCGTCACGACCGGCACCGACGCGGCCTTGATCGAGCCGATGGTGAGCCGTCGCAGGTAGTGCGTGAGGCGCAGCACGCCATGGGAATCGATGCCCCAGGCGCTCGTCTGCACGAGGGATTCCGCGACGAGCTTCGCTTCGTCGGGCGGGACGCCGGCCTTCTGCAGCGACTCGAGCGCCCAGCGGGTGAGGTTTTCCTTGCTGACGTTTTTCAAGATGGAGGCAGAGGGCTTTGAAAACGCTGATGAACGCAGATGCCGCGCAGATGAACGTACCCCAATACATGGAGCGTGTCCGGGGCTACGTTGAACGAAGGCACTAAACTCCCATTGGCCTTTGAATTACGTTCATCTGCGCTGCATCTGCGCTGCATCTGCGTTCATCTGCGTTGAAGCTTTTGACTGAAGTTATTTAACCGTGCAAGCGACGATGCGCTGCCTCTGCTCGCCGAGATTCTCGATGCCGAGCGTCACGGTGTCGCCCACCTTGAGCCACTTGGGCTCGGGCTTCATGCCCATCGCGACGCCGGGCGGGGTGCCGGTGGTGATGATGTCGCCGGGCAGGAGCGTCATGAACTGGCTCACGAACGAGACCAGGTGCGCGCAGTTGAAGATCATGGTGCGCGTGTTGCCGCGCTGGCGGCGCTCGCCGTTCACGTCGAGCCAGAGGTCGAGGTCCTGGGGATCGGTGATCTCGTCGGTCGTCACGAGCCAGGGGCCCACCGGGCCGAAGGTATCGCAGCCCTTGCCGCGGTCCCACTGGCCGCCGGGGCCCATCTGGAAGGCCCGCTCCGACACGTCGTTCACGACGGTGTAGCCGGCCACGTAATCCAGCGCCTTCGACTCCGGCACGTACTGCGCCTTGGTGCCGATCACGATGCCGAGCTCCACCTCGTAGTCGAGCTTGGTCGAGTTCTTCGGCTGGATCGTGTCGTCGTTCGGGCCGCACAGGCACGTCGTGGCCTTCATGAACACCACGGGTTGCGCGGGGATCGGCAGGTTCGACTCCTCGGCGTGATCCCGGTAATTCAGCCCGATCGCGACGAACTTGCTGATTCCGGCATACGGGACGCCGAGCCGTGGATTGCCGCGCACGATGGGTAGCGTCTCGGGCTTGACCCGCGTCAGGCGCGCGAGGTTGCGGGGCGCGAGCGTCGCGTCGTCGATCTGGGTGATGACCTTGGAGAGGTCGCGGATGTTGCCGTCGGCGTCGGCCATGCCGGGCTTCTCGCGGCCGGGCGGGCCGTATCGCAGCAGTCTCATCGGGGTTCCTTGAAGGGGAGGGCGGAAGCGAAACCGCCTTTATAGACTCATTCCCCCATCCACGAAAAGCGCCTGCCCCGTCATGAAGGACGATTCGTCGGACGCGAGGTACACGAACGTCTCGGCGATCTCCTCGGCGGTGGCGAGCCGTCCCATGGGCTGGCGGGCGATGAAATCCTGGCGCGCCTGCACTGGATCGGCGAAGGCCTTGATGCGATCGCCGAGCGAGGGCGTGTCCACGGTGCCCGGGCAGATGCAGTTCACGCGGATGTTCTGCTTCACGTGGTCGATGGCGAGAGCGCGCGTGAAGCCTTCAACGGCGGCCTTGCTCGATGCGTAGGCGAGCCGGTTGGGCGCGGCCTTGCGGGCGCCGAGCACGGACGCCATGTTGAGGACGACCCCGCCGCCGGCGGCGATCATCTTCGGCAGCATGGCCTTGGTCATCACGAACATGCTGCGCACGTTGAGATCGAAGCTGCGGTCCCAGTCCTCGATCGTGCACTCGAGGATCGAGCCCTGGTGCACCCAGCCCGCGCAGTTGAAGAGGATGTCGACGGCGCCCGTCTTCTCCACGAATGCGCGCACGGCGTCGTCGTCGAGCACGTCGAGCCTCTCGCGCTGCACGGCGGGGTTCTTCGCGAAGGAAGCGCCGTCGAGGAGCCGCACGTCGACATCGGTCGCGACGACGCGGGCGCCCTCGCGCAGGAAGACCTCCACGGCCGCGCGTCCCATGCCGGCGCCGGCGGCGGTCACGAGCGCGCGCTTGCCCTTCAGCCTGTCGGCCATGGCGTCATTTTTCCCTGTGGTAAGCTGCCCGGAATTGGCCTGACCACTTTACCAGATGCCCCTCCAAGCCGTCGACAGCCGCCGACTGTACCGCCAGATCGCGGACCAGATCGCGGCGCTGATCGAGCGGCACGAGTACGCGGTCGGCGCCCGCTTGCCGCCGGAGCGCGACCTCGCGAAGCAACTGGGCGTGAGCCGTCCCTCGGTGCGCGAGGCGCTCATCGCCCTGGAAGTCGAGGGTTACGTCGAGGTACGCGTGGGCTCCGGCGTGTACGTGGTGGGGCCGCAACCCGGCGCGGCCACCGCGCGCGAGCTGTCCACCGACTCCGGGCCGTTCGAGCTCATCCGCGCGCGCTGGCTGATCGAGGCGGAGTGCGCCGCCATGGCCGCCAAGGCGGCGACCCGGGCCCAGCTGCGCGCGATGGAGCAGGCCCTCGAGCGCATGGAGAAGGAGCGCAAGCGCGGCGTGATGCCGCTCGACGCCGACCGCGACTTCCACCTGCGCATCGCCGAGGCCTGCGGCAACAGCGCGCTCGCGCTCGTCGTGAAGACGCTCTGGGACCAGCGCACCGGGCCGCTCTTCCTCCGCCTCGAGCATCATTTCGACACGCCCGACCTGTGGGAACACGCGATCCGCGAGCACCGCGACATCGTGGGAGCCATCGCGCGCCATGACGCGACGGGTGCGCGTGCCGCGATGCGCCGCCATATGAACCAGGCCGGCAAGCGCTTCAGCATCAGCTGGGAACAGAGCAGGCAGAAGCGGTAGGCACGCCGGTTTCCGCGTTCACGGGGGAGGGACGGTGGAAGAAAACGAGCACGTGTTGAACGCGCAGGGCGAGTTCGCGGTGGCGGACGAGCCCATCGACCTGTCCCGCTACCGCTTCGAGGACTGGATCGCGTTCGGCATCTTCTGGATGCTGGCGATCGTCATCTTCTACCAGTTCTTCACCCGCTACGCGCTGAACGACTCGGCCTCGTGGACCGAGGAGATCGCGCGCTACCTGCTGATCTGCACGGCGTTCGTGGGCGCGGCCATCAACGTGCGGAAGAACAACCACATCCAGGTGGATTTCTTCTACCGCATGCTGCCGCGGCCGGTCACCCGCGTGCTCTCCACCACGGTGGACCTGGCGCGGCTCGCGTTCCTCGCCTACTGCACGTATCTCACGATCGCGCTCATGGGCAAGATCGGCTCGCAGCGCATGGCGATCGTCGACTGGCCGATCGGCCTGGTGTACGGCGTGGTCGCCTTCGGCTTCGCGCTGATGACATGGCGTGCGTTGGGAGTCGGGATCCAGAACTGGAAGCGCGGCGCGTCCGTGCTCGAGCGGCCGGAACTCATGGAGGAGGCGCTCTGATGGGACCCGGCGCCTTCAAGCTGCTCTTCCTCGGCCTCATGGCGTCGGGACTGCCCGTGGCCATCGCGATGGCCGCGGCGTCGCTCGTGTACGTGCTGGTCTCGGGCACCGTGCCCGACTACGTCGTGATCCACCGCATGGTCGGCGGCCTCGACTCCTTTCCGCTCCTCGCCGTCCCGTTCTTCATCCTCGCCGGGAACCTCATGAACTCGGCGGGCATCACCAACCGCATCTACAACTTCGCCCTGGCGCTCGTGGGCTGGATGCGCGGCGGGCTCGGCCACGTGAACATCGTGGGCTCCGTCGTCTTCGCGGGCATGTCGGGGACGGCGATCGCCGACGCGGCGGGCCTCGGCACCATCGAGATCAAGGCGATGCAGGACCACGGGTACTCGACCGAGTTCTCGGTGGGCGTGACCGCCGCCTCCGCCACGCTGGGACCGATCATCCCGCCGTCGCTGCCGTTCGTGATCTACGCGCTCTTCGCCAACGTGTCGGTCGGCGCGCTCTTCCTCGCGGGCATCCTGCCGGGCGCGGTGATGGCGATCCTGATGATGCTCACCGTCGCCTTCTACGCGCACAAGAACAAGTGGGGCGCGGACGTCGCCTTCCAGTGGGTGCGCGTGGGCAAGGGCTTCGGCGAGCTCGCCATCGTGCTCGCGTGGCCGACGGCCCTCTACTACATCGTCGACGCGGGCGGCTCGCCGGTATCGACGGTCCTGGCCGGGCTCGTGGTCCTCTTCGGCGCCGACTGGAAGTTCCGCTTCAACGCGGTGCTGCCGATCATGACGCCGGTGCTGCTCATCGGCGGCATGACGACAGGACTCTTCACGGCCACGGAAGGGGCGATCGCGGCGTGCGTCTGGGCGCTCTTCCTCGGGCTCGTGTGGTACCGCACGCTCTCGCCGCGCATGCTGGTGAAGGCGTCGATGGACACGATCGAGACCACGGCGGCGGTGCTCCTCATCGTCGCCGCCGCGTCGATCTTCGGCTGGATGCTCACGGCGACGCGCACCACGGAGATGATCGCCAACTGGGTTCTCGGCTTCACCAGCAACCCGAACGTCTTCCTGCTGCTCGCCAACCTGCTGATGCTCTTCGTGGGCTGCTTCCTGGAGCCGACGGCGGCGATCACCATCCTCGTCCCGATCCTGCTGCCCATCGTGCGGAAGCTCGGCATCGACCCGGTCCACTTCGGGCTCGTCATGGTGCTGAACCTCATGATCGGCCTGCTGCACCCGCCGATGGGCCTCGTGCTCTTCGTGCTGGCGCGGGTGGCGAAGCTCTCGGTCGAGCGCACGACCATGGCCATCCTGCCGTGGCTCGTGCCGCTGCTCGTGAGCCTCGTGATCGTCACGTATATTCCTTCGATCAGCCTCTGGCTGCCGAACTACTTCCGCTGAGGAATGCGATGCTGCGAGAAACCCCGCTCTACCTCCGCCTCAACCCCGCCGACGACGTGGTCATCGCGTGCCGTGAGCTCGAGAGCGGCACGAGCCTCATCCAGGAGAAGGTCGTCGTGCGCGAGCGCATCCCCGCCGGCCACAAGGTCGCCACGCGTGCGATCGCGGGCGGCGAGCCGGTGCGGCGCTACAACCAGGTGATCGGCTTCGCGACGCGCGCCATCGACGCCGGCGCGCACGTCCACGTCCACAACCTCGAGGTGCGCGACTTCAGCCGCGACTACGCCTTCGGCGAGGCTTACGAGCCGACGGCGTTCGTGGACGCGCCGGCCGCGTTCCAGGGCATCGTGCGCGCCGACGGTCGCGTGGCCACGCGCAACTATATCGGCATCCTCTCGACCGTGAACTGCTCCGCGACCGTCGCGAAGCACGTCGCGCGCGCCTTCGAAGGGGATGCGCTCGCGGCCTTCCCGAATGTCGATGGCGTCGTGGCGCTCACGCACACGGCCGGATGCGGGATGGACGTGAGCGGCGAGGGCATGGACGTGCTGCGCCGCACGCTCGCGGGCTACGCGCGCCACGCGAACTTCGCCGGCGTGCTCGTGATCGGCCTGGGCTGCGAGGCGAACCAGATGGACGCGCTCTTCTTCACGCAGGGCCTGGCGCAGGGCGCGCTCCTCAAGGCGATGACGATCCAGGACAAGGGCGGCACGGCGAAGGCGGTCGCCCTCGGCATCGAGGCCGTGAAGGAGATGTTGCCCATCGCCAACCATGTGAGGCGCGAGACGGTGCCGGCGAGCCACATCGTCGTGGGGCTGCAGTGCGGCGGCTCCGACGGCTACTCGGGCATCACCGCGAATCCGGCGCTGGGCGCCGCGGTCGACCTGCTGGTGAGGAATGGCGGCACCGCGATCCTGTCGGAGACGCCGGAGATCTATGGCGCCGAGCACCTTCTCACGCGCCGGGCCGCGAGCCGCGCCGTCGGCGAAAAGGTGGTCGAGCGCATCAAGTGGTGGGAGGAATACACGGCGCGCAACCACGGCGAGATGAACAACAACCCGTCGCCGGGCAACAAGGCGGGCGGCCTCACCACGATCCTCGAGAAGTCGTTGGGCGCCGTCGCGAAGGGCGGCACCACCGGGCTCATGGCCGTCTGCGAATACGCGACGCCCGTGACGGCGAAGGGGCTCGTCTTCATGGATACGCCGGGCTACGACCCGGTCTCGGCCACGGGGCAGGTCGCGGGCGGGGCCAACATGATCTGCTTCACCACCGGACGCGGGTCCGTATACGGCTGCAAGCCTTCGCCCTCGCTCAAGCTCTCCACGAATACGCCGCTCTACGAGCGCATGGAGGACGACATGGACATGAACTGCGGCGCGATCCTCGACGGGTCGCTCTCGGTGCAGGAAGCGGGGCGGAAGATCTTCGAGCTGATCCTCGCCACCGCCTCCGGCGCGCCCAGCAAGAGCGAGCGCCATGGCATGGGGCAGGACGAGTTCGTGCCCTGGTACCTCGGCGCGGTGATGTAGGAAGAGTGATGCGGGCAGTAAACCTTTGGAACACGGATGAACACGGATAAAAACGGATAAAAACGGATAACAGCGGATAACCCCTGAAAGAGTGTTCCTGCCCCTCGCCGACAGCCCCGAAAATTTGAATTTGCTTTTATCCGTGTTTATCCGTTTTTATCCGTGTTCATCCGTGTTCCAAAGGTTTAGTGACTCCGTAAGCCACTAACCGATGCACAAACAGAGGAAGGGGAGAAGATGAAAGCGATCAAGGCAGTCGTGGCAATCGTGGCGCTGGCGCTGTCGGCGGGCGCCGTGGCGCAGACGAAGCTCAAGTGGGCGCACGTCTACGAGTCGAGCGAGCCGTACCACAAGCAGGCGTTGTGGGCGGCGCAGGAGATCGCCAGGCGCACCGGCAATCGCTACCAGGTCGAGGTGTTCCCCGCCTCCACGCTCGGCAAGGAAACCGACATCAACCAGGGCCTGACCCTGGGCACCGTGGACATCATCTACACCGGCCAGCTCTTCGCGGGGCGCACCTTCGGGCCCCTCGCCATCGGCGGCGCGCCGTTCATGTTCCGCGACTTCGACCACTGGAAGCGGTACCGCGAGAGCCCCCTCTTCAAGGAGCTGTCCGACGGCTACCAGCAGAAAAGCGGCGGCAACCACGTCGCCGCCCTCACGTACTACGGCGAGCGCCACGTGACCTCTAACAAGGCGATCAACAAGCCCGAGGACATGAAGGGCCTCAAGATCCGCGTGCCGTACGCGCCGCTCTACACGATGTTCCCGCGCGCGGTCGGTGCGAACCCCACGCCGATCGCCTTCGCCGAGGTGTACCTGGCGCTCCAGAACGGCACCGTCGATGCGCAGGAGAACCCGCTGCCGACCATCGACGCCAAGAAGTTCTACGAGGTGCAGAAGTACATCGTCCTCACCGGCCATATCACCGACGCGCTCCTCACCATCGTGGGCGCGCCGACCTGGAACAAGCTATCGGACGCCGACAAGAAGGTCTTCGACGAGGTGCTGCGCGAGGCGGCAGACCGCTGCACCACCGAGATCGTGGCTATCGAGAAGAGCCTGGGTGCCGAGTTCGTGAAGCGCGGGAAGACGGTCGTGAAGGTCGATCGCAAGCCGTTCCGCGACGCGACGGTGAAGCTGCACAACGGCCCCGATGCGACGTGGCCGAAGGACGTGTACGACCGCCTGCAAAAGCTCTGATCGGCAGGGGAGCGCTCTTCGGAGCGCTCCGTGCGACGTAGGAAAATGCAATCTCGCGTCACGCGCGCGAAACGCCTACCGTCGGCCTACTTGAATTCACATGGGGCCACGCGGTGTAGGCGTAGGACAAGCACGATGTGGGTGCGCCGCCAAGAATAGTCGCGCTTCCCGGTTTCCGCTGTACGCATCGGCCTACACGGCGGCGGCGGGTTCCGACAGGCGAATCATTTCGTGCCTGACTTCGTGACAAAGCCCCTCCCCCTACGATGGTCCTCAAGAAACGCGCCTTATGGACTATCCAGGAAAGATCACCATGGACAATACGATTCTCGTCGTCGAGGACAACCCCGAGCTCCAGGAAGTGCTCACGCTCAACCTGCAGAACGCGGGATACAAGGTGCTGCGCGCCAGCACCATTCGCCAGGCCGAAGCGCTCGTGAACACGACGCTCCCCCAGCTGATCCTGCTGGACTGGATGCTCCCCGACACCACCGGTCTTTCCTTCGCGCGGAAGCTGCGCGCGGAGGCCCGCACGCAGGCCGTGCCCATCATCCTGCTCACCGGCCGCGATGCCGAGTCCGACAAGATCACCGGGCTCGAGGCGGGCGCCGACGACTACCTCATCAAGCCGTTCTCGCCGCGCGAGCTGCTCGCGCGCATCAAGGCGGTCATGCGCCGCTGCGCGCCCCAGCACGCCGACATGGTCGTCGAGATCGCGGGCCTCAAGCTCGACCCGGCCTCGCGCCGCATCGTGGCGAACGGCGCCGACATCGAGCTGGGCGCCCTCGAGTTCCGCATGCTGCGTTTCTTCATGACGCACCCGGGCCGCGTCTACAGCCGCGCCCAGCTGCTGGACGAGATCTGGGGCAACAACGTGTACGTGGAAGAGCGCACCGTCGACGTGCATATCCGCCGCCTGCGCCAGGCGCTCGAGCCCTCCGGCCACAAGGACCTGCTCGAGACCGTTCGGGGCGTGGGCTATTGCTTCCGCCGCGACCTGCCGCAGGAATCCCGCGGCCGCGTGTCGGCGTCCACGATGCTCCGTTCGAATCCCGGCCTGCCGGACTACATTCCTGCCGCGGCCTGGACCGGGTTGGTTAACAGCCGAACCCTAGAGTGCAGGTGGGGCGGGCGATGAAAGGTCTGCCGGCAGCAGGAGAACAAACATGACCAAGCTGTTAGCCGCCATCGTGGTCGGGACCCTCACCGTCATGGGTCCCGTCGCGCAGGCGGAGAAGAACGACATGCCGAGCGCTGGCATGGCCACCCGGATGGCCTCGGCGGTGCCCGCTTCGAACGCGAACGCGGCCGACCTGCAAGCTTTCCCCGATGTCCCCGGCCTCAGCGCCCGGGACACCGGCCTGGAACCCGCGGTGCGCAAGCCCGAGCCCACGGTGGCGTGGCTGCTCGCGCTGGGATTCCTGGGACTCGTAGTCCTGCGCCGCACGCGCTCCGGCCCGACGATGTGAACATCGTCGATGCGCCTGCGGTCTTCATGGCCCGCTGAATGCGGGCCTTTTTTATTTTATTGATCGGGGTCCGTGGAGCCGGCGGAAAAGGTTTTCGAGGGGAGCGGCGTACTTGCGGGGACTGTCCAGCTCGCTACTACACATGGCGCTCGGACTTCTTCACGGCACCGTATCCGCGAGCCGTGGCTTCAATGGGTCCGCGCTGACGCGCGAGGCCTCCGGCCGAGCGGTGGAGTGGCCATTGCCAGAGTCCGTCGAAGAGGCTGAGGGCGGCTAAAAGCGCTTCCAGAGGGATCCATCGCGGTGGTGGCGAAGGTCGTGACGGGGTATCCCGCCCGCTACAGAACCCCGGTGCGCAAGGAATTCGAGCGCCATGTGTAGTAGCGAGATCGATGTCCTGCGCGAGGACTCCGATCCCCGCTCACGACCTTCGCCGCCACCGCGATGGATCCCGATCCCGCGCTTTGAGCCGCGGCGTCAGCGCTCCTCGACCACTCCCTCGTCGGGAATGTCGAATTGGTCCCCGAGGAATTCCAGGTACGGCCGCATCGAGTGCGAGCAGCGCTTGACCGCGTTGCTCGCGCCGGTCCAGCCGGGGACTTCCCAGTTGCACTCCATGCCGAGCCGCTCGCGCCAGACCACGGGCAGCGGATCGACCTCGGCGCACTCCAGGACGCGCTTGAGCTTGTCGCGGATCATGCGGTCGAGCAAGCGCTTCGAAACGACAGCGCGCAGCATTCCTTACCTCCAGCGATGGAAACGAAGCCGCTGGTTCGACTGGACACCCCCGTCCGGCGTTGGTGGGACGTTCCATGTTCTTGATGACGGATGGCAGCGCGTCGCCGTGTCCCCGGCCGGGCGACAGCGAACGCCGGACAGCCCATGGGGGGGGCGCGCCTACCCGGCGCGCGCCCTGTCGGCCTACTCGCTCTCTGTAGGACCTACTCGACGGTGACCGACTTGGCGAGGTTTCGCGGCTTGTCGACGTCCGTGCCGCGAACCAGCGCCGCGTGGTACGCAAGGAGCTGCAACGGGATCGCATGCACGATCGGCGAGACGATCTCGGCATGCGCGGGCACGTGGAGCACGTGCAGGCCGTCGCCCGCCTCGACGTGGGCCCCTTCGTCGGCCACCACGTAGAGCTGGCCGCCACGCGCGCGCACCTCCTGCAGGTTCGACTTGAGCTTTTCCACGAGCGCGCCGTGGGGCGCGATCGCCACCACCGGCATGCTGTTGTCCACGAGTGCCAGCGGGCCGTGCTTGAGCTCGCCGGCGGGATAAGCCTCGGCGTGGATGTAGGAGATCTCCTTGAGCTTCAGCGCGCCTTCCATGGCGATCGGATAATGGATGCCGCGGCCCAGGAAGAGCGCGTGCCGCCGCAGGGAAAATTGTGCCGACCAGTCGGTGACGGCGCCTTCCGTTTCCAGGACGCGCACGAGGGTGGAGGGCAGCTCGCGCAAGGCCGCGAGGAGCTCGGCTTCCCGCGCGGGCGTGAGCCGGCCGCGCTGCTTGGCGAGCGTCATCGCGAGGAGCAGCAGCGACGCCAGCTGCGTCGTGAACGCCTTGGTCGAGGCGACGCCGATCTCGGGGCCCGCGCGCGTGAGGAAGCGCAGGTCGGATGCGCGGACGATGGCGGATTCGGCCACGTTGCAGATCGCGAGGCTGTAGGGCTGGCCCAACGCGCGCGCATGCTCGAGCGCCGCGAGCGTATCCGCGGTCTCGCCCGACTGCGAGATGGCGATCACGAGCTGGCGCGGGTTCGGCACGGAATCGCGATAGCGGTACTCGCTCGCGATCTCGACGTGGCACGGGATGCCGGCGAGGCTTTCGATCCAGTGGCGCCCGACCAGGCCCGCGTGGCTCGAGGTGCCGCAGGCGACCACGAGCACCGAGTCGATCCCGGCGAAGATCTTCGGCGCCTCGGTGCCGAAGAGCTCGAGCGGCAGGCTCTTCGACGCCGTGGCGAGCTCGAGGGTGTCGGCAATGGCGCGCGGCTGCTCGAAGATCTCCTTCTGCATGTAGTGCTTGTACGTGCCCAGCTCGACCGACTCCCTCGACAGCGTGGAGTGGTGCAGGGGACGCTCGATGACCTCGCCGCGCGCGTTCATGATCTTCACGCCCTCGAGCGTGACCTCCGCGCAGTCGCCTTCCTCCAGGAAGATCACCTTCTGCGTGACCTGCAGCAGCGCCGAGGTATCGGACGCCGCGAAATTCTCGTTCTCGCCCAGGCCCAGCAGCAGGGGCGCGCCCATGCGCGCCACGACCATGCGCTCGCGGTCGTCCTCCGCGATCACCGCGATGGCGTAGGCGCCGCGCAGCTCCCGGACCGCCGCGCGCACGGCCTCGAAGAGCGTGATGCCGGTGCGGGTATGCAGGTGGATCAGGTGCGCGATCACTTCCGAATCGGTCTGCGAGGCGAACCGGTATCCGGTCGCCTTCAGCCGCGCGCGCATCTCCTCGTGGTTCTCGATGATGCCGTTGTGCACGACCGAGATGCCGCCGCTCACGTGCGGGTGGGCATTGCTCTCGGACGGCGCGCCGTGGGTGGCCCAGCGCGTATGCGCGATGCCGATGAAGCCGGCCAGGCTCTGCTCGTCGACGAGCGCGCCCAGGGCGGCCACGCGCCCGGTGCTGCGCACGCGCTGCAGCGTCCCGTTCACGACGGCGATGCCGGCCGAGTCATAGCCGCGGTACTCCAGGCGCCTGAGCCCCTCGATGAGGATGGGCACCACGTTGCGCCGGGCGACGGCTCCCACGATTCCACACATGTCAGTCTCCGTTCCTGGAAAGTCGATCGGTCCGCGCGGGCTTCGACGGCGCGCGCGCGGACAGCAGCGGGGCAGGGACCGTCGTGCCGTCGGCGAAGGCGCCGAAATCATCGCGGTCCCCGAGTTGGGGCGGGTAGGTCTGGTCGATGGCCACGAGCAGCACCACGACGGCCCAGGCCACGAGGGGCCAGCGCACGTCGGCGACGAGCCACGCCAGGAAGGCCACGAGGCCGAAGACGACGCAGAGCACCAGCCCGCTCGGCGCGACGGCGACGAGGCGCCCGAGGTCCGGCTGCCGCAGGAGCAGGAGCTGGACCACGACGACGGCCGCCGATCCCGCGCAGAGCTGGCGCAGGCGTCGCGGGCCGGCCGAACGCCCGAAGGTCACGGCGCCGCCCCGGCCGGCGTTGCCGCGGGCGCCGCCGCGGCGGGTGTGGGCGCCGCAGCCGCCTCGGGCACGCGCTGGTAGATGTCCTCCACGCGCACGATGTCGTCCTCGCCGAGGTAGCCGCCCGTCTGCACCTCGATGAGCTGCAGCGGCACCTTGCCGGGGTTTTCCAGGCGATGGAGCTGCCCCAGCTCGATGTAGACCGACTGGTTCTCGGTCAGCAGGAATTCCCGGTCGCCGCGCGTCACGCGGGCGGTGCCGCTCACCACGATCCAGTGCTCGGCTCGATGGTGGTGGTACTGCAGCGAGAGCTTCGCGCCCGGCGCCACGGTGATGCGCTTCACGCGGAAGCGCTCGCCCTGGTCGATGTCTTCGTAGGTGCCCCACGGACGCGCGACGCGGCGATGCTGCCGCGATTCCGTCCGCCCGCGCGCCTTGAGCTGCTCGACCGCCTCGCGCACGTGCTGCGTCTCGCTGCGCTTCGCGACCAGGACCGCGTCCGGCGTCTCGACCACGACGATGTCCTCGAGGCCCACGCCGACGACCAGGCGGTGGTTCGCGCGCACGAGGCTGCCGCGCACGCCGTGCAGCTGCACGTCGCCGTGGCACTCGTTGCCGCGCTCGTCCTTGGCCGCGCGATCCCACAGCGCATCCCACGAGCCGATGTCGCTCCAGGGGAACGACGCCGGCACCATCGCCGCGCGGGTCGTGCGCTCGAGCACCGCATGGTCGACGGAGATGGACTTGCAGGCGGCGAAGGCCGCCGCGTCGACCTGCCGCGCATCGGCCGGGCCGCGCGTCGCCTGCGCCGCGCGCTCGCAGAGGCGGGCGAGCTCCGGCTCGAGGCGGGCGAGCTCGTCGAGGAAGGAGCGGGCGCCGAAGAGGAACATGCCGCTGTTCCAGAAGTGGCGGCCGTTCGCGACCATGCGCTGCGCGATCTCGAGCTCGGGCTTCTCGACGAAGCTCGCGACGCGGTAGCAGTGGCTCGCGCCGATCGCGTTGCCGCGCTCGATGTAGCCGTAGCCCGTCTCGGCCCAGCGCGGCTCGATGCCGAAGACCACGAGGCGTCCCGCGGCCGCCGCGGCGAGGCCCTGGTCCACGCTCGCGGCGAAGGCGTCGTCGTCGGGAATGTCATGGTCCGCCGGCAGCACGAGCAGGACGGCTTCAGGATCTTCCTGCACGAGCTCGCAGGCGGCGAGCGCCACGGCGGGCGCGGTGCTGCGCGCGCACGGCTCGAGATAGAGCGCATTGAGCGATGCGCCGGCCTGCGCCACCTGCTCCGTCACGAGGAAGCGGTGCTCGGCGCTGGCGATGACGGTCGCGGCCTTGGCGCCCTCGATCGCGCGCAGCCGGCGGAGGGTCGCCTGGAAGGGGCTCGATGAGCCGAGCAGCGGCAGGAATTGCTTCGGCCAGCTCTCGCGCGACATCGGCCAGAGGCGCGTGCCGCAGCCGCCGGCGAGGATCACGGGGTAGACGGTCATGGTCTCGTTCTCGTTCTCGTGCGGGTGCTCAGTAAGCCGTCTCGGGCTTCTTGAAGACGACGAAGATCGTGCGCCAGATGATCTGCAGGTCGAGGCGCAGCGACCAGTGGCGCAGGTAGTCGAGGTCGTACTCGATGCGCGCCTTCATCTTGTCGACGGTCTCGGTCTCGCCGCGCAGGCCGTTCACCTGCGCCCAGCCGGTGATGCCGGGGCGGACCTTGTGGCGGATCATGTAGCTCTTGATGAGCTTGCGGTACATCTCGTTGTGGGCGACCGCGTGGGGGCGTGGGCCCACGATGCTCATGCGGCCCTGCAGCACGTTGATGAACTGCGGCAGCTCGTCCAGCGATGTCCTGCGCATGAAGGCCCCGAAGCGCGTGACACGCGGGTCGTCCTTCGTCGCCTGCCTGATGACGGCGCCGTCCTCGGTCACCTTCATCGAGCGGAACTTGTAGACCACGACCTCCTGGCCGTTGAGGCCATAGCGGCGCTGCTTGAAGAGCACCGGGCCGGGCGAGGAGAGCTTGACCCCCAGCGCGATCGCGGCGAGCACCGGCGAGATGAGGAGGAGGATCAGGCTCGCCAGCACGATGTCGCTCGCGCGCTTGACGACCGCGTTCATGCCGCAGAAGGGCGACTCGCAGACCGCGAGCACGGGGATCCCGCCGATCGTGTCCATGCGCGCCTGGATCAGGTCGAACGTGAAGATGTCCGGCGCGAAATAGACCGAGGCGGTGGTGTCGTGCAGCTCGTCGAGCAGCTTCATGATGCGCGGCTGGGACGCCATGGGCAGCGTGAGGTAGATGAGATCCACGCGGTTCTTCTTGGCGAACTCGGGCAGCGTGTCCACCGCGCCCAGGAGCGACTGGGTCCCGAGCTCCAGGCGCTCCTTGGAACGGTCGTCGAAGAATCCCGCGACCTTGATGCCGAGGAAGGGCGACGCCGCGATCTGCTGGGCGAGCTTGCGCCCGAGGCTGCCGGCGCCCGCGATCACCGCCACGCGCTGGATGCCTTCGGCCGCGAGGAGCCGCGGCAGCACCAGCGGCACCAGCATGTGGCCGACGAACATCGCCACTGGCGTCACCGCCACCCAGGCGACGATGACGCGCTCATCGAAGGAACCGAGCGTGCGGGTGGCCCATCCCAACATGAGCAGCAGGCCCACGACCAGGATCCATCCCGCGAGGACGTCGCGGGCGATCGCGGCGGCGCTGGTGCCGCGCGGCGGGTGCCCCGGGAACGTGAGCGAGAAGACGAGGAGCGAAAGGATGATGTACGGACCGTCGAACGGCACGGCGAAGTACAGGGCGCTGACCCCGAGGACGCCGATCGCGACGACGGCCTCGAGCAGCATGCGGGCCAGCACCGCGGCCGAAAGCGGCCCCTGCGTGAGTCGTTGTGTGTCTTGTGCGGCGATCAATTTCTGGTTCCTTCTTGCCGGAAAAACGGCAACGAGCCTGCCGTCCGAGAACCGTACCGCCGCATTGAGTAGCTACATCGCCGTCGTGCTGGTTCAACAGGACTACCGGCTTTTTCCTACATGACAATCTTCATGAATTTCATCGCCATTTAATATTCATGCTTCACAGTTCGGCACATGAGACTCGTACCCCGACCACCCGAACCGCGCATGCCGCGGGGACAATTCCCCCAGGACAACGGCGACGTCCAGCAGCACGACGAGCATGAGCCGTTGGAGGCCGCGAACCAGGAATCCCCCGCGCGCCTGAACGAGAGCGAGCGCGAGAGCCTCCTGCTCAATATCGACGTGTCGCTGCGCGTGCACACCCGTCCCCAGCTCTTCAGCTGGGTGCAGGGCGCGCTGCAGAGCCTGATCCCGCACGAGGTCCTCCTCTGCGGCATGCAGGAGAGCCGGCAGACGCCGATGCGGGTCGACAGCTTCTCGACCGCCCCGGTGGACTCGGCGCGACTGAACGAGCTCTTCCAGCAGGACGTGTCGCTCGTCCCGCACCTGATCAAGCTGTGGGAAGAGAACCGCTGCCAGGCCGTGCTGTGCGAGACCGACCGGGGTCCCATCGCGGGCGGCGCCCTTGCACGCGAGCTCTCCCGCCTCGGCATCGCCCATGTCCTCGCCCACGGCACCCACGACGCCCAGGGCAACATGACGAGCTTCTTCGTCTTCGCGTGCCGGCCGGGAACGATCGGCTCCAAGCAGGGCTACCTCGCGGATCTCGTGGTGCCTTACCTGAACGCGTCCTGGCTTCGCAGCCAGGTCACGTGGCCGCTCGATCGCGCCGGCGCCAACAAGCCCGCGAAGACCGGGTTGCTCACGCCGCGCGAGCAGCAGATCCTGCAGTGGATCTACCACGGCAAGAGCAACATCGAGATCGGCATGATCCTCGACATCAGCCCGCTCACCGTGAAGAACCACGTGCAGAAGACGCTGCGCAAGCTGAACGTGCTCAACCGCACCCAGGCCGTCGGCAAGGCGCTCGCGCTGCGCATCGTCAACCCCTAGGCGGCGCCTGCATTACCATCACGCCCAGCCGCCCGCACCCCGGGCGGTCCGGAGGCGTGTGCCCTTGCAGGAAATTTCCGCGCGCCCGGTGCCGGCCTCGACCGGCGCCGCATGGCGCATCGCGCCCTTCGCCCTCCTCGTGGCGCTCCTCGCGCTCGAGGAGGGGCTGCGCGCGTCCGCGTGGCGCGATGCGCTCGACCTGCGCTGGCTCACGGTCGGGCGCGCCGCCATCGTGGCCGCGGTCCTGGCCTTCGGATGGCGCCATTACAGCGAACTGCGTGAAAGGCCCGGCCTGCGCGGAGCGGGCATCTGGGACCGCACGTCTTCGCAAATGGCGCTGGCCGTCGCGGCCGGTCTCGTCGTTTTCTTCCTCTGGATCCTGCTCGACCACGGCTGGGCGGTCACCGAGCATGCCCGGCGCGGATTCGTACCGCTGGACGCGAACGGAAAGCTCGATCCGTGGCTCTATACGCTGCGCCTCGCGGGGTTCGCGCTCGTGGTCCCGGTGGCGGAAGAGCTCTTCTGGCGCTCGTTCCTGCTGCGCTGGATCGACCGCCGCCGCTTCCTCGAGCTCGATCCGCGCACTGCGAGCTTCAGGGCGTTTGCGTTATGCTCGGTGCTGTTCGCGGCGGAGCATTCGCAATGGCTCGCGGGGCTCGCTGCAGGAATGATTTACACGGGTGTGTACACAAAAACAGGGAACCTCCGGGCTCCCATCGTCTCCCATGCGATCACAAATGCCGCACTCGGACTCTGGATCCTCGCAACCGGCCGCTGGGCCTTCTGGTAGCCGGCTGCGCCGCGCATTGCTTTGCGCGCTACCGGGCGTGCTGGCCGCGACGCCGCTGCCGTCCTTCGCGCTCTTCGGCGACCGCGTCGAGGTGTTCGCCGCGGAGAACGTGACGTACGACAACAACGTCTTCCGGCTCTCGAAGGACCTCGGGCCCATCGTCAAGGACGACATCTACACAACGTCCCTCGGCTTCAACGCGAACGTCCCGTGGAGCCTGCAGCGCTTCCAGCTCGCGTACACCTACTTCGCCACGCGCTACCGCAAGACCGGAGAGCTCGACTTCAACGGCCACACCGGCCATGCGGGATGGCTCTGGTCGATCACGCCGCGCGCGACCGGCGACCTGGGCTACGACGACGCGCGCAGCCTCGCGAGCTTCACGCAATTCACCGGCACCGATCGCACGCGCGACGTGCTCGACACCCGCACCGCTTACGGCAACGGCGCCTGGTACACGACGCCCTCGTGGCGCGTGCACGGCGCGACCAGCTTCTCCGAGCAGACGCACTCGGATCCCACGCGCAAGATCTACGACCTGCGCACGGGTAACGGCGAGGCCGGCGTGAGCTACGTGACCGCGCAGGACAACCGCGTGGGCGTCGCGGTGCGCGGCGAGCGCGGCAAGAGCTACGACGCCGACACGAGCCTGGGCCAGCCCGACTTCTCGTACAAGCAGTTCGGCGGCGGCCTCGTGGTGCACTACGCGATCACCGGCCACTCGATGCTCGACGGCCGTGCCGAGTACACCCGGCGCACCTACGACAGCGACGCATTCAAGGACTTCGGCGGCCCCACGCTGCGCTTCGTCCACACCTGGAACCCGACGGTGAAGAGCCAGGTGGTGACGACGCTGCGCGACGAGATCAGCCCGATCCAGGAAGTGCAGTCCGCGAACTTCGTGATCGTGAAGGGCATCTCGATCAAGCCGCAGTGGCTCGCGACCGACAAGATCACCGTGGGCGGCGACCTCGAGTACAACAACTGGAATTACAAGGGTGCGCAGGCCATTCCCGGTACCCCGACCGGACCCGGCGTGCCCACCAGCGGCTACTCCACGCGCATGCGCACCATCGGCCTCACCGGCAGCTGGAAGCCCACGAACAACTTCTTCCTCGTCGCCAACTACCTGCACGAGTACCGCACGTCCTCGCTCCCCCTGCAGGACTACAAGGTCGACGTCTTCAGCATCGAAGGGCGCATCAGCTTCTAGGCCCGTAGTCCGTCCGCCCCTCCCGCGGCTCACGCTCCTTCACGCCTCTTCAACACGCCCGGCCGACACTGGGATGGCGGTGCATCGCCTTGGGAGCAGGACTGGTCCCTTTGGACCATCCCCCCGCAAACCGCAAGGTCCCGGCGTGTCATGCGTGAGCCATAAGGTTTGTAGCAACACAGGAGGCACGTTATGCGAATGATTTACCGGGTTGCAGCGACCGCGATTTGCCTCGCGGCCGGTGCTGCGGCGGCCCAGCAGGGCAGCGCGCAGAACGGCGCGGCGGGCACGAATCCCTTCGCGCGCAGCGACAAGTACTCGTTCTTCGGCAACCTGCAGGGCCCGTTGAACTCGCAGGGCTTCGCACGGCCGCAGCCCCACGTGTCCCCCGTGACGCCCGTGCCGGAGCCCTCGGAGTGGGCGCTGATGGCCGCCGGCCTGGCGCTCGTCGGGTTCATCGTGCGGCGCAGCTCGAAGCGGCGCGACTAGCAGCAGCCCAGCAGGATTTTTCGACAGTCCGCGGAAACGCGGGCACGGGGATGGTGCGTCCCGAAGCCCGTGAATTCCGCTTGAGGAGAAAGGCCACCATGACCACGCAACGTAACGAATCGAACCGACAGGAACTGCTGTCGTCGCGTCTTGCCGCCGGGGCGCTCGTCGTCCTCTCGCTGGCGCTCGCGACGGTGGCCCGCGCCGAGCCCGTGACCCGCATCGCGCGCGTGACGCCGATCCACTCGCCGCGCTCCGCGGTGCAGCCCGAGGAGCGCCTGCAGACCGCGGCCGCCTCGCCGGTCGCGCCGACCGCGAGCGCGGGCAACGTCGCCCTCGAGCAGCTCGGCATGGGCGACATGGTCCGCATCACCGTGTTCCGCAACCCCGACCTCACGACCGAAGCGCGCATCTCCGAGCGCGGGACCGTGCTCTTCCCGATGATCGGCGAGGTGCAGCTCTCGGGCCTCACGCCCTCGCAGGCCGGCCGGCGCATCGCGGACAAGCTCACCCAGGGACGCTACGTCGTGAACCCCGAGGTGACGGTGTCGATGATGCAGGTGAACAGCCGCCAGGTCTCCGTGCTCGGCAACGTGAACAAGCCCGGCCGCTATCCGCTCGACTCGCAGACCGCGCACCTCACCGACTTCATCGCGGTGGCGGGCGGCCTGGCGCCCACGGGCTCGGACGTCGTGACGGTGGTCTCGACCAAGGACGGCAGGACGTCCAAGCGTGAAGTGGACCTCGCCGAGATCTTCGACCGCGGCGACGTGAGCCAGAACGTGGAGCTGCAGCCCGGCGACACCGTGTACGTGCACAAGGCCCCGATGGTCTACGTGTACGGCGAGGTGCAGAAGGGCGGGGCCTATCGCGTCGAGCCGAACATGACCGTGATGCAGGCGATCGCGATGGGCGGCGGCGTCACTCCGCGAGGGACCCTGCGCGGCGTGAAGATCTCCCGCCGCGACGGCACCAACGTGCGCGAGATCAGCGCGCGCCTCACGGACACGGTGAAGCCGGACGACGTCGTGTACGTGGCCGAAAGCCTCTTCTAACCACCGCGAGCGCCCGAGCGCGCGAACCCGCCCAAAATGACGATCAAGCAATTCCTCCTCGCCCTGCGCGGCCGCCTCTGGATCTTCCTGGCCCTCCTGGGCGGGACGATCCTGGCGGCGGTCGTGGTGAGCCTCATGCTGCCGAAGACGTACATGTCGACGGTTTCCCTCTTCGTCGACAACGCCGACCAGCAGACGCTGGCCGGGCAGCCGCAGGATCCCCGCCAGCGCATCGGCTACATGCAGACCCAGGTGGACCTGATCCAGAGTCCGCGCGTGGCGCGCAAGGTGGTGGAGGACCTGCGCCTCGGGCAGAGCGCCGCCGCGAAGGCGGCGTTCGCCAAGTCGGGTGCGCGCGGCGACATCGAGGACTGGATCGCGAGCAACCTGCTGCTCGGGCTCAAGGTGGACACCACGCAGTCGAGCGTGATCACCGTGACCTACAGCGCGAACGACCCGAGGTTCGCCGCCGCGGCCGCCAACGCGTTCGCCAAGGCGTACATCGACGTCACGCTGTCGCTGCGCACGGAGCCCAACAAGCAGGCCGCCGCGTGGTTCGACGACCAGCTGAAGAGCCTGCGCACGCAGCTCGACAGCGCCCAGCAGAAGCTCGCCGAGTACCAGCGCGAGCACGGCATCATCGCGACCGACGAGCGCATGGACGTCGAGAGCCAGAAGCTGCAGGAGCTCTCGAACCAGCAGCTGCGCGCGAACGACGAGATGTACGGCCTCGCCGGCCGCTCGGGCGTCGCCGGACGCGCCGGGGACACGAGCCCCGAGGTGCTCGCCAACCCGCTCGTGCAGGCGTTGAAGACGGACCTGCTGCGCGCCGAGGCGCAGCTCCAGGAGCTCTCCACCCGCGTGGGCCCGCGCCATCCGCAGTACATCCAGCAGAAGGCGCAGGTCGATGCGCTGAGGGCACGTGTGGCCGCCGAGAGCAATCGCATCGTGGGCGGTGCGCGCAATGCGACGGCCGCGAGTGCCGCGCGCGAGGCGGCGCTCAAGCGCGACCTCGAGCGCCAGCGCCAGCGCGTGATCGAGCTGCGCGACGCGCGCGCGCAGGCCTCGACCCTCATGCGCGACGTCGACACCGCGCAGAAAGCCTATGAAGCCGCGCTGCAGCGCTACCTCGTGAACAAGGTGGAGAGCGGCGCGCGCATGACGAACGTGAACGTGCTGAGCCCCGCGGTCGAGCCCTCGCGCCCGGCCAAGCCCAAGGTCACCCTCAACATCGCGCTCGGGCTCATCCTGGGGCTCTGCCTGGGCATGGGCGCCGTGTTCCTCCTGGAGCTCATGGATCGCCGCGTACGCTCGGCCGACGACCTCGTCGTCTCGCTGGGCCCGCAGGCGCCGCTCCTCGGCACGTTGAAGCCGTGGCGTCCCGCGGGACTGCTCGGCGGCCCCGGCGGCAACACCCGCGCGCTTCCCAGCCCCACCTGATTCCCAGACAAGAACCATGAGCGCGCACAGCAAATCGCCGGAGAAATACATGACCCCCATGCAGGACAAGGTGCTCCCCATCGACCACCAGCGCGCGCTCATGCGGACCGAGCGCTCGCTGGGCGCGATCCTGGTCGAGGAGGGCAAGCTTTCCAACAAGGAGATCGAGCGCGTTCTCGACGTGCAGCGCCGCGAGGGCTGCCGTTTCGGCGAGGCCGCCGTGCGCCTGGGCCTCGTGACCGACGAGGAGGTGCGCTACGCCCTCGCCAAGCAATACGACTTCCCGCATTTCGCGCCGCCCGCGACGACGACCACCACGCCCGAAGGCCCGAGCCGCGAGCTGGTCGCCGCCTACGCGCCGTTCCACCCGCGCACCGAGGAGATGCGCGCCCTTCGCACGCAGCTGCTGGTGCGCTGGTACAACCGCGAGTCCGGACGCAACGCCCTGGTGATCACGAGCCCCGAGCGCGGCGAGGGCCGCAGCTATGTCGCCGCCAACCTCGCGATCGTGTTCTCGCAGCTCGGCGCGCGCACGCTGCTGGTCGATGCGGACCTGCGCAACCCGCGCCAGCACCAGGTCTTCCACCTGCCGGCCGGACACGGACTCTCCACCGTGCTCGCGGGCCGCACGGACCTGAACTCGACGTTCCCCGTGCCGGGGCTGCAGCGCCTCTCGGTGCTCCCCGCCGGGCCGCTTCCGCCCAATCCGCAGGAGCTGCTCTCGCGTCCCGCGTTCGGCGCGCTCATGGGCGAGCTGCAGTCGCTCTATGACGTGGTGATCCTCGACTCGCCCGCGGCGAACCGCTGGGCCGACGTGCAGAGCATCGTGTTCCGCGCGCGCGACGCGCTCATCGTCACGCGCAAGGACCACACCGGCGTGACCGCGGCGGGAAAGGTGGTCGAGGCGATCGCCAACACCGGCGCGCGGGTGGTCGGTACCCTCATCAACGAGTACTGAACGGAAGGACCGCCATGTCGACGGTCCTCGAGCAACGCGCGGCTGCAAACGACGAGCCGGGGCGCTGGCGCCCCTGGCTCGCCGTCGCGGCGGGACTCGTGTTGCTCTACGTGCCGACGTGCTTCGAGCTCGCGCGCACCCTGTGGCGCGACGACGCATACGGGCACGGGCCGGTCATGCTCGCCGTCTGCGCCTGGCTGGTGTGGCGCGACCGCGCGGTGCTCGCCGACGATCGCGGCGAACGTGCGCCCGTCTCCGGCGGCCTGCTCGTGGCGGTGGGGCTCCTGCTTTATATCGTGGGGCGCTCGCAGGAGCTGGCGCTCTTCGAAGCGGCGTCGCTGTTGCCGGTCGCGTGCGGCACGCTCGTGGTCCTGCGCGGGTGGTCCGCGGCACGGCGCCTCGCGTTCGCGCTGGCACTCCTCGTCTTCGTCGTGCCGGTCCCGGGCTTCATCCTCGATGCGGTCACGTCCCCGCTCAAGGCGGCGGTCTCGGCGAGCGTGGCGGCACTCCTGCATCTCTTCGGCTACCCGATCGAGCGCGCGGGCGTCGTGCTGCAGATGGGCGATCACCAGTTGCTCGTGGCCGATGCCTGCTCGGGGATGAACTCGATCTACAGCCTGCTCGCGCTCTCGCTCGTGTACGTGCACCTCACGGGCCCGTCGCCGCGCGGACGGCTCCCCCTCGTGCTGCTGGGGGTGGTGCCGATCGCGATCGCCGCGAACATCGTGCGCGTGGCGACGCTGGTGCTGGTCTCGTACTCCTTCGGCGATGACGCGGCCGAGGGATTCCTGCATGGCTTCGCGGGGATCCTGGTCTTCGCGGTGGCCGTGATGCTCCTGATCGGATGGGACCGGGTGGTGTCGCGGAAGCTCACGCCGCGCAACGCTCCGGCTCCGTCCGGAGCTCACCCCGGAGCGACGTCGCCCGGGGCCGGGGCGACCACGAAGAACGCCCTCACCACCGCGATGATCCTGCTGACCGGCTTCGTTGGCGCCGCGGTGGCCGCGCCGCTGCTGCGTCCGCTGCCCGCCGATACCGCGGCCGTCGACCTCGAACGCATGCTGCCTGCCGAATTCGCGGGCTGGCGCATCGATCCGGCCGTGGTGCCCGTGACGCCCGCGCCGGACGTGCAGGCGAACCTGAAGCGCATCTACACGCAGATCGTGAGCCGCACCTACGTGAATGACGCCGGGGAATCGATGATGCTCACCGTGGCGTACGGCGGCGACCAGAGCGATGCGCTGAAGGCCCATCGCCAGGAAGCGTGCTACGCCGCGCAGGGCTTCGCCATCCGCGGGCTCGAGCATTCCTCGATGCGGATCGACGGCCGCACCATTCCCGTGACGCGCATGCAGGCGGTGCGCGGCGCGCGCTCGGAGCCGGTGACGTACTGGCTCACGATGGGCAACCGCGTTGTGCTCGGGCGCCTCGAGCGGCTGCGCGTGCAGCTCGAGTCGGGAGTGCGTGGCCGCATGCCCGACGGGATGCTCGTGCGCGTCTCCAGCCTCTCCAATGACGTGAACGGCGCCTATGCCGCGCAGCAATCGTTCATGGCGTCGGCCGTGGCGGCGATGAAGCCCGCGGATGCGGCGCGCCTGGTGGGGACGCGATGAACATGAGCACGATCGCCGCTCCCCTCGAGGACTTCCGCTACCGCGTACAGGACGGGGCGCTGCGGGCGTGGTCCGATGCGCGCATCCGGCGCACGCTGCTGGCGCTCCTGCTCATCGGGTTCGGCGCGTTCTGGGGGGCGCTCCTTGCGGTCACGGAGGGCGCGGGACTGCTGCTCTTCGTCGTGGCGTTCTCGACGGTGCTCATCCTGCGCGACTTCCGGGTGGGGGTCGCGATCATGATCCTGATCATGCCGATCGCGCAGAGCTACATGTTCCCGCACGAGATGTTCGGGATCACGGGCCTGAACCCGCTCAACCTGCTGCTCATGGCGACGCTCGCGGTGTACTTCATGCGTGCCGTGGGCTCGAGGTCGCTGCGCCACTTCATCCCAAAGCCGCTCTTCCTCCTGTTCGTCGTGCCGATGATCGTGGCTGCCGTGCTGGGCGCGCCGCACGTGGGCGAGATCCCGGCGGTGTACCGCGAGTTCGAGCTCATCTTCTTCACCGACGCCACGGGCTACGTGCGCGACATGCTGGTGAAGCCCCTCACGTTCGTGATCTTCGCGCTGCTCGTCGCGGCGGCTTTCTGGCGCAGCCGCGCGCCGGAGCGCTTCATCACGCCGCTCATGGTGTCGATGTGGATCATGCCGTTGCTGGTCGTGGGCTTCCTGGTCGAGAGCGGCCTCGGCATCACCGCGCTTTCCGGGACGTACAACCGCAGCCTCCTCGACCCGCTCGGGCTGCACGCGAACGACGTGGCGCGGCTTTTCGTGATCGCCTACGCGATGCTCCTCTTCATGTGGGACCGCACGCGCAACATGACGCTCAAGCTCGTGCTCTTCATCTCCATGGGCTTCATGACGGCCGCGCTGGTGATGACGTTCTCGCGCGGCGGCTGGGTAGGCTGGATCCTGGTGAACATGATCTACCTCTTCTCGCGGCGCAACTGGAGGACGATCGGGCTCGCGGTGCTGGCGCTTCCCGTCTTCCTCGCGTTCCTGCCGGGCGCGGTGTGGGATCGCATCCAGGCCGGCGAGAACGGCGGCGCCGATGGCGTGACGGCCGGCCGCACGAACCTCATCTGGGAACCGCTCATGCCGGAGATGTTCGAGCACCCGGTGATCGGGCGCGGGCTGGGCGCGGTCATGTTCTCCAACGCCGCGCGGCAGGAAGCGATGCCCGCGGTGACGCATCCGCACAACGCCTTCCTCGAGGCGTATCTCGACCTGGGCGTCGTGGGACTCGTGATCTTCCTCGCGTACTGGGCCGGGGTCTGGCGCAACCTGCGGCGGCTCGGGCGCGACGAGCGCATCCATCCGAACCTGCGCGGGCTCTTCGAGGGCGGCGCCGCGGGCCTGGTGAGCTTCCTCGTCGCGGGCTTCGCCGGGTCGAGCCTCATGCCGGTGCCCGAGCAGGTGTTCCTGTGGTTCGCGGTCGGCGCGATGTACGGGATGAACCTTCGATTGAAGTACGGCAGCAGGGAAGGAGCCTGAGATGTGCGGCGTCACGGGTTACTGGGTGCGTCGCGGGGATCCGACGGCGTGGCTGAAGGACCTCGGCGCGTCGGTGGAGTCGCTGCGCGCGCGCGGACCCGACGACAACGGCGTCTGGGTGCGGCCCGGCGGCCGCGTGGCGCTGGGACAGACGCGCCTCTCGATCCTCGACCTCTCGCCCCATGGCCACCAGCCGATGCGCTCGCCCAATGGCCAGCTGCGCATGGTGTTCAACGGCGAGGTCTACAACTTCGCGACGATCCGCGGGGAGCTGCAGGCGCTGGGCTATACCTTTCGCAGCACCGGCGACTCGGAGGTAATCCTCTCCGCGCTCCAGGAGTGGGGACCGAAGGCCGTCGACAAGTTCATCGGCATGTTCGCCATCGCGCTCTGGAACGAGGGCGAGCGCCGGCTGCTCCTCCTGCGCGATCGCATGGGCGTCAAGCCGCTCTATTACGCGTGGGACGGCAACCGCTTCTGGTTCGGCTCCGAGCTCAAGGCCCTGCGCGCCTTCGACGCCTGGGAGCCCGAGATCGACCGCAACGCGGTGGGCGAATACCTGCAGTTCGGCTACATCTCCGCGCCCCGCTCGGTCTATCGCAACGTGGGCAAGCTGTTGCCCGGCCACTGGCTCGAGCTCGGCGAAGTGGGCGAGCCGGTCGTTCGGCAGTACTGGGCACCGCCAGCGTCAGGGGTCCGACCACTGTCAGCATTTGAAACGGCCGTTTCAAATGCTGACAGTGGTCAGACCCCGGCCGAGGCGGAGCTCGAGCGCGAGCTCGAGCACAGGCTCGTCGATGCGTTCCGCTACCGGATGGTGGCGGACGTGCCGGTGGGCGTGTTCCTGTCGGGCGGGATCGACTCGTCGCTCGTGGCGGCGATCCTGCAGCGCTATGGCGGCGGCGAGCTCCGGACCTTCACGATCGGGTTCGACGATCCGCGCTTCGACGAGAGCCCGCACGCGAAGGCGGTCGCGCGGCACCTGGGCACGCACCACACCGAGCAGATCCTTAACGTCCGCGACATGGAAGAGGTGCTCACGTGCTGGGGCGATCTCTTCGACGAGCCGTTCGGCGATTCGTCCGGCGTGCCGACGTATCTCGTCTCGCGCCTCGCGCGCCAGCACGTGAAGGTGGCGCTCTCCGCGGACGGCGGCGACGAGCTCTTCAACGGCTACAACCACTACACGGTGCTGATGGACCGCGAGCAGAAGCTGGCGCGGTGGCCGCTGCCCGCGCGCTCCGTGTTCTCGAAGTCCCTCGGCGCCTTCGGCCCCGGCTCGCTCAGCGCCATCGCCGACAGCCTGCCGCTGCCCGCGACGATGCGCCACGCGGCGCGCCGCAACTTCACCGAGCGCCTGGAGAAGCTGCGCGTGATGATGCCGAGCCTCGACCGCACGCAGCTCTACGACCTCGCGATGTCGTCCTGGACGCCGTGGGAGATCGACGGCCTCATGGGCGACTACGAGCTGCGCCAGACGCGCGCCCACCGCACCGAGCATTTCGCCGACCAGATGTCGCGCACCGACGTCGCGCATTTCCTGCCCGACGACATCCTGGTGAAGGTGGACCGCACGACGATGGCCTGCGGGCTCGAGGGCCGCGAGCCGCTGCTCGACCATCGCCTCGCCGAGTTCGCGCTCCAGCTGCCGTTGTCGCTGCGCCGCGGACCGCTGGGCCCCAAGCACCTCATGCGCAAGATCCTCTACAAGTACGTGCCGCGCGAGATCCTCGAGCGCCCGAAGCAGGGCTTCGGCGTGCCGCTTTCGAGCTGGCTGCGCGGCGACCTCTCCGGCCTCGTGGACGAGTACCTCTCGCCCGCGCGCATCAGGGACGGCGGCCTCTTCGACCCGGACCAGGTCGCGCAGGCGGTGCGCAATTTCCGCGACGGCGGCACGGCCAACGACCGGCTCGACACGCAGAAGCTCTGGTACCTGCTGTCCTTCGAGATGTGGCGCAGCCGCTGGATGACGAGCAACCGCAAGGAACTGGAGGGAGCGCCCGATGCGCGTGCTGTTCATTATCAGTGACCTCGGATTCCACGGCGCCCAGAAGCAGGTCGTCGAGCTCTCGAGGGGACTGGCGGCGAACGGCCACGCGGTCGCGATCTACACGCTGAACGGCGACGCGGCGCGCGCCCCGGAGCTCGAGGGCTCGGGCGTCGAGCTGGTGACGGACCAGAAGCGCATGAAGCTCGACCCGGGGGTGCTGCGCCGCTTGAACCGGTTCATCCGCACCTTCCGCGCGGACATCGTGCATGGCTTCCTCTTCGACGGCGACATCTACGCGCGCATCGCGTCGATCGGCACCGGGGCGCTGGTGTTCAATTCCGAGCGCAGCGCCAACTACGCGATCTCGCGCACGCAGCTCTGGGCGCACCGGCTCACCCATGGGCTGGTCGATGCCGTGGTCGCCAACTCCCACGCCGGGGCGCGCTTCGCCGAGAAGGCGTACGGCTACGACCCGAAGCGCATGCACGTGATCTGGAACGGCATGCGCATCGAGGAGGTCGAGGCCCGGGGCGTCTCGAGCAAGGATTACCGCCGCGAGTTCTTCGGTCCCGGCGACTACAGGATCGCCTGCATGATCGGGCACATCAAGCCCGCGAAGGATTACCCGCTGGCACTCGACGTGGCCGCGACGCTCGTGCAGAACGCCCCCGAGTGGCGCGTGCTCTTCCTCGGCGAGGCGCTTTGCGGCGCCGCCGAGTACAAGCCGGGGATGCACTCCGACACGAGCGACTACAAGAGCCGGGTGCTCGAGAAGTACCACCGCCTGGGCCTCGAGGACAAGGTGCTCTTCGCGGGCGCCCGCGCCGACGCGCCGGCGATCCTGAAGCAGTGCGACGTGCAGCTCATCACCTCGGCGTGGGAAGGATTCCCCAACGTGGTGCTGGAGGGCATGGTGCTGGGCGTCCCCGTCGTCAGCACCGATTACTCGGATATTCGCCAGATCCTGCCCCGAATGGATCAGGTCGTGGCCAGCCGCGACCCGGAAGAACTGGCGAGAGCCATTGTTACAGTGGCCGCTGATCGCGCGGCCGTGATCGCCGAACAGAAGCGCTGGGTGCAGTCGCACGCCGGCATCGAAAAAGCCACACAGGAGCTCGAGCGTGTCTACCAACGCTACCTTCATCCCGCACCTCGCGCGCTCGCCGCTCGAGAGCTTCGAGAAGAAGGCTGAACGGATCCCGGCTTACGCCGGGGCGACATTCCGGGGCCCGAAGCCGCACATCTGCTTCCTGGCCCCCACGACATGGCCCATCCTGAGCGCCGCCGACGGCATCCAGGTGGTGGGCGGTGCCGAGGTGCAGCAGAACATGATCGCGCCGGCGCTCGCGAAGCGCGGCTACCGCGTCTCGATGATCTGCCTCGATTACGGCCAGCCGGACGAAGTCAGGGTGAAGGGCGTGCAGGTCTACAAGGCGCACAAGCCCGACGAGGGACTGCCGGTCGTTCGCTTCGTGTACCCGCGCCTCACCTCGCTCTGGAGCGCGATGAAGCGCGTGGATGCGGATGTCTACTACCAGCGCACGGCGGCCGTCTACACCGGTTACGTCGCCGCGTTCTGCCGCAAGCACGGACGCAGGTCGATGTATGCCGGCGCCTCCGACGTGGACTTCATCCCCGGACGCGAGGACATCCGCTACGCGCGCGACCGCAAGATCTTCCAGTGGGGCCTCAAGCGCGTCGACCGCGTGATCGCGCAGAACGCGGTGCAGGCCGACCAGCTGCGCGAGCACTACGGCATCGAGGGGCCGGTGATCCAGAGCTGCTACGCGCCGCCCGCCGGCGCCAGGAACGACCCCAAGGGCTACGTGCTGTGGGTCGCGTCGGTGCGGCCGAGCAAGCGCGTGGACCTCATGCTCGAGATCGCGCGCCGCCTGCCGCAGCATCGCTTCGTCATCATCGGCGGCCCGGATCCGGACCGGAAATCGCAGGAGTACTTCGCATCGGTCAAGGCGATCGCCGCCCAGATGCCGAACGTCGAGATGACGGGCTTCATCCCGTTCCACGAGGCCGAGCATTACTTCAACGGTGCGCGCGCATTCGTGAACACGTCGCGCTACGAGGGCTTCCCCAATACGTTCATGCAGGCGTGGGCGCGCGGCATTCCCGCCGTGGGCTTCGTCGACACGGGCTCGAAGCGCGACGGCGTGCCGGTGTACGACGTGGTGAGCGAGGTGAACGAAGCCACGTGGCGCCTCGATCGCCTCATGAGCGACGATGCGGCGTGGGAGCGGGCGTCCCGCACCGTCCGCGCGCATTTCCAGGATTGCCATTCGGTGGACGCGGTGATCGACCGCTACGAGGAGGAGCTGGCGCTCCTCGTGGGAGACGGCGCACGATGACCGGGGCGCAACATTCCCTCGAGCGCCGCGCGCTCTCCCTGGGCACGGCCTACGCGATCGAGTTCGGCCTGCAGTTCCTGCTGCCGGTCGTGCTCACGCGCACGCTCGACCCGCACAGCTTCGGCGGCTACCGGCTGCTGTGGCTCGCGATCGCGACCCTGCTCGCCATCGCGCCGATGTGCATGCCGGAGAGCCTCTACTACTTCATCCCGCGCTCCGAAGGCTTGCGCAAGCGGCTCTACCTCAACCAGGCGCTGATCTTCATGGTGGGGGCGGCGGCCGTCTCCGCGCTCGCGCTCTCGGTGTGGGACCCGCTGCTGCCGGGCAGCATGAAGGATTTCGTGACGCAGGAAGGGTGGGTCGTCTCGGCGTTCGCGCTCTTCTGGATCTTCTCGGCGCTGCTCGACGTGCTGCCGACGGTCGACGAGCGCGTGGGCTGGCAGGCGAAGGTCATCGTGAGCCTCGCCGCGATCCGCGCGATCTCGCTCTCGCTCACCGCCTTCCTCACGCACAACCTGCGCGACGTGCTCTACGTGCTCGTGGCCTTCGCCGCGTGCAAGGCGATGCTGCTCCTCTGGTACGTCGTGCGCCATTACGGCGTCGGCGGCCCCTGGGCCGAGCGCCAGGCGTACAAGGAGCAGATGCACCAGGCGGCGCCCTTCGCGGCCTCGGGCACGCTGCACGGCTTCCGCGCGCAGGGCGACCAGTGGATCGTCGCGGCCCTCTTCACGGTGCCCCAGTTCGCGGCCTTCTCGGTGTCCGGGGTGCTGGCGCCGATCATCCAGATCTTCCGCCAGTCGGTGAACCACGTGTTCCTGCCGAGCATGAGCCGGCACGAGGCGGAGGGCAATTTCAACGCGATGCTGGCGCTCAACAGCCGCGCCAACTCGATGGTGGGGCTGCTTGTCTTCCCGATGCTGCTCTTCGGCTTCGCGTTCGCGACCCCGCTCATCTCGCTCATCTACACGCCGCAATACCTGGACGCGGTGCCGGTGCTGAGGGTTTACACGATCGGGCTCCTGGCTTACGTGGTCGAGCTCACGAGCATCCTCTTCGTGCTGAAGCAGGGACCTTATTGCGCCAAGATCATGGCGCTGGCGCTCGCCGTCGCGCTGCCCACGAGCTATCTCGGCGCGCTGCATTTCGGGCTGCCGGGCGCGGCGATGGGCACCGTGCTCGCGGTCTACGTCGAGCGCGTCGTTTCCCTCACACGCATCGCGCGACTGACTAAAGTGCCCATCGTGCGGCTGCAGGACTGGGCCACGCTGGCGGGGCTGCTGGCGGCGGCAGGGCTCTCCGCGGCGCTGTCGAGCACGGCCCTGCGCTGGACGGGCTTGAGGCCCATCGAGACACTGGCCCTCGGAGGTGCGATCATGGCGATCACGTATCCGATCGCCTTGCTCCTGACCGGCCAGCGCAAGCACCTGATGAGCTTCATCGCCTCGATCCGCCACGCGGAACCCGAGCCGGCACCGATCAAATAACGGAGAAAGTGAATGGAGAACCTGGGAGCGCAGTATCCCCAAATCGCGAAGTCGCAACGCACCTGGCTCGTCACGGGGTGCGCCGGCTTCATCGGCTCGAACCTCATCGAGGCGCTGCTCCAGCTCAACCAGAAGGTGGTCGGGCTGGATAATTTCTCGACGGGCTTCCAGCACAACCTGGACCAGGTCGAGCAGGCGGTCGGTGCCAGGGCATGGGCCAACTTCCGCTTCATTCGCGGCGACATCCGCTCGCTCGAGACGTGCAAGCAGGCATGCGCAGGCGCCGACGTCGTGCTGCACGAGGCCGCGCTCGGCAGCGTGCCGCGCTCGATCGAGGATCCGATCACGAGCCACGAGAGCAACGTGACGGGGTTCCTCAACATGCTCGTGGCGGCGCGCGACGCGGGCGTGAAGCGCTTCGTCTATGCCGCCTCCAGCGCGGCTTACGGCGACTGGCCGGGGCTGCCCAAGGTCGAGGAGCAGATCGGCCGCCCGCTCTCGCCCTACGGCGCGGGCAAGTACATGAACGAGCTCTATGCGGACGTCTTCGGCCGCTGCTATGGTCTCGAGACCGTGGGCCTGCGCTACTTCAACGTGTTCGGCCCGCGCCAGGATCCGGACGGCGCGTATGCGGCGGTGATCCCGAAGTGGGTCGCCGCGATGCTGCGCGACGAGACGGTGTTCATCAACGGCGACGGCGAGACGGCGCGCGATTTCTGCTACATCGAGAACGTGATCCAGGCGAACCTGCTCTCAGCCACGACGGAGAACCCCGACGCGGTGGGGCAGGTTTACAACGTCGCCGTCGGCGATTCCACCACGCTGAACGAGCTCTTCGACACGCTGGCCGAGATGATCGGCCGCCACGTGCCAGCCTTCGGCAAGCCCGCGCCGACCTATCGCGAGTTCCGCGCGGGCGACGTGCGCTTCTCGAAGGCGGACATCTCGAAGATCACGAAGCTCGTGGGCTTCGAGCCGACCTACCGCGTGCGCGAGGGCCTCGAGAAGGCCATCAGCTGGTACGTCGCGCGCCTCGGCCCGCAATCGGCGAAGAAGGCAGAAGCGATCACTGCCTGAAATCGGGGACGCAGTCGGAATCCGGATGTTGAAATCCGACTGCGTCCCCGAATTCGCCTCTCAGTCCGGGATCGCGCTGATGATGTACATCGCCTTGATGAGGTCCGGCGGCTGCCCGAGCGAGCCCAGCCAGGCGACGTAGATGCGGATGATCTCGCCGCTCGCGTAGAGCTGCGAGAGCGCGCGGTTCACCTCGAGGCGGAACGCGGAGTCGCCGCGCGGGAGCGCCAGCGCGTACGGCTCGTAGGAGATCTCCTCGTCCAGGAACTTGTAGCGCGCAGGCTCCTTCGCCTGGGTGAGCAGGCCCAGGAGCTTGATGCGATCGCCGGCGTAAGCATCGGCCTCGCCCGAGGCCAGCTTCACCATGCCGTCCGCCGCGTCGCCCACCGGCACGATTTCCGCATTGATGAGCTTTCTCTGCAGCGCCGTATTCAGGCGCGCTTCGGTCGTCGTGCCCTTGAGCACCACGATCTTGCGCCCGCCCATGTCGCCCAGGTGCTCGATCTTCGAGTCGGCGCGGCTCACGAAGCCGCCCATCTCGAGGAAGATGAGAGACGAGAAATCCACCTTCGCCAGTCGCGCCAGCGTCTGCGTCGTGTTGCCGCATTCGAGGTCGGCCTTGCCCGAGGCGACCATCGCGAGCCGCTCCGTGGTCTGGCCGGGCATCCAGTTCACCTTGAGGTTCGGCTCGCCCACCGCGCGCCCGACCTGGGCGATGACCCGCTTGCAGATGTCGATCGTGTAGCCCTCGGGCCCGGTCTTGTCGGTGAAGGCGAAGGGCAGCGAATCGGGCGAGTAGGCGACATTGATCGCCTTGGCGGCCTTGATGCGCGCGAGCGTGTCCGCGCCCAGGACCGGGAGCGACAGCGCTGCGCACGAGAGCACCAGCAGGACGAGGGCTTTTTTCATGGGGCACCAATGGAGACGGAGTGGGCCATCCTATAGGCCGCGCGGGGCGGGCGACATGGCACCAAGGGGCTTGGGCCGGCCGCGCGCGGGGCGCCGGTCTGCAATAATCGCCCCATGGCGATCGAAGGCATGAACCATTTCAACGTCCTCACCGACGACGTGGAGGCCACGCGCCGCTTCTATTGCGACGTCCTGGGCCTCACGAAGGGCGAGCGGCCGCCGTTCTCGTTCGACGGACTGTGGCTCTACGCGGGCGGGCGGCCCATCCTGCACGTCTCGGCGCGCAAGCTCGGGGCGGAGCGCGAGGGCGTGATCGACCACATCGCCTTCACGTGCTCGGACCTGCGCGCGACGACAGCGCGGCTCGACGAGAGCGGCATCAAGTACTCCCTCGGGCGCCAGGTGGGTACCGGCATCTGGCAGCTCTTCTGCCGCGATCCGGCGGGCGCGCGCGTGGAGCTCGACTTCGATCCCGCCGAGCCCGCGCCTTAGGGCGATCCCGCTCCCCGCGGTGAATGGCGCCCCGAGAATCGCGCGCCGCGACGACGTGCCGGCCATCCAGCGCGTTCGCGCCGCCGTCCGCGAGAACAGGCTCGTCTCTCGCGTGATCTCCGACGCGGAAGTGATCGACCATCTCGAGTCGCTGGGTCGCGGCTGGGTGATCGAGGCGGGTGGAGAGGTCGTCGCGTTCGCGATCGGCCGCATTCACGATGGCAACATCTGGGCGCTCTTCGTCGATCCCGCGCACGACCGGCGCGGATACGGGCGGCGGCTGCACGACGCGATGGTCGCGTGGATGTTCGGAGAGGGCCTCGTGCGGCTGTGGCTCACGACCGAGCCCGGCACCCGCGCCGAGGGCTTCTATCGCAAGGCGGGCTGGACCGACTGCGGGCTGGTCGCGAGCGGCGAGCGGCGCTTCGAGATGGCGCGGGACTCTCGAGCCTAACGGTCGAGCGGACTCACCACGCCGCGCCCGCCGCGGTTCAGCACGTGCGTATAGATCATTGTGGTGCTCACGTCCTTGTGGCCGAGGAGCTCCTGGATGGTGCGGATGTCGTAGCCGTCGTCGAGAAGGTGCGTGGCGAAGGAGTGGCGCAGGGTGTGCGAGGTGACGGGCTTCACGATGGCGGCCTTTCGCGCGGCGATCACGATGGCGCGCGCAAGCGTCTGGTCGTAAGCGTGGTGGCGCCGGAAGATGCCGCTGCGCGGGTCGCGCGACGGGTGGTCCTGCGGGAACACCCAGAACCATCCCCACATCTTGCCGGCGTTCGGGTACTTGCGCTCGAGGGCATCGGGCAGGGCGACTCCCGGATGATCATCGGCCCGATCGCGGTCGAACGACTCGCGCGAGAGCGCGAGCTGCTCCTGCACGGGCTGCACGAGAAGGGCCGGCAGCAGGGTCATGCGGTCCTTGCCGCCCTTGCCGTCCCGCACCACGAGCTCGCGGCGTGCGAGGTTCACGTCCTTCACGCGGATGGCGACGCACTCGCCGATGCGCATGCCCGTCCCGTACATGAGGCGCGCCATGAGCGCATGGGTTCCGTCCATGGCGTCCAGGAGCGCACGAACCTCGGCGCGCTCGAGGACGGTCGGCACGCGCCGCGGACGCTTCGCGCGGACCACTTGATCGAGCCATGGCAGCTCCACCTCGAGGACGACCTTGTAGAGGAAGAGCACGGCTGCCAGGGCCTGGCTCTGCGTGGAGGCCGCCACGTGCTGCCCATTGGCAAGATGCGAAAGGAAGGCCACGATCTCGCGCGCGCCCATCTCTCCCGGATGCTTCATGCCGTGGAAGCGCAGGTACTTGAGGATCCAGTACCGGTAGGCCCGCTCCGTGCGCAAGCTGTAGTGCCGCACGCGAATGGCTTCGCGGAAACGGACGAGGAGCGGCGGCGTTGACGAAGGAGGCGTGTGCATAACGGACTGTGACGTAGCACACAATTCAACGGCGTCAAGGAGTTGCCGTTGACGACGCCGGCGTTAACGGACGACAATCCGCGTTAAACGGACGGCGGGTTGGTGTTATTTAGAAATCGCCATATGCGATCCCGCGTCGAGGGGCGATCAGTTGTTATTCATAAATCACCATACATATCGTTAGGCGTCATCAGAAACGACATCGAGAATGGCGAAGATCCTGTTCGAGGTTGATTCGCGGCGCCGAGCGGAGCTATTGGCGAAAGTGTCGGAACAAGCTCCGCGAAGAGCCCAACACGGCGAGCGCTCGTTCACTGTGCATGTTGACGACAACGCACGTCATATCTGCTACGTCTTTCTCGAGTGGGAATCGCTTCGGTCAGCACATCGCTTCTTGGAGTCGCCCGCGTCTCGCGAGCTTGTTGCAGAGTGGCCGGTTGAGAAAATCTTGGGCGCAATACCCCTGTACGATCTGGCCGAACAAATCGACGCCATAGACAAAGCGAAAAAATGACGCCTAACAACGAGCTCGACCGGAACGGAACGCGTGCCGATGGCCGCAGCGGGCGCGCCCATGAGATGGTGCGCGCCCGCCGCGGAGCAGGTACCGCGGCCGTCCGGTCAGCAGGTCGTTAGACCTCATGGCCAAATTTGAGCGCCAGTCGAGAATTCTTGCGTCGGCGGCGTTCTTCTTGGCGGCAGCCGCACCGGGCGGGGCGTGGTTCATCTATCTATTTGGGGTCACACCAGAGCTTTGGCGTCAGTCACTTACTTATGCGCTGTCTCAGGAGAACGAATATCGTGTTCTCTTCGTCACAATGGCATTGGCGACGGTGTTCTCGGCGCTGGCATTCGTAGTAGTTTTGCTTTCCCGCCGCAAAAATCTTCTTCGAGCCGTACTAATTGGCGGCGTGGCTCAGGCGGCCGCGTACGCGTTGCTCGGCGGTTGGTTTCTTCTTTTCATATCCGTTATGCCGCTGCCGTGGGCATACAAGGTGCAGCATGAGGTCTAACCATCAGTTCGTGCGGACCATGGGCCAGTGTGGGCCGCGTCTTCCCGCGGCAATCGGCAGCGTGGCCGGCCGCACAACACATCGTTAGACGTCGTTGTGACGCCGCTCGTCCTCGCCATCATCACCTCAGTCGCCGTTCTAAATGCGTTCGCGTGTGTTGCCGTCGCACGGAGCGAGAATTACGAGCGGAGACAGAAGCTGCTTCAATTCGTGGTCATTTGGCTGGTTCCTCTACTCGGTGCATTGTTGTCCTTCGCTCTGGTTCGAGAGCCGAAGACTTCGCGGTTCGAGACAGACATGTCGAACCCGTACACACCGGACGACGGCAATTTGCGCTTGGGCACTACTTCACATGATCATCTTGGAGAGAGCGGAGGGGACAGTCATTGAAGCAACGACGTCTAACCATCAGTTCAACCGGACGCAACGGCCAGCGCTCGCGCTCCGCGCTCGCTTGGCGCGCCGGTTAATAAATCGTTAGCGCTCATGCCTAGAGATTTTCGCACCTTCATGCAGGATCTCTATTTGAAGGTTGGCGCGCTTCCAGTCGTCGTGAAGGCTCGGCTTCGTGCACCCAAATGGATGTCTCGGGGCGATCGTCTCAAAGCTAAACAAGACATTCCTGTCGAGGTCTTTTACGACTGGAAGCACTCGAGCGGAAGCTTCCCGCTAGTGGTCCCGGCAGGGACAGCCCTCCAATATGAGGGTCCTTCTCTGTACTCAGACTTCAGCCTCGTATTTCCCGAAGACGTCATTCGGACACATGGCCGCGCGTTCTTCGCTGGCTACGAATGGCTCCTGGATGTGCCTGATGCTTACACCCTTGAGGTCAATTCAAAGTTTCCAGAGCTGATTTTGGAGCGGGCATGAGCGCTAACCACAAGTTCGAGCCGACCGTTCGTCATCGGGGGCCGCGTCTGGCCGCGGCAAAGCGGTCGGCGGCCGGCGGCTCAACAGGTCGTTAGGCAGCATTCCATGGCGCGGGAGCCGACAACGATCCGCGAGTTATTCCGCCAGTTGCTTCGGGCTCCGCGTACGGCCTTCCCGAAACCACGCGAGCGATTGGCCGTGCCTGATTCACATGGCGTCTACATCATTTTCTCGCCCAGAGGCACTGTGCTTCACGTTGGGCGCACCGTTCGTGGCGAGAGCGGGTTGCGCCGTCGTCTGAACAACCACCTTCACGGCGGTTCTTCGTTTACCCGCCAGTTTCTTCGTGGCAAAGGCTCGAAGCTTCGTGGCACGCACACTTTCGCGTTCCTCGAGGTCGCGAATGCGCGGCGGCGTGCGCTCCTGGAGGCATTTGCATCGGGGAGTTTGTGTCCGAAATACCTCGGGGTAGGCGAGAATGCTGCCTAACAACAAGTTCGAACGGTCCGGGTTGAATCGTGGGCCGCGTCTCGCCGCGGCAAGTCCGTCTGTGGCCGGCCGTTCAACGGGTCGTTAGAAGGCTGCAAAGGCATGGTCGATGCGCAAGCGCTTGAGATCGGGACCACATACTTCACGATTTTCTACGCCGACCAAAAATTACGCTTCCCGGTGGTGGAAACGTATATCTATCTGGGGCGGGACGGTCCCGACCATGTATTTCAAACCGCACGCTCATTTCATCAGCGCGGCAACTGGAACAAAATGACCGCGGCGGATCGCGCGGAATTTGAAGTGTCGCCGCTCTTTGTCCTGGACTCAGAGTCACTCGACCCAATCGTCGACATTTCCGGTCTTGTCACCGAAATGAATGACACACTCGAAAGGTTGGAGTAATGCAGCCTTCTAACCACACGCTCAACCGGACCGTGGCGCATCGTGGCCGCGGCGTCGCACGCGCGCCGCGCAGAAGCAGCGTGGCCGGCCGGTTAGCGAATCGTTAGACCTCACTGATCCGATGTCACGCGTTGCCACATGTCCGAGCTGCGGGGTGCCGATTGACAGTCGCGATCTTCAGTCGTCGTTCAACTGCGCGGGCTGCGGGAAACCGCTGCGATCGAACACCGTCGTGGCGGCGCTCGTTGCCTCATTCATCGGAGGCGCTCCCGTAGCCGTTGCCTCTGTAGCTGGCTCGGCCACCGCAATGGTGGGCGCCGGCGTCGTCAGCTTTCTTCTCAGTTACGCCATCTGGCGCGTCAGTCTCAGCGTAAAGATAAGGGAGGGCAGCAGTGAGGTCTAACCATCAATTCAACCGGACGCAACAGCCAAGGCTCGTACTACGCGCTCGCTTGGCGCGCCGGTTAATACGTCGTTAGGCGTTGCTCGCATCATCGGTCGAAACACCATGAACACACACCTGCCGCCAGTCATCGCCGCCTTCTTTCAGGCACACAACACCGGGGAGACCGCTGACTTCAATCAGCTCTTCACGCTTGACGCGCGCGTCACTGATGAGACACATGAATACCGTGGCGCAGCGATCAAAGCGTGGATTGAGGGGGCAATCGCAAAATACAAGCCGGTGGCAGACGTAGCGGATCTTGCGGAGGTGGACGGTCAGATCATCGCGACCGCGCGGGTCAGCGGAAGCTTCCCTGGAAGTCCGGCTCAAATTCGCTACAGATTCACCCTGAGGGACGACAAAATCGCTGCGCTGACCATTGGAAGCTGAGCCGAATGACCACAACGCCTAACAAGTCGTTCGAGCGGACCGGAATCTTGACCCGATAAAGTAGACACCCTGGCCTAACAACCCAGAGGTGTCCGATGCCAGCCCCAAACAGCCGCAAGAAGGTCAATAAGTATTCGCTGGAGATGAAGCGCACTGCCGTGCGCTTGACGCAGGCACCCGGAGCACGCGTGAAGGATGTGGCCGAGTCGTTGGACATTCATCCCTTCATGCTGTCTCGATGGCGAAAGCTGGCTCGGGAGGGCCTGTTGACCAAGAAGACGAAGCCGCCACCCAAGAGCAAAAAGAAGCGCGCGCCCTCGATGGTCGAAATGTCGAAGTACGCGAAGCTCAAGCGGGAGCTCGAGGCGCTCCGGAAGGAGCACGAGTTCCTAAAAAAGTTCGATCGCTTCCGTGCACAACTGAAGGCGAAAGGTTCGCGTTCATCGCGCGGGAGCGGGAGCGGTTCGAAGTGAGCTGGATGTGCGCGAAGCTCGAGGTCTCCAGGTCCGGCTTTTACGCTTGGGTGCGTCGCGCGCCGAGTTCGCGCGAGCGGCGGGACGAGACTCTACAGAGATTGATCGTTGAGCATTTCGAGGAGAGCAGCGGCGTCTACGGTAGTCCCCGAATCCACGCCTTGCTCCGACGTCGTGGTGAGCGCGTGGGCCGCAAGCGTGTAGTGAGGCTCATGCGAGCACTGCACCTGAGGGCGAGGGCGAACCGCATCTACAGGCCGCGTGGGTATGCCCCTGTTTGCCGACTGAACATCGCCAATGAGGCGCGCGGCCGCGAAGTGACGGGTCCGAACCAAGTATGGCGAGGAGATATCACGTACCTCAAGGCGGCTGGTGCCTGGCGGTATCTCGCCGTGGTGATTGATCAATACTCGCGACGGTTACTCGGCTACCAGCTGGGGCGTGACCGCACGAGCGACCTGACCGTCGCGGCGCTCGCGCGCGCCCTGACTAAACGCAAGCCTGCCGCAGGCCTGGTCTTCCATTCCGACCGTGGCAGTGAATATTGCGGATATCTCTACCGCGATCGCCTGGAGAGCTGCGGCATCGTGCAGAGCATCAACCGCCCCAAGACGATGACTGACAACGCCTACGTCGAGTCATTCTTCCACTCGCTTAAGACCGAAGCGATCCACGGCCGGTGCTTCACTGATGCCATCGAGCTCGATACCGCGGTCCGTCGCTATATCGAGCGCTATAACCGCACGCGCCTCCACTCGTCCTTGGCTTATATGTCGCCCATTGACTATGAACGAACTAACGCTTGAAATACGCCTATGTGTCTACTGAATCGGGTCAAGATCCCCGGGGTTCATCACGGGCCGCGTCTGGCCGCGGCAATGAGCATCGCGGCCGGCCGTTCAACAAGTCGTTAAGCTGCAATGCGCGTGAATACGATCATCGACTCTATCGCGGCTGTCGTACTAGGCGCTGGGGTCGTTTGCATCTTTTCGCCAGCGCCGGGCAGTTTCTGGGGCAATACCTTCTTCGGCGTTCCCTATCGGATAGCTATTTTCGCGGTGCCATTGGTTGCAGCAGGGAGTGCCGCTTTGGCACGTATCATCGTTTCTCGCAAGTTCGGCCGATCTACCGTGATTCGCCGCGGCCTATTGGTGGGGACCATTGCGTTCGTCCTCTACGGTTTGGCGCACACCGTCGCCTATGCGGGCTTCGCGGTTTACCGCACCAGTGAGGGCGCGCTTTCGGCAATCGCCGGAGCCGCATGGTTTGGGGCCGCAATGCTAATGTTCGGTGGCTTGTTCTTTCTACCAGTCTGTTGTGCAATTTCGGTATTCAGTGAGTGGATAGGAGACCGAATTGCAGCCTAACAACGCGTTGGAGCGGCCCAGCAATCATCGTGGCCGCGCCGTCTTCGCAATAGATTGCGTGCTCGGCGGCTCGGAATGGCGCCGTGCCTGGCCGCTCAACTAGTTCGTTAGGCCGCATGTAGCTGCGGCTTGTGCTAGTCAGTACCTGAGTGCACATCGAAAGGAGTGTCGACGTGAAACTTGTATTAGCCATCCTGTTAGCAGTCTCTGCATTAGTTTCTCGCCACGCATTCGCCGCGCCCGAGGACGAAGTAAGGGCCGGGTTCGAGCGCTTTGTCGCGGCGCAGAATGCACACGATAGTGCTGCGGTTCGCGAACTGCTCTTGGACTCGCCGACATTCCTATGGATCACGAGAGGTACCCCCATATGGGGGAGTGAAGCAGCTCTCAAGCGATTTGAGGCTCTATATCAGGGGACGTGGAAGCTCGCTCCCGATAACTCCGGGATGAAGGTCGCTCTATTGAGCGATAGCACCGCGCTACTGTACGTGCCGATCATGTTCAACATCGGCCCGCCGGGCCAGCCAGCAGCGGATACCCCCTTCTTGATGAACCAGACTTGGGTGAAGAGTCCAAGTGGCTGGCGCATTGCCACCATCCTGCCAATACCGGTTCCGCCCATAGCAGCGACACCTCCGAAGTGACGCTCATGCGGCCTAACAACGCGTTCGAGCGGACCGGTGGGCAGCGTGGTTCCGCCGTCCTCGCAATCAATTGCCTGCTCGGCGGCGCGCAATGGCGGCGGTGGCCGGCCGTTCAACTGGGTCGTTAGACATCTTCATGATGAGCCTGGGGCCATTCCAAGAAGTCGAGGTCGAGTGCTCGCCCGAGATCGTTGGGGCGTCATCGGAAAGCTCACCGAATTCCGTAGCTGGGTTCGCGATAGCCGCATCGAAGGAAACCGGTGCTTCGTCGTTGCCGACGTACCTGAGCAGTCACTCTCAACAGCGCCCTGAAGCAAGCGGGGCTGAAGAAGTGAGGCGAACGATGCAATATCTCGTCGTTGTCGAGAAAGGTGCAACGTCCTTCGGAGCTTATGTTCCCGATCTGCCCGGGTGCGTAGCTGCAGCCGAGACACGTGATGAGGTCGTGTCCCTCATCCGCGAGGCGATCGAATTTCATCTCGAGGGCCTACGCGAAGACGGTCAACCTATCCCCGAACCTTCATCGTTCAGCGAGATTGTTGACGTCAAAGCCGCATAACCACACGTTCAACCGGACCGCGATACAGTGTGGCCGCGGCGCGGCATGCCCGTCGCGCAGAAGCACTGTGGCCGGCCGGTTACCTCGTCGTTAGCCATCACCAATGTCCGAATTCTTAATAGACGCCTGGGAATGTGCGAAGGACTCCGCGGCCGCGATAATTGCAGTGTGCGCACTCTTTCTAACTATCTATCAGGCGCGTCTTGCGCGGCGGCATAATCGCCTATCAGTGCGCCCTTTGCTTACATCCTTTACCAGCGAGATGTCCGCGCCGGATGCGCGCATCACTTTTTCTCTCGCAAATAGTGGGCTGGGTCCGGCGTTGATTGACTCTTTCGAGGTCACAGTTGATGGAACGCCCGTGAATATTCGGGCGTCGGATGCGGTTACGCGCGTTCTCACACAACTGCTGGGTCAGCCTCCTCGCACCTTCTCTGTCGGGCACCTTGGAGCAGCGTCGACGCTACGAAAGGACGAAACTCGCGAGCTCTTCGACGTTCATTTTTCGAGCCTCACTCCCGCGGAGTTTGAGGGGCTTAGCGCGCGGTTGAATCGAATTCGCCTCGTCGTGAAGTATCACTCCCTCTACAACGAGCGGTATGTCTTCGATTCAGAGAAACGATGATGGCTAACAAATCGTTGGAACGGACGGTGAATCGTGGTGGCTGTACCGTGCGCGCTGTTGCATTTTGTGCGCGGGCCAGTTTGAATGGGCAGCGGCGGCCGGCCGTTCAACGGAATCGTTAGACGTCGTTCAGCACGCATAGCGGATATGCTATACTGTTCGTGTGGCCTGGTCCGTCACCTTCTTCAACGAAAGCGTAGAGGCAGAGATCCTCGCCCTTGCGCCCGGCTTCGTCGCCCGGTTCATTCGGTACGCGGAGCGGATGGAGCTGTTCGGTCCAGACCTGGGAATGCCGCACACCCGAGCGATGGGTGGTGGCCTATTTGAACTCCGGATCAAAGCCTGCGGAGGGAATTGCGCGAGTTTTCTACTGCACGGTCGTTGACCGTCGCATCGTCGTCCTTCACCAATTCGTGAAGAAGACGGAGAAGACACCGCCCAAGGAGCTCGAGATCGCGCGGCGCCGAATGAAGGAAGTGAAATGACGAGCAGCCTGAAACAGTTCAAGCGACGCGCTCTTTCGCGCCCGGAGGTCAAGGCGGCCTATGACGCCTCGGCCGATGAATTCGCCTTTCTCGACGAGGTGCTGAAAGCTCGCGCCGAGTCGGGCCTGACCCAGGCAGAGGTCGCCGAGCGCATCGGCACCACTCAATCGGCCATCGCGCGATTGGAGTCGGCGGAGGCGAAGCACTCGCCGTCCATCGCCACGCTTCAGAAATACGCCAAGGCGCTGGGATACACCGTACAGGTGAAGTTGGTAAAGGAACGACGTCTAACAAACCGTTCGAGCGGGCCGGGACGTGCCGTGGGCCGCAGCGGCGCGCAGGGGAAATGACGCGCGTCCCTGCGGCAACACGATTGCGGCCCGGGCCGTGGAAGGGTTACCGCTCATCACGCTTGGGGGATCAGTGGCGCGTTATCTATCGTATCGTGGCGGACGAGACGCTGTTTCAGGTCGCGTCAATCACCGCTCATGACTACCGGAGGCCGTGATGAAAGACTATCGTCCCGCCAAGAAGCGAGCGACCGTGAGCGTTGGAGAATCGGTTCGGATTCTTCGCGAGCTCCAAGAGATGAGCCAGAACCAACTTGCCGAGGCATCCGGCATTCCGCAAGCGACTATCTCTGCAATCGAAAATGATCGCGTGCGCCTGGGCGTGGAGCGCGCGAAGATGTTGGCCCGGGCGCTGAAGTGTCATCCGGGTGTGTTGGTGTTTCCGGGCTGGACAGATGAGGAAGCTGCCTAACCACACGCTCAACCGGCCCGTGACGCACCGTGGCCCGCCCGCCGCGCAGCGGCAACGTGGCCGGCCGGTTAGCTCGTCGTTAGACGTCATTTAGGAACGCCGTGGAAGTCGCGCTACATTCCATCATCACGTGTCCCGATTGTGGGGCTACCGCCGAGGAAGAAATGCCTACCGACGCGTGCATCTTCTTCTACGAATGCAAAGGCTGTCGCAAGTTGTTGAGGCCCTTGGCAGGGGACTGTTGCGTGTTTTGTTCCTTTGGGAGCGTCAAGTGCCCGCCTGTGCAAATGGAAAAAGGCTGTTGTGCCGGAGGGGCCAAATGACGTCTAACCACAAGTTCGTGCCGTCCGGGTTGCGTCGCGGGCCGCGTGTGGCCGCGGCAATTGGCAACGTGGCCGGCTGCACAACACCTCGTTAGACCGCACAATCAACGTCCTCGAAAAGAGAGACACCTATGCGTAATGCCGTGCTGTGGCTCTTCTGCCTCGTCCTGTCAGCCTGTACGTCCCTGCCCACCCAAGACTCGAGAGAAGTTCGAAGCATCATTGAGCGCCACAATTCCGACGCGGTGCGGTGGTACGCCTCAGGAGAAATTGACTCAATCGCATCTATGTTTGCCGAGGATGCGTGGCAGATGCCACCGAACAGTCCTCCGCTTGTTGGACGAGAGTCCATCCGACAATTTTGGAGCCAGGCCATGAAGTGGGGAAGGTGGGAATTCTCTTTACAGACTCAAGAAGTCACCGTCAGCGGCCCTGTGGCAGTCGAGCGCGGCAAGTACGTGCTTAAGTTCGTGGCTGGTGCAAGCGCGCCGCCGGGTATGGCCTCCTTCCAGGATCGGGGAAATTACTTGGTTCATTGGCGGAGGGAGCGGGACGGCGAATGGCGAGCGGTCGGTGACGCCCCGGTTAGCGAAGTGCCAATTTCAGCTCTAACTCAGAAGTAACTGGGAGTGTGCGGCCTAACAAGACGTTGGAGCTGACCGTGAAAAGTCTTGGGCGCATCGTGCTCGAAATAGATTGCGTGCTCGCCGATGCGCAAGGCGGGCGGTGGCCGGCCGCTCAACTCGATCGTTAGGCGTGGTCATGAATCGGCGCAGTATCACCTTTTGGTCAGCGGGCATTGTGGCGTTCGTCGCTTGGGCAGCATGGTATGGGCTTCGAAATCCTTGCGGACCGTTTCCGGACTGGCAGGCGTCCGCCTATGTTCTTCCGTATCCGGTAGGTTCGACTTATTCCGTAAGTCAGGCCAACTGCTCGGGTTTCGCGACGGCCAAGCGGGGGAGGCTGAGTCCAACTGGGTCAAGATTCGCCACAGAGACGGGACTATCGCTGCCTATTCCCACCTGACCGAACATGGTGTGCTCGTTAAAGTTGGTGACGGCGTCATCGCAGGACAGGCTATCGGCCTTAGCGGCAACACGGGAAACACGGGCGGGCTACCGCATCTGCACTTCCACCTTTGCGCTTGCTCGGAGCCAGTAGACTGCGGAACTTTGCCCGTGACATTCCGCAATACCCATCCCAATCCCGATGGCTTACTCGCCAGACGCAGCTACCCTGCACTTTCGTTCAAGAGTGACGAATAGTCGATGCACACGGGAAAGCGACAGTCGCAATTCGACGTCGGCAACACGATTGCGGCCGGCCGCTCCAACACGATCGTTGCGGCTCGCTGGAAAGTGAGGTGTATCGTGATGTGGGTGAAACAACAGGAGACACGTCATGGTCAAAGTCGCGTTGTTCGTTCGTCTGGAAGCCAAGCCGGGTAAGGAGAAAGAGGTAGAGAGCTTTCTCCTGGGGGGGCTTCCGCTCGTCGAGGCAGAGCCGGCTACTACAGCTTGGTTCGGCATCCGCTTGGGGCCGTCAACGTTTGGCATTTTTGACGCCTTTCCAGATGAAGCCGGGCGGCAAGCTCATCTTTCCGGGAGGGTCGCAGCTGCGCTCATGGCAAAAGCGGGGGAGTTATTCGTCACGCCGCCGTCAATCGAAAAGGTTGATGTTCTTGCGGCAAAGCTGCCGGGCTAAGCAAGCCCAAAGGTCGGCCAAGCCGACGGCTCACTGGCTGCGCCTCCGAAAGCTTGAACTGAACCGCGAGCTTGGCACTGTGGTGTGGCCGAATGGGGCCGATTTCTCGCCCGAGTTCTTGCGTGCGTTTGAAGGTTGCTGCCTAACTACGCGCTCGACTGGAAGCGACGATGGCGACCACCTCCGATCCTGTCCTCGTCCTCGCCTCGCCCGCGGCGTGGCGCGCGTGGCTGCGCGCAAACCATGCGCGCTCGACCGGCGTCCTGCTGCGCATCCCGCGCGCCGCCGCGGGGAAGCGCGGGGCCCTCACCTACGCCACGGCCCTCGAGGTGGCGCTCGCGTGGGGCTGGATCGACGGACAGAAGCGCGGCGCTCGACGAGACGGCTTGGCTGCAGCGCTTCACGCCGCGGACCGCGCGCAGCGCGTGGTCGAAGATCAACCGCGCGAAGGCTGAGGCGCTCGTCGCGCGCGGCGAGATGAAGGCGCCCGGGCTCGCCGAGATCGCGCGCGCCAGGAAGGACGGCCGCTGGGACCGCGCCTACTCGAGCCCCCGCGCCGCAGGCGTGCCGCCGGACCTCACGCGGGCGCTCGCCCGCACGCCCGGCGCCCGCCCCTTCTTCGACGCGCTCGACAGCGCCAACCGCTACGCAATCCTCTACCGCGTCGAGACCGCCAAGCTCGCCGAGACGCGCGCCCGCCGCATCGAGGCGCTCGTCGCGATGTGCGCCCGCGGCGAGACGTTGCACCCGCCGCGCAAGAAGCGCTAACCGGCCAGGTTGGATAACATGACGTTGCAGCAGCTGAACGGCAGGCGTTAACCGTCATGTCAAAAATCGCCGTCACGCTGGCTGGGCGCCGTTCAACAGGCCGTTGGCCTTCACGGAGCATCGATGCTCAAGCAGCGTGGCGAAAGGCAAGCTGACGGCAGGTGGTTTGCCCCTTCGGCGGAGCGCAACAAGGGCCCGATACTTGATGTCCTCACGCGCGTCTTGCCCCGGCGCGGCGTCGTGCTGGAAATCGCCAGCGGTACGGGACAGCACGTGATCCATTTCGCCAGGGCGCTACCCGGCCTCACTTGGCAACCTTCCGACCCGGATGCGGATCTACGGAGGTCGATTGGCCTGCGGATTGAAGAAGAGCACTTGGCGAACGCGAACACTCCACTCGACCTCGACGTGACACGGCTTCCGTGGCCTATGCTTGCTGCGGATGCCGTGGTGTGCATCAACCTGACTCACATTGCTCCGTGGTCCGCTACCTGTGCGTTGTTCGACGGGGCGAAGGCTCTGCTTCCGGCAAAGCATGTGCTGTTCTTGTATGGGCCGTACCGTCGTTTCGGCGGACACACGTCAGAGGGTAATGAGAGATTCGATTCGGATCTTCGTGCGCACAACCGGGAGTGGGGCCTGCGTGACATGGAGGCCGTGGCCGAGGTTGCTCTTACCCGCGGGTTTGTGCTGTCCGAAGTCGACGACATGCCCGCGAATAATTTCAGCTTGATTTTTAATCGTGAAGGCTAGCCCGCGTTCGTGACCGCATAGCCGGCGGCTCGCAGCCGGAAATTGACGAAGGAGACACCTAATGAAGACAGAGCTTCTGTATCTTGTGTATGTCACCGCGTTCACAGGGCTGCTATGGGTTCCCTACATCCTGGATCGCATCGTTACGCGTGGCCTGCTGGATGCCGTGGGATATCCGGAAAATCCGAAGCCGCAATCCCCTTGGGCACAGCGGCTATTGAAGGCGCACCTGAACGCAGTCGAGAATCTCGTCGTCTTCGCTCCCCTGGTACTGGCGGCCGCCGTGGCGGGCGTTTCGAATCCCGTCATCGCTGGTGCATGCGTCGTTTACTTCTGGGCTCGTGTCGTTCATGCCCTGGCCTACACGTTCGCGGTGCCGTGGGTTCGGACGCTTGCATTCGTCGTTGGCTTTGGTGCGCAGGCCGCCATCGCTTGGCAACTGCTCAGTCGCTAGAGGTCCTGACGTAACCTGCCCCACTGCTCACCCCATGGACGACAATCAACCACCACCATCGCTCCACGGTTCCTGCCACTGCGGTGCGGTTCGTCTCACCCTTCCGGCCGCGCCAGAGAAGGCCACGAGCTGCAACTGCTCGCTTTGCCGTCGCACAGGCGGGATCTGGGCGTACTACGAGTTCGGGACGGTCTCCGTTCAAGGTCACCCCGAGAACACCGAGGAGTACATCTGGGGTGACAAGACCCTGAAAAACGTGCGCTGCAAGACCTGCGGCATCGTTACGCACTGGGAGCCGCTCGACCTCAAGCCCGGAGCGCGACATGGCGTGAACCTGCGCAACTTCGAGCCGAGGCTCCTGGAGTCCGTGGTCATCAGGCGCTTCGACGGGGCTGATACCTGGAGCTTCCTCGATTGAGCGCGTGGCTCCAGAGCACTGCGCGTGACGCACGCTAAGCGCACGGCGATCGGCTTTGCCATTGCGGTCGGAGCTTCTATTCCGCTACTCCTGTACCTCATCCTCGGTCCGAAGGATGGCAACCCCATCGGACTAGGCCTTTTGATGTCGCTTGGCTGGCTCGTCGGCGTCGTTCTCATTGCATGGGGAGCGGCCGGGCTCGCGATCAGCAAACTCAGAGGACATGACGACTAGCCACCCTGCGGCAAAGGTGACGCACATTTTCGTGGCTCCGGTAAAAGGTGCCCCGGTCAAGGCCGTTGCGGCGGTGGAGGCGTTGGCTGATCAAGGTCTTCGTGGGGATCGCTACACCGATGCGAAGCTTCGCCGTTCTCCGGACTACCAGGTCACGTTGATCGAGCTGGAGAACATCGAGGCGTTCTCCCAAGCCACAGGCCTGGCGCTGACACCTGAGATGCCGCGCCGCAATATCGTCACTCTTGGCATTCGGCTCAATGACCTCTGCGGCAAACGGTTCAGTGTCGGCGGCGCCATATTCGAGGGGCTCGAGCTCTGTGAACCATGTAGCCTGTTCGCGAAGCGCACGCACAGAGAAGTGTTGAAGTTCTTCGTCAAAAAGGGCGGGCTGCGGGCACGCATTCTCTCCGGAGGCGAGGTGCGTGTCGGGGACTTCGTGGGCCAGCATGGTTGAATACGCGTTCGAGCGGACCATGGGGCATCGTGCTCCCGGTCTCGCGCGGCTATGCGGTCGTCGTGCGGCCGCTCAACTGGGTCGCTAGCTCTCGCCATGGACATGCGCGGTATCTCAGCCGTTTTGCTCAAGATCACCGGCTTGGTGATGGTGGTCATGTGCATTGCACAAGTACCCAGTTACTTTTCGCTCATGACGCGGGAAGGCGGCTGGTCGTTTTGGCAAATCACCGGTACGGCTGCGATGACGCTGGGGCCGCTTACCGTTGCCGGTTTGGTCTTGTGGTTCTTTCCCGGCACAGTTGCGAACAAGATCGTGTCTGTCGGCGACGCTGCCCAAGGCTCGTTCGATTGGCGGCCCCTGGAATTGATCGCGCTGACGATCCTGGGTCTCTATCTCATCGCACGCGGGGTAGTCAACCTCACTTTCGACGTTGTGGTTATGGCGCTCATGCTTGATCAGTCGCCGGACTTTTCCAGCTTGCCACTGTCCACGATCGCGCGGATGGTGGCCGCTGGCGCAGAGCTCGCGATTGGGTTCATTCTATGCATACGCCGTCGCGGCGTAATTCGGATCCTCGAACGGCTGCGCACCTGAGAGCTAAAAGCAGCGATCCCGAGCCACACTCCATATTCGAAATCGTTCCCGGACCTGTAGAGCCGTGGGAGCGCCAGAGCGAGGTTGCGGATGGAAGCCGTTGAGCGAGAAATCCGGGAGCTGCATTCAACCTGGATCAATGCCGTCAACAACGCCGACCTGGAGCTCTTGCTAGCCTTGATGACCGACGATGTCGTATTCCTCAGTCCGGGCCAAGCGCCGATCGGCCGGGATGGATTTCGCGCCAACTTCTCCGCGGCCCACCAACAGGCCCGGATCCGGTGCATCAGCGAATTGGAAGAGGTCGTGGTCGTCGGCGAAGTCGCTTACACGAGGAGCCGGGACTCACTGTCCGTCACTCCGCGCGCTAGCGGGGAGCCCACGCAGCTTGCGGGATATCGCATGACGATCTACCGCCGAGGGCCTGAAGGCCGTTGGCTCCTCGCCCGCGATGCCCATACGTTGGCTGTGGCATAGTCTGGCGCATGGTTCGAGCCCCGACCGCCGCGGCGCGGCGCGCTAGCGACAGACGACGATGACCATCGGTGCCACGCGCGACGCCCTGTCGCGCATCTTCTACCAGCGCTGCTTCTGGCTTTTCGTCGTGCTCCTCGTTCTCATCGGCGCGGTGTCGTTCGTCCCGGCAAGCGATCATGGCCGCCTGGTCCTGAGCGCGGTCAACATGTTCGTCCTCATCGCGACGGTGGCCGCCGTCGGGCGCACGAAGCTGTCGTTCGTGATCGCGCTCCTGCTCGCCGCGCCCGCCGTATGGTTCCAGTACGTCGGGCTTTGGCACGACAGCGACAGCGACCTCGCGAAATCGTGGATGTTCAGCGCGACGCTCTATTTCGCCTCGACCGCATATCTGCTTCGCTACGTCTTCCAGCCCCGGGTCATGACGCAGGACAAGCTCTTCGGCGCCGCGGCCGCATATCTCATGATCGGCCTGTTCTGGGCGTACCTCTACGCGATCATCGGATATTTCCATCCCCAGTCGTACATGGTCGTCGGGCAACCGGGGCAGCTGGTCTACGCGGACGCGCTTTACCTGAGCATCACGGTGCTGACGAGCACCGGGTTCGGGGACGTGACGCCGCTCACCCGTGCGGCACGCGGCATCTGCATGATCGAGCAGATCACCGGGGCGCTCTTCATCGCGATACTCATCGCGCGCCTGGCGGGGGTCTATCCGCCGCGAGAGAGTTACACCGACGACAAGGCAGCCTAGGCAGCGCTGCACTTCAGGAGAACGGATGTTCGACCACGTCGTATTTGGAGTCACCGACTATGCCGCGAGCAAGGCGTTCTTTCTCGAGGCGCTGGCGCCGCTCGGCGCAGCTGTCGTCCTCGAGGGCCCGCTCGGTCTCGAGTTGAGCACGGACGGCAAATCCTCGTTGTGCATTTGCCCGACCGAGGAGAAGCCCGCGCATCTTCACCTGGCGTTCATTGCCGAGAGTCGCCAGCAAGTCGACGCCTTCCATCGCGCGGCCCTGGAGGCGGGCGGCAAGGACAATGGCGCGCCAGGCCTGCGCCCGCGCTACCACGCGAACTACTATGCGGCTTTCGTCATCGGTCCGGACGGGCACAACATCGAAGTCGTTTGCCACGCGCCCGAGGCCTGACCGCACTCATCGAGCAGCCTCCTGCCGCCAGCGGCTTCAGGACGTCCTTGGAGGCGAGAAGGGCGACGGAGGAGCCGACGGCAATTTCTCCTTCTTCGGCTTCTTCTTCTCGCGGTTGGTTCGTTGCTGGCCTTTGGGCATCACACACCTCGTCGAGGTCGGGTTTGGCGTATCGACATGATATCGAATCAGCCGAATCGCGCACCTCGGCGTGCGCACGAGCCTACGCGCGCCCGATTTCAGATTGAAGTCGGCCCGCGTCACATAACGTTCACCTGCGCGGGCCTACCCTTGGGCGCCCCTTCCACCGCCAAACAAGGAGAAAGACCATGGCTTCGCGCAAGATCGCGCTGTCGCTCGCAGTTCTCGCCGCATCCCTCGCCACCGCCTTCGCCGCCCCGACGGCCGCGGCCGACAACGTCCATTGGAACACCCTCGCCGGCGACGAGCCCCTCGTCATCGCACACCGGGGCGCCTCGGGCTACTTCCCGGAAGAGACGCTCGAGGCCTATCGCCTCGCGATCGCCATGGGCGTGGACGTGATCGAGCCCGACATCGTGCTCTCGAAGGACGGAGCGCTGATCGCGCGCCACGACGTGACTCTCGCGACCTCCACGAACGTCGCCGACCATCCCGAGTTCGCGTCGCGCAAGCGCTCGGGCGAGAACGGCGACGGCGAGGCCGTGGCGGCCGACTGGTTCGTGTGCGACTTCACGCTCGCGGAACTGAAGACGCTCGGTGCCAAGTCGCCGAACCACCCGGTGGCGCAGCAGTACGACGGCCTCTTCCATATCGTGACCTTCCAGGAGATCCTCGACCTCATCAAGCAGAAGGAGGACGAAGCGGGCATCCAGGTCGCCATTTATCCCGAGACCAAGAATCCCAGCTATCACCTCGCGCTCTACAAGTCGCACCAGGTGCCGGTCCGCCTAGAGGACGCGCTCATGAAGGCGGTCGTCGCGAACGGCCTCAACGCCCGCAAGGCGCCGATCTTCGTGCAGAGCTTCGAGCCCACGAGCCTGCAGTACATGCGCTCCATCGGCTCCAAGGTGCGCCAGGTGCAGCTCATCGACGCCTACGACGTGGACTTCAAGACGGGCCAGATGATCTACGGGACCGACGCCGCGCATCGCGTCTACAGCCAGCCCACGGACTGGAAGCTCGCGGGCAGCAACGAGCTCTTCGACACGATGCTCACGCCCGCCGGCCTCGCGCGCATCGCGACCTACGCCGACGGCATCGGACCGTGGAAGCCGATGGTGATCCCCGTGAAGTGCAAGCTCGACGGCGCCGGCAACTGCAAGGACCTCGACGGCAACGGCACCTTCGACGGCTACAACGACGCGATCCAGCAGGCGCCGACCAGCCTCGTGGCCGACGCGCACCGTGCCGGCCTCTTCGTGCACGAGTACACGTTCCGCAGCGAGAAGGGCGGCTACTACAACGTGCCGTTCGACGCGAAGGGCGATCCGCTCAACGAGTACTTCACGCACTTCCGCCTCGGCGTGGACGGCGTCTTCACGGACGCGGCGGACACCGCACTTTATGCGCGCAGGCTCCTGGAGGGCAGCGGCAACTGAGCCGGACGTTCCCCAGCCGCGAAAATGGGCCGCACCGCGGCCTTTTTTCCATGTCCGCACGCCGGCTGTGCCGCTCCCGGTATGCGGATAAAATGCCCCCGTGAGCGCGCCCATCTCCCTCTTCTTGCCGTGCGGAATCATCGCGGTCGCGAGCGTTCCTCTGATCCTGGGCGTAGTTCCGCCGAATGGCTTCTACGGCTTCCGCACGAGGAAGACGCTCGCCGATCCCGCGATCTGGTATCGGGCGAATCGCTTCGCGGGCTGTGCGCTCTTCATCGCGGCGGCCGCCAGCGCGGGCATTTTCGCGATCCGCCCCGAGTACGCGGCGGGACGGGATGTCGGTGGCGTCGTGGTGCTGGTGCTGCCGCTCGCCGCGGCGATCGCAGCGAGCTTCGCCTACGTGCGGCGCATCGGCCGCGACGCGGGAGGCTGAAGCGCTCGTGACCCGGCTTTTCGAGATCCTCGGCACCAACGTGATGTCGCCGGAGGCCGCGAAGGAGCTCGCGCTCTATCCGGCGCTTCGGCGCGAAGTGGACGACGACGATGCCGAGCCGGTCCGATACCTGCGCAGCGAGCGGGACGGCCTGCTCATCAAGGTCTCGGACGACGGCGAAGTCCTCACGATCTTCCTCATGAGCGAAGGCAAGGACGGCTTTGCGCAGTTTCGCGGCGAGCTGCCGGCCGGGCTTTCATTCTCCTCCACGCCCGGCGACGTGCTGAAGGCGCTGGGTGCGCCCGCATATAGCCGCCCGCCCGGGAAGGTGGGCTCGTTCGCGCATGGCGACCTGCTGCGATTCGACCGGCCCGCGTACTCGCTCCATTTCCAGTTTCGCAGCGATCGACGCGCCATCGAGCTGGTCACGGCCATGGTGGCGAGGTCCGTCCCGGGCCGCTCGGCAGCACCTCCGGAGGCACCATGATCCTCGAATGCGCAGCGCTGCAGGTGAAGCCGGGAAAGTCCGAGGAATTCGAGTCCGCCTTCCGCGAGGCGCAGCGCATCATCTCGTCGATGAAGGGCTACATGTCGCACGAGCTGCAGCGCTGCCTGGAGCGCGAAGGGCAATACCTCCTGCTGGTGCGATGGGAAAGCGTGGCCGACCACGAAGAGGGCTTCCGCAAGTCGCCGCAGTACCAGGAGTGGCGCAAGCTGCTGCACCATTTCTACGATCCGTTTCCGACGGTGCTGCACTATCGCCAGGTCGCGGCGGGGTGATGACCTGTCGCAGCGCGACGAGCGCGGACGCCCTTTGCCTGGGAGTCCTCGCGACCCAGGTCTTCCTGGACACGTATGCGACCGAAGGCATCCGGGCGGACCTCGCGCGGGAAGTCCTGGCGAACTACTCGGTGGGTGCATTCGCCGGACGATTGGCAGACCCGTCGCACAACCTGCTGCTCGCCGAACGTGAAGGCCACTTGATCGGGTTCTCCGACCTCGTGTTCGGCACCGCGTGCCCCGTTGCGGTCGACGTGCCGGCCGCCGAGGTCGACATGCTTTACGTCCAGCTTCCCTTTCAAGGTCGAGGGGTCGGCCGAATGCTGCTATCCAGGACGGAGATGCTTGCGAGGGAGCAGGGTGCTGCGGCATCGTGGCTTTCGGCCTGGGTCGGCAACACCCGGGCGCTGGCGTTCTACGCCGCCATGGGCTACGCGGACATGGGTGCCATGAACCACGTGATAGAAGGACAGGAGTACGAGAACCGGGTCCTTCTCAAAGAGCTTGCGGATCTGCGTACTGCAAACCGCGCAGGACAAGGGCATACATGATTCAACACAGGCGCACCAAGGCGCGGCCGCGACACTTCGGCCTCTTTCGTGCGTTCGCGTTGTGGGTGCTGCTCACTTACGTCTGCGTCTACTGGCTCGCCCGGGATCCCTGCCTCGCTCGCGGCGGCGTCCTTACCGCGTTCGTGTGCGGAACCGATGATGGCAAAGTCCTCTCGCTCCTCGACCTGGCCGGTACCTCGGGAGTCGTCATCTCGGCGTTGATCATGGGCGTCGCTGTCGGCGCGGCATGGACGCTCGCGCGGCGGCTTGAACGGGCAAGCCGGGAGGAGTCGTGAGCGGCCTGCGGGCACGTCCCCAGTTGATGAGGCGCAGACGGTAAACTGCACGCACCGGCATCGAGGGAGCGCGGTTTGTTGATCCAGGGAAGCTGTCACTGCGGCAACGTGTCGTTCGAGCTCGCGTGGGATCCGGATCCCGCGGAAATCCAGGCCCGGGCCTGCGGCTGCTCCTTCTGCATGAAGCACGGCGGCGTCTGGACCTCGAACCCGAAGGGCGCCTTGCGCGTGACGGTGCAGGACCCCGCCCACCTCGAGAAATACGCGTTCGGAACGCGCACCGCCGACTTCCACATCTGCCGTCGTTGCGGCGTCGTCCCCCTCGTGACGAGCGAGATCGACGGCCGCACCTACGCCGTCGTGAGCGTCAACGCATTCAACAACGTGGATCGCTCGAAGGTGCGAGTGGCGCCCATTTCCTTCGACGGCGAGGAGACTTCATCGCGGCTCGACCGCCGCAGGCGCAACTGGATTCCCGACGTGCGGTATGCCTGACCGAAAGGAAACGACCATGCTGGAGCTGCGACCCAACTGCGAATGCTGCAACCGCGACCTGCCGCCCGAATCGGAGCAGGCGATGATCTGCTCGTTCGAATGCACCTTCTGCAGCGCTTGCGTCGAATCGGTGCTGCAGGGAAAGTGCCCGAATTGCGGCGGCGAGTTCACGCGCCGGCCCCGTCGTCCCGCGGCCAAGCTCGCGAGGAACCCCGCGTCGAACAAGCGTATCCATAACGCCGCGGGCTGCGGCAAGGCGGCCTGACGTGCCCGGCCTCGCCAACATGACCCCGGGCAGCCTCTTCATCGGGCTCATGGCGGGCGTCGTCGGGGCCGCCTACTTCATGTACGGCAAGAAGCAGGCGAAGATCGTGCCGATGGCGTGCGGCGCGCTGCTCTGCGTCTACCCTTATTTCTTCGACAGCGTGCTCTGGCTTTCCATCGTCGGCCTGGCGCTCATCGTGGCCCCGTTCTTCATCGAGCTCTGACGCATGGCGAGCGAAGCGGCGTTCCACGGCGTCTTCCCGTACCTGGTCTCACCGATCGACGAGGCGGGCGAGGTCAGGACCGACGTCCTCACCCGGCTCTGCGAGGACCTCATCGCCGCGGGCGTGCACGGCCTCACGCCCCTCGGCAGCACCGGCGAGTTCGCGTATCTCTCGTGGCCCCAGAAGCGGCGCGTGGTCGAGATCGTCGTCGCGGCGGCGAAGGGGCGTGTCGCGGTCGTCGCGGGCGTGGCCTCGACCACGATCGCGGACGCGGCGCGCCAGGCGCAGGAATTCCAGCGCATGGGATGCGACGGCATCCTCGCCATCCTCGAAGCTTATTTTCCGCTCACGGACGAGGGCGTCTTCGAGTATTTCCGCTCCGTCGCCGAGGCGGTGAAGCTGCCGGTGGTGCTCTATACCAATCCGTCCTTCCAGCGCTCGGACCTGACCCTCGCCACGATCGAGCGGCTGAGCCACGTGCCGAACATCGGCTACATCAAGGACGCGTCGGTCAACACCGGCCGGCTCCTCTCGATCATCAACCGCGTCGAGGGGCGCATGAAGATCTTCGCGGCGTCGTCCCACATCCCGGCCTGCGTCATGATGATCGGCGGGGTCGGGTGGATGTCGGGGCCCGCGTGCGTGGCGCCGCGCCCGAGCGTCCAGCTCTACGATCTCTGCCGGCGCGGTGACTGGGCGGCGGCGATGGAGCTGCAGAAGCCGCTCTGGAACCTGAACCAGGCCTTCGCGAAATACAATCTTGCGGCCTGCATCAAGGGCGGCCTGGAGCTGCAGGGCTATGCCGTGGGCGCGCCGCTGCGGCCGCAGGCGCCCCTGCCCCCGGAGGGCGTCGAGGAGGTCCGGCGAGCGCTCACGGCGGTCGGCGCCTTGTAGCGTGAAACCGGCCCGGCGCGCGGAGGTCTACAATTTCCAGATGGGGCGGCCGGACGCGCCGCCGCAATCGAAGGAGGCAACCGTGAGAAAGACGATCCTCGCATCGCTCGCCGTCACGACGATCCTTCCCGCCCTGGCCATGGCGGACGTGATTCCCGGGACGCATCACCGCTACCTGCAGCCGCGCGACACGATCTACCTCGGCGACTCGAGCGTCTATGACGCGATCCGCGAGAAGGATCCGGTGCGCTACGACAAGATCATCGAGGTGCTTCGCGTGGCGCAGGTCGAGCCGTGCGAGTCGCTGCCCGGCGTATTGAAGACGAAGCTCGACGTCGAAGCGCGTTGCCGCGGGTACCAGGTCTATACGAGCTTCCCCGCCAAGACGCGCCTGCGCTTCACCGTCGAAGACACGGATTACGTGGCTTACGTCGTGCAGGACAAGCTCTCCGGCGGGAAGCTGATCCCGGCCCGATGAGCCGCACGCTGGAGGAGCCTCCGTTCGTCCTCGATGCGGCGCGGGTCGTGCGCTATGCGCCGCTCGACATGGCGGCGCGCGGACGCGGCGGCGTCGTGGTCGACGGCGTGCCGCTCGACGCGTCGATGCTCAGGGGCGTGGCGATCGCCGAGGCGCTCCTCGACGGCACCATCTTCCTGCTCAATTGCAACGAGCGCTGGGAAACGCTGGCGGCGAGCCACCATCCGGACTTTGCCTCCGCCGAGCATGCGGCGGCCGCGACTTACGGGGGCTCGCTCGGGGCCTGGGTCGATTTCCGCGAGCTCACCGACGAGGAGCAGCGCGAGGTGCAGACCACGCGCGCATTCCTGCGCGATCTCGCGGCCGAGGAGTTCGGCGGCTAAAGCCTCAGGCTGCCTTGAGCGCCGCCGGCCGCGCCTCGCGCGCCTGCACCGTGCCGACGACCGCGTAGCGCATCGCGAAGTGGTCCACCAGCCGCTGCAGGATGTCGCGCCGCGCGGTCCAGTCGGAGAAGATGTGGTCCGCGCCGGGAATGATCTCCAGGTCGAGCCGGCCGGCGTTCATGGCGCGCTGCGTCGTGCGCCTGGCGTCGTGCATCAGGATGTCGCAGCCGGGCTCACCCTGGGAGAAGTAGATCGCGACATGGCGGTCGCGCAACAGGCGCTTGAGGTCCCGTGAAAGCCGCGGCTCCTCGCCCACGCCCAGCGCCAGCGCGATCGCCTTGAGCCGCGTCGACGCATGGGCCGTCACGAAGCGCACCGCGCGGCGCACATCGACCTGTCCCCGCAGCAGCTTCATCCAGCGGTTCGGATCCTTCATCGCGCTGCGGTAGGCGGCGGCCTGGACGAAGTGCGAGTTGTCGTCGAGCGACATGCCTTCGACCCAGTAGAACTCCCACGGATTCACGAGGACCAGCTCCTCGATGCCGGGGTCGTCGACCTGCAGGCCGGCATGGAACGCGGTGTGCGCGCCTGAGCACATGCCCGCCACGATGAAGCGGCGGTACCCGCGCGCCCGGAGGAACCGGATCGCGGAGCGCACGTCATCGACCGCGTTGTCGGGATAGGGATAGTTCTCGCGCCCCGGTCCGCGCAGCACGCTGTCGCCCAGGCTCTCCAGGTCGAAGCGGAAGGCCGCGAAGCCCTTGGCGGCGAGCTCGCGCGCGAGCGTCACGTAGAGGCGGTTGGGCCCGACGTGGTGGATCGCGCCCGCATTCGCCAGCAGCACGACGGGGTGGTCGCCCGGGCTGCCGCCGTGGGTGAGCACGCCGAAGAGGTGCTTGCCCGCGCCGAACAGGCAGGCCTCTTCCTGGAGCCGCGTGCGGCCGCCGGCGAGCGTCTCGTGCACGAAGCGGTTCACGCGCGTCTCGGCATCGCGCGCCGGGGCCGGAGCGGTCATGCGCGCATCGACATGCCCGGCCACCCAGTCCGAGACCGCATCGAGCGCCTCGTCGGGCACGACGGTGAACTGGTGGTCGGCCATCATGCCGAGCCAGCCCGGGACGCGGACCGTGTCGCAGGAAACGCCCTGGGCCTTGAAGAGCTCGGCAAGCGCGCTGTCGGGAGCGAGGTCATCGCGCCCCACGAGCAGCACGCGGCCGGCCTTGGCCGGGTTGCGCGCGAGGTCCACCTTGCGCAACGCATCGAGCGTCTGCGGCGACATCGTGAAGCCCGCGCTCTCGAGGCCGCGTTCGGACGCCTGCGGGTCGCGCGCCGCGGCCATCGCGATCGCCTGCAGCTCGCGCACATAAGCCTTGCCCTTTGCGGGCACATTCCAGAGCACGAGAAGGTCCACGGGCATGTCGGACGCGACGAGCGCGGCGAGAAGGCCGCCCAGGCGCACGCCGATGAGGCAGACGCGCTGGCGGCCCGAAAGCGCCCGGGCCTGGCGGATGGCGGCGCGGATGCTGGCCTGCCAGAACGCGACGCGGTCGGGGTCGAGCTCGCCACCGGGCGAATCGCCGATGCCGTGGTAGTCGAAGCGCAGCGCCGGAATGCCGCGCTCGGCGAGGCGGTCGGCGAGGTGCCGGATCGCTCGATGGGACCGCGTGTATTCGTGGCCGATGGGGCCGCAGATGACGGCCGCGCAATCGGACTGGAGGGCCGCCGGGGTGGAGTGGTACCAGCCGAAGACCGGCCCTTCAGCGCCGCGCGCGCGGCTCTGCTCGAAATAAAGCGGACGGCGCTCGAGGCTCGCGACGCACTTCTCCGCGACGGCCTCGAGCTCGATGGTTTCCTCGCGTCTCATCTTGTTCTTTCCTTCACCTCCTCGCGTTCTTCCCGGACCGGGACGGGGTGCGCGAGGTTAAGCGCCTCGATGGAAGCCTCGAAGATAGGATTTGGGGCCTGCCGCGGATAGAAGCGGATTCGCCGCGGACAGCTAGGAGAAAGATGGAAGTGGCTATCGGAGGAAGTGAAGCCTTCCGCTTTGATGCGCACATCCTGGAGGAAGACGCCGCTCGCGATCTCGACCGCGATGCATCCATCCGCGCCGCGTGCGATGCGCGTGCTGATATCGGGGTCGCGCTCGGCCTGGAGGGCCATACCCCGCGGGAAGAGGAAATCCTCCGCGATCACGGCGCCCGTGTCGGCTTCGCGAAGGCGCGCGACGATCACGTCGAACTTGGCCGGGCCGAAGCGATAGGCGTCGTTGCAGTCGGTGAAGTAGCCGAGGAGGGCGTCGCCTTGCAGGCTGCGCGCGCCGTGGGCGGGCATGTCCACCACCGCGCTCGCCGATGCTGCGGGCTTACCGGCACGGATCAGCTCCAGCTCGACGCTCGCCCGGAAGGGTGCCGGACGGTCGTTGAACACGTGGAGGTTCACGCCGTCGAGGCCCGCATCGGTCAGGCGCACCGTGCGCGGCGCCCAGGCGCGTGCGAGGGCATGGAACGCCGACTTGGGATCGCCATGGGCATCGAGCAGGCCCCAGCCGGCGCCGGGCCAGAGGTCGCGCAGGAACCAGACCAGGGCGCCGCCGCATCCGCTCGCCGGGGCGCGCCATTCGGAGAACGCGCGCGCCATGACCTCGGCGCTCGTCGCGCGCGAGATCGCGAAATAACGCCCGGTGTCCTGGCTGCGGAGCGCCACGGGGTCGAGCGAGAAGAGGCGCGCGGTGTAGAAGTCGCGGATGTCCTCGAAGTCGTAGCCGGAGCCCGCATCGCGCGCGACCCGGGCCTTCCACAGCGGGTGGTGCGCGGGTCCGATGCTTCCATGGAACACCTCGCGCACGACCTCTTCGTTGGGCACATTCGAGATGCCGAGGCACTCGGTCGCGAAGCGCACGTTCGCGCGCTGCACGTCCTCGACGGGGCGTCGATAGGCGCCCACGCCGTAGTAATGCGAGATGCCGGTGCCGACGTGCATCGGCAACGCGCCGCCCCATGGCGAGTTCGGGAAATAAGGCACGCCCGGATGGAGCCGCGAGCAGAGCGCCTCGACATCGCGGCGCAGGAATTCGGGGCAGCCATGCTCGGGGGCGAGTCCCAGCATCGCGGCCTGCTGCGCGATCTCGCTGCCGCCGCACCAGGCGGCGATGCACGCGCGGCGCCGCAGGCGCTCGACCTGCTGCGTGACCTCCGCTTCGGCCTCGGCGCGGAAGGCCGCGTCGCGAAACGGGTAATCCATGTTGGCGAACATGAAGTCCTGCCACACGAGGATGCCCAGCTCGTCGCAGAGCGCGTAGAACGCATCGGATTCGTAGGCCATGGTGCCGCCCACGCGAATCATGTTGATGCCGGCGTCGCGCGCCCGCTCGAGCGTGCGGCGAAGCTCGCCGGGTTGCGCGTGCAGCCGCCGGAAATCGGCGGGCGTCCAGCAGGCGCCGCGGCAGAAGACGGGCACGCCATTGACGGAGAACCGCACGCCGCCGTCGTCGCGGTCGAGCGTGATCTCGCGGAATCCGAGCGGTCCGCAGTCGATCCCACGCCAGGTGTCGCCCGCCTGGATCTCGATCTGGCACGAGACCAGGCGTGGATCGCCGTGGGTGTGGGGCCACCACGTCTCGACCCCGGGCAGGTCCAGCTCGCCGTGGACGCGGGCGCTGCCCGGGTCGAGCTGGAGCTCGTGCAGGGAATCGCCCACGCGCACCCGGGCCGCGCAAATCGTGTCGCTGCCCAGCGGCTTCAGTCTCACGTCGACCGACAGGCGAGGCACGCCATCGGCCACGCGCGGGACGACGGCGAGCGAGGTCACATCCACATGATCCAGGCACTCGAGGGCAATGCCGCCGACGGGTCCGACGGGCGCGACCGGCGGGCTCCACGCGGGGATGCGGCCGAGCAGCGTCGTGCGCAGCCAGCGCAGGTTCTGGTGCTTGACGAGCGCGGTCTTCCAGCGCGGGCGCGGCCTTCGCTCGGCCAGCAGCGGCGCGATCGGCGCGAAGCGGATCGCGAGCTCGTTCTCGTCGCGCAGCCGGCGGGTCACGTCGATGCGATGCCAGCGGAACATGTTGCGCGACTCGAGGATGCGCTCGCCGTTGAGCCACACCTCGGCTACGGTCGCCAGCCCCTCGAAGCGCAGGTAATGCCGCGCCGCGCGCCGCTCGAGCCTGAACGTCTTCCGGTACCACCACGCCTCGGCGTCGAAATCGCGCGCCGTGCCGATATCGTGGTCCAGGGCGAGGGCGACGGTGCCGGGAACGATCGCGTCGCGCCAGCCGGACGCCGGGCCGCGGCCTTCGGTGGGCTCGCGCGCCTCGCCGGCAGGCGCGAGCTGCCAGCCCTCGTGCAGCCACGTATCGGGCTCGAGGGCGACGACGCTGTCGCGGGCGAGCGTATCCATGGCCTTCAGCCTCGGCGCGCGCGCAGCTGCGACATCGCGCGGTCCCAGGAAGCGCCCATGGCATCGATGGGTGCCAGGTCCAGGGGCTTGCGGCGGCTCATGGCACGCGCGAGCTGGAACTGGAAGGTCTTGGCGGTCTGCGCGATCTCGCCCAGGGCCGCACGCGCGTCACCGAGCCCGTCGACGCCGTTGTCACCCAGCCAGCGGAGATAAGTCTCGCCCAGCTCGAAGCAGGCGCCGTACTGGCGCAGCGTCGCGAAGGAGTACTTGTGGAAGGCGCCGATGTCCGCCTGCATGAGCCCCTCGAGGTCATGCTCGAACTGGGTGCGGAAGCGCGCGAACGGGTTCGTCGCCGGCGCGCGGCGCAGGTGGCGCTGGAGGAGTCCCAGCGAGGCTTCCACGAGGTGCGCGCCCTTCGGGATCGCGCCGCCTTCGCGCAGCTTCGCGATCTCGCAGAAGGGCGGAAGCACCCGGTCATGGGGCAGCCCGTCCAGCTGCAGGACCTCGCGGAAGTCGTCGCCGCCGAGCTCGAAGTAGCCGTTGTTGTGGAAGTAGCCGAGATGACGGCTCTCGACGTCGATCTCGTTCACGCCCACCGCGGTCTTCACGTGCGCGAGCTTGTACGCCGTGCCGGCGGTATCGGGCAGGAAGAAGGAGTCGAGCTCGACCAATACCATCCGTCCCGCCGCGACCTGGTCGCGCACGTGCTCCACCAGCGGGCGCCAAAGTGCCAGCTCCTGGATGTCCACGCCGTAGAGCGCCTCGACCTCGGCGTGCGGCGGCTTGAAGAACGTCCACTGGTCGCCCTCGAAATCGATGGCGAGCGTGTACGCCATCACGGCGAGCGGCTCGTGGCCGAGGCCGTGCAGCATCTCGACCACCAGGTCGGTGTAGCAGTTGGTCTCCGCCCAGATGCGGTTCTCGCCGTGGACCGCGTGCCGCCGGTACGTGGCGGCATCGAGGGCCGCCACGCGATGGGTCTTCTTGTCAGGCGATGTCCAGCACATTTCGCACGTCGAGGGGCCAGGCGGAAACCTCCAGGCCGTGGGTCTTGAAAAGGGCGAGCGCGATGCGCTCGAGGCCGAAGCCCACGCACGCGCTGTGGGCGACTTCCCCGTCCGCCGTGCGGATGTTGAACACGGACCCGAAGTGGTCGAGGTGGTAGTTGCTCGACCCGATGGCGGTCGGCTTCTCCTCGGAGCAAATGGGGATCACGAACTCGTACTTGAGGTTCTGCTCGCGCTGCAGGGCCTTCTGCACCTTGCCGCCGCGCCCGAAGAAGGGGTCGTTGGCGATCACGGGCTCGACCTCCAGTCCCACGGAGCGGAAGATGTCCTGCCCGCGGTCGAGCCAGTAGTTGCGATGGTCCAGCGCCTCCTGGGGCGTGCCGAGGCGCACGAACTCGTGCATGCGGAAGATCTGCATGCGGGCCGGGTCCTCGGAGGGCTCGTGGCGGAAGGCGAAGCCCTGCAGGTCCACGCGCTTGCCGCCCGCGGGCAGCTGCGTGCCGGTGAGCGTGGGATAGAGCGGGTAGCAGATCGCGGGCGTCATCATCACGCGCGCCGGGGTGAGGTGCGCGGTCCAGTCGTCGCGGCGCCCGAACTTCTCCAGCATGTCGCGGTGCTCGCGCTCGCCGCCCATGAAGGTGTGGACCGAGCCCATGAGGTCGGGGAAGTTGTGGATGTGGTCGATCTGCTCGTAGTGGGCACGGTTGAAGATCGGCGGGAAGCGCTTCACTTCCGGCTCGAGCTCGGCGCCCGCGCGGCTCACGAGGCCGTCGAACGCCGTGATCACGCCCTCGAAGTCGCCGCCGCGGCCATATACGCCCGGGACTCCCGTCGGGATCAGGTGGCCGGCACGGACGAGCTCCTCGCGGTACGTCGCATAAGCATTCGCGGTCTCGAGGGCGAGATCGTCGTGCTGCGTCTGGACGATGCACATGGTGCTCAGCCTTCGCGGAGACCGACCTGCATCGTGGCGTTCTGGCCGAGGATGCGGTCGTTGTTGACCATGAGGCCCGCGCCGGTCGCATCGCGCAGGTGCCGCCCGAGCGAGAGCTTCGAGTCGTTGCGGTAGCCCGCGATGCCGCAGATCACCATCGCGCGGGTGACCACGTCGAGCACGAGCTGCGAGCAGGAGAGCTTGAGGTTGTTGATGCGGATCGCGAAGTTGAAGCTCGCGAACGCATCGGGATTGCCGTCGGCGAGCAGCCGGTAATAGTCGTCAAGCGCCGCCGAGAGCGTGCTCTTCATGGTGTTGAGGACGATGTCGGCTTCGGCGAGGCGCGTGGCGGAGATCGGCGTGACGCCGGGGTTCTTGCGCGCCTCAGCCCGCACCGCCTGGCGCGCACGGTGCAGCGCATCGGAGGCCAGCCCGCACCAGAGCGACGCCCACAGGATGTGCGCCACCGGATGCTGCGTCTTGCCGTGGATGAAGGCGTAGGGCACCGGGAACACCTGCTCGCAGTGGCCCAGGCTCTTGAGCTCGAAGCCCGGGCTGCAGGTGCCGCGGAAGCCCAGCGTGTCCCACTCGGACAGGCGGCGCAGCGTGCAGTCCTCCTTGCGCACGAGGACCATGACCTGGTCGTTGCGCGGCGCGTCCTCGGCGCGGCGGCACGTGACCAGGACGCAATCGGCCTGCTCGCCGTAGGAGATCACGGGGCACTGCTTCTCGAGGATGAAGTGCCTGTCCACGATCTTCACCGCGCAGATCGAGGAGCGCGTGTCGCCGCCGATGCCGAGCTCCGTCGTGGCCGAGGCGATGAGGAGCTGCTTCGAGGCGATCTCGCGCGCGTAGTCGCGGAAGAAGGCCTCGCCCAGGGCGTGGTGCACGATGCAGGCGACCTGGATCTGGTGCATCGCGAAGATCATCGCGGTCGAGGCGCAATGATGGCCGAGCGCCTCGCAGATCTGGGAGACCTGGGTGATGTCCAGGCCCAAACCGCCATATTCCTGCGGGATGTAGGCCGAGAGCAGCTGCTCGGCCTTGAGGGCCGTGAAGGCCTCGACGGGAAAGCGCGCATCGCGGTCCACCTCCGCCGCGTGCACCGCGATGACGTCGCGTCCGATGGCGTTCACGCGCTCGAGGAGCGCCTGGAAATCCGATTGCTGCGACAGCCCGACCGGTGACGTGCCGATCGCTCTTTGCGCAACGCTCATGGCGTGGCCCTCGTTTCGCTGGCGGCGCCCGCCGGGGCGCGCGCGGGTTGGAGTTGCCCGATCGCCTCGGAGAGCGAACGGATCGAGGAGAAGGTCTTGCGCCCGAGCATGCTGTCGAGGAACTCGACGTCGAAATGCTCCTCGAGCGCGAGCATCAGGTTGACGGTCGAAAGGGACGTGAGCCCCGCCTGGTAGAGGTCGGCGTCGTCGTCGAGCGTCGCCACGTCGACGAGGAGGCGGGCGTGCTCGGCCAGGATGGAGCGGATGTCTTCGGAGTAAACGGTCATGTTGTCTTCGGGTCTCGTGGGAGCGGGGACTTGGGCGAATCTTGAATCGGCAATGCAAAACCCCCGGCGTCGAGGGCGTCCTCCGCCCGGCTTATTTCGCGGCGCGATTCGCCACCGGTCCGTAGGAATCGGTTACCGGTGGCCGTCTCCGCCACTCCGAATGGGGGCGAGCCCGCACGACATTCCCGGTGCCCTCTTCGCACCGGGTGTCGGAAGAAAGGTAAGCGCCGCGCGCGCGGATAGTTCCTTCGGCACGGGGGGGTCCGATCGGCATTTCAAACACGCCTTCCAGAATCGGTGCATCCCTTTCCGCAGCTCATCCCGGAGGCCCGTAAATGCTCGACGCACCCGTACTCGACACGCCGGACGTCCGCCCGGACGCCCAGGCCGCGCAATCCGTCGAGGCCCAGCAAACCCTTCCCGTCGTCTGCGTGGTCGGCCTCGGCTATGTCGGACTTCCCGTGGCCGTCGCGTTCGGCAAGGAGCGCGCGACCATCGGCTTCGACATCGCGACGAAGAAGGTCGCGCGGCTGAAGCAGTTCGACGACGTGACGGGCGAAGTGTCGCGCGAAGACCTGCAGGCCGCGAAATTCCTCGCCATCACGGACGACGCGGACGAGATCCGCAAGGCGGACTTCGTGATCATCGCGGTGCCCACGCCGGTGAACGACGCGCGCCAGCCCGACTTCTCGCCGCTGGAAAGCGCCTCGAAGCTCGTGGGCAAGAACCTCAAGGCCGGCGCGACCGTGATCTACGAGTCGACGGTCTATCCCGGCACGACGGAGGAGATCTGCGTGCCCATCCTCGAGCGCTGCTCGGGCATGCGCTGGAAGCAGGACTTCCACGTCGGCTACTCGCCCGAGCGCATCAACCCGGGCGACAAGGACCACACGTTCACCAAGATCCTGAAGGTGGTCTCGGGCGACGACGCCGAGACCCTCGAGAAGGTCGCGGACCTCTACGCGTCCGTCGTGAAGGCGGGCGTGCACAAGGCCTCCTCGATCAAGGTCGCGGAAGCCGCGAAGGTCATCGAGAACACGCAGCGCGACCTGAACATCGCGTTCGTGAACGAGCTCTCGATCATCTTCGACAAGCTCGGCATCGACACCCACGAGGTCCTCCAGGCCGCCGGCACGAAGTGGAACTTCCTCAACTTCAAGCCCGGCCTCGTCGGTGGCCACTGCATCGGCGTGGACCCGTACTACCTCACGTACAAGGCGGAGCTCGTGGGCTACCACCCGGAGGTGATCCTCGCGGGACGCCGCATCAACGACAACATGGGGCCCTACGTCGCGCGCAAGACGGTGCAGAACATGATCCACCAGGGCCGCAACATCCTGGGCGCGCGCGTGAACGTGCTCGGCCTCACGTTCAAGGAAAACTGCAAGGACATCCGCAACACCAAGGTGATCGACGTGATTCGCGAGCTCGTGGAATTCGGCTGCGAGGTGCACGTGCACGATCCCGAGGCCGATGCGGACGAGACCTTGCACGAGTACGGCCTCAAGCTCGAGTCGTGGGACCAGCTTCCCGCGGCGGATGCCACGATCCTCGCCGTGGCGCACGAGAGCTTCCTCAGGCTCACGCCGGAGCAGCTCATGGAGAAGATCGTCCGCCGCGGCGTGCTCTCGCTCGTGAAGCCGGTGGTCGATCCCACGCCGTTCCAGCGCGAAGGGGTGCGCGTGTGGCGGCTGTAAGTCCGATCCCCGGCGCGCCTTCCGCCGGGATCCGGCCCTTCGCGCCGGCCCGTGCCGCCCGCGCGAAGCTTCGCATCGGCGTCTTCGCCGACCGCGCCCTGCAGCCGCGCTGGATCGTCGAGGCGCTGGCGCGCGTCGCCGCCTGCGAGTACGCCGAGATCGTCGCCATTGTCACGGAGCAAAATCGGGGACGCAGTCGGAATTCGCCGGATGAAACGCCGGCGTGGCTGCTGCGGGCTTATACGCGCCTCGATCGCCGCCTCTTCGGCGGCGGCACCGACTGGCTCGCGCCCTCGGACGTGCGCCGGCTCGTCCCGGCACCGCGCCGCTTCGAGGTGGAGCGCGCGGGCGCCGCGATGCGCGAATCCTCGCTCGACGTGGCGTTCGTCCTGGGCGACGTCGACGAGGAGGCGCTCGACGGCGTGGCGCGCTTCGGCACCTGGCGCTATTGCTTCGGCGACGAGCAGGACTGCAACGAGTCGCTCGCCGGCGTGCGCGAGCTGCTCGAGAATCGCCCGACCATCGCCTCGGCGATCCGGATCCGGCGCGGCGCGGGGCAGGAAGACCGCATCGCCCATCCGTCCTGGTCCCGCGCGGTCGCGTTCTCGCTCGCGCGCGGCCACGACGGGGTCTTTCCCAAGAGCGCGCAGTTCGTGGCGCGCTCGCTGCGTGACCTGCACGCGCAGGGCGCGGCCTGGTTCGAGAATGCGACCGAGCCCGCGGCTCAAGCCCGTGCGGACCGTTCCGCGCGCGGCCCGTCGCTCGTGCGCGACCTCCTGCGCGTCGGCGGCCGGGTCGCGCAGCGCACGGTCGAGCACCTGACGACCGTCGGCCAGTGGACGCTCGCCTACCGCTTCGTGAACGACGAGCCGTGGACCGGATCGCTCGAAGGCTTCGTGCGCCTGGCACCCCCGAAGGATCGCTTCTGGGCCGACCCGTTTCCGCTCGAGCATCACGGCCGCCATTACATCTACTTCGAGGAGCTGCCCTTCGCCGCCCATCGCGCCCACATCAGCGTGATGGAAGTGAAGCGCGACGGCACGCATTCGGAGCCCGTGCGCGTGCTCGAGCGCGACTATCACCTCTCGTATCCCTTCCTGCTGCAGGAAGGCGGTGAGCTGTACATGATTCCCGAGACGGCGCACAACCGCGCGATCGAGCTCTACCGCTGCGTGCGCTTTCCGGACAAGTGGAAGTTCGAGCGCACGCTCGTGCCCGACGTGTGGTGCGCCGATGCCACGATCCACCGCGCCGGCGACCGCCTCTGGATGTTCGCGACGCAGGGCCAAGAGGGCAGCGAGATCAACGACGAGCTGCACATCTTCACGGCCGACCACCTGCTGGGCGAATGGAAGCCGCACCGGCGCAACCCGGTCAAGTCCGACGTGCGCAACGCGCGTCCCGCCGGCCGCTTGTTCCTGCAGCACGGCGACCTCATCCGGCCCGCGCAGATCTGCACGCCGCTCTACGGCTCGGGGATCGCGCTCAACCGCGTGACGCGGCTTGACGACCTCGAGTATCGCGAGGAGGAAGTGCGCCGCATCGTGCCCGCGGGCCGGGACGGCATCCTCGGATTGCACACGATCAACCGGGCGGGGGCGCTCAGCGTCACGGACGCGTTCCTGCGCCGCTCCCGTTTCGGGGCGTAGCGTGGTCGAGAGCCCGCCCCGGATGGCCATCGAGGACATGCTGCACCCGTACCTCGGCAAGTACTGGGAAGCGCCCGCATGGATCAAGGCCTCGGCCGGCCGCGCGTACTCGTGGCTGCCGACGCGCGTGCGCCTGGGCGCCGCCTACGACCGGTTCTGCGGCGAGCTGCTGGAGCCGGACGGCGTGGAGAGCGTCGAGGCGCTCTCGATGCACAAGCTCAACATGACGCTGCGCTGGGCGCTGGATACCGTGCCTGCGTATCGCGCGTATCGCGGGCTCCTCAATGGCCGGCGCGATCCGCGCGACATCCTCTCGCGCCTGCCCATCACGGACAAGCTCGACATCAAGCATCGCCCGGGCGAATACCTCTCGAACGCGATGCCCGAATCGGCGCGCCTGCCGATGTACACCGGCGGCTCGACGCTCACGCCCATGCAGTTCTACCTCCAGAAGCACGTGACGCGGCCGAAGGAGTTCGCGTACATGGAGAGCTTCCGCGAGCGCGTCGGTGCGCGTTCGACGGACGTGATGCTGGCACTCCGCGGGCGCACGGTGCCCTCGGCGGCGCGGCCCGGCGGCAGCATCTGGATGTACGAGCCGATCAAGCGCCAGCTGATCCTCTCCTCGGACCACCTCGAGCGGCGCTACATGCCGTCGTACGCCGAAGCGCTGGCGCTGCACCGGCCGCGCTACATCGAGGCGTTTCCGTCCGCGCTCTATCCGCTCGCGCGCTGGCTCTCGAACAACCCGCTGCCCGAGTTCACGCGCGGCGTGCAGGGCGTGATGCTGTATTCGGAGAACGTCTACGGCTTCCAGATGGAGAAGTTCCGGGAAGTCTTCCGCTGCCCGATCGTCTGCCACTACGGTCACTCGGAGCGCGTGCTCATGGGTGCCACGATGGCGGACGACGAGCGCTACTTCTTCTGGCCGCAGTACGGGCATCTCGAGCTGGTCGACGCGCAGGACCGGCCCATCACGCAGCCCGGCAAGCTGGGCTTCATCGTCGGCACGAGCTTCGACAACCAGGCGATGCCCTTCATCCGCTATCGCACCGGCGACCTGGCCGTGCTCTCCGCGGGCGGGCACCCGATGCTTCCGGGATTCCCGGCGGTCGAACGCATCGCCGGACGCCTGCAGGAATTCATCGTGTGCCGCGACGAACGGCTGGTCTCGATCACGACGCTCGGCGTCGCGCACTTTCCGGAGCTGGCCGAGGCCGATGCCATCCAGTACGAGCAGGAGGCGCCGGGCCGCGTGTTCCTCAAGCTGCAGGCGGACCGCGTCGTGTCTGCGGACCACCTGGCGCGCATCGCCGCCGCGGTCGAGGAGAAGACGCAGGGCGGCTGCGACGTGAGCGTGGTGCAGGTCGAGCGCATCCCACGCACCGCGCGCGGCAAGGCGCGCATGCTCGTGCAGCACCTCGATATCCGGCGCTACTTCGGCGCCGCGACGCAGGCATGAGCGCCGAGCGGCCCATTCCCATCGTGATGATGGGCACGGATGCCCGCACTCGCGGCGGCATCGCGGCGGTGCTGGAGACCTATCGCGTCGAGGGCCTCTTCGCGCGCTGGCCGATCCATTACATCGCGACGCACTGCGACGGATCGCGCCTGGCCAAGGCGGTGGTGGCCACGCTGGCGCTCTTCCGGCTGCTCGCCGTGTTGGCGCGCCATTCGGGCGGCGTGCTCCACGTGCATAGCGCCTCCCGTGCGAGCTTCTGGCGCAAGTGCGTGTACATGGCCTGCGCGCACCTGCTGCGCTGGCGCGTGATCTTCCATCTGCACGGCGGCGGCTTCGCCCGCTTCTTCACCGAGGAGTGCGGCCCCGTGCGGCGCGCCGTCGCGCGCTTCTTCCTCGACCGCGCCGATCGCATCGTCGTGGTCTCCGAGACCTGGGCGCGCTGGATGGCGACGGTGACCTCCAATCGGCGCATCTCCTGCATCCACAACCCGGTTTCGCTGGTGAATTCGGGGACGCAGTCGGAATTGAATCTCCCCGAATTCACCCGGGAACCGGGCCTGGTCGCCTTCGTCGGCCGTTGCGAGGCGGGGAAGGGCATCTTCGATTTGCTCGAGGCGGCGAACCTGCTGCGGGGAAGCATCCCGCAGGTACGACTGGAATGCGCGGGCGATGGCGACCTCGCCAAGGTCGCGCGCTACGCCATCGCGCTCAACCTCGGCACGCGCGTCTCGCTGCCGGGATGGGTCGACCGGGCCATGGCACGCGAGCTGATGCAGCGCGCGAGCGTCTTCGTCCTGCCGTCGTATGCCGAGGCGCAGCCGGTGAGCCTGCTCGAGGCGATGGCCGCGGGATGCCCGGTGATCGCCACCTCCGTCGGCGGCATTCCGGACGTCATCACCGACGAGGTCGACGGCCTGCTCGTGCCGCCCGGGAATCCGGAGGCGCTGGCCGCCGCCATCTCCCGCGTCTTGCGCGAGCCTGCCTTCGCACGCAGCCTCGGGAACGCTGCGCGGGAAACCATTGCCAATCGCTATGCCGCCGGGCGTTCGCTCGAGCGGCTCGAGCAGCTCTATGCGGGACTGGGCGTACGCCGCGAGGCGGTGCGCAAGGTTGCATCCGCGCAAACGCTTCAGGAGATCTCATGAACCGCCCCACCGTCCTCATCCTGGGTCCGTCGCGCGCCGCCGTGAGCGGCGTGAGCACGCACCTGAACCTGCTCCTCGACTCGAGCCTCGCCGACGACTACGAGCTCGTCCACTTCCAGGTGGGCGGCGAGGGCCGCCAGGAAGGCGCCATCGCCCGGCTCGCGCGCTTCCTGCTGAGCCCGCTGGGGCTCGCCGCGACGATCCTCTTCCGGCACGTGACGCTCGTGCACATCAACACGTCGCTCAATCCGCGGGCCTACTGGCGCGACATCGCGTATCTCCTGGTCTCCAAGGCCATGGGCGCGCGCGTGCTCTACCAGGTGCACGGCGGCAAGCTTCCGCTCGAGTTCTTCAAGGGGCACCGGGCGCTCACGGGGTTCCTGCGCTGGACGCTCAACCTGCCCGATGTCGTGGTGGTGCTCGCCCGATGCGAGCTGCGCGCCTACGACGAGTTCCTGCCCGAGCAGCAGGTCGTCCTGATTCCCAACGGCATCGACTTGCGGCCCTATGCCGCGGTGCCCACGGTGAACGCGCCCGCCGACAAGCCGCTGCGCCTGCTCTTCTTCGGCCGCCTGCATCGCATGAAGGGGCTGTACGAGATCCTGCAGGCCCTGCGCCTCGCGACCGAGCTCGGCGTCGACGCGCGCCTCATCGTCGCCGGCAGCGGCCCCGAGGAAGACCGCCTCAAGCGCTATGCGCAGGCGCTGGGCATCGCGCCGCGCACCATCTTCGCCGGCACCGTCTTCGGCCGCGACAAGCTGAAGCTCATGGCGGGCAGCGACGTGATGCTGCTGCCGAGCTACACCGAGGGACTGCCGTACTCGCTGCTCGAGGCGATGGCCGCGGGGCTTCCGGTGATCGCGACTCCCGTGGGCGCCATTCCGGACGTGATGACCGAGGGCATCCACGGCTGCATCGTGCCGCCGCGCGACGGCCGGGCCATCGCCGAGGCGCTGGCGCTGCTGCACGGCGACCGCGAGAAGCTCTCGTGGATGAGCCGCGCTTCCCGCCGCCGCATCCGCGCCGCGTACTCCATCGAGCGCTGCGCATCCGAATTCGCCTTGCAATACGCGCGCCTCTGCGGACACATGGTCGTCGCCGGCGCGGCCAACGCCCACGTGGCGTCGCCGCCCGCGCGCACGCCACGGCCCGCGGCACCGGCGCGTCTCACGGGACACAAGGAGTAAGCCATGTGTGGAATCGCCGGCGCCATCGTCGAGGGCAGGAGCGCCGTTTCGCGCGACACGGTCACGCGCATGCTCGAAGCCATGTCCCACCGCGGGCCGGACGGGCAGGGGCTCGAGCAGTACCGCTCCGCCCGCGGCGAGCGCGTGCTGCTGGGCCACGTGCGGCTCGCGATCATCGACCCGGTCGGCTCGCCGCAGCCCATGGTCGACAACGAGGCGCAGCTCGCGCTCACCTTCAACGGCGAGATCTACAACTTCCGCGAGCTGCGCGCGCAGCTCGCGAGCCTGGGCTGCACCTTCAAGCGCGATAGCGACACCGAGGTGCTGCTGCGCGCGTACCAGCGCTGGGGCGAGCAGTGCGTCGAGCGCCTGCGCGGCATGTTCGCCTTCGCCATCTGGGACGGCAGGAAGCAGAGCCTCTTCGTCGCGCGCGACCGCTTCGGCGAGAAACCCCTCTTCATCCACGAGGACAGCGACGGCTTCTACTTCGCCTCCGAGATCAAGGCGCTCCTGCAGCTGCCGAAGCCGCGTCCCGCGGTCGACGAATCGGCCGTGTGGGATTACCTCGCGTTCCGCTACGTGCCGGGACCGAAGACGCTGCTCCAGGGCATCGCCAAGCTCGCGCCCGGGACGTGCGCCACGTGGAAGGACGCGAAGCTCACCACGCGGCGGTACTGGACGGCGCCCGACAGATCCGCGCGGCCCGCGGCGGCGGCGGCCGGACGCGCGTCCCGGGGAGAACGGGCCGGGCGCGAAGTCGTGAAGGAATTCCTCTCGAAGCTCGACGAGTCCGTGAAGATGGAGATGGTGAGCGACGTGCCGTTCGGCGCGTTCCTCTCCGGCGGCCTCGACTCCTCCACCATCGTGGGCCTCATGACGCGCCACAACACCAAGGTGAAGACGTTCTCCGTGGGCTTCGGCGGATCGGAGGCGGCGTACAGCGAGCTGGGCTACGCGGGCGTCATCGCGAGGCACTTCGCGACCGACCACCATGAGCTGGAGGTGAACCCGGACGACCTGATCGAGCACCTGCCGAAGCTCGTGGGCTATCGCGATGCGCCGGTGACCGAGCCCTCGGACATCCCGATCTACATGCTCGCGAAGGAGGCGTCGAAGAGCGTGAAGATGGTGCTCACGGGCGAGGGCAGCGACGAGATCCTGGGCGGCTATCCGAAGCACGTGTTCGAGCGCTTCGCCGCCGGTTACCAGCAGCTCGTGCCGGGCTACATCCGCCACAAGCTGATCCAGCCGCTTACGCAATCGCTACCCTATGGATTCCGGCGCGCGAAGACCGCGGTCACGAACCTCAACATCGAGAACTGGGAAGAGCGCTACGCGCGCTGGTTCGGCGCCTGCAGCAACCGCGAGCGCGAGGAGCTCACGACGCTGCGGGTAAATGGCCACGCATTCGGGGGCAACGTCCCGCCCTTCGACGCCGACCCGGGCTCGTCCACGCTGCGCCGCATCCTCTACGCCGACCAGACGAGCTGGCTTCCGGATAATCTCCTCGAGCGCGGCGACCGCATGACGATGGCCGCATCGATCGAGTCGCGCGTGCCGTTCCTCGACCACGAGCTCGCCGGCTACGTCTCGACGCTGCCCGACCACTATCGCGTGAAGGGCCTCAAGACCAAGTGGGTGCTGCGCCAGGCCGCGCAGGAGCTGCTGCCGAAGGCGATCCTCGAGCGGCCGAAGGTCGGGTTCCGCGTGCCGGTGAACCGCTGGTTCCAGGGACCCATGCGCGGGTACCTGCGCGACCACCTGCAGGGCCACGACTCGAAGACGCGCAAGTACTACGATCGCCAGGTCCTCGACCGCGTCGTGGACGACCACGTGAACGGCAAGCAGAACCACGAGAAGCTCCTGTGGGCCCTCCTGAACCTCGAGATCTGGCACCGCCAGTACGCGTGACGTCCGGCCTGGCCTGGAAGCTCAACCGGCTGCGCTGCATGACGCCGGCCGAGATCGGCCATCGCGTCATGAAGGCGGCGTCGATGCGCGTCGAGAAGATGGGCCTCGTGCGCACGACGGTGCCCACGCCCGACCTCGCGCGCCGCGCAACACCGTGGATCGACCGCGCGGCGCAGGTCGATCCCGCGCCTTATATCGCCGCCGCCGAGCGCATCGCCGCCGGGCGCCTCGACGTCTTCGCGCTCGAGGACGTGGATCTCGGCACGCCGCCGCGCTGGAACCGGGATCCCAAGACGGGGATCGAGGCGCCGCTCGAGTTCGGCAAGACCCTCGACTATCGCGACGAGAAGCGCGTGGGCGACTGCAAGTACCTGTGGGAGCCGAACCGCCACCTGCAGATCGTGACGCTGGCGCAGGCTTATTGCCTGACCGGCGACGCCCGATACGGCGAGGCGCTGCGCGCGCAGCTCGAGAGCTGGTTCGTCGCGTGCCCCTATCTCATGGGGCCGAACTGGTCCTCGGCGCTCGAGGGCGGCCTGCGCCTCGTCAACTGGGCGCTCGCCTGGCAGCTCATCGGCGGCGTCGACTCGAAGCTCTTCGAGGGCGAGCAGGGCGCCGCCTTCCGCTCGCGCTGGCTCACCTCGGTGTACCAGCACGCCGAGTTCGTCTCGGGCCACTATTCGCTGCATTCGTCGGCCAACAACCACTTGATCGGCGAGCTCGCCGGTGTGGTGACCGCGGCGATCGCCTGGCCGCACTGGGAGCGCGCGCGCCACTGGCTCGACAAGGGGCGGGCGATGCTGGAACGCGAGGCGCTCCTGCAGAATGCCGCGGACGGCGTGAACCGCGAGCAGGCGGTCTCCTACCAGCAATGGGAGCTCGACCTGCTGCTGCTGCCTTACCTCGCCGGCGAGGCCAACGGCTGCGGCTTTTCCGGCGAGTACCGCGCGCGCATCGTGGCGATGCTGGAATACGTGGCTTCGATCATCGACGTGGGCGGCAACGTGCCCATGTTCGGCGACGCGGACGACGGCTACGTCGTGCGGCTCGATCCGCGCGCGGGCTTCTGCCGCTTCCGCTCGCTTCTCGCGACGGGCGCGGTGCTCTTCGATCGGGGCGACTTCAAGGCGAAGGCACGCGCGCTCGACGACAAGACGCGCTGGCTCCTCGGCGCATCGAGCGACGCGACCTTCATGGCGATCGACACGGCCGGCGCGCAGCTCCCGGTGCGCCGCGCATTCCCCGAGGGCGGCTATTACATCCTGGGCCAGGACTTCGAGACGCCGCGCGAGATTCGCCTCATCGCCGATGCGGGCCCGCTCGGCTATCGCGAGATCGCGGCCCACGGCCATGCCGACGCGCTGTCGTTCACGCTCTCGGTCGCCGGCCAGGAGTTCCTCGTGGACCCGGGCACCTTCGCGTACCACACGGAAGCGCAGTGGCGGCATTACTTCCGCGGCACGGCGGCGCACAACACGGTGCGCATCGACGGCATGGACCAGTCCGAGCCCGGCGGCAACTTCATGTGGCTGCGCAAGGCGCGCGCGGAATGCACGCGCTGGTCGAGCGACGGGAAGGCGGACGTCTTCGAGGGCTGGCACGACGGCTATCTCGGCCTGGAGGATCCCGTCGCGCATCGGCGCCGCATCACGCTCGACAAGGCCGCGCGCCGCGTCGCGATCGAGGACTCGCTGGAGATGGAAGGCCGGCACGCGGTGGAGATCCTCTTCCACTGCCACGAGGATTGCGCCGTCGAGCGGACCGACCCCGGCGTGCGCCTCTCGCGCGGCGGCCGGGCGATCGAGCTTCGGTTGCCGTCGATGCCCGGCGCCGGCGTGCACGTCCTCGAGGCGAGCACGCAGCCGATCGGCGGCTGGGTCTCGCGCCGCTTCGACCGCAAGGTGCGCGCGCCCACGATCCTGTGGTCGGCGATGCTCACCGGGCGGCAGCGCCTGAGGACCGAAATCGCCTGCTAAGCCGCCCGGCCCGGCGGCCGGCCGGAGCTTAGTTGCACCGTTCGTCGCGGGTTCCGCGACGAACGTCGGATCGCATGGGCGTCATCGGCTCGGGACGGAAACCGGGTGCTACACTCGCCCCGGGCATTCCGCCCGATGAGGACGACCGCCACATGGGTGCAAAGCTGCGCGCTTTCTGGAGCCTTCCCGCGACGAACCCGGCGGTAGGCCTCGCAGCCACTGCATTCTCCATCCTCGTGCTCGAGCTCGCGATGATCCGCTGGCTCGGCACGCAGATCCGCGTCGCGGCCTACTTCGCGAACCTCGTGCTCCTCGCGACATTCCTCGGCATGGGACTCGGCGTGGGCCTCGGCCGCCGCCATCCCGGCCTCGCGCGCTGGGCCCTTCCCGCGCTCGCCGCGGTGTCCCTCGTGATCGGCGCCGCCGCGCCCCTCGGCCTCACGCACCTCGCCTTCCCCGATCCCGCCTTGAGCATCTGGGGCGACCACATGGACAAGGACATGTACAGCGGGGTGCTGTTCCAGTTCGTGCGCTCGGCGCTCGTCGTCACGGCGACCTTCTGGGCGCTCGCGGGCGTGTTCCTCCTGATCGGCTCGATGCTCGGCCGTTATTTCGACCAGCTGCCGCCGCTCAAGGCTTATGGCGCCGACCTCGGCGGCTCCCTCGCGGGCGTCATCGTGATGGCCGTGCTGGCCGCGCTGTGGACACCGCCGCCGGTGTGGATCGCCGTGGGCGTGCTGCCGATACTCTGGATCGTGCGCACTCGCTGGAGCGCCGTCGCCGCGCTGATCGCGATCGCCGCCGCTTCCTTCTCCATCGCGGGGGCCACGTTCTCGCCCTACAACCGCATCGATCTCACCGCCTACCAGGGCTTCCCCGGCCTGGGACCGGTATCGCGCGGCACCACCGAATGGAATCTTTCGGCCAACCGGGATTACCACCAGCGCATGCTCGACCTGCGTCCCGGCGAGGGCGACAGCCCGCAACGCAAGTTCACGCGCGGCGTCTACGAGCTGCCCTTCAGCCTCACGCCGCGCGCGAACGCTTCGGCGCTCGTGGTCGGCGCCGGCACCGGCAACGACGTGGCGGCCGCGCTGCGCCGCGGCTTCGGGCGCGTGGTGAGCATCGACATCGACCCGGCCATCCTGCGCGCGGGCGTGCAGAAGCATCCCGAGCGTCCTTATGCCGACCCGCGCGTGGTGCGCGTGAACGACGACGCGCGGGCTTATTTCGGGCGCCGCACCAACGACGAGAAGTTCGACGTCGTGTGCTACGGCCTGCTGGACTCGCACGCGATGTTCTCGTCCATGTCGTCGCTGCGCCTGGACAACTTCGTCTACACCGAGGAGGGCATCGCCGAGGCCTGGTCGCGCGTGAAGGACGACGGCATCCTGAGCCTCTCCTTCTCGGTCGCGGCGGGGCCGTGGATGTGGGCGCGGCTGGCCCAGCTCGTCGCGAAATCCACGGGACAGGAGCCGATCATCGTCGACCATGGCTACGACGCGGGCTCGACCTTCATCGCCGGCCGCAAGCTCACCCTCGAGCAGGTGCAGGCGGTGATTCCCCGCGCGCACCATGCGGACAGCGACCTGTCCTGGGTGCAGACGCCCACGGACGACTGGCCGTTCCTCTACCTGCGTCCCAATGCCATCGCCTGGACCTACGTCACCGTCTTCGCGCTCGTGGCACTCACGGCCGGGTTCGCGGTGCGGCGCGTGTTCGGCGCGAGCGTCTTCTCGCGCGGCCGCTTCGATGGGCAGATGTTCCTGCTGGGCGCGGGATTCCTGCTGCTCGAGACCCGCGCGGTCACGCAGCTGAGCCTGCTCTTCGGCTCGACCTGGATCGTGAATACCAGCGTCTTCGGCGGCGTGCTCGCCATGGTGCTCGCGGCGAATGCCGTGGCCGGGCGCCTCAAGCGCTACTCGCGCACGCTCTGGTACACGATGCTGGTCATCTCGCTCATCGTGGTGTGGGCGCTGCCGTGGCGGGTGCTCTTCGATCTCGACCTCGTGCTGCGCGGAATCGCGGCCGGCCTGATCGTGGCGGCTCCCATCTTCTTCGCCGGCATCATCTTCTCGTCCGAGCTGCGCATGCGCCCGGACCCCGCCGCGTCGCTCGGAAGCAATCTTTGCGGCGCGCTGATGGGCGGCCTCCTCGAGAACATGTCGATGGTGCTCGGGTTGAAGGCCATCGTGCTGATCGCGCTGGTCATCTACCTGGGATCGCTCCAGGCGGGCGTGCGGCGCGAGGTGCGCGCGGCCGAGGCACCGGCGTAGGAGGGCGCTTCGCCTTTTCCGACAAGGCCGTTGCGGCCGGTTTGAAGGCTTGATCCGGTAGGACTACGGACGGCCCGGGGGCGGCAACAAGGGGAGTCAAGTGCGGCGCCGAAGATGGACGCTCGTCGTCACTCCCCTCATCCCCGGAGCAAAGAATGAAGATCAGCGTCATGGGCCTCGGCTACGTCGGAGCCGTCGCCGCCGGCTGCCTTGCGAAGGACGGTCACGAAGTCATCGGCGTCGACCCGCAGCAGACCAAGGTCGACCTCATCAACGCCGGCAAGACCCCGATCATCGAGAAGGACATCGGCGAGATCATCGCCGAGCAGGTGAAGTCCGGGCGCCTGTGCGCGACGACGGACGTGCAGGCCGCGGTCGCCGCGACCGACATGTCGCTCATCTGCGTGGGGACGCCCAGCCTCGGCAACGGCCACATCGACCTCAAGTACATCCGCCGCGTGTGCGAGCAGATCGGCGCGGGACTGCGCGAGCACCGCGGCCACACCGTCGTGGTGCGCTCGACGATGCTGCCGGGAACGATGCGCACCATCGTCATTCCCACGCTCGAAGAGGCCTCGGGCCTCAAGGCCGGGCGCGACTTCGGCCTCTGCATCAACCCCGAATTCCTGCGCGAAGGCACCGCGGTGTTCGACTACTACCACCCGCCCAAGACCGTCATCGGCGAGGTGCAGAAGGGCAGCGGGGATGCGCTCGCGATGGTCTACGACCACCTGCCGGGCCCCAAGATCCGCACCGACTACGAGACGGCGGAGATGGTGAAGTACGCCGACAACACGTGGCACGCGCTCAAGGTGGCGTTCGCCAACGAGATCGGCAACATCTGCAAGGGGCTCGACATCGACAGCCACAAGCTGATGGACATCTTCTGCCAGGACACGAAGCTCAATCTCTCGCCGTATTACCTCAAGCCGGGCTTCGCCTTCGGCGGCTCGTGCCTGCCGAAGGACGTGCGCGCGCTCGCGTACAAGGCGAAGCTGCTCGACGTGAAGGTGCCGATCATCGACGCCATCATCCCGAGCAACGACGAGCAGATCGAGCGCGGCATCAAGGCGGTGATCGACAAGGGCGAGAAGAAGGTCGGCATCCTCGGCTTCTCGTTCAAGGCGGGCACCGACGACCTGCGCGAGTCGCCCATGGTCGAGCTGGTGGAGCGCCTCATCGGCAAGGGCTACGACCTGCGCGTCTACGACAGCAACGTGCGCATCGCCGCGATCACGGGCGCCAATCGCGACTACATCCTGAACCACATTCCCCACATCTCGAAGCTCATGGTCGGCACGATCGACGAGGTGCTCGCGCACTCGAAGACGATCGTCATCGGCAACTCGAGCCCCGAGTTCCGCGAGGTGCCGCGGCTGCTGGGCGAGGGCCAGTCGATCGTCGACCTCGTGCGCATCGCCGATACGCGCAGCGTCGAGGGGGTCTACGACGGCATCTGCTGGTAAGGCCGCGAAATGAAGAAGGTCCTGATCCTCGTGGAGAACCTGCCGAGCCCGTTCGACCGGCGCGTGTGGCAGGAGGCCAACGCGCTGAAGGACGCGGGCTACCAGGTCTCGATCATCTGTCCCACGGGCAAGGGATACGAGAAGCGCTACGAGGAGATCGACGGCATCGCGATCCATCGCTACCGGTTGCCGTTGGAGGCCGAGGGTGCGAAGGGCTATGCGATCGAGTATTCGGCCGCGCTCTTCCACACGTTCCGCCTCGCGTGGAAGGTGCTCTTCACGCGCGGCTTCGACGTGATCCACGCGTGCAACCCGCCGGACCTCTTCTTCCTCATCGCCGTCTTCTTCAAGCTCTTCGGCAAGAAGTTCGTCTTCGACCACCACGACATCAACCCGGAGCTGTACGAGGCGAAATTCGGCCGCCGCGACTTCTTCTGGAAGCTCATGGTGGCGCTCGAGCGCTGGACCTTCCGCACCGCCGACGTCTCCATCGCCACCAACGAGTCGTACCGGCGCATCGCCATCGAGCGCGGCGGCATGGATCCGGAGCGCGTCTTCGTCGTGCGGAGCGGCCCGAGCCTCGAGCGGCTGCGCGTGCTGCCGCCGGACGAATCGCTCAGGAAGGGGCGCAAGCACCTGGTGGGCTACGTGGGCGTCATGGGCAAGCAGGAGGGCATCGACCTGCTGCTCGAGGCCGCGCGCGCCATCGTGCACGACCACGGGCGCCAGGACGTGCATTTCGGCCTGGTGGGCGGCGGCACGTCGCTCGGCGAGATGAAGGCGCTCGCGCAGGAGCTCGGTGTCGCCGACTACGTGACCTTCACCGGACGCGTGCCGGATGCCGACCTGCTCGCCATGCTCAATACGGCCGACGTCTGCGTGAACCCGGACATCGCGAACGACATGAACGACAAGAGCACCATGAACAAGATCATGGAGTACATGGCGCTCGGCAAGCCCATCGTGCAGTTCGACCTCACCGAGGGACGCTTCTCGGCCCAGGACGCCTCGCTCTACGCGCGCGGGAACGACCCGGCCGACATGGCCGCGAAGATCCTCGAGCTGGTGGACGATCCGGAGCGATGCCGGCGAATGGGCGAATACGGCCGGCGTCGCGTCGAGAACGAGCTCGAGTGGCGCTACGAGGTGCCGAAGCTCCTGGCGGCTTATCGATCGCTCTGGAGCGGCTGGACCGTCGCCGCGCCGCGCGGCGGGGTCGCGGACTAAAGCGTCGCCCGGAGGAGACGCCCATCGGGCGCTTTCGGACTGCGATTGGCGCCGCGCTGACGCAAAGCGTCACCACTCGTCTACACCCTGTCGCCAACCCGCTACACCCTGTAGGACATCGAGCCGCTTCCTACAGCATTTTCGGGGCTTTACGACGCCGCATCGGTCATTGCAGCTACAACGGGCTCGCAGGCGGCTGGATATGCCGGGCGCAAGCCATTGTTCTTTAAAGCGATAAAATGCATGGCACAGCCGTTGCTGTAGGTCTCCCGCAATCCAACGCCGGAGATCCACCGTGACCGTTCGCACCCGCAGCCCGAGAACCGCCGCCGCCATCGCCACCAGCGTCATCGTCGCGGGCTTTGCCATCGCGACGCATACCGCGCGCGCCCAGGGCTGCGGCACCCAGGCCGACATCCTGACGCGGTCGGACCACATGGCGCCGGTGCAGCCCGCGGATTGCGCGACGGTGCTCCATGCCGCGCCGCAGTTCGCGTGGCCCCAGGTCGGCGGCGCCGAGGCTTATACGATCGCGCTCACGTTCCCGGACGGCCACACCGAGTCGCGCTCGACGAAGGGCAACTGGTTCGCCTGGGACCGTCCCGTCCCCGCAGGGCGCTACCAGTGGCGCGTGATGGTCGCCGGCCGCAAGGTGGGTGCCGGAGCCGCCCGCACCTTCGTCGTGGACGGCGCCGCGGCCAGCTGACCCTTCCAGCGGCTCGCCGGAGCGGGCCGCAATCCCTCGCGTCGCGACGTCGCTGAAGTGAGGCGCCAGATGCGACCAGGCCGCCCGCGGGCGGCCTTTTTTCTGTGATCGCGCTGCGAAGCCTCGTCGCTCGGGACGGCGCGACGAATGTGGTTTAACCGGTCCTGGGTCCTGAGCCGCTCGCGCTGGTTTATTCCCGTCACATGGTCTTACCGGACTAGAGTCGCACTGCAACGGACACCAAACCGTCTTTCTAGACTGTTGCTACTCGCACAGGGCTGTGAGCCCCGAGGAAGCGATGGATACGATCTACACCGACGGGACGTACCTGCGGAACAATCCGGATTGGCACGTCGACGATTCGCCCTGGAAGGCGCGCCACATCGCGCACATCCTCGAGCGCAACCGCCTCGCGCCGATGTCCGTATGCGAGGTGGGCTGCGGCGGTGGCGAGATCCTGCGCAGCCTCGCGGACGAGCTCGACCCGCGCGTGAAGTTCTTCGGCTACGAGATCTCGCCGGTCGCGTACTCGATCTGCTCGAAGAAGGCGAACGACAAGTTCCAGTACCGGCTCGCCAACGTCCTCGAGGAGGATTCGTACTTCGACCTCGTGATGGCGATCGACGTGTTCGAGCACGTCGAGGACTACCTCGGCTTCCTGCGCAAGCTGCGCGCGCGCGGCCGCCACAAGCTCTTCCACATTCCCCTCGAGCTCTCGGCGTTCGAGGTCGCACGGGGCACGCTGCTGCGCCAGCGCAGGAGCGTCGGCCACATCCACCACTTCAGCAAGGAGACGGCGCTCGCAAGCCTCGAGGACACGGGCTATCGCATCATCGACCACCACTACACGTGCGGGCGCACGGAGCTCGAGCACCTCGGCTGGAAGAGCCAGCTCATGAAGGTGCCGCGCCACGCGCTCCATGCCGTGAACCCCGACTGGGCGGCACGCTGGCTCGGGGGCTACTCGCTCCTGGTGCTCGCCGAATGACGCGATGGACGACACGCTGCAGGCTTCAATCCTCATCGTCGACGATGACCGTGCGAGCATCATGGCGATGCAGGAGATCCTCGCCAACCTGGGCGCGCGGCTCGTCGCCGCCTCCTCAGGGGAGGAGGCGCTGCGGTGCGTGCTCGAAGACGATTTCGCCGCCATCCTGATGGACGTGAAGATGCCAGGCATCGACGGTTTCACCACCGCGAAAATGATCCGTGAGCGCAAGCGCTCGCGGTACACGCCCATCATCTTCCTCACGGCCGAGTCGAGCGAGGACCTGACGCCCATGTTCCGCGGCTACCAGGCCGGCGCCGTCGACTACATCGCCAAGCCCGTCATCCCCGAGGTGCTGCGCTCGAAGCTCGCGGTGTTCGTGGGGCTGCACGACATGAACCGCATGCTGTCGGCCGAGCTCACCGAGCGCTCGTTGACCGAGCAGCGGCTGCGCAGCTCGGAAGAGAACCTGCGCGCGCTCGCCGCGCACCTGCAGAGCGTGCGCGAGGAAGAGCGCATCCACATCGCGCGCGAGATCCACGACGAGCTGGGCCAGGCGCTCACGGGCCTCAAGTTCGACATCGGCGGGCTCGCCAAGACCGCATGCCGCGACGACCCCGAGACCACCGAGAAGATCCAGGGACTCTCGAGCAACATCGACCGCATCATCAATTCCGTCCGGCGCATCGCGTCGGGCCTGCGTCCCGAGGTGCTCGACGAGATCGGGCTCTCGGCCGCCATCGAGTGGCAGGCGCGCGAGTTCCAGCGCCGCACCGGCATCCGCTGCACCGTCGACATCGAGCCCGGTTTCGCCGATCCCGACCGCGAGCGCTCGACCGCGCTCTTCCGCATCTTCCAGGAGCTGCTCACCAACGTGGCCCGGCATGCGAATGCCAGCCGCGTGAAGGCCGTGCTCGCCGACGACGAGGGACTCTCGCTCGTGGTCGAGGACAACGGCCGCGGCGTGAGGAGCGAGGAGCTGGAAGGCAACAAATCGCTGGGCTTCCTGGGCCTGCGCGAACGCGTCCTCGCGTTCGGCGGCTCCATCGACGTCCGCGGAGAAGAGGGCAAGGGCACGAAGGTAGCCGTGTCCATCCCCGACCTACAACAACAACCTACTTTCCACGCCTGACACTATGAGCTTCGCATCCTCTGCGGTTATGCACGGCGCACGCGGTGGGCCCGTGAAGGTGCTGATCGCGGACGACCATCCGGTCGTGCGCCAGGGCCTCAAGCACATGCTCGAAGCCGATCCCGAAGTCGACGTCGTCGCGGAAGCGCGCGATGGAGACGAGGCGTTCGACGTCGCGCACAAGGTCGAATGGGACGTCGCGGTCCTGGACTATTCCATGCCGGGTCGCGGCGGCGTCGAGCTGCTCGCCGACGTGAAGCACGACTACCCGGATCGACCGGTGCTCATCCTCTCGATCTACCCGGAGGACCCCCACGGGCTCCGGGCGCTCAAGGCCGGAGCCGCCGGCTACATCACCAAGGAGAGCGCGGGCGAGGAGCTCACGGCCGCGGTGAAGAAGGTGGCGACCGGCGGGCGCTACGTGAGCTCGACGCTCGCGGAGAAGCTGGCCTCGCGGCTCACGCCCGAGCAGGAGCGGCCGCCGCACGAGCGGCTCTCGGACCGCGAGTACCGGGTGATGTGGCTGCTCGCGTCGGGCAAGACGCTGCACCAGATCGCCGAGGAGATGCGGCTTTCGCCCTCGACCGTGAGCACCTATCGCGGGCGGATCCTCAAGAAGCTCGGCCTCAACACCAACGTGGACCTCGTCCACTACGCGATGAAGCACCGCCTCATCGAGTAGATTCTTCACGTCGAATCGCTATACTTGGGTCAGCTCTTGCCGGAGCGGGCCCCGGTTCCCGCTTCGTTGCCGGATTTTGCGCACGAGCCCGGGCGAGGCCCGGGAAAGGGAACCGTCATGACCTGGTATACCTTCACCGTCACCCCGATCGTCCACGGCGACCTCGTGGCCGCGCACCTGCTGCACATGGCGAACGACCCATCGACCCTCCGGGGCCTCAAGCCCGGCGCCGCGGTCTTCCGCCGCAAGCACGACAACTCCGAGCAATTCTTCGTGACGCCCGCGGCGGCCGCCCTCTTCGATCCCTTCGTCCGCACCTACGGCGGCACGCCGTGCGAGCCGCCGCAGACGCAGGACCTGCTTTCCCTCGACCTGTCGCGCCTTCGCGTGGAGGAGCGCGTGCGCTGGGAGCTCATGGCGTCGCGCGAGCGCCCGGGCAAGGCCATGGCGGACGAAGAGGCAGGCGACGGCATGCCGGCGTTCGGAGTCTGACGGCGCGATGGCGGAACCGACGCTCGCCGAGCTTTTCTCGATCGTCCAGCGCCTCGGCGAGACCGTCCAGAAGGGCGTCGACATCCAGCTCGCGATGAGCAACGAGCTCGCGACGCTCAAGGGCACGCGCGCCGAGCTCTTCTCGCTGGTGTCGTTCGTGCTGTGGGCCGTGGTGCGCAACTCGCAGCTCGATCGCGCCGGACTGCAGGAAGACCTGCGCCAGCTCTCGATGGCCACGAGCGCGAACGGCGAGGATTTCCTTGCGGCGGCCTTGCGCTCCCTCGCCCAGACCGCGAGCGGCGAGGCGCCCTCGGCCCCCGCACAATAAGCTCGCAAGGCGGCCGCTCGTCACGCATAATCTCCCCCTTTTCCGTGCCTATCCAGGTACGGACATTCCCGGGAGATCCCCATGAAGACCCGCTTCCTCAAGCACCTGGCGCTCGCCGCACTGATCCTGGCCGCGCCCTCGCTCGCCCTGGCGCAGGCCACCCGGACATGGGTTTCCGGCGTCGGCGACGACGCGAACCCGTGCAGCCGCACCGCTCCGTGCAAGACCTTCGCGGGCGCCATCTCCAAGACCGCGCCGGCCGGCGAGATCAACGTGCTCGATCCGGGTGGATTCGGCGCGGTGACGATCACGAAGAGCATCACGATCTCCGCGGAGGGGGTCGTGGCGGGCGTGCTCGTCTCCGGTACGAACGGCATCGTCGTGAGCGCCGGGCCGAGCGACGTGGTGACCTTGCGTGGCCTCGACATCGACGGCCTCGGCACGGGCATCAACGGCGTGAGTTTCCTCGCGGGCAAGGAGCTGCACCTCGAGCGCGTGCAGATTTACGGGTTCACGCAGCAGGGCGTGAACTTCGCCCCGAGCGCGAACGCGTGGCTTTTCGTGAACGATTCGATCATCCGCAACAACGCGGGCGGCGGCATCTGGGTCGTCCCGGCGGTGACGGCCAAGGCGCTCATCCGCAACACGACCGTCAATTCGAATTTCCGCGGCGTGCGCGCCGACGACGGTTCGAACGTCGTGATCCAGGACTCCTCGGCGAGCAACAATACCCAGAACGGCTTCGTCGCGTTCGGCAACGGCGCGCGGCCGGTCGACATGACGATCGAGCGCTCGGTCGCTTCGCTGAACCCCTCGGTCGGCGTCTACTCCGGCGCCCTCTGCACGGTACGCATCTCCGCGGTGACGGCGACGCGCAACGGGACGGGCCTGATGGAAGCGAGCGGCGGCGCGATCATCTCCTTCGGCAACAACCGCATCGGCGGCAATACGGCGGCGGACGGCGCGCCCACGTCGACCGTCGGGCGGATGTAGCGTTCGTTCAGGCGAGCCGCGCGACGAGCCGGCTCGCCTCGTCGGCCAGCACGTCCATGTCGCGCGCCTCGGGCGGCGTCACGGTGTGCGGCTGCACGAAAAGCGTCGTGAGCACGCCCTGCACGTCGCGCCGGCCCGAAGCCGGAATGGGCGTCGCATGCACCGCACGGATTCCCAGGAGCTGCGCGTCGGAGCGATGCGGCTCGTAGCTGGACTCCGTCATCACGTCGGGCACCACGACGCGGCTGCGATTGAGCGCGGCGCGGCCCGTGGCGGTCTCGTTCGACACGGGAATCAGGTCGAAGCGCTCGAGGAAATGCGCGCCGAGGCCGCGATGCACCACGACCCTGAGCACTTCGGCGCCCGGCGTGCGGCGGGTGATGTGCCCCATGCGCGTGCCGGACAGGGCGAGGGCGGTCTCCAGCGTGGCGCCCAGTTCGATCTGGATCTCGGCGCAGCGCAGCAAGTCGCGGCTCGTGAAGCACGCACGCAGCGCATCGGCGGCCTCGACCACCGTCAGCACGCGACTGAACGCTCCCGCCCGGACGATGGGCTCCGCGAGCCCCCAGAATTGCGCCGTCGCGCGATCCAGCACCAGCATCGTACCGCCGCTTTCCTTGAGATCGGCGGCGCCTTTCACGCCGTCGCCGTCGAGCCCCGCGAGCACCAGGCACGCCGCCGACGCGCCGTGCACCGCCGCCGTGGAGGAGAGAAAGTGGTCGACCGGGTTGTGCGCGGTGCTGTCGAGGCTGACCGGCGTGATGGAAAGCGTCTTGTCCGGACGCCACACCAGGGCGGCATTCGGAGGCGCGAGGTACACCGTCCCGCGCTCGAGCGGAACGCCGGCCTCGGCCCACTCCACGCGCAGCCGCGTGACCGAGCGCAGCTCCTCGAGCGTGCGCGGCTCGGCCTGCACGAGGCACACGAGCGGCGCGCCGAAGCCCGGAGGAAGGTAGGAGAGGACATGGCGCAGCGCGGCGAGTCCGCGCGCGGCGCTGACGAACGTCACGACGTCGTACGCCAACGCGCGCCTCCTATTCGACCTTCGCACGGGATGGCGTGCGGCCCAGCAACGGCAGGCGCACCTCGAACCGGCTGCCCTGGCCCACGCCTGCGCTCTGCACGGCGATGGAGCCGCCATGCATCTCGACGATGCGCCGGGCGAGCGTGAGCCCGATGCCGAGTCCGCCCGCGGCACGGTCGATCGCGCGGTCGCCCTGCGCGAAGAGATCGAAAATGAAGTCGATGTTCTCGGGCGCGATGCCGATGCCGGTATCGCTCACTCGCAGCACGGCGTTGCCGCCGTCCGTGAACGACGACACTTCGACGCGTCCGCCCTCCGGCGTGTACTTCGCCGCATTGTTCAGGAGGTTGGCGGCGACCTGGGTGATGCGCGCGACGTCCCCGTTCAACATGAGCGGCGCCGCGGAGAGCGTGGCCTCGAACTTCTGCGCGCGCTCGTTGAAGAGCGGGCGCGCCGACTCGATCGCGGTGTGCACCGCGTCGTTGAGATCCATGGAATCGTTGCGCAGGCGCAGCTTCCCGCGCGTGATGCGGCTCACGTCGAGCAGGTCATCCACGAGGCGCGTGAGCTGCGTGAGCTGGCGGTCCATGACGGCGTGGCTCCACGCCACGCGCGGCGGGAGCTCCTCGCCACCCATCACCATGATGCTCAAGGCGTTGCGCAGGGGTGCCAGCGGGTTGCGCAACTCGTGCGCGAGCATGGCGAGGAACTCGTTCAAATGGCGGCCCTGCTCCTGCAGCGTTTCGACGCGCTTCAGGTCCGAGAGGTCGCGCGTGACCTTCGCGAAGCCGCGCAGCTCGCCATGGGAATCGTGGAGCGCCGTCACGACCACGTCAGCCCAGAAGCGGCTGCCGTCCTTGCGCACGCGCCAGCCCCGGTCCTCGGTGCGCCGGTTCAGCCGCGCAGTGCGCAGCTCCTCCACGGGCCGGCCTTCCTTCAGGTCCTCGGGGGTCGAGAACATCTCGAAGGAGCGGCCCAGGACCTCCGAAGCCGCATAGCCCAGGATGCGTTCCGCGCCGGTGTTCCAGCTGGTCACGCGTCCTTCCGGATCGAGCATCATGATGGCGTAGTCGTGCACGCCTTCCAGCAGGAGCCGGAAGCGCTCCTCGCTCTGGCGCAGGCGCTCTTCCTGCTCGCGCCGTTCGGTGAGGTCGCGCGTGACCTTGGAATAGCCGAGGAGGGTACCGTCCTCGCCCACCATCGGCGTCAGCACGACGTTGGCCCAGAAGCGCGTGCCGTCCTTGCGCACGCGCCAGCCTTCGTCCTCGAACGTGCCCTGCTGGACCGCGGCCTCGAGCTCGTACTGCGGCCACTTCCGGTCGATCGCGTCCTGCGTGTAGAAGATGGAGAAATGCTTGCCGATGACCTCGGCGGCGCCATAGCCCTTGATGCGCTGCGCGCCCGCGTTCCACGACATGATGCGGCCGTGGGGATCGAGCATGAAGATGGCGTAGTCGCGAACGCCCTCGACGAGGCGCTGGAAGAGGTCGGGCGGGTACGACGGCGCCCGCAGGGCCGTCGCCGAGCGCGACGCTTGCTGGTCGTTCATCGTGGATGGGGAAGAAGCAGGGGCGGGGCTCACGGGGTCCCGTTGAAGTTACACCGCCATGACAAAACGGACTGTAGGCCGAATCCTACAGTCGGTTGTTTCGATCGAAAGCGGAAAAAAACGAAACGGGCCGCTTGGGCGCGGCCCGTCTGGCGATTCATGTGGTGGGTCGTACTGGGATCGAACCAGTGGCCCCTGCCGTGTGAAGGCAGTGCTCTACCGCTGAGCTAACGACCCAAGCCCGTCATTTTACCAAAGCGGGCCGTAGAATGGCGAATTTACCTCCCGCCGCGCCATGATCCGCACCCGTTTCGCTCCCAGTCCCACCGGTTTTCTCCACCTCGGCGGCGCCCGCACCGCGATCTTCAACTGGGCCTACGCGCGCCGGCATGGGGGGCAGTTCGTGCTGCGCATCGAGGACACGGATCTCGAGCGCTCGACGCAGCAGTCGGTGCAGGCGATCTTCGACGCGATGGAGTGGCTCAGGCTGGACTACGACGGCGACGTGCCGTACCAGATGAAGCGGCTGCATCGCTATCACGAGGTCGCCAACGACCTGCTCGAGAAGGGCCTCGCATACTGGGCCTACGAGACGAAGGAGGAGCTCGAGGCGATGCGCGAGGCGCAGGTCGCGCGCAACGAGAAGCCGAGGTACGACCGGCGCTGGCGCGACTCGAAGGAGACGCCGCCCAAGGACCGTCCGCGCGTGCTGCGCTTCAAGAATCCGCTCACGGGCGACGTGACGTGGAACGACCTCGTGAAGGGGCCGATCACCGTCTCCAACGACGAGCTCGACGACCTCGTGATCCTGCGCACCGACGGCGTGCCGACGTACAACTTCGGCGTGGTCGTGGACGACATCGACATGGAGATGACCCACGTCATCCGCGGCGACGACCACGTGAACAACACGCCGCGCCAGATCAATTTCTACATGGCGCTGGGAGCGACGCTGCCGCATTTCGGGCACGTGCCGATGATCCTCGGCGCCGACGGGCAGCGGCTCTCGAAGCGGCACGGCGCGGTGAACGTGATGCAGTACAAGGAGGACGGATTCCTCGCCGACGCGATGGTGAACTACCTCGCGCGCCTGGGCTGGTCCCATGGCGACGACGAGGTCTTCACGCGCGAGCAGCTCGTCGAGTGGTTCGACCTCGAGCACGTGAGCCGTTCGCCCGCGCGCTGGGATCCGGAGAAGCTCAAGTGGATGAACGGCGAATACCTGCGCCGCATTCCGGATGCGGAGCTCGCCGCGGGGCTCGAGCGCGACAAGCCGCAGGTCTACAAGGCGATCGCCGAGGTGATGGATCCGGTCGCGATGGTGGCGGCGGGAAAGGCGAAATTCCACCTCGTGACCGACCTCGAGCATTTCCTCATGGCGATGGCGCAGCCTGCGCATCCCGACCCCGCGATCGCATCGGAGCACCTGGGCGATGGCGGCAAGGCGGCACTGCGCGCCGTGCGCACGCGGCTCGACTCGGTGAAGGAGTGGACGGCGCCCAACGTGAGCGCCGCCCTCAAGGACGCGGTGAAGTCGTTGGGGATGAAGATGCCCCAGGTGATGATGCCGGTACGGGTGGCCCTCACCGGGCTCGCGCAGACGCCGGCGATCGATGCGATCGCGGCGGCGCTCAAGCGCGATGTCGCGCTCGAGCGCCTCGAGAAGGCCGCCGCCGGCTAG
>DASRRY010000001.1:0-63391 GCA_035656735.1 Usitatibacter sp. | reverse complement strand
CACATCTTCCCGGGGAGGATTGTCCGATGAAGCCGCGACTCACAGCCGTTGCCATTGCCGCTAGCGCCGCCTTCGCCCTCGCCGCCCACGCGGCGGACAATCCGTTCGAGGCCTTCAAGGGGAAGGTCAAGCCGGGACTGTACGAGTACAAGATGGACATGGACATGGGCAACATGCCCGGCATGCCGCCCGGCATGGGCAAGCAGTCGCACACGATGCAGCACTGCGTGACGCAGGAGGACGTCCAGAAGGGCGACATGGGCGCCAAGGACCGCAATGGCAAGGGCATGTCCGACAAGTGCCAGGTGCAGGACATGCACGTCTCCGGCAACACGGCGACATACAAGATGGTCTGCAAGGGCGGGCCCGACATGACCGTCGACAACAAGGTGGTCTTCAGGCCCGACGGCTACACCATGGACATGACCATGGACATGGCGGACCACGGCGGGCGCGGCGGACCCACGCACATGAAGCAGCACGTCGACACCAAGTACATCGGGCCCTGCTCGGGGAGATGAATTCGCGCCCGTGGGGGCTCAGGAGTTCACCGCGTCCCTCACCTGCTGCAGCGCTACCGGGTCCTCGATCGTGGTGAGGTCGCCCGGGTCGCGCCCCTCGCAGATCGCCTGGATCGAGCGGCGCAGCAGCTTTCCCGAGCGCGTCTTCGGCAGCAGCGTCACGAAGCGCACGCGCGAGGGCCGCGCGATCGCGCCCAGCTCCCGATCCACCGTCGCCATCACTTCCTTCTCGTGGGCCGCCGCGAGCTCCGGCGTCGCGGCCCGTGAGACGTCCTTGAGTACCGCGAACGCCATCGGGACCTGGCCCTTCAACGCATCGGCCACGCCGACCACGGCGACCTCCGCCACGTTCGGATGCGCCTGCACCGCCTCCTCGATCTCGCGCGTTCCCAGGCGGTGGCCCGCGACGTTGATCACGTCGTCCGTGCGGCCGAGCACGAAGAAGTAGCCGTCCTCGTCCCGCGTCGCCCAGTCGAAGGTCGTGTACACCATCTCGTCGGCGAACGAGGTGTAGTAGGTCTCGACATACCGCGCGTCGTCGCCCCAGACCGTGGTCATGCCGCCCGGAGGCAGCGGCGGCACGATGCAGAGCACGCCCTTCTCGTTCGGTCCCACCTCGCGCCCCGTCTCCTCGTGCTTGAGCTTCACGCGATAGCCATACGCCGCGAACGACGGCGACCCGGTCTTGCGCGGCGTGTCCTCGACGCCGGGGCAGGCGGTGAGGATGGGCCACCCGCTCTCCGTCTGCCAGTAGTTGTCGATGACCGGCACGCCGAGCGCGTCGGCGACCCAGCGCGACGTGGGCTCGTCGAGCGGCTCGCCCGCGAGGAACAGGTAGCGCAGGCTCGAGACGTCGTACTTCTTCATCCACGAGGGATCCTGCTTCTTGAGCACGCGGATGGCGGTCGGCGACGAGAACATCGACGTGACCCGGTAGTCCTGCACGATCTTCCACCACACGCCGGGGTCGGGGCGCATCGGCACGCCCTCGTAGAGGAACGTCGTGGACCCGTTGATGAGCGGTCCATACACGATGTACGAGTGGCCCACGACCCAGCCGATGTCGGAAGTGCAGAAGTAAGCCTCGCCCGGCTTCGAGCAGAAGATGTCGCGCATCGAAGAGGCGAGCGCCACGGCGTACCCGCCGGTGTCGCGCTGCACGCCCTTCGGCTTGCCGGTCGTGCCGCTGGTGTACAGGATGTACGAGGGCTCGTTCGATTCGAGCCACGCGGGCGGCACCGTGGTGCCCGCGAGACGCTCACGCGGGGGGGCGTAATCGACGTCGCGGCCGGGAACGCGAGTCATCGTCCGGTCCAGTCCGCGGTCCACCAGCACCACGTGCGCGGGCGGTGAGGCCGCGAGCCGGATCGCCTCGTCGGCCAGCGGCTTAAACGGCACCATCTTGCCCATGCGCATGCCGGCGTCGCCCGTGACCATGACTTTCGGCCGCGCATCGTCGATGCGGGCGGCGAGGCTCGCCGCCGCGAAGCCGCCGAAGACCACCGAGTGGATCGCGCCGAGGCGAACCGTGGCAAGCATCGCGAACACCGCCTCGGGGATCATCGGCATGTAGATGAGCACGCGCTCGCCCCGGCCGACGCCGAGCTCGCGCAGCAGCGCCGCGAAGCGATTCACCTCGTCGTGCAGCTGGCGGTACGTGTACGTGCGCGTCTGGTCCACCTCCGTGGAGATCCACACCAGCGCCGGCTGCCCGGCCCGCGCCGCGAGGTGGCGGTCGATCGCGTTGTGGCAGAGGTTCGTCTCGCCGCCCACGAACCAGGAGCGGAACGGCGGCTTCGAATGATCCAGCACCTTCGAGAAGGGCTTGTGCCAGTCGATGCGCGCGGCCTCCCGTGCCCAGAAGACCTCGGGCTCGGCGATGGAATGGGCATGGAACTCGCGGTAGGTGCGCGTGTGCACCGGGTCGATGACGGCCATGGCTCCTCCTCGGGATTCGGCGGCGCGACCGGACGCCCCCCGGCCAATCGTAAGCCATCCCGCGCGGGCGCGGGTTTGAGGCCCATCAACGAGGAAGCACGGGCCGGGCGGAAGAACGCAATCGCCTGCGCGGAGGCGCCGATTCCGCGGCGATCGCGCCGGCCGCCATCGCGGGCGGCAAGGAGGGATTGGTGCTGTGCCAGGTCGCGGTCCAATCGTCGGGCCGATGGCCCCACGCATTGAGCTGACCCAGCAGGTCGAAGAGGCCGAGGTACTGGTGATACTCGACGCCGGGCACGTTGCGGGCGACCGGGCAGCCGAGCGTCACGACGCCCAGTCCCCGCGTGCGCTCCGGGGGAAGGGATTGGAGCGCGTTGTCGATCTGGAGCGCGCCCTTGCTGTGGCCCACCAGCAGCCGGAAGCGCGCCGCGCGACATCGCAGCAATGCATGGAGCACGTCCGACGAGCCGGAGCCATGGCGGAAGACCGGACCGCCTTCGCGCGTCGTGGGCGCGTCGGGGATCGATCCGGAGAGCCGGCGTCCGACCCGGGCCGTCAAGGGGGCCGCCGTCGCGAGTCCGTCCTGGATGAGCGACTTGCTGGCGAGGAAATCGTGCAGCCCGAACGCGAACCAGCCGCCGAACGCCTGCAGCATGGCGTCCGCGACGCCGTAGCCGGGCACGATGGCGAGTACCGGTCTCCCGAGTGCGGCGGAAACGTTCCACGCCAGCGCGGCACTCCCGAGTGCCGAGCTGCCGACGCCGGTGATCGTGGCGATGTCGACCTCGCGCGCTTGCCGGTGCGGCGATTCGAGGAACTTCTCCACGCTGGGGTACACGTGGACATAGGGCGCGGTCGCCGCGTCGATGAGGAGCAGCGATCCTTCCGGGTCGGTCAAGGCATCGAAGTCGATGATGCGCGAGGGCCGCTTCTCGCCTTGCGCCCGCATCGGTGCATCTCTCGCGGCAAGCGCCGCGCGCAGGGTCGGCACGTCGTAGAACAGGAGATCGAGCGTCGTGTTGAAGAGGCGACACGAGCGGACCGCGGGCTCGACCAGCCATTGCGGGAGCTCGAAACGCGGCAAACCCGGGATGTCGCCGGGCATGACTGCGGGTAGCGCCATGGACGTCCCGTCACCGGACGCCGCGGCGTGCCGCTTCGATCGCGGCGATATCGATCTTCTTCATTTGCATCATCGCTTCGAAGGCGCGCTTGGCCGCGGCCGGATCGGGATCGGTGATCGCGTCCACGAGCGCGCGCGGCGTGATCTGCCAGGACAGGCCCCACGGGTCCTTGCACCACCCGCATGCGCTTTCCTGGCCTCCGTTGCCCACGATCGCGTCCCAGAGCCGGTCCGTTTCGGCCTGGTCATCGGTCGCGACCTGGAACGAGAAGGCCTCGTCGTGCCTGAAGGCCGGGCCGCCATTCAGGCCCAGGCACGGAATGCCCATGACCGTGAATTCGACCGTCAGGACATCGCCTTGCTTGCCCGACGGGTAGTCGCCGGGCGCGCGATGCACGGCTCCGACGGCGCTATCGGGAAAGGTCCGCGCATAGAATCGCGCGGCGTCCAGGGCCGTCCCGTCGTACCAGAGGCAAACCGTGTTCTTGCTCATCATGTTCGTTCTCCACCAGAGGGGTGCATGCGGGCTTTGCCGCTAGCGGTTCACGTCCACCACCAGCCGGCCGCGCACTTTCCCGTCGAGCACGTCCTGCGCGCGCCCGACGGCATCGCCCAGCGCGATCTCGGTCGTCATCGACTCGAGCTTCTTGCGGTCGAGCTCCTTCGCGAGCGCGGCCCATGCCCGCTCGCGGCGCTCGCGCGGCGCCGTCACGCTGTTGATGCCGACGAGCGTGACACCGCGCAGGATGAAGGGCGCCACCGTCGTCGGGAAATCCATCCCCTGCGCGAGTCCGCAGGCCGCGACCACGCCTTCGGGAAGCGCCTGGGCGCACGCGTTCGCGAGGGTCTGGCTGCCGACCGAATCGATCACCCCGGCCCAGCGCTCCTTCTGTAGCGGCTTGCCGGGTTGCGCGAGCGTGCCGCGCTCGACGATCTCGGCAGCGCCGAGCTTCTTCAGGTACTCGGCTTCCTGTGGCTTGCCGGTCGAGGCGACGACGCGGAACCCGCGCCCGGCCATGATCGCAACGGCGACACTGCCTACGCCCCCGGTTGCGCCGGTCACGAGCACCTCGCCGCGCTCGGGCGTGACACCCTCGCGCTCGAGCGCCATCGCGCAGAGCATCGCGGTATAGCCCGCGGTGCCGATCGCCATGGCCTGCCGGGTGGTCATGCCCTCGGGCACGCGCACCAGCCAGTCGCCGCGCAGCCGCGCCTTCTGCCCGAGGCAGCCCCAGTGCGTCTCGCCCGCGCCCCAGCCGTTGAGGATCACGCGATCGCCGGGCTTCCAGTCGGGATGGGTGCTCTCCTCCACCACGCCCGCGCCGTCGATGCCGGCCACCATCGGCCACTTGCGCACGACCGGCGACTTGTTGGTGATCGCGAGGGCGTCCTTGTAGTTGAGCGTCGAGTAGTCCACGCGCAGGACCACGTCGCCGTCGGGCAGGTCCTTCTCGTCGACCTGGACCACGCGGGCGGAAAAGCGGTCGTCGTCCTTGCGAAGCTGGAGGACGCGCGCGACGCGGAAGGCGTGTGTGGCGTGGAGCGAAGAGGACATGATCAGCGATCCATGACGCGGGGATTTTCGGCGGAGGCGTGCTTGCGGGAAAAGTAGTCCCGCGACTGCATCTCACGCAACCGGCTCGCGGTGCGGGTGAACTCCTGTCGAATCATGCGCTCGGCCGGCGAAGCGTGGGGGGACTCCGCAACCAGGTCTTCGGGAGGCGCTTGCGCCGACATGACGAGCTTCACCCGCTGGTCGTAGAACACGTCCACGAGCCAGGTGAAACGCCGCACCACGTCGGTCTCCGTGGGCAGCATGCGCGGCACGTTGGAGATGAGCACGGTGTGGTACGCGCTCGAGATCTCGAGGTAGTCGACCTGCGAGCGCGGCTTGCGGAAGAGCTCCGGGAAATCGAACCAGATGATGCCCTTGGCACGGCGGCGATAGGCGATCGGCCGGCCGCCCACGGCAATGGTGCCGTCCTCGTTGTAGATCGCCTTCGTCATCGCGTCGAAGAAGCGCGCGAGATACGCGTCCGCCTCGTCGTCGAGGGGCGTGTAATAGACGCCCAGCGTGTCGAGGATGCGCCGGCGATGGTCGGTATTCCCGGCAAGCTCCACCACGTCGAGGTCGCGCTTGAGGATCTCGATTGCGGGCGCGAAGCGCGCGCGCTGCAGGCCGTTCGGGTACAGGTCGTCGGGACGGTAGTTCGAGGTCATCACGAGCACCACGCCCTTGGCGACCAGGAGCTCCAGCAGGCGGCCGAGGATCATCGCGTCGGCGATGTCGCTCACGTGGAACTCGTCGAATGCGAGCACGCGCAGCTGGCGCGCGATGTCCGTCGCGATGGCCTCGAGCGGGTCTTCCTGGCCCGAGAGCCCGCGCATGCGCGAGTGGATGTCGCGCATGAACTCGTGGAAGTGCACGCGGCGCTTCCTGCGATGCGGCAGCACGCGGAAGAAGGCGTCCATCATGAGCGACTTGCCGCGCCCGACGCCACCCCAGATGTACATGCCGCGCGGCGGCTTGCGGCCGGCGCCGAGGTTCGTCACCAGGCGATTGAGCGGCCCGGCGCGATACTGCCGGTAGTCTTCGAGCTCCTCGAAGAGGCGCTGCAGCTCCTCCAGGACCCTCAGCTGCTCGCTGTCGGTCTCGAAGTCGCCGCGCTGGCTGAAATGCCAGTACCACTCCAGCGGGCCGCTGAAGTCCCTCGCGTCGGTTTCCTCGACGCTGGGCTGGGGATCGGGGAGGTTCTCAACCGCTCGCATCACGAGGGACTAAACCTTTGGAACACGGATGAACACGGATGAACACGGATAAAAGCGGATGAAGACAAGCCCAGTTTTGGTGCCCATGTTGACTGGGCGGCAAATTTGCACGGCCCATTGTCTTTCGGGTTATCCGTGTTCATCCGCTTTTATCCGTGTTCATCCGTGTTCCAAAGGTTTACTGCCCGCTACATGTTCAACGCCCGCTTATCCGCCGCGAGAGCAGCCTCGCGGATGACCTCCGAGAGCGTCGGATGCCCGTGCACGATGCGTGCGATGTCCTCGCCGGCACCGGCGAACTCCATGGTCGTGACACCTTCCTGGATCAGGTCCGAGGCGCGCGCGTGGATGATGTGCATGCCGAGCACGCGGTCGGTCGCATCGTCGACCACGACCTTGGCGAAGCCCACCGGCTCGTTGAGCCCCAGCGCGCGGCCGTTCACCGAGAACGGGAATTGCCCGGTGCGCACCGTGCGCCCCTCCGCCTTCGCCTGCTGCTCGCTCATGCCGACCCAGGCGATCTCGGGCGAGGTGTAGATGATCCAGGGGATCGCCGCATAGTCGATGTGCGGCTTCTGGCCCGAGATGATCTCCGCCGCCATCACGCCCTCGTCCTCGGCCTTGTGGGCGAGCATCGGTCCCCGCACCACGTCGCCGATCGCGTAGACGTTGGGCAGGTTGGTGCGGCACTGGCCATCCACCTGGATGAATCCGCGCGCATCGAGCTTGAGCCCCACGGCGTCGCAGCCCAGGTTGTCCGTGTTCGGCACGCGGCCGATCGAGACCACGAGCTTGTCGCACTCGAGCTTCTGCGCGGCGCCGGCCGCGTCGGTGTACTCGACGGTGACGCCCTTCTTCCCCGCCGTCACCTTGCCGATCTTCACGCCGAGCGAGATCGCGAGTCCCTGCTTCGTGAGCTGCTTCCACGCTTCCTTCGAGACCGCGTCGTCGCAGGCACCGAGGAATTTCGGCAGCGCTTCCAGGATCGTGACCTCCGCCCCCAGCCGGCGCCACACGCTGCCCAGCTCCAGGCCGATCACGCCGGCGCCGATCACGCCCAGGCGCTTCGGCACCACGGGCAACGCGAGCGCTCCGACGTTGTCGAGGATCGTCTCGTTGTCGATCGGCGCGCCCGGGAGCTCGCGCACCTTGGAGCCCGTCGCCACGATCACGTGCTTCGCCTCGATCTCCTGGTCTCCCGCCTTGATGCGATACGTGGCACCGCCCGAGACGAACGTGCCGAAGCCCTGGATCCAGGTGATCTTGTTCTTCTTGAAGAGGTACTCGACGCCCTTCGTCATCTTGGTGACGATGGACTCCTTGCGCGCCTGCATCTTGGCGAGGTCGAGCTTCACCTCGCCCACGTCGATGCCGTGGTCGGCGAGATGGTGGCCGGCCTTCTCGAACTCCTCGGAGCTCGAGAGCAGCGCCTTGGACGGGATGCAGCCGACATTGAGGCAAGTGCCGCCGAGGGCGAGCTCGCCCTTCGCGTTCTTCCAGCCCTCGATGCAGGCGGTGTTGAAGCCGAGCTGCGCCGCGCGCACGGCGGCGATGTAGCCGCCGGGGCCCGCGCCGATCACGACGACGTCGAATGTTTGCGCCATGGATGGATCCGTTCTATTTGAGCCACATGCGGGCGATGTGCACGCCGAGGCCCGCGCAGAGGCCGGCCGCGAGCGGCGGGACGTTGCGCAGCAGCATCGGCGGGTGCTTCACCAGCCGGAGCAGCCAGAAGGTGACCGCGACGGAGACGCCCACCGCGATGGAGACCGAGAAGTGCCGCGGCAGGTAGATGTGCAGGATCGCCTCGAGGAAGACCGTGAGGAAGCCCGCGAAGAGCGAGCCCGCGACGAAGAAGAAGACCCGCCGCGCGATGACGGCGGGCCTGAGCTTCCGGCGGCGGGCCATGGGGCAGCCCTCAGATGTCCAGGACCAGCCGCGCCGGGTCCTCGAGCGCTTCCTTCATCGCGACGAGCGACAGCACCGCCTCGCGCCCGTCGATGATGCGGTGGTCGTACGAGAGCGCGAGGTAGTTCATCGGCCGGATCACGACCTGGCCGTTCTCGACGACCGCGCGCTCCTTGGTGGCGTGGACGCCCAGGATCGCGCTCTGCGGCGGGTTGATGATCGGCGTCGAGAGCATCGAGCCGAAGACGCCGCCGTTGGAGATCGAGAACGTGCCGCCGGTGAGCTCCTCGAGCGTGATCTTGCCGTCCTTGGCGCGCTTGCCGAAGTCCGCGATCGCCATCTCGATCTGCGCGATCGACATCTGGTCGGCGTTGCGCAGGATCGGCACGACGAGCCCGCGCTCGCTGCCCACGGCGATGCCCACGTCGTAGTAGCCGTGGTAGACGATGTCGGTGCCGTCGATCGACGCGTTCACGATCGGGTACTTGCGCAACGCGTGCACGACCGCCTTCACGAAGAACGACATGAAGCCCAGCTTCACCCCGTACTGCTTCTCGAACTTGTCCTTGTAGCGGTTGCGCAGGTCGATCACTGGCGCCATGTTGACCTCGTTGAACGTGGTCAGGATGGCGGCCGTCGACTGCGACTGCACCAGGCGCTCGGCGATGCGCTGGCGCAGGCGCGACATCGGCACGCGCTGCTCGGCACGGGCGCCCAGCGGCATCTGCACCGGGGCCGGTGCGGGCTTGGCCTGCGCCGGGACCGCGGCGCCCGCAGCGGGCGCACCGGAGACGTCGGCCTTGGTGACGCGTCCATCGCGCCCCGTGCCCTGCACCGAGGCGGTGTCGACGCCCTTCTCCGCGGCGATCTTCTTCGCCGATGGAGATGCGGTCCCGGCGGGCACGGTCGCCGCGCCGGAAGCGGCGATCGTCGTGGCCACCGCCGCCTGCTTGGCCGCGGCACCGGCGACGTCCTTGGGCGCCGGCTTCGCGGTCGCGGCCGCCTCGGTATCGAGCACCGCGATCACGTCGCCGCTTTGCACGCTCTCCCCGTCGTTCTTCATGACCTTCACCAGCACGCCGTCGGCCGGGGCGGGAAGCTCCAGCACGACCTTGTCGGTCTCGATGTCGATCAGGTTCTCGTCGCGCTTCACCGCCTCGCCGGGCTTCTTGCGCCAGGCGACCAGGGTCGCTTCCGAGACCGACTCGGAGAGCTGCGGGACCTTCACTTCGAGTTGCATGGTGTCGTCCTTTGTTCTTGGCGTGGCGCGCGCCGGGGCGTCAAGCGGCGGCCTTGCTGGCGGCGGAATCCAGCGCGAGCGCCTGCTCGACCAGCGCCTTCTGCTGCTCGTTGTGGAGTTGCGAGTAGCCCACGGCGGGCGATGCCGAGAGCGGGCGGCCCGCGTAGGTGAGCTCCTGGTCCGGGCGCAGGTGCTTGTGGATGTAGTTCTGGATGCGGTACCACGCACCCTGGTTCTCCGGCTCCTCCTGGCACCACACGACGCTCTTCGCGTTGGCGTACAGGTCGATCTGCGCCTGGAACTCGTCGTGCGGGAACGGATAGAGCTGCTCCACGCGCACGATGGCGACATCGTCGCTGCCGCGCTTCGAGCGCTCGGCCGCGATGTCGTAGTACACCTTGCCGGCGCAGAAGACGACGCGTTTCACCTTCTTGGGCGCGAGCTTCTCGACCTCGGGCATGACGACCTGGAAGGTGCCCGTCGCGAGGTCCGCGAGCGGCGACGACGCTTCCTTCTTCCGCAGCAGGCTCTTCGGCGTCATGACGATGAGGGGCTTCCTCAACGGCCGCTCGATCTGGCGGCGGATCATGTGGAAGAACTGCGCCGCGTTCGACGGCACGCAGACCTGGATGTTGTGCTCGGCGCAGAGCTGCAGGTAGCGCTCGAGCCGGGCGGACGAGTGCTCCGGACCCTGCCCCTCGTAGCCGTGCGGCAGGTACATCGTGAGGCCGCAGAGGCGCCCCCACTTCGCCTCGCCGGCGGCGATGAACTGGTCGATCACGACCTGGGCGCCGTTCGCGAAGTCGCCGAACTGCGCCTCCCAGATCACGAGCTCGAAGGGCTGTGCCGTGGCGTAGCCGTACTCGAAGCCCAGCACCGCCTCCTCCGACAGCAGCGAGTCGATGATGACGAAGCTGCCCTGGCCCTGGCGGATGTTCTGCAGCGGCACGTACGCGCCCGCGTCCCAGCGCTCGCGGTTCTGGTCGTGCAGCACGGCGTGGCGGTGCGCGAAGGTGCCGCGTCCCGCGTCCTGGCCGGAGATGCGCACCCCCCGGCCCTCGTCCACGATGGACGCATAGGCGAGGTTCTCCGCCATGCCCCAGTCGAGGAGCTGCCTGCCCTCGCCCATCTCGCGGCGTGCGCCCAGCAGGCGCTCCACCGAGGGATGCACCTTGAAGTTGGCCGGAATGTCGGTGAGCTTCCGGGCGAGGTCCTTCAGCTTCGGCAACGGCACCGCCGTCTCGGCGGGCTGGCGCCACTTCACGTTCATGTACGGCGCCCAGTCGATCGCGAGCGCGGGCTTGAGCCCGTAGAGGATCTTCGGGTTCGTGCCCTTGCCGGCGTCCAGCGCCGCGCGCACGGAGGTCACCATGTCGTCGGCCTGGCCGGGCTTGATGACGCCCTCGCGCTCGAGCTTGTCCGCGTAGAGCTTGCGGGTGCCCGGGTGCTGCGCGATCTTCTTGTACATCAGCGGCTGCGTCACGAACGGCTCGTCCTGCTCGTTGTGGCCGAGGCGGCGGAAGCAGACGAGGTCGATCACCACGTCCTTGTGGAACTTGCGGCGATACTGCTCGGCGATGTCCGACACGAAGACGCAGGCCTCGGGGTCGTCTCCGTTCACGTGGAAGACCGGCGCCTCGATCATCTTGGCGATGTCGGTCGCGTAGAGCGAGGAGCGCGCGTCGCGCAGGTCCGAGGTGGTGAAGCCGATCTGGTTGTTCACCACGATGTGCACGGTGCCGCCGGTCTTGTAGCCGCGCGTCTGCGAGAGGGCCAGCGTCTCCATCACGACGCCCTGGCCCGCGAAGGCCGCGTCGCCGTGGATGAGGAGGGGCATCACCTTGTCGCCCGTGCGGTCGCCGTGCCGATGCTGGCGCGCGCGCACGCTGCCCTCGACCACCGGGTTCACGATCTCCAGGTGCGAAGGGTTGAAGGCGAGCGTGAGGTGCACCGCGCCGCCCGCCGTCTGGATGTCCGAGGAGAAGCCCTGGTGGTACTTCACGTCGCCCGCCGAGAGCTCGTGCGCGTGCTTGCCCTCGAACTCGGAGAAGAGATCCGCGGGCACCTTGCCCAGGTTGTTGACGAGCACGTTGAGCCGGCCGCGGTGCGCCATGCCGATCACGACTTCCTTGCAGCCGTGGGAGCCCGCGTTCTCGATCACCGTGTCCAGCATGGGGATCATGCTCTCGCCGCCCTCGCCGGAGAACCGCTTCTGTCCCACGTAGCGCGTGTGCAGGTAGCGCTCGAGCGTCTCGGAAGCCGTGAGCCGCTGCAGGATCTCGCGCTTCTGCTCGGGCGTGAAGGAGGGCGTCGAGAGCGTGCCCTCGAAGCGCTGCTGGATCCAGCGCTTCTCGTCGGTGCTGGCGATGTACATGTACTCGATGCCGATCGTGCCGCAGTAGGTCTTCTTGACCGCGGCCACGATGTCGCGCAGCTTCATCGGACCCTTCGCGCCCTGCCAGGATCCCGGCGAGAACTCGCGGTCCATGTCGGCTTCCGTGAGCCCGTAATACGAGAGCTCGAGCTCGGGCACGGGCGTGCGCTCCAGGCGCTTCAGCGGGTCGAGCTGCGACTGGCGCGAGCCCAGCACGCGGTGCGCGCGGATGTACTGCAGCACCTTGAGGTACTTGTCGTCGCCGGGCGCGCAGGCGGCCTGGACCGTCGAGGTCGGCGTGTGGGCCAGGTTCTCGAACGCCTGGATCACCTTCGAGTGCGCGACGTCGCGCCCGTTGCCCGATTTCTGCCACGCATCGAACACCTTGCGCCACGATTCGTCCACGGACGCCGGGTCCTCGAGGTAGCGCTCGTAGAGCTCCTCGACGTACGGCGCGTTCGAGCCGTACAGGTTGGAGGTCGCCTCGAACTCCTTCATCACGCTCGCCATGCTTTAGCCCTTCCTCTTCGCGATGGGCACCACGTCGCGCTTCGTGTGCCCGACATAGAGTTGACGCGGACGCCCGATCTTCTGGTCGGGATCCGAGATCATTTCATTCCATTGAGCGATCCACCCCACGGTGCGCGCGAGGGCGAAGATGCACGTGAACATCGACGTCGGGATGCCGAGCGCGCTCTGCACGATGCCCGAGTAGAAGTCCACGTTCGGATACAGCTTGCGGCTCACGAAGTAATCGTCCTCGAGGGCGATCTTCTCGAGCGCCATGGCGAGCTTCAGCAGCGGCTCGTCGTGCTTGTCGAGCTTGTCCAGCACCTCGCGCGTGGTCTCCTGCATGAGCTTGGCGCGCGGGTCGTAGTTCTTGTACACGCGGTGGCCGAAGCCCATCAGCTTCACGTTCGAGTTCTTGTCCTTCACCTGCTTGATGAACTCCCCGATCTTGGCGATGCCGCCGTTGTTCTGCAGGTCGATGAGCATCTGCAGCGCCGCCTCGTTGGCGCCGCCGTGGGCCGGCCCCCACAGGCACGCGATGCCCGAGGCGATGCAGGCGAAGGGATTCGCCCCCGACGAGCCCGCGAGCCGCACCGTCGACGTCGAGGCGTTCTGCTCGTGGTCGGCGTGCAGGATGAAGATGCGATCGAGTGCCCGCACCATCACGTCGTCGATCTCGTACTCCTCCGCCGGCACGCCGAACATCATGCGCATGAAGTTCGCGGTGTACGAGAGGTCGTTCCTCGGGTACATGAAGGGCTGGCCCATGTTGTACTTGTACGTCATGGCCACGATCGTCGGCATCTTGGCGATGAGCCGGAAGGCCGAGATCTCGCGGTGCTTGGGATCGTTGATGTCGAGCGAGTCGTGGTAGAAGGCCGACAGCGCCCCGACCACGCCCACGCAGACCGCCATCGGGTGCGCGTCGCGGCGGAAGCCCTGGTAGAACCGCGCCAGCTGCTCGTGCACCATCGTGTGGCGCGTCACGGTCCAGCAGAACTTGTCCTTCTGCTCCTGCGTCGGCAGCTCTCCGTTCAGCAGCAGGTAGCACACCTCGAGGAAGTCGCAGCTCACCGCGAGCTGCTCGATCGGGTAGCCGCGATACAGCAGCACGCCCTGGTCGCCGTCGATGTAGGTGATCTTGGACTGCGTCGAGGCCGTGGACATGAAGCCGGGGTCGTACGTGAACATCCCCGTCTTGGCGTACAGGGAGCGAATGTCGAATACGTCCGGCCCGATCGTCCCGCCGTAGACCGGCAACTCGACGTTCTTGCCCTCGCCCTGGAGGGTCAGCTTCCCTTTCGGTTCCATCTTTTCGTAGCTCCTTATACGGCTCTCAGTTTTTCCACCATCGGCCGGAGGTGCGCCTCCGGTGCTTCGGCGCGTCCCATGACGCAGTCGAGCAGGTCGTTGTCGGGGATCGCGAGCAGGCGCTCGAGCGCTTGCGCGTCGTTCTCCGCGAGCGTCCCGGTGCGGGACCAGAAGCGCTCGAGGACGAGGTCGAGCTCGAGCAGGCCGCGCCGGCTCTGCCAGCGCAGGCGCTCGAGCGCGCGCGCGCCGGCCGTCACACCGCCCTCTTCACCAGCAGCTCGCGGATGCGGCCGATGGCGAGCGTGGGATTGAGCCCTTTCGGGCACACGTCCACGCAATTCATGATCGTGTGGCAACGGAACAGCCGATACGGGTCCTCCAGGTCGTCCAGGCGCTCGTTGGTCGCCTTGTCGCGGCTGTCCGCGATGAAGCGGTAGGCCTGCAGCAGCCCGGCCGGGCCCACGAACTTGTCCGGATTCCACCAGAAGCTCGGGCACGACGTCGAGCAGCACGCGCAGAGGATGCACTCGTAGAGCCCGTCGAGCTGCTCGCGCTCGCCCGGCGTCTGCAGCCGCTCGCGCTCCGGCATCGGATCGTCGTCGATCACGTACGGCTTCACCGAGTGGTACTGCTGGAAGAAGAGCGTCATGTCCACGACGAGGTCGCGGATGATCGGCAGCCCCGCGAGCGGGCGCAGCGTCACGACGTTCGGCAGGTCCGCGAGCTTGGTCGTGCACGCGAGGCCGTTCTTGCCGTTGATGCTCATCGCGTCGGACCCGCACACGCCCTCGCGGCAGGAGCGGCGCAGCGCGAGGGAATCGTCCATCGCCTTGATGCGCACGAGCGCGTCGAGGAGCATGCGGTCGGAAGGCCCCGGCTCGAGGTCGTACTCCTTGAAGTACGGCTTCGCGTCGCGGTCGGGGTCGAAACGCTGGATGCGGAATTTCATGTCAATAAACCCGTGCCTTCGGTTCGAAAGACTCGACGGTGAGCGGCTTGAGGTGTACCGGCTTGTACTCGAGGCGGTCGCCGTCCCGGAACCAGAGCGTGTGCTTGAGCCAGTTCACGTCGTCGCGCTTGTGGAAATCCGAGCGGTCGTGGGCGCCGCGGCTTTCCTGGCGCGCGAGCGCGGAGACCATCGTCGCGCGCGCCGTCTCGATCAGGTTGTCCAGCTCGAGCGCCTCCACCCGGGCCGTATTGAACACCCTGGACTTGTCGCGGATCTGAGTGCGCGCGACGCGCCCCGAGAGCGCGCGGATCTTGTCCACGCCGTGCTGCAGCAGGTCCGGGAAGCGGAAGACGCCGCAATGCGCCTGCATGGTGCGCTGGATCTCGCTGCGCACCTCATGGACGTCCTCGCCGCCGGCCTGGCCATCGAGGCGCGCCACGCGGGCGAGCGAGAGGTCTCCCGCGCCGGCCGGCAGCTCGCGATGCGCGATGCCGCCCTTGCGGATGAACTCGATCATCGCCTGTCCCGCGCTCTTGCCCATCACGAGCAGGTCCGTGAGCGAGTTGGTGCCGAGGCGATTGGCGCCGTGGATCGAGGCGCAACCGCACTCGCCCGCCGCATAGAAACCCGGCACGGGCGCCTCGAGGTTGCCGTTCATCGGCGTGACCACCTCGCCGTGGAAGTTGGTCGGGATGCCGCCCATCTGGTAGTGCACGGTAGGCACGACCGGGATCGGCTCCTTCACCGGGTCCACGTTGGCGAACTTGATCGCGATCTCGCGGATGCCGGGCAGGCGCTTCTCGATCGTCTCCAGGCCCAGGTGGTCGAGCTTGAGCAGCACGTGGTCGGCATGCTCGCCCACGCCGCGGCCTTCCTTGATCTCGGTGGCCATCGCGCGCGAGACGACGTCGCGCGAGGCGAGGTCCTTCATCGTGGGCGCATAGCGCTCCATGAAGCGCTCGCCGCTCTTGTTGAGCAGGTAGCCGCCCTCCCCGCGCACGCCCTCGGTGATGAGCACGCCGGCACCCGCGACACCCGTCGGATGGAACTGCCAGAACTCCATGTCCTCGAGGGGCAGGCCGGCGCGAGCCGCCATGCCCAGGCCGTCGCCGGTGTTGATGAACGCGTTGGTGGACGAGGCGAAGATGCGTCCCGCGCCGCCCGTCGCGAAGAGAGTCGCCTTCGCCTGGAAGAGCACGATGTCGCCCGTCTCCATCTCGAGCGCCGTCACGCCGAGCACCTGGCCGTCGGGCGCGCGCACGAGGTCGAGCGCCATCCACTCGACGAAGAACTGCGTCTTCGCCTGGACGTTGCGCTGGTAGAGCGTGTGCAGCATCGCGTGCCCGGTGCGGTCGGCGGCGCACGAGCTGCGCTGCACCGGCTTCTCGCCGAAGTTCGCGGAATGGCCGCCGAAGGGACGCTGGTAGATGGTCCCGTTCTCGTTGCGGTCGAACGGCATGCCGTAGTGCTCGAGCTCGATCACGACCTCGGGCGCCATGCGGCACATGAACTCGATCGCGTCCTGGTCGCCCAGGTAGTCCGAGCCCTTGATCGTGTCGTACATGTGCCAGAGCCAGCTGTCCTCGCCCATGTTGCCGAGCGCGGCGCCGATGCCGCCCTGCGCGGCCACGGTGTGCGACCGCGTGGGGAATACCTTGGTGAGCACCGCGACGCGCAGCCCCGAATGCGAGAGCTCCAGCGCGGCGCGCAGGCCCGAGCCGCCGGCGCCCACGATCACCGCGTCGAATTTGCGTACCGGTAGCGTCATGCCCAGCGTCCCCAGAACAGGGCCGCGGCCCAGATGAGATAGAAAACGAGCAGCGTCGCGACGATCGCCTGGAGTCCGATGCGCACGCCCAGGGGCTTCACGTAATCCATGAGCACGTCGCGCACGCCGATCCACGCGTGATAGAGCAGCGCCGCGAGGAAGAGCAGCGTGAAGAGGCCGAAGCCGCCCGCGAAGAGCGCCTTGTAGTCGGCGTAGCCCGCGGGGCGGTGACCGATCACGACGACGAGGGCCACGACCGTGTACACAGCCATGATCACGGCGGTAAAGCGCTGGATCAGGAAGCCGCGCGTGCCGTAATGCGCGCCGACCGGGTTCTTGGTGTACTGCTTCACCATATGCACACTCCCACCGCGATGGTCGTGAGCACGCCCAGGACCAGCACGGCGACGGCGCTCGTGCGCGCGGGCTGCTTCGCGACCCCCATGTGCATGTCGAGGAACAGGTAGCGGATGCCCGCGAAGAAGTGATGCGCGTACGCCCAGACGAAGGCGAGCAGCACGAGCTTCACGATCGGGTGCGCATAGAAGCCCGCGAAGCGGTGGAAGCCCTCTTCGGATGCGAGCGTCGATTGCAGGAACCAGAGCAGCAGCGGCAGGACCGGGAAGAAAAGCAGCAACCCGGAGACGCGATGGAAGATGGAGACGAGGCCGGGAGGCGGAAGGTGCGCGAGACTGAGGTCGTAGTACTTCGGCCTGCGCACGGCCGCGCGCGAAGCGGGCGTGGAGCTCATGTTTTTTTCCAGTCGGCGAACATCGGATTCTATTCCTTTTGGGTTCCCGCGCCGCGGGGCCTCAATTGAGCTCGTTGAAGTACGAATAGCCCTCGGTGAGGCAGAGCCCGCGGCGCCATTCGACGGGCTTGTCTCCATAGGTGAAGGCGATGCGATCCACGCACAAGAGCGGCGTGCCCTTCGCGACCTTCAGGTGCGCCGATGCCAGGCCGTCGGCGGCCACCGCGCGCAAGCGCTCCTCGGCGCGGATCATCCGCACGCCGAAGACGCTTTCGTAGAAGCTGTAGACGGAGCCGCTGAATTCCTCGAGCTCCGCGAGCGTGAGGCCGGGGAAATCGCCCGGGGGCACCACGATCTCGTCGAGGATGAGCGGGCGGCCCGCGAAGGACATCACGCGCTTGAACGAGAGCACGGTGCCGCCGGCCTTCAGGCCCAGCGCATGGGCCGCCTCGGGCGATGCCTTGCCGCGCTCGAGCCCGAAGAAGAGGTTGTGCGGATGGACCTTCTCGCCGCTGTCGGGCATCACGCGCAGGAAGCGGTACTGGTAGGACGGCTCGGCGTGCGACGCGACGAAGGTGCCCTTGCCCTGGCGGCGCACCACGATGTTCTCGGCGGCGAGCTCGTCGATCGCCTTGCGCACGGTGCCCTGGCTCACGCGATAGCGCGATGCGAGCTCGATCTCCGAAGGAATCGCCTCGCCGGGCTTCCACTCGCCCGACACAAGGCTCTGCGTGAGCAGGATCTTGATCTGCTCGTACAGGGGCCGGAAGGAAGGCGTCGAGGCCGTCTTCTTCATGAAGGTCCATACTACCATAGCGCCTAGCTTTTTCAGGCAGTCTTATATAAGATAGACCTCTAGCAGCACGATTCCGATCCAAGTTCCCATTGCACATCAAAGCCTTACTTAAATGAATCCCTATTTTCGGCCGCGCCGGTCGATGCTTTTCGTGCCGGGATGCGAGCCCCGCTACCTGCACAAGGCGCGCACGCTGAAAGTGGATTCGGTGATCCTGGACCTGGGCGATCCCATACTCGTCGACCGCAAGGTGGACTCGCGGCGCACCGTGTGCGAGGCGGTGCTCGCGGGCGGCTACGGCCGGCGCGAGGTCGTGGTGCGCGTGAACGACCTCGACTCGCCCTGGGGCGAGGACGACGTCGGCGCCGCGGCCACCGCCGGCGTGGACGCGGTGCTCTTCCCGAACATCGAGTCCCGCATCGACGTGCACGAGGCCCTTGGGGCACTCGATCGCGCGGGGGGCTCGCACCTGCCCATCATGCTGATGATCGAGTCGCCGCTGGGTGTGCTGCGCGCCGAGGAGATCGCGGCCTCGTCGGAGCGCATCGCGTGCCTCATCCTCGCGACCTCGGACCTGCTGAACCAGTTGCATGGCCGCCGCACGCCCGACCGCGTGGCGCTCATGTACAGCCTCTCCCATGTCCTGCTCGCCGGGCGCGCCTACGACCGCGCGGTGATCGACGGCATCTCCACGAACCTGCAGGACATGCACGCATTCGAGTACGCCTGCCGGGTCGCGCGGGACCTGGGCCTGGACGGCAAGACGCTGATCCACCCCTTCCAGCTGCCCTACTGCAACGACGCGTTCACGCCGAAGCCGCCCGACATCGCCGCGGCCATCGAGGTGATCGAGGCGCTCGAGCGCGCGCACCGCGAGGGCCGCGGGACGGTCGTGGTCGACGGCCGGCTGGTCGAGGGGCATCACGTGAAGGCGGCGCGCCGCCTGCTCGCCATGGCCGACATGATCGAGCAGCTCGAAGCGGGCCGGACCGACGAACGTTCGAAGGCCTCATAATGGAAAGCTGCCCGCGCGTGACCCCCACCCCATGACCCCTGGCCAAAAATTCCGGCAAGCCCTGAAGGACGAGCGCCCCCTGCAGATCGTGGGCGCCATCAATGCTTATCACGCGACCCTCGCCAAGGCGAGCGGATTCCGCGCGATCTATCTCTCGGGAGGCGGTGTCGCGGCGGGCTCGCTCGGGCTGCCGGATCTCGGCATCTCGAACCTCGACGACGTGCTCACCGACATCCGCCGCATCACGGACGTGTGCGACCTGCCGCTGCTGGTCGACGTCGACACGGGCTTCGGGGCGAGTGCCTTCAACGTCGCGCGCACGACGAAGTCGCTCATCAAGTTCGGCGCCGCGGCGATGCACATCGAGGACCAGGTGGGCGCCAAGCGCTGCGGCCATCGTCCCGGCAAGGAGCTGGTGTCGCAGGAAGAGATGGTCGACCGCATCAAGGCGGCCGTCGATGCGCGCACCGATCCGGCCTTCTTCATCATCGCGCGCACCGATGCGCTGGCGAGCGAGGGGCTGGAGCGCGCGGTGGAGCGCGCGGTGGCATGCGTCGAGGCGGGTGCCGACGGCATCTTCCCCGAGGCGATCACCGACCTCGCGATGTACAAGCGCTTCAAGGACGCGGTGAAAGTGCCGATCCTCGCGAACATCACCGAGTTCGGCCAGACGCCGCTCTTCTCGGTGGAGGAGCTGCGCCCGACCGGCACCGACATGGTGCTCTATCCGTTGTCGGCCTTCCGCGCGGCGAACCAGGCGGCATTGAACGTCTATGGGGCGATCCGGCGCGATGGCCACCAGAAGAGCGTGGTCGGCACGATGCAGAACCGCGACGACCTCTACAAGCACCTCGGATACCACGACTACGAGCAGAAGCTCGACGCCCTCTTCGCCAAGGCGAAATAGACAACAAAGGAACGACCCCATGTCGCAAACCGCCACGCCCGCTCCCACCGCCATCGCCACGGCGAAACCCAAGAAGTCCGTCGCCCTCTCGGGCGTCACGGCCGGCAACACCGCGCTCTGCACCGTCGGCGTGACCGGCAACGACCTGCACTATCGCGGCTACGACATCCTCGATATCGCGGAAGCCGCCGAATTCGAGGAGATCGCGTACCTCCTGATCCACGGCAAGCTGCCCAATGCGGCGGAGCTCGCCGGGTACAAGACGAAGCTGCGGGCCCTGCGCGGCATTCCGGCGAGCGTGCAGAAGGTGCTCGAGTCGATTCCCGCTTCGGCCCACCCCATGGACGTGATGCGCACGGGCTGCTCCGCGCTCGGCGGCGTGCTGCCCGAGGGCGAGGACCACAAGATCGGCGAGTCGCGCGACATCGCCGACCGGCTGATGGCGTCCTTCGGCTCCATGCTCCTGTACTGGTACCACTTCTCGCACTCCGGCAAGCGCATCGACGTGGAGACCGACGACGACTCGATCGGCGGCCACATCCTGCACCTGCTGCACGGGCGCAAGCCCTCCGAGCTCTGGGTGCGCTCGATGCACACCTCGCTCATCCTCTACGCGGAGCACGAGTTCAACGCATCGACCTTCACGGCGCGAGTCATCGCGGGCACCGGCTCGGACATGTACTCGTGCATCACCGGCGCCATCGGCGCCCTCAAGGGCCCGAAGCACGGCGGCGCCAACGAGTTCGCCTTCGACACCATCGGCCGCTACGACACGCCGGACGCGGCCGAGCTGGACATCGTGAAGCGCATCGCCGAGAAGCAGATCATCATCGGCTTCGGCCATCCGGTGTACACGATCGCCGACCCGCGCAACCAGGTCATCAAGGAAGTCGCGCGCCGCTTGTCGCAGGACGCGAAGAACATGAAGCTCTTCGACATCTCGGCCCGCGTCGAGGACGTGATGTGGCGCGAGAAGAAGATGTTCCCGAACCTCGACTGGTACAGCGCCACGTCGTACCACATGATGGGCGTGCCCACCGCGATGTTCACGCCGCTCTTCGTCATCTCGCGCACGTCGGGCTGGAGCGCGCACGTGATCGAGCAGCGCATCGACGGCAAGATCATCCGCCCCTCCGCCAACTACACCGGGCCCGAGAACCTCGAGTTCGTTCCTCTCGCCAAGCGGAAGTAACTAAACCTTTGGAACACGGATGAACACGGATAAATGCGGATGAACACGGAAGGCCAAAACAGTCCGGTATTTCGTGTCCATGGATGCGCCGCCAAAAGCTTCGGCGGCCCGCTCTGAATCGGGTTTATCCGCCTTTATCTGCTTTTATCCGTGTTCATCCGTGTCCGCGCCCTAACCCCGCCAGGCAAACAAAGAAAACACAGTGACTGCACATATCAGCAACGTCCGCCCCGAGGCGGACAAGGTCTTGACCGACATCGTCGACTACGTCCGGGACTACGAGATCAAGTCCGACGACGCGTACGAGACCGCCCGCTATTGCCTCATGGACACGCTCGGCTGCGGCTTCGAGGCGCTGATGTTCCCGGCGTGCACGAAGCTCCTCGGCCCCATCGTCCCCGGCACCGTCGTGCCCAACGGCGCGAAGGTGCCCGGCACGCCGTACCAGCTGGACCCGGTGCAGGCCGCGTTCAACATCGGTGCCATGATCCGCTGGCTCGACTTCAACGACACCTGGCTCGCCGCCGAATGGGGTCATCCGTCCGACAACCTCGGTGGCATCCTCGCGACCGCCGACTGGCTCTCGCGCAACGCCGTGGCCGCGAACCAAAAGCCGCTCACGGTGCGCGACGTCCTCACCGGCATGATCAAGGCGCACGAGATCCAGGGCGTGATCGCGCTCGAGAACAGCTTCAACCGCGTGGGCCTCGACCACGTGGTCCTGGTGAAGGTCGCCTCGACCGCCGTCGTGGGCCACATGATGGGACTCACGCGCGACGAGCTCATCAATGCGGTCTCGCTCGCGTGGGTCGACGGACAGTCGCTGCGGACCTATCGCCACACGCCCAATACCGGATCGCGCAAGAGCTGGGCGGCCGGCGATGCCACCGCGCGCGCCGTGCGCCTGGCGCTCATCGCGAAGACCGGCGAGATGGGCTATCCGTCGGTGCTCAGCGCGAAGACGTGGGGCTTCTACGACGTGCTCTTCAAGGGCCAGCCCTTCAAGTTCCAGCGCCCCTACGGCAGCTACGTGATGGAGCACGTGCTCTTCAAGATCTCCTTCCCCGCCGAGTTCCACTCGCAGACGGCGGTCGAGGCGGCGATGACGCTGCATGAGCAGCTCGCGCAGCGCGGCAAGACCGCGGCGGACGTGAAGAAGATCACGATCCGCACGCACGAGGCCTGCATCCGCATCATCGACAAGAAGGGCCCGCTCGACAACCCGGCGGACCGCGACCACTGCATCCAGTACATGGTCGCGGTGCCCCTCCTTTTCGGCCAGCTCACGGCCGAGGATTACGAGGACGAGCGCGCGGTCGATCCGCGCATCGACGTGCTGCGCGACCGCATCACCTGCGTCGAGGATCCGCAATTCACCAAGGACTATCTCGATCCTGCCAAGCGCTCGATCGCCAATGCGCTGACCGTCGAGCTTTCCGATGGAACGAAGCTCCCCGAGGTCGTTGTCGAATATCCGATCGGCCACAAGCGCCGCCGCAAGGAGGGCATGCCGCTCCTCGTGGAGAAATTCGAACGCAACCTGGGGCTTCGCTTCGCCGAGAAGCGCCGCGCCCAGGTGCTCGAGCTGTGCATGGACGCCAGGCGGCTCGAGGCGACCCCCGTCCACGAGTTCGTCGACCTCATGGCGTCCTAGACACGAAAGGACATTCCATGCGCTCCCTCGCCCTCCTCGCGGCCCTGGCCCTTGCCGGCTGCGCCACGACCTACCAGCTCTCCGTGATGCCGCACGACAGCGGCAAGATCTATACGGGCGTGGCTACGGATACAGGCTCCGGCCAGGGGCCCATCGCGATCGACATCGAGAACAAGCACTATGCGGGCACGTGGGTGCAGACCACGCCCTCGACCAGCTACGGCTACGTCTCGGGCGGCTGGGGCTGGGGCGGATGGCACCGGTACGGCGGGATCGGCACCACCATCGCGATCGACAATCCGAATGGGGGCGACGCGAAGGCGCTGCTCCAGGCGCAGGATGGCAGCGGCTTGCGCTGCGACCTGAGGATCGGCCAGGGCACCGGCGGCGGCTTCTGCCGCGACGATGCGGGCCGGCAGTACGACGTGCAGCTGCGACCGGCACCGCACGCCTAAACGCATTCACACGACAGGACACGACACCATGCCGCACAACGCCTTCAACACGCTCAAGCAGTTCCAGCCCTCCGCGGGCAAGACCGGCCGCTACTACTCGCTGCCGGAGCTCGCGAAGACCTTCCCCCAGGTGAAGCGCATGCCGGTGTCCCTGCGCATCGTGCTGGAGAGCGTGCTGCGCAACGTGGACGGCAAGAAGGTGACCGAGGAGCACGTGAAGCAGCTCGCGAATTGGCAACCGACGGGCTCCCGCACCGACGAGATCCCCTTCGTCCTCGCGCGCATCCTGCTGCAGGACTTCACGGGCGTGCCGCTGCTCGCCGACCTCGCCGCGATGCGCAACGCCGCCGCGCGCATGGGCAAGGACCCGAAGATGATCGAGCCGCTGGTCCCGGTGGACCTCGTGGTCGACCACTCCGTGCAGATCGACCACTACGGCGCCGCCAACGTGCTCGACCTCAACATGAAGCTGGAATTCGAGCGCAACAAGGAGCGCTACCAGTTCATGAAGTGGGGCATGCAGGCGTTCGACACGTTCAAGGTCGTCCCTCCCGGCTTCGGCATCGTGCACCAGGTGAACCTCGAGTACCTCGGCCGCGGCGTCTTCGAGCGCGACGGCATGTACTACCCCGACACGCTGGTGGGCACGGATAGCCACACCACGATGATCAACGGCATCGGCGTCGTCGCCTGGGGCGTGGGCGGCATCGAGGCCGAGGCCGGCATGCTGGGCCAGCCGCTTTATTTCCTCACGCCCGACGTCGTCGGCGTGCATCTCAAGGGCAAGCTGCGCGAGGGCTGCACCGCGACGGACCTGGTGCTGACGGTGACCGAGATCCTGCGCCGCGCGAAGGTCGTGGGGAAGTTCGTCGAGTTCTTCGGCGAAGGCGCCGCGTCGCTCGCGGTGCCGGACCGCGCGACCATCGGCAACATGGCGCCCGAGTACGGCGCGACCATGGGCTTCTTCCCGGTGGACGAGAAGACGATGGACTACTTCCGCGGCACGGGCCGCTCCGCCGAGCAGGTCTCGGCGATCGAGAGCTACCTCAAGGCGCAGGAGCTCTTCGGCGTGTCGAAGGACGGCCAGTGCGATTACTCCGAGGTCATCACGATCGATCTCGCCGACGTGCGCGCTTCCGTGTCGGGCCCGAAGCGTCCCCAGGACCGCATCGACCTCGGCAAGTTGAAGAGCCGCTTCACGGAGCTCTACTCCGCGCCCATCGCGAGCAACGGCTTCGCGAAGGCGGCGGGGGACCTCGCCAAGCGCTCCAAGACCTCCGACGGCGTCGACATCGGCAGCGGCGACGTGCTGATCGCGGCGATCACGTCGTGCACCAATACGTCGAACCCGAGCGTGCTGATCGCGGCGGGACTGCTCGCGAAGAAGGCCGTCGAACGCGGCCTCACGGTCAAGCCCTCGGTCAAGACGTCGCTCGCGCCCGGCTCGCGCGTCGTCACCGAGTACCTCAAGGCGGCCGGCCTGTTGCAGTACCTGGAGAAGCTCAATTTCTTCGTGTCCGCGTACGGCTGCACGACGTGCATCGGCAACACCGGGCCGCTCTCGGAGCCGATCGACCGCGCGATCGTGGACAACGACCTCGTCTGTGCCGCGGTGCTCTCGGGCAACCGCAACTTCGAGGCGCGCATCCACCCGAACATCCGCGCCAACTTCCTGATGGCCCCGCCGCTCGTGGTCGCCTACGCGATCGCCGGCACGGTGCTGAGGGACCTCGAGACCGAGCCGCTCGGCGTGGGCAAGGACGGCAGGCCCGTCTTCCTGCGCGAAGTGTGGCCCAACACGGACGAGGTGCACGCGCTCCTCAAGTACGCGATGGACCCGAAGGTCTACACGAGGCTCTATGGCGACGTGACGCGCGACAACCCGCTCTGGGACAAGGTGCCGACGGCGACCGGGCAGGTCTACAACTGGCCCAAGTCCACGTACATCGCCGAGCCGCCGTTCTTCGAGGGCTTCAGCATGAGCCCGGGTCGTGCGCATGACGTCAAGGGCGCGCGCGTGATCGGCATCTTCGGCGACTCCGTGACGACGGACCACATCTCGCCCGCGGGTTCCATCAAGGACACGTCTCCCGCCGGCAAGTACCTCATCGCGAACGGCGTGCAGAAGGCGGACTTCAACAGCTATGGCGCCCGCCGCGGCAACCACGAGGTGATGATGCGGGGCACGTTCGCCAACGTGCGGATCAAGAACCTGATGATTCCGCCCAGGGCCGACGGGACGCGCGTCGAAGGCGGATTCACGCTCTTCCAGCCCTCCGGCGAGCTGATGCCGATCTACGACGCGGCGATGAAGTACATCGCGCAAGGCACCCCGACGGTCGTGTTCGGCGGCGAGGAGTATGGCTCGGGCTCGTCGCGCGACTGGGCGGCCAAGGGCACGCAGCTGCTCGGCATCAAGGCCGTGTGCGTGCGCTCCTTCGAGCGCATCCACCGCTCCAACCTGGTCGGCATGGGCGTGCTGCCGCTGCAGTTCAAGGGCAACGACTCGGCGCAGTCGCTCGGCATCACGGGCAACGAGACGATCGACGTGGTGGGCATCGAGAACGGCATCCGCCCGCAGATGGACGTGAAGCTCGTGATCCACCGCAAGGACGGCTCGACCCAGGAGTGCGCGGTGCTCCTGCGCATCGACACGCCGATCGAGGTGGATTACTACCTCCATGGCGGCATCCTGCCCTTCGTGCTGCGCGACCTCGTGGGACAGGGCGCGAAGGCGACGGCGACGGCCTGAAGCCGCGTTTCGCCCGCCCTCGCCTTCTGGCAAGGCGGGCGTAGCAGGAAACGGGAATGTGTTAACGTCCGCTGGATGCAAAGCAAGGGGCATGTCGTGTGCTTCCCCGGAAGATGCATCCTGCTCGTCTTTCTTGCCGCCTTCGCGAGCGCCGCGGCTGGCGCGTCGCCGCCACAGTCCGGCACGGAGCGCATCCCGAAGCACATCCTGGTTCTCTACGACGAGGATAAGGACAACTTCCCGGGACTCGCGAGCATTGACCGGATCCTGCGCGAGTCCTTCGCCTCCCGCCTCGGGAAGGCCGTCGAGATCCACAGCGAGTCACTCGGACTGGCACGGCCGGACCGGCCGGCGGACGACGCCTATGCCGTCGAATATCTTCTCGGCAAGTACGGCGGCGCGCCGCCCTACCTGATCGTCGCCGTTCTCGAGCCCTCCCTCGACTTCATCCTGCGCCACGCCGGCACGTTGTTCGCGGGCGTGCCCGTGGTCTTCGTCGGCGTGGACGCCGCGACGATCGCGGGCAAGAGCCTGCCCGCCAACGTCACCGGCGTCCTCGTCAAGCGCGACTTTTCGCGGACCGTCGACGACATGCTCCGGCTGCAGCCGGAGACGCGCAATGCTTATGTCGTCCTGGGCGCCGGGCCATTCGACCGGTATCTCGAGGGCTTCGTCCGGCGGGACCTGAAGCGATTCGAGGACCGCATCTCGATCCGCTACCTGGTCGGGATGGACATGGACGCCCTGCTGCGGCGCGTCGCGCAATTGCCGCCCGATAGCGTGGTCCTTTACGTCACCGTCTTCGCGGACGCGAAGGGCCATGGCATCGTTACCCACGAAGCGCTGGCCGCCATCGCCGCGGCGGCCAACGCACCGACGTACGTGTTTCTCGATCAATACGTGGGCCTCGGGGCGGTGGGCGGTAATGTCTATAGCACCGATTCGCTGGCAAGCCACGTGGCGGCCCTCGGGACGGCGATCCTGGACGGCGCCGCGCCCGCGAGCCTGCCGACGCGCTCACCGGAGGCGCAGGTAGACCTGTTCGACGCACGCCAGCTCAGGCGTTGGCACCTGGACCGCGCGCGCCTTCCTCACGGCAGCGCGGTTCTGTACGACGAGATGTCCGTCTGGCGAGCCTACCGGTGGTACATCATCGCCGCGCTGGGCCTGCTGCTCGTCCAGGGCGCCCTCATCGCCGGCCTTCTCCTCGCCCGCAGGCGCCAGCGGCGTGCGGAAGCGCAGGCGTTGCGCGAGCGGGACGACCTGGCCCATGTGCTCAGGATCACGACCGTGGGCGAGCTCGCCAGCTCGCTCGCGCACGAGATCAGCCAGCCGCTCGGCGCCATCATCCTGAATGCCGGCGCGGCGGTGCGCTTCATCCAGGGCGAGGGCGCGGGCGGCGCCAGGAAGGACGTGCAGGAGGCGCTCGCCGACATCATCTCGAGCGCGGACCATGCCTCGCGCGTGCTGGAAAGCGCGCGTGCGCTCTTCCGGAAGAAGCCCCTCCAGCTGGTGCCGGTGGACGTGAAGGCCCTCGTGGAGGACGTGGTGCGGCTCCTCCACGTGGCGATGCTCACGGAGCGTATCCACATCCGCTTCATCCTGGCCGAAGCGGTGCCGGTCCTGGCGGACCCGGTGCAGCTCGAGCAGGTGTTGCTCAATGTCGTGTGCAACGCATGCGACGCGATCGGCGCGGCGGGGGACGGTCCGCGCACCATCACGATTCATGCGCACGAGAGCCGGCCCGGCCACGTGGCGATCGACGTGGTCGATACGGGTAGCGGCGCCGACGACGACGTGCTGAAGGCGATGTTCGAGAAGTTCAGCACGACGAAGCCGCAGGGACTGGGGATGGGCCTCGCCATCAGCCGCTCGATCATCGACGCGCATGGCGGCCTCATCTGGGCGACGCGCAACGCGGACCGGGGGCTCACCCTGCACATCGAGCTCGTGGCGGCCGCGACCACCGAGGCGGCCGCATGGCAGCCGGCGAGCGCCACGGAGCGCTACGGCACTTAGCCTCTCACGGGGACGAGCTCGCGGAAGGCAGCTGCTGGTAAAGCACGTTCTGCCAGCGCCCGTCGCGCAACGCGAACACCGACGTGGCCCACGCCGGCGACGGCACCGCCAAGCCCCCGCAAGTCGTGCTCTGCCGCGCCCGGTAGACCAGCACGGCCGATGCATCGCTGAGCCTCGTGACCTGGAAGTTGTCGAGCGCGTAGCTTTCGACCTTGCACGCGTGGCTCCCGACAAAGTTGACCACGCCGCGCTTGTTCATGGGCCCATTGGGACCGAGGTCCATGTGGTCATCGGACAGGAATGACTCGAAGAAAGCCCTGTCCTGCGACCGCCAGGCCCTCCACGAATCGCGCTCCAGGGAAATGAGCTGGGCCTCGAGGGACCGGTCATCGACCGCGGGAGCGGCGACGCAGCCCGCCAGCATGACGGCCGCGAGCGCGTAGAGGGCGCCCATGCACATCACTCGTTCGCCATGTGCTCGCGCAGCGCATCCGGCAAGCCGTCATGCGGTCCGAGGGGCCGCTCAGGCGCGTCATGCCACCAATCGCTCGCCTTCAGGTCCTTGCGCCGCGACGGATTGACCGGATAGACGATCCGGTTGTCCGGCTTGGCCGCCTCGCCCCCGACGAGAAGGACGGCTTCGCGCGTCGTGTTGTTGATGAAGCAATGGCAGATCCCCGTGCCCGCCGGGAACGCCGCGAAGTCGCCGGCGACCATCGGGAAGAGCTCTCCGTCGATCCACGCGTCGACCTCGCCTTCGACGACATACACGAACTCCTCTTCCTTTTCCTCGGCGTGGGGCCACGACGACCGCGAACCGGGCGGCAGCCGCTGGAGGTTCACGCCGATGCGGACCAGCCCGGCGGCCTTTCCGAGGCGGCGGTCCGGGCCCATGCGCTCGGTGCTTTGCGGATACACGTGTGCGCTCTCGGATACATCGCGGGCGGAGACGATGAAAGAAGGGCGAGTCGTCATGGCATCAATCTTTCGAGTTCAACACGACAGCCTCGCGGATGAGCGCCTTGAAGGCGGTCGCGTCGATCTCTTCGCCTTCCCGCACGTCGATGGCACGCCGCGCATTGCCCTCGAGGCTCGAGTTGAAAAGCTTTTTCGGGTCCTTGAGCTGCGCGCCCTTGAGGAACGTGAGCTTCACGACGCTCTTGTAGCTCTCGCCGGTGCAGATGATCCCGTCGTGGGACCACACCGGAACGCTCCACTTCCACTCCTCGACCACCTTCGGGTCCGCCTGCTTGATGAGCGCGCGCAGCCGGGCGAGGGTCTTCCCGCGCCAGTCGGAGAGCTCCTCGATCCGCTCGTCGATCATCGCGGACGGGGACCTCCCGCTGGGCGGACCGCCCTTCTTCATGACATTTTCCTCGAACGCCTCATCGCCCCGACGAGGCGTAATCCAGCAGCTGCTCCGGCCCCACGCGGATCGCGGCACCGGTGGGACATGCGCGCACGCAAGCCGCACCGCCGGCCAGGTCCTTGCACATATCGCACTTGACCGCCTTCTTCGCGATGTCCTTCGATTTGACGGGCACCGGCGTCCCGGGCTCGACCCCCGTCCCGAAGAGCAGCCACGACCAGAGGCTGGGTGGCTTGTGGCCCGGGTCCACCGCCGCCAGCCGCACGACGCCGTAAGGGCAGTTGCGCTCGCAGTTGCCGCAGCCGATGCAGGTGTCGTTGATGAAGACCTCGCCGTTGGCGGACCGGTGGATCGCATCCGGCGGACAGTCCTTCATGCAGTGCGGATGCTCGCAGTGCCGGCACGACGTGGGCACGTGGACCTGGGCGAATGTGGGGCCCGCCTCCCGGTCGAGGCGCGAGGCGCCGTCGACGTGCACCTCGGCGCAGGCTTTCTCGCAGTTGTTGCAGCGGATGCAGAGCGCCTCGTCGATCAGCAGCACGTCGGTCGCCTCGCCCACGCCCTGCTGCATGAGGAACGCGATGATGTTGCCCGGGTCCTGCTGGGCCTGCATCGCGGCGTTGGCGCGCAGGCGGTCGTGGAAGCGCGCCTCGATGTCGTCGCGCCAGGCCGGATTGCGCGCGATCACGCTCTTGAAGGCGGCGGCGCTCAGGACGACGGCTTCGGTCGTGACGGCGGCTTTCACCGTGGCCGAGCGCGGCGAATCCGAGAGCAGCGCCATCTCGCCCACGTAGTTGCCCGCGGAGAGGTACGAGAGCACGACCTCGCGCCCCGCGATCACGCGCGAGATCATCACGGAGCCGCGGCGTATCAGGTACAGCCCGTCGGGCGCGTCGCCTTCCTGGAAGAGAACGTCGCCGCCCGCGTACTTCCGGACCTGGACGCCGTCGGCGAGCAGCTTGTCCACCTCCGCGATGGGCAGCGTCGGCGCGAGGTAATTGCGCACCGCGCGGCGCAGGAAAGTCGCATCGATTTCCTTGCGAATCGATTCCACCGACGCGATGAGCTTGAGCATCGCGCGGCGCGGCGCCTCGATGAGGACGCAATCGGGGCCCGCCTTCACCGTGCTCGAGCGCCTGCGCCCGGAGATCAGGCCCAGCTCGCCGAAGAACTCGCCCGGCCCGAGCGTGTGCCAGGCCGACTCGCGGTCCTCGCGCGGCATCTCCACGTGCACCTCGCCGCCGATCACCATGAAGAACGAATTGGTGTAGTCGTTGCGAAGGAATACGGCCTCGCCCAGCCGGGGCGTACGGATGTCGGCCTCGAGCATGAACTCGCGCATCTGGAGCCGGTTCATGTCCGCCAGCAGCGGCGCATTGCGCTGGATGTAGTCGAGGCATTCCGCCACCTCCATGCTGCGCGAGAAATCGCGGAACTTGGCGGCGAGCAGCGGCTCGTCGGCGGGCTCGATGCTGCGGCCGAGCGCGAACTCCACCACCTCCACGCCCTGGTTCATCGCCTGCTTGATGAGCGGGTATCCGCCCAGCGCGCCGACGATGTACAGGCCCTTCACGTTCGATTCGTAGGTGTCGCTGAGCTCGGGCACCGCGTTCGCATCGGCGCGCGGGAACTCGACCCCGAAACCCTCCACGAGCTTGCGCGGCGGGACCGCCCCCAGGCGCGCGATGATGCGATCGCACTCGATCGTCTCGGGGCCCGACGGGGTATTGAGGTGGAATTCCAGCGAGCGGCTCTCCATGCCGGGCTCGACCTTGCTGCCCGAGGTGCCATAGCGGCACTCGAGGCGCCCTTCCTTGATCGCGGAGAGCACGAGCGCGAGGTTGCCCTCCTTGCAGCGCGCGAACTCCTCGTTGCGGTTGATGAGGATCACGCGGTTGCGCGGCGCCAGCGCGATGGCGTTCTCGATCGCCGCATCGCCCGCACCCACCACGACGATGGTCTCGCCGCGGTACTCGTCGGGGTCGTCGAGCTGGTATTGAACGCGCTCGTGGTCCTCGCCGGGCACGCCGAGCTTGCGCAGGTTGCCCTGGACGCCGATCGCCAGCACCACCTTGCGGCACGGGAAGATCTCGCCGCGGCGCGTGTGGATCTCGAATGCGCCATCCTCGCCGCGAATCGACGTGACCTCGCAGCCGATGCGCACGTTCACGCGCAGGCTTTGCGTCGCACGGCTCCACGCATCGAGCACGGCCTCGCGCTTGCCGGCCTGGAACGCGAGCGGGCTTCGCAGGGGCAGCACCTGCGGCTCGGCCATCACGTGCTTGCCCTTCTGGTACTTGCGAATCGTGTTGCAGAGGAACGGCTCGGCCTCGAGCAGCACGTGCGGCACACCGAGCTTCGCGGCGTGCGCGGCAGCGGAAAGGCCGGCCGGGCCCGACCCGATGATGCCGAGCTCGAGCCGTTCCGCGGCGGCGCGGTCGTCTCCCCTGGGGGCAGGCGCGCTCATCTCGGCAGGTTCACCCGCGCCCCGAGATCGGCGAGTGCCGAGCGGAACCGGTCCGGCTTGTACGTTTCGTCATCCTTCACCGTGTCGTAGACCGCATCGAGCGCCGTGTTCACGTCGCGCATCGCGCCCAGCTCGCCGCGCTTGCCCAGGTAATTCAGGAGGCTCCCGATGGCCATCGTCGCCTGCTCCGCCGCCGCGTAATCACGATACTGCCCGTTCGCGCCGTCCCGCACCAGCCCGGCCACCATCGCACGCAGGTCGGCGGAAGCGAACGGACGCGCCGCGAGACGGGCCTCGAGCGGGTCGATCGCGTCGCGCAGCGCCCGGGCCGATTGCGTCGCGTCGCCGCCGTCGCCCGCCACCGCGCGCTGCAGTGCCGATATGCGCTGCTCGAAGTCGCGAGCGTCGCTCTCCGGCAATACGCGCCGCGCGATCTGTCCGAGCATGAGCAGGTTGGCGCTGTTGAGCCGCACCCGCCCCGGGCTCGTGTTCAGGGCGCGCGACCAGCGCGAGTCGCGCATGGAGTGATGGCAAGCGTTGCAGTCGAAAACCACCAGCTCCGGGAAAAGCCCGTCATGGCTGCGCTTGGGATCGAGCAGCACGTCGAGCAGCTCGCGCGCCGCGATCGCCTGGCCGATCGCCCAGACGCGCGCCGCGTCCCAGTCGCCCTTGCGCTTGCGCCAGTCGTCATCGACCACGAAATGCGCGGGCTCGGTCTGCGCGAAGGTGTCGAGCTCGAAGCTCATGCGCGGATGTCCCGCGCCCATCATGCGGTGGGTCACGAACTTGTCCTTGTTGCCGAAATGGCAGGAGAGGCAGAGCCGCGCCTGCGCGACCGGTTCGTTCGTGGGATAAAGCCCGTGCTTCACGTTGCCCGCGTGCGTGGCGCCGGCCGCGACGTGCGCCTCGATCCAGTGCTCGGCCGGGCCGTGGCACGACTCGCAGCCGATGCCTTCCTCGGTGTGGAACCGCTCGCCGCGAAGCGACGGCGGCGGGTTCTCGGCATGGCAATCCAGGCAGAGCTTCGCCTTGTGGGCGGGCTCGGCCAGCCCCAGGTTGCGGGCGATCCGCTGCGAGCGCTCCTCGAGCAGCACCTGGTAGGCGCGCGTCGAGTGCTTGTCCACGCGCGACCACGTCACGTACTCGTTCTGCAGGACGTTCGAGTCCTTCCACGGCGAGATGGAACCGTGGCAGAGGCTGCTCGCGCAGTTCACGACGCCCAGATGCTGAGCCTGCACCTGGTAGGGCAGCGGCGGCGCGGAGACTTCCGCGGCCATGGCGCCCGGAGCGAGCCCGAGCGCGAGCAGGCTCGAAGCGAAGGCGGCCAGCGGCCTCACGGCGTGTCCTTCACGGTCCATACGCTGCCGTCGGGATCGAGATAAAGCCTGCGCATCTCCTGCAGGTTCAATGGCCGCGAGCCGATGCGGCCGAAGACGGCGATCTGTCCGCCGGTCTCGTCCACCGCACGGTCGCGATCGAGGCCCTTCGAGAGCGCCGTCGCGGGCGATGCGGTCTCGCGCCACGCCACGAGCTCCGGGCGCGGCTCGGGGCTGAAGCCGTAGAAGCGCGGCTGCGAATCGGGCGAGGTGAGCTGCAGGACCTTCAATCCGTTCCTCCCGTCGGCCACGTAGGCGAAGAGCGAGGCGTTGGTGGAGCCTACGATGACGTCCCGCGCGTCGTCGAGCTTGCCGCCGGCGTCGTACTTCATGTAGAGGCGCGGCTGCCCGGGCCGCTCGACATCGACGATAGCCAGCCCCTCGCGTCCCGCCGCCACGTAAGCATACGTCCGTGCGACGTAAACGCGCCGCGCGTCCTCGAGCGGCACGCGCGCGCCGGGCACCAGCCGCGCCTTCCCGGGGAGCGTCACGTCGACGACTTCCAGGCCCGCGTCGCTCGCCACGAATAGATACCGAAACTGCAGCGCCGAGGCCCGTGCGCCGGGCACCGCGACCTGCGCCGCGAGGCGGGGCTTGAGCGGATCGTCAAGGTCCACGATCGTGATGCCGCGCGGCGTCGAGACGTAAGCATAGTGACCGCCCAGCACGACGTGGCTTGCGCCGTCGAGCACGCCACCGGCATTCCATGTCACGGCACGGCTGAGAAAGTTGTTGCGCGGCTCGCCGTCGGCCAGCGTATCCACGTTCACGAGGATCAGGCCCTCGACCGCATCCGCGATCGCCGCGTAGTGGTAGATGGGATGGAACGCCTGCTCCTCGTTCTCCTTCCGCATCACCTCGCTTGCATTGCGCGCGGGATTGATCGGCTGGTTCGTCGGAAGCGCTACACAGGTCGCGTTCTTCGAGGCGACGTGCGTGTCGTGGCCGAGCGGCGAGAACGGTGCCGTGACGATGCGCTGCGACACGCCCTTGTTGCCGATGGATGCCACGTCGTAGACGCGCAGTCCCCCGGCTCCTTCGGCGGCATAGAGATATTCGCCTCGCAGCGCCACGCACCCCACCGCGCCGCCCGATTCGTGCTCGTGCGCCTCGGGCAGCCGCCGGTCGCGCTTCTCGTGAGCGGCATACCAGTCGGGATAGGCGTGCCGGTGCAGGTAGCTTCCGATCACCGCCTGCGGCTCGTCCCATTCGGTGACCTGGACCGCCTCGAGGTTGCGCTCCTCGCCCAGCCACGCGTTGAAGCCCACGAAGTTCACGAAGTTCGTGCCCTCGAGAAGAAGCTGCGCCATGGCGGCGTTGTTGTCGTTCGCCGCCGAGACGTGGCAATCGGTGCACGTCTTGGTCTCGGTCTTGCGCTCGGTGTGCGGATAGTGCGGCGCGAATGCCTGCGAGGAGAAGCCGCTCGCCGACACCGGCGGCTGCTGCACGTAGATACGCTCGCGGTTGGCGTTGGTGGACGAGAGCACGAGCGCCGACGAGCTTCGCACCGGCGCGATGCGGCCGCCCTTGACCGAGGCGTGGTGGCCGAGCTGGAACATGTCCTCGCGCACCACCTGCGGGTTGTAGGTCGCGAAGTTGCGCGTCTCGCCGCCCTCGTAATGGTGGCGCTCGGTCTTCCAGTTCGCCTGGATCGGAAGGTGGCAGCCCGCGCAGCTCGTGGTCCACGAGAGGTGGCAGCTGTAGCAGGTCATCTTGTCGTTGCCGTGGGCGTAGTCGGGCGCCCCGATGCCCCACTTTCCCTGCCGCCCCTCCGCGCCTGCATGCATGAGCTTGGCGCGTGCCGCCTTCTCGTTGTACTTCGGGTTGCCCGGCGTCACCGTGTCCTTCACCAGCGTCATCTCCCACTCGCGGTCGGGATCGAGCGCCGCGCGCTGGAAGAGCTTGCCGCCGCGCCACTCGAAGCGCTTGCGGCCATCCTGGGTGCGGAGCAGCGACAGGTCGAAGCCGCCTGGCCCCGCGGCGGGGCCCGAAGTCCTGAGCGTCGGGTACTTGTCCACGGTTCCGTGGCAGTCGGCGCAGTCGATCTCGATCGCGGCGGGGACCTCTCCGTAGATGTGGCCGTTGCCGTGCATGTCCTGCGCGAAGTGGCAGTCGACGCATTCGAAGCCGAGGTCCAGGTGGATCGAGGTCAGCTGCTGCGCCTTGGAGAACTTGTGCGGATCGTCGTCGGCCACGACATGCCCGTCCTTGTCGAGGAGCGCACCGTGGCGGTCGCGCTTGTACACCGCGCGGAAATTCCAGCCGTGGCCGTGGTAGTCGGCGAACTGCGTGTCCTTGAGCTTCGGGTTGAGCGAAGCGACGTCCTTGAGGAAGCCGGGATCGCCCCATTTGCCGCGGATGGCCGCCTCCTCGGGATTGCGATCGAGGATGCGCCGCGCCTCCTCCGCGCTCGGATACTTCTGCGCCTTCGGCCACATGAAGGGAGCGTCGGCCTCGTAGTCCCACAGGATCGTGCCGTAGAAGCTGTTCACGAACACGTTGGGCTGGTGCATGTGGCACACCATGCACTGCGATGACGGAATCGCCCGCGTGAACTCGTGGCGGATCGGATGTCCCGGCTCCCCACGCGGGATCGTGGGATCGCGCGTGGCGGTCTCGCCCTCGTTGCCGTATCGCGCATACGGGCCCGAATGCTTGGGATCACGGTCGTTGGCATAAACAACGTGGCACGCGCTGCAGCCCGAGGATCGGTAGTCGCCCGGCTGGTCGCTGGTTCCCAGGAACCAGAGGTGCGGGTCGTTCAACCGCGTCTTCGTGAGGTTCAGCACCGGCACGGCGATGCGGCTGCCCGTGCCCGGTCCGCGGACCGATTGCCGGAAGTCCGGACGCCCCGGCTCGTCCAGCTTCTGCAGGCTGCCGCTCCCATTCGGCAGCCCGGTCTCCGCGAACTGGCTCGAGGCGATGCGCCCGCCGCGCTCGAACACGCGGAAGACATCGGCGGGCGCGACCGTCTCCCAGGCCGGCATCGCCGTGAGCGACGGCAGGATGCCCTTCGAAGCGTAGAAAGCGTCGGGCTTCACCGGGTTCACCAGCGTGGCACCCTCGCCCTCCCGCGTATAAGCCTCGCCCAGGATCGAATGCTTATACGGCAGGATTCCGTTGTTATAGGCCGCCACGCCCCAGAACATGGCCGAGGTCGCCATGAGGCTGCGCTCGGAGGCCTGGATGACCGGCAGGTGGCAGGCGCCGCACGCCTCGCGCGCGATGCGCAGGTCGCCCGGGTTCATGAAGCGCACGAACTCCGGGCTTTCCTGGTTGAGCAGCGTGTAAGTGCGCTCCGGCGTGGCGCTGGCCGGCCACTTCCACGCGCGCTCGTCCCGCGGCAGCACGTGCGCATGGCGCAACGCGGCGAGATAAGCCGCGTCCTCGCGCCTGGCACCGGCGGGCTTCGACGCCGCCGCGTCGCCGCCGTGGCAATCGGTGCATCCCAGGATCACGCCCGGATTCTGGTGCATGGTGTGGCGATCGGTCTCGACGTGGCAGCTCACGCAGCCGCGGCTCTTCGCCTCCGACTGGGCCGGTGTCTGCTGCGCGGGAGCCGGCGGCGCGGCGGCCCTCGCGCCCGCCATCGCGAGCATCGCGGCAACGGCCAGCATCGTTCGTGCTCGCGGGATCGCCATCAGAAGGTCGCCACGAGGTTGAAGAGCACCGAATACTGCGGACCGCGCCGGTCCTCGTCGTAGAGCTGCCGCAGCCCCTTCCCCGGCATGAGCGCCGCGGCCGACGCGTTGAGGACCACGTTCTGGCTCATGAAGGGCCGCCACTGCAGCGCGCCCGAGACGTCCCATCCGATCTCGCGCGAGGGCGGCGCCTGGTTGCGCAGCACGCCCAGCACCGTCGTGTCCACGAACGAGAGGTGCGAGAGATTGCCGATCAGGCGAAGCTCCGGCAGGACGTCGACATCCGCGCCCACCCCGATGAGCATGAGCCCCGGGTTCACGAAGTTCGACTGTCCCTGGTCCTTCGACGAACGCAGGCTCGCGAGCACGCCGTTGCGTCCGGAGAGCGCCACGCCGCCGCCCCCGATGAGCGGCACCGCCTGGCGGATCCAGAAGCTCGTGTCGGCGCCGGCGAATTGCGGGTTCTCGAGGATGGCGTCGAAGCCCGTCGCCTTGCCGTCGAAGGGATCGCGGTCGGCCGATTGCACGAGGCCGCTCAAGCGCAGCCGCACCCAGTTGAAGTCGCGCGAGAGCTCCGCGGCCGCGAACCCCGCCCGGATCGACTGCGGGCGCTGCGCGAGCGGGTTGCGGTCGTCGTGGCCGAACGCGCCGTATATCGACGCGGTGAGGTTCCAGCGCCCGAAGTGGCCGTCGCCGTTATAGCCGAGATAAGCCACGCGATAGTCGTGCGGGCGCGAGTCGCCCAGCACCGCGGGGCGCACGAGAAAACCGTTGTCGTCGTAGAACTGGCCGTCGCCCTCGCGGTTCCAGTCGAGCACGAGCGTCGCCTGCGACGTGAAGCCCAGCCGCGGCAAGTCCTGGTGATAAAGGTTGGCCACCAGCAGGTCGTCGCGCCGCGGCCGCGCGCCCAGGTCGTTCAGGCCGGAGTTCGTGTCCTTCTCGAGCCGGCGGAACCACGCGAGGTTGTATTGCCACTGATTGTTGTCGCGGGTCCCGAACAGCCGCACGCCGACCGGCACGTCGTTGAAGAGGAAGCCGCGGAAGTCCGCCGTGAAGGGCTGGATGCCGACGCGCACCGCATCGAAGTCGTAGCGGTCCGAGACGTTGCGCACGTGTTTCTCGACGAACGCTTCCTGCACGGCCGCATGGCTGTCGTTGCGCGTGACACCCTCGCGCGGATCGACGTCCACCGCGCGCACTTCCTCGACGTGCGTGCGGTTCACGTTGAACGCGGGAACGAAGCGCAGCTCCCAGTCGGGCGGCCGGAAGGTCGTATCGCCCTTGATGAGGGACATCGACACGATGAGCGTCTCCACGAGGGTCGATTGCCTGCCCCGGCCGAAGACGTCCACGCTCCCGGCGCGCTCGGTCGTTTGCGGGCCCACGGCGGTGGGCAGCCGGCGGAGCTCGGCCACCGAGTCGGAGACGACGCCGATGTTCGTGAACCACCTCCCGGCGCGATCGATCGGCAGGTCGCCCTTCAGCATGTTCTGGTGGTACGGGTCGTACCAGGGATAGGCGAAGCCGAGCGAACGCATGATGCGCCAGCGGTCCGGCACCGGCAGCGACTCTCGCGGCGCGGCGGCAGAGGGCGGCGGCACCTGGCTCGCATCGGGCGGTGGCGGCGCGTAGCGCAAGGGCTCGCTCGGACCCGGGCGGCGCTGCTGCACGGCGTCGTCGCGACTCGGCTCGACGGGCATGGGCTCATCGGCCAGGCACGGCGCGGCGAGCGCGGCCAGGACCACGGCGTTAAAGGCCCGCGCAAGCATCGGAGACCGTGGAACCATTGAACGGCGCTTGCGGGCACTGCGCGTAGCGAAGCCGCACACCCTGGGGCGCGAGCGTATCGGCGCGCATGTCGGCCGGCGCGTTCGCGTGCGCCGCGTTCGACCACTGGCCCACGCCCAGCAGCGAAACCATGTCGTCCTGGTCCACGCCGTCGCCCGAGACGCCGATTGCGCCGATGAGCGCGCGATCGCCCGGGCGATAGATCGGCGCGCCGCCGGGAAAGACCTGCACGCCGTTGCGCAAGCGCGCGATGCCCGTGTCCGCCGCGATGGTCGTCACGCCCGCGGGAAGCCGGCCCGCGCATCCCTCGCTGAGATCGCCGCCGATGCCCTTCACGAGCTGGTTGTTGACGAGGTCGAGCTGGAAGCCCACGTTGAACGGGCTCCAGGAGCCGATGGGTGTCGAGAGCGGTCCCGGCCCGGTGCCCTCGATGCCGTCGGGAAAATAAGGCCGGTGCAGGTTCGCGATCGCGCGCGGTGTCCAGGCGATCGCACCCTGCAGCACGGCGGGCGAACCGAGGAACGACTGCATCGCATCGGCATACCGCGCGATCGACGACGTGCCGCCGCCCACGTAGACCGCATCGGGAGCGGCGCGCAGCTGCGACGCCGCCTGCGGGTGCGAGAAGAAGAGCGCCGTGCGCGCCTTCTGCACCGCCACGTCGATGCCGAAGATCGGCGCATCGGCGGTGCGCACGAGGCCGAGGACGTTGCCGTCGAGGTCGACCACCGCGATGCTCAACTCGGCCGAGCTGCCCAGCGGACGGCGGATCTGCGCCCGCGCGCGATGGGCGATGTCGAGCGCGCCCGCGAGGAGCGACTGCACGTCCGGCGCGGCAAGGGTTCCGTCGACGGCCCCGCGCGGCGGGTACCGGTTCGCATTGGCCGCGTCCGCGATGATCCAACCGCTCGCGGCCGCGAACGCACCGTCGTCCGGCCGCACACCGGACGACGCGCTCCCGAAAGCGGTCCCGGCGACGATGGCCCCGGGCGCGATATAGCCTTCGATGCCCTCGAGGGAACCCGCCAGCGACCCGAATGCGGGCGCATGGGAAGGGTCGCTCACGAGCTGCTCGGAGTCGACGAAGCGGAAGGTGCGGCCGTCGGCCGTGATGCGCTCGGCGCGGATGTCCGCCGGCGCCGCGTATCCGCTCGTGCCCGCGACGGCGATGTGCTCCTCGAGGTCGTCGTCGAGGTCGGTGATGTCGCGGTCGATCGTGTAGAGGCCGTCCGCCTCGACGCCCACGCCGCCCACGAGCACGCCGTTCTTGTAGAGCGGCAGCCCGCCCGGATCGGCCGCGAGGCCCAGCGGCGAGCGCTTGGGCCCGATGGTCCCGTGCTGCGGCTGGTTGCGCATGATGTCGGAGCAGGTGAGCTGCGAGAACTGCACGCCGTAGAGCGGCCCGCCGGGCTGGTGCGCTTCCTGCGGGTCGAAGTGCTCCTGGATGATCTGGTTCGCCGTGCGCGTCGAGAACGCATTGCCGTTGGACGAGAGATAAGCCGCGGTCACGGCTTTGGCGATGGCAGCGAGGGACGCCGGGATGGTGCCACGCGCGATGCCGTCGAGGCCGCCATGAACCCCCAGCCCGCTCGAGATGGCGACGCTGTCCGGGGCGCCCGGCATGCGGAAGGCGGCGAGCACGTTGCCGACCCGGTCGACCACCACGACATGCGCCGCCGCACCACGCGCCTGCGACTCCGCCACGGCCTGCGCGACGATTCGCTGCACATCGCCCACATCGAGCGAGGCCGCGGACGTCGAAGGGGCCGAGGCACCGGCCGATCCGCCGTTGCCTCCACCACCGCCGCACGCCGCCAAAGCGAGGGCGGCCGGGATCAGGAGCCATCGCAGGTCAGCTCGCATGGTCTTTCCACGGCTTGTCGCCATCGTGGAACCCGTGGCACAGCATGCAGTTCGAGGTGATCTTCCCGTCCGCCGGCCGCGAGCCGCCGTGGCACTCGCGGCACTTCGCGATGCCGGGCATCACCACATCGGACACGTGCTTCGAATGCGCCACGTCGTGGCAATCCGCGCACTTCGTGGAGGCGTGGGCCTTGTGGTCGAAGCGCGCATGCGGCATGCGCGCCGGGCTGGCGTGCACGGCAGCCACGTCCCAGGCGAAAGCAGCGCCCTTCGTCCCGGTTCGCGAGACCTCGTGGCATTGCTTGCACACGCGCACCTCGAACAGGTCCGTGGCCACGCGATGCGCCTTGAGGCTGGCGGCGGCGAGCGCATTGCGCCGCTGGTCATCCGAGGGCGAGCCGACGCGCCGCAAGAGCCCTTCCCCCGGCACGCCGAAGGCCTTCTGGAAGCTATCGGGCGTCCCCTTGAGCGCGAGGTTCGCGTAGAACTCGTCGATCACGGTGACGGCGTCCGCGGGCTTGCCGTGCGGCACCTGGCGCGCGGTGACGGCGGGCTCGAACTGGAGCGAGTGGCACTCCTGGCAGCGCTTCTCGAACGAGACGGGCTCGAAGGAACGTCGCGACGCGTCCGGCACGTGGCAGGTGGCGCACTCCAGTTTCACGCGGCCCTTCGCCGGCGACTTCACGCCTTTCGGATCGAGGTGCTTTTCGTGCGGGAACTTGAGGCCCGTGGGCTCGGTGAGCGGCGCGTCGGACATCCTTACGCGGCGCATGCCATCCCCGTCGCGCAACGTGACGCGGAATGCCGGGTGGTCCCGCGCGAAGTCGCTCACGTCGAGCGACCGCGCCTCGGGCGCCTTCCCGTGAATGTCGCGGTGGCACGCGACGCAGAAGCTGTCGTCGTCGCGAAAGGTCGCCTTCGCCCCCTGGTGCTCGACGTGGCAGCTGCCGCAGCGCGAGCCCGCGAAGAGCGCGACATGCTGCGCCGCGACGTCGCCGTCGTGCCGCGCCGTCTTCCCGTGGCACTCGAGGCACGCGGCGTCGCGCACATGCACGAACGCCACCTCGTGGCACGCGCTGCACTTGCTGCCGATGGGCTGGTGGGCCAGCATCACCGGCCCCGGGTCCCACAGCCGGTCGGTGAGCCCGATGTGCTGCCCTGACCCGCCCCACGGCAGATGCAGCACGCGCCCCGCGGGAATCAGTAAACAGATGGCCAGGATGGCGAAAAACGTGAGCCATGCCATGCGTCGCTTGGTGAGGCCGACGGAGGCCAACGTCAGCCGCGAGGCGCGCGCGGCGAGATCCGGTGCGGAGTCGAGCGCATGGGCGAGCTCGACGCTCACCGCACCGTCGTAGCCGGGCGGCGCGTCGATCGCCTCGATGCGATACGGTCCGACGTCGATCGGCTCGCCCGGCTTGAGCCGCACCGAACGCACCGCCTTGTGCGTGGTGCCGCCGCGGGTGACCACGCCCGCCTCGCCCTCGAGATAGACCAGGCCGTCGCGCCAGACGATCATTCCCTGGGCGAGCGCCACGCGCGGGTCGGGCAGGAAGATCTCCGAGGCGGCATGGCGCCCGACGCGCACCCATTCGCCCGTGACCGTCTTCTTCGCCGGCGTGCCGGCCTTGGGATCGCGCACGACGACGAGGAGCTTCACCCGGTCACCAGTAGATGAAGACGGAGACGATGTGCGCGGTGAGTGCCGCGAGCAGCATGAACGCGAGCGGCACGTGCACGTAGAGCCAGAGGTCGAGCACGGCCTTGTGGCGCAGGTCGCGGCGCGCGCGCTCGAGCAGTTGCTGCTTCTCGAGGAGCAGGCCGAAGGTTTCCCGCTCGAGGTTGGCCGCGGCGCCCGAGAGCCCGCGCGACGCGGTCGGCCACTGGTTGACCGCCGCCGCCGTGGCACAACCGGGATCGCGCCCGGTCACGAGTCGCGTGAAGGTGCCGCCGAGCCGCGTCCCGCTGATCGACGAGTCCACCAGCGACAGCAGCGCATCGGGCAGCGACATGGCCTTCGTCCGCATCTCGCGATCGATGTCCGAGATGCGCAGCATCACCGAGGCGAGCGTCTCCTCACCGAGGTTCTCGGTCATCGCGGGCGGCACGCGGAGGTACATGTACACGCCGTACATGCCGCTCGCCACGACGAGGAGCATCAGCACGTAAGCCAGCGTGTGGATGTTCCATCCGAGGTTGAATCCGGTGTGGAGTGTGGCCACGAAGACGAGCGCGGTGCCGAGGTACACGTGCGCCGAGAGCCAGCCCTGGACCGTCCCCGACGTGGACCGGTAGCGGCGCTTGCGCACGCCGTACCACATGAGCCAGAGGATGAGGATCGCCCCGATGGTGCCGAGCGTGTAGCCCAGCCAGGTGCCGCCATTGGGCTTGATGGGCGGCCGGTGCCAGAGGTAGGCGGCTGCCGCGAGGGCGCACAGGACGAGGCCGCCCTTGAACCAGCGGAAGTGCGCGTACTCGAGGATCGAGTTGTGCCTCACCGTTGCGTCCCGCGCCTGGCTCGCCCTGAATCGCCGACGCGAGCCGGCGTGGGCGCGGCCCCCCTTGTCTAGACCGCGGGATTGTAGCGGAAGCGTGCGGCGGCGCTAAGACAAATCGGGCGGCTGCCTGAATCGCATGACCGACCGCGCACGCGCCTTCTCCGCCTCGACCTCGCGCGTACGCGGTTGCGCCTGGGTCACGAGGGACCGGATCAAGACCGTGGCGGATGCAGCCACCTCCTCCACGGCCCGGTCGAATGCCGCTTGATTGGCCTTTGAAGGGGCAGTGAACCCGCTCAGCTTGCGGACGAATTGCAGCGACGCATCGCGGATCTCCGCTTCAGTGGCCGGAGGCTCGAAGTTGAACAGCGTCTTGATGTTCCTGCACATGGTTCGTCCCCCGGTCAGGAGTGCTGGGCCAACACCGCGAAAACGTGGCAGGTGCTTCCGGCCACGACGAAGAGATGCCAGACGAAGTGGGCATAGCGGACCTTCGAGTCGAGCAGGAACACCACCGCGCCCACCGTGTAGCTCAAGCCCCCCGCGACGAGCCAGGCGAGTGGGCCGGGCGGCAACCGCTCGATGAGAGGGGCGGCGGCGATCAGCGCGACCCAGCCCATCGCCACGTACAAGCCCGTCGACCACATGGGATGGCGCAGCCGGTTGAACATCTTGGCCACCACACCGAAGGCCGCCGCGCTCCAGACGATGCCGAAGAGCGTCCAGCCCCACGCGCCACGGAGAACGCCCAGCAGATACGGCATGTAGCTGCCCGCGATGAAGACGTAGATTGCCGCGTGGTCGAGCCGGTTGAACCAGGCCTTCGCACGTCCGGCCGGGAGCGCGTGATACAGCGCCGAGACCAGGTAGAGCAGGATCATCGTCGCCGCGAACAGCGTGGCTCCAACGACGCTGGCCGCGCCGCCACGGGTCGAGGCGAACTGCACCAGGATCGGGAGCGATGCCACTGCCAGCAGCAGGCCCATGCCGTGGCTGATCGCGTTGGCGATCTCCTCTCCCAAGGTCTGGATGCGGTCCGCGGGACGCGTGCCGCGCTCGCGCTGGGTCTCGGGATTCATGCTGACATTTTACGCTGCGGCCCGCGGCATGACCGCTTCAGTTCATATCCGAGGCGCTTCAGCCGAGCTGCTCGGCGAGCCCGATGAGAAGCCCTTCGGGGCCGCGGATGTAGCAGAGCCGATACGCGTCTTCGTACTGGACCACTTCGCCTACGAGTTGCGCGCCGTGCTTGCGGAGCCTCGCGAGCGTGTCGTCGATATCGTCCACGGTGAACATGATGCGCAGGTAGCCCAGGGCGTTCACCGGGGCGTTGCGGTGATCGGCGATTGCGGGCGGGGTGAGAAATCGCGAAATCTCGAGGCGGCTGTGACCGTCCGGGGTGCGCATCATCGCAATCTCGACGCGCATGGGGCGCAGCCCGGTGATGCGCTCGGCCCATTCTCCTTCGATCGTCGCCCGCCCTTCGAGCGTGAGGCCAAGCTCAGTGAAAAAGGAGATGGCGGCATCGAGGGACTCCACGACGATGCCGACGTTGTCCATGCGCCGGAGAGCCATGCCGGTTCAGCGTGTGAAGTCAGGCAGCTTCGTCATGGGTCCATCCCGGAAATACCAACACGCCCGGATGACACTTTAGAACGTCAAGCCGGCGCTCAAGGGCGAAGTACGGCGGCAACAAGGGCTTCGGCAGGCGCGAGGTTCGCGGCAAGCGCCGTCGGCAGCTCGTGCCGCTCGATCAGGTACGAAGCGGTGTTCATGCTCACCCACACCTCGCCCGGCTCGCGTTCCGTCACGAGAGCCTTGAGCGGAAGGTCCAGGCCCGATGCGGGATTCGCGATCATGAGCGGCGTGCCGGCCCGCGGGTTGCCGAAGAGGATGAGCGTCGTCGGCGGCATATCGAGTCCCGCCTCGCGCGCGGCCTCCTGCTGGTCGATCTGCGCGAAGATGCGCAGGCCACGCTCCGCGAAAGCGGCACGCAACCGCTCGAGCGTCTCATCGAACGGGACCGGACTACGCGTCTCCACGATGCCGCGGCTCATGCGGCGCTTCACGCGTGGCTCACCGCCCGCGAAACGATCCTCGCCTCCTCCGCGTCCAGCACCGGCCCCTCGAGCGTGCAGCGCTGGGCTTGCGTCTCGGCGGTGCGGAAGCGCGCCATGATGGGCTTCAACTCTTCCTTCATGTGCTTGTCGTCATAGCCGTTGAAGAGATGGCCCAGGAGTCCGCGATTCAGGTCGCTCGTGCCGAGAGCCCAGTCGGCGATCGGGAACGTGAGGTTCATGTTCACATGCATCATCACGCCCATGTTGTGGTGCACGGTGTGGTGGCGGCGGATGGTGTTCACGAACGGGATGTAGCGCAGCCAGCGATTCTCCGGGATGTGGCAGAAGAAGTGCAGCGTCTCGTAGACGAGGTAGTGCCCCATCATCGTGATGAACACGACATAGCCCGCGTTGGCGTTCCAGATGAGCGACGTGAGCCAACCCAGCAGCCCTCCCGCCGCGCCGAGCGTCACGAGCAGCCGCCACGGAAAGAAGACGATGCGGAACTCGCGCGTCGAGTGGATCGTGACGTCGTTGTCCGTGAAGTACTGGTGGTGCTGGCGCGTGTGGCGGTCGTAGATCGCGCGGATGGCCCAGACGTTCTTCAACCGGTGCATCACGTGCTGGTGCATGCCCCACTCGACGAAGTTGCCGGCGATCGCGACCGGAATCATGAGGAGCCATTCCCAGCGCGAGTCCTGCATGCGGCTCACACACCACGCGATGGCGGCGATGCCCACGCCGTAGGTCACGACGATGTGCAGCAGGCCGTTGTACCAGGGGCTGATGTTGGCGACGTACTGCTCGCGAAACTTGCGCTGCCGTTCGGTCATCATGGCAACATCCCCTCTTGATGCGGATCAAATATCACTGATATATTAGTTGTCGACCAGTGCGCTTGTCAAGGCACCGGGCGTCGTCCGTACGGGCGATCCCGCACAACAAATGCACGGAGGACCCCTTGTCGTCGCCCCAGCCCGCCCCGCCCGCGCGCAAGAAGCGCACGCTGCAGGAAATCCTCGACTCGAAGCACAGCGGCGAGAAGATGGTCTACATGTCGGTGCCCGATTACACCGCGGCGCGCTGGGCCGAGATGGCCGGCGTCGACGTGGCCGTCGTGGGCGACAGCCTGGCCATGATCGCGCACGGCCACCCGAACACCATCCCCGCCACGATGGACATGATGGTCATGCACGCGCAGGCCATCCGCCGCGGCGCGCCCAACACCTTCGTGCTGGGCTGCATGCCCTACCAGAGCTATCACACGGTCGAGAAGGCGCTCACGAACGCCACGCGCTTCATGCAGGACGCGGCGTGCGACGCGGTGAAGCCCCAGGGCGGCAAATCCCAGGCGCACATCCTGAAGGCCATGGTCGGCGCCGGCATACCCACCGCCTCGCACATCGGCATGACGCCGCACACGGTCGCGATGTTCGGCGGCTTCAAGATCCAGGGCAAGACCGCCGATACCGCGATGAAGATCCTCGAGGACGCGCTTGCCATCCAGGACGCGGGCTGTTTCATGCTCGAGTTCGAGGCGGTGCCCGCCAAGATCGCACGCGTGATCTCGCAGCAGCTCGAGATCCCGACCATCGGCATCGGCGCGGGCGTCGGCACCGACGGCCAGATCCTGCTCTGCCACGACCTGCTGGGCGTCTTCACCGACTTCAAGCCCAAGTTCACCAAGCGCTACGCCAACATGACCGAGCTCGCGGTCAAGGGCATCACCCAGTACATTTCCGAGGTCAAGTCCGGCACGTTCCCCGATGACGACCACAGCTACGGGGTCGACGAGAAGGAGTACGAGAAATTCGTGTCGCTCGTCGAGAAGCGCAAGCACCATTGAAGAAGGTGCCCGCGGCGCGGAGCCGGAAGCGCGCGAATGCGGCGCTGTCCGAGCGCGTCACGAGCCTCACGGACCGGGCGTACGCGGACCTCGAGGAAATGATCGTGACGCTTCGAATCGCCCCCGGCACCGCGGTCTCCGAGCAGGAGCTGGCGCAGCAGTTGGAAATTGGCCGCACTCCCATTCGCGAAGCGCTGCAGCGGCTCGCACGCGAGGGGCTGGTCTCGATCCTCCCCCGCCGCGGCATCATCGTCTCGGGCATCGATGTCACGCGGCAACTACGCCTGCTCGAAGTGCGCCGCGAGCTCGAGCGCCTCATCGCCCGCACCGCCGCCCGCCGGGCGACCGACGAAGAGCGTGCCCGCTTTCGCGACGTGGCGAAGCGCTTCGAGGAATCGGCCCGCGTGAACGACGACGTCTCGTTCATGCGCACGGACCGCGAGTTCAACACCCTCTGCAGCGCGGCCTCCCATAACGAGTTCGCCGCCGGCGCGATGAGCCTCATGCACTCGCTCTCGCGCCGTTTCTGGTACATCCACTACAAGCAGGCGGCGGACATGCCGCTCACCGCGAAGCTGCATGCCAACATCGCCCGCGCCATCGCCAAGGGCGACGAGGAGGCGGCCACCGCCGCGAGCGACAAGCTGCTCGACGCCATCGAGAAATTCACCCGCAACACGACTCACATGTAGCGACGCATATAACGACCCCGGGCGCAGCACCGACAAGAGGAGGAGGAACCATGGATAGCAAGCGCAGGAAGGTACTGAAGGCGATAGGCGGCACGGGCCTCATGGCCGCGGCCCAGCCGTGGATCAGCGCGCCGGCATTCGCGCAGAACACGCCGTTGCGCATCGGCATCATCGCGCCCAAGGCGGGCATCGCCGGCACCATCGGCGAGTGCGGCTTTCGCGGCACGCAGTTCGCGGTGGATCACATCAATGCCACCGGCGGCATCGCGGGCCGCAAGATCGAGCTCGTGGTGGAGGAGGAGACCAATGCCAAGGACTCCATCGAGCGCCTGCGCAAGCTCGTGCTCCAGGACAAGGTCGATTGCGTGCAGGGGATCGTATCCTCCGGCGTGAGCCTCGCCATGGGTCCCGCCGCCGAGGACATGAAGGCCCTCGTGATCTTCTGGGACGGCACGACGCAGGACGGCGTGAAGGAGACGATGCCCAACAAGCACTACGTCTTCTCGAGCACGGACAACGAGTGCGAGGCCGTGATGAGCTCGCTCCTCGCGATCAAGCACTGGAAGGGCCAGTTCAAGACGGTCGCGGGCATCAACCCCGACTACTCGTACGGCCGCAACAACTTCGCCGCGTTCCAGGCGCTGCTGAAGAAGTACGACATCGAGCACCAGGTCGTCGCGGACCAGTGGCCCAAGGTCGGCACCACGGACCTCAACTCGCACGTCGCGGCGCTCAAGGCGGCCAAGCCGGACCTCGTGTTCTCGTCGCTGCTCTTCGCCGACCTGCCCATCTTCATGCGCACGGCCCACGGTGCGGGACTCATGGACGGCAAGACCAAGTTCGTCTTCCCGGCGGCGGGCTTCCAGCACACCGCGCTCAAGAAGAGCTTCACGCCCCCCGGCATGATCTTCGGCCACAACACGCTCTACTTCGACTACGCCAAGGGCAGCGAACTGCAGAAGCAGTTCGTGAAGCAGTACCACGAGAAGTACAACGACTACCCGAACTGGGAAGCCGACCGCGCGTTCTTCGCGATGGCGGTCTACAAGGCGGGTGTCGAGGCCGCGCACAAGGCGAAGGGCGGCTGGCCGGGCAAGGAGGACGTGATCAGCGCGATGGAAGGCGTGAAGGTGCAGTCGCTGGGCGGGCCGGGCGCGATGCGCAAGGACCACATCGCCGAGCAGACCTTCTACCAGGGCATCACGACCCACGACAACAAGTACGACTTCCCCACGCTCGGCACGGTGGACGTCATGTACTCGGACCAGCTGCAGAAAGGTCCGGGGCAGGACTTCTGGGAGTGGATCAAGACGGCGAACATCAAGCTGTGATGGGGACGGACCCCCGCCGCTGTCTTTGCCTTCGGGGTCCGTCCCCCGTCTCTCCCAAGGCAACGGCCAGGGTCCGTCCCCGATGACGGCGTTTCTCGACGTGATGATCGGCGGCGTCTTCCACGCCGCCGTTCTCTTCCTCGTGGCGGCCGGCCTGCAGCTGGTCTTCGGCGTGCAGAAGATCGTGAACCTCGCGTGCGGGTCGTTCTACGCGCTCGGGGCTTATTTCGGCATCACGGCGGTGAACTGGGCGATCGCGGCGGGAATGCCGCCCGGCTTGTTCCTGCCCGTGCTGCTCGCGGCGGGGCTCCTGCTCGGCCTCATCGGCCCGTTCATCGAGGCGCTGCTCCTCACCGTGTACCACCGCGACGAGGCGTTCCAGCTCCTCCTCACGTTCGCGCTGGTGCTCATGTTCCAGGACATCCTGCGCTTCTTCTGGGGCGCGGATCCGCAGCAGCTGGGCGACCTCGTGATGACGTACGGCAAGCTGAAGGCCGGCGCCATCCAGGTGCCGACGTATAACGTCCTCGTGATCCTCGCCAGCATCCTGATCGCGCTGGGGCTCGGCACGTTCCTGCAGAAGACGCGCTTCGGCCGCATCCTGCGCGCGACCGCCGAGAACCGCGAGATGAGCCTGGCGCTCGGCGTGAACGTGCGCTGGATGTACGCGAGCGTCTTTACTCTCGGCACCGTTCTGGGCACGGTGGGCGGCGCCCTCGTGGTGCCGACGGCGGCCGCGACGCTCGACATGCCGGTGGAGCTGGTGGTGGAAGCCTTCGCGGTGGTCGTGATCGGCGGCCTGGGCAGCATGCGCGGCGCGCTCGTGGGCGCGCTCATCGTGGGCCTCATGCGCGCCGCGGCGATCTCGTTCTACTCCGAGCTCGAGATGCTCTCGATCTACCTCGTCGTCATCGCCATCCTCATCGTTCGTCCTGGCGGGCTCTTCGGGAAGCCGATGGAATGAAGGCGATCCTGGCACTCGTGGGGCTGGCCGCCATCGCCGCCCTGCCCAGCTTCCTCTCGCCGTACAGCGTGACGCTCGTGTTGCCGGCGATCGCGTATGCCGTCGCCCTCCTCGGCTACAACCTGCTCTTCGGCTACACCGGCCTGCTCTCCTTCGGCCACGCGCTCTTCGTCGCGATCGGCGGCTACGGCGCGGCGGTGCTCTCCAGCCGGATGGGCGTGAAGAGCTTCGAGCTGATCCTGCTGGTCTCGGGCGCCGTCGCGGTGGCGGTCGCGATCCCGATCGCGCTCCTCTCCGTGCGCTACGTGAAGATCTTCTTCGGCATCCTCACGCTCGCCTTCGGGATGCTCTTCCACTCCTTCCTCTTCAAGTTCTACAACATCACGGGCGGCGATACGGGCATTCGCGTGGAGCGGCCGACGCTGCTCGGGCACGCCTTCAAGGAAATGGACAAGACGGCTTATCTCATCGGGCCGTTCTATTACTACTGCGTGGTGCTGCTGGCGATCCTGGGGTTCGTCATGTGGCGCCTGGTGAATTCGCCCTTCGGCCTGCACCTGGTCGCGACACGCGAGAACCGGCGCAAGAGCGAGTACCTGGGCGTGCGCGTGCGCTTCTTCCGCCTCATCGCCTTCGCCATCTCCGCGCTCTACTGCTCCGTGGGCGGCGTGATGCTCGCCGTCAACACCGGCCAGGCCGATCCCGAGCTCGCGTACTGGACGCACTCGGGCGAGCTCGTCTTCATGACGGTGCTGGGCGGCTTCGCCAATTTCCTGGGCCCCGTCATCGGCGCCTTCTCGTTCGTGTTCCTCAAGGCGCAGCTCATGGACCTCACGCAATACTGGCGCTTCTGGCTGGGCGTGATCCTCGTGATCCTGGTGGTGCTCTTCCCGCGCGGGCTCGCGGGGCTCTTCGAGCGCATGTGGGCCCGGCTGCATCGGAGCACGCCGTGAGCGCGCTGCTCGAGGCGATCGACCTGCGCAAGCGTTACGGCGATTTCGTGGCGATCGACGGGGTCACCCTGTCCGTCGCGGAAGGCGAGCTCGTGTCGATCGTGGGTCCCAACGGCGCGGGCAAGACGACGCTCGTGAACCTGCTCACGGGCCTGCTGCCGCCCACCTCCGGGCACGTGCGCTTCAAGGGCCGGGACATCGCGGGCATCGGGCCCGTGATGCTGGCCAAGCACGGCATGGCGCGCGCCTTCCAGCTCGTGCACATCTTCCCGGCGATGACCGTGGCCCAGACGATCGCCGTCGCGGTGGTGTCGCAAACGAACAAGTCGATGCGGTTCTTCAGCTCGGTCGCGAACGACGCGGCCGTGAACGCGCGGGTCAGAGAGGTCGCCGGGATCTTCGGCCTCGAGCGCAAGCTCCACACCGAGTCGCGCCTGCTCTCCCAGGGCGAAAAGAAGCTCCTCGACATCGCGAGCGCATTCGCGTTGTCGCCCGAGGTGATCCTGCTGGACGAGCCCACGAGCGGCGTGTCCAGCGGCGACAAGCACGGCCTCATGCGCAACGTCGTCGATGCCGCGCGCAAGGCGGGTGTGAAGTCGATCATCCTGGTCGAGCACGACATGGACCTCGTGGCCGAGTACTCGACGCGCATCGTGGCGATCCAGGCCGGGCGCGTGCTCGCCGACCGCGCACCGGACGCGTTCTTCTCCGACCCCGAGATCGTCGCGGCCATCGTCGGCAAGCGCGTTGGCCGCCTGGCCGGGGGAGCGGCCTGATGCTGCGCGTGGAGAACCTGGCCGTTAGCATCCAGGGCAGCCTGATCCTGCGCGGCATCTCGATGCGCGTGTCGGCCGGTGAGCTGGTCTGCCTCGTGGGCCGCAACGGCGCGGGCAAGACCACGACCTTCCGCACGATCATGGGCTACCTGCGGCCGATCTCGGGCGACGTGTACTTCAAGGACCAGGCGCTCGTCGGCATGGCGACCCACCGCATCGCGCAGGCGGGCGTGGGCTACTCGCCCGAGGAGAGCCAGGTCTTCGCCGATCTCACGGTCGCCGAGAACATCGAGCTCCCGACGTGGACGCGTGCCAGCAAGCGGCCGGCCAGGGAGCGCATCGACCTGGCTTACGAGATCTTCCCGAACCTGCGCCAGTACGGCAGGCGGGCGGGCGACCAGATCTCCGGCGGCGAGCGCAAGATGGTGTCGATCGCCCGCGCGCTGGCCCTCGACCCGGAGCTGCTGCTGCTCGACGAGCCCTTCGAGGGCCTCTCCCCCGCGATCATCCCCGTCATCACCGAGGGCATCGCCTCCATTCGCCGCCTCGGCCACGGCGTGCTCATGGCCGAATCGAACGTGCACCATATTCCGGAATACGCCGATCGCTTGTATGTCCTCGAGCGCGGCGAGATCCTGTACGAAGGCAAGCCGGGCGACACGTTTCCGCCCGAGGTCATGAAGGTCATCACCGGCGGCGCCTGATGCGCCGCGCAAGGAGCCAAGCCATGCCCAAGATCCTCACCCAGGCGCAGGTCGACCAATACCACCGCGACGGCTGCGTCTTCCCGATCCGCGTCATGTCGCCGGAAGCGGCGCACGAGATCCGCGACCGGCTCGAGAGCTTCGAGCGCAAGACCGGCGGCCCGCTCCAGGGAGACCTGCGCCACAAGTCGCACCTGCTTTTCGCGTGGCTGGGCGACCTCGTGCGCCAGGAGCGCGTGGTCGATGCGATCGAGGACCTGTACGGTCCCGACCTCTTCTGCTGGACCACGAACTTCTTCATCAAGGAGGCGAACAATCCCGCGTTCGTCTCGTGGCACCAGGACTCGACCTACTGGGGTCTCGACCGCCCGGACGTGGTGACCGCCTGGGTCGCGCTCACCCCGAGCAACAAGGCCAATGGCGCGATGGAGTTCATTCCCGGCACGCACACGAGCGACCAGATCCCGCACCGCGACACGTTCGCGAAGAACAACCTCCTCACGCGCGGACAGGAGGTCGCGGTCGAGGTGGACCAGGCCAAGGCCGTCGCGATCGAGCTGCAGCCCGGCGAGATGTCGCTGCACCACGTGCGCCTCGTGCACGGCTCGCCGCCGAATCCGTCGAACGACCGGCGCATCGGCTTCGCGATCCGTTATATCCCGACGAGCGTCAAGCAGGTCGCGGGCGAGGACAGCGCGACCCTCGTGCGCGGCGTGGACGAGTTCCACCACTTCGGCCACGAGCCGCGCCCCACCACCGACATGGATCCCGTGTTCGTGCAGCTCCACAAGGAGATCGCCGAGCGCAACGCGAAGATCCTCTATCGCGGCACGCAGGTGCAGAGCTACAACGATCCGCGGGCGCTGCCCGACCGGGCGGCTTGAAGGCGCTGGCGCTGCTGTGGCTCGCGGGCGCCTGCCTGCGGCTGACACTGCTCGCCATCCCGCCCGTCATTCCGCAGATCCACGCGGCGTTCTCGCTCTCGCAGGCGGCGATCGGCGCGCTCACGAGCCTGCCCGTCCTGCTGTTCTCGTTTGCGGCGATTCCGGGCTCGCTCCTCATCACGCGGATGGGTGCCGCGCGGGTCCTTACGCTGGGCCTCTTCGTGACCGCGGCGGGCGGCGCGCTGCGGGGCCTTTCCACCGACGCCGCTACCCTCTTCGCCTCGACCTTCGCGATGGGTGTCGGCATCGCCATCATGCAGCCGGCGCTGCCGTCGGTGGTGCGCGAGTGGACGCCGCATCGCGTGGCACTCGGCATCGCGACCTACTCCAACGGCCTCCTGGTGGGCGAGGCGATCAGCGCGTCGCTCACGATACCGTTCGTCCTGCCGCTGGTGCACGGCAACTGGCGCGCGAGCCTCGCCGCGTGGTCGATCCCGGTGTTCGTCGTCGCCGTCATGTCGCTGCGCCCGCCGGGATCGCGGGAACCGAAGCGCGGCAACGCGGCTGACCCGCGACGCTGGTGGCCCGACTGGCACGATCCGCTCACCTGGGGCAGCGGATTGCTGGCCGGATACGCCTCGAGCCTCTACTACGCGACGAACGCGTTCCTGCCCGGATTGCTCGCCGCACGCGGGCGGCCCGAGCTGCTGAACGCAACGCTCGCCGCGCTCAACTGGATGCAGCTTCCGGCTTCCTTCCTCATGCTCGCGTACGGACGCAAGCTCACGATGCGGCGCGGGCCGTTCGTCGTGCTGAACGCGTTGTCCGTGGCGGCCATCGGCGGGCTCGTGCTCATGCCAGGGAGCGCGATCGTCGCGTGGTCCGGCGTCATCGGATTCTGCAATGCGTTCCTGCTGATCCTGACACTGGCGATGCCGCCGCTCATGGCAAAGCCCGAGGATGTACCGCGGCTCTCGGCCGCGATGTTCCTCATCGGCTACCTGTGCGCGTTCGTGATCCCGATCATCGGCGGCGCGGCGTGGGATGCCACGCACGCAGCGGCTGCGGCATTCGTGCCGCTGGGGATCTTCGGCCTGCTAACTCTTGGCGTGGCGGCCCGGCTCGACTTTCGGCGCGGCGCCGTGCGCTGAGCGCGACTTCTTGCCCGTGAACCAGCGGCGGCCGTTGACGCCGACTTCGCGCTCGTACCAGAACGACGTGCCGACCGCGACGCCGACCAGGAAAACGTAGGTCAGCAACTGGCGCCAGAAGGGGCGGAGCAACGTCCCGGTCCAGATCATGAGCGCAAGGCCGGTCAGCGCCGCCGCGATCACGAGCGACCACCCGGCGATGCGATTGACCTCGTACCAGATGTGCGCGCGCGAGCGCGTCCTGTCGGTCGAGATGCCGTAATAGTCGTTGGGCGGGATGAGCCGCAGGATCAGCGGCACTCCCGCGATCGCCGTGAGGGCGCACAGCAGGAGCAATACGACGGTGGCGAGCATCGGAGGTCCTTTCCTTCGTCGTGCCGAATGGCCGGACCATGATGCCGCCGCCACGCGCGGACGTCCAATGGCGCGTAATCAGGCCGTTCGCATTTTTGCGATGGCGTCAATGGCAAAAGTCACAGCTTGCCGTTTGTGTCGTCATCCTGTTTTCCGCCCCCCTTGTTGAGCGCACTGACGGCGACCGCCGCGACCAGGGCGGTCAGGAGAATGCCGCAGAGGCCGATGAGGATCGCCAGGGCGCGCGTCACCAGGGTCTTCGGCGCGAAGTCTCCATACCCGATCGTCAATCCCGACACGAAGGCGAAATAGACCGACTCCTGCAACGACCAGCCCTCGATCAGCCCGATCACCACGCCGAGCGCCACGATTGCCGCCAGGAGCCCCGAGAGGATCGGCCATACCACCCTCAACCCGGCGACCATCTGGTTTGCGAACGCACGGCGCATCGCGCGCGGATCCAGGCGGGACTTCATGGCAGCCCAGCCTTCTCGGCCGCGATGGCCTCGCGTACGTACGCCTTCATGGTCGCCGCCTTCGCCACGATGTCCTTCACACTGGTGAACTTCATCACTCGCCCGGCTAACGACGCCGCGTCCAACGTTCACCAAGGACGCGAAGCGCCACGGTGCATCCGATTGCTCCGGACAAGAACACCGGCGCCCCCACCTTGAACATGACCACAAAGGACAACACGGCAAGCATGGCGAAGCCCGCCGCGAGCAAGAGATGCAGAATGATGAGTCGACGCCTCATGCGATTCGAATCGGCTGGACGTGCGGATCGATCTCGCTCCACTGCTCGGTCCTCATATCGTGCGGCTCAGGAGCGAAGTCATAGGCAAGATTACTACGGTGGGGATCGACCTCGCAAAGAACGTGTTCAGCGTCTACCTGTCCGCAGCTTTGATCTTTCGCCCGATGAATTGGTTGACTATGTACCGGAACGCCAGATAGGACATCGCGAGGCCAGCTATACCACCGGCTACTCGAATCAATCCTATTACGTCGCCAACCGCAATCCCAAGAGCTGTCGCGACGGTCCCAATGACGCCGCCAGCCAAGCCGCCAAGGACAGCCCCTCCCACACCGCCAACGAGAAGGAAAAGCACCCAGGCGACCACATAGTCGCGTTCTCGGAGTGGATTGAGCGGCATGTCGGTGCGCAATTAGCCCTTGTCGCACGTCGGCGTCGCCAACGCAGCCTTTCGAAGAGCAGGCTGTTCGTTGATTCGGAATACAGGCCCAGAGGTGTGTTCCACCACTTCAATTTTGCCTCCAGCCCGGATGTATGCGAAGCGCACCTGAAGTCCGGGATCGAAGCCGCCATACTTGTTCTTCATTGATTCCATTGCCGGGTGCCAACAGAACTGGCCGGTGACCTTCGAAAGGAGCACGCCGTCCTTACGCCGGAGCTCGAGAACTGCATCGTCTGAGGACCGTGATGGTGCGAGGTATGTGAGCTTCACTGAAACATCGCCCCGGGATAAGCCAGATGGAAGGGAAAACCACTCAGGCAGCCGCGAATCGGATGAGAGGTCGAAGGTTGATTCCACACAACCGCTCAGTAGTGCCGCGACGATGATCAGAAACCGCCACGATCGCATGTCAGCTGGCTAACGTTAGCGTTGACCGGCGCACACGAACCCGGAGCGCCAAAGGCGCGGACGCACTTGTGGGCTCCGTGTCGAACAACCTGTTAGGCCGCACCGTCCACCTCTTCAACCGGCGCTTCTCGCAACGGAAGGTGGAACCACGCGACGTCGCACCATCGATTGAACTTTCGCCCCACCCGAGGGAACGTGCCGATACGCCTGAATCCCATGACCTCATGCAATCCTATGCTTGCCGCGTTGGGCAAGGCTACACCGGCATAGGCATTGCAGTACCCAAGTTCGGCCAGCTTTGGGAGCAATGCGGCATAAAGCCTCCTGCCGATGCCACGTCGCTGAGCGTATTGGGCAACGTAGACGGTTGTTTCAACCGACCACCTGTATGCGGCTCTCTCGCGATGAGCCGACCCATAGGCATATCCCAATACTTGAAGGTCATCTTCCGCAACGACGCCGGCCCACCCTTCAAGGTATTTCTTGACTCTCGCACCGTACTCTTCGACTGAAGGCACTTCGCGCTCGAACGATATGGTCGAGCCTTCGACATATGGCGCGTATATGGCGAGCATAGGCGGCACGTCACCTATTTCTGCAGGACGGATGATCACAGCGTCTGGCTTCACGCAGTTTTGAACCGGGAGATGTTCATTGATATGCCTCCATCGCACCCGGTCATCCTCACGCTTCCGGATACACGGTGTAGCGAACGAAGTCGCTATGCGGCGTGAACTTGTCGTACAGGCCGCGGGCCCGGTAGTTGTTCAGCCTGGTATGCCAATAGAGACGAGACCAGCCCTGGCGTTTCATTTCGGCGGCCAGCCAGTCGATCAGCTGTTTCCCCACGCCGGCCGCGCGATGCGTGGGATCGACGAACAAGTCCCCGAGGTAGCAGGCGGGCGTAAGCCCGAGCGTGTGCTCGTGGATCACATAGTTGGCGATGCCGATGACGCCGTCGTTTCGATCCTCCGCGACGATCGCATGGACAGGCGACGCGCCATCCAGGATGCGCTCCCATGTGTGGCGGGTGAGCGGCTCCGAGAGGGGGCGCTTGTAGAAGAGGCAGTAGCCCTCGAACAGTTCGCGCCAGCGCTTCTCATCTTTGGGCGCGGCCGGGCGAACAGTGACCTCGAGAGGCAGCGATTCCGACATAAGCATTTAGCCGTCTAACGGATCGAATCGGTCGGTCGTATCCATCCGAATGCTGCGGAGCTTCGCCGTTTCGAGGTGCGAGGCGTAGAGCGACTCGGTGAAATAGCAGATCAGGATGGATCGACGGCGCGCACCGGTCGAGTTCAGGCCGGCCGCATGGGCCAGATCAGCATCGAACACCAGGATGTCGCCGGCGGAGCCCAATAGCTGCACCGAGCGGGACTCATCATTGAAATCGAGCAGTTCACCTTGCCCAGGGCGATGGCTTCCAGGGACGATACGAGTCGCGCCGTTCTCCGCACCATAGTCGTCGAGATAAGCCAAGGCGTTCACCGAATCGCCGGGCCGCTGGGCCGACAGGTCGCGATGCAGTGCCTGATGGCCGCCGCCCAACAAGGGCTCACGGCCCTCCGCCTGCGAGAGGAAGAACCGTTCGCCGATCAACTCGCCAACCACGGCCAGCATCTTCGGCAGGCGGCACACGGCCTGCACCTTCGAATCGAGATCCACCAACGAATGGCGCCAGCTCACTTGGCGGGGTATCGGCCATTGGTCCGACGGTTTCGCGCCCGCATCGAACGAGGCGCGTAGGTCATCCAGCCATTCGGCCGGAATCGCCCCGCGGAGCAGGGCGTAACCGTCCCGATGGAGTTGTTCGCGGTCAATCATCGCTTCCAGTGCCAATACGATCCGCGAGGTGACGTCTAACGACCCGTTGTGCGGCGGCGGGTCGGCGGGGATGCGTCGCCCGCCTCTTGTGCGCTCGAACGCATTGTTAGACCTCGAAGGTACTCCGGCATCTCCTCGCGCAGCACATGGCGAAGGACTTGTTCGGTGACGGGTACGTCGGCCTTCGCGAGGTAGGCGCCCAGTGCTTCGTTCATCATGGTTTGATAGCCGGTGCCCGCCTTCTCCGCTCGCGCACGGAATTCAGCCAGGATGGCGTTATCGATGAAAATCGAGATGCGAGTCTTCCCCTTTTGAGGAAGGACCGCGCCACGCTTCCCTTTCGAAAAGTCGTATTCAGCCTTCATAGGTCTTTCGCTCTCTTCGCGTTGCTCGGCGAGCCGAGATCAGGCGCGGTTCATTACCACGATAGGTGTAGACGACCACCAGCACTTCGCCGGCGCTTCCAAGCCCGATGCTGACAAAGCGCGGCTCGTCAAAGGAGCTCACATCCTCGATCGTGAGTGCCATCGGATCGAACAGCACGCCCTCTGCATCAGCGAACGAAACACCGTGCTTCTTGAGGTTGGCCGTAGCCTTGACTGGATCGTGGTCCAGCGGCATGTAGATAGCATACATACTTTGTATGCATATCGCAAGCCGACCGCGCGTAGGTCTAAGGAACGAGCTGAGCGGCCGGCAACGATGCCGGTGCCGCGGTCAGACGCCGCCCACGCTGCTCCCCCCAGTCCGCTCGAACGCGTTGTTAGATCTCACCGGGTACACCGCTCCTCCGCCAAACACTCGCAAGCCAGGTCTGTTGCTCAAGCGGTAACCCCGATGGACGATGGTAGTACTCCAACTCCGTGAAAGCCGCGCGCTCGAGAAACGCACGCCATGATTCGAGGTCGTGATACGCCCCATACCGTCCGCGGTTCCAGCCCTCCTCGTTATTCCCCCGGGGGTTCGAAGTGAAGAGCACGCCATCGGGCTTGAGCGTGGCATGCAATTCGCTCAATACCCGCGGCAGCTCCTTGCATGGCACGTGGAACAGCGAGGCGTTGGCGAAGATGCCGTCGAAGCGGCCCGCGGGAAGCCTCAGTGCGAGGAAATCCTGTTCCCAGACTTCGCATCCGCTGTGCTCTCGTGCCATGGCGGCAAGCGGCGGAGAGCCTTCGAGGCCGATCGGGTCGTGGCCTAGCGCACGAAACGTCATCAAGTCACGCCCCGGGCCGCAGCCGAAATCGAGTATGCGCAGCGGTGGCGAGCCGCGAATGTGCCGCAGCAGCGCCTCGACGTTCTGCTTAACATCGTGGTCGCGCGTGCCCTCCCAGAATTCGGCGGCGCGTTCGTTGTAGTGCTTGAGCGTCTTCGCCGTGATGAGAGCCAAGTCCTCGCGAAGCTCTGCCATCGGGATCCTTCGATTTCCTGTTAGATCTAACGAGGTGTTGTGCGGCCGGCCGCGCTGCCGATTGCCGCGCCCAGACGCGGCCCACGCTTGGCCACGGTCCGCACGAACTGCGGGTTAGATGGCATTGTCGCCACGCTGGTTCGCTTTGTCGCCTCGCGCCGCTTTAGACGGCGCCAGATATTGCCCCAGTGCCTCCAGGTCGTCGCGAGTTTCGGACGGCTTGAGCTTGTATGCAGCGAAAAGAAGGGCCGCTCCGACAGCAGCGACCGAGAGTCCACCGATGTGTTGATGGAGCGTGACTGCGGCCCGGAGCCACAGTACACCGGAAAGCGCGATCACGACCCCGACGATTAGCAGTACGGCGTGGATGTAATTTCTCACCGGTGTATGTCTCGCGTTCGCAGTGCCATCTAACGACGAGCTAACCGGCCGACCACGGTGCCGCTGCGCGGCGCGCGTGCGACGCCGCGACCACGATGGCTCCCGGTCCGGTTGAGCGTATGGTTAGAGCGCACCGCCCGCCCCTTTTTTCCAGAGCCACGCTCCCGCGACACCGCCTGGAATGAACACGACCAACCCGAACACGATCGAGACGAGCAGCGGCCCGATGAACGTAAACATGATGAGACCAAGAATGCCGACGATAACCCGTGGAACAGCGGCTGGACTTTCGCGACCTTCGCCGCCAAGTAGCCCGCCATAACCGGGCCACCAAACGCGACCAGCAAGCCAATTAGATTGAGCCATCCGGGAAGTGCGCCACTTTCCGTGATTGATACCGATGCCACGGTGTACCCAAGAATTGCAAACACCGCGTATGGCGCCACGAACCCGAAGAAGAACCCAATCATTAGCGCCGAAGCTCGCGGGTTGATCATTGGTGCGCTCTAACGACGAGGTAACCGGCCGGCCACGCTGCCTTTGTGCGGCGGGCGTGCCACGCCGCGGCCACGATGGCCCACGGTCCGGTTGAGCGTGTGGTTAGACGTCGTGTCACCCGCGTTTTGATTAATCGATTGCTCCATATATCGCAACCGCCAAGAGGAAAACGCCACTAATGAATAGCCACGACGTGATGGTGTTCCATTCGAGAAAGCCACGACCGAAGATGCCGCAATATGCCGCAGCAATTGCCGCCGAGCCGAGCGCCCACGCCACACGAACTCGGATGTTGGAAGGGATGAACCGACGCTCGTTCGCCATGACGTCTAACGACGTTGTGAGCGGCGGGCCAGCACGCTGCTCACCCTCGAAAGGCGGCCGATGGCCCGTCCGCTCGACATAGTGTTAGACATCAACCTTCCCCTTGGAACTCCGCGCCAAGAAGAAGGCGCGCGTTACGGCGTAGCTCTTTGACGAAAAGCTAGAAGGCTGATCCGCCGCGAGAGCCTCAAGATCGATTTCGCCATTAGATAACCTCGCCACAGCTTTCAGCTTCGCGGGCCAAATGCAGAAAAGAACCGCTTGGGCACCGACGCGTGCTGCTTGATCCTCCAAGAGATTGGAGAAGCCAAGTTCGCCCGCTCTTGCCAGGACATCCGAGAACCCGAGCGAGAAGTATCCTTGGCGGCGCCGCTTTGCAAGATCGGCGTCCAAATCGAAACTGACGATCAGTTCAGGCCTGGCGGCCATGGTGTGCAATTCTGCGTCACGCGCTCTTCTGTTCCGAGACGCGATGAAGTGAGCGGCGAATGGATTCTCCACGGGCGCTGTCACCGGTGATGTCTAACGATGCATTAAACGGCGCGCCGGGTGAGCGCGAAGCGCGAGATCCGGCAATTGCGACCGTTTGAATGAATTGTTATACGGCACGCGGCGATATTTCGGCACAACGGCCCTCCAAATATGGCACCCAAGGAGCTAACTCAGCCACGGGCCCCATCGCACGAATACACCGGAGCGCGTCCACCAGGTCCCGTGGTTCAGCACCGGGTAGCTTCAGCTCATTCGACAACTCTTCAAGCAGAACGGTGGCACAGGCGAGTACGGAGCACTCCGCCGGATTGGACCGGACCACGTGCGGCTGCGACAAGATGACCAGCACCTCGCGCGCCACGGCAACTGCCTCGGCCTTTCGACCTTTGTCACGATGCGATGACGCCCGGCCAAGCCGTGCGCTGGCGCGTAAAGCCGTGAAGTAGCTTCTAGCCGCGCGCTTCATGTGCCGTATAACGATGTGTTGAGCGGCCGGCCACCGACCGCTTTGCTGCGGCCAGACGCAGCCCACGACGGTTCACGGTCCGCTCCAAGGCGGGGTTAGGCTGCAATCTTTCCCGCCAGCCACTCGCAGGCAACTGCGACGATGCAACAAATTGGCATGATGAAAATGCCCCCGAAAAGGGCCGTTGCCGGTGGAATTGTGGCCATGGCGACAACCGCGAGGCGCACTCCTTCACCATTAAACAGAGCCACGATAGCACTCGCGACGCCGTGAAGGATGGCGAAAAGCAGGAAGGCGATTGCCCCAATTAGCACGCCTCGGACAACTGCGCCTCGATTCGCCAATGTTGGCCTGCGGCGAATGAGCCAACAAGCCGCTGCGGCGCAAGCGGCGGCCGCTAACGGCATCGCAAAAAGGGCAATTGAGTAGGGAATCCCAAAGAAGGTATTGCCCCAAAAGCTGCCCGGGACTGGTGAGAAATACCCAACAATCGCTCCAGCGAGGATAAGAGCACCTGCACTATCTGTGACGACGCTCGCACGCATTGCAGCCTAACGATGTATTAACCGGCGCGCCAAGCGAGCGCAAAGCGCGAGCCTTGGCCGTTGCGTCCGGTTGAATTGATGGTTAGAAGTCAAATGTGACTCCACGACTCCATACGTTTGCGCCCCCGACGAACCACAGCAAGTAATGAGGGCTCGACCGAAATTACTTCCCCGCGCCTGAGTCGAAGCCACGCTTGACCTGTTGCGTCCCAACCTGCGACGGCGAATACCCGGCCCGCGCACTTGCGAAATAGCCCACGATATTCACGATGCGCGAATGGGCCACCGAGGTGCTTCGAGACACGAACGAAGTCTCCGACACATATGGGGTTCCCGAGCCTATCGACGTTTCGTGGCGTATGACGCAGTGGCATTTGACTTCTAACGACTTGCTGACCGGACGGCCACGCCGCCTCTTCCGCAGCGAGCGCGCAGCATTTCGTGCGCGCGCTCGCTGCGGCCACGCATGGTGTTTCCGTTCCGGTCGAGCTCGTTGTTAGCAGGCATCTCGATTAGCCCTAGTAAAGGTATGCGACGATGGATGACGCCACAAGAACACATGCGGCGATGATAACCACGGCCGCCCGAAGCTTGCTGTGAAGTATTTCCACGCTGTTTGAAGTAGCGTTGCCACGCTTCGAACTGGGAAGGACGTACCCCAGGCCGCCGGACGCTAGCGCCACAACCGCCAAGGCCAAAATGACGAGCGCGGTGGCTCTCATTCAAAGGCACCGGGACGAGGCGTGTTCTGGGTGCGAACCACGATGGTCCTCAGATGGCCTGCTAACGATTCATTGAACGGCGCGCCAAGCGAGCGCGGAGCGCGAGCTTCGGCAGTTGCGACCGTTCGAATGGGCGGTTAGGCATCGCTTTACTCGACATTTAGCTTTTCGACCTTTCCTTGATGCACTTCGAGAAGGTTTCCGAAGTCCAGCAGATACTTTGAGCACGCCCCTTCAGCCGAACTGCCGATTTTCGCGCCGTCCGGCGCCAAGCACAAACCTTGACACTGCTTGGAGTCGGTACAGGCGCGGCCGCCATCGGTCGATTTCATGTCGCACCGCTTGGGTGATCCGGGCAGACCAATTGATGACCAAGCCCCTCCGGCCGCCACGCATGCCGCTTCGCTCGTCGGAATAGCTGGCCGTGGCACCTTCTGGCTCTCGGCAAGCACCGAC